>BMQD01000026.1 GCA_014647935.1 Planomonospora parontospora
ATCTCGGACGCGTCGTGGACGGAACTGCGCTCCATGCTGGAGTACAAGTGCGCCTGGTACGGGCGCGAACTCGTCGTGATCGACCGCTGGTTCCCCAGCTCCAAGCTGTGCGGAGCCTGCGGCACGATCCGCGGGAAGCTGCCGCTGAACGTCCGCGAGTGGACGTGCGACTGCGGCGCCGTGCATGACCGCGACGTGAACGCGGCACGCAACATCCTGGCCGCCGGGCTGGCGGCGTCTGCCTGTGGAGACGGTGTGAGACCTCAACGGGAGTCCTCCCGGACGGGGCGGTCGTCGGTGAAGCAGGAACCCCAGCGGGCGACCGCTGGAATCCCCCGCCTTTAGGCAGGGGAGGAAGTCAACTACGGCTCCTCTCAAGGTTTCCGGCGGGCTGCCGGAGCCGCTCGCTCAGCAGCGGCAGGACCGCGCCGGGACGCTCCAGGCAGAAGTGGTGGCCGCCGGGGAAGAGCCGGCGGCGGAATCCGGCGGCGGCGTGGTCGCGCCAGCCCGCGAGCTGGCCGGGGGGCACGGTCTCGTCGGCCTCGCCGCCCCAGGCCTCGACCGGGCACAGCGCGCCCCCCGCGCCGTCGTCGTGGACGTACGTCAGGGACAGCCGGGCGTCGTGCCGCAGGACCTCCAGCGCCAGCTCGCGGCTGTCCTCGTCGAGGTCGTCCTCGCCGAGCCCGCGGCCCGCCAGCAGCCGCTCGAGCTCCTCCTCCCCCTCCACCAGGCCCCGGCCCGCGCCGGTCCACATGCCGGGGGGACGGCAGGCGGCGACGATCAGCGCGTCCGGCCACCGGCCGTGGCGGCCGCCGAGGGCGCGGGCGATCTCGTAGCCGAGCAGCCCGCCGAAGCTGTTGCCGAAGACGACGAACGGCAGCCCCGAGGCGAGCGGTCCGGCGGGGTCGCCGGCGAGCTCGGCGACGACCGCGCCGACGACCTCCTCGACGCTGCGGGCCGGCGGGTCGGTGAAGCGGTTCTCCCGGCCGGGCAGCTGCACGCCGACCACGGACACCTCCGGCCCGAGCGCGTCCTGCCAGGGGCGGAACTGGCCGCAGCCGGCTCCGGCCTGCGGCAGGCAGAGCAGCGTCGGGCGGGCGGGCCGGGCGGGGCCGGCGGGCCACGACACCAGCCAGGGGCGGCTCACAGCGTCCCCACGAGGGAGTCCTCGGCGAGCCGGTCCAGCGCGGCGGCCAGGCCTTCGGCGGTGGGGGCGGCCAGCAGGTGCGCCATCGTCAGGCGCAGCCCGGTACGGCGGCGCAGCGCCGAGACCGCCCGGGCGGCCAGCAGCGAGTGCCCGCCGAGCTCGAAGAAGTCGGCTCCGGCGTCCTCGACGGGGCGGGCGAGCAGTTCGCCCAGCACCTCGCAGACCAGGAGCTCGCGCTCGCCCTCCGGAGGCCGGCCGGCCACCGGCCCGCGCGGGGAGAGCCGGGCGAGCGCCGTACGGTCGACCTTGCCCGTGGGGAGGGTCGGCAGGGCCGCCACGACGGCGACCGCGGCGGGCACCATCGCCTCCGGCAGGCCCGCCGCGCAACGGGCCCGCACCTCGGCCGCGAGCCGGGCCTCCCCGTCCGGTTCCGGAGGGGAGGCCGGGGCCGAGCGCGGGGCCGGGGCCGGGGCCGGGGCCGGAGTCGCGTCCAAGGCCAGGGCCGGGGCCGGGACCGAACGCGGGTCCGGGGCCGGAGTCGCGTCCAGGGCCGCGGGCGAGTCCGGAGCCCCGGCCGGGGAGTCCTCCGGGGTACCGGGGGCGACCGAGGGCACCACGGCGAGGCCGACCGCGTCACCGGTCTCCGTGACGAAGGCCGCCGCGGCGCGGACGCCGGGGGCGCGCAGCGCCACGCGCTCGATCTCGCCGAGCTCCACCCGCAGGCCCCGCACCTTGACCTGGTCGTCCAGCCGGCCGTGGTACTCCAGCTGGCCGTCGGGCCGCTCGACCACCACGTCGCCGGTCCGGTACATCCGGTCACCGGCTCCGCCGAAGGGGTCGGGGACGAACCGCGAGGCGGTCAGGCCCGGCCGGTTGCGGTAGCCCCGGGCGACGGCCGCGCCGGCCAGGTACAGCTCCCCGGGGACGCCGGGCGGTACCGGGCGGCGCCGGTCGTCCAGCACGTGGGCGCGGTAGCCGGGGAGCGGCCGCCCGATCGTCCGGACGTCGTCGCCGCGGTGGCTGTCGGCCCAGGTGGCGGCGATCGTCGTCTCGGTGGGGCCGTAGACGTTGAGGATCCTGCGGCCGTCGCCGAACCTGCGCACCAGCTCCGGCGGGCAGGGCTCGCCGGCCACGACCAGGACCCGGGCGCTGGGGATGTCCCCGGCACAGGAGGCGAGCAGCGACGGCGTGAGGCAGACGGTGCGCGGGCGCACCGCCTCCAGCGCCGCGTCGAGCCCCTCCTCCAGGTCGACGAGGGCGACGCCCTGTCCGTGGCACAGGTAGAGCAGGGTGCACCACAGCCAGCCGTCGAACGCCGGGGAGACGGCGTTGACCCCGAGCCCGCCGGCGGGCAGCCCCAGGCAGGCGAGGGCGTCGAGCAGGGTGTCGAGGCCCCGGTAGGTGACCTCCACGCCCTTGGGCCAGCCGGTGGTCCCGGAGGTGTAGATGACGTAGGCGCAGTCGTCCGGGTCCGGGAGCGCGGCCCACGCGCTCACCCGCCGCCCGGCCGCCTCCTCCGGGAGGAGGGTGCGCGTCTTCGGGGGCGCGGCGCCGGGCGGGAGCCGGTCGCCGAGCAGGATCTTCACCCCGGCGTCGCGGAGCGCGAAGTTGATCCGGTCGGCGGGATGGCCGTCGTCGACCGGGACGGCGGTGGCGCCCGCCCGCCAGACCGCGAGCAGGCCGGCCACCAGCCAGCGTGATCTGCCGGTGCACAGGCCGACGGGCGTCTGCGGGCCGGCGCCGGCGTCGACGAGCGCGGCGGCGAGGGCGTCCACGTGGCGGGCGAGCTCCGCGAAGCCGAACTCGCCGTCCGGTGCGCGGACCGCCGTGGCCGCGGGTGCCCGCCGGGCCCACCGCGTCACCGCGTCGAGGACGCGGTGCGCGGGTGCGTACCCGCCCGGGGTGTCTGGAGCCGAACTGTGGGTCATCGGAGCTCCTGCTTCGTGACGTGGGTCGCGCCTGGTCCACCCGGACGGGAGCCGACCTCGATATCCGACATATGGAGAAAATAGATAAAGCCGGTTAAATGGCGGTTATCTATCCGCGTGGCGGTAAAGCACCGGCTCGGCGGAAATCTCGGGAGACGTTCCACCGCGGGGCGATCCGCTCTTTCCGGCGTCGAAATATCCGGCGTCGAGCGCAGTCAGCGCGAGAGAGGACAGGGCGGCCTCCTGCGGCCGTCCCGCCCCGGGCACGGAGCCGCGGAACAGGACCTGGTCGAGCATGAGGCCGAGTTGCCGGCGCGTGCGCTCGCTCGCCGGCGAGGCGTCGCCGTCCGGCAGGGAGCCTCCGGTCACGCCGACGCCGAGCGGTGTCGGCCAGCCGCGCAGGGCGTGCACGATGGCACGCATGGTGGCGAGGGTCGCGGCCGCGCCCTGCTCCCCCCCGGCCAGGGCGACGCAGCCCACCGCCCTGGCGTCGAAGAAGGGGCGTACGTCCGCGGCCAGTTCGTTGACGTAGTCGAGGGCGTTCTTGAGCAGGCCGGACACGCTGCCGTGGTAGGCGGGCGTCACCAGCACGACGCCGTCGGCGCGTGCCAGGTCGTCCAGGAACCGGGCCACCCGGGGGCCGTGGCGGCCGGGCTCCCCGTAGAACGGGAAGTCCAGCTCGGCGCCCCCGAAGAGGGTGGCGGTCGCCCCCCGGGAGAGGCATTCCCGCGCGCACCAGCGGGCCAGGCGCTCGGTGCGCGAGCCGGCGCCCAGCGCGCCGCTCAGCACGGTGACATGAGGAGTGACGGACATTTCCGCTCCTGTCTGTTCGGTTGGCGGGACGGGTCGCGCTCGGTCGGACGGCAGGAGCCCCGGGCTGCGGATGCGTGCTCTCCGGACGCCTGCGGCCTATCCGTCGAGGCGTTCCGGCACTCCCTCCTCCAGCAGCCGCACGCGGTGTCCCGTGGCGAACATGCGGCTGCCGTCCGCGGCGAAGGGGTCGGGGAGGAAGCGGTCGACCGTCGCCGCCGGATCGTCCAGGTAGCCGCGGGCGACCACCGGGCCTCCGACGTAGAGGGAGCCGGTGCCGCCCACGGCGAGCGGCCGGAGGTCGTCGTCCAGGGCGTACAACCGGCAGCCGGCGAACGGCGGGCCGATCAGCGTCCGCGCCGGGCCCGGCCCGGCGCGGAGCGCCCTGCGCCCGGCGCACACGACACCGGTCTCCAGGGATCCGTAGAAGCGCGAGGAGCACGTCGGGGCGGGCGGGCGGGCGTGGTCGTCCCCGGTGCCGCCGGTGCCGCCGGTGTCTCCGGCGGCGCCCGTGTCCCCGGTGCCGCCCGTGTCCCTGGCGGCGCCCGTGGCATCGGCGGCGCCCGGCGGCAGGACCGCCTCGGCCCCGCCGTGCAGGACGCGCAGCAGGTCCGCGTTGACGAACTCGGAGGACAGGCGCCCCGACACCGCGACGCGGTCACCCGGGCGGACCGGGAGCACCTCGCCCAGCAGGGCGTCCAGCTGGCGGTGCTCCAGGACGACGCCCCGCGATCCGCGCTCCGCCGGGTGGTAGAGCACGCAGGCCGCGTCGAACGGGAGTGCACGCGGGCCGCGCACCGGGGCGGCGGACCGCCCGGTCGCGGCGGGTCCGGCCGTCGTGGCGGCGGCGGCCGTCGTGGCGGCGGCGGCGCCGACGACCTCGTCACCGGCGGTGATCGCGGCACCGGCACCGGCGTCGGTGCCGGCGATCCCGGTGCCGGTATCCGTCTCGGTTTCGTCCGGCCAGGTCAGGACGTGCGCGTCGACGTGCACCAGGGTGTCGGCGCGGTCCGTGACGACCGCCCGGACACCGCCGTCGGCGATCACCAGATCTCGCCAGCCGGCGTCGTCGAGGCTGTCGATCGGGAGGTAGGCGGCTCCGGTGAGGGCGATGCCGAGCAGCGCCGTGAGCGCCGCGGCCCCGAGCGGGAGGTACAGCGCGACCCGGTCCTCGGCGCCGATGCCGAGGGCGATCAGCCGCCCGGCGAGCCGGCGCGCGCCCTCCAGCAGCTCACCGTAGGTGAGGCGGGCGCCGCCGCTCAGCGCGACGGCGTCCGGGCGGGCGGCCGCGGCGGCGGCGACCCGGCCGGTCCAGCCGGCCGCCCCGCCCCCGTCCTCGTCCGGTTTCCCGGCCGGCCGCATGTCCCGCCACAGCTCGGCCACCTGGACCAGGCACTCCTCGCGCGTGCTGACGAACCCGATCGGCGACCAGCCGCCGGGTACGGCGTCGTCCAGGGGCCATATGCCGTACTGCGCCCGGTGGTTCACCAGAACCTGGAAGTACCGATGCGGTGGTCCCGTGGCCATTGGCCCTCCAGTGTCGTCCCGTCAAAGCCGCCGTCGTGGTCGCCGTCAAACCGGTATCGCCGTTCACCCTCCCGGCAACCGGTTGCCGCGCGGTTACGTCGCACTCCAGGGCCCGCGGCGCCCCACCCGCCGGCGGGGGGAAGGAGACGGGGAATTCAGCGCTGCAATTTCTCACGAATCCTAATAAAGCGTCATAACCAGCGCTTAACTGGGGGTGCCTAATCTGCCGTCCGCGGATCGAATTCACCGCCCTTCCGGGAGCCTTTTCCCGGCGGCTCTGACGACTGGAGGCCCGCATGGTCCGGTTGGCCGAATTCCACCGGCGCGCGACGGAGAACCTCGCCGCCGAGGACCCCGAGATCTTCCACCTGCTGGAGCGCGAGATGCGCCGCCAGGCGGAGACGCTGGCCATGGTGGCCGCGTGCAGCACCGCGCCGCCGTCGGTGCTGGCCTGCGCCGGCAGCGCACTGGGGAACGTGACCGCCGAGGGCTACCCGGGCGCCCGCTTCCACGCGGGCTGCGAGGTGGCCGACGACGTCGAGCGGCTGGCCGTGGCCCGGGCCCGCGAGCTCTTCGGAGCCGACTACGCCAACGTGCAGCCCCACTCGGGCAGCTCGGCCAACCTCGCGGTGCTGTTCTCCCTGCTGGAGCCCGGCGACACCGTGCTCGGCATGGACCTGGACGCCGGCGGGCACCTCACCCACGGCTCCCCCGCCTCGGTCACCGGCAGGTACTTCCGGACCGTGGGCTACGGCGTGGGCCCCGACGGCTTCATCGACTACCACGAGGTCGCCGAGCTGGCCCGGCGCGTCCGGCCCAAGCTGATCGTATGCGGCGCGAGCTCCTACCCCCGCACCATCGACTTCGCCCGCTTCCGGGAGATCGCCGACGGGTGCGGCGCCTGGCTGCTGGCGGACATCTCCCACATCGCCGGGCTGGTCGCGGCCGGCGAGCACCCCGGCCCGGTCCCGTACGCCCACGTGACCACCACCAGCACCTACAAGCAGCTCTACGGCCCGCGCGGCGGGCTCATCCTGTCCGGTCCCGACGCCGCCCGGCCGGGTCCCGGCGGGAGGGGGACGCTGGCGGGGGCGCTGCAGCGGGCGGTCTTCCCCCGCGCCCAGGGCACCCCGGACCTGGCCGGGGTGGCGGCCAAGGCCCGGGCGTTCGCCGCCGCCTCCACCGGCGCCTTCCGCGAGCTCGCCCTGCGCCTGCGGCTGGACGCCCGGCAGCTCGCGGTGGAGCTGGTGGACCGCGGGCAGGGCCTGGTCACCGGCGGGACCGACAACCACCTCGTCCTCATCGACGTGGGCGCCAAGGGCTACACCGGCGTCGTCGTCGAGAGGGCGCTGGAGGAGTGCGGGATCATCGTCAACAAGAACCGCATCGTCGGCGACACCAGGCCCGCCCACGTCACCTCCGGGATCCGCCTGGGCACCAACACGCTCGCGCTGCGCGGCATGGGGCCCGCCGACATGGCCGCCTGCGCCGACCTCTTCTGCCGGGCCGTCGAGGCGGTGGAGCAGCTCGGCGACACCGACTACCGACTCCCCGCGCCCGCCCGCGACGGCGTCCGCGCCGCCGTGGCCCGCCTGTGCCGGGACTTCCCGCTGCCCGGCTACCCCGCCTGACCCGGCCCCGTCCGGTGCCCTCCGGCTCCGTCGATTCGGCTCGGCTCCATCCGGCCCGGCTCCGTCCGGCTCGGAGGGGCCGGCCGGGGAGGACCGGCCCCTCCGAGCCCGCGGTCGGCCGCCGCCGCGAGCACCCCGAAGACGCCCCGAAGACTCCCCCGAAAACGCATGGAGGTTCCCGGTGAGCGACACCCTCGCCGAACGTATCGCCGGTCTGCCCGCCTCCCGCCGGGCCCTGTTCGAAGCGCTGGCGGGCGCGGGCGCAGGGCCCGCCAGGCAGGACGACCCGGAGCCCCGGACCGGCGGCGAGCCCGCGGTGATGTCGTTCGCCCAGCGGCGGCTCTGGTTCGTCGACCAGCTGCAGCCGGGCTCGCCGGCCTACAACGTGCCGGTGGCCACCCGCATCCGCGGTCCGCTGGACGTCGGGGCGCTGCACGGCGCCCTGCAGGACGTGGTGGACCGGCACGAGGTCCTGCGCACCGTCTACCCCGGGCGGGGCGAGGAGGCGGTGCCCGAGCTCCTGCCGGACCACCGGCTGGCCCTGCCGCTCGTCGACCTGCCGGACGAGGCCGCGATCGGCCCGTTCCACGCCGCCGACGCGGCCGCCCCGTTCGACCTCGCCCGCGAGGCGCCCGTCCGCGCGGCCCTGGGGCGGCTGGGCCCCGAGGACCACGTCCTGCTGCTGAACGTCCACCACATCGTCACCGACGGCTGGTCCATGCGGCTGCTCTCCACCGAGCTGGAGCGCTGCTACGCGGCCCGCGCGGCGGGCCGCGACCCCGGCCTGGCCCCGCTCCCCATCCAGTACGCCGACTTCGCCGCCTGGCAGCGCGGGCGGATCGGCGGTGAGCGGCTGGAGAAGCTCAGGGACTACTGGACCGGCGAGCTGGCGGGCGCCGCCCCGGTGGACCTGCCCACCGACCGGCCCCGGCCGCCGCTGTTCGGGCACGAGGGGGGCTCCCGCTACGTCGAACTGCCCGCCCCGCTGGTCGCGGCGCTGCGCGAGCACGGCAGGGCGGAGGGCGCGACGCTCTTCATGACGCTGCTGGCCGGCTTCGCCGCCACCCTGGCCCGCCACACCGGCCAGGACGACGTGGTGGTCGGCACGTCGGTCTCCGGCCGCGACCACCCGGCCGTCGCCGACCTGATCGGCTTCTTCGTCAACACGCTGCCCCTGCGGGTCAGGACGGGCGGCGACCCCACGTTCAACGAGCTGGTCCGCTCCGTCCGGACCACCACCCTGCAGGCCTACGCCCACCAGGAGATGCCGTTCGACCTCATCGTCGACGCGCTGAAGATCCCGCGTGACCCGAGCCGGCCGCCGCTCACGTCCGTGATGTTCCTGCTCGACGAGACGCCGGACACCGCGCCGGAGCTGGCGGGCCTGCGGACCGAGCCGGTCGACTTCGAGTCGGGCGTGACCAAGTACGACCTGATGGTCAGCGTGCACGACAGCGGCACCGCCGTCCGGGCCCTGGTGGAGTACCCCACCGTCCTGTTCGACCCGGAGACGGTCGACCGGCTGCTCCAGCGCTTCCTGACCCTCCTGCGGGCCGCGGTCGAGCAGCCGGAGGTGCCGCTGGGGGACCTGCCGCTGCTGTCGGAGGCCGAGCGGCGGGCCGTACTGCACGACTGGAACGCCACCGGGTCGCCGTTCCCGGACCGGACCTGCCTGCACCGGCTGTTCGAGGAGCACGCCGACCGCCGCCCCGGCGCGCCCGCGCTGGTCTGCGGCGGCCTGGACGGCTGGACGGTCACCTACCGCGAGCTGGAGGAGCGCGCCAACCGGCTGGCCCACCACCTGATCGGGCTGGGCGTGCGGCCGGGCACCGCGGTGGCGCTGTGCCTGCGCCGCGGGCCCGCCCTGGTGACGGCGATCCTCGCCGTGCTCAAGGCCGGCGGCGCGTACGTGCCGCTGGACCCGGACTACCCGCCGGACCGGCTGGCCTTCATGGTCGGCGACGCCGCGGCCCCGGTCCTGGTCGCCACCGCGGAGACGGCGGCCCGGATCCCGGCCGGGGAAGGACCCTCCGGAGCCGCCGGAGACCCCGGGAGCGCTGAGGGCTCCGGAGGCGCTCAGGGCTCCGGAGGCGCTGAGGGTTCCGGAGGCGCTGAGGGTTCCGGAGGCGCTGAGGGTTCCGGGGGCGCCGTGCGGGTGCTGCTGGACGCCGACGCCGCGGAGATCGCCGCCCGCCCCGCCCACCGCCCCGTCACCCGGGTCACCGCCCGCGACCTGGCGTACGTCATCTACACCTCGGGCTCCACCGGGACCCCCAAGGGGATCGCGCTGGAGCACCGCGGGGTCGTCAACAACCTGCTCGACCTCAACCGGTCGTACGGCGTGCGCCCCGGGGACGCGGTCCTGGCGCTGTCGTCCCCCAGCTTCGACATGAGCGTCTACGAGGTCCTCGGCATGCTGGGCGCGGGCGGGACCCTGGTCCTGCCCGATCCGGCCGCCGCGCGCGACCCCGCCCACTGGGCCGACCTGATGGTCCGGCACGGGGTGACGGTGTGGAACTCCGCGCCCGCCCTGCTGGACCTGCTCCTGGACCAGCTGGAGCACGCCGGCGGCCCGGCCCTGCCGGGCCTGCGGGTCGCCTTCCTCGGCGGGGACTGGATCCCGGTCGCCCAGCCGGACCGGATCCGCGCCTTCGCCCCCGGCCTGGCGTTCGCGGCCCTGGGCGGGGCCACCGAGGCGTCGATCCACTCGATCGAGTTCCCCGTGCACCGCGTCGACCCCTCCTGGGCGCGCATCCCCTACGGCAGGCCGATGGCCAACCAGCGGGCCTACATCCTCGACGAGCGGCTGCGCCCGGTGCCGGTCGGCGTCCCGGGCGAACTCCACCTGGGCGGGGCGGGCCTGGCCCGGGGCTACCTCAACCGGCCGGAGCTGACCGCGGAGCGGTTCGTGACCGCCGAGCTGGAGCCGGGGCTCACCGAGCGCCTCTACCGCACGGGCGACGTCGCGCGCCACCGCCCCGACGGCGTCATCGAGCTGCTGGGCCGCACCGACTTCAGGATCAAGCTCAACGGGCTGCGCATCGAGCCGGGCGAGGTGGAGGCCGCGCTGCGCGGGCAGCCGGGCGTGCGCGACGCCGTCGTGGTGGCGCGCGGCGGCGGGATCGGCGGGGGCCCGGCACGGCTCGTCGGCTACCTGGTCCCGGAATCAGGCGCGGAGGAGGGCACGGAGGAAGGCCCAGGGGAACGCACGGAGGAGGTCGCGGGGGTGGACCCGGCGGCCGTGCGGGCCGCGCTGGCCCGCGTGCTGCCGCCGCACGCCGTACCGTCCGCCCTGGTGGTGCTCGACCGCCTGCCGCTGAGCCCGAACGGCAAGGTGGACCGCGCCGCGCTGCCCGCGCCCGCCCCCGGGTCCGCCGCTTCCCCCGGGTCCGCCGCTTCCCCCGGATCCATCGCGTCCGCCGGGTCCGGCACCGTGCTCACCGCGCCCACCGCGCCCACCGCGCACAACGGGCCCGGCGCGACCGCTCCGGCGGACGGCGGGCCCCTCGCCGCCGCGGTCGCCGCCGCCTGGGGCGAGGTCCTGGGCGTCGGCGGCGTCGGCCCCGACGACGACTTCTTCGCCCTCGGCGGCGACTCCTTCGCCGCGGTGCGCGCCGTGCGGGCGGTCCGCGAGGACCTGCGGGTGGTGGAGCTGTTCACCCATCCGACGCCGCGTCGGCTGGCCGCCCGCCTGACTGAGCTCACCGGGCTCAGCGGGCCCGGCGGGGAGCAGGCCGCACCCGGCGCCCCGCACCGGCTGCTGTACCGGCTCACCCCCGAGACCGGGCGCGAGCCGGAGCTGACCCTGGTGTGCTTCCCGCACGGCGGCGGCGACGCCATCGCCTACCGGCCGCTCGCCGCCGAGCTCCCGCCGGAGATCGCCCTGGTGGCGGTGTCCCCACCCGGACACGACCCGGTGCGCCCCGGCCCGATGGTCCCCGTCGCCGAGCTCGCCGAGCTCGCCGCCACCGAGATCGCCCGCACCGTGCGCGGCCCGTTCGCGGTCTACGGCCACTGCGCCGGCGTCGTCGCGGCGCTGGAGACCACCCGCGTCCTGGAGGGGTACGGCCTGCGCCCCCGCGCGCTGTACCTCGCCGCCGCCCTGCCGGAGGACGACCCCGAGTACTCGCTGGAGATGGAGCGGATCTCCAGCGACGACGACCTCGTCGCGCACCTGCGCTCCATGGACGGCTTCGACGGGGTGCTCGACGAACGCGACCTGACCACGGTGATCCGCATGGTCCGGCACGACATGACGGAGGCCGCCCGCTTCTTCGGCCGCACGTCCGCCGGCTTCACGCCCCGCCTGTCCACCCCGCTCACCTGCATCATCGGCGACGCCGACGAGGCGACCGAGGGGTACGGGGAGGGCCACCTGGCCTGGGGCCTGTACGCCTCCGAGGTGGGGCTGGCCGTCGTCCCCGGCGGCCGCCACTACTTCGCCAAACACCTGCCCCGGCAGCTCGCCGAGCTGCTGACCGAGTTCCACCGGCCGACCCGGTGACCACCGCTGACGGAGGATTGACATGAGCGACCTCGCCGAACGGCTCGGCCGGCTGCCCCAGGGGCAGCGGTCACGGCTCCTGCGGCAGATGCGCGGCCAGATGTCGGCGGGCGGCGGCGGCCGTACCGCGCTGACCCGCCTCGACCACGGCTCCCGCGCCAGGACCTCGTTCCAGCAGGAGCAGATGTGGTTCGTCGACCGGCTGGGCGGCGGCCGCACCCGCAACAACATCGCGCTGTCGGTACGGCTGCGCGGCCCGCTCGACCCGGCCGCACTCCGCGAGTCGGTGGACGCGGTGGTCCGCCGCCACCAGGTCCTGCACAGCAGGCTGATCGAGGTGGACGGGCTGCCCTGGCAGGAGCCGGTCCCCGGTTACGTGGTCGGCGTCCGGCAGACCGACCTGTCCGGCGGGGACGACCCCGAGCGGGAGCTGGCCGAGCTCACCGCCGCCGACGCGGCGGCCCCGTTCGACCTGGCCGCCGGCCCGCCGATCAGGGCCCGGCTGGTCCGTCTCTCCGACGACGAGCACGTCCTGCTGTGGGTGGTCCACCACGTCGTCTGGGACCCGGGGTCGACCCGGGTGTTCGCCGAGGAGCTGACCTCCGGCTACGAGGCGGCGGTGGCCGGGCGCGAGCACGACCTGCCGGGCCTGCCGGTGGAGTACGCCGACTTCGCGGCCTGGCAGCGGGAGAGGCTCGACGCCGAGCGGTCCGCGGCCCTGGCCGAGTCCTGGCGCCGCATCCTGGCGGGCTCCCGGGCGACGGAGGTCATGTCGGACTTCCCCCGGACGCCGGAGACCCGCGGCGAGGGCAAAGGGCTCTCCCTGTCCCTGGACGCCGAGACGCTCGGCAGGCTGTCGGCCACTGCGGAGGCGGCGGGCACGACGGTGTTCACCACCCTGCTGGCCGCGTTCAACGCGCTGCTGCGCCACTGGACCCGGTCCGAGGACGTCGTGGTCGGCACGGCCAGCGCCTCGCGCCCCCACCCCGACCTGGAGCGGCTCATCGGCTGCTTCGTCAGCATGATCACGTTGCGCACGGAGGTGACCGACGACCTGACCTTCCTGGAGCTGGTCGGCCGCACCTCCTCGACGGTGATGGACGCGTTCGCGCACAGCGAGCTCCCGTTCGAGCAGGTGGTGGAGGCCGTACGGCCGCCGCGCGACCCGCTGCGCCACCCGCTGTTCCAGATCGAGTTCACCTCCCTGGGCCGCTGGGGCGCGCACCGCGCCGAGGCCGGTGGGGTGGAGTTCTGCATCGAGCAGAAGCACGACGGCGCCGCGAAGTTCGACATGAGCTTCCTGGCCGGCGAGTCCGACGGTCTGGAGCTGTCGCTGGAGTACAACACCTCCCTGTACCGGTACGGCACCGCGGCCGGGCTGCTGGAGGCGTTCCAGCGGGTGCTGCGGCAGGTCGCGGAGGATCCGCAGGTCCGGGTGGGCGACCTCAGCCTCGTCGAGGAACCCGGCGCCTCCCGGCACGCGCGTGAGCTCTCCCGCGGCGGGCCCGTCGACGAGGCGGCCTGGACCGCGACGCTGGACCGGTTGTTCCGCGAGCGGGCCCGGGCCCGGCCCGGGGCGGTCGCGGTCCGCTCCGGGGACGCGGTGGTCGACTACGGGACGCTGGACCGCTGGTCGGACGCCGTCGCGGACGGGCTGCGCGCCCGCGGCGCCCGCCGGGACGAGCCGGTGGCGGTCCTCCTCGGCCGGGGCCCCGCGGCCGTCGCCGGGGTGCTCGGGGTGCTCAAGGCCGGCGCCGCCTACCTGCCGGTCGACCCGGCCGCCCCGGCGGAGCGGGTGGCCACGATCCTCGCCGACGCCTCGGTGCGCCTCGCCCTCGTGCCGGGCGGTCCCGGCGGTCCCGGCGGTCCCGGCGGTCCCGGCGGTCCCGGCGGTCCCGGCGGTCCCGGCGGTCCCGGCGACGGTACGGGCGGTGCGGGCCCGGACGCCGCGGGAGTGCTGCCGGGGCACGTGGCGGCCGTCCCGATCCCGGGGCCGCCGGCGGGCGGGGCGCCCTCCGCGTCCCCGGCGTCCCCGGTCTGCGAGCCGGGGGATCTGGCCTACGTGCTCTACACCTCGGGCAGCAGCGGCGTCCCCAAGGGAGTCATGGTCGAGCACCGCTCGGTCGCGCACTTCTCCCGGGCCATCGCGGCGGACTACGAGATCACCGAGTCCGACCGGGTCCTGCACTTCGCCCCCCTGACGTTCGACGTGTCGGTGTTCGAGATCTTCACCACCCTGCTGGCCGGCGCCGAGCTGGTCGTCGCCGGGGACGAGGAGCGGCGCGACCCCGAGCTGCTGACGGCGCTCATGCGCCGCACCGGGGTGACGGTGGCGGAGCTGCCGCCCGCGCTGATGCCCCTGCTGGACCAGCGGCGCCTGCCCGACCTGCGCCTGGTGTCGGTCGGCGGCGAGGCCTTCCCCGGCGGGCTGGTGGCCGAGTGGACCGCCGGGGAGCGCCGCTTCGTCAACGGGTACGGGCCGACCGAGGCCACCGTCGCGGTGACGCTCATGAACTGCGTCGGCTCCTACGACCGCAACCCGCCGATCGGCCGCCCGATGGCCGGTCACCAGGCGTTCGTACTGGACGAGCGGCTGCGGCCGGTGCCGCCCGGCGTCCCCGGTGAGCTGTGCGTGGCCGGTCCGGGCGTCGCGCGCGGCTACCTGGGGCGGCCGGAGACGACCGCGGAGCGGTTCGTCGACAACCCCTACGCCGACGGGGAGGCGACCGCGCGGCTGTACCGGACGGGCGACCTGGCCCGCTGGCTGCCCGGCGGCAACCTCGACTTCCTGGGCCGCACCGACCGGCAGCTGAAACTGCGCGGGTTCCGGATCGAACCGGGCGAGGTCGAGGCGGTGCTCACCCGCCAGCCCGGCGTGGAGCAGGCGGTGGTCACCGTGGTCGCCGGAGCCGACGGCGAGCGCGTGCTCGTCGGCTACGCCGTCGGGACCGCGGACGCCGAGGCGGTACGGCGGGGCGCCGCCGCGCTGCTGCCCGGCTACATGGTCCCGGTCGTCGTGACGCTCGACGAGCTGCCGCTCACCCCGCACGGGAAGGTGGACCTCACCGCGCTGCCGGTCCCCGCCGACCAGGCCGGGCCGGAGGGGACGGCGCCGCGCGACGCGGTCGAGGAGAAGATCGCGCGCGGCATCGTCGCGCCGCTGCTGGGGCGCGAGCAGGTGGACGTGGAGGGCGACTTCTTCGCCCTGGGCGGCAGCTCGCTGCAGGCCACCACGGTGGTCTCCCGGGTGCGCGGCCACTTCGGCGTCGACATCGCGCTGGCGGACTTCTTCTCCCGGCCGACCGTGGCGGGCCTGGCCGCGCTGGTCCGCGACGCCCAGCGCGACGCCGCCGCCCAGCAGGACCGGCTGCTGTCGGTCTTCGACCGGATCGAGCAGATGAGCGACGAGGAGGCGGCGGAGATGCTCCGCTCGCTGCGCGCGGGCGGGGGCGCGTCGTGACGGCCGCCCCGGCGGAGCGCCAGGGGAGCCCGGACCTCCGGGATCTCCCGGATCTCCCGGGCCTCCAGGACACGCCGGACGTCCTGGACGCGCTCCCGGCGCACAAGCGGGAGCTCGCCAGGCTCCTGCTCCAGGCGCAGGCGCCCGTGCCGTCCCGCCCCGCCCCCCGCGCCGGGGGCGGGCCGGTGCCGGCCACCCCGGCGCAGGCGCGGCTGTTCCTGCAGGAGGCCGCCGATCCCGGCGCGGGCACGGGTTCGCACGCCGTACGGCTGCGCGGCCCGCTCGACCCCGGGACCCTGGCCGCCGCGCTCACCTCCGTGCTGGGCCGGCACGAGGCGCTGCGCACCCGGCTGGACGGTGGCTCCGGGGGCCACGGCGGCCCCGGCGGGCCGGTGCAGCACGTCACCGCCGAGCCGTACCTGCGGCTGCAGGTGCTGGACCTGGCCGACGCCCCGCCGGGGCGGCGCGCGGCCGAGGTGGCGCGCCAGGTGGCGGGGAGCGCGCGGCGCCCCCTGGACCTCGCCTCGGGCGAGAGCACCCGGTTCCGGCTGCTGCGGCTCGGCGAGGACGACCACGTGCTCGTCCTCGCCGCGCACCTGGCGTTCTTCGACGGGTGGTCGTCGGCGGTGTTCCTCAAGGACCTGTCCGACGCCTACCGGGGGCGCGCCTGCGCCCCGCCCGCGCTCCAGTTCCCCGACTTCGCCGCCTGGCAGCGCCGCTGGCTCGAGGGCCCCGGTGGGGCCGCGGAGCTCGGCCACTGGCGGGACGCCCTGGCCGGGCTGCCCCCGGCCCGGGCGGCGCGCGGGTTCGCCCGCGGCCACCTGCCCGTCGGGCTGGACCCGGCGGCGACCTCCGCCGGGTTCGCGCTGGGCGCCGCCGAGGGCGCGACGCCGTTCATGACGCTGCTCGCCGCGCTGGCCGTGGTGCTCGCCCGCCGGCAGGAGCGCGAGGACCCGGGCCGCCGCGGCCGCGACGTGGTCGTCGGGACCCCCGCGGCCGGCCGGGTCCTGTCCGGGATGGAGGACGCCGTGGGGCAGTTCACCACGGTCGTGCCCATCCGGGTGGACTGCTCGGGGCGGCCGTCGTTCCGGTCGCTGCTGGGCCGGGCTCGCCGGGCCGTGACGGACGCGCTGGCCCGCCAGCGGCTGCCGGTGGACGCGCTGTTCGGCGAGGGCCGGGGCCGCGCCGGAGGCGGCATCGGGGCCGGGGGCGGGGCCGCGCCGCCGTACTCGGTGCTGTTCGCGCTGCACAACTACCCCGCGGTCCCGCTCGACCTGCCCGGGATCTCGGTGGAGCAGGTGCCGGGCCCTCCGGCGCGGCACCTGGAGCTCTACAGCCCGGTCCCGGCGACGGCGCTGGCCTGCGTGGGACTCGTCGAGCGGGACGGGCGGGTGTCCGGAACCGCCGAGTACAACCGCTTCGCGGCCACCGCCGCCGAGGTCGGCGACCTCGTGGACGGCGTCGGGCGGGTCCTGTCCGCCGCCGTCCACGAGCCGGGGTCGGCCGTACTCACCTGAGCCGTACTCACCTGAGGGAGGGAAGCCATGCTCACGTCCGAGCTCCTGTGGGAGCACAGCGAGGCGCCCGTGCGGGCGCTGCGCGACGAGATCCGCGAGATCCTCGCCTCCGCGCCGATCGCGGAGGCCCGGCGGCGGCGCGATCCGCGGCCCGTCCACCGGGCGCTCGGCCGGGCGGGACTGCTCGCGCCGCAGTGGCCGGTGGAGTACGGCGGCCGGGGCGTGAGCCACGTGACCGCCGCGGTGCTGGTCGAGGAACTGGCCATGCACGACGTGCCGGACCTGCTGCACACGCTGACCGTGTCGATCGTCGGCACGACGCTGCTCAACTGCGCCGGCCCGGAGATGCGGGCCCGGCACCTGCCGGGCTTCGCGGCGGGCACGTCCTTCGGCTGCGTGCTGTTCAGCGAGCCGCACGCGGGCTCGGACCTGTCGGTGCTGTCCACCCGGGCGGTCCGGCACGGCGACGGCTACCGGCTGCACGGCACCAAGACGCACTCCATCTTCGCCAGGCTCGCCGACCACGCCCTCTGCCTGGCCCGAGACGACGACGACGCACTGACCCTGTTCCTGGTCCCCCTCGCCGGCGAGGGGGTCCGGATCGAACCGATCCCGGCCCTTATGGACGACGACTTCCACGAGGTGACGCTGGACGGCGTCGAGGTGGGGCCCGGCGACGTCGTGGGCGAGCCCGGCCAGGGCTGGGCCATCGTCGTCCGGACGCTGGCCTACGAGCGGACCGGTCTGGACTACTACGTCAAGGCGCTGCGCTGGCATCGCGCCGCCACCGCCGCCACCGGGCGGCTGCGGGGCGGGATCGGCCAGCACGACGCGATCGGGCTGGCCCGGCTCAACGCCCGCCTCGTCGCGGCGGGCACGCTGGTCCGGCGGGTGCTGACCCGGCTGGACCGGGGCGAGCTCAACGAGGACGAGGCGGCGGCCGCCAAGTGGTACACCACCGAGCTGGCCGCCGAGATCGCCTGGTGGGCGGCCGAGCGCGGCGCCGACCAGGCGATGATCGCCGGGGAGGACGGCGTCGCCGACCCGCTCGACGTGGCGGCGCGCGAGGCTCCGGGGATGCGGATCTCCGGCGGGACCTCGGAGATGATGCTGGAGACGCTGGCCCGCCTGCGCCTCGACTCGGGTGCGGAGGTGCGGCCGTGACCGCGCCCTCGGACGGGACCGGCCGCGGGCGCCCGCGGCCGGGGGACGATCTGCGCGGGGAGGCGCGATGACCGCGATGGAGCCGATGACCGGCGAGTGGTGGACCGAGTGGGAGGAGGAGGACCCGCTCTTCCGCCAGCTCCGCCTGACCGTGCGGCAGGCGCTGCTGGACGGCGGCGGGAGCCCGCAGCAGGCGTGGGAGGCCCTGACCGACGTCGGCGCCTGGGAGTTCGGGGTGCCGCTGGAGCGCGGCGGCCTGGAGCTGGGGCACGCCGTGGTGAGCATGCTGTGCGAGGAGGTCGGCGGCTCGATGCAGCCGCTGCCCCTGCTCGGCACGCTCGTCACCCTGGACCTGCTCGCCGCCGTGCCCGACCGCGCCGGACTGCTCGACCGGATCAGGGCGGGCGGGCTCCCGGTGCCGATCCCCGGCCGCCTGCCGGGGCTGGAGGGCTGCCTGTCCACCGGCCTGGTCTGGCGGCCGGACCCGGGCGGGGACGGCGGCCTGCTCTCCGGCACGGCGGGCCCCTTCTCGGTGGGGGTCGAGCCGGGCGCGCTGCTGCTGCTCGCCGAGACCTCCGACGGCCCCCAGGTGAGCCTGGTCACCCTGCCCGGCACGGGTGTGGAACTGCGCGAGCTGGCCGACCGGGGCGGCGGCCCGGCCGCGGCGGCGGCCCTCACCGGCGTCCGGGTGCCCGCGGAGGCGGTGCTGCTGCGCGGCCGCGAGGCGGAGCGGGCGCTGGCCCGCGTGGGCCTGCGCGGCGCCGTCTACCAGGCGGCGCTCCTGATGGGACTCGCCGCGGCCACGCTCACGGCGGTGGTGGAACGCGTCCGCGGCCGCCGGCAGTTCGGCCAGCCGCTGTCCAGGCACCAGGCGCCGCGGCTGCGGGTGGCAGGGCTGCTGGCCCGGCTCGACGCCGTGCGCTGGGCCGTCGCCGACGCCGCCAGGTCCCTGGACCGGGGGGTGCTCGGATCCGCGGACGCGGCCGGCCTGCTCGCCCTGACCGCCGAGACGGCCCTGGACGTCACGCGCGACGCCGTGCACCTGCACGGCGCGTCCGGGCTGGCCCGCGACTCGGTGGTGGCGTCGTGCTACCGGAGGGTCGCCTGGGAGGCGCTGCGCGGCGGCCGGCCGACGATGCTCTGGGAGACCGCCGCGGGCGGCGGCTGACGTCACGCGGACGGACCGGCCCGTCACGCGTCCGGCGGGCCGGAGTGGTCGAGGCCGAGGGCGGCGGCTGACGTCACGCGGATGAACCGGCCCCGTCACGCGTCCGGCGGGCCGGAGTAGGCGAGGCCGAGGGCGGCGGCCAGGTCGCGCAGGCATTCTTCGAAGACGGGCTCCATGTCGGTGTAGGCGAAGTCCAGCTGGTGCAGGACCTCCATGCACAGCAGGCCGTACAGCCGGATCCAGCACGACAGGAAGACGTGGGCGGCCTCGGGCGGCAGCCGCCCCCCGATGGCGGCGGAGTAGGCGGTCAGCTGCTCCCGCAGGGACGCGGGCAGGCCGGCCGGGTCGGGGACGGGGAACGGCCGCGTCCGCCACAGCTCGACGGTCAGATCCAGCAGGACCTGCTCGAACCGCAGGGCGGCCCGGTGGCGCGCCGAGTCCGGCCGCCGGTCGGGTGGGGCGATCGGGCTGGCGAAGATCCAGCCGAACTCGGCCGGGTGGGCGGTGGCCCAGGCGCGCATGGCGCGGCAGGCGGCCAGCATGCGGTCGCCGGTCGGCGCGCCGGGGCGGGCGTCGCGGGCCTGTTCCATCGCGGCGGCCAGTTCGCGGAAGAAGCCGGCGGTCACCGCGCCGACCAGCTCGTCGTGTCCGGCGTAGTAGTGGTAGAGGGCCGGGCCGCTCATGCCGACCCGCCGGGCGACCGCGTTGACGGTCACCGCGGCCGAGCCCTGCTCGACCAGCAGCTTGCGCGCGGCCGCGTGGATCTCCTCCAGGGTGGCCTGGCGCAGCCTCTCCCGTCTGCCGGTGCTCGCGGACATCGTCACTCCTCTTGTCGATCCCTCGGCTGCCGTTGACATCTTAGGGCATCTATGTTTCCTTAGTGACTCTAAATAATCTAGAGCCATTAAGGAGAGAGTGTGGAGTCTCATCCGTGGTGGACCGTTCTCGCGGTGACGTTGACGGTGACGGTGCTGGTCGCGGCCGTGTGGTGGGGGCTGTCCAGGGCGGCCCACGTCCGGCGGCGTAAGGACACCTGACATGGCCCGCACGATGCGCGACCGCCTGTTCGGCAAGTACGCCATGGAGGCGACCGTCACCGTCGCCGAGCAGGTCACCCCCGCCATGCGCCGGATCCGGCTGGAGACCGACCGGCCCGTCGCCTTCCCCTACACCCCGGGCCAGCACATCAGGATCCAGCTGAAGGACCCGCTGTCGGTGTCGGGCATCCTGCGCCCGGCCGAGACGCTGCGCACCTACACGATCTGGGAGCTCGGTCCCGACCGGAAGGCGATCGAGTTGCGCGTCCACCTGTACGCCGGCGACGGCATCGGCCTGACGTGGGCGCGGACGGCCCGGCCCGGCGACCGGACGGTCTTCTGGTGGCCGCAGGGCGACTTCTTCACCCGTGAGGCGGCTTACCACGTGTTCATCGGGGAGGAGACCGCCGGCGCCGCCTTCGGGCCGATGATCCGGGCCCTGGGCGCCTCGGCCGAGGTGTACGGCGTCCTGGAGGGCGAGTCCCCCGAGCACGACCTGCCCCTGCCCGGGGCGCGGCCGCTGCGCCGCGTCCACCGCCGCGGCGCCCCCGCCGTCTCCTCCCGGGTGCTGCTCGAAGCCGTGGCCGAGCTCGACCTGCCGGGCAACGCGGGGGCCGCCTACGTGGCCGGCGAGGCCAGGACCTGCCAGATGGTGCGCGACTTCCTGGTGCGCGAGCGCAACTGGCCGCGGGCCTCGGTCAGGACCAAGCCGTTCTGGGCCCCGGGCAAGCGGGGCCTGCACTGACAGTGAGGATGCAAGTGAGCGCCTCCCGGTGGAGTCCGGCCGGACCCGCCGGCCCCGTCCGGGAGGCGCTCATCCGCACCCACCGGACGCGCTCCCCACACACCCGCTCACCCCGCTCGCACCTGGACTCCCAGGCAGAAAGGCCTCCCATGCGCCTCCCCCGTCTCCTGATCACCTTCGTCGCGGCGACCACGACGGTCAGCGCCGTGCTCGCCGACCTCGTCATCCCCGACCTGGCGGCGCAGCACGCCTTCAACCCGGGCTGGCCGCCCCACGCCAAGTTCCACGACGCCCAGTACATGGTGATGACCGTGCTCCTCGGCCTCATCGGCCTGACCCTCGCGCTGCGGCAGGGCCGGAACGCGCTGCTGCACGCCGCCGCCGTCCTGTCCGTCCCGTGGGTCGGCATGATCGGCGCGCTGCTGTTCCCCGGCACCGCCGCATACGACCCGGAGTTCGCCGACCGGACCGTCTTCGTCCTCGGCCTGCACGGGCAGGTGTTCATGGCGGTCGTCCTCCTGCTCGTCCTGCTCGGCGCGGCGGCGGCGGCCCGGCGGACGCCCGCCGGGCCCGCCTCTCCGTGAACCGGCGCTCCCCGAGGAGCCCCGGTGGCAGAGGCCCCGCCGGAGCCGTCAGCGGGCGCCGATCTCCACCTGCGCCTCACCCGGGCCGATCTGCACCGCTTTGACCTCGCAGAACGCCTCCACGCCCCAGTCGCCCAGCTCGCGCCCGTTGCCCGACCGCTTGTACCCGCCGAACGGCGCGAGCAGGTTGAACGGCGCCCCGTTCACGTCGACCCTCCCGGTGCGGATCCGGCGGGCGACCGCCAGCGCCCGCTCCGTCGAGGCCGACCACACGGCGCCGTGCAGGCCGTAGTCGCTGTCGTTGGCGATCCGCACCGCGTCGTCCTCGCCGGCGTACGGGATCAGCACCGTCACCGGGCCGAAGATCTCCTCCCTGGCGATCCTCATCCCGTTGTGCACGTCGGCGAAGACCGTGGGCCGGACGTAGAAGCCGCGGTCCAGGCCTTCGGGGGCCGCCGCGCCGCCGGCGACGAGCCGGGCCCCCTCCCGCTCCCCGAGCCGGATGTGGTCGCGCACCCGGGCCCGTGCGGCCCCCGAGATCAGCGGCCCCAGGTCGGTGCGCGGGTCGAAGGGGTCGCCCGTGCGCAGGGAGGCGGCGGTCGCGGCGGCGATCTCGACCGCCTCGCCGTACCGGGCCTCCGGGACGAGGAGGCGGCTCCAGGCCAGGCAGGCCTGGCCCGAGTTGAAGCAGGCCTGCCGGATGCCCGCGCCGACGGCCGTCTCGAGGTCGGCGTCGTCCAGGACGACGTTCGCACTCTTGCCGCCGAGCTCCAGGTGCACCCGCTTGACCGTGTCGGCCGCGAGCGTGGAGACGCTCCGGCCGGCGCGCTGGGAGCCGGTCAGGGAGACCATGGCGACGCCGGGGTGCTCGGCCAGGGCCGACCCGACGACCGGGCCGGCGCCGCTGACCAGGTTGACCACGCCCGGCGGCAGGTCGCACTCGGCGAGCAGGTCGGCCAGGCGGAAGGTGTTGAGCGGGGCGAGCTCGCTCGGCTTGAGCACGACGGTGCAGCCCACCGCGAGCGCGGGCACCAGCTTCTGCATGACGAGCAGGAGCGGGACGTTCCAGGGGGTGATGCAGGCGACGACGCCGACGGGCTCGCGCAGGACCACCGAGCCCCCCACCCGCTGCTCGAAGGGGTGGGAGGGCAGCGTCTCCAGGTAGGAGCGGAGCACCCCGAGGGCGAACTCCACCTGCACGCCGCGGGCCAGGTGGCGGGGCATGCCCACCTCCCGGGCGATCGTGTCCGCCAGGAACCCGGCGTCGGCCTCCATGAGCTCCAGCAGCCTGCGCAGGGGGCGGAGCCGGGCCTCCAGCGGCAGGGCGGCCCAGCCGGGGAAGGCCGCGGCCGCCGCCTCCACGGCCCGCCGCGCCTCGTCCGCGGTGCCGGCGGGCACGCTGCCGACGACCTCCTCCCGCGCCGGGTCGAGGACGGTGAACCTCTCGCAGGTGTCCGGCGGGGTCCACCTGCCGCCGATCCACAGGGCGCCCCGGTGGACGGGCGGCGCGGGGCGGGCCGTCACGCCGTCACCGGCCGGGCCCGCCGACGGGCTCGCGGGCGGACCGCCCACGGACGGGATCACGGACGGGCTCGCGGCCCGGTTGGCGGGCAGGGTCGCGGACGGGCTCGCGGGCAGGGTCTCGGTCATGCCGTGCTCCTTCGCTTGCGGACCCTCCGGGCTCTCGCGGCTCCCTCGCGTCCTCGGGGCCGGGGTCCGGCCGGGTTCGGCGGGACCCTAGGCGCGGCCGGGTCGGTGCCCGGTTACGCCGACGGCGCCCGATTACGTCGACGGCGCCCGGTTACGTCGACGGCCGGGGTCCCTGCGGAGGCGTAACCCCGGACCGACCCGCCCGGCCTACGGTCCACCGTGAACGACGACGTTCCGCGCCGGTGACGCCCGGCACGGTCCCAGGAAACGGAGGACGCGCAGTGGATCATCGCATCAAGAACGTGGTCATCCTCGGTGGCGGCACGGCGGGCTGGATGGCCGCCAGCTACCTCGGCAAGGTGCTGCAGGGCGGCGTGCGGATCACGGTCCTGGAGGCGCCCGCCATCCCCAGGATCGGTGTGGGCGAGGCGACCGTGCCGAACCTGCAGCGTGCGTTCTTCGACGTGCTGGGCATCCCCGAGGAGGAGTGGATGCCCGAGTGCAACGCGAGCTTCAAGATGGCGGTCAAGTTCGTCAACTGGCGCACGCCCGGCGCGGGCGAGAGCACCCCCCGGACGCTGGAGGACGGCCGGCCGGACCAGTTCTACCACCCGTTCGGGATCCTGCGCTCCCACGACGGGTTACCTCTCTCGCACTACTGGTACAACGAGGTCCACGAGGGCCGCACCGATGAACCGTTCGACTACGCGTGCTTCCGCGAGCCGCCCCTCATGGACGCCAGGCTCTCGCCGCGCTGGCTGGACGGCCGCCGCTCGACCGCCTACGCCTGGCACTTCGACGCGCACCTGGTCGCCGACTTCCTGCGGCGCTTCGCCACCGGGAAGCAGGGGGTCGTGCACGTCCAGGACGAGATGACCGAGCCCGTCGTGGACGAGCGGGGCTTCGTCACGGCCCTGCGGACGAAGGGCGGCCTCACGCTCGAGGGCGACCTGTTCGTCGACTGCTCCGGCTTCCGCGGCCTGCTCATCAACAAGGCCATGGCCGAGCCGTTCATCGACATGGGCGACCACCTGATCAACGACAGCGCGGTCGCCACCTCCATCCCGCACGACGACGAGGCGGAGGGGATCGAGCCGTACACCTCCTCCATCGCGATGCCCTCGGGCTGGGCGTGGAAGATCCCGATGCTGGGCCGGTTCGGCAGCGGCTACGTCTACAGCAGCCAGTTCGCCTCCAGGGACGAGGCGACCGCCGACTTCTCCCGCCTGTGGAACCTCGACCCCGACTCCACCTCCTTCAACCACATCCGCTTCCGGGTCGGCCGCAACCGCCGCGCCTGGGTGAACAACGTGGTCAGCATCGGCCTGGCCTCGTGCTTCCTGGAACCGCTGGAGTCGACCGGCATCTACTTCACCTACGCCGCGATCTTCCAGCTCGCCAAGCACTTCCCCGACCGGCGGTTCGATCCCGCCCTGGTCGACGGGTTCAACCGCGAGATCGAGGAGATGTTCGACGACACCCGGGACTTCCTCCAGGCCCACTTCTACTACTCGCCGCGCGTCGACACGCCGTTCTGGAAGGCGAACAAGGAACTGCACCTGACGGACAACATCAAGGGGAAGATGGCCGCCTACAAGGCCGGCCTCCCCATCAACCAGCCGGTAACGGACGAGGGAACCTATTACGGTAACTTCGAGGCCGAGTTTCGGAATTTCTGGACAAATGGTAGCTATTACTGCATTTTCGCCGGGCTAGGCTGCCTACCCGACAACCCCCTCCCCTCGCTCACCTACAAGGAGCGCTCGATCGAGCAGGCGCGGGCGCTGTTCGCCGACGTCAAGCAGGAGCAGCGGGAACTGCTGGCCACGCTGCCGAGCAACCGCGAGTTCCTCCGGCTGCTGCACGGCAGGTGACGGCGCCTCCCCGCGCCCGGGCCCGTGCCGCGGGGCTCTCCGGGAGCCTCCGCGGCGCGGTCGCCCTCTGCACCGGCCCCGGACTCTTCCCGGACATCCGCGTTCTCCGGGTGCCTCCGCGGCGCGGTCACTCCGGCGGCCGGCCGTTCCGCCCCGAGTCGATGACCGGGTTGATGAGCCGGGCCGCCATCGCCTTGCGGACCGAGTCCACCCGCGAGACGGCGCCGAGCTTGGCGTAGATGTTGGACAGGTGGCGCTTCACCGTGGCCTCGGTGATGCCGAGCCTGGTGGCGATCTGGGAGTTGGAGTAGGCGTCGGCGGTCAGCCGCAGCACCTCCATCTCCCGCGCCGACAGCGGCCGGCCGCCCCCCTCGGTCTGCTCCCCGTGGCCCAGCGTCTCGCGCGACACCGACAGCAGCACGTTGCGCGGGCTCTGGTGGACGGCGTGCAGGGCCGCGATCAGCTGGTCGCGGGCGATGTTCTTGACGAGGTAGGCGGCCGCCCCGCAGTCGAGGAGCTCCTGCACGATCCTGGAGTTCTGGTGCATCGTCAGGACGATGACCGTCGCCTCGGGGCAGACCTGCCGGAGCCGGCTGACGACCGCCCGGGCCCCGGGCCCCGGCATCTCGACGTCCACGATGACGATGTCCGGCCGCAGGACCGGCACCAACGCGAGGACCTTGTCCCCGTCGGCCGCCTGCCCCACGACCTGGAAGGCCGGGTCGGTCTGGATCAGCTCCGCCAGGCCGTCCCGGAACAGGGTGTGGTCGTCCGCCAGCACCACCCTGATCCGCCGCTCATCCGGATCGGTCAACGTCTCCCGCCCTCTCCTCACCGGTGACGGCGTCCTCCGCCTCCGGTCTGCTCCACGGCCCCAGGGCCGGGTCCTCCCCCAGCGGCACCAGCACCTCGACGGTCGTCCCCTCCCCCACCCGGCTCGACAGGTTGACGGTGCCGCCGAGCAGCGCGGCCCGCTCCCGCATCGACGTCAGTCCTCCGCCGCTGCGCGCCGCCCGCGTCGCCGTCACGTCGAACCCGCATCCGCGGTCGCTGACCGCCGCGCGCAGCACGCCGTCCCGCCCCTCGACCTCCACGTGGATCTCCGCGGTGCCCGAGTGCAGCAGCGCGTTGCGCACCGCCTCCCTGAGCAGGATGTAGATCTCCTCCCGGACCTCCCAGGGGAGGCTCGGCTCGCCGCCGGTCGTGGTCAGCGTGGTGCGGGTGGAGCGCGGGACCGTGATGCGCAGGTACTTGCCGAGCGCGGCCTCCAGGCTGTCGTCGCCGACCCGCTCCCACAGGTCCGCCGAGAGCCGCCGGGTGCCCTGCAGCCCCTCGTTGATCGCCTGCCGGGCCATCGCCAGGTTGGCGGCCGCGCGCTCGGGGTCGTCGCCCTGGTAGACCTCGTAGAGGTCGAGCTGCTGCAGCGCCACGCCCATCCCGTGGGCGATCCGGTCATGGAGGTCACGCGCGATCCGGTGGCGCTCGTCCTGGTGGGCCGAGAGCAGCTTGGCGAGCAGGAAGTTGACGTAGGGCACCGACCCGACGGCGAGCCGCACCATGATGGCCCGCTGCAGGTCCAGGCCGATGGTCACCGTCCGCTCCTGCGCGTCCAGGCCGTCCCGCGCGGCGAGCCTGCGGGCGAGGACCGGGAAGGCGGCCTCGAACATGAGGGCGGCCGCGAGGAGCGACTGCGTCGGGTGCACGCCCTGCTGCGCGCGGGTGGCGCCGATCTCCATGCTGAGGGGGAGCGACAGGGCGTCCTCCTCCGGAGGGGCACCGCTGCGGCGGGCCAGCACGTCGTCGACGACCAGGCCCGCCTGCCGGACGAGCTGCTCGACCACCGTCTCGTCGCTCAGCACGACGCTTCCCGCGGAGCTCAGCAGCGACCGGTAGGAGGCCACGACCTCGGCGTGAACGGCTTCCCTGTCATAACCGGGCTCCTCCCCATCGGAACTCTCGTCGTCGCGCAGCGCCATCCCACACCTCGACACTAGGGAGCAGTTCCGCCCGTTTACCGGGATCATTACATTAATCACAAAACATGCTTAAAACGCAGATAGTACGAAGTTCCGTGAAGTCCGGCAAGCGAGCACTCCGGATGTTCGAAGGTGTTTCGAAATCGGCACTTGTCGGCAAGAGAGATAAAACCGTACATGATCGTAATCATCTGGTCGACTTCGGCGGACCTCCACTAGGGTGGGGCCTCGTGCCGATCATCACCCCGCAGCGCGCCCGGCTGATGCGCGCCCGGGCGCAGGGGCTGGCCGGCGGCGTCAGGGGCGGCGACGTGGCGGAGGTCGTCGGCCGCGCCTTCGCGATCCAGGCTCAGGACGCCGAGGCCGCCGCCCTCGGCCTGCGGGCCCGCGGCGCGCGGATCACCCGGAGGGACGTCTCAGCCGCGTACGGCTCCGCCCTCGTCCGCGGCTGGTTCATGCGCGGCACGCTGCACGCGGTGGCGGCGCACGACGCCAGGTGGCTGCTGGGACTGCTCGGGCCGGTCTTCCTGGCGGCGAGCCGCCGCCGGTACGCCGAGCTCGGCCTGGACGAGCGGCTCCAGGAGCGCGCCGAGGGCCTGATCACCGAGGCCGTGGGCGCGGACGGGCCGCTCACCCGCGCCGAGCTCACGGCCCGGCTGGCGGGTCTCGGGGTGCCCCCGACCGGCCAGGCCGCCTTCCACCTCATCCGCCGCACGGCGCTGCGCGGGCGGATCTGCCACGGCCCGGAGCGCGCGGGCGAGGCGACGTTCGCCCTCCTCGACGACCTGGTCCCGCCCGGCGGCCCTCCGCCGCCGGCCCGCGAGGCCGCGGCCGAACTGGCCCGCCGGTACCTCGCCGCGTACGCCCCCGCCTCGGCCGGGGACTTCATCGCCTGGTCGGGCCTGCCGGCGGGCCTGGCCCGGCAGGGGTGGCACGCCCTCGAGGACGTCGCCGAGGCCGGGATCGGCGGCGAGGTGCACGTCCTGCCCCGGACCCGGCTGGCGGAGGCGGAGGAACCGGGGCGGGAGGGGCCGCCCGACGTACGGCTGCTGCCCGCCTACGACGGCTACCTCGTGGGCTACCGGACGAGGGACCTCTCGGTGCCGGCCGCCCACGCCGGGCGCGTGTGGCCCGGCGGCGGCCAGATCCGCCCGGTCGTCCTGGCGGACGGGCTGGCGGTCGCCACCTGGACGCGCCGGGAGCGGGCCGTCGGCGTCACGCCGTTCGGACCCCTGCCGCCGGAGATCGAGTCCGGGATCGCCGAGGAGTCGGCGGACGTCGCGCGCTTCCTGGCCTCCGGGACGGTCTGAGCCGGAACCCGCCGTACACGCCGCGCCGGAGGGCTGAGCCGGAATCCGGGCGGGACGGAGGGCTGAGCCGGAATCCGGGCGGGACGGATCGGAGCAGACCGCAGCCGGAGGGCCCCGGTCCGGAGGCCGAGCGGGGCTAACGCCGAGCGGGGCGGGCCCGCTCGTGCGGGCCCGCCCCTGCGCTTTCCGCGCCCTTCGCGTCCTCCTGCGCCTCCGTGTCCGCCGACGTCCCTCAGTGCCGGTCAGTGCCGGTCAGTGCCGGTCGGCGCCGGTCAGTGCCGGTGGGCACCGGTCGGCGCCGCTCTGCGTCCTTCAGCGTCCTTCAGCGTCCGTCATCCGGTGACGGACGCCACCGGACGCTCGGGGTCGTCCTCCGGGGTCCCGTCCTCCGGCTCCCCTTCCTCGTGCACGTCCTGCTCCTCTCCGCCGGGCTGCTCCCGGATGGCCGCCACCGGTCCCAGGAGCAGCGTGAGGCCGCCGAGGGCGATGATCACGCCGGCCAGCACGAGGCCCGGGGTCAGGCCCACGGTCTCGCCGATCACGCCGCCGGCCGCGTAACCGACGGAGAGCGCGCCGTAGACCGCCGCGAGCGCGGTGCCGCCGACCCTGCCCATCTGGTCGTTGGGGGTGACCCCCTGCACCAGGCTGAGCACGTGGATGTCGAAGATCGGGCTGACGAACCCGAGGACCGCCTGGACGACCAGCAGGCCCGCGAAGCCGCCGACCGCACCGGCGGACGGGACCAGGATGTAGCCGGCGCCGAGCACGACCGCGACGAGGACGAGCGTCCGGCCGAGGGTGAGGGCCTTGGCGACCTGCTCGGACAGGACCGCCCCGACGATGACGAAGACGGCCATGACGGCCCAGGCGATGCCGACCTGGCCGGGGCTGAGGCCCAGCACGTTGTAGGCGTACACCAGGATCAGCGCGTCACCGATGGCCGCGCCGAAGTTCACCACGACGTTGGAGACGAACAGGCTCCGCAGGACCGGCGTGCCGAACAGCGTGCGCATGCCCTCCTTCATGTCGGCCGCCGCGGAGTTCCTGCGCCCCTCCACCCGCTCGCGGACCTCGCGGTGCCGGATGAACAGCAGCGCCACCAGTGAGATGAGGAAGGTGAACGCGTCCACCGTGACGGCCCTGGCCGCGCCCAGGACCTGCATGAGCGCACCGCCCGCGCCCGCGCCGAGGGCCTCGGCGAGGCTCCGGCTGATCTGCAGCTTGGTGTTGCCCTCGACCAGGTTCTCGGTGCCGATGAGCTGCGGCAGCCAGGACTGGTAGGAGACCTCGAAGAACGTCGTGAGCACGCCGACGACCGCGGCCACGACGTAGAGGTGCGGCAGCGTGACCGCGTCGAGCGCGAACGCCACCGGGATGCTCGCGAGCGCCAGGAAGCGCCCGAGGTCCGCGGCGATCATGATCGACCGCCGCGAGACCCGGTCGGCGACCAGTCCGGCCAGTGGGGCCAGCAGGAAGAAGGGCAGGAACCTCAGGGTCCCCAGCACGCCGACCTCCACCGGACCGCCGCCGAGCGTGACGATCGCGATGGTGGGCAGCGCCAGCAGTGAGATCTTGTCGCCGAAATTGCTGACCGTCTGTCCGGCCCACAGCCGGTTGAAATCGGCGTGTCGGCCCAATGATGCCTTCGCCATGCCATCGTCCTCTTTTCCGGTCGGGTCGGGAATTCTTTTCTCGGTCCCGGCGACCGTAACCACGACCGGTTATCGACCGGTTACGACGCGGACTTGCAGTCATATTCTCTGTCAGGAAATCTGCCTGGGCATAACCGGTCCTTCTTATGTTCCCGGCGCCGACGTAATTCGAATGGAGGAATCCATGACCGCTCTGCACCAGGAGCCGGACCGACCGGCGCTCCTCGCCCCTCCCGACCTCCCGGTCGCGGCGGGCCCGAGCGCCCCCGCCCCGGCCGAACGGCACGAGTACCGGATCTCCCCCCGCCGCTGGCGGGCGCTGACCGAGGCCGCCCGTGCCCACGGCGCCCGCCCGGAGGCCCTGATCGTGGCCGCGTTCGCCGAGGTGCTGCGGGGGTGGGCCAAGAGCCCGGACTTCCACCTGGCCTACCGCTCGCCCGAGGGGACCACCGTCCCGGTGGCCGCCCCGCGCACCGGGGACCGGTTCGGGGTCAGGGCCGCCAAGCTCGACCAGGCGATCGCCCGTGCGCTGGCCGGCACCCCGACCGGTGCCCAGACCGGCACCGCGACCGGCACCGGTGCCGGGGCGGCCGGCCTGCCGGTGGTCGTCGGCACACTGGAGGCCGGTCCGCCCGCCCGTCCGCAGGCCGGCCGGGAGTTCGCGCCGGCCACCGCCGGCGAGCCCGGGAGCGTGGAGCGGCCCCTGCTCGACCTGGGCTTCCGCCAGGAGGACGGCGGGCTGTACCTGCGCTGGGAGGCCGGGGGCGGCGTGTTCCCGCCCGGCCTGTGCGCGTCGATGTCCGGCGCCCTGACGGCGCTGCTGGAGCGGCTGGCCGACGGCGGGCCCGACTGGACGCGGACCCGCCCCGACGTGCTTCCCGGCGCAGACCGCAGGCTCGTCGACGAGGTGAACTCCACCGCCGGGCCCGTGCCCGACGCGCTGCTGCACGAGATCGTCTTCGCCAGGGCCGCCGAGCACCCGGACGCCGAGGCCGTCGTCGACGGCCGCCGCCGGCTCACCTACGGCGAGCTGTCCTGTTACGCCCGCCGCATCGGCCGCCGCCTGCGGCGCGGCCGGGTCCGGGCCAACGAGCTGGTCGCCGTCGTCATGGAGAAGGGCTGGGAGCAGTACGCCGCCGTGTACGGCGTGCTCGCCTCCGGCGCCGCCTACCTCCCCGTCGACGCCGCCGCCCCCGCCGAGCGGCTGGCCCGGCTGATCGAGCGCGGGCGCGTACGGCACGTGCTCACCCAGTCGCACCTGGCCGAACGGCTGGCCTGGCCCGAGGGCGTGACCGTGCACCGGGTCGACGAGGAGTTCGAGACCGGGGACGACGGCCCGCTCCCCTCCGTCCAGAGCCCCGGCGACCTGGCCTACGTCATCTTCACCTCCGGGTCGACGGGCGAGCCCAAGGGCGTGATGGTGGACCACCGCGGGGTGGCGAACCTCGTCGCCGACGTCAACGCCCGGTTCGGCGTCGGCCCGGACGACCGCCTGTTCGGCATCTCGGGGCTGCACTTCGACGCGTCGGTCTACGACGTGTTCGGCGTGCCCGCCGCCGGCGGCACCGTCGTGCTGCCGGACCCCTTCGAGCGCGCCCAGCCCGACCGGTGGACCGACCGGGTGAAGGAGGAGCGCGTCACGCTCTGGAACTCCGTACCGGCGATCATGGAGATGCTCGTCGGCCAGGCCGAGATCCGCGACGACCGTCCCCTGTCCACCCTGCGGCTGGCCGTGCTGTCCGGCGACTGGATCCCGCTCACCCTCCCCGGCCGCCTGCGCGCCCAGGCCGGGGACCTGCTGTTCGTCGGTTCCGGCGGGCCGACGGAGACGATCTGCTGGTCGGTGTTCTCGCCCGTCGGCGAGGTGGACCCGGCCTGGACGAGCATCCCGTACGGCAAGCCGATCACCAACCAGCGCTACCTCGTCGTGGACGACGAGCTGCGGCGCCGCCCGGTGTGGGCCGTCGGGCAGATGGCGGTGGTGAGCGACGTCGGACTGGCGCACGGGTACTTCGACGACCCGGAGCGGACCGCGGCCCAGTTCACGGCGCTCCCGGAGAGCGGGGAGCGCGCCTACCTGACCGGGGACGTCGGGCGCCACCTGCCCGACGGCAACATCGAGATCCTGGGCCGCGAGGACCACCAGGTGAAGATCCAGGGCTACCGGATCGAGCTCGGCGAGATCGAGGCGGTCCTGCGGGACCAGCCCTCGGTCGAGGCCGCGGTCGTCGTGGCCCCGCGCAGCGGATGGGGGGTGCGCCGCCTGCACGCCTTCGTCACCGGGAGCCAGGAGGCCGGCCCGGACCGGCCCGACCCGCGCGCGCTGCGCGCCCGGCTCCGGGAACTGCTGCCCTCGTACATGGTGCCGGCCAAGGTCGAGGTCGTCGACGCGCTGCCGCTGACCCGCAACGGCAAGACCGACCGGCTGGCCCTCACCGAGCGGGCCGGCGGCGCGACCGGCGCCCAGGCCCCCGGACACCCCGCCCAGGCCGCCGGGCACCCCCCGCTGGCCGGGCGGGAGGACCCGGCGGCGCAGGCCGGGCCGCCGGCGGGCCCGGACGGGCCCGGCAGCGCGCTGGAGCTCGTCATCGGCGCGCTGATGGGCGACGTGCTGGGTTCCGAGCCGGTCGAGCGCACCGGCAACTTCCTGCGGCTCGGCGGCGACTCGCTCAGCGGCACCCGCCTGGCGTACGCGCTGCGGGAGCTGCTCGGCGTCGAGGTGCCGCTCCGCCAGGTGTTCGACAACCCCGTCCCCGCCGACCTCGCCGCCGCCATCGCCGCCGTCCCGGTGCACGGGGCCGCGGCGGTGGCGGCGGCCGAGCTCATCGCGGAGCTGAGCGAGCGGGAGGAGGAGCCGGCCCTGCCCTAGCGGATCCCGCGAGCGCCCGGAGACCCTGGGGTCTCCGGGCGCTCGCGCGAGCGGGGGACGACGGGACCGGAGCCGGAGCCGGGGAAACGCTCGGGGCGGGGAAACGATCGAGGCGGGTCCGGAACCATCCGGACCCGCCTCGATCGTTCGGCGCCGACTCCGGTCAGCGGATCACGACCTCCGCCAGGACGGTCAGGTGCGCCGAGTACTGGGTCAGCATGAAGAGCCGGTACGGCCGGCGCTGGGCCCTGCGGTCCCCGGTGCTCCACCGGCCGAGCGAGACGGCGGCCAGGGCGGCGCTGCCGGCGAGGACCAGCGCGGCGGCGGGCACCAGGCCCGGCGCGACGGCCAGGGCCGCGGCGAGGAAGGAGCCGCCCACCGCCACGGCCGCGGCCGCGATGGCGAGCTTGGCCCGGCGCTCGCCCCACAGCAGCGGCAGGGTGTGGCGCCCCGCGGCCCGGTCCCCGGCGACGTCGGACAGGTCCTTGGCGAGCCCCCCGATGCCCATCCAGGCCGACATCGCCACCGCGAACACCAGCACGGTGCCGGTGACGGGGACGCCCGCCGCGCTGATGCCCGCCAGGTAGGTGACCAGGCCCGCGCCCACCACGGCGACCTGCACCCCGGCGACGGTGTTCTTCAGCGGGGCCGGGCCGGTCGAGTAGGCCCAGCTGAGCACCAGGAGCAGGAGCGCGAGGAGGAAGAACCGCTCCGACAGCGCCGCGGCCAGCGACAGGCCGAGGGCGCCGAGCAGGAGGGCCAGCCGCCCTCCGGTGAGCGCGGACAGGTCGCCGCGGGCGATCGGCCGGGTGGAGCCGTTCGACTGGTCCTCGACGACGTCGGCCGCGCCGTTGAGCAGGTACGCGGACCAGGTCAGCAGGAGCCAAGCCGCCGCTCCCGCCGCCATCACCCCCCAGGAGACGTCCGCCGGCGTCCCGGCTCCGATGAGCGCGCCGGCGAACAGCCGGAGCTGGAAGATCACCTGGACTGCGGGCCGCGCCTCGGTCCAGGACAGCCGCACCGCCCGGCCGCTGATTACGGCCGCCGGCCGGACCGCTGTTTCGATCTTGTACACGGGATGCGTCATCGCGCTGCCTTCTGGCTAGGGGGGTGCGACGCACTCATCGTTCACGGGTGGTCGCCCGCCGTACATAGCGCGAGGTGTGCACCCCCCTACGACTAAAGTCGTAGTCCCCCTTGCACCTTGTGGGCAGCGCCCTTGAACAGGGCCTCCGCGGTTCCATAGCGTTCCGGTCAGACCCGATGACCGGGTTCGGAGCGCCGCACCGGCCCTCCGGGTCCTATGGAAAGGGCGGCCCCCATGCTCACGGATTCCACGCCGGCGGTGACGGTCCACTGCCTGGGCAACTTCCGTCTGGAGATCAACGGACTGCCGGTGGCCCACTGGCGTGCGGGCAAGGCCCGGGCGCTCTTCCAGTACCTCCTGGTCAACCGCGGCCGGCTGGTCCACCGGGACAGGCTCCACGAGGTGCTCTGGCCCGACAGCGACGACCGGAGCTCCAGCTCCCTGAAGGTGGCGGTCCACGCCGTCCGCCGCGTGCTGGGGGCCCACGAGGGGGACGACGGGTTCCGGCTGGTCCACCAGGACCACGGATACATGCTGCAGGCGCAGAGCGCGTGGGTGGACCTGGAGGAGTTCGAGCGGGCCTTCCAGCGGGGCCGCGACCTCTGGGCCGCCAAGGAGCACCAGCGGGCGCTGGAGTGCTTCCAGACCGCCGCCGACCTCTACACCGGCGACTTCCTGACCGGCGAGGCCAGCGACTGGATCAACGAGCAGCGGCAGTGGGCGCAGGGCGTCGCACTGCGCGCGCTGGCGGTGCTGCGCGCCGACTCCCTGGAGCGGGAGGACTGGCCGGCCGCCATGCACTGGTGCCGCCGGATCATCTCCCTCGACCCCTACCACGAGGACACCTACCAGACGCTGATGATGATGCACGGCGAGCTGGGCGAGCTGGGCCGGGTCAGGGACTGGTACGAGCTGTGCCGCCGCCGGCTCCGCAACGACCTCGACACCGAGCCCACCGAGCGCACCGAGCGGATCCTCGCCTCGCTGACCCGCCGCGGGAGCCGGCCGCTCGCGCCCGCGCTGGCCTGACCCCGCCCTTCCACCCCTTTTTCAGGAACCCTCCCACCGCGCTTCCCGAGCCCTTTTCACCCCTCTCAGTCAAGTCCCTGTAAAACTCGAAAGCCCGTGGGGAGAACCGGCGCGGCCCATGCGCCCGGCCTCCCCCAGAAACGGATCCACGGTATGCCCGTCGAAATTCATCCGGCCGACGCCGGGCGCTGGGACGACCTCCGCGCCGTCCTGTGCCCCACCGAGAACAGGCAGACCTGCTGGTGTCTGGCCTGGCGTCTGACCACGGCCGAGTACAACCGGAGGACCGCCGACGAACGCGGGGAGGTCATGCGCGCCCTGGTCGACGCCGATCCTCCGCCCGGCCTCCTGGCCTACGTGGACGGAGAGGTCGCGGGCTGGTGCAACGTGGGTCCCCGCGCGGACATGGACCGGCTGACCGGCTCGCGCACCATCCCCGCGGTCGACGACGTCCCGGTGTGGTCGGTGGTGTGCTTCGTCGTGCGGGCCTCCCACCGCCGCCGCGGCGTCGCCGAGGCCCTGCTGCTGGGCGCCGTGGAGCACGCCCGCGGGTACGGCGCGCCGGCCATCGAGGGCTACCCCGTCGATCCCGAGGGCGGACGCGTCAACCCCTCCCTCGCCTACGTGGGGACGATGGGCATGTTCGAGCGGGCCGGGTTCCGCCGGCTGCTCAAGACCGAGGCCAAGAGCGACCGCCGGCACCGCTGGGTCGTCCGCCTCGACCTCTCCTGACCGCTCCCCGCTCCTCCCGGCTCGCCGGCGGGCCGGCCGCACCCCCGGCCGGCCCGCCGTACCCCCGCTCGGTCCACCCCGCCCGCCGTACCCGGTCGCGTCCGGTCACGTGCGGCGGCCGCGTCCGGTCACGATCCATGATGTCCCGTCACGAAAGGCAGGGACCGCCATGAGTCCCACCGTCAGCAGCGTCCTGCTCCCCGCCGCCCTCGCCGTGATCATGTTCGGTCTCGGCCTGAGCCTGACCGCGGACGACTTCCGCCGCGTCGCGGTCCACCCCCGGGCCGTCCTCGTCGCGCTCGTCTGCCAGGCCCTCCTGCTGCCCGCAGTCTGCTTCGGGCTCGTCCTGGCCTTCGGCCTGCCGCCCTCCCTCGCGGTCGGCATGATGCTGCTGGCCGCCTCGCCCGGGGGCCCGACCGCCAACCTCTACAGCCACCTGTTCGGCGGGGACGTGGCGCTCAACGTCACGCTGACCGCGATCAACTCCCTGACCGCCGTCTTCACCCTCCCCCTCGTCGCCAACCTCTCCCTGGCGTACTTCTACGCCGACGCGGGCACGCTGGGCCTGCAGTTCGACAAGACCGTCCAGGTCTTCGCCGTCGTCCTGGTCCCCGCCGCCCTCGGCATGCTGATCCGGGCCGCGAGGACCGCGTTCGCCGACCGGATGGCCCGCCCGGTCAAGGTGCTCTCGGTCGTCACGCTGGCGGCGGTGATCGCGGTCGCGGTCGTCTCCGCCGCGGACGGGCTCGCCGCCGACATCCGGGCCGTCGGCCTGGTCTGCCTGCTGTTCAGCGTCGTGAGCCTGACCGCCGGCTACTGGCTGCCGCGCCTGGCGGGGGTGGCCCCCCGGCAGGCCGTCGCCTCGTGCATGGAGATCGGCATCCACAACAGCACCCTGGCCATCGCCGTCGCCGTGAGCCCCGCCCTGCTGGGCGACCCCCGGATGGCGATCCCCGCCGTGGTGTACGGCGTGCTGGTGTTCCTGGTCGCGGCCGTCGCCGGGTTCGCCGTACGGCGCGGCACCCGGCCCGCGCTCGCCCTCGTCCCCGCGTCCGGCGCCGCCGGCCGCGTGCCGCTGTGAACGCGCCGGGCCCGGACCTGGCGGCCCTGCGCGAGGCGGTCACGGAGTTCGCCCGCTTCGCCGGCCCCGAACGGTCCTGGCAGCGCCTGCTCCGGGAGACCGCTCCGGCGCTCGACCTCTCGGTCCCCGGCCACCCGCGCGCGCTGCTGGCCTGGCTGAACTCCTGGGGCTGCCGGCTGCGCAACCCGCGCCCCGGCGAGCCGGACGTCTTCGGCGAGTCGGTGGCCGCCTGGTGGTCGCGCTGGGCCGCCCACCTGCCCGGACCGGACGACTCGCTGACCCGGCTCACGGACGCCGGGATCGACCGGCTCGGCCTGTGCTACGCCGACCTCGCCGCGGCTCCCGCCACCGCGGGGGCCCGCCCCCGCTCGCTCGGCTCCACCGCCGCCTCCAAGGCCCTGCACGCCCTGCGGCCCAGGGCCGTGATGCCCTGGGACGCGGCGATCGCCGAGCGCCTGCACGGCGCCCGCACCCCGGCGGCCTACGCCGCCCACCTGCGGCTGGGCCGGGAGTGGGCACTGGGCGTGCTGGCGGAGTCGGGACTCGGCGAGGAGGCCCTGGCCGCGGAGCTCGGCCGGCCCGGCCGACCGCTGACGAAGATGCTCGACGACTACTGCTACCTGACTTTCAGCGTGTTGTGACGCGCCGACGCCCGCCGATGCGCAATGCTTCAGCAAAGAATCGGCCCGCGGCGACCCCCGGTGCGGATGGGACGGGTGTTCCCGGGTAAGGGACCCGTCCCGGCCGATGCATCACGGAGCGCACCACGGAAGAGGGTCACGATGGCGAAAGAGCACACCGAAGGAGCCGCCGCGGCGCGGGCGCTGGCCGCGCGGCTGCCCGGCTGGACGGTCTGGTACGGCGAGCACACCCGCCGCTTCTGGGCCCTCTCCCGCGCCAAGGGGCGCAGCGGCGCCTCGCACGCCGAGGCCGCCACGGCCGAAGAGCTGGAGCGGATGGTCCGGCGCATCGAGGACGGCGTCCCCGCGCAGGCGTCCTCCGAGCGGGAGGCGCCCACCCGGGAGACTCCGCGTGCGACCCCGGCCCCCGCCCCGGCCGCGGCGGAGCCGGAGCCCCGCCGCGAGCCGGCGCGGCCGGCCGGCGCGGTCACCGCAGCGTCCTGACCAGGCTGCGCGCCGCCGTCCTGCTGGCGGCCAGCACCGTCTTGCCCGCCCCGCCGCTCCCGCCGGTGAAGGTGTAGATCCCCTGTGCCAGCGGGCGGAGCGAGAGCGCGCCCGTCGCGTGATAGCACTCGACCGCGGCCACCGCGGTGACCTCGGCGCCTCCGCCGCCCTTCCCGCCGGGCGGCCCGTGGCCGATCCTGGCCCGAGCGGTGTCCAGGATCCGGGTGGTCAGCGCGGGGTCGGCCACCGCCGCGCCCGGCGGCACGTCCCAGCGGTCGGTGGGCAGGCCGAGCAGCATCCGCCCGTCGGCGTACGGCCTGCCGTACAGGCCGGTGGTCTCGTCGACGAACGCGCCCGGACCTCCCGGGCCCGACGGCGTGAGCACGTACTGGATGGTCTTGGTCCGCAGCCCGCCGTCCGGCAGGCCCGTGCGGGCCAGCAGCGTCCGCGTCCACGCGCCCGCGGCCACGACGACCACGTCGAACCGCGCCGGGGGCCCGCCGACGGGGTGGACCTCGCCCTCGCGGGTGACGGTCTCGATCCGGCCGTCGACGACGAACACCCCCGATCGGGCGAGTTCCACCAGGAGCTTGTCGCGCAGCGCGTTCGGCGAGACGTAGCCCGCCCGCCGCTCCACCACTGCGACGCTCCCCTCCGGCAGGTCGCGGAAGGCGCCCCGGGCGGTGAGCCGCCCGGCGTCGAGCAGTTCGACCGAGCCCGGGATGCGGCTCCGTACGGCGTCCACCAGTTCGGCGGTGTCGCGGCCCAGGGCCGGCATCAGGTACACCGACCCGGTCTCCCGGTAGGAGGCCCAGGCCTGCAGCACGGGGTCCGACTGGAGCTCGGCGAGGCTCGCGGCGGCCTCCATGCACAGGTCGGGGTCGGGTTCGAAGGCCCGGGTCAGCCCGCCGGAGGCCGCGCTCGCGTCGGCCCTGCGGTACGGCTCCCCGGTGTAGAGGTGGACGGCGGTCCCCCGGATGGACTCGCACAGGCGCCACGCCAGGGTGACTCCGGCGATCCCTCCTCCGACGACGGCGATCCTCGGCATCACCGCACCCCCGCTCAGCCGGCCGAGGCGGCCGCGGGCTGCGGCTCCTCGGCTCCGGTCGCAGGGGTGCGCATGCCGAGGAGTCCGGCGACGGTCGCGACGGCGGCGACCAGGGCCGCCCAGAGCCACACCGAGCGGCCGACCTGGAACCACACCAGCGTGCCGAGGACCGGGCCGAGTGCGGTGCCGAGGCCGAAGACGCTCTGCATGGCGCCGATGTAGCGGCCGCGCAGCCGTTCGGGGCCCGCCATGGCGGGGTAGGCGAAGACCGTCGGCCCGCCGATGATCTCCGAGAGGGTCCAGACCAGGGTGCCGACCATGAACCAGACCGGGAGCGGGGAGATGGCGTAGATCGCGTAGCCGACCGAGACCAGGCCCAGCCCGAGCAGCGCGGTGAGCCGGATCGGCCACCGCTGCACGACCTTCGTCATCGCCAGCTCGCAGGTGATCACGATGAACCCGTTGAGCGAGACGGCGGCGCCGTACCACCACAGGCTGATCCCCGCCGCCGCGACGTCCAGCGGGAGCGTGGCCGTGTACTGGCAGTACACGATGGAGGTGAGCAGGACCGCGACCAGGTAGAGGCTGTAGCGCCGGTCGGCGAGGACCGCGCGGTAGCCCGACCGGCCCGCGGGCTCCGGCTCGGCGGCCCGCTGCCCGGCCGCGGGCCGGGAGACGCGCCGGGGCAGCGCGAGCGAGGCGATGACGGCGAAGGTGAGCGCGGCGGCGGCCTCGCCCCAGAAGAGCGCGTTGTAGGAGACCGACAGCAGCGCCGCGCCGATCAGCGGGGCCGCGGTCATGCCGAGGTTGAGCCCGAGCCGGTACACCGCGGTGATCATCACGAGGCGGTGCTTGGGCGTCAGCTCGGTCAGCAGCACCTGGGCCGCCGGCCGGTAGAACTGGCCGACCGTGCTGACCAGGAAGATCGCGCCCAGCAGGAGCGGGTAGGTGGGCAGGTAGAGGATGGAGACGATCAGTGCGGCCGATCCCGTCATGCTGACCAGCGTGGCCGCGCGCGGCCCGATCCGGTCGGAGAGCGACCCGCCGATGAGCGAGCCCGCGACCGCGCCCGCGCCGTAGACGCCGAGCGCGAGGCCCGCCTGGGTCGGGGAGAACCCGCGGTTGGTCAGGAACAGCACGAGGTAGATCTGGATGAACGCGGCCAGCTTGTTGACGAACACGCCGAGCAGCAGCGCCTTGGCCGCGCGGGACGTCTCCCGGAGGGTGACGATGACTCCGTCGTCGTCCTTTTCCGGCGGGGCCGGCGGGGCGGTCCCGGGCTGTGCGGGCCTCTCGGCTCCGGTGGGGTCTGCGGGCCTCTCGGGCCCGGTGGTCTCTTCGTTCCCGACGACGGCGGTCATGCTGCTGCCTTCACTTCCAGGTTGGCCTCGGCCGCGTCCAGGGCGGCGCGGCACTCGGCGAGGTCGGCGGAGACCGCGGTCGCGTAGGCGATGCGGCCCCACAGGGTGCCCTTGGGCGGGGGTGAGACGGTCGCTCCGGGTTCGACGACCGGGATCGCCCGGTCGACGGCCCCGGGCAGGCCCGCCTCGTCGAAGGCGATCGACCCGATCGTCGTGTCGTCCTCCGCGACGTAGAAGAAGCGGACCCCGGCGGCCAGCTCGTGCCGGGGCGTCACGTCGGGCACGCGCCCGCAGGCCACCGCCGCCGCGGCCAGGCCGGGGTCGATCCCGGTGGTGAGGAGCCCGAGGTAGGGGATCATGTCCCCACCCAGGCGGCCGTTGACCTCGATGACGCGCAGGCCCCGGGAGGAGAGCTTGATCTCCGTGTGGGTGAACCCGTCGGTGAACCCGAGGGCGGTGTGGGTGTCCTGCAGGACGCGGCGGAACTCCGGGTCGTGCAGGAGCTCGTCGCGGGCGTCGACGTAGTGGCCCACCTCCTCGCAGTACGGCTCGTAGCCGAGGACCTTGCGGGCCAGGAAGAGCGGCGTCACCACGCCGTCCCGGACGACGGCGTCCACGCTCACCTCGGGGCCGTCGGCGTACTCCTCGACCAGGACGGGCACGTCGAACGTGGCGCCGTCGGGGACGGTGAGGTCGCGGACGAACGCGAACCGCTCGGCGAGCTCCTCCGGGTCCTCGACCCGGATCACGCCCAGGCTGCCGCCGAGGCCGCGCGGTTTGAGGATGGCCGGGTAGCCGGTCTCGCCGGCGGCCTTCAGCGCCTCCTCCAGCGTGCCGACGGCCAGGGAGCGCGGCTGCGGCACGCCGCGGGCGTCGAGCGCGACCCGGGTGAGGTGCTTGTCGCGGCAGCGGCGCACCATCGCGGTGTCGCCGCCGGGCAGGCCCAGGGCCTCCGCGACGTGGGCGGCGGCCAGGATCCTGGCCTCGTCCCAGCACAGCACGCCCTGGACGGGCTCGCGCGCGGCCAGGTCGAGCGCGGCGGGGACCATCCCGGGGCCGTCCACGGTGCTGTCCACCAGGGTCCAGCCGGTGACGTACTCGCGCTCCCAGCCGGGCTCGGCGGTGGCGAACAGGTGGATCCGGTACCCGGTCGCGATCGAGCGCAGCAGGTACTCGCGGTAGTGCCGCATCCCCGTCGCGATCAGCAGGACGAGCGGGCGGTCGTCTGCGGTCATGTCACGCCTCCTTGGCGGTCGTCACGAACTGCTTGTCGGGGGTCTGCCCGGGGGTCTCCAGGGCGTCGAAGAACTCCTCGCGGACCACCTCGTCCTCGGTGGGGGCGATGCGGGAGGCCGCGAAGCGGAGCAGGGGCGGCGCCATCATCGAGGTCACGACCGCGACGAGGACGATCACGGTGTAGGACGCGGTGGTGAGCACGCCGAGCCGGAGGCCGACCATGGCGACGATCACCTCGATGACGCCCCGGGAGTTGAGGCCGGCGCCCAGGGCGAGCGCCTCCCAGCGGGTGCGCCGCGCGATGCGCGCCCCGAGGTAGGCCCCGGCGAACTTGCCGGCGATGGCGACGGCCAGGACCAGCAGGCCCGCGCCGAGCACGACGGGGTTCGCCAGCTCGGTCAGGTCCATCCGCAGGCCCGCCGTGGCGAAGAAGATCGGCGCCAGCACCGCGGCGACGAACGTCTGCAGCGGGGCGAGCCGGGCGACCTTCAGGTCCGGGGACGAGCCGATGAGCGCCCCGCAGACGAAGGCGCCGAGGATGGCCTCGAAGCCCAGCGCGTGGGTCACCGCCGCGAAGAGCAGGAACAGCACGGTCACCGCGGCGATCAGGGTGCGGTCCCCTTGGCCGCGGTCGGCCAGCCGCAGCACCGCCGCCACCGCCCTGCGGCCGATCAGCAGGGAGGCCAGGACGAACACCGCGAGCAGCGCGATCGCGGTCAGCGCCGCCTGCCCGGTGCGGGCTCCGGCGGTGGCGAGCGCGGAGACCACGGAGAGCAGGAACCAGCCTGCCACGTCGTCGATCACGGAGGTGCTCAGGATGAGCTGGCCGATGTCCCGGTGGAGCAGGCGCATCTCGGTGAGGATCTTGGCGATGACGGGGATCGCGCTGACGCACAGCGCGACGCCGAGGAAGAGGGCGAACACCATGGGGTCGGTGCCGCCGACGATCATCTCCGGCGGGGCCAGGAACCCGATCCCGACGCCGAGGGCGAGGGGCACCAGGAGCCCCGTGCCGCTGATCCAGGCCGCCGACCTGCCCTGGCGCCGCAGGAAGCCGGTGTCGAGGTGCATGCCGGTCATGCCGACCAGAAGCAGGACGCCGAGCTGGCCGACGGCGTCGATCAGGTGGAAACGGGCCGGGTCCTGCGGCAGCAGCCAGGCGAACAGGTCCGGGGCGGCGTTGGCCAGCAGCGACGGCCCGATGAGGATGCCCGCGCACAGCTCGCCGAGGAGCGCCGGCAGTCCGAACCGGGCGGAGAGCCGCCCGAGCAGGGTCGCCAGGCCGAGGAGCAGGCCGAGCTGGAGGAGGAAGGTCATCAGGTGGTGGGCGGGGATGACGGCGACGGGCGCCCCGGCGAGGGGCATGCTGAGGGACGTGTTCAGGGACGCGGCGAGGGTCGCGGCGGAGCTCACGGCGTCACTCCCCGCTCTCGACGTAGTACCAGTTCTCCGGCGCGATCATGCCGAAGGGGTTGATCGGCTCGAAGCCCCGCAGGTCGTTCGCGACCTCGAACAGCCGCAGCGAGAAGTTCGGGATGAAGATGACCGGGACCTGCTCGGCGATGTAGTCCTGGTAGTCGTAGAGCGCGCCCAGGTCGTCGGTGGTGACCGACTTCGCGATGAGCTCGTCGGCCTTCGGGTCGGTGTAGTGGCCGAAGTTTCCGCCGGCGTCGGTCTTGAACAGGATCTCGCCGCTCGGGAAGTGGTAGACCCAGCCGCCGCCCCAGGTGCTCAGCTCCCACAGGCAGGGGCTGTCCGGCCCGGCGACGCACGGGGCGTCCTCGGCGACCAGGACCGAGCCGTAGACCTCCTGCAGCCGCAGCTCGATGCCGGCGCGCGCCGCGTCGTCGCGGAACTGCTCCATCAGCCGGGTGAGCGCCGGGCGTCCCTCGGCGTACCGGAGCGAGAAGCTGAGCTTCGTGCCGGCCGGGATGCCCGCGCCGGCCTGGCCGGGGCCCTCGCCGGGGCCGGTGCACACCGCGGGGAAGACACTCGTATCCCAGCCGTTGGCGGCCAGCAGCGCGCGGGCCCGCTCGGGGTCGAAGGGCAGGACCGGCGCGCCCCGCAGGGCGGGCGAGACCAGGTCGCTCGCGGGGTGGCAGGGCACCGGGCCGTCCTGCCGGTAGGCGTAGCCGTGGTAGATCTCGCGGGCCGCCCGGTCCTGGTCGAGCGCGTGCTGCATCGCCTGCCGGATGTAGGTCTGGGCGAGCATCTTCCCGGCCACGGTCGGGTTGTTGTAGTTGAGGGGGATGTAGCGGATGCAGAACGCGGCCTGCGGGACCAGCGTGTAGTTCTCGGCGAGCGGGTTCGGTCCGCCCTTGGTGGGGTCGTCGGTGGGCTCGGTGCTGAAGCTGAGCGGCAGGTAGCCGACCTGGACGCCGTCCGGGCCGTCCGGTCCGGCCAGGAGCCGCTCGTACTCCTCGCCGTCCGACATGAACGGGATCTGGCGGAACTCGTCGAGGTGGGGCTTGTTCGGGCCGGAGTAGTGCTCGTTGGGCACGAAGGTGACGACACCGTCCATGGTGTAGCTCTTCAGCCGCCACGGGCCGCTGACCACGCTCCAGACGGGGCTGTCGGCCCAGTGCACGCGGTCGGAGTTGTCCTCCTCCAGCACGCCGCCGTTCTCGGCCATCAGGAAGTCGTAGACGGCCTCGACGTCGGCGAGGTCCTCCGACGCGTTGGCCGGCCCGTCGGCGGTGCGGTCCCAGGCCCGGGGCATCGGGGTGATGGTGCTGAGCTGGTTCATCAGCACCCAGCGCTTGGAGTAGGCCTTGTCGAAGGTGAAGTAGACCCTGTCCTCGGCGAGCTTGCCGTAGGAGACCAGGTTGTCGGGGAAGTACCCGGGGACGTACTCGCCGTAGCGCTCGCCCTTGACGGCCATCATGTTGACCCAGAACAGGACGTTGTCCGCGCAGACGGTCTCGCCGTTGGACCACTTCCAGGGCTTGATCGTGACGGTGACCGTCCGCCCGTCCTCGCTCCACTCCGGCGGCTCGCCGATGCTGAGGTCGTAGTCGACCTCGGGTGTGCCGTGGGTGCCGAAGAAGTACAGCGGCCGGTACATCAGGATCTGGAATTCCAGCAGGTTGCGGGTGCCGAAGCGCTCCGGCGGGGTGAACGGGAAGATGATCGACGGCGGGAAGCCGGGTGCGCAGGCCCAGGTGACGGTCCCGCCCCTGGCGGGGGTCTCGCCGCGCGGGCGCGCGGGGGCCGCCGTGTCGGTGGTCGCGGTGTCGATGGTCGCGGTCATGTCCGGTCCTCGTCCTCGTGCTCGTGCTCGTTCTCGGTGGCAGTGGTGGCGGTGGCGGTGGCGGTGGGGAGCTCCTCCAGCAGGGAGACGCCGGTGGCGGCGTGCTCGCCGTACCGCTCCCACTCCTCGTGCAGCCGGACGCGCCCGTCGGCGAGCGTCTCCGGGGTGCTGTGGCAGCGGCCCGAGACGATCTCCCCGGTGTCCAGGACCATGCAGTAGGCGAAGTCGAGGGTGCCGTCGGGGGCGCAGACCCCGGTGAGGGCGCCGCGCCGGGCGTGGCCGCCGGCGAACTCGCCCCACAGCAGGTCCCCGTCCTGCCGGTAGGTCGCGGTCGGCGACTCCACCCCGGCGGGCACGTCCCCGGAGGTGAAGCGCCGTCCCTCGTAGCCGTTCTCCGCGGTCCTCTCCGGGATGCTCATCGGGGGCCCCCGCGCAGCTCCAGCGTGCAGCACTTGGCGCTGCCGCCCGACTTGAGCAGCTCCGACAGCTCCACGCCGATCGGCTCGAAGCCGCGCTCGCGCAGCTCGTCCATGAGGTGGGTGGCGGCGGGCGGCATCAGGACGTGGCGGCCGTCGGAGACGGCGTTCAGGCCGAAGGCCTCGGCGTCGGCCTCGGTGGCGATGATCGCGTCGGGGTAGAGCACGCGCAGCACGCCCTGGCTCTCCCGGGAGAACGCCCCCGGGTAGTACATGATCAGTTCGTCGTCGAGTACGGCCAGCGCCGTGTCGAGGTGGTAGAAGCGCGGGTCCACCAGCCGGAGCCCGGCGACGGGGAGGCCGAAGAACCTCTCGGCCTCGCGGTGCGAGCGGACGTCGGTGCGGAAGCCGGTCCCGGCGAGCAGGTAGCGGCCGGCCGCCAGGTAGTCGCCCTCCCCCTCGTTGACGTGCACGGCCTCGCGGGTCTCGTAGCCGCGGGCGCGGAACCACTCCAGGTAGGCCGGGCCCTCCGCGGCCCGCTCGGCGTGCCGGAAGCGCGCCGAGAGCACCTTCCCGCCGATGACCGTGGCGCCGTTGGCGGCGAAGACCATGTCGGGGTAGCCGGGCAGCGGCTCGATGAGCTCCACCCGGTGGCCGAGGGCCTGGAAGGCGCGGAGCAGCCCCTCCCACTGGAGCCGGGCCAGGGCGCCGTCCACCGGCTTGCCCGGGTCCATCCAGGGGTTGATGGAGTAGACGACGTCGAAGTGGGTGGGCGGGCACATCAGGTAGCGGCGGGTCCGGGCGGTCCGCCCGCCGGGGGTCGCGGCGCGGGCCGCGGGGGCCTGCGCGGGGACGGCCGGCCGCTCAGGGGCGGAGGTCTGGGCGGAGGTCTGGGCGGGGGCGACGGTCAGCTGTGTCATCACCGGTCTCCGATCGGGGAGAGTTCGACGCGGATCCGGTCCGCGAGGTCGTTCATGGTCTGCCGGGCGTCCTCCAGCGAGTCGCCGGTGGTGCCCAGGAAGCCGAGGATGCTGTTGCCCTCCGGCGGGCGGCGGACGACGTCCCCGGGCCGAGCGGTGATCTTGAGGAAGAAGACCCGGTCGGACTCGCTCACCTCTGCGGGCACGTCGATCCGCTCGATCCGGCCCGCGTCGCAGAGCAGGCACATGGCGGTGACGTGGACGCCGGTCGGCTCGTAGTGGCGGACCCGGGGCCGCACGCCGCGCGCCACGTCCATGACGGCGCGGATCGGGCAGTGGTCGGCGGTGATCCGGGCGATGAGGTCCAGCCCTCCGCCGCCGGGGCGGATCGCGATCTCCAGCAGGTACGGCTCGCCGCGGTGGAAGCGCACCTCGGCGTGCATCACGCTGCGGTCCAGCCCCTGGGCGCGGGCGCCCGCCGCGACGACCCGGTGCACCGCGGCCACCTGCTCCGGGCCGAGCGAGGTCGGCGCGTGGTGCACGTCGTCGTCGAAGGTCCCGCCCTCGGCGGTGATCCGGTCCACGATCGAGCCCAGGTAGACCTCGCCGTCCCAGGCGACGGCCTCGATCAGGAACTCCTCCCCGTCGAGGAAGGCCTCCACCATCAGTCCGTGCGGGCCGAGGTCGAGGCCCTCGGCCTCCATCGCGTACCACGACATGCCCGCGATGCCCTCGGCCGCCCGGGGAAAGGTCTCCCGCAGCTCCTCCTCGTCGTCGATGCGGAACACGAAGTTGCTGGCCGCGCCGAGCGTCGGCTTGAGGATGACCGGGTAGCCGAAGTCCTCTGCGGCCCGCCGCGCCTCCTCCACGTCGGCCACCAGGCGGAAGCCGGGGTGCGGGGCGCCGTGCCTGCGGTGCGCCTCGCGCATCAGCAGCTTGTTCCGGCTGGTCCTGGCCGCCTCCGCGCCGACGCCCGGCAGGCCGAGCGCCTCGGCGACCGCGGCGACCGCGGTCACGGCCGACTCGGAGAAGGTGATGACCCCGTCGAAGCGCTCCTGCTCGTGCCAGGCCTTCGCCTCGGTGATGAGGTCGTCGATCCGCTGGGAGCCGGCGACGCGGTAGCGGTCCTGCGGCCAGAAGTCCGGCGTGCCGATCCCGTTCAGCACGTACAGCTCGGCGCCGAGGTCGGCGACCTGGCGGTAACGGGACTGGTAGTAGGAGGCGTTCTGGCGTGCCTCCAGGGCGAGCAGTCTCATCGGGCGCTCCCGGGCAGTCGTGGCAGCAGGAAGGAGGTGACCGTCTCGGCGCCGGTCTCCAGGGTGAGCTTCACCCCGCGCGTCTCGGCCTCGGCCGCGACGTCGATCAGGATGGGGGCCGCGCAGGCCAGCAGGGTGCGCACCTCCAGCAGCAGGTCGCCGGTCTCGGCGCGCTCGGCCTCCAGCAGCCGGCCGAGCTGGGTGACGATCCCGTCCGCCGCCCGGGTCAGGCTGAAGGACGGCAGGTCGTAGCAGAGGCGGAACCGCTCCACCATGACGGCCGCCCGGCGGCGGCCCTCGCCGGTGACGGGGAGCTCCTCGCCGGGGTCGGTGACGAGGGCGTCGATCCGGTCGGCCAGCGCGTTCCACGGCGCGCGCAGGCGCCGCTCGGCCACCTTGTCGAGTCCCTCCCTGGTGAAGTTGGCCCGCTGGTCCTCGGGGCAGGTCAGGGCGAGGTAGAACCGGACCAGGTCGCGCGGGACCTCCGCGACGAGGTCGGCGCCGCGGATGAGGTGGCCCCGGCTGGTGGAGAACTTCTCGTTCTCCAGCTCGTAGAACTCGTTGCAGACGTTGGCGTCCGGGGTGATGTAGCGGTCGCCGTGGGCGAGCAGCATCACCAGGTCGAGCATCCCCCAGAAGTAGACGTTGTCGAAACCGTGGAAGTAGACGAGGCGGTTGCCGCTCCCGGCCCGCCAGAGCGCGTCGACCGGGCCCTCCGGCTCGCCGGCCGCCCTCCAGGTGGCGTAGACGGAGGCGGGCATGGCCTCGATCCACGGGTAGAGGATCTGGCCGGGGGTCTCGGCGAACGGGGCGTCGATCCCCCAGCCCGGCGACGGCACCGTGATCGGGATCTCGGGGAGCGGCCCGGCCAGGATCTCCCGGACGAGCTGCGCGCCGTGCCGCCGCCAGACGTCCCGGCGGGCCTCGTAGTAGGCGGTGAGCTCCTCCCGGTAGTTCTCCATGGGCAGGACCAGGACGGTCGCCTCCCGCGAGGTCACCGGGTCCGCGGGGTCGAGGACCGAGCGGGGGCCGATCAGGTCGTCGAAGTGGTTGGGGCGGCCGCAGCCCTCGCAGGACCCGCCGCAGCTCTCGGCCAGGCAGGACGGGCACTCGCCCTTGACCAGGCCGTCGAACAGGTAGGTCCCGGCGTTCTCCGCGTACGGCATGCGCACGGTCCGGGTCTCGAAGCGCCCCTGCCGGTGCAGGGCGGTCACGAAGTCGAGCACCGTCCGGCGGTAGACGTCGTCGACGGGCGGCAGCTGCGCCAGGGAGATGCCCATGGCCTCCACCGACCGGCCGATCTGCCCGGTGGAGGTCCGGCAGAGCTCTCCGGGGGTCGTGCCGCGTGCCCGCGCGGTCGAGACCATGTAGGACTGGCTGTCGTCGGTGCAGGTCGCGTAGGTCACCGGCCGGCCGTCGGCGCGCAGGTAGCGGGCGTACACGTCGCCGGCGAGGTACGGCCCCGCCATGTGCCCGACGTGCAGGTCCCCGTTGGGCGTGGGGGTGGCGGCGATGACGATCGTCCGGGTCATCTCTCCTCCTGGGCGTCGCGCTCGTGGTTCTGCTCGTGGCGGGCGGTGAAGGCACCGGTCATGTCGGCGTCCCACCAGATGCCGTACATCTCGAAGTCGGCGGCGCCGTCGTTGACGACCCGGTGGTCGGTGCCGGGCGGGAAGTAGGCGACGTCCCCGGCGGCGAAGGCGGCTCGCTCGCCCTCGCTCTCCAGGACCGCCTCGCCGGACACGGCGATGAAGATCTCGTACTCGTGGTGGGCGTGCCGGGTGGAGGCCGTGCCGGGCCGGACCACGCACCAGGCGCCCTCGAAGGGGGCGTTCAGCGTGGTCCAGGGCAGCAGCCGTTTGGCGAGCAGGCCGTTGTCGGGCCTGAGCTGGTCGGGGTCGAAGGTACTGAGGTCCATGGAGGGCTCCTCGGATCGGACGGGGGCCGCGGCGGGGTCGCCGCACGGGCCGGAAGGCGCGGTGGGAGCGCGGTCGGAGCGCGGTGGCGGGGGCCGGAGGCGGTGGCGGGGTTGGGGGCCGAGGGCCGGGCGCCCGCGGGCCGGAGGGTGCGGTCAGGAGGCGACGGGCAGGGCGAACGGCGCGAGCAGCTCGGTGGCGGCCAGGCGGTCCTGGATGTCCCCGACGATCTCCTCGGCACGGGTGGCGAGCACGCTGAGCAGCGAGTCGGCGATGCCGTGCGTGTCCTCGTTGACGCCCTGCAGGTAGCAGGCGGCGCCGGACCCCGGAGGCAGGCCGAGCCGGTAGACCCGGTCGACGGCGATCTCCCCCAGGCCCGCCCGGGCCGCCAGGTCGCGGACCAGCCAGGGCATCCGGCGGTCGAAGCCGGTGCCCAGCAGCAGGATGTCGCAGGGCAGCTCGGTGCGGTCGCCGCTCTTGCGGTCGGTCAGGGTCAGCACGATCTCGTCCCCGTCGAGCCCGGCGGCGGTGATCTCCGCCATTGTGATCATCTTGAGCCGTTCCGCGCCGTTGAGCCGCTCGAGGTAGATCTGCCGGTACAGGGTGTCCAGCAGGCCGGGCGAGAGGCCCGCGTAGTTGCTGCGGTGCATCTCGGACAGGAGCTGGCGGCGCGCCTCCGGCTTCGCGCCGTAGAACTCGTCGATGAACGAGGAGTAGAAGAGCTCGTTGGTGAACCTGCTGCTCTCGTAGCCGTTGAGGCCGATGGAACGCATGATCATGGTGCACTGGGCCTCGGGCATGCTCTGGTGGGTGGCCCAGAGCATCTCGGCCGCGCTCTGCGCTCCGCCGATCACCGCGACCCGGTGCGGCGCACCGTGGTCGAACCGGCTGATCCCCCGCGTGTACTCGGTGCTGTGGATGATCCGCTCCCGCGGCAGCGCGCCGAACACCTCGGGGATGTGCGGGTCGCGGCCGGCGCCGACCACGAGGGTGCGGGCGGTGATGGTGGAGCCGTCGCCGAGCTCGGCGCGCCACTCCTCCACCTCGCCGCCGGGCAGCAGGACCGGCTCGATCCTGACGCACCGCCGGCCGTACTCGATCCGCACCCGGGACAATGACTGCGCCACCCACAGGAGATATTCCGATATCTCACTCCGGTAGGGGGTGAAGCTGCCCAGGTTGACGAATTCATTGAGCCTTCCGGCCGAGTGCAGATAATTGACGAATGAGAATCTGCTCCGCGGATTCCGCAGCGTCACGAGGTCTTTCAGAAAGGACACCTGACTCTGCGCCCAGGGCAGCAGCATGCCGCGCTGCCAGGACACGTCCTGGTGCTGTTCGAGGAGCAGGGTCCTGCTCGCCAGCTCGGGCGAGAGCTCCTCCAGCGCCACCGCGAGGGCGAGGTTGGAGGGGCCTGCTCCGATCGCCAGTACTTCGACTTCCTGATGGTTCACTGTGGTCGCCTCCCAGACGACTCGCCGGGCTGCCGCCCGGACCAGGTGCTTCGCCGGCCGGTCACTGCCAGCCGGCGCCGAGCGCGGGGGCCGGCCCGGCGCCGGGCGCGGAGCCCGCCGGACCGTCCGCCGCGAGGTGGACCGGGGCCGCCGGCGACACCGCGGGCACCGCGGACGCCGGGGGCACCGGGGACGGGACCGCGAAGGCGAACGCGGCCGCGAGGGACAGGGCGCCGAGCGCGGCGGCGGGGCGGCCGATTTCCTTCATCGTCTTCTCTTCCTTTCCGCCGGTCGTGCCGGCTGAATTCACCGATGCGGCCGCTGGCATTTCCACCGGAGATCAACCGCGCTTTCTCCGGCCCTTCGGATTCTTGCCTCGAATCAGTTCCGGGATAAGCCCCGGCGCCTGTCAGCGCCCTGCAATGGCAGGACGCTGCCAGGCCCGCCGCCGAGCAGCAGGGCCTCGGCCAGGCAGGGGACCAGGCCCGCGGCGCAGCCGTCCAGGGACCAGCCGGCGAGCCGGGGGGACGTCGCGAGGCAGCGCCGGCACAACCGCTCCGCGGCGGTCTCGGCGGCTTCGAGGGTGGGCTGCAGGACGAAGAGGCCGAGATCGGCGCCGGCGGCGCTCACCGCGCCGTAGACGTGCTCGATCCGGTCGGCGGGATCGGCCAGGGCGAGGACGAGGTCGCGGAGCTCGCGGACCGGCATCCGCGGCGGGGGCGGCGGGCGGGAGCCGTCCTCCTCGGGGGCCCGCAGGCGGGCGTTGATGAGGTACATGGCTCGACGGTCTCCACCGGCCGCCGGATCCGCCAGGGATCCGGCCTGGCAGGCACCTGCCGTGCAGGAGGCTGCCAGGGGAGACGTCTCCGCCGAGGACCTTCCGGGCGGGTGGTTAACACGGGGTTATCCGGTGGCGCATAACCCTGGCATGACCCCTTCGCCCTAGTTTCACACTGCGACCGCCGGAAGGTCGGTCCCCGACCGGTCGCGCCGTGCTCGCGTCCGTCACCGGGAGGGGTCGTGCTCTCACTGCTTGGCCTCGGGTCCGCCGAGGAGACCGTCTACCGCGCCATCCTGGAGAACCCCTCCCACGGGGTGTCCGAACTGAGCGAGAAACTGGGCTGGCCGGTCCCCCGGATCCGTGACGCGCTCGACGAGCTGGCCCGGCTGTCGCTGCTCCGGCCCTCCTGGGAGGAGCCGGGCGTGCTGCGCCTGGTGCGTCCCGAGGTCGGCCTGTCCGCGCTGCTCGCCCGGGAGGAGGCGGCGCTGCTCAGCCGCCAGCAGGAGATCGAGCGGGGCCGGACGGCCGTCGCCCAGATGATCGCGGCCTACGCGGACCTGAACCCCGCCCAGCCCAGCGACGGCGCAGAGACGCTGCTCGGCATCGACACCGTCCGCACGCGCATCGAGGAACTGGCCCTGCGCTGCCGGCACGAGCTGCGCGGGTTCGAGCCCCAGGGCGCCCAGACCCTGGCGAACATCGACGCCAGCAGGCCGCTCGACCGGGCGCTGCTGGAGAACGGCGTGCGGATCCGCATCGTCTACCTCGACAGCGTCCGCAACGACCAGCACACCGCCGCCTACGCGACCTGGCTGGCCGAGCTCGGCGGACGGGTGCGCACGATCCCCTCCCTGCCGACCCGGATGATCATCTTCGATCGGGAGGCGGCGCTGCTCCCGATCGATCCGGACGACAGCAGCGTCGGCGCGGTCCTGCTCCGCGGCGCGGGCGTCATCACCGCGCTGACCGCGCTGTTCGAGGGGGTCTGGGAGCGGGCCGACGCGTTCGGCGACGAGCCCCACCGCGACGAGCGGGGACTGAGCAGCCAGGAACGCGAGGTCCTGCGCCTGCTGTCGATGGGCCTCACCGACGAGGCCGTCGCCCGCAAGCTCGACGTCTCCGTGCGGACCCTGCGCCGCGTCACCGCCGAGCTGATGGAGCGCCTGGACGCCCGGAGCCGGTTCCAGGCCGGCTGCCTGGCCGCCGGACGCGGCTGGGTCTCCGCACGGCGCTGAACCATCGGACAGAGCCGGGCCTCCTCGCCGTGCTGAACCTCCGAACGGGGCCGGGCCTCCGCACGACGCCGAGCCGCCCCCGGGCCGCTCGATGATCATCGAAGCGGGCGGATGTTAGACTGACCTCGGAGTTCTCGACGAATTCTCTCATCCGCCGGCCGGCCCGGCAGGCGGCTCGGAGACAAGGAGTGAACCCGGGATGATCAATGATCGCGTTCCCCGTTCCCTCCCCCCCTCCAGCCTTCCCCGGCTGGCCCTCAGCGCGGTTCTTGTCGTGGGGACGGCCCTCGTCGGCGTCCCGGCCCTGATGTCCGGCGTCCCGCCTGGCTCCCGGACCGGCCCGCCCGCCCAGGCCGTGCCGTACTGGCCCGCGGGGCGGGCGCCGCAGGCGGCGGTGGCGCGGATGCTGAGCGTGGCCGAGCAGCAGGTCGGGATCCGGGAGGACGCCGACGGGGGCGGCACCAAGTTCCACTCCTGGTACATGGAGACCTCCCGGGCCTGGGAGACCGCGGCCCGCGACGGCCACAGCATCCGGGCCTACGCCAACGCCCCCTGGTGCGCGATGTTCGTCTCCTGGGTCGGCGAGCAGGCGGGGCTCCGGTCCACGGTCGGCTCGGACGTCTACGTCGTCACCTGGGCCAGGCGGTTCCAGCTCGACGGGCGCTGGGGCAACACCGCCGTCCCCGGCGCCGTCGTCTACTTCGACATCGACGGGGACGGCGGCGAGGGCGTCTACCGGATCGACCACATGGGCCTGGTGAAGCAGGACAACGGCGACGGCACGATCACCACGATCGAGGGCAACACCGACAACGGCCGGGTCGAGCGGCGCATCCGGTCCAAGGGCGAGGTCGTCGGTTACGGCTATCCGGACTACCCCGCGATCTGGGGGCCCCGCTCCGGCGCCCCCGCACGGGCCGCCGGAGCGGGCTGGTGAACCGCCCGCCGGTGCGGGCCGACGGGTCCGGTCGACGGGACGGACCGGCGGCGACCGCCGGTCGCCGCCGGGCCGCGAGCCGCCGCTCCGGCCTTCGGGCCGGGGAGCGGAGCGCGTCAAGCGCAGCGCGCCGGGACCGGGACGGCGCCGAGCGGCGCCGCGGAGCGGTAGCGGCCGGCGTGGAAGACCAGCGGCTCGCCCTCCGCGCGGTGGAAGCGCTCGACCTCCCCGATGAGGATGAGGTGGTCGCCGGCCTCGTGGACGGTCGCCGTACGGCAGGCGAAGTACGCCAGGGTCCCGGCGAGCAGCGGCGCGCCGCCGGGGCCGGGCAGCGTCTCTACCCCGGCGAACTTGTCGGGCAGCGGGGTGGCGAACCGCCGGGACAGGTGGTCCTGGTCCTCGGCCAGGACGTTGACCGCGAACCGCCCGGCCCGCAGGAAGACGGGCACGCTGGGCGAGTTCCGGGTCAGGCACCACAGCACCAGGGGCGGGTCGAGCGAGACCGAGGTGAAGGAGTTGACGGTGACCCCGGCCCGGTCCCCGCCCGGGGCGGCGGCGGTGACCACCGCCACCCCGGTCGCGTACTGCCCGAGGGCCTCGCGCAGGGATCGCACGGCCGCTCACTCCCCTCGGGCGCCGGTGCGCGCCAGGTAGCCGCCCGCCGAGACGGGGTCCATGAACCACTCGGAGAAGTCCGCCGGGTCGTCGAAGCCGTTGACGAAGCGCGAGGCCACCTCCGGCACCCGGCCCGCGGCCTGCAGGATCTCCAGGACGTGCGGCGGCGGGGGCGCGAGAAGCGCGTTCGTCCAGGCGGTGACGTGCCGGGCGACCCGCCAGTAGCGCTCGAAGGTCTCCTCCATCCAGGCCGCGTCGAACGGCCGCCCGCCGCGCTCCAGGATGTCCGCCAGGTAGGAGGCGGCGCACTTGGCGGCGTTGTTGGACCCCTGCCCGGTGATCGGGTCGTTGAGCACGACGACGTCGGCGACCCCCAGGACCGGCGCGCCCGAGGGCAGCGTCGCGACCGGGCGGCGCACGGTCGGGGCGAAGCGGCCGGTCAGCACGCCGCCGGAGTCGGTGAGCTCGACGCCGGCGCAGCGCTCGGCCTCCCACGGCAGGAAGGTCTCCAGGATCCGCCGGCTCCTGGCCAGGTGCTCGGCGGGGGTGCGCACGTCGCCCCAGCAGTCCATCGGCCCGCCGGGCACCCCCTCGAAGACCATGATCTCGCAGGGACCGGTGGCGGTGAGGGCCGGGAAGACGAAGTACTCGCCGACGCCCGGGATCAGGTTGAAGCAGACCGCGGAGTGCTCCGGCCTCGGCGTCAGCCCGGTGACGTAGGTCACGGCCAGGGCCCGCTGCGGGACGTCGTACGGCGAGCGGGCGGCGTCCCGCTCGAACAGCGAGGCGATCGGCCCCTTGCCCGCGGCGACCATGACGAGGTCGTACTCTGCGGCGTACTCCTCCAGGTCGCCGACCCCGGCGTCGTGGATGACGAGCTTGCCGCCGAGCCGCTCGACCTCGGCCATCCAGGCGGGCATCTTCAGCCGCTGGTCGACCGAGCGGGCGGGCGTGTCGAGCCGGGCCGCCCAGTCGATCGCCCGGCCGCCGCCGGGGCCGGCCACGGTGACCTGCATCCCTTCGATCGGCGGGCACTCGCCCGCCCACAGGTCCAGCCCGAGGTCGCGCTCGTGGCCGAGGGCCGTGCCGAACATGGCCTGGCCGGACATGACCCGGCCGTCCCGGATCTCCTCCGGGGTCCGGTTGGAGACGACGGTGACGTCGTAGCCGTTGCGGAGCAGGCCGAGGGCGAGGTGGAGGCCCGCCTGCCCGGCGCCGACGATGAGGATCCTGCGCATGGTGAGGTGTCCCTTCTCCAGGGTTTTCCGGTGGATGGTCGATCGGCGCCTGAGAAGAACGGTACGGCGGGCGCCGCGGTCCGGGCCATCCGCTCAGCGCGGGTTCCGTCCGCCTGGCGCGGGATTTCCGCGCGCGGAGGGGTCCGTCATCGGTCGTCCGCACGTCGTCCGCGAACCGGGGCGCAGAAGCGGCCCTCCGGACGGGTCCGGACCCGCCCGGCTAGGCACTCCCGGCCCGGAGGAGGCGTTCACCCAGTTCACGCAGGTACCGGTGGAACTCCGGCGGATGGACGACGTCGAAGTCCGCCCTGGTGGCGGCCAGGATCAGCACCGGCCAGTCGAAGTCGTCCACCTGCAGCCGCAGCAGGCACGAGCCGTCGTCGCCCGGCTCCACCCGGCCTCCAGCGGCGGCTGTGATCGCTTCGACGACGGCGGCCGCAGCGTGCACGCGCACGGTGACGTCCCACCGCGCGGGACGGGAGCCGATCCGGTCCTGGACGAAGACCGCGGCGTCGGCGGCCGGTGGTTCACGCCGGCGGAACCGGGCCCCGGTGGCGGCGGCACCGGTGAGACGGTCCAGCCGGAAGACGCGCCAGTCGGCTCGATCGAGGTCCCAGGCGACCAGGTACCAGCGCCGCCGGAGCATGACGAGCCGGTACGGCTCGACCCGTCGGCCGGCCGGCTCACCCGACGAGGGTGTGTAGGTGAAGGTGAGCCGTTCGTCGTCGCGGCACGCCTGGGCGATCACGGTCAGCGTGGTCGCGTCGGTCCGGGGGCCGTCCAGCGGTGAGACGACGGTGGAGGCGCGCAGCGCGTCGACCCGGCGGCGCAGGCGGGGCGGCATCACCTGGATCACCTTGGCCAGAGCCTGCAGCGAGGTCTCCTCGATGCCCTCGACGGTACCGTCGGCGGCGGTGCGCAGGCCCACCGCGATCGCCACGGCCTCGTCGTCGTCGAGCAGCAGCGGCGGCATCGCCGTACCCGAGCGGAGCCGGTAGCCGCCGGCCAGGCCGCGACCCGAGTGGACGGGATAACCCAGTTCGCGCAGCCGGTCGATGTCACGGCGCAGGGTGCGCTCGCTCACCCCGAGCCGGCCGGCCAGCTCTCCGCCCGGCCAGTGGCGATGGGTCTGCAGCAGGGACAGCAGGCGCAGCGTGCGTGCACTCGTGTTCGCCATGACTTCAGGATCCCGTCCATTCCGGTCAGGAAGTGGCCGGAATGGACTCTAGCGTTGCCCTCGTGGTCGGAACGGCGAAAGGAACGCACATGAGGATCCTGGTGACCGGGGCGACGGGCTTCGTCGGCCGCAACGTGGTGGACCGGTTGGTCCGGGCGGGCACCGAGGTGCGGGCGCTGACCAGGAACCCGGCGGCCGCCGGACTACCGCCGCAGGTGGAGGTGGTGCGGGGCGACCTGGCCGAGCCCGGGAGCGTCGCGCCCGTGTTCGACGGGATCGACCGGATGTACTTGTTCCCGGTGGACGAGACCGCACGGGAGGTCGTGGCGATGGCCGAGCGGGCCGGAGTACGGCGGGTGGTGGACCTGTCGGCGGCGTCGGTGACCGCGGGCCTGCACACCAACCCGGTGGAGGAGGCGGTCGAGGAGTCGGGGATGGAGTGGACGCACGTGCGGCCGTGCGGGTTCATGGTGAACACGCTGCAGATCTGGGCGCCCTCCGTCCGAGCTGAGCGGGTGGTGCGCTATCCGTTCGCCGACGAGCCGACGATGCTCGTCCACGAGGCCGACATCGCCGCCGTCGCGGTGGCCGCGCTGCTCCAGGACGGCCACCACGGCCGGGCTTACACGGTCACCGGTCCCGGCCTGGTGAGCGTCCGCGAGCAGGTCGCGGCCATCGGCGCGGCGCTCGGCGAGGAGGTCCGCTACGAGGAGGTCACCCGGGAGCGGGCGCGGGAACTGATGAGGGCGCAGGGCGGTTTCGCCGCCGAGTCGGCCGACCTCATGCTCGGGTTCGCCGAGTACGGCGGCGACGCGCCCGAGGGCGGCGGCTACGCCGAGCAGGACTGGTCCACACTGATGCGGGTCTGGCCGGACGTCGAGCAGGTCACCGGCCGGCCCCCGCGTACGTACGCCGAATGGGCCCGCGACCACGCGGCCGACTTCCGCTGACCCTCCCGGTCCCGTGCACCTCGCCCGGGCACCCGGGCCCCAGGTCGCGAGGTCGCCTTCGGAGACCTTCGCATCGCCGGCCGGGACTCCCTCAGCGGCCGCGCAGCGTCTGCGACGGCGCCTGGCCGTACCTGGCCCGGTAGGCCGCGGCGAAGCGCCCCTGGTGCAGGAAGCCCCAGCGCGCGGCCACCCCGGTCACGGTGCGGTGGGCGGGGTCGCCGGCCGCCAGCTCCTCGTGGACCCGGCTCAGCCGCACGTCCCGGAGGTAGGTCATGGGGGTCAGGCCGAGGTGGCGACGGAACCCCTCCTGGAGGGACCGGCCGCTGACCGCCACGGCGCGCGCGACGTCGCCGGTGGTCAGCGGCTCGTGGGCGTGGCCCTCGATGAACTCCATCGCCCGGCGCACCACCTTGGGCACGGCCGCGGGGCGGGGCGCGTTCAGCAGGTCCCGGTGGTTCGACGGCTGCATGGTGAGCAGCGAGGTGAGCAGGGCGCCCTCCAGGTGGGCGACGGCGAGCGGCTGCGCGGCGAGGCCGTCGTCGCACTCCGCCGCCGCAACGAGCAGGTCGGCCATCGACCGCCAGCCCCGCGCCCAGCCCGCCGTCATGTCCACGCCCAGGTCGAAGACCAGGGGCCGGTCGGGCCGCCGGCCGAGCATGCGCTCCAGCGCCTCCTCTACGGCCAGCCGGTCGAACTTGACGATCAGCTGCGGGCAGCCCGCCGCCCAGCGCATGTCCAGGTACTCCGTCGGCGAGGGCAGGGAGGCCAGTGCGGGCGTCGAGACGATCTCCTGCCCGCCGCACCGGATCAGGCTGCGCCCGGCGAGCGGGATCTGCACCAGGAAGAAGGACTCCAGCTCTCCAGGCTCGATGCGCACGTCCGCGCCGTAGTCGAGGTAGTTCACCCGCACCGAGCCCGGCTGCGCGGAGTTGAGCCGGGCGGCCAGCGGCGCGGCCCGGCCGGCCGGCTCCAGCCGGTGCGGGCAGAACACCCTGGCCACCTGCTCGCGGGCCTCGTCGAGGTCCGCGGTGCCGAAGACCGCCCTGTCCGCGAGCGGGACCCGCTCCTGCACCTCGCCCATCGACGCTCCCGCCCCGGGTCACCATCGCCTGTACGGCGGCGCACGACCGGGTGCGCCGCCGTACCGATGGTGGCGGACGGGGGCCCGGCCGACCATGTACAAATACGCAGACTCCCGTACCGCCCGGCGCGGGGCGGGAACACCCGACCGGCCACGGGCCGGTGCCGCGTCCGCCGGGCGGGACCCTCCGCTCAGGTCAGCGCGGCCGCCTTGCGCAGCAGCACCGACCGTTCGCGGAGGTTGCGGCAGAGCCGGGCGGCGAGCTCCAGCTCCGTCCGCGCCTCGGCGGTCCGGCCCAGGCGGGCCAGCAGTTCGCCGCGCACGCTCGGCAGCAGGTGCGACCCCGACAGGCGGTCGGAGGCGACCAGCTCGTCCACGATGGACAGCGCCCGCCCCGGTCCGTCCGCCATCGCGACGGCGACGGCCCGGTTGAGCTCGACGACGGGTGAGGGGGCCACCCGGCCCAGCGCCTCGTACAGGAGCACGACGCGCTCCCAGTCGGTCTCCGGCACCGAGGGCGCCGACGCGTGGCAGGCGGCGATCGCGGCCTGCAGCCCGTACGGTCCCAGGCCGCGCCCGGCGGCCGAGGCCCGGCCGAGCGCGGCCATGCCCCGGCGGATCGCCGACCGGTCCCACAGGCGCCGGTCCTGGTCCTCCAGGAGCACCGCCTCGCCGCCGGGCCCGACGCGGGCCGGAAAGCGCGCGGCGGTGAGCTCGAACAGGGCGAGCAGCCCGTGCACCTCCGGCTCGCCGGGCAGCAGCGCGGACAGCGTCCGGGCCAGCCGGATCGCCTCGTAGGCGAGGTCGGAGCGGAGCAGCCGGTCGCCGCTCGTCGCCGTCGACCCCTCCGTGAAGATCACGTACAGCACGCTCAGCACCCCGCCGAGCCGCTCGCGCCGTTCCCCGGCCGACGGCGGTTCGAACGGCACCCTCGCCGCGGCGATCGTCTTCTTCGCGCGCGTGATCCGCGCCTGGACGGTCGGCACGGGAACGAGGAACCCCCGGGCGATCTCCTCGCTGGACAGGCCGGCGACCACGCGCAGTGTCAGGGCCACGCGGGCCTCGGGCGCGAGCACCGGGTGGCAGGCCGTGAACATCAGCGCCAGGACGTCGTCGTCGATCCGGTCGGGGTCCCACGGCAGGTCGTCCCGCCGGTCCGGCGGGACCGCCGCGCCGGAGCTCGCCTCCCCCTCGGTGAGCCGGCCGGCGAGCGCGGCGTACCGCTCGTCGAGCGCCGACCTGCGGCGGAAGGCGTCGATGGCGCGCCGCCGCGCGGTCGCCAGCAGCCAGCCCACCGGGCTCTCCGGTGCGCCCTCGCGCGACCAGGTGACGAGCGCCTCCGCCACCGCCTCCTGCGCGACGTCCTCGGCGAGCTCGAAGTCCCCGGTGTAGCGGGTCAGCGCGCCGACGATCCGGGCGGACTCGATCCGCCAGACGGCCTCGACGGCCCGCCGCGCCGACTCGGTGCGCGGCGGGCCGCCGGCCCCGGGGCTCACAGCTGGCCGGTCCGCTCGCGCCACGCCCGCTCCCTGGCGATCCACTCGTTGTCCTGCGGGAACTCGTCGATGCCCGGCACGCGGCGGATCTCGCACTTCGTGCCGGGGAACGCCGGGATCCGCCTGGCCCACTCGACCGCCTCCTCCTTCGAGGCCACGTCGATGATGTAGAAGCCGCCGAACAGCTCCTTCGTCTCGCCGTACGGGCCGTCGGTGACCACCGGAGTCTCGCCGCCGAAGTCGACCACCACGCCCTGGGCCGGGTCCTCCAGGCCCTCGGCGGCCACCAGCACGCCGGCCCGGATCAGCTCGTCGTTGAAGCGGCCCATGGTCTCGAGCATCTGCTCGAAGGGCGTCTCCGTCATCTTCGCGAGGGACTCGTCGGTGCCGCGCAGGATCAGCATGTACTTCGCCATCTTCGACCTCCTTGACTCCGGGGCCGCCTCTCGACCCCGTCACCCCTAGGTCGAACGGGGCGGCCGCGGATCGACACGCCGGACGGGAACAGTCCGATTATCTTCCACCCGTTCCCGCGGCCCCCGGCGCGGCCGGCCCCGGATGCCCTCAAAGCGGGCCGGCGGTTCCCGGTTCCGCGCAGAACACGGTGCCCGAGGTGGTCACCGTGGCGGCGCCGCCGGCCGCCGGGACGAAGGCGGACTCCCCCGCCGTCAGCCGGAGGGGGCCGGCGTCGGCCGCGCCCTCGGTGCACAGCAGGATGCGGGGCGTCCCGCCCGCCAGCCGGTGCTCCCCCGCCCCGGTCAGCCTCCGCAGCCGGAACTCCGGGGACGGCACGGCGTACAGGCCGTCCCGCTCCTGCACCGGCAGGGGGACGGCCGCCGGGTCGGTGACGCGCAGCAGTTCGGGGACGTCGAGCGGCTTGGCGGTGAGCCCGGCCCGCATGACGTTGTCGGAACCTCCCATGATCTCCACCCCGAACCCCCTGAGGTAGCAGTGGAGCACCCCCGCACCCAGGAAGAGCGCCTGCCCGGGGGCGAGTTCGTGCCGCCGCAGCAGCAGCGGGGCCAGGCAGGCGGGGTCGCCCGGGTGCTGCCGGGCCAGCCGGGCGACCAGCGCGTAGTCGGGGTGGTGCACCGAGGAGGCCGCCCAGGCGATCCGCTCGGTGGCCCGGTCGCCTTCCAGGAGGACGCGCAGGGCGTCGAGCACGGCGCCCCGCCGCAGCAGCTCCGCCGTCTCCGCCAGCGCCGGCACGCCCAGCCGGTCGACGAGCATCGCGGCCTGCTCCGGAGGGCGGAACCCGGCCAGCGCGGTGAACGGCGTGAGCGCGCACACCAGCTCCGGCTTGGCCCAGGGATCGCCGTACACGCCCCGGGCGTGGCCGTCGGCCGCCTCCCCGGCGGAGGGGTGCACCTGCAGCGAGAGCGGCCGGGCGACCGCGATGAGCTTCATCAGGTACGGCAGGCGCGCGCCGAACCGGGTGAGCGTCTCCTCACCCAGCTGCCCGAGGGGGTCGGCGGCGATGGCCTCGGCCAGCGAACGCCCGTCTCCGCTCAGCAGCGACGGGCCGGCGGGGTGGGCGCCGAGCCACATCTCCGCCTCCGGGCCGGGGGCGGGCACGGGCCGGCCGGTGAGGGCCGCGATGTCGGTGCGCGACCCCCAGGGGTAGTCCTTGACGGGGTTGGTCATCAGGTGCACGCGGTGCTCCTCGGTTCGCGGGCCGTGGCACCGGCGGGCACCGGTTCGCGGGCCGGGACACCCCCGGACACCGGTTCGCAGGCCGGGACACCGGCGGGCGCCGGCGAGGCCCCGGGGCGGGAGAGAGACAGGACCAGGGCGGCGGCGCCGAGCAGGCCGGCGTCGCGGCCCAGGGAGGTCGCCTCCACCCGCAGGCGGTGCAGGAAGCCGAGCCCGGCGTTGCGGGCGACGGCCTGCCGGAGGGGGTCCAGCAGGACCGGGCCGGCGGCGGCCACGCCTCCCCCGACGACGACGCGGTCCAGGTCGAACAGGGCCGAGGCGGTCAGGATCGCGGTGGCCAGCGCGCCGGCGGCCCGCCGGAACGCCGACTCGGCGACGGAGACCCCGGCGCGGGCGTCGGCCGCGAGAGCCCGGGCGTCGTCACCGGTCCAGCCGTTCGCGCGGGCCCAGCGCACCATGCTCGGCCCGCTGGCGACGGTCTCCACGCAGCCGGCGGCCCCGCACGGGCACGGTTCGCCGTCCGGGTCGACGGAGATGTGGCCGATGTGCCCGGCGTTGCCGGTCGGGCCGAGGTGGGGGACGCCGTCGAAGACGAAGCCGCCGCCCACCCCGGTGGAGACGACCATGCCGAGCACGGCCCGGGCCGGTTCCCCCTCCGGCAGTCCCCGCCACCACTCGCCCAGCGCCATGCACTGGCCGTCGCCCGCCAGCCGTACGGGACGGCCGGGGACCAGCCGCCCGAGGGCGTCCAGCAGCGGGAAACCCCGCCAGGCCGGGATGTTGACCGGGCTCACGGTGCCGGCCACCGGATCGAGCGGGCCCGCCGAGCCGACGCCCACGCCCTCCAGCCGGGCGGCGGGCACCCGGTCGGTGACCCGGCCGACCACCTCCAGCAGCGCCTCCTCCGGACGGGCCCGGTCCTTCAGCGGGACCTCGGCGCGCGTCACCACCGTGCCGTCCGCGTCCACCGCGGCGGCGGCGAACTTGGTGCCGCCGATGTCCACGGCCAGGACGGTCACGACCCGGCCTCGGAGGCCGGACCCGCGGCGGGCAGGCGCTTGCTCACTGTGTCCTCCGGGTGCATGGGGAAGCCGATTAACCGGATAAGCAGGAAGAATCTACGATTCCTATGACAACGTTGTCAATCGGCCGCTGCTGGGACGGTCCGTACCTCGGTGAGGTACGGGTGGCTTCGGCGCGGCGACGTCCCGGGTGGCGAACCCCGGATCCGCGGGGACTCGGGGACTCGGGGACTCGGGGAGAGAACGCTTCCACGGGGCCGGTCCGGTCTGCCTGCATGCCGCGCGGTCCTCCCCTGGGACCGCACGGGGCCACGGGGGCCGCGCGAAGGCGCCCCGGGGCCGTCAGCCGATCGAGCAGGCGGTGCCGTTCAGGGTGAAGGCGTCCGGGACCGGGTTGCTTCCGTCGTGGGTGCCTTGGAAGCCGAAGGAGGCCGTTCCCAGGGACGCGTTCCAGGCCGCGTTCTTCGCGGTCACCTGGCGGCCGGACTGGGTGAGGGAGACGTTCCAGGAGCCGGTGATCCTCTGGTTCGCGCCGAAGGCCCACTGGAGGGTCCAGCCGCTGACGGGGGTCGCGGACCTGTTGACGATCGTCACCTCGGCCGTGAACCCGTTGCCCCAGCTGTTCGTCCGGTACGTCACCGCACACCCATCGGTGGGCGTGGGTGTCGGCGTGGGTGTCGGCGTGGGTGTCGGCGTGGGTGTCGGCGTGGGTGTCGGCGTGGACGTCGAGTAGGTGAGGCCGAAGCCGTACTCGAACAGTGCCGGCTTGCCGTCCCCGGCGTTGATCGGCTGCTGCCCGGCCTCGCGCATCCAGGTCATCGGCAGCCTCCCGGTGGGAGCGTGGTCGCCGAACAGCACGTCGGCCACCCCGCCGCCCTCGGTGCCCGGCAGCCACGCCGCCAGCAGCGCGTTCCAGTCGCCGAGCTGCGCGGCGACGTCCAGCGGCCGCCCGGAGACCAACACCACCGCCACCGGCACCCCCGCCGCCCGGATCCGCTGGAGCGTCGCCAGGTCCGCCGTGTCCAGGCCGAGCGAGCCGGGCCGGTCGCCCTGGCCCTCGGCGTACGGCGTCTCCCCGACCACCGCGATCGCGGCCCGGTAGGAGGAGTCGACACCCGACCCGTCGCGGCTGTAGGTGACGGTCGCGCCGGATCCCACGGCGTTCCTGACGCCCTGCAGGATCGTCGTCCCCGGCGTGGTGTTCCCCGAGGAGCCCTGCCAGCTGATCGTCCAGCCGCCGCTCTGGTTGCCGATGTCGTCGGCGTTCCGCCCCGCGACGAAGATCTTCCCTCCGCTCTTCGCCAGCGGCAGGAGCCCGTCGTTCTTGAGCAGCACCTGGGACTTCCGTACGGCTTCGCGGGCCAGCGCGCGGTGCTCGGCGCTGCCGACCCCGCCGGTCAGGGACCGGTCGGACAGCGGCCGCTCGAACAGCCCGAGCTCGAACTTCTTGGTCAGGATGCGCCGGTTGGCGTCGTCGATCCTGGACATCGGCACCCGGCCGGCCTGCACCTCGGCCTTGAGCAGCGAGACGAACCGGCGGTAGTCGTTGGGGACCATCACCATGTCGATGCCCGCGTTCACCGCCGACCGGACCTCCTCGGCGGTGAAGCCCTCCTGTCCGTCCAGCTGGTCGATGCCCGCCCAGTCGGACACCACGAAACCGGTGAAGCCCAGCTCGCCCTTGAGGACGTCGGTGATCAACTGGCGGTGGCCGTGCAGCTTGACCCCGTTCCAGCTGCTGTAGGAGACCATCACCGACCCCACGCCCCGCTCGACCGCGGCCCTGAACGGAGGCAGGTGGACCGCCCGCAGCTCGGCCTCGCTCAGCCGGGTGTCGCCCTGGTCGTCGCCCCCGGTGGTGCCGCCGTCGCCGATGTAGTGCTTGGCGGTGGCCAGCACGGACGTCCGGCCGTCCAGCGAGGGCCCCTGGAAGCCGTCGACGATCGTCGTCATCGCGCTCACCAGGTCGGGGTCCTCCCCGAACGACTCGTAGGTACGGCCCCACCGGTCGTTGCGCGCCACGCACACGCACGGCGCGAACGTCCAGTCCACCCCGGTGCCCGCGACCTCCTCGGCGGTGGCGCGGCCGATCCGCTCGACCAGGCCGGGATCGCGCGTGGCGCCCAACCCGATGTTGTGCGGGAAGATCGTGGCCCCGGCGACGTTGTTGTGCCCGTGCACCGCGTCCACGCCGTAGATCATCGGGATGCCGAGCGGGGTCGAGAGCGCCTGCCGCTGGAAGGCGTCGTACATGTCCGCCCAGCCGGTCGCGTTGTTCGGCGAGGGCGCCGAGCCGCCCCCCGACAGCACCGAGCCGATCCGGTACGTCGCCAGGTCCGACACCGGGCTGAGCGCTCCCCGTTCGGCCTGGGTCATCTGCCCGACCTTGTCGTCCAGCGACATCCTGGGCAGCAGGTCCGCCACCCGCTCCGGCACGCTCAGCGACGGGTCCTGGTACGGCGCGGCGAACGCCCGCGCCGCCGGGCGGCTGCCGGCGGCCTGGTCCGCGACCGTCAGGGCCACGGCGAGCAGCAGGGCGGACAGCAGCGACAGCGGAACGCTCAGGCGCCGTGCAGACGTCATCTCGGTCCTCCTCGACATCGAGGAGACCGTAGGAAGCGCCGGTCCCGCGAGGCAATCCCCCGTCCTGCGCCGTGCCCGCGACCTGCGCCTCCCGAAGAAACTTTCACGCGACCGCGCCACCCGCGCCACCCGAGGAACCGGCGGGGAAACGCGTGAGCGCCCGCCTCCCGGGTTTCCGGGGAGGCGGGCGCTGGGTCGGGGCCGGCCGGATGCGGCGGGCGGTCGGTTCGGAGTGGACGGTCGGTGCGGGGCGGGCGGCCGGTGCGGGGCGGGCGGCCGGTGCGGGGCGGGCGGTCACTTCAGGATCGGCAGGCGCGCGACCAGGGGGGTGGCGGCCCAGCGGGCGCCCAGGCCCAGGGTGTCGCCGGCGCGGGTGAGGGCCAGGGTGACCAGGACGATGGCGTAGACGATGTGGTCGTCCACGGCGGGGTTGGTCTCCAGGGGCAGGGCCGCGGCCCACATCAGCAGCATCATGGTCGCGCCGGCG
>BMQD01000027.1 GCA_014647935.1 Planomonospora parontospora
GGTCAAGTACACGCCCGGCGGCGGCACGGTCACCGTCACCGCCGGCCACGACACCGGCACCAGCACCGGCACCGGCACCGGCCACGACACCGGCACCAGCACCGGCACCGGCACCGGCGCAGGGGAGGACGGGCAGGACGGGCAGGACGGGCAGGAGCGGGCCGCAGCGGTCGTGGTGACGGTGGCCGACACCGGCATCGGCATCCCGGCCGAGCAGTACGACCAGCTGTTCACCCGGTTCTTCCGCGCCTCCACCGCGCGGGCGGCCGGGATCAAGGGCACCGGGCTGGGCCTGGCCATCACCAGGGCCATCGTCGAGGCGCACGCCGGCGCCATCACCGCGGCCCCGCGCGAGGGCGGCGGCACCGTCTTCACCGTCCGGCTGCCGGCAGACCCGCTGGCCCCACAGTGAACCAGGCCGACGCCGAGGCGATGGTGAAGCTGATCGATGCTGAGAGCGCCGTCGCCAGCTGGCCGGTGCTGCAGTGCTGGTACGGCGTGCTGCAGTTCAGCCTCAACGGGTGGGCCTCCATCACCGACACCGAGAGCGACATCCGGCTCGCCTGCCGGCTCCTGCCGGCCCCGCGCTCGAACGCCCCGCAGGACTGGGGCGGGGCCGCCGGCGCGGCGCGCCCGATTCTCGCGGCCGGGTCCGGATCCCGGTCACCGCCGCGGCGCCGCGGCGGCGACCGGAGTCCGTCACAGCAGCGTCCCCCCGGTGACCTCGAAGCCGGCCAGGGCCTCGTCGATCCGGGAGAGGGTGTCGGCGTGCAGGGTGAACCCGGCCGCCGCGACGTTCTCCTCGATGTGGGCGGGGGTGCGGCTGCCGGGGATCGCCACGACGTGCTCGTCCTGGTGGAGCAGCCAGGCCAGCGCGAGCTGGGCCGGAGTGACGCCCAGGTCGACCGCCAGATCGCGGACCGGGGCGTACCGGTCGTTGTTGGCCGCGAGGTTCTCGGCGGAGAAGCGCGGCGCGTGGCGCCGGAAGTCGTCCTCGCCCAGGGCCCGCACGGAACCGGTGAGGAACCCGTTGCCCAGCGGGCTCCAGGCGACGATCCCGACGCCCAGCTCACGTGCGGCGGCGAGCAGTCCGGCGTCGATCGGCCGCCACATCGACCACTCGCTCTGCACCGCCGCGATCGGGTGCACCGCGTGTGCCCTTCTGAGCTGCTCGGCGGTCACATTGGACAGCCCGAGGTGCCTGACCAGGCCGTCGCGGACCAGTTCGCCCATCGCTCCGGCCGTCTCCTCGATCGGCACGCCGGGGTCCGGATAGTGCGCGTAGTACAGGTCGATCGTGTCGATCCCCAGGTTCGCCAGGCTCCGTTCCGCGTAGCGGCGCACCAGCCGCGCCTCGCCGTTCACCCTCAGCTCGCCGAAGGAGTAGCCCACGGGGAAGGCCCGGGCGCTCTCGCCCTCCGGTACGGCCAGGCCGAACTTCGTCGCGACGACCACCTCCTCGCGCCGCCCCCTGAGGGCCCGGCCGACGAGCCGCTCGTTCTGCCCGTCCGCTCCGTAGGCGTCGCTGGTGTCCACGTGGGTCGCGCCCGCGTCGAGCGCCGCCCTGATCGCCTTGTCCGCGCGGTCGTCGTCGATGTCGCCGTAGACGCCCGGGGAGAGCACCATGGCGCCGAATCCGATCGCCGGGACCCGCAGGCCCCCGAGTTCGCGTGTCCTCATGCCGACGATCCTGCGGCCCGCCGCGGCTTGCCGTCCAAGATCTCCTGCGATAACCAGAGGGCATGGACGTGCACCTGCGCGAGCTGCGCTACTTCGTCGCCGTGGCCGAGGAACTCAACGTCACCCGCGCCTCGGGCCGGCTGTTCGTGTCGCATCCCGCGCTGTCCAAGCAGCTCAGGACGCTGGAACGGCAGCTCGGCTTCCCGCTCTTCGACCGGGTGCACGGCGGGATGGCGCTCACCCGGCAGGGCCGGGCCCTGCTGCCCTTCGCCCGCGAGCTGCTCGGGCGGTGGAACGCGGGGGTCGAGGCCGCGCGGGCGGCCGCGCCCAGCGGCACCCTGGTCGTCGGCATGCAGACCGCCGTGGGCCGGGGGATCCAGCAGGAGACCCTGCGGGGGTTCCGGGCGGCCATGCCGGGCTGGGAGCTCTCCCTGCGGCTGGTCAACTGGACCGATCCGAGCGCGGGGCTGGCCGACGGCGGCTCCGACGTGGCCTTCGTCCGGCCGGCCGTCGCCTGGCGCCGGGGCGACCACCGTCCGCAGGTCCGCGCCTTCCTCGGCGCGCTGCCATGACCGGCGGCCATGTACGCCGCCCGTGGCCCACCGCGCACCGGTGGGCCGCTTCACCGAAGAGGCCGACGCGGGTGACGCCGGGCGGGACTTGTTGACCTCAAGTCAAGTCGAGCTTCTAGGGTCGTCGGCGACGGAAGGAGTTCGACCATGACGACACTGGTGACGGGCGCCACCGGGAACACCGGCCGGCACGTGGTGGCGGAGCTGATCCGCCGGGGAGAGCGCGTCCGGGCGCTGACGCGTGATCCGGCCGCGGCCGCGGGCCGGTTCCCGGCCGGCGTCGAGGTGGTTCCCGGCACGCACACCGCGCCGGAGGAACTGGGCGCCGCCCTCGACGGCGTCGGCCGGTTGCACGTCACGGTGACGGCGGGGCTCGCCGAGGCCGGGCCCGAGCTGGTGCGGCGGGCGGTGGACGCGGGGGTGCGGCGCATCACCGTGGTGTGGGGAGGTTTCGTGGGGCCGGTCGAGCAGGCCGTGGCCGACTCGGGTGTGGAGTGGACGCGCCTGGAACCGCAGGAGTTCATGTCCAACACGCTGACCTGGACCGAATCGATCCGCACGGAGGGGGTCGTGCGCGAGCCGTACGACCATCCCAGCGCGCTCGTCCACGAGGCCGACATAGGGGCGGTGGCGGCGGTCGCGCTGCTCGACGGCGGCCACGCGGGGCGGGCCTACAACCTCACCGGGCCCGAATCCCTGACCCCCCGGGAAAGGATCGCGATCCTTTCCCGGGCGATCGGCCGGGACATCGCCTTCGTGCCGATCACGCACGAGCAGGCCGTCGACAGGCTGACGGCCACCGGTGTGTCCCGGGCGGACGCCGAATACGTCATCGGCTGGTACGCCGCCGCCGGTGCCGACTCCAGGACCGTCGTCGACACCGTCGAACGGGTGACCGGCCGCCCGGCGCGCACGTTCGCGCAGTGGGCGGCCGAGCACGCGGAGCGCTTCCGGGCGCCCCGGGTCACGGCGGGCTGAGCCGGTGGCTCCGGCTGGAGGATTCGCCGGGCAGGTTCTAGAATCACGGGCGTGACATGGCGACATTAACCCACCGCTAGAGGTCGACGCGGGGCGCGCTGCCGCGGACCTCCGGGAGCACCGGCTTCCGGACGTCCGAATCGCCCCCAGGGAAAGACCTCATGATCATTTCTTCTTCCCGTGCGCCCGGAACGCGCGCGGGCCGCTTGGCAGCCGCGGTCTACGTCTACACGTTCCTCGACGACTTCATCCTGCTGTACCCGGTGTACGCCCTGCTGTTCGCCGACACCGGGCTGTCCGTCGCCGAGATCTCCTCGCTGTTCGTCATCTGGTCGGTGACCGGCATCGTGCTGGAGGTCCCCTCCGGCGTGTGGGCCGACGCGGTCTCGCGCCGGCTGCTGCTGGTCCTGGCCCCGCTCCCGGCGGCCGCCGGTTACGCCCTCTGGGTCGCCGCCCCCTCCTACTGGGCGTTCGCCCTCGGCTTCGTGCTGTGGGGGATCCGGGGGGCGATGGCCTCGGGAGCCTTCGAGGCGCTCGTGTACGAGGAGCTCGACCGCCTCGGCGAGGCCGGCCGGTACGCCCGGGTCGTCGGCCGCGCCGAGGTGGCCGGCATGTGCGGGGTCGCCGCGGCCACCGCGGCCGCGGGCCCGGTGCTCGCCGTCGGCGGCCACGGGGCGCTGGGTGCGGCGAGCGTGCTCGCCTGCCTGCTCTGCGCGGCCGCGGGGCTGGCGTTCCCCGAGCACCGCGCGCGGTGTTCCCCGGTCCGGGCCGGGGATCCGAACGTCCAGGGCGCTCCGGGCGTCCAGGGCGCTCCGGCAGGCCGGACCGATCCGGCCTGTCCGGGTGATTCGGTCGATTCGCCGGAACCGACCGGTCCGACCGGTCCGGATGAGGAGGACGGCCCGGATGAGGACGGCCCGGACGGCCTCCGCCGGTACGCCGCGGTCCTGCGCGCGGGCCTGGCCGAGGTGCGGGGCGACCGCTCCGTACGGCGGGCGCTGCTGCTCGTCCCCGCGACGGCGGCCGTCTGGGGCGCGCTGGAGGAGTACGTCGCCCTGCTCGCGCAGGAGACCGGCGTCCCCGAGCCCGCCGTACCGCTCTGGGTGCTGCTGGTCTGGTCGGGCGTGACGGCCGGCGCCCTGCTCGCCGGGGCCGGGCAACGGCTGGGCGCCCGGGGGTTCGCGGCGCTGCTCGGGTTCGGCGCGCTCGCCCTGGCCGGCGGCGCGCTGAGCGGGCGCCCCGGAGGGCTCGCCGCGGTCGCCGTGGCCTTCTGCGTCTTCCAGCTGGCGAGCGTGACGGCCGACGCGCGGCTGCAGGACGGGATCACCGGACCGAGCCGCGCGACGGTGACCTCCCTGGCGAGCCTGGGCACGGGACTGGCGACGGTCCTCGTCTACGGGCTCTACGCCGCCGCCTCCGCGTTCGCCGGGCACGGCGTCGTCTTCGCGCTGTTCGCCGTGCCGTACGGGCTCCTCGCGCTCGTGCCGGTACGGGGCGCGCTCAGGAGGAGGGGGCGCTCCCCGCTCCCGTAGCGTCGAGCAGCGCCACATCGTGGGCGGCGAAGGTCTCCTGCGGCCCGCGTCCGCCGAAGTAGGGCGTGAGCAGCCCGTCGAGCTCCTCGACCGAGAACGCGCCGCCGGCGGCGGTGAACCTCCGCTCCACCGTCGGCGGCGCCAGGAGGGCGACCATGTCGCCGTAGACGACGAACACCTGGCCGTTGATCCCGTCCGCCGCGGGGGAGGCCAGGTAGCTCACGAAGGTCCCCACCCGGTCCGGGTCCAGGGGGTCGGGCCCGCCGGCGGGCGCGCTCTCACCGAACACGCCCGCCGTCATGGCGGTGCGGGCCCGGGGGCAGATCGCGTTGGCGCGCACGCCGTACCGGGCCAGGCCCTGGGCGGTCGCGAGGGTCAGCGCGGTGATGCCGGCCTTGGCGGCGGCGTAGTTCGGCTGGCCCGGGGAGCCGAAGAGGAACGCCTCGGAGGAGGTGTTGACGACGCGCCCGTAGACCGGCCCGCCGGCGGCCTTGCTCGCCGCGCGCCAGTGCGCGGCCGCCGCGCGCGACACCGCGGCGTGGCCCTTGAGGTGGACGCGGACGACCTCGTCCCAGTCGGACTCGGTGAGGTTGAACAACATCCGGTCGCGGAGCACGCCCGCGTTGTTCACCACGATGTCCAGGCCGCCGAAGGCCTCCACGGCGGTCCGCACGAGAAGCCCGCCGGTGGACCACTCGCCGACGTCGCCGGTCACCGCGACGGCCCTGCGGCCGAGCACCTCGATCTCGGCGGCGACGTCGCCGGCGCCCGGCCCGACGTCGTTGACGACGACGTTCGCGCCGCGCCGGGCCAGCGCCAGCGCCTCGCTGCGGCCGAGTCCGGCGCCCGCGCCGGTGACGACGGCGGTCCTGCCCTCCAGGGTGACGTCCACGCTCATGTCCTCGGCTCCCGTCGTGCGCGGTCACGGTGGAGGGAAAACTAGTACGCGTTCCCGTCCGATCGGCGGTACCGCACCACTCAGTGGGACCCGGGTCGTGTGGAAAGGGAATCCGTTCTAGCCTCGCGCCGTGGAGCCGGGCCCGGCGGGCCGGTCCGCGGGCCGGTCCCGGCCTCCTGCCCGCCCGTGCGTCCCTCCGGCGGGACCGACCGAAACGAGGAGAAGCCATGGCCGAAGCCGTCATCGTCGACGTCGCGCGCACGCCGGTCGGCCGCCGCAGGGGCGCGCTGTCCGGGCTGCACCCGGCCGAGCTGCTCGGGCTCGTCCAGAAGGGCCTGCTGGAGCGCGCCGGAGTGGATCCGGCCGGGATCGGTCAGGTCGTCGGCGGCTGCGTCACCCAGGCGGGGGAGCAGTCGAACAACGTCACCCGCCAGGCCTGGCTGCACGCCGGCCTGCCGTACGGCACGGCCTGCACGACGATCGACTGCGCGTGCGGCTCCTCCCAGCAGGCCGTCCACCTCGTCGCCGGGCTGATCGCGTCCGGTGCCATCGACGCCGGGATCGGCTGCGGGGTCGAGTCCATGAGCCGCGTCTTCCTCGGACAGGCGATCACCCCCGAGACCGGCAGCCCCCGCCCGGAGGGCTGGTCGGTGGACATGCCCGACCAGTTCACCGCCGCCGAGCGCATCGCGAAGAGACGGGGGATCACCCGCGCCGACACCGACGCCCTCGGCCTGGCCTCGCAGCGCCGCGCCGCCGCCGCGTGGGCCGAAGGGCGGTTCGACGGCCAGATCGTCCCGGTCGAGGCGCCCGTCGTGGGCCCGGAGGGGCCGACGGGTGAGACCGCCGTCGTCACCCGCGACCAGGGGCTGCGCGAGACGAGCGCCGAGGCCCTGGCGAAGCTGAAGCCCGTCCTGCCCGGCGGCGTGCACACGGCCGGCACCACCTCGCAGATCAGCGACGGTGCGGCGGCCGTGCTCCTGACGAGCGCGGACAGGGCCCGCGCCCTCGGACTCCGGCCCCGGGCCCGCATCGTGGCCTCGGGCATGGTCGGCTCCGACCCCTATTACCACCTGGACGGGCCGGTGCAGGCCACCGAGCACGTGCTCCGCGCGGCCGGGATGACGCTGTCCGACATCGACCTGGTGGAGATCAACGAGGCGTTCGCCTCGGTGGTGCTCTCCTGGGCCCGGGTCCACAAGGCCGACCTGGACCGGGTCAACGTGAACGGCGGCGCGATCGCCCTCGGGCACGCGGTCGGCGCCACCGGCGCCCGGCTGGTCACCCAGGCCCTGCACGAGCTGGAGCGGTCGGACCGGTCGACCGCCCTGGTCACCATGTGCGCCGGCGGCGCCCACGCCACGGCCACCGTCATCGAGCGGATCTGACGGCCCCACCGGCTCCCGCGATCCGGCCTCCCGGGCTTCCCGGGCCTCCGGCGTCTCCTGGATCTCCGGCGCTCCCGGTGCTCCCGGCCGTTCCGGCGGCGGAGCGCTCGACCTCGGGGCGGACCACCTTGCCGGTCGCGTTGCGGGGGAGGGGGGCGGCGGTGATCCGCCACCTGGCCGGGACCTTGAAGTAGGCCAGCCGCTCCGCGGCGTACGCCCGCAGCTCGTCCTCGCCGATCGGCCGCCCGCCACCGGTGACGACCACCGCCACGACCTCTTGGCCCAGGTCCGGATGGGGCACGCCGACGACGGCGCACTCGCGGACGCCGGGGTGCTCCGCCAGGACGCCCTCCACCTCGGCGGGGTAGACGTTCTCCCCGCCGCGGATGATCAGGTCGGAGCGCCTGCCGGTGAGGCGGAGCCGTCCCCCCTCGACCGTGCCGATGTCACCGGTGTGCAGCCACCGGTCCTCGCGGAGCGCGCTCCGGGTGGCCTCCGGGTCCCGCCAGTAGCCGAGCATGTTGAACGGACTGCGCACGCAGACCTCGCCCTCCTCGCCCTCGGGCAGCGCTCCGCCGTCCGGGCCGCGGATCTCCAGCTGCACGGTCGCGACGGGACGGCCCAGCGTGCCGGGCGCCTCCGCGAGGTCCGCGGGCGTGGCCACCGAGACGGCGGTCGAGGACTCGGTCAGCCCGTAGCTGTCGACCAGGGCGTGCCGCGCGACCGGCAGGGCCGCCCTCAGCCGCTCCTTGAACGCGGGCGAGGACGGCGCGGAGGCCAGGGCGAAGGCGGTCAGCGACGAAAGGTCGTACCCCGACAGGTCACCGTGCTCGACCAGCCGGTGCGCCATGGTGGGCACCGCGCCCCAGTTGGTGACCCGCTCCCGCTCGATCAGCCGCAGCACCCGCTCCACGTCGAAGGCGCCCAGGTGCATGACGACGGCGCTGCCGGTCGCCAGGCGCGGCACGGCCAGGTTGTGCAGGCCGGCGATGTGGAACAGCGGCAGCGCCAGCAGGTGACGTTTGTCGGCCGGATCGGCCGGGTCGCCGAACGCGCGGGCCACGGCGTCGTTGAGCCGGTGGTACTCGATGACCGAGGTGAGGTTCCGGTGCGAGTGCACCGCCCCCTTCGGCCGCCCGGACGTCCCGCTGGTGTACAGGATGACCGCCGGATCGTCCTCGGCGGCGCCGCACTCCGGCGGGACCGCGTCCGGGAACAGGGCGGCCAGGCGGGGGACGTCCTCCTCGATGCTCAGGACGGCCGGACCGCCCCGGGCGCCGTTGCCGCCGCCCCCGACGATGTCCCGCAGGCCGTCCCCGACCGCCGCCGCCCGCCCGGCGTCCGCGACGACCACCTTCGGCCCGGCGTGCTCCAGCGCGTACGCGATCTCGCGCCGCGTCCACCAGGCGTTGCAGCCCACGGCGACGGCGCCCAGCGCGACCGTGGCCCAGAACGCGACGATCCAGGCGGGGGAGTTGGCCGCGACGATCGCGACGCGGTCGCCCGCGCGCACGCCGTACTCCTGGCGGAGCGCCCGCGCCAGCGACGCGGCCCGTACGGCGTGCGCGGCGAAGCTCAGCCGCTCGTGCTCGGTCACCACGTAGTCGCGGTCGCCGAACCGGGCCGACGCGGCGAGCACCTCGCCGAGGTTCCCGTGCCGGTGGGCGAACACCCGCATCCGCGAGCCGAGCACCTCCTCCTCGACCAGCTCGAACTCGCCGCCGGGGCCGGTCAGCCGCGCCATGATCTCCACCGCGGCGGCTCTCGGGTCCGCAGGTACGGTCACCGTCTCCCCTTCCTCCCGCCGGACCGGGAAGGCCCCGCCCGGAACTCGGTCATGGGCGCCGACCGGTACGGGGTCGTGTCCGTGGCCCGGTACGGGGTCGTGCGCGCGGCCCGGTACGCGCTTCCGGCCGCCCATTGTGACCGCCGGCGGCGGTGCGGGACGAGGAGTCCCGGTCACCGGGACCGCCGCGCGGCGCCGTCCGCCGTGCGCCGGGAGGGGGCTCCCGGTGAGCGGGACCTCCCACCACCGGGGGAGTGCCGCCGCCCCACCATTGCGGGTCGGCGGCGGCTGCAGCGAGATGGGAGACCGGGTGGGAAGCCTCGACGGGAAGACCGCGATCGTGACCGGAGCCGGGCAGGGGGTGGGGCGGGGCATCGCGCTCGCCCTCGCCTCGGAGGGCGCGTCCGTCGCGGTGCTCGGCCGGACCCCGGCCAAGCTGGAGAAGACCTGCGGGCTGATCCGCGAACGCGGGGCGGAGGCGGAGCCGTTCCCGTGCGACGTGAGCGACACCGATGCCGTCCCGGACGTCGTGGCGCGGGTGGCGGCGCGGTTCGGCGGGATCGACATCCTGGTCAACAACGCCTACTCGGGTGCGTTCGGCCCGCTGCTCGCGATGGGCGACGACGACTTCCAGCGGGGCTTCCGCAGCGGTCCCTTCGCCGCCTTCGCCTTCATGCGGGCCTGCCACCCGCACCTGAAACGGCGGGGCGGCGGCAGCATCGTCAACCTGGTCAGCTCGGCCATGGTCCGCTGGGACCCGAGCACCTACGGCGCCTACGCCGCCGCCAAGCAGGCCATCCGGTCGCTGACCCGGACGGCCGCGGCGGAGTGGGGCGCCGACGGCATCCGCGCCAACTCCATCGCCCCGCACGCGCTCTCCCCGGGACTGCGGTGGTGGATGGAGGCCAACCCCGCGGAGGCGGAGGAGTTCCGCAGGACGATCCCGCTCGGCTACGTCGGGGACTGCGAGGAGGACATCGGGCGGGCGGTGGTGGCGCTCGTCGGCCCCGGCATGCGCTACCTCACCGGCGCCACCGTCCCGCTCGACGGTGGGCAGGCCAACTTCGGCTGACGACCGTCTCCGGCGGATCCCTGTACCGGCGGCGCTCCCGGTCAGCGGGACCGGTCCGGGAGCCGGGCGGTCCTGCCGGTTAACGTCGACGGCGCCGCCCGACCGGGTGCGCGGACGGAGGACCCCTTGACCGGCACAGCACCCCCCGGCGGTGACGTCCCGGACGTGCTCGCCCCGGCGAGGCTCGGGCCGGTGGCCCTGCGCAACCGCGTCATCAAGGCGGCCACCTACGAAGGGCTCACCAGGAAGGGCCTGGTCACCGACGAGCTCATCGCGTTCCACGTCCGGCACGCGGCCGGCGGCGTCGGGATGACCACGGTCGCCTACTGCGCGGTCGCTCCCGAGGGCCGGACGGACCGGCGGCAGATCGTGTGGCGCCCCGAGGCGCTGCCCGGCCTGCGCAGGCTGACCGAGGCCGTGCACGCCGAGGGGGCGGCGGTATCCGCGCAGATCGGCCACGCCGGACCGGTCGCCGACCCCCGCTCCAACCGCGCGCCCGCCCTCGCGCCGAGCAGGCGCTTCCACGCCGCCACCGCGACCTTCACCAGGGCGGCGACCCGCGACGACCTCACCCGGATCGTGCGCGCCCACGCCGGTGCGGCGGCGATGGCCGCCGAGGCGGGATTCGACGCCGTCGAGATCCACCTCGGGCACAACTACCTGGCCAGTTCCTTCCTGAGCCCGCGGCTCAACCGCCGCACCGACTCCTACGGCGGCGACCTGGCGGGCCGGGCCCGCCTCTGCCTGGAGACCGCCCGCGCGGTCCGCGACGCGACCGGCGGCCGGATGGCGGTCCTGGCGAAGCTGAACATGGACGACGGGGTGCGCGGCGGCCTCCGGATCGACGAGGCGGCCGAGGTCGCCCGCCTGCTGGAGCGGGACGGCTCCCTGGACGCCCTCGAACTCACCGCCGGCAGCTCGCTGCTCAACCCCATGTACGTGTTCCGGGGCGAGGCGCCGCTGAAGGAGTTCGCCGCGGCCATGCGCCCGCCGCTGCGGCTCGGCGTCCGGCTGTTCGGCGGGCTGCTCCTGCGCGACTACCCCTACCGGGACGCCTACCTGCTCGAGGACGCGCGGCGGATCCGCGCGGCGGTGGACCTGCCGCTGGTCCTGGTCGGCGGGATCACGAACCGGCGGACCATGGACCGGGCGATGCGGGAGGGGTTCCAGTTCGTCGCCATGGCCCGGGCGCTGCTGCGCGAACCGGACCTGGTCGAGCGGATCCGGGCCGACGCGGGAACCGAATCCTCGTGCGTGCACTGCAACAAGTGCATGGCGGCGATCTACGGCGGCACCCGCTGCGTGCTCGACGATCCACCGGCCCCGCGCGGCCCCGCCGCGGGCGGCGCGGGCACGCGGGCCACCGCCCCCTGAAAACGGCGGCGGGCGACTTCTCGGGAAGGAGAGCGGACATGGACCTGCGGGAGACCGCCGCGCAACGGCGGCTCCGCACGGAGCTGCGGAGCTACTTCGCGGACCTGCTGCCGGAGGACGAGCGCCGCCGCGCGGGCGAGGAGGGCGTGGGCGGGGACCGCTTCCGCGAGGTGGTCCGCCGGCTCGGCGCCGACGGCTGGCTCGGCCTCGGCTGGCCGGTCGAGTACGGCGGGCAGGGCCGGTCGGCCGAGGACCAGTACGTCTTCTTCGACGAGGTCCAGCGGGCCGGGATCCCGTTCCCGTTCGTCACCGTCAACACGGTCGGCCCCACGCTGATGCGCCACGGCTCCGAGGAGCAGCGCCGGCGCTTCCTGCCCGGCATCCTCTCCGGCGACGTCGTCTTCGCCATCGGCTACACCGAGCCCGGCGCCGGAACCGACCTGGCGTCGCTGACGACCCGCGCGGTCCGCGACGGCGACGAGTTCGTCGTCGACGGGGCCAAGGTCTTCACCAGCGGCGCGAACACCGCCGACCACATCTGGCTGGCCTGCCGTACCGACCCCGGCGCCCCGAAGCACCGGGGCATCTCGATCCTGATCGTTCCCACCAGCGCTCCCGGCTTCTCCTGGAGCCCCATCCGGACGGTCGGCGGGATGACCGTGACCGCCACCTACTACAGCGGCGTGCGGGTGCCCGCGAGCGCGGTCGTCGGCGAGGTCGACGGCGGCTGGGGCCTGATCACCACCCAGCTCAACCACGAGCGGATCGGTCTGGCGGCGCTCGGCGGGCGGATGATCCGGCTCTGGGAGGACGTCCTCGCCTGGGCGGGGGAGAACGGTGCGCTCGACCTGCCCTGGGTACGGCGCGACCTCGCCCGCGCCCACGCCCGGCTGGAGGCGATGCGCCTGCTGAACTGGAAGATGGCCGGAGCGGTCGAGCGGGGCGTGCTCTCCGGCGCGGACGCGGGCGCGGCCAAGGTCTACGGCACCGAGACCCACATCGACGTGCAGCGGACGCTGACCGGGATCCTCGGCGCGGCCGGCCGGATCCGCCCGGAGTCGCCCGGCGCGGTGCTCGCCGGGCAGATCGAGCAGCTGTCCAGGCAGGGCATCGTCAACACCTTCGGCGGCGGTGTCAACGAGGTCCTCAGGGACATGGTCGCGACCCAGGGGCTGGGCCTGCCCCGGCGGGGACGCGCCGCATGAGCGGGCGGATCGGCGGTCCGGCGGCGTCCGCGGGACCGGGCCCCGAGACGCCGGGGGGCCGCGCGGACGGCCACGCGTCGCCGGGGGGCCGCGCGGACGACTACAAGGAGCGGCTGCAGGCGTTCACCGGACGGGAGCTGTCCCCGCTCCGGCTCGGTCCGGACCCGGTCAACCTGCCGATGATCCGGCACTGGGTCGAGGCGATGGAGGACGGCAACCCGGTCCACCTCGACGAGGCGGCGGCCCGCGCCGCGGGCAGGCCCGGCGTCGTCGCCCCCGCCTCCATGGTCCAGGCCTGGACGATGCCGGGGTACGCCGCCAGGAGGTCGCAGCGGACAGGCGCCTACGGTGAGCTGCTCACCCTGCTGGAGGAGGGCGGATACACCTCGGTGGTGGCGACCGACTCGGAGTTCGAGTTCCACCGGGAGCTCGTCCCCGGGGACCGCGTCGGCGTCGAGGAGGTCGTCGAGTCGATCTCCCCGGAGAAGACCACCGCCCTGGGTGCGGGGCGCTTCGTGACCACGCTGAAGACCTACCGCGACGGCGGCGGCGAGGTCGTGGCCGTCCAGCGCTGGCGCATCCTGTGGTTCGACCCCGCGAGGAGACCCGGCGGAGGCCCGGACGGGGAAGGGCCCCGGGAACAGCCCGGGCAGGGCGGGAAGGAACCCGCCGAGGCTTCCGCGGGGGAACCCGGAGCCGAGGCCCGCCGGGACGGGGGACCCGGAGCGCTGCGGCCCCGGCCCGCGCTCAACCGGGACAACGCGTTCTGGTTCGAGGCCGCCCGCGGGCACCGGCTGGTGATCCAGCGCTGTACCGGGTGCAAGGCCCTCCGGCACCCGCCCGGCCCCTGCTGCCCGCGGTGCGGCTCCTTCGACTGGGACACCGCCGAGGCCTCCGGCCGCGGACACGTGTACAGCTACGTGGTCAACCACCACCCGCGCCACCCCGCCTTCGAGTTCCCGCTGGTCGTCGCCCTCGTCGAACTCGCCGAAGGCATCCGGCTCGTCACCGGCCTGACCGGCCTCGCCCCCGAGGCCGTCGAGATCGGCATGCCCGTCGTCCTCGACTGGATCGACCCCGACCCCGATCTGTCGCTCCCGGTGTTCCGGCCGGCCGGACAGGAGGAGCACTGATGGACTTCACCCTCGGCGAGGAACTGGAGGCGGTCCGCGACCTGGCGCGGGAGGTCTTCACCGACCGCGCCGCCACCGAACGGGTCCGCGCCGTCGAGGGCTCCCCGGACCGGATCGACGAGGACCTCTGGACCGAGCTGGCCAAGACCGGCCTGCTCGGCGTCGCCCTGCCCGAGGAGTACGGCGGCGCCGGGCTGGGACCGGCCGCGCTCTGCGTCCTGCTGGAGGAGCAGGGCCGCCGGGTGGCCCCCGTACCGGTCTGGCCGGCGCTCGTCGGTGCGCTCGCGGTCGCCGCGCACGGTACGGCGGAGCAGCGCCGCGACCTGCTGCCGGGGATCGCGGACGGGTCGGCGCGGCTCACCGTGGCGCTGGAGGAGTTCGGCCCGCACGACCCGCGCGCGCCGGAGTGCACGGCCCGGCCGGACGGGAGCGCGGACGGCGGCTGGCGGCTGACGGGTGTGAAGGCGGTCGTGCCCTCGCCCTCCGGGGCCGCCCACGTGCTCGTCTCCGCGACCGCCGAGACCGGGACCGGCCTGTTCCTGGTCGCCACCGGAACCGACCGGACCGGCCACGCCGACCGGACCGGCCACGCCGGCCACGCCGACCGGACCGGCCACGCCGACCGCGCCGACCGCGCCGACCGCGCCGACCGCGCCGACCGCGCCGACCGCGCCGACCGCGCCGACCGCGCCGACCGCGCCGACCGCGCCGCCGAAGGCCCCGAAGCCGACCGGGCCGACCGGGCCGACCGGGCCGACCGGGCGGACGGTGCCGACCGTACCGGCGGGTCCGGCAGGGCCGATGGCGTCGCCTGGGAGCGGGTCGAGACCACGAGCCGGGACCTCGCCGGCAACCTGGTGCTGACCGGGGCGGCCGCGCAGGCGGTCGGCCTCCCCGGTGCGGGGGCCGTCGAGCGCACCGTCGAGCTCGCTTCGGTCGCCCTGGCCGCCCTCCAGCTGGGCGTCGCCGAGGGCGCGTTGCGGCTGGCCGCCGGCCACCTCGCCGCGCGGGAGCAGTTCGGCCGCCCGCTGGCCACGTTCCAGGCGGTCCAGCACCAGCTCGCCGACTGCTACATCGAGCTCGACGCCATGCGGGTCTGCCTCTGGCGGGCCGTCTGCGCGATCGGGGAGGAGCCCGAGGCGGCGGCCGTGCCGGTCGCGGTCGCGGAGTGGTGGGCCGCGGAGGCCGGGCTGAACGTGGTCCACCGGGTCCAGCACGTGCACGGTGGGATCGGCGTCGACGTCGACTACCCGGTGCACCGCCACTTCCTGTGGGGACGACAGATAGCCGGCACCCTGGGCGGGGCGAGCGCCGTACTGGCCCGGCTCGGCGATGCGCTGGCGGACGGGAGGGCGGCGTCGTGACCCCGCCGCGCTCCAGGACGTACGACGAGGTCGCGGTGGGCGACACGCTGGAGGAGCTGGTGATCCCGCTGACCAGGACCATGATCGTCGCGACCGCGATCGCCACCCGCGACTACCAGGACGTGCACCACGATCCCGAGCTGGCGGTCGCCCGGGGCTCGAAGGACGTCTTCATGAACATCCTGACCACCAACGGCCTGGTCGAACGGTTCGTCACCGCGTGGGCGGGGCCCGCCGCCGTCGTCACGGCCATCAGGATCCGGCTCGGCGCGCCCAACCACCCGGGCGACACCATGGTGCTGACCGGCGCCGTCACGGCCAAGGACGACGGGGACGGCCGGGTCGAGGTGGCCGTCCGCGGCGCCAACGGCCTGGGCGCCCACGTGACGGGCACCGTCGTCGTACGGCTCCCGCGCGGCGGCCGCTCCGGAGCCGGTCCCGCCGGCCGGGAGGGCGGTCCTCCGGAGAACACAGGTCCTCCGGGGGACGCCGGTCGCCCGGAGGGCGGGCTGTACGGCGGGGGACGTCGACCGGGGAAGGACGGCGCCGCATGACCCGGCGCGACCGTCCCGGACCGCTCTCCGGCGCCGCCGCGATCGCCGGCATCGGCGCCACCGAGTTCTCCAAGGACTCCGGGCGCAGCGAGCTCCGGCTGGCCTGCGAGGCGGTGCTGGCCGCCGTCGCCGACGCCGGGCTGGAACCGTCCGACGTCGACGGGCTGGTGACGTTCACCGCCGACACCAACTCCGAGATCCACGTCGCCCGCAGCACCGGCATCGGCGAGCTGCGGTTCTTCTCCCGGGTCGGTTACGGCGGCGGGGCCGCCTGCGGCACCGTCCAGCAGGCCGCGCTGGCCGTCGCCGCCGGTGTCGCCGACGTCGTCGTCTGCTACCGCGCCTTCAACGAGCGCTCCGGCGTGCGCTACGGCCTCGGCCAGGCGGACCGGCCGGCGGACACCGGCGCCGACGGCGCGGCCTACTCCTGGATCACCCCCTTCGGCCTGTCCACGCCCGCCCAGTGGGTCGCGATGTTCGCCCGCCGCTACATGCACGAGTACGGCGCCACCAGCGAGGACTTCGGCCGGGTCGCCGTGGTGGACAGGAAGCACGCGGCGGTCAACCCGGCCGCCTGGTTCCACGGGCGGCCGATCACCCTCGCCGACCACCAGGCCTCCCGCTGGATCGCCGAGCCGCTGCGCCTGCTGGACTGCTGCCAGGAGAGCGACGGCGGCCAGGCCCTGGTCGTCGTCTCGGCCGAGCGGGCCCGCGACCTGCCGCACCCGCCCGCGGTCGTCCGCGCGGCGGCGCAGGGCTCCGGCGTGGACCAGCACATGATGACCAGCTACTACCGGCCGTCGATCACCGGCATCCCGGAGCTGGGACTGGTCGGCCGGGAGCTGTACGCGCAGAGCGGCCTGGGCCCGGACGACGTCGGCGCGGCGGTCCTGTACGACCACTTCACCCCGCTGGTGCTCCCGCAGCTGGAGGAGCTCGGCTTCTGCGCCAGGGGAGAGGCCAGGCACTTCATCGCCGACGGGCATCTGGAGCTCGGCGGGCGGCTGCCCTGCAACACCCACGGCGGCCAGCTCGGCGAAGCCTACCTGCACGGCATGAACGGCATCGCCGAGGCCGTGCGCCTGGTCCGCGGCACCTCGGTCAACCAGCCCGCCGCGCCCGGCGACGTGATCGTCACCGCGGGCACGGGCGTGCCCACCAGCGGGCTCATCCTGGGCCCGGACAGGTGAGCGCGGGCGCTCGCGGAGGCGTCACGGAGGCCGGGCGGACGCACGCGCGCCGCCGGCGGCCGGTGCTCATCCCCGCCGGTGGTGCGCGAGCAGCCGGGTGAGCAGGTCGGCCAAGGTCCGCCTCTCCTCGGCGGGAAGCGGCTCGAGCAGGTCCTCCTGCACCTTGTCGAGCGCCCGGTCCATGCGCCGCAGCTGTCCCTCACCCGCCGGGGTGAGGGTCACCAGGTTGCGCCTCCGGTCGTCCGGGTCCGGCGTCCGTTCGACGAAACCCCGCCCGGCCAGTTCGTTGACCGCCGCCACCACGTCGCTGCGGTCCATGTTGCACCGGCGGCCGAGCTCGGCCTGACTCGCCACCCCGAACTCGGCCAGCGCGGCCAGGATCCGGTAGTGGTATCCGCGCGCGCCCACCTCGCCGAAGCCGTCCGAAGCCAGCCGGTGGGCGTGCACCGCGAGCTGGGTGAGCAGCCAGCTCGGTCTGCCGGCCAGGCGTGCGGGTGTCTCCTCCACGCCAGCCACCCTACATCGTTGGCTGGGCCAACGAATGCATATACAATTGGTGTAGCCAACGTTGGACATGCCAACGAAAAGGGAGGGGCATGTCCACGGACGCCCTGATCGCCGACCGCACCGGAATCACCGGTCCGTCCGCCCGCTCGGCGTGCCTGCGCGGCGAGCGGGCGGACGGGCGACGCCGCCACCGACCTCGTCGACCCCGACGCCGACCCGCCCGGACATGCGGGCGCCGAACGAATCCCCCGGAGTAAACACCATGATCAAGCCGTTCCGCATCGACGTCCCCCAGGCCGACCTCGACGACCTGGCCGACCGGCTCTCCCGCACCCGCTGGCCCGACGAGGTCGCCGGTGCCGGGTGGGACTACGGCTTCCCGCTGGCACGGCTCAGGGAACTGGCCGAACACTGGCGCACCCGCTACGACTGGCGTGCGCAGGAGGCCGAGCTCAACGGGCTTCCGCACTTCACCACCGAGATCGACGGCCAGAACATCCACTTCGTCCACGTCCGGTCCTCGAAACCGGACGCGCTCGCGCTGATCCTCACCCACGGCTGGCCCGGTTCGTTCCTGGAGTTCCTCGACGTGATCGAGCCGTTGTCGCGTGTCTTCCACCTGGTGATCCCGTCCATCCCGGGCTTCGGCTTCTCCGGGTCGACCCGCGAGCGCGGCTGGGACGTCGTCCGGGTCGCGAGGGCCTGGGCCGAGCTGATGCGCCGCCTCGGATACGAGCGCTACGGCGCGCAGGGCGGCGATTTCGGTTCGGGCATCTCGTTGGCGCTCGGCGCGGCGGCGCCCGAGCGGGTCGTCGGGGTGCACGTCAACTACCTGCCGACCCGGCCGGTCCCGGACGCCGGCATCGAACTGTCCGAAACGGACCGGGCCCGGCTGGACAAGATCCGGCAGCTGATGGCGAACCGCCCACCGTACCAGGCACTGCAGGCCACGACCCCGCAGACCATCGGCTACGCGCTGACCGACTCTCCGGTCGGCCAGCTGGCCTGGATCGCCGAGCGCTTCGCGCAGTGGACGGACCCGCGTTCACCGATCAGCGACGAGCGGATGCTCACCGGCATCTCGCTGTACTGGCTGACCGGCACCGCGGCCTCCTCGGCGCGGCTGTCCCGAGAGACCTCGCGGGGGGCGGCGCCTTGCCCGGTGCCGATCGGCGTGGCGGTGTTCGCGCACGACATCACGCAGTCGGTACGGCCGCTGGCCGAGCGGCTGTACGACATCAGGCACTGGTCGGAGTTCGACCGCGGCGGCCACTTCGCCGCGATGGAGGTGCCGGAACTGCTCGCCGAGGACGTCCGGGACTTCTTTCTCAACCACATCGAGCACGACTAGTGGTTCGGTCTCCACGCTACGAGGGGAAGCTCAAACGAGCAGTCAGGTCGGCCGGCGGGCGAGGCGGGCCGGGCCGTAGTGGGCCGCGGGTGCGCGGCGAGCGAAGGCCCAGTAGCGGTCGCCGTACGACCAGTGCCACCACTCCGTGGGATAGTTGACCAGGTCCACGGCGGTGAGCGCGCTGGCCAGAATGGCCCGGTCCCGCGCGGGCTCCGAGCCGATGGCGGGAGAGCCGGTGTAGCAGGCGTCGTCGCACTCCTCCGGGTCCGCGTTGATCTCCGTGCCCATGGGCAGTTCCGTGCCCGAGTCGGTCATCAGGGTCAGGTCCACCGCGGCGCCGGCCACGTGCGGGGCCGTCTCGGGTGGGGCGATGTAGCGGCTGGCCTGCCGCCGCAGCCGATCCTCCGCCCAGCCGGGATGGGCCGTCCGCATCGTCTCCAGGTACTCCTCGAAATAGCGGCGCTGCACCTCCAGCGGGCGGTAGCCCTCGACGATCAGCAGCCGCAGTCCTCGGGGCAGCAGGCTCTGGGCCGCCACGAGCCGGTCGACGACGCTGCGCCGCAGGTGCGCGTAGGCGCCCTCGGCGTCCGCGAGCCGCTCGTCCAGCTGCAGGACCTTCAGGGCGCGCAGGTCCACCAGGGGCTCGCCGCACTCCCGCACGGGCACCCCGGTGATGCGCGGATCCGACATGAGGATGATCTCTGACATGTTCCAGCTTTCGTGAATCCCATCGCGTCGCCATGCCGCACCTGACGGGCGGCACAGCTTCTCGACAGCATTCAGGGCGCCGCTTCAGGATCGCTGCGACCCGGCTGAAATGCCAGCTCGTCGTACTCGCGCGCGCCATGGGTGCGGAAGGTCTCCACGGCTTCGGCGAGCACGGCCCGGGCCCGCTCCTCCTCGTGGAGCGCCTCCAGGACCAGCGCCTCGTCCTTGCCGACCCGGGCCTGCCACAGGGGCAGGCCCAGCGCCCCGAACAACTCCCGCGCCTCCGCCAGCCGCTTCCGTGCGTCGTGCAGCCGTCCCTCCGTCAGATCGAGCTGCCCCACCGTGCGCACGGCGACGGCGATGCCGAAGCGGTCGTCCAGCTCCTGGCAGATGGCCAGGCTCTCCTGCAACTGCGGCCGCGCTTCGGCGGGCCGGCCCTCGCGCATCGATGTCTTGCCGCGCGTACGCAGGGCGTACGCCTCCATCAGCCGGTCACCGTGCTCGCGGAAGATCGCCAGGGCCTGGTCGCAGGCGCTGCCGGCGTTGTCCAGCTCACCCCTGGCCTGGTGGTAGAGCGCGATGGTCCGCTGCGTCATCCCCTCGCCCCGCCGGCTGCCGACCTTCCGGTACAGCCAGAGCGCGTCGGTGAGCTCTTGCCAGCTCGCGCGGTAGTCGCCCTTTTCCAGGTGCACCGAGCCCGCCACCCGTTTGACGTGCGCCAGCGTCCCCTCGTCGCCGAGCCGCCGCCAGAGCTCCTGCGCCGCGCCGAGGAAGTGCAGCGCCTCGGGCAGATAGCCCTGCTCGCGGCAGGCCAGCCCGAGCCCGGCCAGCGCCGCCGCCTCGCCGCGCTCGTGCCGGGCGATGCGGAACATCGACAACGCCTGCGCGAAGTACGCGCGCGCCTCGGCGAAGCGGTCCTGCTCGTAGCGGAGCTGGCCCAGCTCGGTCAGCAGCGTCGCCGCGCCGTGGGCGTTCCCCTTGCGCTGGTTGACGTCGAGCGCGGCGGTGTGCGTACGGGTCCACACGTCGAAGACGTTGGCCGAGATGAAGATCGAGGCGTAGAGCGCGGAGGCGAGCTGGAGCGCGATCTCGTCCAGGTCCATCGAGGAGGCCAGCTCCACGCCCTGCACGAGCGACTGCTGCTCCAGGTCGAACCACTCCTGGGGTGCGGCCAGCACCGCCCGTGCGACGTCCGGGTCGGCCGGGCGGGCCAGGGAGTGGCCGGCGTCCAGCGCGACGGCGCCCGGATGGGCCAGGGAGCCGATCTCGCGCAGCAGCCACAGCCACCGGCCGAGGACCGCGATCACTGCGGCCGCGCGTGCCTCGGGGGTCTCCTCGATCTCGGCGCGCTCCCTGGCGAACAGGCGGATCAGGTCGTGCAGGCGGTAGCGGATGCCGGCGGCACCATCGACCGCCTGCACCTCGACGAGCTGGGCGTCCACCAGCCGTTCCAGGACCAGCTCGCCTTCCTCGCCACCCACGTCCAGCAGCGCCGCCGCCACCCAGGCGGGGAACGACGGCAGGCCCAGCAGCCCGAGCAGGCGCAGCGCCCGCTTGCCCGGGGCGTCCAGCAGCCGGTAGCTCAGCTCGATGCTGGCGCGGACCGCGCGGTCGCCCACTGCCAGCTCGTCCAGTCTGCGGCGCTCGTCGCGCAGGCGTTCGGCCAGCAGGGCGACCGACCAGGTGCGCCTGGTCGCCAGCCGGGCGCCGGCGATGCGCAGGGCCAGCGGCAGTTGTCCGCAGTGCCGGACGATCCCCGCTGCCGACCGCGGGTCGGCCTTGATCCGGTCCTCGCCCACGATCCGGCCGAGCAGCCGCAGCGACTCGTCGGCCGTGAGGACGTCCAGTTCGACCAGCGCCATCCCCTCCAGGCCCGGCAGCCGGCTGCGGGAGGTGACGATGACGCCGCAGCCGGTGCTGCCCGGCAGCAGCGGGCGGACCTGCTGCTCGGCCTGGGCGTCGTCCAGCAGGATCAGCATCCGGCGCCCTGACAGGAGACTGCGGTACTGCGTCGTGCGGGCCTCCAGGGTGTCGGGGGGCACGGCTCCCAGCTGGCGCAGGACCCGCCCCAGCACCTCCATGGGGGTGACCGGGGCCTCGGAGGTGCCGGTCAGCTCGGCGTAGACCTGCCCGTCGGGGTAGCCTCCGCCCAGCACCCTGGCGAGATGCGTGGCCAGCGCGGATTTCCCGCTGCCTCCCGGTCCCGAGATCACGCACAGCGACCCGGCCGCCAGCACGTCGCTCACCGCCGCGATCTCCTGCTCGCGGCCGGTGAAGTCGGATGGCGCGGCCGGCAACTGCGCGGGCGGGATTCGTTCCCCGGCCGGCTCCACCGCGTGCGGACCCTGGGCGGGACGCGACGGCTCCCACGTCCTGCCCAGGCTCTCGTCGTCCGCCTCCAGGATGAGCTGGTGGACCGCCTGTAACTCGGCGCCCGGCTCGATGCCCAGCTCGGCGATCAGCACGTCCCTGCCCTCGCGGTAGACCCGCAGCGCGTCGGCCTGGCGGCCCAGCCGGTAGAGCACGACCATGAGGTCCCGCCGGAAGCGCTCGCGCGTGGGATGACGGGCCGCCAGCGCGGTCAGCTCCGCGACCAGGCGCTCGTGCCGGCCCAGCGCCAGCTCCGAGGCGATGCGCCGCTCGGTGACGGCGATGCGCAGCTCGTCGAGCCGGGCCGCCTCCGAACGCAGCAGGGAGTCGCCTAGCCCGCCGAGCGCCGGCCCCCGCCACAGTTCGAGTGCCTGCCGGTAGGCCTTCACCGCGTCGTGGTGCCGTCCGTCCACCGCCGCGGCGTCACCCTCCGCGGCGAGCCGCTCGAAGCCGTCGCGGTCGAGCGCGCCCTCGGGAATCCGGATCAGATAACCGGGGGGACGCGAGACGATGAGGTCTTCCTGCACGTGCCGGGTGGCCCGGCGTAAGCCCGACACGTACGTTTGAATGATCGATTTAGCGCTATCTGGGGGGCTTTCCGCCCAAATGGCATCGATCAACCGCTCCAGTGGCACCACACGGTTCGGATCGACCAGCAGCGCCGCGAGAAGGGTGCGGGGTTTCCCTCCGCCGAGCGGCACCTGTCTGCCTTCGGCCCACAGCTCGAGCGGCCCCAGCAACCTGAATTCCATATGCTCCCCTGTCACGGCATCGGAGGTCCCTTGACCGCGCGGTCAGCTCAATCGTCGCGCCCACTGCGCCATAAGGCCACTGAAAACCTGATCCCAGTCGCGCTGAAGAGAAACTGAAGCGTCCTCGCCAAAGCTTCTCGCCATGAGCAACCACATTTCGCGGAACACCGAGTCCCCCACTTCGCGCCGTAAGCCGGCCCGCATCGCCGCCTTCGGGCTGGCGGCCTTCTTCGCCCTGGCCTCCGCCCCCGCGCTGCCCGCCGCGTCGGCGACCGCCGTCGTCGGCCTCGCGTCCGGCTGCGGCCAGTACGGTGCCGACCAGCCGATGACGCGCAACCAGGTCCTGATACGCGCCCAGAGCTGGCTCGATGTCGGCATCCCATACAGCCAGACGGCCTGCCACGAGAACCGGTACGGCGACTACCGCACCGACTGTTCCGGCTACGTCTCCATGGCATGGGGGCTGAGCCGCTCGTACACGACCCGCGACATCCACCTGGTCTCGAACGAGATCCCCCGCTCGGACCTGCGGCCGGGCGACATCCTGAACCGCTACGACGACCACATGGCGATCTTCGTCCGGTGGTCGGACGCCGCCCGCACCAAGCCGCTCGTCCGTGAGCAGGCGGGCTCCGTGGGCACCGTCGAGCGAACCTGGCCGGCCGCGACCGCTGGCCTCTACACCCCCAGGCGCTATCACAACATCCGTGAGGACGTCGCGCCGGACCGCGTCAACCAGGTCAACGACGACGGCTACGCCGACCTCGTGGGCGTGGACGCGGGCGGCAAGCTGTTCGGCTACAACAACGGCAGCCTGATCAACCCCGGCGGCCAGCCGTACTCGGCCGAGACCTGGCGGCTGCAGGAGAGCGACTGGACGCAGTCGAAGCACATCGCGACCGGCGACATCAACGGTGACGGTTATTCCGACCTGGTGACCGCGAACAACGACGGCTCGCTCGTCATTTACAACAACGGATCCCTCGTCCATCCCCATGGCGAGCCCTATCTGGGGGCGACATGGAGTTATAAGGGCTCCTGGCAGGAAGCCCGGCACCTCGCCGTGGGAGACGTGACCGGTGACGGTTTCGCCGACATCGTCTTCGTCGGCAAGAACGGCACCCTGAGCGTTTACGTAAACGGCCAGAACGTCAATCCCGGCGGCACGCCGTTCGCCGGCGCCACCTGGACGCTGGGCGACTGGGGCGGGGTCAAGAACCTGGCGCTCACGGACGTCAACCGCGACGGCTACGCCGACATCGTCGCCGTGGACGGCAATGGCGAGCTGTTCGGCTACAACAACGGCACGCTGGTCAACGACGGCCGCGTCCCGTTCGCCTCCGAGACCTGGCGCATCGGCGGCAGCGACTGGTCGCAGGTCCGGCACTTCACCGCCGGCGACGTCAACCGTGACGGCTACGGCGACCTGATCGCCGTCGAGGCCGACGGCAGCCTGGCCGGCTACCAGAACGGCAGCCTGGTCAACCCCGGCGGCCAGCCCTTCAAGGACCGCGGCTGGCGTGTCGAGGGCGACTGGGCCGGCCTCCGTCTCCTCGCCTGATCCCCTCCACCCGGCTTCGCTCAGAAGGAATGCCCGCCATGCCCACCCATGCCCTGAAGATCCTGACCGCGACGATCACCACCGCCTGCGCCCTGTCCGGGGGCCTGGCTCCCGCCTCCGCCGCCGCAGCGCCGCCCCTGGACCCCCACGAGGTCCAGCCGTGGCGGGTCGGCGTCCAGTGGACCGCGTTGCCGTGTCAAAAGGGCGGCCCGTCAGCTCAGGACGGCACGCTGGCCGCCACGCTGAACCCGCAGCTGACCGACAAGATGCGGGGCCACCTGAACGCCTACAACACCTCCTGCGCCCGGGCGGTCATCGACGCGGTCAAAGGGCGCGGCTTCAATCAGCGCGCCGGCGCGATCGCCATCGCCACCGTCATCGTGGAGAGCAGCATCTCCAACCTCGACGGCGGCGACGCCGACTCCGTCGGGCTCTACCAGCAGCGCACCAGCTGGGGCTCGTTCGCCCAGCGCACCGACCCGCTCACCGCAACGAACATGTTCCTCGACAGGATGCAGCGCTTCTATCCGGGCGGCTCCTGGAACACCGCCCCCATCGGGGACGTCGCCGCGAACGTGCAGCAACCGGCCGCGCAGTACCGCTACCGTTACGGCGTGGAGGCCGACGACGCCGTCAAGATCGCCAATACCCTGTGGGGCGCCACCGGCCCCGCACCGGACCGCGTCAACCAGGTCAACGACGACGGCTACGCCGACCTCGTGGGCGTGGACACGGGCGGCAAGCTGTTCGGCTACAACAACGGCAGCCTGGTCAATCCGGGCGGGCAGCCGTACTCGGCCGAGACCTGGCGGCTGCAGGAGAGCGACTGGAAGGGCGCCGAGCACCTGTCGGCCGGCGACGTCAGCGGCGACGGCTACGCCGATCTGGTGGCCGCGAACAACGACGGCTCGCTGGTCGTCTACGGCAACGGCTCGCTGGTGAATCCGCCAGGCCAGCCCTATCTCACACCGACCTGGACGTACCGGGGCTCGTGGCAGCAGGCCCGCCTGCTCGCCGTGGGCGACGTGACCGGCGACAGGTACGCCGACATCGTGTCCGTGGACGCCGACGGCACCCTCTACGTGTACGCCAACGGCAAGAACGTCAACCCGGACAGCACGCCGTTCGCCGGCGTGACGTGGAAGCTGGGCGACTGGGGCGGTGTCCGGCAGCTCGCGCTGACCGACGTCAACCGCGACGGCTACGCCGACATCGTCGCCGTGGACGGCAATGGCGAGCTGTTCGGCTACAACAACGGCACGCTGGTCAACGACGGCCGCGTCCCGTTCGCCTCCGAGACCTGGCGCATCGGCGGCAGCGACTGGTCGCAGGTCCGGCACTTCACCGCCGGCGACGTCAACCGTGACGGCTACGGCGACCTGATCGCGGTTGAGGTCGACGGCAGTCTCTCGGTCTACTCCAACGGCAGCCTGGTCAATCCGGAGGGCCGGCCGTTCAAGGACCGCACCTGGAACATTGAGGGCGACTGGTCGGCGGTCCGCCTGCTCGCCTGACCCCCCGAGCAGGCTCCCGCCCGGCGCATCCGCGCCCGGGCGGGAGTCTGCTCGTGCAGAGCGCTGCCGCGTATCCGGCGACCGCCGTACGGGTCCGGGAAGGGGCGGCTGCAACCGCGCCGACATTCCACGAGGCGTTCCTCACGCTCGGCTGTGCACTGACCTGCTGGCGTCGTCTCGGCTCGTTGCGTTAGGAGCTCTAAGCCGCACACCTAAACGATCTTTGTTGACCGCTTCGCCCTATTGACTCGAGCGGACAGAAGGTAATAAGTTCCCGCCAGGAAAGCGTTTTCCAAGCCCCTCCTCGAGGAAAAGCGTGTTCCGAGTCCCTCTCCAGGAGAGTGCACCCCCACACCAACCCCGCCGTCGATACGCCCGGCGGAAGCATGGAGGAACAGTGGAAACATCCATGACCCACATGAAACGGCGTCGGCAACGGACCCGCCTGACCGTTGCCATCGCGGCAGCCGCGACCCTGGTCGGCGGTTTCGTGGCCACCATGACGCTCCCCGCGTCGGCTGCCGCAATCGACACCAACCTGAGCCTGAGCGGCGGCGCCGACGGCTCCAGCAAGGCCAGTGGCACCAGCTACGGCAACGTCAAGGACGGCAACACCAGCACCTACTGGTCGCCCAGCGGCTCGACCGGCTACGTCTCGGTCAAGTGGGGCAGCGCCACCACGGTGAGCAGCGCCGTCATCAAGCAGGCCTCCGGCGGCGGCTCCATCGGCTCCTGGCGCCTGCTCAACGCCGACAAGGGCTCCGTCCTGGCCAGCGGCAGCGGCGACCCGGGCACCGTCTCCTTCGCCTCGACCTCGCTGAAGAAGCTCACCCTCGACATCACCAGCGCCTCCGGCACACCGCGGATCGCCGAGTTCGAGACCTACGCCGGCAGCGGCTCGAACCCGACCCCCACCGCCACTCCGACCGTCACTCCGACCGTCACCCCCACGGGCAACCCCGGTACGGGCACGCCGACCGGTCAGTGGCCGTCCTCGGCGGGTTCGGTGAAGATCTCCGGCACCGTGTCGGTGTCGGGCACCTTCGACGGCGGGATGAAGACCTACTGCTGCATCGGTGACGGCGGTCAGAGCGAGTCGCAGGACCCGATGTTCAAGATCGCCAACGGTGGCACGCTGCAGAACGTCATCATCGGCTCCCCGGCCGGTGACGGCGTGCACTGCGAGGGCACCTGCACGCTGAGGAACGTGTGGTGGAACGACATCGGTGAGGACGCGGCCACCTTCAAGGGCACCGGCGGCGGCACCTCCTACGTCATCGGCGGCGGCGCCCGCTCCGGTTCCGACAAGACGTTCCAGCACAACGGCAACGGCACGGTGAGCATCTCCGGGTTCTACCTCAAGGGTTCGGGCAAGCTGTACCGGGCGTGCGGCAACTGCTCCAGCTCGCACCAGCGGCACGTGAGGATCGACAACGTGCTGGTCTCCGACGTCGACATGGTCGCCGGCATCAACAGCAACTGGGGCGACACCGCCACCATCACCCGCCTCGTCGTCGACGGCGGTGCCACCGTCTGCGGCAAGTACAAGGGCGTCAGCAAGGGCAGCGAGCCCAGCTACATCGGTGAGGGCTGGAACGACGCCAACTGCAAGGTCACCAAGAGCGACGTCACCTACAGGTAGGCCGTAGGCGCGTCCTCGACAGGAGGGGCGCCCACCGCACGGTGGGCACCCCTCCTCTTGCGTGCCGCACGGGCGCGGCCCCGGCCGGGCGACGTGCCGACCGGATGGACGCCGACCGCGGCCGGCGTGCCGCCCGTCCCGGCCGTCGTAGATGCGCACGCGATAGGAGCTATTGAGCAAACTGTTTGTCGGATGAATATGCCATGATGGGCGCATGGCACCCCGGAAGTATCAGCAGGTGCTCCGCGCTGAGGCCGCGGAGGAGACGAGGCGTCGGATCCTGGACGCGGTCGGTCAGTGCCTGCGCGAGGCGCCGACCGAGCAGCCCGGTCTGGGGCGGGTGGCTGAGCTGGCCAAGGTGTCGAGGTCGACGATCTACGCCGACTTCGGCTCGCGGTCGGGCCTGTTCGACGCGTTCGTGGTCGATCTGTGGGAGCGCACCGGTCTGGGCGAGCTCGGCAGGGCGGTGGGCGCCACCGACGCGCGCGACCACCTGCGTGAGGGCATCCGGGCGGCCAGCCGGATGAAGGGCGGCGAGCTGGCGGTCTACCGCGTGCTCCATGCCATGGACCGGCTGGACCCCGAGTCCGCCGGCGGCGCCGTACGTCACATGGAGACCGACCGGCGGGCCGGCATGCAAAGCCTGGCCGAGCACCTCGAGCGGGAGGGCGAGCTGCGCGAGGGGCTCACTGTCGACGAGGCGGTCGACGCGCTGTGGGTGCTGACGAGCTTCGAGAGCCTCGACCTGCTGGTGACCGGTCGCAGCCGCACGGTCGACGAGGCGATCGACATCCTGGTGGACATGGCCGAGCGAGCCGTGTGCCGGACGCCGGGCGCCCCGGCTGCAAGCAGCCGGGGCGCCTGACGCCGAGTCGGACCGGGGCCGGGGACCACCACGAGGCTGACCTGATCCGAAGAAGAAGGGCCACCCTGATCATCAGAGTGGCGCTTCCGGTCAGGAGTCCTCGCAGGAGTTCAGCGTCTCGGTGTCGCAGAAGTCGTTGTCCGCGCCGCCGAAGCCCTGGTCGAACCCGGCATTGCCGACCAGGATGTCGTTGCCGCCCCTGCCGTGCAGTATGTCGTCGTTGTCGTTGCCTGAAACGAAGTCCTTGCCCGGGCCGCCGAAGAAGGTGTCCACTCCGGGCCCCATGAAGACCCTCGAGGGCAGGGCGGTGTTGTTGCTCAGGATGTCGTTGCCGCCCTGCAGGTTGGCGACGATGTTGGTGACACCCCCGCTGGGGCACCGCACCGTGTTGGTGCCGACCTGCTGGCAGACGCCCGCGGTGATCAGCGTGTCTCTGTTGTTCCTCACCACGAGGAAGCCGCTCTCGACGCTGATGGAGATGTCGTCGCTGACATTCGCCGAGTTGACGGAGAGCTGGCCGCCGCTCGACGTCACGTTGGTGAGGGCGTGCGCCGGCGCCGACATGGCCAGCAGCGGCGCCGCCACCAGTGCTCCGAGGGCGAGGGTGCGTAGTGCGTTTCTCATCATGCTCCTTGTGTGTGTTCTGAACCCCGCGAGATTGTGGTCGTGCGATCGGGCGGTGCGGTGAGTCATGTCGGGGAACTCTTTCGTAGGACACTGTGTACGGTCGAATTGAGCATGAAGGTTGGCCGGACATGCTGTCAAGCCAATATGGAGCGGGCTGCGCCCGCCGAGCGCGCTGGACGACGGGACGCCCCGCACGAGGGCAGGCTGCAACGCGCCGGGCACGCTTGCGACGCACTGCCGCAGGGTCGTCGAGGAGACCGTCTCCACCCGCCGGGAGCGGCCGAAGCCACGGGCGACGGTGCGGCGGGCGGGCGGAAATCCGGTTGCCGGCCGCCCGCCGTACGCGGAGACTGCTGCGGTGCTCTCCGACGCCGGCGCCGCCGAACTCTACGACCTGCTGAACCCCTGGGACGCCGGGCTGTATCCCGCCGACGCGTTCTACGACGGCCTGGTGATGACCGCGGGCGCCGTGCTGGACGTGGGGTGCGGGACGGGCGGCATGCTGCACCACGCGCGTGAACGCGGTCATCCCGGACGGCTCGTCGGGATGGACCCCGACCGGGCGGCGCTCGCGCGGGCCCGGCGGCGCACCGACATCGAGTGGGTCGAGGGCGTCGCCGCCGAAGCGGCCTGGGACCGGGAGTTCGACCTGGTGACGATGGTCAGCCACGCGTTCCAGTGCCTCGTGGGCGACGACGAGCTGCGCGCCTCCCTCACCGCCATCCGGGCGGCGCTCCGAGACGGAGGGCTGTTCGCCTTCGAGACGCGTCACCCTCAGGTCCGGGTGTGGGAGGACTGGAATCCGGCGAACGCCTCCGAGGTCGTGGACGCGTCCGGCCGCACGCTCCGGATAGCGCACCGGGTCGAGTCGGTCCGCGGCGACGTCGTGACGTTCACGGAGACGACCAGCGGCCCGGACGGCGCCGTCCTGCGGGTCGACCGCTCGACCCTGCGCTTCCTGGACGTGCCGGCGCTGGGGACGTTCCTGGCCGAGGCCGGTCTCGCGGTCGAGGCGCAGTACGGCGACTGGCGGCGTGGTCCTGTCACCGGTGACAGCCGCGAGATCGTCACCCTCGCGCGCCGCGCCTGAGATCCGCCTGGAAGGCCGTCCAGGTCGTTCAGGTCGTTCAGGTCGTCCGGGCGCGGGTCACGACGTATCGGGCGGGGACCTCGCCGCCGCCGTGCACCGCGATGTCCGCACCGGTGACGTAGGAGGACAGGGCGCTCGCCAGGTAGAGGCAGGCGCCCGCGACGTCGGCGGGCACCGCCATCCGCCCCATCGGGATCACCCCCGCGACGGCCGCGCCGCCGTCCTCGCCGTACGCCTGCGCCGCGGCCTCGGTCCGGACGAGACCGGTGGTGATGTGGTTGACCCGGACCTTCGGCGACCACTCGAGGGCCAGCGCCCGGGTGAGCGCCAGCAGTCCCGCCTTGGCGGCGGAGTAGGCGGCGATGCCCGGCTGCGGGTCGTGGGCGGCGACACTGCCGATGTTGACGATCGAGCCGCCGCCCTCCTGTCCCTGCATCACCCGGTTGGCCGGTTGCGCCACGTGGAACGGCGCCAGCAGGTTCAGATCCACGACCCTGGCGACGAAGCGCGGCGAGACCGTCGCCGCGTCCGCCGACGGTGAGCCCCCGGCGTTGTTGACGAGGACGTCGAGCCGGCCCAGGAGGCCCGCCGTACGCTCCACCAGTTCCGCGGCCGCCGCGGCGTCCCGGACGTCCGCGGCGACGAAGCGGGCGGTCCGCCCGCCCGCGCCGGGCAGGGCCGCCGGTTCGGTGCGCCCGCAGACGACCACCTCGGCCCCGGCCGCGAGGAACGCCTCCGCGATCGCGAACCCGATGCCCCTGGTCCCGCCGGTGACCAGCACCGCCCGGCCGGTGAAGTCCATCGCCGTACCCGTCGCCGTACCCGTCGCCGTGCCCGTCGAGGTGTCCGTCCCCATGCCGTCGCGTCCCTCCCGAGAGCGGCCCTTCGGTCCCGGGGAGGGTACGGCGGCGCGGTGGGGAGCCGGGCGCTGCGTACCGGTCACCGGGACGCCGCACCGGGGAGCGGGTTCGTGTACCGGTCACCGGGACGGTCACCCGCGCGACCGGAGGCCGGACGGCACCATGGACACCCCGGTGAACGGCCTCCGGGGACTCGGGCGGTCTTCGGCGGGCTCGGACGGACTCCGGCGGATTCAGACGGAACAGGGGAGGCCATGAGCGAGAACGACGCACTGACGATCCCGGGCGTCCTGGACCGCGCCGCGCGCGACCACCCGGAGACCGAGGCCGTGGTGGACGGTCCGGTCCGGGTGACGTACCGGGAGTTGCGCGACCGGGTCCGCGGAGCGGTCCGGGCCTTCGCCGCGTCCGGCGCCGGGCGGGGGGACCGGATCGCGGTCTGGGCGCCGAACGGCCTGGAGTGGATCGTGGCCGCGCTGGGCGCGGTGAGTGCCGGGGCGGTGCTGGTCCCGGTCAACACCCGCTACAAGGGCGAGGAGGCGCGGTGGGTGCTGGCAAGGAGCCGGGCGCGGACGCTCTTCGTCGCGGACGGCTTCCTCGGCAACGACTACCTGGCCATGCTCGGTGCGGGTGCGGGTGCGGGTGCGGGTGCGGGTGCGGGCACGAGCACGAGCACGGGCGGGAACAGGGGCGGGAACGGAGCCGGGGGCGGACCGCCGGTCCCGGGGCTGCCGGATCTCGCCGCCGTGGTCGCGTTCGACCGCGAGGCGCGACCCGGGACGACGAGCTGGGAGGCGTTCCTCGCCGGGGGCGCATCCGTCCCCGAGGAGACGGTGAGGGCCCGGTCGGCGTCGGTGACCGCCGGGGACGTCGCGGACGTGCTCTTCACCTCCGGCACGACGGGCAGGCCCAAGGGGGTCATGTGCACCCACGGCCAGAACGTCCGGACCTACGAGGCCTGGTGCGGCCGGACCGGCCTGTCGCCGGGGGACCGCTATCTCATCGTCAACCCGTTCTTCCACTGCTTCGGCTACAAGGCGGGCGTGCTCGCCTGCCTGCTGCGCGGGGCCACGATGGTGCTCCAGCCGGTGTTCGAGCCCGGCGAGACGATGCGGTTGATCGAGGCCGAGCGGATCACCGTCCTGCCCGGTCCGCCGACGATCTACACGACGATGCTGGACGCGCCGGAACGCCCCCGGTACGACCTGTCGTCGCTCCGGCTCGCCGTGACCGGCGCCGCGACGGTCCCGGTCGCGCTGGTCGCACGCCTCCGGGCCGAGCTCTTCCCACAGGTCGTCACGGCGTACGGGCTCACCGAGTCGTGCGGCACGGTGACCTCCTGCTCGCTCGACGACGACGACGCGACCGTGGCCGGCACCTCCGGCCGCCCCATCGAGGGCGTGCAGGTCGCGGTGGCCGGCGGTGCGGGCCGGTCGGTCCCCGCGGGAGAGGACGGCGAGATCCTCGTCCGCGGGCACAACGTGATGCTCGGCTACCTCGACGATCCCGAGGCGACCGCGGAGGCGGTCCGGGACGGCTGGCTGGTGACCGGAGACCGGGGCCGCCTCGACGGGCGCGGCAACCTGACGATCACCGGCCGCTCGAAGGACATGTTCACGGTCGGCGGGTTCAACGTCTACCCGGCCGAGGTCGAGCAGGTCCTCGCCCGCCACGCGGCGGTCTCCGAGGCCGCCGTGGTCGGCGTCCCCGACGCGCGGCTGGGCGAGGTCGGCCGCGCCTACGTCGTGCTCCGGCCCGGCGCCGCCGTCACCCCCGGGGCGCTCGTCGCGCACTGCCGGGCGGTGCTGGCGAACTTCAAGGTGCCCCGGGAGGTGCTCGTCGTCGACGGCCTGCCGCGCAACGCGGCGGGGAAGGTGCACAAGGCCGCGCTCCTCGGCGGTCCGGCGGCGGGGCCGCGGGCCGCCGACCCGGACGAACGACGGGCGGCCCGGTGAGCCGCCCTGCGAGGCGACCGCCGGATCCCACCCGGAACGGACTCTCCGCCGGTGCTCGGCGGGCGGACTGCCCCCTTCCGGGTGAACCGGCCGGAATTGCGACTTGCAATGCTAACTTGCAATGCTAAGTTATTGATGTGGAACGCAACCTGAGCCTCGACCTGCATGTGCTCACCGCCCGCCTGGACCGGGCGGCCGACCGGATCCTGCGCGCCGAGTACGGCGTGTCCTACAGTCGCTTCCTGGCGCTGACCCTGGTGGGGGAGCTGGGTGCCTCGACGCAACGGGTCCTTGCGGACTACCTGGGGGTGACCGAGCCGTCGGTGAGCCGCATGACCGCCGTCCTCGCCGCCGACGGATTCCTCGACGTGCGGCCCGACCCCGCCGGAGGCCGCCGCCGGAGGCTGAGCCTCACGGACAAGGGAGAGCGGCTGGTGGCCTCGGCCCGGCAGGGATTCGAAGAGCGGCTGGCCTTGCTCGTCGAGCACAGCGGCGTGCCGTACGACGAGTACGCAGGTCACACCGCGCAACTGCTGGAGACGTTCGCCCAATGGGAGAAGGAGGCGGCCAAGTGAACCGGAGCACCCGGACCCCGCCGGCATGCCGGTGCACGGTCCTGTCGGCCGACGGCACGCCGATCGGCTACCGGACGATGGGCGACGGCCCGGGCCTCATCGTGGTCGGCGGCGCCCTGCGGACGGCGGAGGACTACCTGCCGCTGGCCTCCGCGCTGGCCCGCTCCTTCACGGTGCACCTCGTCGAGCGGCGCGGGCGGGGCGCCAGCGGCCCGCTGGGTCCCCGGTACGCCCTGGGAAAGGAGGTGGACGATCTCCTCGCCGTCCAGGCGGAGACCGGAGCGCGCTCGGTGTTCGGGCACAGCTACGGCGGACTCGTCGTCCTCGAGACCGCGCGCTCGTCCCGGGTGTTCGACCGCATCGCGGTCTATGAGCCCGGAGTGCCCTGCCTCCCCGTCCCCACCGCCTGGATGGACCCTTACCGGGAACGGCTGGCCGCGGGCGATCCGCACGGCGCGTTCGTTCACTTCATCCGGGGCTCGGGCGGCGCACCGGCCTTCGTGAGCAGGATGCCGTACTGGTATCTGCGCCTGGCCCTGCGTGTCGCGTTCCGGGGGCCGAGCTGGCAGCGGATGCTCCCCCTGCTCGATGCCAATCTGGCCGAACACGGGCAGTTGGCGGCCCAGTACGGTCGCCTCGCCGAATTCGCCGCCGTCACCGCTCCGGTGCTGATCCTCTGCGGAGGCCGTACCGCGCGCGCGAGCAGGGCGGAGTTCGACGCTCTGCGCGACACCCTTCCCGAGGCCGCCCTCGAGACGTTGGGCGGCCTCGACCATTTCGGGCCGGAAGGGAAGAACGCCTCGGTCGTGGCAGAGCGGGTTCTGGCGTTTCTCCGCTGACGGCCGACGACGCGAGGGCAGCCGGACGCCGACCCGGAGGGCGTCTCGCACCCGGCGTCCGCCCCTGGGCGCTTCCTGCGCCCGGGTGCCTCTCCCCAGGGCCCGGGCGCAGGAGGCGCGGCCTGCGGAGCAGCTGAACCGCAGGAGGAAACGGTGCCGGCGTTCGTGATCGGCGCCGCCGGATGATTGTGCCGGGTCGGCCCGGAGGGGCGCGTCCGGCGCTGGGTTGAAAGTCGGCCTGCGACTTCCGCGGTACACGGCTACCGCGGAAGTCGCAGACACACCGGCCGGCCAGGGACTGCAACCGGGCGTCCACCCCGGCCACCAGCGGCTCCGCAGGTAGCGCTCCGGGCTCAGAGCGCTCCGGGCCCAGGTAGCGTCCCGGGCTCAGGTCCCGTAGACGGGCTCGGGGGCGGCGGTGTCGGCCAGCAGGCCGGTGATCACCGGGCCGAGGTCGGCGGCCTCCCAGCGGGCGCCGTTGTCGGAGGCCGGACCGTGCCGGAAGCCCTCCATCACGCAGATCCGGCCGCCCTCGACCTCGAAGACGCGCCCCGTCACCTCCCGCGACCCGGCCGAGGCGAGCCAGGCCACCAGGGGGGAGACGTTCTCCGGGGCCATCGCGTCGAAGGAGCCGTCCCGTGGGGCCGCCATCGTCGCGGCGAAGACCCGCTCGGTCATCCGGGTCCGGGCGGCCGGGGCGATCGCGTTGACGGTCACGCCGTACCGGGCCAGCTCGGCGGCGGCCACCAGGGTGAGCGCCGCGATGCCCGCCTTGGCCGCGGCGTAGTTGCCCTGCCCCACGCTGCCGAGCAGGCCCGCCCCGGACGAGGTGTTGACCACCCTGGCATCCACCGGCCGGCCCGCCTTGGACTCGGCCCGCCAGTGCAACCCGGCGTGCTTGAGCGGCAGGAAGTGGCCCTTGAGGTGGACGCGCACCACCGCGTCCCACTCGTCCTCCGACAGGTTCACCAGCATGCGGTCGCGGAGGAAGCCCGCGTTGTTGACCAGCACGTCCAGCCGGCCGTACGCCTCCAGAGCGGTCTCCACCAGGCGCCGGGCCCCGCCGCCGTCGGCGACGTCGGAGCAGTCGGCCACCGCCTCGCCGCCCAGCGAGCGGATCTCCTCGGCCACCCGCCGGGCGGGGCTCTCCGACCCGCCCTCCCCGGCGGCGCTCACGCCGAGGTCGTTGACCACGACCTTGGCGCCCTGCCGGGCGAGCTCCAGGGCGTGCGCGCGGCCGAGACCGCGCCCGGCCCCGGTGACGACGGCGACGCGGTCCTTGCAGATCATCGTCGGCTCTCCTCGGCGGTGACGGCGGTGACGGCGGTGCGGAAGGGCCGGCCCGCCCTCCCCGCTCACTCGGGGGAGGCGGTCGCGCCGTTCCTTTGCTACCTTAATTTCTAACAAATGTTTGGTGGAAAGGCAGCCTATGGGAATCTCCACCAGGAAGCACGGCGACGGCGTCCGCGAGATCGTCGTGGACGTCCCCCCGGTCAACGCCCTGCCGGTGCAGGCCTGGTTCGAGCTGGCGGAGGCCGTGCGGGAGGCCGGGAGCGACGCCGGGAGCCGTGTCGTGGTGCTCCGCGCGGAGGGCCGGGGGTTCAACGCCGGGGTGGACATCAAGGAGATGCAGGCCGCCTCCGGGTTCGAGGCGCTGGTGGGCGCCAACCGCGGCTGCCATGCGGCGTTCGCGGCCGTCTACGGGTGCGAGGTGCCGGTCATCGCGGCCGTGCACGGGTTCTGCCTGGGCGGAGGCGTCGGCCTGGCGGGCAACGCCGACATCGTGGTCGCCGCCGAGGACGCCTACTTCGGTCTACCCGAGGTGGAGCGGGGCGCGCTCGGAGCCGCCACCCACCTGGCCCGCCTCGTCCCCCAGCACCTGATGCGCGCGATGGTCTACACCTGCCGGAACGTCACGGCGGCCGAGCTGCACGCGTTCGGCTCGGTGCTGGCGGTCGCGCCCGCCGACCGGCTCCGCGAGACCGCCTTCAAGGTCGCCGCGCAGATCGCCGCCAAGGATCCCTACGTGATCCGGCGGGCCAAGGAGTCGCTGAACGGCATCGACCCGGTCGACGTCAACCGCAGCTACCGCTTCGAGCAGGGCTTCACCTTCGAGCTCAACCTGATGGGCGCCGGCGACCGGCACCGCGACGCCTTCGTCGCCGAGAGGGCGCGGGGATGACGAGCCGCCGGGAGTGGGCCCGGTGCGGCGGGCGGGACGGCCGACGGGGGGACGGGGCCGTCCACGCGGCGGGGGAGGAGCGGTGAGCGGGCCGGTGAGCAAGGTGATGACGGCCGAGGAGGTCGTCGCCTCGCTGGAGAGCGGCATGACGGTCGGCATCGGCGGCTGGGGCTCGCGGCGCAAGCCGATGGCCCTGGTCCGCGCGGTCTGCGGGTCCGCCCTGAAGGATCTGACGATCGTGTCGTGCGGCGGGCCCGACGTGGGCCTGCTGTGCGCGGCGGGGAAGGTCCGCCGGGTGGTCGCCCCCTTCGTGACGCTCGACTCGATCCCCCTGGAACCGCACTTCCGGGCCGCCCGGCAGAGCGGGGCGGTCGGGCTCACCGAGTACGACGAGGGCATGTTCATGTTCGGCCTGCTCGCCGCGGCGCACCGGCTGCCGTTCCTGCCGATCCGCGCCGGGCTCGGCTCGGACGTCATGCGGGTCAACCCGGGGCTGCGCACGGTCCGCTCGCCGTACGACGCCGCGGGGAGGCCGTACGGCGGCGCCGGACGGGGCGCGGGGAAGGACGCGGGAGAGGACGCGGAGGAGAACACAGAGGAGAACACAGAGGGGAGCGCAGAAGGGAGCGCTGAGGAGGAGGGAGAGGAACTGGTCGCGGTGCCGGCGCTGACGCTGGACGCGGCGCTGATCCACCTCGAGCGGGCCGACACCCGCGGCAACGGCCGGTACCTCGGCCCCGACCCCTACCTGGACGACCTGTTCGCCAAGGCCGCCGCCCGCACCTATCTGAGCTGCGAGCGGCTGGTGGACCCGGGCGGGCTGGCCGGCCCGCCGCAGACGCTGCTGGTCAGCCGGATGCACGTGGCCGGCGTGGTCGAGGCCCCGGCCGGCGCCCACTTCACCGAGTGCGGGGACCACGACCGCGACGAGGCCTTCCAGCGGCACTACGCGGCCTCGGCCGCGGACCCGGAGGCATGGGCGGCCTTCGCCGACCGGTTCCTGTCCGGGGACGAGACCGCCTACCGCGACGCGGTGCGGCGCTGGCACGAGGAGCGGGCCGGATGAGCGCGAGCCGTGCGGAGGTCTGCGTGACGGCCTGCGCCGAGGCCTGGCGTGGCGACGGCGAGATCCTGGCGGCGGCGATGGGCACCTGCTCGGTCCTGGGGGCCCGGCTGGCCCGGCTCACCTTCGAACCCGGTCTGCTGACCACCGACGGCGGCGCGCTGCTCACCGCCGAGCCGGTGCCGGTCGGTGCGCCCGCGGGCCCCGCGGAGGGCTGGCTGCCGTTCCGCGACCACCTGTGGCTGGTGCAGAACGGACGGCGGCACGTGATGATGGGCGCCTCCCAGATCGACCGGTACGGCAACACCAACATCTCGGCGATCGGCGACTGGACCCGGCCGGTCTCGCAGCTGCTCGGCGTGCGCGGCGCCCCCGGCAACACGCTCTGCAACCCGGTCAGTTACTGGATCCCCCGCCACTCCACCCGGGTGTTCGTGCCGAAGGCGGACGTGGTCAGCGGGGTCGGCTCCGACCGCGCGGCGGAGCTGGGCGCGCGCGCCTCCCGTTTCCACGACCTGCGCCGGGTCGTGACCGACCTGGGCGTGTTCGACTTCGGCACGCCGGACGGGGCGATGCGGCTGGCCTCGGTCCACCCCGGAGTGGAGGTCGGGCAGGTCGTCGCGGCCACCGGCTTCGACCTGGTGATCGACGGCGAGGTGCCGCAGACCCGGTGGCCGGTGGAAGAGGAGCTGCGGCTGATCCGCGAGGTGCTCGACCCCCGGGGACTGCGGGACCGGGAGGTCCGGGCGTGATCGACCAGGTGCTGGACACGCCGCTCACCCGCCTGACCGGCGTCCGTCACCCGGTCGTGCAGACCGGCATGGGCTGGGTGGCGGGACCGAGGCTGGTCTCGGCGACGGCGAACGCCGGCGGGCTCGGCATCCTCGCTTCGGCCACCATGACGCTCGACCGGCTCGCCGCCGCCGTCGAGGAGGTCCGCTCGCGCACCGACGCGCCCTTCGGGGTGAACCTGCGCGCCGACGCCTCCGACGCGGGCGACCGCGTCGATCTGCTGATCAGGCACGGGGTGAGGGTCGCCTCCTTCGCGCTGGCCCCCCGCCCGGAGCTGATCGCCCGGCTGAAGGACGCGGGCGTCGTGGTGATCCCGTCCGTCGGGGCGCGCCGCCACGCGGAGAAGGTCGTCGCGTGGGGCGCCGACGCGGTGCTCGTCCAGGGCGGCGAGGGCGGCGGCCACACCGGGCCGGTCGCCACCACGCTGCTGCTGCCCCAGATCGTCGACGCCGTCGGCATCCCGGTGATCGCCGCCGGGGGCTTCTTCGACGGCCGGGGCCTGGCCGCCGCCCTGGCGTACGGCGCGGCGGGCGTGGCCATGGGCACCCGGTTCCTGCTCACCTCCGACAGCCCGGTCCCGGACGCGGTCAAACGGCTCTACCTGGCCGCGTCGGAGACCGTGGTCACCCGCCAGGTGGACGGGGTGCCGCACCGGGTGCTGCGCACGCCGCTGGTGGACGGACTGGAGGGCGCGGGTCGGCTGACCGGCCTGGCCCGCGCGGTGCGCAACGCCGCCCGCTTCCGGAAGCTCTCCGGCATGTCCTGGCCGGAGATGATCCGCGACGGCCTGGCCATGAAGCACGGCAGGGATCTGACCTGGTCCCAGGTGCTGATGGCGGCCAACACGCCCATGCTGCTCAGGGCGGCCATGGTCGACGGCCGCCCCGACCTCGGGGTGATGGCCTCCGGCCAGGTGGTGGCCCTCCTCGACGACCTGCCCTCCTGTGAGGAGCTGATCGACGCCGTCGTCACCCGCGCCGCCGGCGTCCTGCGGGACCCGCCGGGACTGCGTCCACCGCCCCCGAGTTCGTGACCGGTCCGGCCGCGCGGCCGGTGAGCCCCGGACGGGTCCGGCCGCGCGCTTGGCGGCCGCCTCAGCCGCGCGGCGCCGCCCGGTCCGCGAGGGCGCGGTCGATCAGGCCCTCCAGGCGGACGACCGCGGGCCGCCAGTCGGCGGGCACCTCGTGGCAGCGGGTGGCCTGCCGGCCGCGGTGGCTCAGCGTGTAGGTGAAGTGGTCGGCGATGTCGCAGCCCGCCGAGGAGGAGCGCCACGTCGAGACCGCGTCGAGCTCGCGGCGCAGGGAGCGGAACTCACCGTCGGTCAACCGGAACTCCGCGATCCTCGCGGCGCCGCGGACCCGGGCCGCACCGTCCCGGGTGATCGTGATCGCCTGGTCGATCCCGGCGAACCCGCCCGACTTCTGGAAGGCGATCCGCGCGGAGCCGGTCGCGGACGGCGCCGGGGCCTCGGCCCAGACCGTCGTGGAACCGGCCGTCGCCATTGCCAGCACCGCCGCGAAGAACATTTTCCTCATCATGAAGGCTTCCTTCCGAATATCGCGTCTATTTTACCGCTGACATTTATCGATCTATGTCGAGAATGGCAGCGGAAGGCGTGCGCCGTCCGCGCGCGGGCATGAGCCCGAGCGCGGACGTCGTGAACTCCGGCGGGCGCCGCCGTTCTCCTCGGGCGGCGGTGGCCGGAAGGCGGATAACCGCGGCTCAGAAGGCGAAGAGGGATCCGCCGGTGGCGCGCACTGCCGTGCAGTGGTTCGAATAGGTCTGCGCGAAGTGCCGGTGCCGGCCGTTCCAGGTGCCGGTGGCGGTGACGCGGACGGGGGCGTGCTCCCGCGTGCACATGCCGGGGTCCTCGGGGATGCGCTCCACCCGGCCGGCGGCGCGGCGGAGCTGGTCGCAGGCCGTCGCGGCGTAGGCGTGCGTGCCGCCGTCGGGGCCGCACGTCAGCGTCACCGCTCTGACCGGGGATGATCCGAGCTCGGGCTGCACGGTCAGGATGTACGACCCGCCCGGAGCGCTCGGCCCGGAGGGGGCGGCGCCGGCGGGTGGCGTCCACAGCAGCGGTGCCAGGGCCGCGGCGGCGGCCAGCGCGAGCCGCGCCGCACGACCGCCGGTGAACCGGCTGGTGCTCATCGATGCCTCCATCTGGTTGTACCGCGGTTGCGGTTTCCGGTACGGCGGGCGGCGAAGGGGTTAATCACCGCCCATCCTTCGGAGGGAAGGATTGGAAATCCGCTGCCGGTAGGCAGGGGATCCTTTCGTGATGAGATGTTAGGACGGGAATATCTACGGGGCAAACCAACTCGTGTCCTCATCCGGACAGCTGATTGATATTTCAATCAGAAAGCGCTTCCTCGGCGGTCGGCGTAACCGGTCGCCGGGCACGGTGGTCGCGCGCGGCCATGCCCGTCCACGGCGCCGCGGCCCAGGTCGCGCTTCCATGTGAATGTGGTAATCCGAAGCGACTGATTTCTGCGGTGGACTTTCTTTGATGCGTTTTTCCACGAAAGTGATATGGGTCACATTCCGTCAGCGCGGTGACGGCATGGGCGGCACCGGGGACCGAGATCCCGTCAGCGCGGCGACGACACGGGCGCGGTGGAGGGCGGGGGAGCCCCAGGCGGTGTGCAGGGCGCGGGCCCGGCGGATCCAGAGGCCGAGGTCGTACTCGTCGGTGTAGCCGATCGCGCCGTGCACCTGCAGGGCGGTCCGGGCCGCCGCGTAGGCGGCCTCCGAAGCCGCCGCCTTCGCGGCCGACACGTCGCGCGGGAAGTCCGGCGAGCCGTAGGCCAGCGCCGCGCCGTACACCAGCGGGCGGGCGTACTCCAGGCCCACCAAGGTGTCGGCCAGGCGGTGCTTGACCGCCTGGAAGGCCCCGATCGGCTGCCCGAACTGGTGCCGGGCCAGGGCGTACTCCACGGTGGCCTCCAGCAGGCGGCGGCCCAGCCCGACCAGCTGGGCCGTGCAGGCCAACGTGCCCAGGTCGCAGGCGGCCTCCGCCGCCGCGCGCACAGCCGGACCGGAGGCCAGCACGGTGCCCGCTGCGACAGGGGAGAGCCGCCGGGCGGGGTCCAGTGAGGACCGCGCCGCCCCCGGGACGGCCTCGCAGAGCCGGTCGCCGTCCACCACCCAGACCGCGTCGGCGAGGTCGGCGTCCAGCGCGTACGGCACGGCCGGCGGCAGGACGAGCGAGACGGCGGCCGTGCCCTCCGCGATGCGCGGCAGCCACTCCGCCGTGAGCCCGTCACCGCCGGGCCCGCCACCGGGCTCGTCACCGGGCCCGCCGGTCGAGGGGCCGCCGTCCGGGGAGCGACCGGTGGGAGGCCCTCCACCGGGTCCGTCGCCGGAGGAGCCGCCGAGCCGTACCAGGAGTTCGGCGGCGGCGGCGGTCTCGGCCAGCGGCCCGGGTGCGGCGTGCCGCCCCAGCTCGTGGAAGGCGGTCACCAGTTCCACCGGGAGCGGCCCCGCCCCGCCCGCCGCCTCGGGCACCGCCGGTGCCAGGACCCCGGCCTCGGCGAGCGAGCGCCACAGGGCCCGGCAGGGTTCCGGGTCCCCGCAGGCGCGGGCGCGGATCACGGCCGGGGTGTCCGCCCCGGCCAGCAGCCTGTGCAGGGTCTCGCCGAACAACCGCTGTCCGGCGTCGAGGACGAACTTCACCGCGGCCCCCTGGGCAGGCCGAGCACACGCTCGGCGATGACGTTGCGCTGGATCTCGTTGGTCCCGGCGTAGATCGGACCGGCCAGGGAGAAGACGTAGCCCTCCAGCCACTCGCCCGCCAGCTCGCCGTCGGGGCCCAGCAGGTCGAGCGCGGTCTCGTGCAGCGCCAGGTCCAGCTCCGACCAGAAGACCTTGTTGACGCTCGACTCGGCCCCGGCGCCGTCGGTGCGGGAGACGGTCTCGAAACCCTTCAACCGGTAGGCGCGGGCCCGGATCCAGGCGTCGGCCACCCGGTCGAGCAGCGCGCCGTCGGCGGGGTCGGCGCGCTCGCGCCAGAGCGCGACCAGCCGGTCGGCGGCGGCCGTGAACCGGCCGGGACTGCGCAGGGTGAGCCCGCGCTCGTCGCCGGTGGTGGACATCGCCACCCGCCAGCCGTCGCCCGGTGCGCCGACCACGTCGGCGTCCGGTACGAACACGTCGTCGAAGAAGAGCTCGGCGAAGGCGGGCCTGCCGTCCAGGCGGCCGATCGGGCGGCGGGTGAGGCCCTCGGCGTCCAGGGAGAACATCAGGTAGGTCAGGCCCCGGTGCCGCTCGGCCTGCGAATCGGAGCGGAACGGGCCGAAACCCCGGTCGGCGAAGGCCGCGCGCGAGCTCCACGTCTTCTGGCCGTTCAGCCGCCATCCGCCGTCCACCCGGGTCGCGGTGGCGCGCAACGAGGCCAGGTCGCTGCCCGCCTCCGGCTCGGACCAGGCCTGGGCCCAGACGACCTCGCCGGAGGCCATCGGCGGCAGGATCCGCTCCAGCTGCTCGGGGGTGCCGTGCGCGAAGAGCGTCGGGGCGAGCAGGCTGACGCCGTTCTGGCCGACCCGGCCGGGCGCCCCCGCGGCGTGGTACTCCTCCTCGAAGACCAGCCACTCCAGCGGGCTCGCGTCCCGCCCGCCGTACCGGGCGGGCCAGGAGACGACCGACAGGCGCGCGTCGTACAGCTCGCGCTCCCAGGCGCGGTGCGCTGCGAAGCCCTCCGCGGTCTCCAGCGAGGGCAGGGGTACGGCGGGCACGTGGGTGCGGAGCCAGTCGCGCGCCTCGGCGCGGAACGGCTCGGCGGACGACAGGTCAAGGTCCATCGGGAGCCGCCTCCGCGCGTGCGGGGCCGGCCTCACCGGCGGCCGGTTGAGCGGTCGCGGACCCGCCGGCGGCCGGATCCGCGCCACCGGAACCGGAGCCGGAGCCGCCGGAGCCGGAGCCGCCGGAGGCGGCGGCCTTCATGCTTGCGGGATCCATGCCGGCCAGGGCGTCGGCCGAGGTCTCGGCGTTGTGCGCGTGGGCGAGGTGGTGCAGGCCGAAGACCGAGTCCATCCCGGCGTGCATGCCCTGCAGGTCCTCGGCCTGGTTGACGGCCTTCTTGGCCAGAGCCAGGCCCAGACGCGGCATGGCCGCGATCCGCCCGGCCAGCGCGAAGACCTCCTCCGCCAGCCGCTCGCGGGGCACGACCCGGTTGACCATGCCCACCTCGTAGGCCCGCCCGGCCGTCATGCGGTCTCCGGTGTAGAGGAGCTCCCTGGCGACGCGCGGCGGCATCGCCCAGGGATGGGCGAAGTACTCCACGCCGGGGATGCCCATGCGCACCACCGGGTCGGCGAAGAACGCGTCGTCGGAGGCGACGATCAGATCGCAGACCCAGGCGAGCATGAGCCCGCCCGCGACGCACGCGCCCTGCACCATCGCGATCATCGGCTTGGGGAGCTCCCGCCAGCGGCGGCACATGCCGAGGTAGACCTCGGACTCCCGGGCGAAGCGGCTCTCGGCGCCCTCCTTGCCGACGTGGTCCCACCACAGGCCGGCCCTGCGCCCGAAGGAGACGTGCGCGTCGCGGCCGGGGCTGCCGATGTCGTGCCCGGCGGAGAAGTGGGGGCCCTCCCCGGCCAGCACGACCACCCTGACCTCGTCGTCGGCGGCGGCCCGGTAGAAGGCCTCGTCGAGGGCGTAGGTCATCGCGGAGTTCTGCGCGTTGCGGTACTCCGGGCGGTTCATGGTGACCACCGCCACGGGTCCGCGCCGCTCGTAGCGGACCACGGTCATCGGGGGTACCCTCTCATTCTTTCTAACAACTGTTTGGTAGAGTAAATCACGTGAAGCCCGACGAGGAGAGGGGGCCGCGGCAGTGAAGCCGTCACCGACACCGCCGGGACGCCCGGCCTCCCCGGAGCCCCCGAAGTCTCCCGGGGCGCCGCCGTACGTCCCGGGGCACGGCCTGCTGCGCGGCCGGGTCGCGGTGGTGACCGCCGCCGCGGGCACCGGCATCGGCGGCGCCTGCGCCCGCCGCCTGCTGGAGGAGGGCGCCCGGGTGGCGGTGAGCGACGCCCACGAGCGGCGGCTGGCCGCGACCCTGGCCGCGCTGGAGGAGGAGTTCGGGGCCGGGGCGGTGACCGCCGTGCCGTGTGACGTGACCTCCGAGACGCAGGTGCGCGCCCTGTTCGCGGCCGCCGAGGAGCGCCTGGGTCCGGTGGACGTGCTGGTCAACAACGCCGGGCTCGGCGGCACGGCCAGGCTCGTCGAGATGACCGACGAGCAGTGGAGCCGGGTGCTCGACGTGACGCTGACCGGGACCATGCGCTGCACCCGGGCCGCGCTGGCGCTGATGCAGCCGCGGGGCCGCGGCGTGGTCGTGAACAACGCCTCGGTGGCCGGCTGGCGGGCGCAGGAGGGTCAGGCCCACTACGCGGCGGCCAAGGCCGGGGTCATGGCGCTGACCAGGTGCGCGGCCGTCGAGGCCGCGCCGTACGGCGTGCGGGTCAACGCGGTGGCGCCCTCGCTGGCCATGCACGCGAACCTGGTCAAGGTGACCACCGAGGAGCTGCTGGCCGAGCTCACCGCCAAAGAGGCGCTCGGGCGCGCGGCGGAGCCCTGGGAGGTCGCCAACGTTATCGTCTTCCTCGCGAGCGACTACTCCTCCTACCTGACCGGAGAGGTCGTCTCCGTCTCCAGCCAGCACCCCTGAGAGGTCCGTCTCCCATGAGCCCACGACGCCGAGACTCCGAGAGCACCGCCACCGCCCGCGCCGGGCGGCGGGCCGAGCTGCTCGCCACGGCCGCGGAGGTGTTCGCGTCACGGGGTTACGCCGCCACCACGGTCCGCGAGGTGGCGGACGCGGCGGGCATACTCGGCGGCAGCCTCTACTACCACTTCGACTCCAAGGAGTCGATGGTCGACGAGATCCTCTCGACGTTCCTGACCGATATGTGGGCGTCCTACGACCGCATCACCGCCGCGGGGCTCGGTGCGCGGGAGACCTTCCACCAGCTGGTCGCCGAGTCGTTCCGGATGATCGACCTGTACCGCCCGGCGGTCATGATCTACCAGAACGAGTCCAGGCACCTGGCGGCGAGCCCGCGCTTCTCCTACCTGCTCGACTCCATGCGGCGCTTCCGCGAGATGTGGCTCTCGGTGCTGGACCGGGGCGTCCTCGACGGGGAGTTCCGCGCCGACCTCGACACCGGCCTGATCTACCGCTTCATCCGCGACACCGTCTGGGTGGCCGCGAGCTGGTACCGGAGCGACGGCCCGCTGAGCGCGGACGAGATCGCCCGGCAGTACATCGTGATGGTCCTGGAAGGGATCCTGGAGACCTGAGGAGTTCACCGTGGACAGCCGGACGCCCCCCCGAACGGCACCCCGAGCGGCCTCCCGGACGGCGGAGGCCTACATCGTCGAAGCGGTCCGCACCCCGGTGGGGCGGCGCGGCGGCGGCCTGTCCGGGGTGCACCCCGCCGACCTGGGCGCGCACGTGCTGACCGCGCTGATGGAGCGCTCCGGGGTCGACCCGGCCGCGGTGGAGGACGTGGTCCTCGGGTGCGTGGACACGGTCGGCCCGCAGGCCGGGGACGTCGCCCGCACCTGCTGGCTGGCGGCCGGCCTGCCGGAGGAGGTGCCCGGCGTCACGGTCGACCGGCAGTGCGGCTCCTCGCAGCAGGCGGTGCACTTCGCCGCGCAGGCCGTGCTCTCCGGCACCGCCGACCTGGTGGTCGCCGGCGGCGTGCAGAGCATGTCGCAGATCCCCATCGGCTACGCGATGACCGCCGGGCAGGCGCTCGGCTTCGAAACGCCCTTCACCGGCTCGAAGGGCTGGCGGGCCCGGTACGGCGAGCAGGAGGTCTCCCAGTTCCGCGGCGCCGAGATGATCGCCGAGCACTGGGGCGTCTCCCGCGAGGAGATGGAGGCCTTCGCCTGCGAGTCGCACCGGCGGGCGGTCCGGGCGATCGACACGGGGCGGTTCACCCGGGAGACCGCGCCGCTGGAGGGCGTCGAGCACGACGAGGGGCCGCGCCGCGACACCTCGCCCGAGAGGATGGCCGGGCTGCGGCCCCTGGTGCAGGGCGGCCGGCTGACCGCGGCGCTGGCCTCGCAGATCTCCGACGGCGCCGCGGCCCTGCTGATCGCCTCCGAGGAGGCGGTGCGCGTCCACGGCCTGCGCCCCCGCGCCCGCGTCCACCACCTCTCCGCGCGCGGTGAGGACCCGATCCGGATGCTCTCGGCGCCGATCCCCGCCACGGCGCACGCGCTGGGGAAGGCGGGCATGGCGATCGGCGACGTCGACGTGGTGGAGATCAACGAGGCGTTCGCCCCGGTCGTGCTGGCCTGGCTGAAGGAGACGGGCGCCGACCCGGCGCGGGTCAACCCGAACGGCGGCGCGATCGCGCTCGGGCATCCGCTCGGGGCCACCGGCGCCCGGCTGATGACGACGCTCCTGCACGAGCTGGAGCGCACCGGCGGCCGGTACGGCCTGCAGACCATGTGCGAGGGCGGCGGCCAGGCCAACGTCACCGTCATCGAACGTCTGTGACCACGGATTCACCGGTCGGCGGGCCCGGTCGCGGTCTTCGGAAGGGCGGGCATCACCAGCGCCGCCGCGCCGTAGAGCACCGCGGAGGCGACAGGACGACGCCGAGCGCGTGATCGACCCGAGCGCGTAAGGCAGCATCGCCAGGCCGGTCTCCCGCGCTGCGCTCCTTGTGCACCTGCATCGGGGAAGGACTCGGGCGCGCCGTGTGAGTTCACCGGACCTGAAATGACCGCCTATCGCATATGAAAAGCGGAATAATAAGGGAAAATCATGGTCTCTGATCACCCGCCGTCCTACGATCTTCTCCTCGGCGCATGTCAACGGGGAACGGGGCACGGGGAACATGGACGCGATGCGGGACCGGCGGTTCCTCGCGTTGATCGCCGTGGCGATCGCGATCGTCCTGTTCGGGCTCTACTCGCTGGTGGCCGGAGCGGACGCCGGGGACGCCGGTGACGGCGTGGGCGCAGCCGAGCGGTCCCGCCCGGGCCCGGCCCGCACCCGGGTCATGGAGCTCTCGCCGGTCCCGGACTCCGAGCCCGCCCCGTCCGCCGTGTTCACACCCGCGCCTGCCACGCCTCCGGCACCCGCGCCCCCGACACCCGCCCCTGCGGTGTCCGCGCCCCCGACGCCCGCACCCGCGCCGCCGGACGGGCCCGGACCGGTCGCGGCGAGGTACTTCGACGCCTGGCGAGCCGGTGACCTGACCGCCATGGCGGGCCTGGTCGCCGACCCGCCCTCCGACTTCGCCGAGCGGCACCGCAGGTTCAGCGCCGAGCTGCGGGTCACGTCGGTCTCCCTGACCCCCGGCGCCCCGTCCGGCGGCGGGGACACCGCCGAGGTCCCTTTCTCCGGGGCGCGGGAGGTCGCGGGGCTGGGCCGGTGGGAGTTCTCGTCGGTCCTGCGCCTGGCGCGGCGGGACGGCTCCTGGAAGGTGCTCTGGTCGCCGGAGACCCTGCACCCCGCGCTCGCCGGCGGCGGGACCCTGCGCCGCAGGGAGACCCCGGTGCCCCGGCCCGCCACGCTCACCCGCGAGGGCCTGCCGTTCCCCCGCGACAGCAGGGCGGGCGACCACTACACCGGGCTGGACGGCACGGCGGTCGACGTGGAACTGGTGGAGGAGCCCTCGGGCCGGGTGCTGCTGGCCGCCCGCGCCCCCGAGGTGCCGGGCACGCGGACCACGATCTCCCGGGCCGTGCAGGCCGCCGCCGCCCGCGCCCTGGACGGCGTCGGGCAGCCCGCCGCGATCGTGGCCGTGGACGTGCCGACCGGCCAGGTGCGCGCGGTGGCGGACACGCTGGGCGCCAAGGGGGCGTTCGCGGGCCTCTACCCGCCGGGCTCGACGTTCAAGACGGTGACCGCCGCCGCGCTGCTGCGCACCGGCCTGACCCCGGACTCCCCGGTCCCGTGCCCGGGGGGCTACACCCTCCCCAACGGCCGGCACTTCGACAACGACGGCGGCGCCGACCACGGCACCGTGTCCCTGGCCACGGCCTTCGCGCTCTCCTGCAACACCACCTTCGCCCAGCAGGCCCACGAGCGGCTCCGCGGCGGCGGGCTCCGCGCCGAGGCCGCCGACCGGTTCGGCTTCCGGGAGAAGCCGGGCGCGAGCACCTGCCGCATCCGGGACGCCGTCACCGCGGACGACCTCGGGGCCGACGCCATCGGCCAGCACTCGGTGCTGGCCAGCCCGCTGTGCATGGCCGAGGTCGCCGCCGCGGTCGCGAGCGGCACCTGGAGGCCCGCGATCACCACCGAGCAGCCGCCCGCCGACGCTCCCGCCCCGGTGCCGCTGGACGAGGGTGTGGCGGCCGGCCTGCGGGCGATGATGGACGCCGCGGTCACCCGGGGCACGGCCGCCCGGGCGGGGCTGCCCCCGGGCACGGCGGGCAAGACGGGCACTGCGGAGGTCACCGGCGTGCCCTCCCACGCCTGGTTCATCGGCTACCGGGGCGACCTGGCCTTCGCGGTGCTCGTCCGGAACGGCGGGAGCGGCGCCGCCGTGGCGGCCCCGGTCGCCGCCCGTTTCCTCCAGGCCCTCTGAATCGCCTGGAACCCGTTCCGCGTCGGGGGAGGGGATCATCCGGCCGGGGTGCGAGAGGCGGACCGGCCCCGGGCGACGATGTACGGGACCAGCTCGCCCATCCCCCGCACGGTGAGCGGGCTCACCGGCCGCAGTTCGAAGGAGGCGTCGCCCTCCAGCTCCTCGGCCACCGCGGGCCCGGCGAGTACGGCGTCGGCGGGGGCGAGCGCGGTGAGCCTGCTGGCCAGGTTGACCGTGGTGCCGAACACGTCGCCCATGCGGCCGATCACCTGGCCGACGGCCAGCCCCACCCGCAGGGCGGGCATGCCCCTGGTCCGGGCGTGGACCTCCACGAGCCGCAGGGCGATCTCGGCCGCCGCGGCGGAGGTGTCGGCGACGAACAGCACCGAGTCGCCGAGCGTCTTCACCACCCGGCCCTCCGAGGAGGCGACCACGTCGGCCGACCGGCTCTCGAAGCGCTCGACGAGGCGGGCCAGCTCCGTCTCGGTGATCTGGCGGCTCAGCCGGGTGAACCCGACCAGGTCGGCGAAGCCCACGGCCAGCCGTACGGTGCTCGTCTCCTGGTCCACGACGCGGCCCGCCGCGGCGGCCAGCTGCCGCCGCCAGGCGTAGACCAGCAGCTGCTCCAGGTCCGGCACCACCCGGTCCGCCCGCGTCCGCCAGGCCGATGCGCGCTTGCCGAGCGGGACGCCGGCCTGGTCGAGGACCTCGGCCCCGAGTACGGCCTGCGACTCGGCCAGCCGGGCGGTGGCCCTGCCCAGCGACCGGGTCACCAGGAGCGCGTGCTCCTCGTCGTAGGTCCCGTCGCGGACCAGGCCGACCAGCGTCCGGAGCGCCTCGACGTCGGAGTCGGTGAACTCCACCGCGTCGTCCGGGACGTTGGCGAAGCCGAAGGCGCGCCAGAACCGCCGCGCGCGGTACATCGGCACGCCGGCCATCGCGGCCACCTGGTGGCTCGTGTAGCGGCGGTGCTGCCGGAGGAACGCGCCCGCCAGTTCGTCCGTCAACGGATCCTCGACCGTGGTCAACCTGCTCGTCCTGGCCCCCGAGGGGGAATCGCAACATACATCCTGCATGCTGCCAGATGCCAGGACGACCGGGACGCCCCGTCCGCCGATCCCCGTGCCGGAAGCCGTCAGACGCGCCAGGGCATGTGCTGGAGCGTCCAGGTGTTGCCGTCCGGGTCGGCGAAACGGGCGTAGTGGACGCCGCCCAGATCCTCGACCGGTTCCACGTCGGTGCCGCGCTCGATGAGCTCCATGCGGGCCTTCTCGATGTCGCTCACCACCAGGTGCAGGCCGCGCAACGTGCCGGCCGGCATGTCGAGGGACTCGATGCCCTCGGTCAGGGTGATCGAGCAGGCCGAGCCCGGCGGGGTCAGCTGGACGACGCGGACCCCGTCCGCGGGCCGCACGTCGACGTCCACCTGGAAGCCGAGGCGGTCGGCGTAGAAGGCCTTGGCCCGGTCGATGTCGGTGACGGGCACCGGGACGAGTTCGAGGAGGAACATGCCGGGGCGGACCGGCGGCGCGGCGGGGTCCGCCGGGACGTCGGCGACGTCGGCCGGGATCTCCGTCTGTGCGGGCCGGGCCGGGGTGGGCTGGATGTCTGTCATCGCGGTTCGCCTTTCATGGTCATCTCGGTGAGCACCCCCGCGAGGCGGTCGTACGCCTCGCCCGCGCCGCGTTCCATGGGGGTGCGGAGCACGCTGTCGCGGATCTCCCGCGAGGGGTAGCGCGCCGTGGTGGTCATCGCGGTCCGGCCGTCCCGCTCGTCGAAGACGGTCGTGACGAGGGCTTCGCCCTCCTCCCAGCCGTCGTGGACCTCGCTCTGGACCAGCCGGCCGGGCGCGTCGACCTCGTGGAACACCCCGCCGAGGCCCATCTCGGCGCCGTCCGGCCCGCGCGACACGAAGCGCCAGGCGCCGCCCGGACGCAGGTCGACCTCGCAGACGACGAGGTGCCAGCCGCGTGCGCCGTGCCACCGCCGGAGCAGCTCGGGCCGGGTGAAGGCGTCGAAGACGAGCCGGCGGGGTGCGGCGAAGGTCCTGGTGAGCACGAGGCCGGTGCCGGGCAGCGCCCGCACCGTCAGGCCCTCGCCCTGTTCCCGCCGCGGCGTCACGGGGTCTCCCGCTCGGCGGCGTCAGGCCCATCGTGGCCGAGCTCGCCGAGCAGGGCGTCCAGCCGCTGGTAGCTCTCCTCCCAGTAGGAGCGGTAGCCCGCCAGCCAGTCGACGGCCTCCTTGAGTGGGGCGGCCTCCAGCCGGCAGGGTCTGCGCTGCGCGTCGCGCCCCCGGGAGACCAGTCCGGCGCGCTCCAGCACCCGCAGGTGCTTGGAGATGCCCGGCTGGCTCATCGCGAACGGCGCGGCCAGCTCGGTCACCGTGGCCTCGCCCTCCATCAGCCGGGCGAGGATCGCCCGCCGGGTGGGGTCGGCCAGCGCGGCGAACGTCGCGTCGAGAACGTCGGCAGCCATTTTGATTACCTTTCGGTTTTATAACCAGATGGTTTTGTAGCGTGCCGGATCGCGGCCTGTCAAGGACCGCGGGCCCGCGACCGCCGGCACGCCGACCGGCGGATGAGATGCCGCCGGCGAGCGACGGACGGATGGGGTGCCGTCGGCGGATGACGGCCGCGATCCGGCGCCGGGGCGGTCTCATGCGTGTGGATTCACGGGACAGGCCTTAGGGTGCACAGCGTGTACGTGAAGATCTGCGGGCTGCGAGAGCCCGGGCATGTGGCCGCGGCGGTCGAGGCGGGCGCGGACGCGATCGGTTTCGTCCTCACCCGCAGTCCCCGGCGGATCACTGCGGAGCAGGCGCGTGAGCTGGCCGCGGCGGTGCCCTCGCACGTCCTGACCGTGGCGGTGTTCGCCGGAGAGACGCCGGAGGAGATGCGGGCGGCCGCGCTGGAGTCCGGGGTGCGCGCCGTCCAGTTGCACGGCGCTCATCCGCACGGGGACTTCACCGCGCTGAAGGACCTCGGCCTCACGCTGGTGCGCGCGGGCGCGGCGGGCGCGGACCTGCGCTGCGGCGCCTTCGACGAGGATCTGCTGATCGTCGACGCGCCCCGGCCGGGTTCGGGCGAGCCGTGGGACTGGTCTGCGGTGCGCGGGCGCCCGGAGGGCCGCTGGATGCTGGCCGGAGGCCTCGACCCGTCGAACGTGGCCCGCGCGATCACCGAGGCCCGCCCGTGGGGGGTCGACGTGTCGAGCGGGGTGGAGGTCGCGCCCGGCGTGAAGGACTCCGGGCTCATCCGGGAGTTCGTCGCCGTCGCCCGCGGCGGGGCGAAGCAGGCGTAGCGGCCGCCCCGGCCCGGGCGGGGCCGGGACGCGGGGCCCCCGGGCCGGTCGGCGGGAGCGCCGCGCCGGCCGCGTCGTCCCGCGCCGGCGGTGTCGTCCCGCGTCGGCGGCGGGCAGGGGCCCTGCCGCGCGGCTCCCGGTCAGGGGCGCAACGCCGCGAGCTGCTGCTCGAAGGGGACGACGGCATCGTAGGGGTCGGAGGCCCGCGGGGCGGGGCTGGATCCAGATCCGGACCGGCCCGCCACCAGGGCGGCCAGTTCCTCCGCCGCGCGGTCGATCCGGGCGGCGAGGCCGTCGGCGCCCGCGTCCCCGGCCGAACCCCAATCCTCGGACGCGGCGTAGACCGCGGTGGGGACGACGACCGCGCGCAGGTAGGCGAAGAGCGGGCGGAGCGCGTGCTCCAGGGCGAGCGAGTGGCGCGCCGTACCGCCGGTCGCCGCGATGAGCACGGGCTTGCCGGTGAGCGCGGTGTTCTCGATCACGTCGAAGAACGACTTGAAGAGCCCGCTGTAGGAGGCGGTGAAGATCGGCGTCACGGCGATGAGGCCGTCCGCCGCCGCCACCGCCTCGACCGCCTCGCGCAGCGCGGCGCCGGGGAACCCGGTCACCAGGTTGTTGGCGATGTCGACGGCCAGGTCGCGCAGCTCCACCACGCGCACCTCCACCGCCCGCTCTCCGGCCAGCTGTGCGCGGACCGCCCCGGCGAGCCGGTCGGCCAGCAGCCGCGTCGACGAGGGCCGGCCGAGACCGGCCGAGACGGCCACGATCTTCAGGGTTTCCATCGGGTTCTCCGGTGCGGTGGGTGCGGGAGGGCGGATCAGGCGGCGGGGCCGGGGGTCTCCCCGGCGGTACGGCGGATCAGGCGGCGGGACCTGTGGGGACGGGAGTCTCCCCGGCGGTCCCGGCGGTACGGCGGGCGACCAGGGCCGCGTGCGTGGGGCCGTCCGGCACGCCGGCGGGACGGCGGGCGGCGAACTCCCTGCGGAGCACCGGCACGACCTCCTCGCCGAGGATGTCGAGCTGCTCCAGCACGGTCTTCAGCGGCAGGCCGGCGTGGTCCATCAGGAACAGCTGGCGCTGGTAGTCGCCGAAGGACTCACGGAAGGTCAGCGTCCGGTCGATCACCTGCTGCGGGCTGCCCACGGTGAGCGGGGTCTCGGCCGTGAACTCCTCCAGCGACGGGCCGTGGCCGTACACCGGGGCGTTGTCGAAGTAGGGGCGGAACTCGCGTACCGCGTCCTGGGAGTTCTTCCGCATGAACACCTGGCCGCCGAGCCCGACGATCGCCTGCTCCGGGGTGCCGTGGCCGTAGTGGGCGAAGCGCTCCCGGTAGAGGCCGATCAGCCGGATGAAGTGCTCCTTCGGCCAGAAGATGTTGTTGGCGAAGAACCCGTCGCCGTAGTAGGCGGCCTGCTCGGCGATCTCCGGGCTGCGGATCGAGCCGTGCCAGACGAACGGCGGGACCCCGTCGAGCGGCCGGGGGGTCGAGGTGAAGCCCTGCAGGGCGGTGCGGAAGCGCCCCTGCCAGTCCACGACGTCCTCGCGCCAGAGCCTGTGCAGCAGCGCGTAGTTCTCGACGGCCAGCGGGATGCCCTGCCGGATGTCCTGCCCGAACCAGGGGTAGACCGGCCCGGTGTTGCCGCGGCCCATCATCAGGTCGACGCGTCCGTCGGCCAGGTGCTGCAGCATGGCGTAGTCTTCGGCGATCTTGACCGGGTCGTTGGTCGTGATCAGGGTCGTGGCGGTGGAGAGGATGAGCCGTTCGGTCCGGGCGGCGATGTAGCCGAGCATGGTCGTCGGCGACGACGGTACGAAGGGCGGGTTGTGGTGCTCGCCGGTGGCGAAGACGTCCAGGCCGACCTCCTCCGCCTTGAGGGCGATGGCCACCATCGCCTTGATCCGCTCGTGCTCGCTCGGCGTCCTGCCCGTGGTCGGGTCCGTGGTGACGTCGCCTACGGTGAAGATCCCGAACTGCATCGTGCTCACCGTCCTCCATCTCGTTGAACTTTCAACTTTCCTCAGCGCTGCAGAACGAGAGCGTATTCCCTCCGGCCGCCCTCCCGGCGGGCGCGGGGGAATCGTCCCGCTGGGAGCGGGTAGGGGCGCAGGGAGCCCTCGACCGGGAGGGACGATGACCTGCATGACCTCTGCGACGGCCTCTGCGACGGCCTCTGCGACGGCCTCTGCGACGGCCTCTGTGACCTCCGCGACCGCCACCCTCGCCCTGGCGGGGGACACCATGCTCGGGCGCGGCGTCGGCGAGCTGCTGGCCGGGCCCGCGGACCACCTGTCCGGCGAGGTCCGCGCGCACCTCGCCGGGGCCGACCTCGTCGTGCTCAACCTGGAGTGCTGCGTCTCCGCCCGGGGCGAGCCCTGGGACGCGCCGGGCAAGCCGTTCCACTTCCGGGCCCCGCCGCGGGCCGCGGGGCTGCTCGCCGAGCTCGGCGTCGGATGCGTCACGCTGGCCAACAACCATGCGCTGGACTACGGGCGCACCGCGCTGCTGGACACCCTCGGCCACCTGGACCGGGCCGGGATCCGTACGGTGGGGGCCGGGGCGACGGAGGAGGAGGCCAGGGCGGGCGCGGTCCTGGCGGCGGGCGGTCTGCGGATCGGCGTACTCGGCGTCACCGACCACCCGGACGACTTCGCCGCGGGCCCGGACACCCCCGGGGTCGCCTACGCCGGCCTGCCGTACGGCGTCCCGTCCTGGCTGACCGACCGGATCGGCGCGCTGCGGGAGAAGGCCGACCTCGTGCTGGTCACCCCGCACTGGGGACCCAACATGACCACGGAGCCCCTGCCGTACGTGCGCTCCGCCGCCGGGACGCTGGTCGCCGCGGGGGCGGACCTGGTCGCGGGCCACTCGGCGCACCTGTTCCACGGCGTCGCCCCGCCCGTCCTGTACGACCTCGGCGACTTCGTCGACGACTACTACGCCGACCCGGACCTCCGCAACGACCTGGGCCTGCTCTTCCTGGTCACCCTGGACGGGCGGGGACCGGTACGGCTGCGCGCGGTGCCGCTCAGACTGGAGTACGGCCGCACCGGTCCGGCCCGCGGCGGGGACCGGGAGTGGATCAGGGACCGGTTCACCGCCGCCTGCGCGGCCCTGGGCTCCGAGGCGCGGGAGGAGGAGGGCCTGCTCGTCCTGGACCTCCGCTGAGCGGCCCCGCGCCGGGGCGCCGTATCCGGAGCGCCGCGGCGGCCGCCCTCGGCCGGTGGTCCCCGCGCGCCGTCCAGCGGTCCGTCGCCGGAGTCGTGGCCGCCGACCAGCCGTTCGGCCAGGCCGCCACGTGCGGGTACGGCATCGAGGTGAAGCCGCGCAGCGTCCCCGATCGCTTCCGCTCGCCGGCGCGGTAGGTGATCGACCGCTCCGGGCCGGTCAGCGGGTCGACCCCGGCGAAGTGGTCCCAGTGAGGACTTTTACATGGTCACGGACAAGAGCCGGTGCCTAACGTTCTGCTCGGGCGACTCCAACCGCAAGGAGTGACATGAAACTGATCGCAGCGATCGCCGCCACGATGGTGCTCACCTCCTCCCCGGCCGCGGCCGAACCCGAGGAGAGCGACAGGGAGATCCCCCTGGCGCACATCGAGTACACGACCGGTCTCACCGTGAGCTTCTCCGACAGCCGGCCTTCCAACGAAGTGGGGATGTCCCAGCTCGGGATCATCGGCGGCGCGCCGCTCATCGACTGGGAGCGGAGCAACAGTTACCTGCAGACCTACCTGGAGATCACCCCGTCCGACGTGCCGGTGCCCCGGCGCCTCGTCGAGGACCACGGCACCGACCTCCCCGCCGAGCTGCAGGGGCGGCGGATCACCAGCGAGCCGGTCACCGTACGCGGCCTGACCGCTCCGGCCAGCGCCGTGCTCTCCGCGTCGTGCACCGCCGAACACTGGGGCTGGCACCTCTGGCACGACAACGCCCAGGCCGGCTTGGCTCCCAAGTCGTACACCACCCTCGACTTCGGCGGTTTCAAGGAGCGTCGCGCGGAGAGCTTCGTCTTCAACTGCCTGCCGGCGGGCTCGCCGAGTCATCTGTGGGCCCGGCACCGGCTGTACTACTGGAACGGCACCAGCTGGTGGAAGCACGCGGACGTGAAGGTCGGCCCGGGGCTTCAGTCGGAAAAGGTCAAGGGCACGGTCAAGCGCCACCGCAAGGTCACATATGACGACGGCTGGGGGTCCAGCCCCAACTGCCTCAGCGGGGCGTGCAAGTACACCCGTGAGGGACGTTTCACCAGCTGACGGGCGCGTGCGGGAGCCGCGGTGCGCGGTCGGGCCGGAGGAACGCGGGGCGCCTGGCTTCCGGCGGCCCCGGCGGCCCCGGCCGCCCCGATCGCGACGAGTCGCCGCGCGCCCCGAAGGATCATCGGGACGGGGACGGCGTCGATCGGCGAGGCGGACGCGGATGTCCTTCTGAGATCTTGTCTTGCTCCGGTCCCTGGGAGATGGTGGAGACCGTGTGCCGGACGGGAGGTGGCATGTCCTTTCTCACCGAAGACGACGTCTACGACCATGTCCACGGGATCTGCTTCAAGACCGGCCCGCCCGGGCTGACCGGCATCGAGTCGGAATGGCTGGTCACCGATCCGGCCAGACCCGGCGAGCACGTCCCCCTGCCCCGCCTCACCGCCGCCGTCCGGGCGGCCTCCCCGCTGCCCTCGGGCAGCGCCGTCACCTACGAACCCGGCGGCCAGCTGGAGCTCAGCTCCCCGCCCCTGCCCGGTCCGGCCGCCGCGCGCCGGGCCCTCGAGGCCGACCTGCGCCACCTGGATCCGCACCTGGCCGCCGCGGGACTGCGCCGCACCGGATACGGGCTGGATCCGCACAGATCCCCGCTGCGGCAGCTGGACCTCCCCCGGTACACCGCGATGGAGGCGTACTTCGACGCCCGCAACGCGGCCGGGCGCGCCATGATGTGCTGCACCGCCTCCATCCAGGTCTGCCTCGACATCGGCCGCGACCCCGGCGACGCGCGCGCCCGGTGGCGGCTGCTGCACCGGCTGGGGCCGGTGCTGGTGGCGGCGTTCGCCAACTCGCCTCTGTGGCGGGGGCGCCCCACCGGCCGGCGCTCCACCCGGCAGGCCCTCTGGGCGGCGCTCGACCCGTCGCGCAGCCGTACCGTGCCGGACGGCGGCCCCGACCCGGCGGCGGCCTGGGCGCGCTACGCGCTCGACGCGCGGGTGATGGCCGTGCGGCGGACCGACGGCCCGTGGGCCGTCGACCCGGGCCTGACCTTCCGGGACTGGCTCGGGGGAGGCCGGTACGGCCGGCCGACGGCCGACGACCTCGACTACCACCTGAGCACGCTGTTCCCGCCGGTCCGGCCGCGCGGCTGGTTCGAGCTGCGGATGATCGACGCCCTGCCCGAACCGTGGTGGCCGGTGCCGCTCGCCGTCGCGGCCGCCCTGACCGACGATCCCCGGGCCGCGGACGCGTGCGCCGAGGCCGTCGAACCCCTGCCTCCGGACGCCTGGGAGGACGCGGCCCGCACCGGACCGGGCGGGCCGGGGCTCGCCAGGGCGTCGCGGACCTGCTTCGCCGCGGCCCGCGACGCCCTGCCCCGGATCGGGGCCGCCGACCTGGTGCCCCTGGTGGACGCCTACATCGAACGCTACGTCGAACCCGGCCGGTGCCCGGCCGACGACCTGCTCTGCGAGGTGCCGACTTGACCACCGAGGATGTGACCACCGAAGGCGTGAACAGCGCGGACACGACCACCGCGGACATGACCACCGAGGACGGGATCAAGGAACGCGTCGCCGCCGAACTGGAGGCCGTACGGCGGCGCAGCCTCGGGCTGACCGTGGACGTCCTGGACACCGGGGAGCTGACGGCCCAGCACTCGCCGCTGATGTCCCCGCTGGTGTGGGACCTGGCCCACGTCGGCAACTACGAGGAGCAGTGGCTGGTGCGGGCCGCGGCCGGGGACGCGCCGCTCCGGCCGGAGATCGACCGGCTCTACGACGCCTTCGAGCACCCCCGGGCGGACCGGGTCGCGCTGCCCCTGCTGCCGCCGCGCGAGGCGCGGAGCTACCTCGACCAGGTGCGTTCGCGGGTGCTGGACTCCCTCGGCCGGGTCCGGTTCACTCCCGACCGGCCGCTGCTGGCGGGCGGCTTCGTCTACGGGATGGTCGTCCAGCACGAGCACCAGCACGACGAGACGATGCTCGCCACCCACCAGCTCCGCCGGGGCGGCCCGGTGCTGGACGAACCGGCCGTTCCGGTGCCCGGCGTCCTTCCCGGACCGGCGGAGGTCCTCGTCGGGGAGGGCCCCTTCACGATGGGCACGGACGGGGGCATGGACGGCGGCGGGGCCGGGGGAGGCGACCCCTGGTCCTACGACAACGAGCGCCCCGCCCACACCGTGCACCTGCCCGCCTACTGGATCGACGCCGCCCCGGTCGCCAACCGCGCCTACCTGGAGTTCGTGGCGGACGGCGGGTACGACCACCCCCGCTGGTGGACGCCCGCCGGGTGGGAGTGGCGCAACCGGTCGGGGAAGCGGACCCCGGCCTTCTGGGCGCGGGAGGGCGGGGAGTGGACGCGGCGCCGCTTCGGCCGGACCGAGCCGCTCCCGCCGGACGAGCCGGTGCAGCACGTGTGCTGGTACGAGGCGGACGCCTACGCCCGCTGGACCGGCAAGCGGCTGCCCACGGAGGCCGAGTGGGAGAAGGCGGCCCGGTTCGACCCCGCGACCGGGACCTCCCGCCGCTTCCCCTGGGGCGACGCCGATCCCGGACCGGACCACGCCAACCTGGGTCAGCGCAGGCTGGGCCCCGCCCCGGCGGGCGCGTTCCCCGCGGGGGCCTCGCCGTACGGCTGCCGGCAGATGATCGGCGACGTGTGGGAGTGGACCTCGACCGACTTCGCCGGCTACCCCGGATTCGCGGTCTTCCCCTACGCGGAGTACTCCGAGGTGTTCTTCGGCGGCGGGTACAAGGTGCTGCGCGGCGGCTCGTGGGCGACCCACCCGTCGGTGGCCCGGGCCACGTTCCGCAACTGGGACTACCCGGTCCGCAGGCAGATCTTCGCCGGGTTCCGCTGCGCCCGGGACGCCGCCTAGATGTGCCGCCACCTGGCCTACCTCGGGCCGCCCGTCACGCTGCACGAGCTGCTGCACGTCCCGGAGCACTCCCTGCTCACCCAGTCCTACGCCCCGCGCCGCCAGAAGCACGGCCTGGTCAACGCCGACGGGTACGGGGTGGGCTGGTACCACCCCGGCCGCACCCGCCCGGTCCGCTACCGCAGGGCCGCGCAGATGTGGGCGGACGCCTCCTTCGCCGAGGTCGCGCAGGTGGTCTCGTCGGCCTGCGTGCTGGCGGCGGTGCGCAGCGCCACCCCGGGCTTCCCCGTCGACGAGTCCTGCGCCCAGCCGTTCACCTGCGACGACCGGCTGTTCAGCCACAACGGCAGGATCGACGCCTTCGCCGCGGTGGAGGAGCGGCTGCGCGGCCTCGGCGAGAGCGGCGTCCCCGACGCCCGCGCCCCCGTCGACTCCGCGCTGCTGTTCGCCATGGCCGTACGGCTCTGGCGGCGGGGGAGCCCGCTGGACGGCGCGCTCGCGTCGGTCGCCGCCCGGGCCGCCGCGCTCGCGCCCGGCCGCTACAACCTGCTCGCCACCGACGGCGTACGGCTGGCCGCCACCGCCTGCGGCGACAGCCTGTACCTGCGGTGCGACGGCGAATCCGTGGTCATCGCCTCCGAACCCTTCGACGACGACGCCCGCTGGCGGCCGGTCCCCGACGGCTCCCTCGTCACCGCGGACGCGCGCGGCGCCGTCATCCGCCCGATCAAGGAGATCGCATGTCCGAACCCGTTGTCGAGCGCCACCTGACCCCGGACGACCTGGCCAAGTCGCTCCGCCGGGACGTGTACGACGGACTGGCCGCCGCTCCCCGGACGCTGCCGCCCAAGTGGTTCTACGACGAGCGCGGCAGCGGGCTGTTCGAGGAGATCACCCGGCTGGAAGAGTACTACCTCACCCGCGCCGAGAAGGCGATCCTGCGCGGGCGGGCGGCCGAGGTCGCCGCCGAGACCGGGGCCGACACGCTCATCGAGCTGGGTGCGGGCTCGGGGGAGAAGACCCGGCTGCTGCTCGGCGCGCTGCGCTCGGCCGGCACGCTCCGGCGGTACGTGCCGGTCGACGTCAGCGGTGACTTCCTGGCCGCCTCCGCCCGGCGGATCGGCGCCGAGTACCCGGGCCTGTCTGTGCGGGCGATCGTCGCCGACTTCGAACGGCACCTGGACGTCCTGCCGGACGGGGGCAGGAGACTGGTCGCCTTCCTGGGCTCGACCGTCGGCAACCTGTCCCCGGCGGAGCGCCGGTCGTTCTACGGGGGACTGCGCGCGGCGCTGGGGCCCGGCGACTCCCTGCTGCTCGGGTTCGACCTGGTCAAGGATCCGGTCCGGCTGCTCGCCGCCTACGACGACGCACAGGGGGTCACCGCCGAGTTCAACCGGAACGTGCTGCGCGTCGTCAACCGGGAGCTGGGCGCGGACTTCGTGCCCGAGGCGTTCGAGCACGTCGCCGTCTGGGACGCCGAGGCCGAGTGGATGGAGATGCGCCTGCGCTCCGCGACCGGCCAGCGGGTGCGCATCCCCGACCTGGACCTGGAGCTGGACTTCGCGGCGGGGGAGGAGATCCGTACCGAGATCTCCGCCAAGTTCCGGCTCGCGGGCGTGCGCGCCGAGCTGGAGGGCGCCGGGTTCGCCGTGGAGCACTGGTGGACCGACCCGCCGGGCGACTTCGCCCTGTGCGTCGCCGGAGTCGGGGAGAATGGCGGGTCGGCTTGAGATCCGGCCGCGGGCCGGTGTCCGGGACGGGGCGGCGGCTCCGACGTCTCCGGTGAGGGCGCCGGAGAACCGGTGCCGGAAGCGGAGGAGAGACCGTGAAGTACATGATCCTGACCTACGCCTCGCAGCGGGACTACGACGCCATGGCGGGCCGGCCCGGTGAGCCGGGCGCCTGGTCCGCGGAGGACTTCGCGGCGATGGGCGCGTTCATGGAGTCCTTCAACAAGGACCTGGAGGAGTCCGGCGAGCTCGTCGAGACGCGGGGCCTGACCGCCCCGGTCCACACCCGCAGGGTCGGGCCGCTGCGGGAGGGCGTGCCGGTCGTGACGGACGGGCCGTACGCCGAGACCCAGGAGGTCCTGGCGGGCTACTGGATCGTGGAGTGCGAGAGCTTCGACCGGGCGACCGAGATCGCGGCCCGGTTGGCGGAGTGCCCGGCCCCGGCCGACGTCGTCGCGCGCGCGGTGGCGGACGTGCGGCCGCTCGCCGACTCCCAGGGCGACCTGGGGTTCTGATCCCCGCCATGCCCGGTTCCGAGGTCGAGGACCTGCTGCGCCCGCTGGCGCCGCAGGTCCTCGGCGCGCTGGTACGGCGCTACGGGCACTTCGACACCGCCGAGGACGCGGTGCAGGAGGCGCTCCTGGCGGCCGCCGTGCAGTGGCCCCGCGAGGGCGTCCCCGGCAACCCCCGGGGGTGGCTGATCACGGTCGCCTCGCGCCGGCTGACCGACCTGCTCCGCAGTGAGCAGGCCCGGCGGAACCGCGAGGACGCCGTCACCCGGTGGACGCCTCCCGGCGGATGGACGGCGCCCGCCGCCGACCGGCCGCCCCCGGAGGGTGACGACACGCTGATCCTGCTGTTCATGTGCTGCCACCCCGCGCTCTCCCCGGCGTCGCAGATCGCGCTCACCCTGCGGGCGGTCGGCGGCCTGTCCACCGCGGAGGTCGCCCGCGCGTTCCTGGTGCCGGAGGCGGCCATGACCCGGCGGATCAGCCGGGCCAAGCAGCGGATCAAGGACAGCGGCGCGCCCTTCCGGATGCCCTCGCCCGGGGAGCGCGCCGAGCGGCTCGGCGCGGTGCTCCACGTGCTCTACCTGGTCTTCAACGAGGGCTACACCAGCACGTCGGGACCGGACCTGTACCGCGCCGAGCTCTCGGCGGAGGCGATCCGGCTGACCCGCACGGTCCACCGGCTGCTGCCCGGAGACGGCGAGGTGGCGGGGCTGCTCGCGCTGATGCTGCTCACCGACGCGCGGCGGCCGGCGCGCACCGGGCCGGACGGCGGGCTGGTCCCGATGGCCGAGCAGGACCGGGGCCGGTGGGACGCCGGGGCCGTCGCCGAGGGCGTGGCCCTCATCACCGAGTCCCTCCCCCGGGGACCGGTCGGCCCCTACCAGCTCCAGGCGGCGATCGCCGCGGTCCACGCGGAGGCGCCGAGCGCCGCGGAGACCGACTGGCCGCAGATCGCGGCGCTGTACGAGCTGCTGATGCGGGTCTCCGGCGGTCCCGTCGTGGCGCTGAACCACGCCGTGGCGGTGGCGATGGCCCGCGGCGCGCACGAGGGGCTGGACCTGGTCGAGAAGCTCGGGGCGGACAAGCGGATCGCCGGGGATCACCGGCTGCACGCGGTCCGGGCGCACCTGCTGGAGGAGGCCGGCGACCGCGCGGCGGCGTACGAGGCCTACCTGGAGGCGGCCCGGCGGGCGACCGGCCTGGCCCAGCAGCGCTACCTGCACGCCCGCGCGGCCCGGCTGGCCGGCGGCCCGGCCCTGCCCGGATCCACCGGAGCCATCGTCTCCTGAGCTCCGCACCGGCGCCCCTAGCGTGCCGGGCGGCCAGTGGTGACGGGCAGCGCGACCGGCCGGTGGACCAGGCCGTCGGTCCAGGCCACCTCTTCCAGCGGGACGGCCGGCCGGAGCGCGGGGTGCCGGGTGGCCAGGGCCCCGATCGCCTCGGTCAGCTCGACCCTGGCGAGGCTGGCGGCCAGGCAGCGGTGCGGGCCGTACCCGAACGCCACATGCGGGTGGGGAGGATGTCCG
>BMQD01000028.1 GCA_014647935.1 Planomonospora parontospora
CCGCCGGAATCCGATCTCCCGCCGCCCTCGAACAAGTACCAAAACTTACGATCGGCTCAGTAGCGGCAACGCAACCAGGCTGCCGTCAAGTGATAGACGACGAGCGAGCTTCCCGTGCCAGATGCGTGCCAGAACAGGCGGGGAACCACGGTCACTCAGGGGGACTCACGGGGACTCGACCCGCCCTGACCTGCACCCCTGTTTTCCCAGCTCAGCACAGCAAGATCAGTAGCCGGTTCCCAAGCTGACAGCGCGGATTCAATTCGGATCAGGCTTCAGAAGCGCCGGAAGATTTCGCCTTCCGTTTTCAGTATGGCCGGATCATGCTGTGAGGCAGGCCATACCTGAAGATAGTGATCATCCGTCCAGCATCGTTCCTCTTCCATTCCTCTGAGGTGGTACCGCAAGCGGTAAGTACCGGGGCCAGGAAGAAGCGGAGAAAGGTTGTGTACCTTTTCGTCGTCCCAGTCCATGAGCCATCCCACCAGGAAGACCTCGCCCGACGGGGATTCGAAACTGATCTCCACGACGTCCTCATAGCCGTCAAGGTCAGCGCCTGGATCCCGGTCGGAGACAGTCACTGTGAAGGGAATCGTCCCCCACTGTGGGCCTATTCTCAGGCTGGCGGTTCCTCTCCCCTCAATTTCAATGAGTCCGACGGAGTGGGCTGGTGATTCCTCCTTCCTGTCGGCGGCCCCGTAGTCCCCCCGATCCAGGAGATATACCCGACCGCAGTCCTCCACTTCCACGTCCATTCGCATGGTGTGCATGACAGGAGTCTCATCTGTGCTCATGGGAGGGAAGCATAGACTCCGCCAGCGACAAGATCTGCTTCCATGCGCTCCCTGGTGTTTGAGATCGGATTCCTTTTCGGGTTGCTCCGGCTTCTGCTTCGCGGACCACGGAGGGACAACTGCATCTTCGCACGCCGATGGCGGATGAAACCGCGGGCACGGCCTGATCACCGGACCATTAGAGGCCATCTATAGGAGTCAGTCTCGGTCACTCCCAGGGAGCCCTCCCCCCAGTTCACGGCCCGTACGGCCCGAGATCGGACCGATTCGCAAGCAGGTGATCCGCTGGATTTCTGGGAGCCATGTTGGGAGCCACCCGAACGGACGATCATGAACTGGGCCGTACGGATCTGAACGGCAGGAGCCCCGGCGGGCAGCAGGACGAACGGCTCTGAACGATCCTGGACGTCGTTCGGGGACCTACGGATCAGAAGGCTGGGCCGTGCCACTCGCGTGCCAGTACGGACGGGCGACCAAGGGGAATAACGGGGACCGGCGGGGAGAGCGCTGTCCACTCTGACCTGGAGCGCAGCACGTCAGCAGAGCGCGCACCGCAGTCTTCCAAACTGATGATCACATAGACGCCGCATCGCCGAAGATCAACGCTCCGGTGGAGTCCCGCCGACCGCGTGGAGGGCATCGAGGTACCCGCCACCGACGTCGAACCGGGTGATGTCCGCCGTCTTGTTCGTGGAATAGGTACGTGCCCAGTCCGCCGCCGGCCCGATCTCCTGGAGACGCAACCGCTTCCTCCGGGTGATCCCGCGAGCACGACCGATGTAACAGACATGGGGATCGATCTTCTCGATGTAGACGGCCAGGAGAGGAAACGCTTCGGTCAGCGTCTCGATCAGACCCGCGGTGGAATCAAGGTCGACCCCGGCCGGAGCCTGGACGCACTCCCCGCGCAGGGCGAGGGCACGATGGGTCATGGACGCCCCCTTCCAGCCCGCACGTGTCGCACACGTGATGTCGCGGAGCCGTACGGCCGAGTGGCCGTCGAGATGAAGTTCGTCGGAGATGGTGTGCAGCAGTACCCACTTGCGGCCGATGCCGACCACGTAGGCATCGAGTCGATCCGCACCGTCGATCTCGCGGCTGACTCTCACGGGTTTGCCGGAACGTCGTGCTCTCTTCAGGTCCTGGAGGATCGTCCCTTTAGTCATGATCCGGATCGTCCCGCTTCGTGGAGCCGGCACTCATCCGGTTTTCGGGTCGTCGTGGACCGTCGCGGGGTCATGGAACAAAGTCATTTCCTCGACCGTCCGACCACTCCTCCCAGCTATGAGCCGGTTCCATCGCTTTCAGCAATGTGAACGCAGATCGAGCACACGTTCTCCAGCGTGGACAGGAACGGCGGTGACCACGAGCCGACCAGCACCGGCCGCACCATGGCCCCGCACAGGCCCTCCCGTCGTCCGGACGGCCACGCATGACGCACGACCCCGCGACCGGCACCGGACAGGCCGACACCGTACGGATTGTGATCCTCGCGTGGATGTTCGACAGCATCAACAAGCAGGTCATCCAGGTACACATGCCAGCGCCGTGCCCCGCCCAGGAACCGGGAGGGCTCGTCGTCGAGTTCGATCAGCGCGAAGGCTCCACCTCGCAGCAGACGCACGATGGTGCCGTGCCGGCCGAGCAGCCAGGAGGCATACGCCCGGGTACGGGCGTGACTGTGCAGGAGTTGGACGATCACCGCCCGGTCCCCCGCCCGTGGTGGTCGCCATCGCGCCCGATGCACCGCATCCGGCGAGGGCCGCGTCTTCAATTGCTCAGCGCGCGCCATCACCGACCACCACCGCAGGGTCAGCGAGCACTGGCCGCGAAGAGTCCGCACGCAGCGCCGCGTACCGGAACGCGATCCTCCGAGCAGCCCGGACCGGATCGACCGCCGGATGCCACGCGTAGGTGAAGCGCTGCCGCCGGTCGTCCCAGCCGGTACGCCACCAGAACCGTTCCCCGTCGCACCAGACGATCAGGCCCACCCAGACCGAGACCAGCGCCAGTCCGTAACCGTCGTGGACGTCGGCGACGATCCCGTGGGCTTCCAGCGCGCGACGGAGTTCGTGTCCCGCCCCCTCCGGAGTGGGAACAGGAGCGATCTTGGTTGAATCCGGCCAGCTCATGGGCTCAGTGGACCGCCCGCGATCGGATCGGCGTAAGCGCGTGATCGGCCATGGGCGTGGGAGCCGTTTCACACCCCGTGTGAAAGCGATCCAGTCGTGACCACGGCCGCCGTCAGATGATCTGTCCGAGCCCGACGAGCCTGCTTACACTCCGAACAGGAGCGACACCCCACGGAAGGCGGGTCGATGGGCGAGCCGAACATGCTGCTTGACTCCCTGCTCGCCGAAGCGGGCATCTCCCATGCCGGACTCGCCGCGCGCATCAACAAGGCCACTTCCACGGCCCGGCGTCCGACCCGCTACGACCACACCGCCGTCGCCCGATGGATCAGGGACCGGGCGATCCCCCGAGGTGACGTTCCGGAGATCATCTGCGAGATCGTCGGGAGCAAGGTCGGGCGGACTCTCTCGCTCGCGGACATCGGCATGATGCGCAACGAGGCGGCACAGGACGAGCCGGAGCTGTCCCGAGCCCTTGATCAAGCCGTCGCGCTGTGGCGGGGGGATCTCAACGACAAGGTCTTCCTGGCGGGTGCCTCGATGATCGACGGACCGGCGGCGGTCGCGCCCGTCTTCGAGTGGGAGAACCCTCCCCACGAAATGGACGTCTCCCATCGAGGCATCCGCCCGGTGACCGCGCATGACGTGCAGATGCTCAAAGACGCGCGCAACCGCTACGAGCAGATGTACCGCCGGGTCGGCGGCATACCGGTACGGCCGCGCATCGTGGCCTTCCTCAACACCAGCGTGACGCCTCTGCTGAAAGGCAGCCGCGACGACCGCACGGGGCGGGAACTGTTCCGGGCCGCGGGCGGCCTGGTCGCGTTGGCCGGCGTGTGCGCCTACGACTCCGACCGCCAGGCCCTCTCCCAGCGCTACCTGTTCCACGCCCTGCGCATGGCCAAGGCGTCCGGCAACCTGGCGTTCGGCGGCTACGTGGTCGCTCTACTGGCGAACCAGGCCATGGCGAGGGCCAGACACCGCTACGTCATCCAGTACGCCGAGACCGCGTTGCGCGGTGCCCGGGGCCACCTGAGCCCCGCCCTGGTCACCGACCTGCACACCCTCCAGGCGAAGGCGTACGCGCGGATGGGAGACCGGGCGAGCTGCCACGCGCATCTGCGCCGGTCGGAGAGCGCCGCCGCGCAGATCCACCACGATGACGAGCCGCCCGAGACCGGATACGTGCAGCCGGGATTGCTGGAGTGCCAGCACGCCGAAGCACTGAGGCGGCTCGGTGATCTCATGGCCGCCCAGGTCTACGCCGAGGAGGCGCTCCGCGCCGCCGACACCTGCCACCTACGCGGCCAGACCCACCGGCTTGCGACCTTGGCCCTCGTCCTGGCCGAACGCGGTGAGCCGGAGCAGGCCGTCACCACCGCCGAGACGATGCTGAACCGCGCACAGGGCATGGAGTCCGGGCGCATCGCCGAACGGGTCGCCACCGTGGCCGATGCTCTGCGTCCCTTCGACGCCCGCGTGGTCAAGGAGTTCCTGACGCGTGCTCATCAGCAGGCGCGCGTGCCCTTGTAGCGTGGGGCCGAGATCAGGTCACCACACCGGGAGCACGCCGCATGCGCTGGCAGGTCAACTCCGAAGAACCCCTCTACACCGATCCGTGGCTCGATGTCCGGGTGGCGGATGTGGAGCTTCCCGACGGCAGGCACCTCGACCACCGTCTCATCCGGACCGCCCCGGGAGCCGGAGCCGTCGTCACCGACTCTCAGCGCCGGGTCCTGCTGATCTGGCGGCACCGCTTCATCACCGACTCGTGGGGATGGGAGATCCCCATCGGGAAGATCGACGACGGTGAGGAGCCGATGGCGGCGGCGGCACGCGAGGTCGAGGAGGAGACCGGCTGGCGGCCCGGGTCACTGCGCCCGCTGCTGCGCGTCCAGCCGACCAACGGCATCTCCGACTCCGTCCACCACATCTTCCGCGCTGACAGCGCCATCCACATCGGCCCGCCGACCGAGGCGTGGGAAGCCGAGCGCATCGAATGGGTCCCGCTCGCCGACATCCGCGATCTGGTCGGCAAAGGCGACATCGTCAGCGGCACCAGCATGGCCGCCCTGCTATACGTGCTCACCGAGCCGTAGAACGCGAACCTCCTCGATCACCGGTAGGAGACTGATCCTGGTTCCGCCTCTCGCGGGCGATCCGGCGCGCGGTGGCGACGCGCTGGCGGGCGAGTTCGGCCCAGAAGGCTTCGCCGTGCCGGTGGCCGCTCCCGGCGTACCGCCATTCCCCGATCGTGACCGTCTCGGGTCCCTCCGCAGGGTCGGGCAGCCCGAGCGCCTGCCGTGCCTCTTCGGCCCGGTGGTCGGCCCGTACCCGGCGGAGATCGCCGAGGGTGACCGAGTAGCGGCGTGACTTGGTCGAGAAGTGCCCGCCGTAGCCGAGCGTGTGAGCCCACTTCCGCAGCGGGACGTCCCGGTACTCCGGAAGGTCACCGAGGCTGAAACAGGCGTAGATCATGCGCCGTACGTGCTCGGTCACGTCGAGGCGGGCGACCTCCCATGCCTGCCGGATCGGCCGGTCCACGCCTCCGCCCGACTCCGCTCCCTTGGTCGCGTACTTGGCGATGTAGCCCGCCACCCGCTTGTCGGACACGCCGTCGAGGTCGGCCGAGACGTAGACCGGTTCCACGTCGAGCTGTCTGCCCCAGCGCAGCACGAGCGGGGCAGCCCCTTCCGCGTTCTCCTCCGCCTCCCCACCGGCCGAAGCCGGGGAGGGGACGGGAACGGCGACCTCTCCCGCAGCCTGCCGGATCGCCTGATCCAGCATCGGGACCGTGGCCCAGTCCGGCGGAGGCGACTCCGGACCGTCCGGACCGTCGAGGCGGATCACGGCGTGGAAGTGGACTAAGCCCCGCGCCTGGTACTCGGCGACCTTGGCATACGACAGCCGCAGCCGCCGCCGCAGTTCGGTACGGCTGACGCCGAGCAGCCGGGCGAAGACCGCCGGAAGCCCGAGGGTGAAGCGCCGCCAGAGTTCGCCCGCGTGGGCGTTCCACAGCACCGCGCCCGCGTAGTCGTAGCAGTCCGCGCAGAGCGGTTGCCCGACCTGGGGGTCATCGCGGTCGTGACGCGCGCCGCAGCCTGCCTGGAGCCCGTGCGGGCAGACGGGATCATCCCGCCGGGGACGGCAGGGCAGGACCTTGCCGCCCTTCTCCCGGTGCGCGTGGACCGCGCCGAAGGACGGGGCCGTGAAGGTGGCGAACACGCGGGGATGCGCGCTCACCTCCTCCGGGACGCCCTTGCCGCCCCGCAGGCCGGACAGGATCAAATGGAACGTGTCGTCACGGTAGGTCTGTGAGCAGGCCGGGCAGACCGAGGCCCGCCGGTTGCCGCACGCGGTGAGCAGGAACCCGGTGGGTTCGTCGGCCGTTCGGTAGACGTCCAGGACCTCACCCGTTCCGGCGTCCACGGTCAGCCGTTCACCGCGGAGCCGGATCGGATGAGCGCAGCCGCCGGTTGCTCGCACCATCTGTTGCCACCGGGCGAAGTCGGGCATGGCCGCCCGCTGCATGGCGGCCATCAGATCAGGGGACAGGGAAGGGACGTTGCTCACGCGGCATCCCTCCCGTCCTCGCGGGACGGGGATTCGGCACGAGTCGGCCCGTCGGCCAGCTCTATGCCGTGAATGGCAGCGATGCGCCGCCATTTCTCAGGCGACCACCGAGGCGACTCGGCAATCTTGCGCTTGGACCACTCCCGTACAAGCGCGGCATGGGGTACCAGTTCCGGAGGTACCAACAGGCTCCTTTCCTCGCAGGGAGCCGCCGCCTGATTCGGAAAAGGGTGCGCGCCGTCACCAGACATGCCGACGTTGCATGCCTGCGGTTGTGTTGGCGCTGATCAGCGAGGGGTATGGAGTGTCTTCATGCGACGGTGAACCAGTGAGCGCTGCCAGTCGTGCGGCCTACCGCTGGCCGGGTCCCCCAGCGGAACGGCTTTCTCTCTTTTTCATGCCCGGCGGCTTTGTGCGCTCGAATCTGTCGCTGCTGGTTTCTCGCTGTCTTCCCGAATGACGAAGGCTTTTCGGTACCTACGTTTCTACCACCGACCAACGGAATTACGCAGGTGCGAGTTCCGCAGGATGCCGTTCCCCGCGAGTCCCCGTGAGCGTCCGTGGATGTCCACAGGCGTCCGGGAGAGTCCCATGTCGTCCCGTCCAGTACGGCCTTCACGGGCAACAAGTAAGGGAGCTGTCACCTGAAGGTCAGGCACTCAGCTCCCTTGGTAGATCGAGGACGTCTTGAGACGCCCTCGACGAGTCTTCCTAATCGGCCGTGGCCGAGGCACCCTTGCGTTCGTGGCCGACCAAAGGGTCTCCGACCGGCTCTCTGGTGATCAGGTCCCACACCCGCACCGTGTGGTCTTCACCGCCGGAGACGATGACCGACCGACCGTTCACCTGAGTGACCGCGACCGAATAGACGGCCCGGTCGTGGCCGGTCAGGGAATCTCCGGCCTGTTTCATGGTGGTCAGGTCCCACACCCGCACCGTGTGGTCCACCCCGCCGGAGACGACGACCGGCCGGCCACTCACCTGGCCGAACGTGACCGGCCCGCCGGCCATTTCATGGCCGACCAGGGGATTCCCGATCTGCTTCATGGTGGTCAGGTCCCACACCCGCACCGTGCCCTCCCAGCCGCCCGAGACGGCCACCGGACGGCCGTCCACCTCGCCGACCGCGACCGAGACGACGTTGCGCTCATGACCGGTAAGCGGCTCTCCCACCTGCTTCCTCGTGGCCAGATCCCACACCCGCACCGTCCCCTCCCAGCCGCCCGAGACGATCACCGGACGGCCGCCCACCTCACCGACCGTGACCACAATGCCGTTGGCCACATGACCGGTCAGCGGCTCCCCGACCTGCTCTTTGCTGATCAAGTCCCACACCCGGATCGTGCCGTCCTTGCTGGCAGAGACGGCGACCGGACGACCGTCCACCTCGCCGACCGCGACCGAGCCGACGTTGCTCTCATGACCGGTAAGCGGCTCCCCGACCTGCTTCCTCGTAGCCAGGTCCCATACCCGCACCGTGGCGTCTCCGCCGCCCGAGACGACGACCGGCCGACCGCCCACCTCACCGACCGCGACCGCGATGATGCGTTCATGGCCGGTCAACGGTTCCCCGGCCTTCTCTTCTATGGTCAAGTCCCCGACTTGCTGCTTCGTGGTCAGGTCCCATATCTGCACCGTGGCGTCTCTGCCTGCAGAGACGGCGACCGGACGACCGTTCACCTGGCCGACCGCGATGGATGTGACAGCGTCGGTGTGGCTGGTCGGTTCTGGAGCATCGTTGACGAACCAGAACACCACGGCAAGGGCGACGAGCAACGCACCGACCACCAGCACACCGCGACGGCGTGAGCGCATCGCTGAACGTGCCGTCGGTGGCGAAGTCGAAGCAGCTGATGCCGCAGGAACCCAAAGTTTCTGCTCCGATGTAACTAGGGACGGCCGGGCAGCATCAGTCACCGTTCGTTTCCCTTCGCCTCACGCCATACCCGCCACCTTGAGGGGACGATCGGCGTTGGAGGCGGCGGAGGCTTTAATGATCAGCCTGTCATATCCAGCCGTTGCATGCCATCAGGGAGCTTTCGGCTTTTCCGCAGCTCATCATCAAAGGACGACGGCCAGCTCATTCCACCCACACCGGTTCGAGGAGGTCAGGGTTGAAGGCGGCCCGCCCTCTTCCCGCCGGGTGGACGATCACCGCGTGCAGCATCTCCCGGACGTGCGCCCGCTTCCGGGAGAGCGGCAACCCGCCCTCCTCCTCCGTCAGGTACCAGCGCCGCCGGACCTCCTTGATGTCGGTGGCCCGGCTCACCCGCTGGCGCTCAGCCCTACCCGTGATCCTGTTCTTCTCCGCCCGCAGCCGGGCGATGTCGCCTTCCAGCGCCGCAGCGTTGCCGAAGTAGAGGCTGTTGGAGATCTTGCGTGCCCGCCACTGCCGGGTCAGCTCCTCCAACTGCTCCTCCGTGTCGGTGAGCTCCTGTTCCTTCGTCCACTCGGGAGCGTCATCCGCGTCCATGTACTGGGCGAGTTCCATCTGATCGAGCATCAGTTCCGAGATGGCGAAGTCCACCAGGTCCCCGCGCCGGCCGACGCCGCCGCAGCCGCCCACGTCCCTGCCGGGGCAGAAGTAGATGTGCCGCTTGCCGTCCTTGGTCTTCTTGGTCCTCAGCAGCGCGTTGCAGACGCCTCCGCCCTCCACGGGACGGCCGCAGCGCAGCACGCCCGTCAGGAGATAGCGGTGCTCCCGGTAGTCCTGGGGAAGTGGAGCCCCCACGGCACCGCCCCGCTTCACCGTGTGCCCCTTCCGGCCGTCCACGACCTCGCACACGGCCAGCCATTCGGCCGGGGTCAGGACCGGTTGCCACTCCCCGATGACCGGGTCTCCGTCCGCGGCGCGCACCAGTTCCCCCCGCAACTCCCGGTACCCGCACATGCGCGGCTTGACCAGCGCCGCCCGGAGCGTGCGCGCCTGCCAGTCGTTGCCCCGAGGGGTCTTGATCCCCCGCCGCTTCCAGTCCATGACGATGCCGTAGAGCGACGTGCCCGCCGCGAAGTCCCGCGCCGCCTGCCGCAGGAGAGCCGCCTCCTCCTGGTCCAGGGTGATCCGGTCCTCCTTCCAGCCGAACGGCCGGGGCCCGCCCACCGCCTTTCCCTGGAGTGCCCGCGCCTGGTGGGAGCTGCGCATGCGGCGCTGCATCTTGCGGACTTCCATCCTGGAGATGACCGCACCGAACAGGCCCATGCTCTCCACGTCCTCGCTGTAGAGGTCGGAGCGCTGCTTGGCGTCGGCGAACACGCAGCCGTCGTTGTAGGTGAACGCCTCCACGAAGCGCTCGTAGTCACCGGGCCGCCGGGCGAGCCGGTCGTTGGCGACGACGACCACACCGCGCACCGGCCGCACCGTCCGGGAGCTTTCCGGCCTTGAGGGCTTTGAGCACGTTCTCGAACTCGTCGCGGTAGACGTCGGCCTTGGCCGCCGACTTGTCGTTGTCGGTGAACTCGTGGACCACGGTCCAGCCGTGCCGCGCGGCCGTCTCGCGGTTCACCCGGTGCTGATCCTGCACACCGTGTTCGTCACCCCGGATGTCGGCCGAGATGCGAGCGTAGGAGACGACGGGGACCGGCTCCGTTCCCTCGGTCACCGTGGCGAGCTTGAGCACGGGCACCTCCCGGGCTAATAGGGCCTCTGTGCATGTTCTAGCGCTACATCGTCCCGGAGATCGGTCCGGGCACCGCCTTCGGGCTCTCCGCCGCCAAGCCCGTCTCGGAGGTACGGCAGACGCGCGCCCTGGGTCTGGAGACGCGGCCCGTGGTGATCGGCCCGGTGACGTTCCTGCTGCTGGCGGAGGCGGCTCCCGGCGCTCCCGCCGGGTTCGCCCCGCTGGACCGGCTGACCGACGTGCTCGGCGTGTACGAGCGGCTGCTCGCGACGCTCGCCGCCGAGGGCGTCGGCTGGGTGCAGCTGGACGAACCCGCGCTCGTGACCGACCTCGGCGCGGTGGAGCTCGCCGCCGTCCGGGCCGCCTACGAGCGGCTCGGATGCCTGACCGACCGGCCTTCCCTGCTGGTCGCCTCGTACTTCGGAGGGCTCGGCGAGGCGCTGCCGGTCCTCGCGGGCACCCCGGTCGAGGCGGTCGGCGTGGACCTGGCGCACGGGGACCCCGCCGGCCTCGGCGCCCTCGCCGGGAAGACCGTCGTCGCGGGGGTGGTGTCCGGGCGCGACGTGTGGCGCACCGACCGGGAGCGGGCGCTGGGCGCGCTGCTGGCCGTACGGGAGCACGCCGGGCGGGTGGTGGTGAGCACCTCGTGCTCGCTGCTGCACGTCCCGTACGACCTGGACGCGGAGACGGGGCTCGACCCCGCGCTGCGGCGGCGCCTGGCCTTCGCGGACCAGAAGGTGGCCGAGGTCGTGGAACTGGCGGACCTGCTGGCCTCGGCCTCCGCTCCGGGTTCCCCGGCGGTTCCGGTCTCCGCCCCTGCCCCGGTCACCGTTCCCGCTCCGGCCTCGGCCTCGGATCCGGTCGCCGTTCCCGCTTCGGCTTCGGCTTCGGCTCCGGTCGCCGTTCCTGCTCCGGCCCCGGCTCCGATGGGAGAGCGGACGGGCCGGAGCCCGTACCCGGTGCGGGCGGCGGCGCAGGCCGCGCATCTGCGGCTGCCTCCCCTCCCGGTCACCACGATCGGTTCGTTCCCGCAGACCGGGGAGCTGCGGGCGGCCCGCGCGGCGCTGGCCGCGGGGGAACTGGACGAGGCGGCGTACGAGGAGCGGGTCCGGGCCGAGATCAGAGAGGTCGTCGCCCTGCAGGAGCGGCTCGGGCTGGACGTGCTCGTGCACGGTGAACCGGAGCGCAACGACATGGTGCAGTACTTCGCCGAACACCTCGACGGCTTCGCGGTGACCCGCCACGGCTGGGTTCAGTCGTACGGCTCGCGCTGCACCCGCCCGCCGATCCTGCACGGCGACGTCCGCCGGCCGGAGCCGATCACGGTGCGGTGGGCCTCCTACGCGCAGTCGCTGACCGCGAGGCCGGTCAAGGGCATGCTCACCGGGCCGGTCACCATCGTCGCGTGGTCGTTCGTCCGCGACGACCTGCCCCTGCGCGACGTCGTGTTCCAGGTCGCCGACGCCGTCCGGGCCGAGGTGCGCGACCTGGAGGCCACCGGGCTGTCCGTCGTGCAGGTGGACGAGCCCGCGCTGCGCGAGCTGCTGCCGCTGCGCCGAGCCGGGCAGGACGCCTATCTGGAATGGGCCGTGGCCGCCTACCGGTGGGCCACCTCCGGAGCGGGCGACCGTACCCAGATCCGCACCCACCTGTGCTACTCGGACGCCGATCAGATCCTCGCCGCGGTCGACGCGCTCGACGCCGACGTGACGAGCGTGGAATCGGCCCGGTCGGGAGCGCGGCTCCTCGGCGAACCTGCGGTGAAGGGGTTCGGGCGAGGGCTCGGTCCCGGCGTCTACGACATCCACTCCCCACGCGTGCCCACAGCGGACGAGGTCGGGGAACTGCTGGAGGCGGCGCTGCGGGTGCTGCCCGCCGACCGGGTGTGGGTCAACCCCGACTGCGGGCTGAAGACCCGGACCTACGGGCAGGTCGAGGCGGCGCTCACCAACCTGGTCGAGGCGGCGCGACGCCTGCGGGGCGCCGTCGAGTCCCGGCCCTGACCTGCTCTGGCCAGGCCACCAGATCGGGTCGGGTCAGGTCAGGTCGGATCAGACCCTCCGCGGCCTACCCGGTCCGTCCCGCCACTTCCGCATCGGTCGTGTCGGCCATGCCTGCCGTATCAGCCGCGTCGGTCGTGTCGGTCGTGTCGGCGGCCAGCATGCGCTTGAGGAGGTCTCTCAGCTGGGTGCGCTCCGGAGCGGTCAGCGCGCCCAGCGGAGCGGCCGCGAACCCGAGGGAGCCGCGGAGCTCCTCCACGATCCAGCGGCCCTCCTCGGTCAGCGCGATGTGCCTCACCCTCCGGTCGGTGGGGACCGGATCGCGGCGGACGAGACCGCGCTTCTCCAGGCGGTCCACGATGCCGGTGATGTTGGACGGGTCGCAGTTGAACAGGCCCGCGATCCGCCGCATGGGCAGCGGCTCGGCGGCGACCAGCATGAGCGCCTTGGCCTGGAGGGCCGTCAACCGGTGCCGGACCGCGGCCTCCTCGTATCTCCGGTTGTAGCGGAGCGCGATCTCGCCCATCAGGGACACCACTTCGCTGGTCACGTTCACGGGTGCAAGTATAGTTGATGAACATCAACCTTTTAGGGGGTTCATCTTGTCTCGTCAGATCAATCTCGCCTCGCGCCCGTCGGGCTGGCCCACCCCGGACGACTTCGACCTGGTGGAGGTGGATCTGCCCGCCCTCCAGGAGGGACAGGTCCTGGTCCGCAACAGGTTCATGTCCGTCGACCCGTACATGCGGGGCAGGATGAACGACGTCGAGTCCTATGTACCGCCGTTCCGTCTCGGCGAACCCCTGGAGGGCGGGGCGGTCGGCGAGGTCGTCGAGTCCCGCGCGCCCGGCCTGGAGGCCGGCGACCTCGTTCTGCACGGCTTCGGCTGGCGCGAGCAGGTCGTCACCGAGGCCGCCCGGGTCCGCAGGGTCGACCCGATCGAGGGCGTCTCCCCCTCCGCCTACCTCGGCGTGCTGGGCATGCCCGGCCTCACGGCCTACGTGGGCCTGCTCGACATCGCCTCCTTCAAGGATGGCGACGCCGTCTTCGTCTCGGGCGCCGCCGGCGCGGTGGGCGCGCTCGTCGGCCAGATCGCCAGGCTCAAGGGGGCGTCCCGGGTCGTCGGCAGCGCGGGTTCCGACGCGAAGGTCGCCCGCCTGCGCGAGCTCGGCTTCGACGCCGCCTTCAACTACCGCAACGGCCCGGTCGCCGAGCGGCTCCGCGAGGCGGCCCCGGAGGGCATCGACGTCTACTTCGACAACGTCGGTGCCGACCACCTCGAAGCCGCGATCGAGCGGCTCAACAACGGTGGCCGGATCGCCATGTGCGGGTCGATCGCGGCCTACAACGCCACCGAGCCCCCGTGCGCCCCGCGCAACCTCTTCCTGGCCGTCGGCAAGCGGCTCACCATGCGCGGCTTCATCGTCGGCGACCACTCCTCCCGGATGCGCGACATGATCGCGGAGGTCGGCGGCTGGCTGCGAGAGGGCCGGATCACGGCCGACGAGACCGTGGTCGACGGGCTGGAGAACGCCCCGGCCGCGTTCATCGGCCTGCTCCGGGGGGAGAACACGGGAAAGATGATCGTCCGCCTCTGACGCGCCCGCGGCACGGGACGGCCCCCGCCTCCCCGCCCGCCGGAAACCGCGGGAACCGCAGAAACCACAGGAACCGCGCAGGTCAGCCGATGCGGAGCACTTCCAGCAGCCGGCCCAGCGCGGCCCTGGTGGAGGCCAGGTCGCCGGGACCCGACGAAGCGGACGCCAGCCAGAGCGCCGCCTCGTTCATCGCCCCCGACAGCAGGTGGACCAGCGGCGCGACCGGTTGCGGGGCGATGATTCCCGCATCGACGAGGGCGGCCAGCGCGTCGGCGAGGTGACGGGTCGAGTTGGCCTCGTCCATCGCCCGCCACTGGCTCCACCCCAGTACGGCGGGGCCCTCCACGAGCATGATCCGCTGGATCTCCGGATCGGCCGTCGCGGTGAGGAACTCCTGGCAACCTGCGGTCAGCCGGGTCCAGGGATCATCGTGGGCGTCGGCGGCCGCGGCCACGCGCCGACCCACCTCCTGCTGCGACTCCTCCAGAACGGCGCGGAACAGCTCGGCCTTGCCGGTGAAGTGGTGGTAGAGCGCACCCTTGGTCACCCCGGCCGCCTGGACGATCTCAGCCAGACCCACCTCACCGTAACCGCGCTCCGCGAACAGCCGCCTGCCCTCCCGCAGCAGCGCCTGCCGGGTCCGCTCCCGCCGCTGCGCGCGGACGCCGTCCTCCCGCATCACATCTCCTCCCATTGACATACCGATGGTACGCGAATACATTCTCACATACCGATGGTATGTGAAAGGGAGTCCAGGCATGAGGCTGACCGGCTTCTACCCGGTGATCTGCACGACGAGGCTGCAGGAGTCCCGTGACTTCTACACCCGGTTGCTGGGGTTCGAGACGACGTTCGAGGCGGAGTGGTACGTCAGCCTGCGGCGATCGGAGGCCCCCGGATACGAGCTCGCCCTCCTCGACCCCGCCCACCCGACGGTTCCGGAGGGCTACGGCGTCTCTGCCCGGGGACTGCTGCTCAACTTCGAGGTGGAGGACGTGGACGCGGAGTGGGACCGGCTCGTCGCCGGTGAGGGGCTGCGCCCGGTCCTCGGACTGCGCAGCGAGGACTTCGGGCAGCGGCACTTCATCGTGGCCGATCCCGGCGGCGTCCTGATCGACGTCATCACCCCCATCACCCCCACCGCGGAGTACGCCGGGCAGTACGTCGATCAACCGGCCTGACCGCCGAGCCCGGAAGAACCCGTCCGGCACCGGCCCGCCGGCCGAGCCCGGCGCCGGGCCAGGCTTCTTCAGCCGGATCGGCACCGTGCACGAGATGCGGCACGCCCAGGTCCTGCACACCGCGTGACCTCGCACTCCCCGGGAGCATGATGCCGCCGGCGGGGCCATGCCGCTCCGGCGGCGCACCCTAGTCGCGGGGGATGGCCTCGATGGTCTCCATGTGCTTCTCACCCCAGTCACCCAGGGGGATGAGCGCCGCGTTGAGCGACTGGCCGAACTCGGTCAGGGAGTATTCCACCTTCGGCGGGACCTGGTGGTAGACCTCCCGGTGCACCAGGCCGTAGGCCTCCATCTCCCGGAGCTGCTGGATGAGCATCTTCTCGCTGATGCCCGAGATCGACCGCTTCAGCTCGCCGAACCGGAGGGCCTCCCGGTGCAGCGCCCACAGGATCAGCGCCTTCCACTTGCCGCCCACGACGTCGACGGCGGCGTCGAGCCCGCAGTTGTAGGTCCGCTTCTTCATCGCCGCGCCCTCCATGCTTACGAAAAGGTGAGTACCTGAAAAAATAGTAGGTACTTGAGGAAATCTCACCGGGGAACCAGCATCGGAGGCGATCGGATCGGGGCCGCTCACGCGTCCCGGCCCGGTCGCTCATCCGTTGACGCTGACGAACCGGAGAACGAGATGACCGACGACAAGCAGACCCCGGTGACGGTCATCGGTCTGGGTGACATGGGAAGTGCCCTGGCCGGGGCGTTCCTGGACGCCGGCCACCCCACGACCGTGTGGAACCGTACGGCCTCCCGGGCCGAGGCCCTCGCCGCGCGCGGCGCGACCGCCGCCACGACCGCCGCCGAGGCCGTCGCCGCGAGCCCGCTCATCGTGGTCTGCCTGCTGGACCAGGGCACCGTGCGGGAGGTCCTCGGCCCCGTGGCCGGCGCGCTGCGGGGCAGGACCCTGGTGAACCTCACCAACGGCACTCCCCGCCAGGCCCGGGAGGACGCCGAATGGGCGGCGGAGCACGGCGCGGACTACGTGGACGGCGGCATCATGGCGGTGCCGCCGATGATCGGACGGCCCGAGGCGGTCGTCCTCTACAGCGGGTCGCCCGCCGCCTTCGCCGCGCACGAGCGGACCCTCGGCGTGCTGGGCGGCGCCACGCACCTGGGCGCGGACCCCGGCCTGGCCGCGCTGTACGACCTGGCGCTGCTCAGCGCTATGTACGGCATGTTCGGCGGGTTCCTCCACGCCCTCGCCCTGACCGGTTCCGAGAAGATCCCGGCGGCGGAGTTCACCCCGCTGGCGGTCTCGTGGCTCAACGCCATGATGACGAGCCTGCCCGCGATGGCCCAGGCGGTCGACTCGGGCGACCACTCGGCCATCGGATCGAACCTGGGGATGCAGGCGACGGCCTACGTCAACCTGCTGGACGCCGGCAGGGAGCAGGGCGTCGCCACCGGACTGATGGAGCCCATGCAGAACCTCCTCCACCGGGCCGTCGCCGCGGGACACGGCGGCGACGACCTCTCCCGCCTGGTCGAACTGCTGCGCACGAACCCGTGACGGGACCCGTCCCGCGCGCCGACACCGCGGAGCCGGCCCGGCCGGCTCCGGAAGGAGAACGAAGATGACCGACGACCGCCCACCGGTGACCGTCCTGGGCCTGGGCCCGATGGGAAGGGCCCTCGCAGCGGCGTTCCTGGACCGCGGCCACCCCACGACCGTGTGGAACCGTACGGCCTCCCGGGCCGAGGCGCTCGCCGCCCGGGGCGCGACCGCCGCCGCGACCGCCGCCGAGGCCGTCGCCGCGAGCCCGCTCACCGTGGTCTGCGTGCTCGACTACGACGCCGTGGAGGCGATCACCGGTCCCGCGGCCGGTGAGTTGAAGGGCCGGACCCTGGTGAACCTCACCGCCGACACGCCGGAACGCGCCCGCCGTACGGCCTCCTGGGCCGCCGCGCACGGCATCGACTACCTCGACGGCGCGATCATGACCCCGACGGCGACCATCGGCGGGCCCGAGGCGGTCGTCCTGTACAGCGGCCCGGAGGAGGTCTACCGGGCCCACCTGCCGACGCTGTCGGGCCTGGGCGGCACGGCCGCGTATCTGGGCGCGGATCCCGGCCGGGCGGCGGCGCACGACGTGGCGCTGCTCGACCTCTTCTGGACGTCCATGAGCGGACTCGTCCACGCCTTCGCCCTGGCCTCGGCCGAGGGGGTCCGGGCCGCGGACCTGGCTCCGTTCGCCAAGGGGATAGGCTCCCTGCTGCCCGGGATCGTGGACGAGTTCGCGGGTCACGTCGACAGCGGCCGCCACCCGGGTGACGAGTCCACCATCCTGTCCGCGGCGGCGAGCATGGAGCACATCGTCCACACCGCCCGGGCGCGCGGCCTGGACACCGGCGTGCTGGACGCCGCGCTGGCCGTCGCACGGCGGGCCGTCGACGCGGGGCACGGCTCCGCCTCCTTCTCCCGGCTGGCCGAGGTGCTCGGGACGCGGGCTCCGGCCCGGTGACGGCTCCGGCGGAGCGTCCGGCCGACCCGGACCCCCGCCGCCCGCCGCCCAGGTGGGGCCTCCGAGACGATCGGAGCGTCCCGGATGACCGGAACGCCTCCCGGGCGGCCGGCGCGTGCCGGATGACCGGGCGCCTCCCCGCCGGGTAGCTTTCAGCCGCTCGCCCCGCCGAGTCCGGTGAGCCGGGTGAGCCGGGTGAGCTCACCGGCTCGGGCCCGCTCCATGGCCGCGGCGAACGCCCTGGTCTCCCGGTCGGCTCCCGATCCCTGCTCTCCCCGTGCCACCTGGACGGACTGCCGGAGGTACTCGCCGACGTGCTCGGTGAAGAGCCGGTCGAACGCGGCGCCCTCCGCCCGGTTCACCGCCGCGAGCTCGGCGGGGGTGACCATGCCGGGCATGTCGTGCCCCTCGTGCACGTTGACCGGGGGCGTCCCGGACCTCTTCAGCAGGCCGCGCAGCGTCCGCAGCTGGGCACGGTGACCGGCGTCCAGCTCCGCGGCGAGCCGGGCGACCTCCGGGTCCGCCGCCCGCTCCGGGGCCGAGACCAGCAGGTCCAGCGTCTGCTCCGTCATCGGGATCATCAGTTGCAGCCAGGCGACGTCGGTGGCGTTGAAGGCGCCCGGCACCGTACCGGCCGAGACGGACCCCGGAGCCGGAGCGGACCCGGACCCGGACCCCGGAGCCGGAGCGGACCCGGACCCCGGCCCGGACGCCGGAGCCGGGACGGGGTCCACCGCCGACCCCGGGTCCACCACGGCCGGATGCGCCGCCGATCCCGAGCCCGCCGCGACCGGGTACCCCGCCGAATGCGCGGCCGGATGCGGCGGGTCCGCGGTGGCACACCTCGCTACCAGCAGCAAGGCGACCACCGCGAGCACCGGCGCGCCGACGGTGCTCGTCCTCATCTCCATCCCTCTCCTCCGGGCCGTTCCAGGTGGCGGCGGGGTCCGGTGCGCACCGAACCCCGCCTCGGCTCCGAGTGCGGTACGGCGGCCGCCCCGTGGCGGCCGCCGACCGCCTCGGGGACGCCTCAGGGAGTCCCGTCGGCGCCGCACTTGACGATCGGGCGGATGCAGTCGCGCACGCGCCGCTCCATCTCCTCCTCCGGCCAGGCGTTGAAGAAGTCGCCGTGCATCGTGAAACCGGGGCCGGACGCCAGGCGGAACCTCGCCGGGTCGCCGTTGACCGGGTAGCGCAGGACCTGGCGGAGCTTCGGCACGATCACCGGGTGCGACGCGGGGCAGGCCCCCGCCACCGGGTAGGACATGTGGCTCTTGTGGTCGGGCGAGTCGAGGTCCTTGCCGTTCCAGCAGTGCGGGAAGTCCAGGTACGACTCCAGCATCGTGCCCGCGGGGCAGTTCACGAAGTTCTTCGACGACCCGACGTGCCCGGCGTGCAGGCACGACCAGCGCGCGTTGCTGGTCTCGTCGGGCTGCGTCGCCCTGGCGTTGCCCGCCACGATCCTCAGCCCCAGGGGGAGCGGACGCGTCTGGTCCATCAGTTCGTCCCGCACCCCCTCACCCAGGTAGTAGAACGTGGTCCCGGTGGGCTCCACGGGGGTGCCGCCGTCGTACAGGGTCGGCACCCAGTAGGACGACAGATCGGTCTTCGGGCTGCAGGTGGTCCCGCCCTTCCGCAGGCTGCCGAGGTCGGAGTGGGCGTCGGTGGAGGTGTTGCCGAAGAAGCTGTGCATGTGCGACCCGCCCGGGAGGCCGGGGAACACGATCGGGTCGTCGGGCCGCCGGTGCGTGAACGGGCACTCGGCGACGAACTCCGCCACCCGCACGGCGCCGGGCGGGACCGGCCCCTTGGGCAGCCTGGCCGGGGTCGTGCCGGAGGACGGCCTCGGCGCGGCGCTCGAAGACGGCCTCGAGGTGGAGCCCGCCGTCGGCCTCGGCGTGGGCGCGGCCGAGGTCGCACCCGGGACCGGGGCCGCGGACCCGTCTCCGTAGACCTGGAACTCCCAGAGCGAGACCCCGTACCGGGAGGAGCGCTTGGTGGTGTCGAGGCGGACGTAGCGGGCGGTGCCCGTCACGTTCACGGTCTGCCTGCCGCCGGTGCCCGCGGTCGTGGTGTGGACCGTCGTCCACCGGCCGCCGCCGTTGGAGACCCTGATCGTGAAGGCGGTGGCGTACGCGTGCTCCCAGTCCAGCACGACCTTGCCGATCCGCCTGGGCGCGCCCAGGTCCACCTGGAGCCACTGCCGGTCGCTGAAGGCGCTGGCCCAGCGGGTGCCGCCCTTGCCGTCGACGGCGGCCGCGGCCGACAGATCACCCCGCTCCGTCGAGGAGGCGCTGGCCGGGCGGCCCTGGGACAGCGGGATCTCGGCCGCTCCGGCCGGGCCGGCGGTGCTCACCAGGCAGGCGCCCAGGACGGCCGTGAGGGCGCTCGCGAGCGCGAGGCGACGGGTTCGCCGGGTCGTACGGCCCGCGGCGGTGTCGCGCGGCATGGTCTCACTCATGCAGACGGTGTCCTTTCGTCGCGTCCGGTGCCGGACGCATTCGCTTCTGTACCGGAGACCGGCGGGCGGATACCGGACAACAGAAATCTGGAAAAATCCACCGCGGATTTCTCGTTTTTCTCGTTGCCCACCGGACCCCGACGGCGTCTCCCCTTCGAAGGGACGGAGAGCCGGACGGACGGGGAAGCCGGACGGACGGAGAGCCGGACGGACGGAGAGCCGGACGGACGGAGAACGGAGTGCGATGCGCGCAACCGGTAGGAGCGGACCGGACACGGCGCTGGTCTCCGCCGCGTGCGACGGAGACCGGCGGGCGCTGGACGCGCTGGTGGCCGATTCCCTCCCGCTCGTCTACAACATCGTCGGGCGGGCCCTGAACGGGCATCCCGACGTCGACGACGTGGTCCAGGAGACGCTGTTCCGGGTGGTCCGGGGCCTGTCCGGCCTGCGCGATCCAGAGGCGTACCGGTCCTGGCTGGTGGCCATCGCCGTCCGTCAGGTCCGCGACCACGAGCAGGACCGCCGGGCGGCGCAGCACCGCAGGACCGACCTCGACACCGCCGAGGAGGTGCCGGATCCCGCCTCCGACTTCGCCGCCGTGACCATCCTCCGGCTCGGCCTCACCGACCAGCGCCGCGAGGTCGCCGAGGCCACCCGCTGGCTGGACCGGGACGACCGGGCGCTGCTGGCCCTGTGGTGGCTGGAGGAGACGGGCGAGCTGGGCCGCGCCGAGCTCGCCGCCGCCCTCGGCCTGTCCGCCCGCCACGCCTCCGTGCGCGTGCAGCGCATGAAGGAGCAGGTCCAGACCGCACACACCATCGTGCGGGCGCTGCGGGCGGAACCCGGCTGCGCCGAGTTGCGCGCCCTCACCTGGAACTGGGACGGCGTGCCCGGCCCGCTCTGGCGCAAGCGTTTCGCCCGGCACATCCGCGGCTGCGACGCCTGTGAGCGGCGTGCCGCCGGTGCCCTGCCCCTCGACCGCCTGCTCGGCGGCCTGCCGCTGCTGCCTCTCCCCTTGGGCTTCACCCTGGACCGCTTCTCCGCCCCGCCTCTCGCCGAGGCCGGGCACACCACCGCCCGCCTCTCCGTGGACCCCTCTCCGGATCTCCCCCCGACGCCGTCGCGCGGCCTTCTCTCCTCTCTGCCGAACGGCGCGGGCGCCGTCGCCGCGGCCGTCGCCACCGCGGTGGCCGTCCTGGCCGGTGTCCTGGTGACCGGACGGCCCGCCGCCCTGCCCCCTATCCCGTCCTCCGCGCCGGCGGCCGCTCTCGGCACGGCGGCCCGTACGGTCTCCGCGACGTCCCCGCCGGAGTCGCCCGCGTCCGAGCGGTCCCCGGCCCCGACCCGCCGCAGTGCCTCCCGCACGCCCGAACCGACCCGAAGCCCCCGGATTCCCCCGACCGCCTCCGCGAAGAAGGGCGTGGGCGTGTGGCGGGCGCCGGGCGTCAGCACGGCGCTGGCCAGGTCCGGCGCGAGCTGGTACTACACCTGGGCCACCCACCACGACGGCATCACCGCCCCCGCCTCGGCCCGCTTCGTCCCGATGGTGCGCGCGGCCTCCGACGTCAACGCCACGGCCCTCGCCCAGGCTGAGGCCGCCGGGCCGTACCTGCTCGGATTCAACGAGCCGGACCTGGCCGAGCAGGCGAACATGAGCGTGGAGGAAGCCTTGGCGCTGTGGCCGAGGCTCATGGACGCCGGCCGGATCCTCGGCAGCCCCGCCGTCGCCTACGGCGGCGACACCCCCGGAGGCTGGCTGGACCGCTTCATGACCGGCGCGGCCGAGCGCGGCTACCGCGTCGACTTCATCGCGTTGCACTGGTACGGCGGCGATTTCCGCACCGAGGCCGCGGTCGCCCGGCTCAAGTCCTACCTGCAGGCCGTTCACAGGCGCTACCGCAAGCCGATCTGGCTCACCGAGTACGCCTTGATCGACTTCTCCCGGGGCACGCGCTTCCCCAGCGACGAGCAGCAGGCGGCGTTCGTCACCGCCGCCAACCGGATGCTCGCCTCCCTGCCCTACGTGCGGCGCCACGCCTGGTTCGGGCTGCCCGCCACCGAGAACGGTCCCGGCAGCGGGCTGTTCCGCGCCGACGGCACCCCCACCCCGGCCGGCCGCGCCTTCCAGAAGGCCCGCTGACCGGCCGCACATTCCAGGCGGTCCACCGACCGTCCGGACGGTCCGCACCGTGTTCCGGGCTCGCGCGGCCGATTCATCCGGTCACGGACGCCCCCCCCGCGCCCTCACCGTGGAGCGCGCCGGCGGTGCTCTCCACGGGATCGCCGCGCCGCACGTTCTCCGGTCCCGCCGGACGGGCGCTCCACCGCCTGCCGAGGCGCTGGGCCGGGGCCTCGACCAGGCGGTGGGTCAGGTACGCGAGCGGCACCAGGACGAGGAAGTACAGCGGGAGGTTCGGACTCATCCGCAGCAGGAGCGGATGGAGCAGGTAGAGGGAGAAGCTGATCACGCCGAGGTGGGTGAGCCAGCGGGGGAACCACCGGTTCCGCAGCGCGAACGCGCCCCCGAAGAACGCGGCGGCCAGCACGATCGCCGGCGCCCAGCCGGGGTCGTCCTTGGCGAAGGCCCCGCAGGCCAGGACCGCCGCCACCGCGGCGACGGCGGTCCGCCACCGGATCACGCCCCGCTCCGCGCGGTGCACGGCCGTACCCGCGAACATCGCGGCCAGGACGGTCAGCCCCTGCCACGCGCCGATCCGGCTGCCCAGGACCACCAGCGCCAGGCCGAGGAGGCCGCCCGTCACCGCGGCGGCCGTACGCACCCGGCCGCCTGCCCGCGCCGACACGGCGACCGCCGCGAGCACCGCGACGCCGAGGAGCGCGGCGGCCAGGTCGGCGCGGCCCCTGACCACCGGCCCCGGCAGCAGGAGCCCGAGGGGCACGGCCGACGCCGCCAGGCCGATCGCGACCGCGGCCGACCGGTGCGCCTGCCGTACGGTGAACAGCCCGGCGGCGATCAGGTAGAACGCCATCTCGTAGGAGAGCGTCCACATCACGCCGATGACGGCGGGAACGCCGAGCAGTTCCTGCAGCATCGTCACGTTGCCGAGGACGACGAGGGGCAGGGGCCGGTGCCCCAGGCCCGGATGGAGGGCGAACGCCCCGCCGTACGCGAGCAGGAGCGCCAGGCCGAGCGCGACCAGCAGCAGGGGAAGGAGGCGGAAGGCCCGGCCGGCCCAGAAGGCCCGCAGGTCGCCGCGCCGTTCCAGGGAGGCGGGGATGATGTAGCCGCTGACCATGAAGAACACGAAGACGCCCCAGGTGCCGACGTCGATCCTGCGGTCCACCTCGGCCCAGGCCTCCGGGATGAAGGTCCAGGCGGCGTGGTGCAGCGCGACGGCCAGTGCGGCGGGGCCCCGGAGGGCGTCCAGCCAGGCCAGCCGGGGAGGAGTGGGGGCCATTCGCCCGACTTTAGTAACGAATGTCAGCGATCGTGCCGACATACGGCCGACCGCACCCCGACGATCACGTCACCCGAGCGGACGAGCCGAACGGTCACGTCACCCCGGTCTGGAGCAGGGGCAGCAGGACCTCGTCCACCGTGCGGGCGACGAAATCCTCGTCGAGGGGCTCGCCGGTCAGCAGCAGCCGGTGCCAGAGCAGGGCCTTGGTGACCTCGACGAGCGTCGTCACGCGCGCCCCGGGCCCGACCTCCCCCCGCGCCCGGGCGCGGTCCAGCAACTCGGCCGCCTCGTCCGCGCCGGACCGCAGCATGTGCCCGTGGAGCAGCCGCCCGAGCTCCGGGTCGTCGCGGATCGCCGGGAGCAGGCCGAGCACGATGGCGTGCTTGCGCTCGTAGATCCGGCAGAACACCGGCAGTCCGGCGGCCAGGTCTCCGCGCAGGGTCCCGGTGTCGGGCAGCGGCCGGTGCTCCACCGTCAGCCCGTGCATGGCCGCGGCGACCATCTCGGCCTTCCCCGACCAGCGGCGGTAGATGGTCGCCTTGCTGGCCCTGGCCCGGCGGGCCACCTGGTCGATGGACATGCGGTCGTAGCCGACCTCCGACAGCAGCTCCAGGACGGCGTCCAGGATCGCCCGCTCCCGCTCGGGGTTGAGATTGCGCACGGCGCCCCGGCTGTCCGGCGCCCGGTCCGGTTCCCGTGCCGTCATCCCTGGGTCCCCCTCGCTTGATCCGCCCGTCCACGGCCCACCCGCGTCCGATCCGCCCCGGCCTACCGGGACGCGGATCCCGTACGAACCGGTGTGCTGATCCCGTACGGCCCCGCGGACGGAGCCACGGGCGGCCCCGCGGACGGAGCCGTGGGCGGGGTCACGGACGGACCCCGCCCCGGTCGAACGCCGAGAAGCGTACTCCGGTCAGCTCCTCGGACGCCTCCCAGAGCCGGCGGGCCGCGTCCCGGTCGAGCGCCCGGACTGCCGGACGCACCTTGGTGGGATGCCCGCGCCGCTCGGCGAACCCGTCCGGGCCGAAGAAGTCCCCGCCGCCGACGCCGGGGGCGGCCGCGGCGTACAACTGCGGCAGCGCACCGGCGGCGGCCGGCTGCGCCGGCAGCTTGGCGAGGGTGACCAGCAGTCCCCGCAGGGGGTCACCGGTACGGGCCAGGTTGGTGCGGGCGACCCCGGGGTGGGCGATGGCGCTGACCAGGTCCGTGCCCGCGGCCGTGGCGCGCCGGTGGAGCTCCAGGGCGAAGAGCACGTTCGCCAGCTTCGACTGCGTGTACGCGCTGAACTTCCCGTAGCGGCGCTCGCCCATCAGGTCGTCGAAGTCCATCCGCCCCGAGCGGTGCAGCCCGCTGGTCACGGTCACCACCCGCGCCCCGGGCCGGGCGAGCAGTTCCGGCAGCAGCAGCCCGGTGAGCGCGAAGTGCCCCAGGTGGTTGACGCCGAACTGCCGCTCGAACCCGTCGGCGGTCGTCTGCCGGGGCAGCGCCATCACCCCGGCGTTGTTGACGAGCAGGTCGAGCCCCTCGGGCCCGCCGCGCGCGGCGGTTAGACCCGCCGCGAACCGGTCGATCGAGGCGAGGTCGCCCAGGTCGAGCGCGAGCCACTCGGCGGCGCCCCCACCGGTCTCGGCGCGGATCCGCGCCGCCGCGGCCTCGCCCCTGCCGCGGTCCCGGCTCGCGAGCACCACGCGGGCGCCGTGCCGGGCCAGTTCGAGCGCGGTGTGGAACCCCACCCCCTCACTGGCCCCGGTGACCACCGCGTTCCGGCCGGTCAGATCAGGAATGTCCGCAGCGGTCCATCGTGCCATGCCCCACCTCCACATCAGGTGTACGAAACCGTTTCGTACACCTGATGACGATAACGACGTACGGCCACCCCGGCAAGCCCGCCACTCGTCGAGAATGTAAATAAAACTAGACATGAAGTCAGGCATGACATACATTGGCCGATGTCAATGATTCTTTACATCGCCTCCCCGGTCCCGGTTCGCCCCCCGGCCGCGCCGCTAAGATCGCGCCTACCGCGAAAGGATTCCGACATGGACCGCCACCCCGCACCCGAGGCCGGAGACGACCGCGTCCCGATGACCTTCGAGGAGCGCAACACGTGGTTGTACGCGATCCTCGTGCCCGTCACGTCGCTCGCGTACTTCGGTGTGGTCGTCCCGCGCCTGTTCGAGCGGCCCGCCTCGGAGGTCTCGTGGGCGGTGCCGATGCTGTGGGCGGTCGGCGCGACCGTCGTCGGCACCGTCGTCGGCTCGATCGTGCTGGCCGTCGCCGCCCGGGACGCCGAGGCCGCGTCGGACGTCCGCGACAAGGAGATCGAACGCCACGGTGACCGCATCGCCCAGGCGATCACCGCCTTCGGCGCCGCGGCGGTGCTCGCGCTCGCGATGCTCGAGGTGGACCACTTCTGGATCGGCAACGCGCTGTTCCTCATCGGCGCCGTCGGAGCGACCTGGGGATCGGTCGCGAAGATCCGCGCCTACCGCGGGACCTTCCATGGGTAAGCCCACCCGCGTCACCAACCGGATCCGCGCCCTGCGGTTCGCGCACGGCGAGATGACCCAGGCGGAGCTGGCCAGGCGCATCGGCGTCACCCGCCAGACCGTCATCGCCATCGAGCAGGGCCGCTACTCCCCGTCCCTGGAGATGGCGTTCCAGATCGCGCGGGCGTTCGAGGTCCCGCTCGACGACGTCTTCCAGTACCCCGAAGACCAGGACTAGCCGACCGCATCACCACCCGGTCCGTGTGCCGACGGCACGCGGCCTCCGTCCGGCATGCCCGGAGACCGGCCGTCACAAGGAGAGAACATGACCAGCCCCAAGACGCTCGCGCGGATCGCGGGCCTGCTGTACCTGGTGCTCGCCGTACTCGGCGGGTGGGCCGAACTGTACGTGCGCGGCACCGTGCACGTCCGGGGCGACGCCGCCGCCACGGCCGCGAACGTCTCCGGCCACGAGACGCTCTTCCGCCTGGGCCTCGCCGCGGACATCCTCATGGCGACGGTCTTCGTCTTCCTCGGGCTCGTCCTGCACCGCCTGCTGCACCACGTCCACGCGCGGGCCGCGGTGACGCTCATGGTGTTCGTGGCGGTCGGCGCGGGCTCCATCCTGCTGAACCTCGTCTTCCACGCCGGCGCGCTGCTCGCCGCCACCGACCCCTCCTACACCGCGTCCCCCGGCACCGGCGGCGCGCTCACGCTGCTGATGCTCGACCTGCACGACCTCGGCTACATCCTCGGCGGCGTCTTCTTCGGACTGTGGCTGCTGCCCATGGGCTACCTCGCCTACCGCTCCAGCATGTTCCCCACGGTTCTCGGCGTGCTGCTCGTCATCGGCGGCTTCGCGTGGATCGCCGACCCGCTGATCCTCTTCACGCTGCCCGACGCCCCCGGCGCCGTCCGGGACGTCGTCGCCGTCCCCACCTCGGTCGCGGAGTTCGGGCTGATCCTGTACCTGCTCGTCGTCGGCGTACGCCTCCGCGGAGCACCGGCGGCCGAGCCGGTCGCGGAGAACACCGGGGACACCGGGGACACCGGGAACACCGGGAACGCGCAGAGCGCGGGAAAGGTCACCGGGCGCGCGTAGTCGCGTTCGCGAACGACCGCTCCGGAAGGCCGTCGGCACGGAGTGGCCGGATAGGTTGGGTCCGCGATGAGCCTTGAACCGACACCGCGCCGCACGGTCTCCGAGAGCATGGTCGAGATCCCCGCCGGGAAGATCCTCCTGCGGGACGAGGGCACGAACACCGGCTGGAAGGCCGAGGTCGCGGCCTTCCGGCTGGCGCCGTACCCCGTGACGCGCGAGCTGTACCGTGCCGTCCTGGGCGAGGCGCCCGCGAGCCCGGCCGGACCGCGGACTCCGGTGACCGACGTCTCCTGGCTGGAGGCCGTACGGTTCTGCAACCTGCTCTCGCGGGAGACGGGACTCGACCCCTGCTACTCGGCGAGCGACGACCCCGACGGGCAGGACGTGGTCTGCGACCCGGAGGCCGGCGGCTACCGCCTCCCCTCCGAGGCGGAGTGGGAGTACGCCTGCAGGGCCGGTAATTCCGCCGTCCGCTACGGGGAACTGGACGAGATCGCCTGGTATCGCGGGAACTCCGGCGGCGGGGTGCGCGACGTCGGGACCAGGGCCCCGAACGCGTGGGGCCTGCACGACATGATCGGCAACGTCTGGGAGTGGTGCTGGGACGTCTACGACCCCGAGGTCTACGGTCCGTACCGCGTGTTCCGCGGCGGGAGCTGGTCCGACCGGCCGCACGGGTGCCGGGCGTCGTGCCGCCGCAAGAGCCACCCGGCCTTCCGCGTCGACGACCTCGGCTTCCGGCTCGCCCGATCCCTGTGACCCCGGGTCGGGCAGAGGACGGGAACCGACCGGCCGAGCCGGGACGGGCGGGTCGACGGAGGGCGACCGGCCGGACCGGGAACGGATGGACCAGGAACGGCCGGGCGGGGAATCCGCCGCGGGCACCGATAGGGCCCTTTGCCGATTATCCGGAACGGAACCGGTTGCTACGGTGGGGACATGACCGCCATGGCACCCGCCCGCACCGAGCCGGACCTGTCGTTCCTGCTGGACCATGCCGGCCACGTCCTGAGGACCCGGATGGCCGCCGCGCTGGCCGAGATCGGGCTGACCGCGCGCATGCACTGCGTGCTGGTCCACGCGCTGCAGGAGGAGCGCACCCAGATCCAGCTCGCCGAGCTCGGCGACATGGACAAGACCACGATGGTGGTCACCGTCGACGCCCTGGAGAAGGCGGGGCTCGCCGAGCGCCGCCCGTCCAGCACGGACCGGCGGGCCCGGATCATCGTGGTGACCGAGAAGGGCGCGGAGGCCGCCAGGCGGAGTCAGGAGATCGTCGACGGCGTGCACCGGGACGCCCTGGCCGCCCTGCCCGAGGACGAGGCCGAGATACTCGTACGGGCCATGAACCGCCTGGTGACAGGGCATCTGGCCGTTCCCGCCGAAGTGCCGCAGGCGGTCCGGCGGGCCCGGCAGAACACGAAGTGATCCCACAAAAAGATCCATAGAGGATCGTCTACAACAAAACATTCTGTTACGGTCTCTCCTGTTCCCCTCGGACAGGAGAGACCGCCATGCCGCACACCGCACCTTCCCCTCGGCCGGACCGCACCGCCGCACCCCGATCACGCCGGGCGGCGCTCGCGGTGCTGTCCACCGCGATGCTGATGACGATCCTGGACGGCAGCATCGTGACCGTGGCGATGCCCGCCATCCAGCGCGACCTGGGCTTCTCTCCCACCGGACTCAGCTGGACCGTCAACGCGTACCTGATCGCCTTCGGCGGGCTGCTGCTCCTGGCCGGCCGGCTGGGCGACCTCATCGGCCGCAAGACCATGTTCCTGGCGGGCACCGCGGTCTTCACCGCCGCGTCGCTGCTGGCCGGGGCCGCCACCGGGCCCGCCATGCTGATCGCCGCCCGGTTCGGCCAGGGCGTCGGCAGCGCCATGTCCTCCGCGGTCGTGCTGGGCATCCTGGTGACGCTGTTCACCGAACCCGCGGAGCGTGCCAAGGCCTTCGGCGTCTTCAGCTTCGCCAGCGCCGCCGGAGCCTCGATCGGCCAGGTCCTGGGCGGGGTCCTCACCGACGCGTTCAGCTGGAACTGGATCTTCCTGATCAACCTGCCGATCGGTCTGGCCACGATCGCGCTGGCGGTCCGGGCACTGCCGGGCGAGCGCGGGGCCGGGCTCGCCGCCGGCGCCGACGTCCTCGGCGCCGTGCTGGTCACCGCCGGGCTGATGCTGGGCGTCTACACCGTGGTCGGGATCGAGCGGTACGGCTGGCTCTCCGCGCACACCCTCGGCCTCGGCGCGGTCTCGCTCGCCCTGCTGGCCGCCTTCACCGTCCGCCAGGCGACCGCCGCGACCCCGCTGATGCCGCTGCGGATCCTCCGCTCCCGCAACGTCGCCGGCGCCAACCTGGTCCAGATGCTGACGCTGTCGGCCATGTTCGCCTTCCAGATCATCGTCGCGCTCTACATGCAGCAGGTCCTCGGGTACGGCGCGCTCGCCACCGGCCTGGCGATGCTCCCCGCCGCGGTGTCCATCGGCGGCGTGTCCCTGTTCGTCTCCGCCCGGCTCAGCACCCGCTTCGGGGAGCGGTCCGTCCTGCTGGCGGGCCTGCTGCTCCTGCTCGGCGCGATGGGCTGGCTGACCCGCGTACCGGTGGACGCCGACTACGTCACCGACCTGCTCCCGGTGATGCTGCTCATCGCCGGTGGCGGGCTGGTCCTCCCGGCGCTGACCGCGCTCGGCATGTCCGGCGCCCGCGCCGACGACGCGGGCCTGGCCTCCGGGCTGTTCAACACCACCCAGCAGATCGGCATGGCGGTCGGCGTCGCGGTGCTGTCCACGCTGGCCGCCTCACGCACCGAAGGGCTGCGGTCCGCGGGCGCCGACGAGGCCGCCGCGCTCACCGGCGGCTACCATCTGGCCTTCGGCACCGCCGCCGCCCTGCTCGTGGCCGCCTTCGCCGTCGCGCTGGCCGTACTGCGGCAGCCCGCACCGGACCCGGCCCCCGGGCTGCGCGCGCCGGACAAGAACGGAATGCGGTTCTAGCCGTTCGTGCACTGACAGGAACATGAGCAGGGCTCTATCGTCCGTCCATGCGAGCAGCATCGTTCCGCATGACGCGGCGGGCCGCCCCCGCTCTGGCCGCCACCCTGGCACTCGCCCCGATGACCGGGCGCACCCCTGACCCGGCGGCCGTGGCCACGGTCACGGCCGCCGTGGCCACGGTCACGGCCGCCGCCACGCCCCCGAGCCCGCTGGTCGTCGCGGCCAAGCGGCAGAGCCGGGTCTTCCGCGACGGTGACGGCCGGGAGGTGACGCTGCGCGGGTTCAACGTGTCCGGCAGCACCAAGCTGTACGAGAACTCGCTGCTGCCGTTCCGCAGCACCGCCGACGCCGCGCGCTCGGCCCAGGCCATGCGCGACCTCACCGGCGCGAACGTGGTCCGCTTCCTCATCAGCTGGGAGGGCGTGCAGCCGTCCCCCTCCACCATCGACCACGCCTACCTCGACAGGGCGGTCGAACAGATCCGCGCGTTCACCGGCAGAGGGATCCGAGTCCTGGTCGACTACCACCAGGACCTGTACTCCTCCCACCTGTTCGACCAGGGCAGCTGGTACACCGGCGACGGCGCGCCGGAATGGGTGGTGAAGGCCGGCGGCTATCCCAAGGAGTCCTGCGGCATCTGCTTCCTGTGGGGGCAGAACATGCAGACCAACGAGGCCGTCCGCCGGGCCGCCCGGGACTTCTGGCGGGACCGGCGGATCAGCACGCCCGAGGGCGAGGTCGGCGTCCAGGAGGCCTTCCTGCGGCAGGCGGCGGCCGCGATGACCCACATCAGGCAGCGGCTGCCGGAGCAGGACTTCGCCGCCGTCATCGGGTTCGACCCCTTCAACGAACCCTACGACGGCGGCCTCGAGGGCGAGAGCGGCCTGGAGTGGGAGAAGACCTACCTCATGCCCTTCTACCAGCGGTTCCGCGCCGCCATGGACGCCGCCGGGTGGGCGGGCAAACCCGCCTTCGTCGAACCCCTGGTCTTCTGGAACACCGGTTTCTTCGAGGAGGGCGGGTTCACCACGGTCGGCGCCCTCGGCAACCGGTACGTCTTCAACAGCCACTTCTACGACGGCGCCCGCATGACGATAGACCCGTCGCCGGCCTCCGACGGGGTGTACGGCGCGGCGATGAACGAGATCCGTGACCGGGCCCGCACCCTGGCCACCGCCCCCTTCGTCTCCGAGTTCGGCCACAAGCTGTCGGGCAACGGCAGCGACCGCACGCCGTGGATGGTCCGGGCCATGTACCAGGCCATGGACTCCGGGGTCCCCGGGAGGAACTGGTGGCGGACGCCCGCCGCCGGAGGGGACGTGCTCTCCTCGACCCAGTGGCACTGGGACCTCTACAGCGGCCGGCACCGCGAGGTGATGAACCGCAACCCCGCCAAGGTGCGGACCGAGGGCGACGCCTGGAACGACGAGGACTTCTCCGTGGTCGCCGCGGACGCGTCGGGCGCCCTGGCGACCCGGCTGGACCGGGCGGTGCTGGACCGCCTCTACCCCTCGGCGGTCGCCGGCGACGTGCTGGCCTTCGCCTACGAGGACCTCGCCCGGTCCGGGTACGGCGGCGCCGGGCAGCAGCGGGCCTGGCTGGCCGTACCGTCCTCCATGCCGAACATCGCCGCACTGGTCAGGGACCGGCGGTTCGGCGTCCTGGTTTGGCGCGAGCCCGCCGCGGCTCCCGGCGCCCCGACCGAGCTGCACCTGCCCGCCTCCTTCACCGCCGCGACCACCGCCGTGGTCGGCGACGTGGCCACCCGCGCGGGCCTGCCCGCCTCCGGACCGGCGGCGATCGCGACCGAGACCGGCTCGTCCACCGCCCACCGCCTGCTGCTGAGCCCGTCCGGCGCGGCACCGGGCACCGTGCACGCCGCCCTGGTGGTCGGCGCGGCCACCGGCCCCGCCGTCACCCCCGCCCAGCTGGCGGCCGCGGCCGCCGAACTGGCCGCGTGGAAGGAGCAGCGCTTCCCCACCTGATCGCGGACGGCGCGCCCGCTCCGGATGACCCGGCTCGTCCCTCATCGGGGACGCCCCCACGCCGGATGAGCCGGAACGACCTGGTGCCGCGTCAGGCGGGGTCCGCCCCGCCGCCCGGGTTGCCGTCCCCGCGCCCGGAACACGCTGTTGACATCGCGAGCCGTGGGCGGCCAGGCTCAGGCCGCATGGACGAGCTGTCGACGACCGGTGTCCCCGCGCTCGGCGCGGTCGCGCAGAACCTGCTGGCCGGGCACCGCTTCGCCGACGGTGAGGGGTTCCCGGCGTCCTACCGCGAGTACGTCTCCCGGGCCGGGTTCTCACGCCTGTTCGGCCTCTGGCTCGTCTACCCGCCGGCGTCGGACGGTTTCGCGGACGGCTGGCAGCGTCGGGCCGCCCGGCTGACCGAGTCGTTCCGGCAGACCTACGCCGAGGCGCGCGCCGAGGAGTTCGACTGGAAGATCGAGCCGGACGGCGACTGGTCGATGATCGACGGCCTCGTCGTGTTCGCGTTCAGTGAGAACGGTGACGCCCTGCTTTGGGACACCCTGTGCCGGACCGCCGGCGAGTTCGACGTCTACTGCAGCCTCCGGCTCGACTCGCTCCACCGGCTCGGCGCCTCCCTCGGTGAGGCCCTTCCCCGGTTGCGCGAGCTGAGCCGGCCGTTCGCCGACCGCGCGGCAGCGGACATCGAGTGCCTGACTCCTGCCCGGTTGTGACGACGTGCCGTCCGGAGTGCCGTCTCGGGCAGTGCGTCATGCTCACGCCGACGATGAGGGCGCCGGCCGGGGTCCTGAGCCGGTCCTGGACCGGTCCCGGGAGGAGCCCGCAGGAGCGGGCGAAGCCGGCCCCGGCGTGATCCCACCCTGCTCCGCCGGGCGGGGGTCGGACGCTCGCGGTGGTCGTGCTCGACCGTCAGAGTGGCGGGTGCGGGCGCGCGGTCTCGTCATCTCGCCCCTGCCGGCTCTCCGCCGGGAACCTGGACTGCGCCATCCGCGGGCACGGGCTTGGTGAGGGAGGTCGTCGCACCGTCGGACGACTCCGTGCGGTAACCCTGGGCGTGATAGAGGCGGATGTTTCCCTGGCTCCGGGCGCCGGTGGACAGCACGATGCGGCGGCAGCCGCCGTCGACCGCGGCTTCGGCCTGGCCCAGCAGCCAGCGTCCCACGCCCCGGCCGCGCAGGTCGGGGACGACGCCGAGGCGGCCCACGTGCCAGTCGTCGTCCACGCGAAGCGTGCGCACCATGCCCAGGAGCCGGCCGTCCCGCCACAGGCCCGTGGTCTGCCAGGTGGCCAGCCATGCACGTACCTGTTCCAGCGACTCCTCCAGCGCGGGGATGGCCAGGGTGTCATTGGCCAGCGCCTCCTCCACCCAGCAGCAACGCTGGAGCACCAGAACCTCCGCAGCGTCGTCCGGGGTCAGCGGTCTGACGTACGACCCCGGCACCGGCACCTCCCCGGAACCGGAGCGGGCCCGCTCGCGCATCGGCCGCAGGGCGTGGGCGAGGCGGACGAGCTCGTCCAGGACCCCGACGGCGGCCCGGTCGCGGCCGGCGTCCGGGCGGAGCCGCCCGTGATCGACCGTGTCGGCGATGCGCAGGGCGACCGTGGCGCCCAGCGGTACCAGCCGCAGCGTGGTCACCACCTGCTTGGCGTGCTGGACCGACCGGGTGCCCGCCGAGGTGTTGCCGTAGCTGACGAAACCCATCGGCTTCCACGCCCATTCCCGGCCCAGGTAGTCGAGGGCGTTCTTGAAGGCCGCGGGCATGCCGTAGTTGTACTCGGGGGTGACCGCGATGAAGCCGTCCGCCGCGTCCACCATCGCGCTCCACCGCTTGGTGTGCTCGTGCCGGTAGACGCCGGAGGCCGGCTCTTCCTCCTCGTCGAGGAAGGGCAGGGCGAGGTCGCAGAGGGTCACCGGCAGGAGTTCCACTCCCAGTTCCGTGGCCCGCGGAGCGATCGTGTCGATCAGCCACCGGCCCACCGCAGGGCCGAGGGCACCGGGACGGGTGCTGCACACGAGGACGAGGACGCGAACGGATTTCGTTGACATGGAAATGAACGTAGCTGGTAACTTGTTTACATGTCAAAGAGATGGTCTCCCGAGACGGTGCGCTGGCTCGACGCGGATGAGGAGCGCGCCTGGCGCGCCCTGCGCCGCATGATGATCGCGATCCAGTCGCGCACGGCGCACGACCTGGCCGCGGCCGGCCTGTCCGAACCCGACTACGAGGTGCTCAGCACGCTTTCCGAGCGTCCGGGCCACGCCAGCACGCTGGGCGAGCAGGCCGCCAAGATGGGCTGGTCGCGCAGCCGCCTGTCGCGGCACGCCACCCGCATGGAGGCCCGCGGTCTCGTGCGCCGCGAGCCCGACCCCGACGACGGGCGCGGCTGCTATCTCGTCCTCACCGAGCACGGCCTGCGAACGCTTGAGGACGCCGCCCCCGCCCACCTCGAATCGGTCCGCCGCCACGTCATAGACCGGCTCTCGTCCGCAGACCTGTCCGCCCTGGAAAGGATCGCCCGCAAACTGGAGGAACCCACATGAACTGAACCGCCCCGACTCCATAGGACTCGGGGCAGACCAGGGCCTCCACGAAAGCCGGCGCGGTTCACACAGGCCCCTGGCGTGACCATGGCGACCAAAAACCTTCGGGTATCGCTCCTGCACGGCCCCGCTACGGTTGGTAGACAATTTGATCACGGTCCATGGAGGAGAGGCCGGCCTTCGCTTAATTTGCAACAATGCGGCACTTATGCGGAATAACTTTGGCAGCCATCGGGATCATGAGTGTTACAGGTTGCTCGCCCCCCGTAGCCGGGTCGACCGGGGTCAGTGTCGACGCAGAGGGGCATCCGATCATCGTCTTGGCATGGTGCGGAGGAGCAACTCCTGAGGGAGTAGACGTCTCTCACCATGAGGACACCTCGGGCCCATGGAGTACCATGCCTCATCCTTCATCGGCTGCAACGGTCGTGGCCGACGTGGATTTCATCGCACCGTCTCTGGACGGACAGAGCGCATCCGTCCGGCTGGATGCTCCCGATGGCGGTTGGACGGTAGAGCCGAAACCATTCGTGTTGCGCCCGGGCGTGCTCTATCACGCGTTCGGCTATCAGGGCGGGGGCTCCAGTCAAGTCAATACCGACCATGTCAGCTTCTCCGTCGACAGCGTGAAAAAGCTCAAGCCAGGATTGGTGCTGGTCCAGCGATACGACGAGAGACGGTCACCGCCCGATTCGGTCGATGTCGTGATCACGCAGGAAGAATTCGACCGCCAAGCCCAGGATCCGATCAACTGCCAGTGATCAACCCTCATTAAGCTGATTCCATCCTATTTTCCCAGATGGATAAGGTTGGTCCGGCAAGGAGAGCGATGATCTAAACCTGTGGATCGCCGGGAAGGGGTGCGCCTTCCCGAATCACCCGATGAAGGTTGCGAGATAAGGCCGACGTTGCAGCGTCGATCGGGAAGGCACACCCGCGCCGCTCACCGTAATCCCTGATCTCCCCTCCGATGACAGCCACCCGGCCTCCGGCTCGGCCGCACTGATCGACCAGTTCGTCGATCAGCGCGACAGAGACGGCGCCTTCGGTCGTGCGGCGGTCGCCGTCGGCGGGGCCGGGGACCACGGTGAGCATGGGTGCACCTTCCCAGCCGATGTTGGCGCGTCGGCCATGCGCGTGAGACCTCAAACGATCACCGGGAAGTTGCACCCCTTCCCGGCCGATCCGCGGGCCTCAAGCACTGCTCGGTGCTAGCAACGGGCCGGGGTGATCTATAAAGCAAGAAGGCCCTGAGCGGCGTAATGCCTGCTCAAGGATCTTCTTCGTGTGGCGCGGCCGAGAGGACTCGAACCCCTAACCTTCTGATCCGTGGGGAAGGGCGGGCACCTCGTCAACGGTTTCCCCTCCTGGTGGAGCGGTGGATACGGGTCGGTACGGTGTGATCATGTGAGGCGGTGTTGCTGTATGGCGCTGCTGTACAGCACCTCGCTGAGCGCCCTTCATGCCACACGGAGATTCGTGTCGTACGACGCCGTATGCGACCGGCCGTGATGCCAAGTCAGGAGGATTTCCGGTGACGAGCGTATGGGTGCGCCCTCATGTCGCCCAGGTCCTGAAGCGAACCCACGCCATACTGCTCCCCTTCGATGGCACACTGTGCGACCTCTTCGCCGGCGTGGACATCGCGGCGATCGCCGAGAGGATCCACGGCAGGCTCTTCTCCGCAGGGCACGCGATGTCGCTCCTGACCTTCATCGTGATCGATCCGCTGTGGATGATGGCGTATGCCTACGACGTCGGCCACACCCACGGGATCGAGGCTGAGAAGGTCGTACGGGACGCTGAGACGGCGGCGGCCACGACGGCCACGCCTGTAGTGGGCGAAGCCGCGGACGTAGGCGCCCGCCGCCGAGAAGACGATGGAGTACTCCTCTCCCGAGCCGTTGCACATCGAGGCCATCTCCTCCCCGGGGCTCCAGGCCGCGTCGAGGGAGTGGTAGCGGCTCTCCCAGTCCGGGCTGAGGATGGCCTCCAGCACCGCCATGGATCGGCACAGGTCGCGGAGCACCGGGACATCGGGCAGCAATCGGGCCACGTCGTGAGCGGTCATGAGCCTCATCCAACCGGATGCCGGTGACATCCTTCCGGCCGTCCTCTTCCTGGGAGTAGGGGACTGCCGGGACTTCAGCAAGGGCGGCGGCTGAGACCCGGGCCGGTGTCGCGGGGTGGCGCCTGACCTGCGGTCCGGCGTCTCACCGGTTCTCAGTGTTTCCGGCCGTCTCGCACCCTCGTGTGCCCTTGTTGTGCCCTACCCGCAGAGGTCCAGGTGATCTCGGTTCGGCCTTCGTCGGGGTGATGGCTGATCTCGGCCGAGTGTCGGTACGGCCTGCCACCATGGCCCGCATGACGGCAACCGACCTCTTAGCTCCGTTCCAGTGGCTCAACCTGCCCGAGAGCGCAGGCGGCCCTCTGGACGTGATCTTCAGCGTGGCCTTCCTCCGCGGGCTCGACCCGGCGGAGGTGGTGCGCCGCTTCAGCCGCGGCGAGGACTCCGGTCACGAGTCGGACTTCGCTGAACTCGACGAGGAGGCCTATGAGTTCGTCATGGAGACGGGCGGTGGGGACGGCGGCGGCTACGTGGGTGTCTTCCAGGCCGGCGAGTGGTGCGTGGCCATCGAGCCCTTCGGGTGGATGGCCGGGCTCCACGAAGTGCTGACCGAGGTGTCGCGGGGCTGCGAGGTGGTGGCGGTCACCCGGCACGGCTACGCCGAGCACAGCTTCGCGTACGCGATCGACGGCACGGTCGTCACCGGCTACCCGCTGCGATGCCCGTACGACCGTTACGGCTCCGACCCCGACCGGCTCAACGGCTTCATGCGGGAGCTGGGCATGGGGCTGGACGAGCCGGAAGACGATGCCGCGTGGGACGCCGCCGGGGAGGACAACTACCCCACCGCCGTGCCGAGGGGCTTCGCCCTGGCGGCGAAGGTCACCGGGGTGGCGTTCACATCGGACATGCTCGACCGCCCGATGCTCGTAGGGCCCATCGCGGGAAGATGATCTTCTGCGGCCGTCCGGAACCGAAGGGTGCGGTACGGCGATGACCGATGGCAACCCGCCCCGGAGTGACCAGAAGCGGCACGGCAGCCGGACCCTCCGCTTTCAGGCGGAGCGATCGCGCTCATCAGTCTCGGCCCGCTTGGGCCAGGTCCACAGGGCCTCGGGATGGACATCGAGCTGATCAGCGATGCGCCGGATCGCGCCGTTCCGTGCCACGGGGTTCTTGCAGGCCTCGACGGCCAACCGGGTCGCGCGCTCGCGCAACTCGTCGGGGTACTTACGGGGAGCAGCCATGATCGGCATCCCTCCGAGTCTTCAATCTCTCCATCAAACCCGGGGCGGTTCAACCTTCCCGCCCGGTTTGAGAGCCATCGTTCAGCGCATAGTGGCTGATCACCTGGATCGGGATAGGAGGATCGATGGTGCTCACCTTTGATGAGGCGATCGAGCGCCTTACCGACCGCGCAGCACCCCGCCGGTTGTCGGGGGCCAGACGTCTGCGGAGACTAGCTGACCCGGCGGCAGGACCGGTGCTGCTGGATGCGCTACGCCGTGAAGTGGACGGCCCTCGGACGTGGGAGACCCTGTACAACCTGGTGATGGCCCTCGGGTCCTGCGACCATCGGGCGACGGTCCCCTACCTCTACGAACTCGCCCGTCATCCCTTCACCGCCACTGCGGTTCACACCGCGGTCGGGGACGCCCTCGTCCGCTTGGACCGCGAGCACCATGACGATCCCGGCCCGATCCACCGGTGTCTCGACACCGGCAACGAGTCCCTCCTCGACGGCGCTTTCCGCGCGATGGCGATGCTACGCATGGTTCCCGATGACGCGGCCATCGGGCGGATCCTCGATTTCCTGGCCCCTCGACCGTCTGAGGACGGCCTCCGTTTCTGGCCTGCCGTGGCGGCGGCGGGCTGGCAAGGGGAAGCTGTGCGCGCCTTCCTCACCGGGTGTGCCGCAGGACCCCGGGAAGACGTCGTAGAGGCTGCCGCGTACTCGCTCACCGGCCGGTACAAGACCTATAGGCATCTGTGAACCGGATGCGCTGCCCCGGCCGACTCACCTGCTTCGGCGGGGGAGAGAAGGTCAATCCCCAGCGGGAGCCACTCGGGAGCCATCGTGTTAGCAAGGGTGTTAGCAACGAGCCGGGGTGATCTATAAAGCAAGAAGGCCCTGAGCGGCGTAATGCCTGCTCAAGGGCCTTCTTTGTGTGGCGCGGCCGAGAGGACTCGAACCCCTAACCTTCTGATCCGTAGTCAGATGCTCTATCCATTGAGCTACGGCCGCTTGCCCGTCCCGTCCACCCGAGGTGGTCGGCGACAGAGAGAACTCTACCAGACCCCATGGAGGTGCTTGAGCCAATAATTGATCACCCTCTGCGCGTGCACGGCACCCGGATCGCCGTCCCGTTCGGACCCTCGCCCCGTGGCTCCTCAGTCCGGCTTGCGCAGGGATTCGGCGATCTCCTGCCGGAGGGCGCGGTAGCCCTCCAGCATCCGTTGCTTCACCTCGTCAGGGAGGTCGGGGTCGCCCTCGAGTTCTTCGACCACGGGATCGGGGCGGCGCGGCGTGAGGGCGAGCTCCAGGGGAGAGACGTATCCGCCCTCGACGAGCATGTCCCCGAGGGTCCGGCCGGTACGGCGGCCGGCCTCGCTGAGGGCGCCGAGCTGCGAACGGAGCATCCCGGCGTCGATGCCGGCCCCGGACGCTCCGGATGCTTCCGCTCCCGACGCCGCGTTGCGGGGAGCGGAGGGCGAGCCGGCCGCCGGGCCGGCCGGGGGCGCCGGGGGCGCCGGGGGCACGGCCGCGCGCGCAGCCGTCTCCTCCTCCAGGGCGACGGGCGCCCCGCCTTCGAGGATCCGGTCCACGCTGCCCCGTGCCCACCGGAGCGCCGCCTCGATGCCGCGTTTGGTGGGAGGGCGCATCGTGCCGGCACCGCCTCTGACCGACCTCAGCCCCTCCTTGGTGAGCCCCGCCCGCTCCGCGACGTCGTTCCAGTAGAGGCCGAGCTCGTCCCGCCGCTCGGTCATCAGGCGCGCCAGACGCCGCCGAGGCGTCTCGCGCTCATCCATGGATGGCACCTCTTCTTTATACAAGACAGGTAATGGCAGGTCAAAGGAAACAATACAGAGGAAACCCGTAACAGAAGGCAACTAGCGGCAGATAATCCATTGTAACTGTCCCGACCTGCCCCAAGGAGTCCCGATGCGCGCCGACCACCTCGGTTCCATAATGATCGGAGTTCGTGAGGTCTACGACGAGCTCAAGTCCCTCGGCGGGAAGGTCCACCGCCAGACCGCGAAGATCGACCACGTCGACGCGAAGATGGCGTCGGTGGCCGAGGACGTCAACGACCACGAGCTCCGCATCCGGGCGCTGGAGCGGGCCCGCTGGCCGCTTCCCTCGCTCGCCGCGCTGATCTCCCTGGCCGGGCTGGTGTTCGCGATCCTGGCGTACGCACGGGGGAACTGAGCGGTGGGCGCCCGCACCCGAACCCCCGGCAGGACCGGGAGGCCGCGCACGCGATGGAAACGGGGAGAGCTCCGGGACGCCGGACCCGCGACGGACTCCGCACCCGGACCGGATCTCGCACCGGATCTCGGACCCGCACCGGACCTCGCACCCGCGACGCACCCCGGACCCGCACCGGACCCCGTGCCCGCGACGCACGCGGCGGGCACGGGGTCCGGCGTCCTGGAGGTCACACCTGGGAGCCGTCCGGCACCTTCTTCGGGAACAGCGTGTAGCTCAGCGGCCAGAGCAGGGCGATCAGCGGCACCTTCGACGCCCCGATCATGAACTCGTTCAGGGCGGCCGTCCGGGAGGGGTCGCCGACCATCAGGATGAGTCCGTACAGCACGGCGCAGCCGAGGCCGTAGGCGACGGCGATCCTGATCCACATGACCCACTCGTAGCGCGTCCGGGCCGTTCCGCCCGCCGGAGGCCGCTCCGGCTCCGGGCCTCCCGCGAAGCGGTGGGCGAACCTCGCGTCGGCCCACTTCAGCGTCCGGTGGCCGAAGACGACGGAGTAGGCGAGATAGGCCGCGGCCAGGCCGTGATGCCAGCTCCCCTGCGCCCCGCCGCGCATGTCGATCACGGCGGTGACCAGCAGGACCACATCGAGCAGCGGCACGCACAGGAGCAGGACCGCGCTCAGCCGCCGCATGCCCCACAGGTAGCGGAAGGCCAGCCCCAGGGCGAGAAGGACCCAGAAGCCGACCTCACACGCGATGATCACTGCCAGAACCATGTTTCCAGCATCACCCGGCCGGTCGGCCGGGTCATCGTCACCGCCGACGAATCCACCTACATCCTTGTGTGTACGGCCGGTCGTACCGGAGCCGGACGGAACAGCCGCTCCGGGGTGATGGGATGGGGCACATGAGACGGGACGACGTGCTGAGCGCCGTGCTGTGCCTCGCGGTCGGCCTCGTCCTGCTCGCCGCGGGATCCTACATGCGCCACGGGACCCCGGTGCAGTGGTTCGTCGGACCGCTCCTGCTCGCCTGCCTCGGCGTCGCCGTACGGCGGACCCGGCCGCTGCTCGCGCTCGGGCTCGGAGTCGTGGCGTTCGTCGCGGACGTCGCCATGGGACCGTCCCTGGGCACCGTGCTGATCGTCACGGACAACCTCTACGCCGCGGTCCGGTACGGCCCGCGGCCGCTGGGCCGGTGGATGCTCGGCATCACCTCGGTCATCGCCGTCGTCGGCGGCGCGGCGGCCGGTTTCATCGCCCGGGACCTGGCGCTCTTCGCCGTCGCGCTGGTCCAGGCCGGCCTCGTCGGAGTCACCCCCGTCATCACCGCGCTGGTCATCAGGCAGCACGAGGACCAGGCGGTGTCCGAGCGGATCCGAGCCGAGCAGGTGGCGCGCCTGGCCGAGCTGGACCGGAAGACGGCGGTACAGGCCGAGCGGGCCCGGATGGCTCGGGAGCTGCACGACATGATCGCCAACCACTTCAGCGCGATCGCCATCCAGTCCACGGCCGTGCTCTCGCGCAGGGATCTGGACCCGGCGGTCGTACGGCAGGTGCTGGAGTCCGTACGGGAGAACAGCGTCCAGGGGATGGCCGAGATGCGTTCCATGATCGGGTTGCTCCGGCAGGAGGGCGAGGAGGCCGAGGCCGTCCGGCTCCGGGTGGCCGAGGCCGACCGGCTGGCGGAGCGGGCACGCGAGGCGGGGCTGGACGTGCGGTTGCGCGTGGACGGCGAGGCCCGTGAACTGCCCGCCGCGGTGGACCTCGCCGGTTACCGGATCGTCCAGGAGTCGCTGACCAACGCGCTCAAGCACGGCGGCAGGACGGCCGAGGCGGTGATCGGCTACCGGCCGGAGGAGGTCGTGCTGACCGTGGACAACCCGGTCGACGGGACGGGGCCCGGCCTGCCCGGCGCGGGGGCGGGCCTCATCGGCATGCGGGAGCGCGCCGCGCTCGTCGGCGGCCGGGTGGACGCCGGTCCGCACGGCGGCGGCTGGCGGGTGCGGGCCGTGCTCCCCACCCTGACCGCGCCTCCCGGCCCTCCCGGCCCTGCCGTTCCACCGTCCGTGGACGCGACCGCCTCCCCTTCCCGCGAGGAGAACCCGTGACCATCCGCGTCCTGGTCGCCGACGATCACGCGGCGGTGCGCACCGGGATCGTCCTCATCCTCGGCGGCCACGGCGACATCGAGGTCGTCGGCGAGGCCGCGGACGGTGAGCAGGCCGTGGCCATGGCCACGGCGCTCAGGCCGGACGTCGTGCTGATGGACGTCCGGATGCCGAAGCTGGACGGGATCTCGGCCACGCGCGAGCTGAGCGGGATCGCCGACGTGCTGATCCTGACCACCTTCGACGTCGACGAGTACGTCTTCGGGGCGCTGCGCGCGGGGGCCGCCGGTTTCCTGCTCAAGAACACCGACGCCGACGCCCTGGTGGAGGCCGTCCGGGTGGTGGCCCGGGGCGACGGACTCATCTCGCCCTCGGTCACCCGGCGGCTGATCTCGGAGTTCCGGTCGTCCGCCCCCCGGCGGGGCCCCCGGGAGGTCGAGAGCCTGACCCCGCGCGAGCGCGAGGTGCTGGCGTGCATCGGGCGGGGCCTGTCGAACGCGGAGATCGCCCGAGAGCTGGACATGGCGGAGGCGACCACGAAGACCCACGTCAGCCGGCTGCTGAACAAGCTGGGCCTCCGCAGCCGCGTCCAGGCCGCGATCCTCGCCCAGGAACTGGCGGAGGAGTCCTGAATCGCCGGATGCACGCCGGAGCACCCGCCTCTCAGGCGTCCCCGGGCTCCTCCTCGGCGGGCACGTACAGGGAGAGCGTCTCGGCGACGCAGGCGGGCCTGGGCCGGTCCTCGACCTCGACCGTCATCTTGATCTTCGACAGGTAGCCCGAAGGCGTGCCCTTGAGGTCGACGAGCTCCGCGCCGCACCGCACCCGCGCGCCCACCGGGACCGGCGAGGGGAAGCGGACCTTGTCGAGGCCGTAGTTGATGCCCATGGCCAGGCCGTCCACCCGGAACAGCTCCATCATGAACGACGGCAGCAGCGACAGGCTCAGGTAGCCGTGGGCGATGGTCCCGCCGAACGGGCCCTTGGCCGCGGCCTCGACGTCGACGTGGATCCACTGGTGGTCGCCGGTGGCGTCGGCGAACAGGTTCACCTGCTCCTGGGTCACCGTCCGCCACTCCGTGTGGCCGAGGTGCTCGCCGACGGCGGCCTTGAGTTCCTGGATGTTCGAGAAGATCCTCATGTCCGGAACTTTATTCGGTCTTCGGGACCGCGAGAAGGTTCAGGACCGTGAGCATCTTGCCGCCGCCCTTCTGGGTCGTCGAGCAGGACACCCCGGCCTCCGGATGCGCCGACGCCCCCGCCGGACCCTCGGGCCGATCCGTACGGCACGTCCGCGCGCTCTCGCCGCCCTCGTCCCAGTAGACGATCGACGGCGGCGAGGAGGAGGTCCCGGTCCCGAAACCTCCGGTCCCGTCCTCGCCCATGGCCGAGATCCCGGCGAAGGTCCCGGTGACCGGATCGTAGACGGCCGCCACGGGGACGTACCCCTCGCCTCCCGGCCCCGCCGGGGCTCGGAAGAGCCCGAACCGGTCGCCGATGAGCGGCCATCCGCCGTGGTCGACGTTCTCCCGCAGGACCTCGTGGTCCGAACCGTCCGCCCGCTGCACGAAACTCCCCTCACCCACCTGCCCGAAACACCAGACCGGTCCGCAGCGCAGGCCCTGTGCCCCCTCTGGAGGGGACAACCCGATCACCTCGCCGGTCTCCAGGTTGACCCTGCGGGTCTGGTTCTCGTCCCCGCCACCGGCCTCCGGGCCGGTCTCCATGTCCACCGCCCACGGCCACGACAGCAGGTGGAGCCCGTCCGTCCCCGCGATCCGCTCCGGGGCCCCGCCGGTCAGCGGCAGGCGGTGGACCCCGCCGCCCTTGACCGACCAGACGACGGCGTCGGCGGTGACGCCGATCCGCTCCACCTCCGCCAGGTCACCGGTGACCTCCCCGACCCGCCGTGCCGTACCGCCGGAGCGGGGTGCGACCCAGAAGTCGGCCCACCTGTCCCCGTTGTTGGGCGTCTCGCCCCACCAGGCGACGTACTCGGCTCCGGGCTCGACCGCCTGCACGTAATAACCCTTCACCCCGGCGGGCCCGGGCATCTCCGTCAGGACGGTGCTCCGGCCCGCCGCGGTGTCGTAGACCTCCAGCCGGCCCGCCTTCTCGAACGACGACTCGGCCGTCAGCAGCAGCTCCGTGGCGCTCAGCGCCGTGACCGGGCGGTACCTCCAGCCGTCCGCCGTCTTCGCCGGGATCACCGACACCGCCGCCGGCCAGACCTCCGCGGCCGGCCGGATCTCCTCCCCGGGGACCTCTCGGGAGGAGGGCTCGGGGTCACGGGGGGCCGCGGTGTCCCCCGGAGAGGCCGTCACCGGCGCATCGACGAGGATCGGGCCCTCTCCGCCCCTGTTGGAGAGGACCCCCCTCGCCAGCGCCGTGCCGCCCACGGCGACCGCGATCACCGCGGCGACCGCCAGGGCCGACTGGACGCGCCTGCGCGTGCGCCGCGCACGCCGCCGCTGGACCGCCTCCAGCAGGTCCCCCGCCGGCCGCGGCGCGTTCTCCGCCGCCGTGGCCAGAGCACGGGCGAGGTCGACCTCGCTCCTGTCGTTCATCGAATCCACCCCGTCCCGACGCTGCCCGCCGACCCCGCCTCACCCGGGCCTCGGGCCACGTTCCCGCCCGGGCCTCCGGTCGCGTCCCCGCCCGTGTCCCCGCCCGCTGTGCCGCCCGTGCCGCCTGGTGTGTCCCCGGCACGCACCCGCTCCCCCTCGGGAACCGTCACCCGCACCCTGAGCTTCTCCAGCGCGCGGGCGGCCTGGCTGCGCACCGTGCCCCGGGAGATGCCGAGCAGGGCGGCGATCTCCTGGTCCGGAAGGTCCTCGTAGTACCGCAGGACCAGGACCGCCCGCTGCTTGGGCGGCAGGCCCTTCAGTTCGTTCCACAGACCCGTGTCGTCGCCCGCGCCGTCGGTGTACGCCGTCTCGGGTACCTGCGGGACCAGGCGTTCCCGGCGCAGCCGCCGCCAGGCGCTGATGTGCAGGCGCGCCATGGTCGTGCGGACGTACCCCTCCGGATCATCACGTCTTCGCACCCTCGACCAGGCGTCTCCCAGACGCATCAGCGCCTCCTGCGTCAGGTCGGCCGCGTCCTCGGCGTTGCCGGTGAGCACGTAGCCGTACCGGTACAGCGCGCTTCCCCGTGCGGTGACGAAATCTGCGAACTCCACAGAACCAGGGACGTGCCGGAGCCGCGTTCTGTTGCACGACATTCGGGTACGGCTTGCGAACGGACATCCGGCGTTGTCCGGCGCTTCATCCCCGGCTCCTAGCGTTCCCGCCATGAAACGACGTTTTGCCACCGCGCTCGGCGCAGCCGCGCTCTCCCTCGCCCTCGCCGCCCCGGCGTCGGCCGACCCCGGTGCCGACGCGACGGCGCACGGGCACGGCGGGCACGGCAGCTCCGGCGGGCACGGCGGGTTCGGCGGGTTCGGCCGCGCCACCCTGACCGGTTTCGCCGTGCTGCCCGCGCTGACGTTCGTGCCGGGCAGCGAAGCGTCCGGCGCCCAGCTCGGCACCGCACCGGTCAACGGCGTCACCCCGCCGTTCGCCGGACAGCCGGTGCAGGGTTTCAGCGGCATCGTGCGGCGGCACGACGGCACCTTCGACGTGCTGTCCGACAACGGCTACGGCTCCCAGGCCAACAGCGCCGACTTCCTGCTGCGCGTGCACCGCATCAAGCCGGACTTCCGGCGGGGCACGGTCCGGGTGCTGGGCGGGTTCGACCTGAGCGACCCGGACGGCCACGTGACCTGGCCGCTGACCCGGGCGGACCGGAAGCTGACCGGCGCCGACTTCGACGTGGAGTCGATCGTGCGGACCTCCGACGGCACCTACTGGATCGGCGACGAGTTCGGCCCGTTCCTACTGCACGTCTCGTCCTCCGGCCGGCTGATGGAGGCGCCGGTCCCGCTGCCCGGCGTCAAGGCGCCGGAGAACCCGTCCCTGGAGGGCGCGGAGCCCGACCTGGGCCGGAGCAAGGGCTTCGAGGGCATGGCCCGCTCGGTCGACGGCCGCACGCTCTACCCCCTGCTGGAGGGTACGGTGGCCGGCGACCCGGCCGGGACCCTGCGGATCAACGAGTTCGACCTGCGCAGACGGGCCTACACCGGTAAGCGCTGGACCTACACCCTGGACGGCGCCGACCACGCCATCGGCGACATGATCGCGGTGGACCGGCACCGGTTCCTGGTCATCGAGCGGGACAACCTCCAGGGTGACGCGGCGAAGACCAAGAAGATCTATCTGATCGACCTGCGGAAGCACGGCCTGGGCAAGACCCTCGTCGCGGACCTGCTCGACCTGGCGAACCCGCGCCGCCTGGGCGGCTTCGGGGAGACCTTCCGGTTCCCGTTCCAGACGATCGAGGACGTGGTGATCCTCGACGACCGCACCCTGGGCATCCTGGACGACAACAACTTCCCGTTCTCCTCGGGCCGCACCCCGGGCAGGCCCGACGACAACGAGTTCATCACCGTACGGCTGTCGCGCTCCCTCGACGCCGACCCGCGCGTCCACCGCTGAGGCGCCCCACCGGCGGGCGACGGTCCTCCCCGTGCCGGGACGCCGCCCGCCGGTCCGTCCTCGCGCCGCCGCCGCCCTCCCACCGGAACGGCGGGAACGGCATGGACGACGGGAACGGCAGGAGCGGGCGCGGGGCCTTCCGTCCCGGTGACCGGGTGGCGGAGTCCACCAGGCGAGACCCGTTGTTCCCCTATCGGGACCATCCTGAAGCCGGAGGCGCTTATCCTTCGGAGAAGCACCGGAAACCGACAAAGGGAACGCTGACGTTCATGTGGCCTCCATCATCTCCCCAGGATCCGCACGGCCAGCAGCCCCCTGCCGGGTCTGGGCAGTCTCCTGCGGACCCCTGGCAGCAGCCCTCATACGGCGGACCCCAGGGACAGCAACCACCGTACGCGCCCCACGACCAGCAGCCCCCCTACGGCCAGGGACAGCAACCACCGTACGCGCCCCAGGGACAGCAGCCCCCCTACGCTCCCCACGACCAGCAGCCCTCCTACGGCCAGGGACAGCAACCGCAGTACGCGCCCCAGGGGCAACAGCCCTTCTACGGCCAGCAGGCTCCTGCCTACGGGCAGCAGGCGGTTCCCGGCGGCTGGCCTCCGCCGCCGGCCGGGCCGCCCAGGCGCAAGGCGCTCTGGCCCTGGACCGTGGGCGGGGCCGTCGTGGTCCTCGTCGTCCTGGCGGTGGTGTTCGCCCTGCTCCCCGACGACCCGGCCGCCACCCGGACCGCCTCGGGCGCGACGTCCAGCACCCCTTCGTCCGCGCCGTCCGCCCCGGCCACACCGCAGGCGGACCCGACCGGGGAGCCCTCGCAGACCTCGTCCCCGGACGAACCGACCGTTCCGGCCTCCGGCGGACGGCTCGTCAAGGCCACCGACGGCAAGAGCGAGATCACCGTCCCGAACGACTGGAAGAAGCTGGCGCTCCTGGACAGCGCCGGGATCCAGCAGGGCAACACGGTCAAAGAGCAGTACCTGATGGTGATCAGCGAAGGCCAGTCCGCCTTCGACTTCGATCTCGGCGGTTACGCCGAGGCCGTCACCGCCAAGATGCAGGAGAGCCTGACCGACCCCGTCCTGGGCGAGTCCCGGTCGCTCTTCGTCAACGGCGCCCCGGCCCGTCAGTACGAGCTGCGCGGCAAGACCCAGGGCCTCGACATCGTCTACTGGGTGACGTTCGTGGAGGGCGAGCAGAACTTCCACCAGGTCGTCGCCTGGACCCTGGCGAGCCGGAGCGACGTCCACGGTCCGCTGCTCCGCCAGGTCTCGGCGACCTTCAAGGAAACCGGCGGGGTGTAACCCGGACGGGCTTGACGATCTTTAAACACTTAACTAAATTCATGCGGGACATGGAGAACGGCTACTCGCTGCTGGACAGCACGATGTACGCGCTGATCGTGCGGCTCGGCTCCCACAAGCGCCAGATCGCCGCAGGCCTGGAGAGACTGGGCCTGCGGCTGGGCCAGGAGGTCTACCTCGCCCAGCTCTGGCGCCGGGACGGGCTGTGCCAGGGCGAGCTGGCCGAGCGCACGAAGGTGACGGCGGCCAACATCACGCAGGTGCTGCGCGGCCTGGAGAAGCAGGGCCTGGTGGTGCGGCGCCGCGATGACGGGGACGCCCGGATCCAGCGAGTCTGGCTGACCGACGCCGGGCGCGCGCTGGAGCGGCCGGTGACGGAGGTCTGGCACGACGCGGAGACCGCCTGGCTCGCGAGCCTGACCCCGACCCAGCGCAAGGCCATCGCGCGCCTGCTCTGACCCTTCTCCCTCCTCCATGGCAGGTCATGCTCATTTAGTTAAGTGGTTAAGGAGTTTCGATGGATCTGGGACTGAAGGACCGTACCGTCGTCGTGACCGGCGCCTCCGGCGGCATCGGGCGGGAGATCGCCCGCGGCTACGCGGCCGAGGGAGCCCGCGTGGTCCTCACCTACCGGAGCACCCCCGACGAGGCGGAGGCGCTCGCCCGGGAGATCGACGGGATCGCGCTGCCGTACGACCTCGGCGACCCCGGCTCGGCGGAGACGCTGGTCGCCGGGGTGCTGGAGCGGACGGGCGGGATCGACGTACTGGTCAACAACGCCGTCCGCTGGGGCGCCCGCCCGCCGGGACCGGACGGTTCCTTCGAGGACGTGCCCGACGCCGAGTGGGTGGAGGTGCTCAGGGACAACGTCGAGGGAGCCCTGCGGCTCAGCCGTCTGGTCGCCCCCGGTATGCGGGAACGCGGCTTCGGCCGGTTCGTCCACGTCTCCTCGGGCGTCGTCAACGAAGGCATGATCGGTGGCGAGTACTACGCGGCGGCCAAGGGCGCACTGCACGGCTTCAGCCGTTCGGCCGCCTTCAGTCTCGGTCGCGACGGTGACATCCTGTCCAACGTCGTCATGCCGGGCTTCACCCGGACCGCCCGCAACGAGGCGATGGCCGCAGCCGTCGGCCACCACTACGGCGCCCGCGCCCCGATCGGCCGCCTGCTGGACGCCGCCGAGGTCGCCAACGCCGTCGTCTACCTGGGCTCGGCCGCCAACACCGGGATCACCGGCCAGGTCATCGCGGTGACCGGAGGCGTATGACCCGAACAACGCCGTACGGCGTGTGGCCCGCACAACGCCGTACGGCGTGTCACCGCACACCACCGGACGGCGTGTGGCCCGCACAACGCAGGATGCCCGCCGAGCCGCGAAAACGCTTTGCCCGGCCCGTGGAACGCTGCGAGGATGCGCGCGTGATCCGCTACACCGACGCCGTCGGCACCGTCCGCGCCGAGCAGCTGCGGGGCTTCTTCGTCGGCTGGCCCAGGGCCGCCTCCCCCGAGCAGCATCTGGCGGTCCTCCGCGGCAGCCACCGCGCCGTCGTCGCGGTCGACGACGGCACGGACCGCGTCGTCGGCTTCGTCAACATGATCAGCGACGGGGTCCTGACCGCCTACATCCCCTGGCTGGAGGTGCTGCCCGACTACCAGGGCCGGGGGATCGGCACGGAGCTGATGCGGCGGATCCTCGAGGCGGCCGACCACCTCTACTCGGTCGACCTGCTCTGCGAGGCCCCGCTCCAGCCGTACTACGAGCGGTTCGGCATGCTCCCCGTCCCCGGGATGAGCCGCCTGCGCCGCTCCGCCCTGGACGGCCTGCCCGCCTCCGATGGCGGCTCCGCCCCCGGCTGACCGACCTCTGCCGCTCGGCCTGCGCTCGCTCGGCCTCTGCCCGGCCGGCTTCTGCTGCGCGCTTCCGACGGCTGATCCCCGCTCCGGAAGGCCCTCTGCGGCCTCTCATCCGAGGAACTCCAGCAGCAGCCGGTTCAGCTCCTCCGGCCGGCAGGCCGGAACGGCGTGGTGCGAGACCCCCGGCAGCGTCACCGTGCGGGCGTGCGGCATCAGCCGCCGCACCCCCGCGGCCAGTTTGCGGCTGTCGTGCGCCCGGCTGCGCTCCGCCGGCAGGACGAGCGTCGGAATCTCCGAGGCCCGCATCCGGGCGGCGTCCGGGCGCCGCCCCACGACGGTCTTGGAAGCGGGGAAGTCCACCGCGCCCGACACGTAGAGCCGCAACCACCCGGGATCGACGGGTGCTCCGGCCGTCTCCCAGTCGATGAAGGCGCGCACCCGCCCGGCGGTCGGCCGCAGCAGCACCGGCAGGGCGTGCAGCAGGTAGCGGGGACTGAACCCGGTGAAGCACCGGGTGGGGTCGATGAGCGCGAGCCTGCGCACCCGCTGCGGCGAGCGCAGCGCGAACCCGAGGGCCAGCTCTCCCCCGGACGAGTGGCCGCACAGGTCCGCGCGGTCGAGGCCGAGGCCCGCGAACGTCGACTCCAGCCAGTCCATCAGATCACCCCCGTCACGGATCGGCCGGCCGTCGTGGACGCTGCCGCCGGGCTCCCCGATCTGGTCGACCGCGTACACGCGGTGCGCGGCGCCGAGAGCGGCGACGTTGGCGAACCAGACCGCCGAGGTGGCCCCGCCGCCGTGCAGCAGGACCAGCGGATCCCCGTCCCGCGGTCCGCAGACCTGCACCCGGGTGGTGCCGTAGGCGGAGCGGACGTCGACCGGCTCGGCGGTGATCGGCCACTGCTCCAGGACGGCCTGGTAGGCGGCGCGGAAGCGCCTCTCGGCCTCCGGAGTCCGGAAGGCGGGGGCGGTGGGCACGGCTCCGGTCATGGGCACTCCGGTCTGTTCGCAGGACTCCGGTCACCGGTTCTGATCGGCGGGCGGGCGGGCGCGGGTGCGAACTGCTCCCCGCCGACGACCCGGAGCAGGTCGAGCCGGGCGACGTCCGCACTCCCGGGCGGCGGGGTGAACACCACCAGGCGCTGGTCCTCCTCCGGGGCGAGCAGGACCTCGCAGTCCAGTTCGACCGGCCCGACCAGCGGGTGGAGGAGCCGCATGCGGCTGCGGCGGCGGACGGCGACCTCGTGCAGCTCCCACAGCGCGCGGAACTCCTCGCTGGCCTCGCCGAGCCGCCGGACCAGGCGGGCCGCGGCGGGGTCGCCCGGCCGGCGGGCGACGGCCGCGCGCAGGTCCGCGACGTGCACCCGGCCGTAGTGATCGTGCTCGTCGGCCGGGTACGGCGTGCGCGCCCCGGGGTCGGTGAACCAGCGCCAGACCAGGTTGCGGCCGTGCTCCGAGACCGTGCACACCCCGCCGAGCAGGGCCCGGGCCATCGCGTTCTGGGCGAGCACGTCACCCAGGTCCCCGATCACCTGCGCCGGGGTGTCGGTGAGCCGGTCGAGCAGACGGAGGAGGCCCGGCCGGACGTGCTCACCCGCATGCCGGCCGGCCGGCGGGCGATGCCCCGCCAGCAGGTAGAGGTGGTCCCTCCCGTCGGCGTCCAGCCGGAGCGCGCGGGTGAGCGCGGCCAGCGTCTGCACCGACGGCTGCGGGCTGCGGCTCTGCTCCATGCGGACGTAGTAGTCGACCGACATCCCGGCCAGCTGCGCCACCTCCTCGCGCCGCAGGCCGGGCGTGCGTCGTCCGGTGCCGCCGGGAAGACCGGCCTCCTCCGGTCGCAGCCTCTCGCGGGAGCGGCGCAGGAACCCGGCGAGCTCCCGGCGGTTCATGGACATACCGCGATCATCCCAAACCGATCGGATCCCAGCCAGGGATCGCCGATCCCCCGGAAAGGGGGTCCTCTTCTCAGCCCGTCACGCCGGCGGCAGTGTCTACGGCGTCCCCGGTGCTCCGGATGCTCCGGGTGCGGAGCCGCCCCTCTGCCGCCTCCGCACCGCGAGCACGGAATCGAGCGCCGAACCGAGCACGAAGGAGTCGATCACCATGCCCGTCGTCACCGTCGGAAACGCCCAGGTCCACTACACCCGTACCGGCACCGGCCCGGCCCTCGTCCTGGTGCACGGCACCGGATCCGCGGGCGCCGAGCTGACGTGGGGCGGGATCGCCCACCGGTTCGCCGACCGGCACACGGTGATCATGCCCGACCTGTCCGGAACCGACCGGACCTCCGACGACGGGGCGCCGCTCACCGTCGAGGGCCTGGCCGAGCAGGTCGCGGCCGTCATCGAAGACGCCGTCGACACCACGGACGGCGCAGGCGCCGCGGGCACCATGGGCAGCGCAGGCGCCGCAGTCACCGCAGGCGCCGCGGGCCCGGCGGTCGACGTCCTCGGTTTCTCGATGGGCGCACCGGTGGCCGCCGCGCTCGCGGCCTCCCGTCCCGGCCTGGTGCGGCGGCTGGTCATGGTCGCCGGCTGGGTGCGTACGGACGCCGACGAGTACGTCCGGAATCTGTTCACCCTGTGGCGGCGGCTGGGGACCGTGGACGCCGAGGCGTTCGGCCGGAGCGTCACGATGACCGGTTTCAGCCGGGGCTTCCTCAACACGATCGGCAGGGACGAGGTCGAGAAGCTGGTGCCCAACCTGCCGCCGACTCCCGGAACCCTGCGCCACGTCGACCTGGACTCGCGCGTCGACATCCGCTGGCTGCTGCCCCTCGTCCGGGCGGAGACCCTGGTCGTCGGCTGCTCCCAGGACGCCACCGTCCCGGTGGGCAACAGCCGCGACCTGCACGCGGCGATACCGGGCAGCGCCTACGCCGAGATCGACGCGGGGCACGTCGTCTTCTTCGAGAAGCCGGACGAGTTCGTCGGACTCGTCCGGGACTTCCTCGTCCGGGACTTCGTCCCGGCCCCGTGACCTCCCCGTGGCCTAAGTCCCGGCCGCGCCGTCTTCCCCGTGACCTCCGTCCCGGCCGTGCGGCCTTTCCCCGGTCCCGTGACCTGTCCGCAGGCCGCCGCCCCGTCCACCGGATGTCCCTAGACTCCCGGCCATGGACTTGCGGCAGCTCACGGACGAGGTCGAGGCGGTCTCCGATGCCTACGCGCTCAGGCACGGCATCACCCGGGACGCCACCTGGTTCCTGTTGAAGCTCCAGGAGGAGGTCGGCGAGCTGACGCAGGCGTTCCTCATGCGTGCCGGTCAGGCGCGGAACAAGGGACACTCCCGGGAGGAACTGGAGGCCGGCTTCCGCTCCGAGCTCGCCGACGTCCTCTCCCACGTCCTGCTGATGGCCCGGCACCACGGCGTCGACCTGGAGGCGGAGGTCGCCCGGAAGTGGTTGTCACGGCACCCGGACCGGCTCTCCCCGCAGGGCGGAGGCGAGGAGTGACGGCGGCCGGGCGGCCCGGCGGCCGCCGCGGAACTTGACGACCTCCGCGGAACGTGAAGACTGGATCGCCATGGAACTCGTCGGGAAGATCACCGCAGACCGCCCGTTGCTCGTGGTCGCGGTCAAGGAAGAGGCGCAGTTCCTCGACACGGACCTGCCGGTGCTGCTCACCGGCATAGGCAAGGTCGAAGCCGCCGTCGCGCTGGCCACCGTACTCGCCGGTGGTCCCCGCCCCTCCCACGTCGTCAACCTGGGTACGGCGGGGGCCCTGCGCCCGGGGTGGACCGGCACCCACGTCGTCGGCACCGTGATCCAGCACGACCTGGACACCGAGCTGCTGCGCGCCCTCACCGGCGAGACCTATGGGGCCGCCCTGACGTTGAGCGTGGACGGCGGCCCGATCCTGGCGACCGGTGACGCCTTCATCGCGGACGAGGCCGCCCGCGAGCGCCTCGCGGCGCGGGCCCATCTGGTCGACATGGAGGGCTACGCCCTGGCCTCGGCGGCGGCCCGCGCCGGTGTGCCGATCCGCATCGTCAAGCACGTCAGCGACGACGCGGGCGACGGCGCCGCGAAGAGCTGGCGCGAGTCGGTGGCCGACTGCGCCCGCTCCCTGGCCGGCTGGACCGCCCGGCACCTGGACCGGTGACCCTCCCGGTACCTGGACCGATGACCCTCCCGGTTCACCCCCTCCCGGTACCTGGACCGATGACCCTCCCGGTTCACCCCCTCCCGGTCCACCCCTCCTGACTCACCCGCCGAAGACCTCGCTGACGAGCCGCTGCGTGGCCTGCTGGAACGCCGCTTCCATGGACGGGGCGGCGTCGTCGACGTGGTTCAGCGCGGCGGTCAGCGTCCTGCCGCCGCCGGGCGTGCCGTGCGTCAGCGGCGCGTGGCCCGAGACGCCGCCGTCCCGAGGTCCGGGGAGGACATCGTGACGGGTTGCGGCTGCGGGGGGCATGCCGTCAAGCGGCGCCGAGAGCCTCAGTGATCTTGCGGGCCATCTCCGCCATGGTGGGGCTGGGCTCGCCCTTCCGGGACCGGGTGGCCGCTTCGACGGCGACGATGACGGTGCGGCGGAAGTTGTCGGCCTCTGCCGGGGCCTGCCGCCTGAGCAGGCTCACGGCCGCGGTCAGGGCCGGCAGCACGTGGTCGGCGAGGGCGGCCGTGGACCTGCCGCTCAGGTTGATGTCCCGGGTCTTCTCGGTGAGCACGTGCCCGACCAGGCCGGTGGCGGAGGTCAGGGCGATGGAGCCTTCGGTGGCGACCTTGTGGGGCCTGCCGGCGGCATCGGCGGCGGCCAGCAGCGAGACGGCACCGTAGGCGGCGGTGCGCAGGGTGGACTTGTCCTGGTCGGTAAGGGTGATGGACACGGTGGCGTGCTCCTTTGAATCCTCTGAATCCGTTGATTCCGTTGTGGAAGTCGGTGGAACGGACGGACGGCGGGTCGTCCGTCGGGGGTCGTCGGACGTGCGTCCGCGTGCGGTCTCAGCTGCCCGCCGGGTTCGTCGGGCGGGCCTCCGGTGTCGGTCGTTGTTCCAGCCGTGGTGTCAGTCGTCGATCGCCTGGTAGAGCGTGGTCCAGAAGTCGTGGATCAGCCGCGCCGGGTCCGGGACGGACATCCCGACCTGGGTGAGCAGGATCCCGACGAGCCGGTTTTCCGGGTCGGCGTAGGTCGTGGTGCCGCTTCCGCCGTCCCAGCCGAACTGGCCGACGGGCGCGTAGTCGGCCCGGTAGGTGCGCACCGCCATCCCCATGCCCCAGCCGCCGTGCTGCCCCTGGCCGTACGAGATGTGGACGTTGTCGGTGGCCATGGCGATCCGGGCGGCCGTCTGCTCGGGCGTGAGACGGTTGGTGGTCATCAGCCGTACGGCGGGCCGCGACAGGATCCGCCTGCCCCGGTGCGTTCCGCCGTTGAGCAGCATCCGGAAGTAGGCGTGGTAGTCGTCGACGGTGGAGACCAGCCCACCGCCGCTGCCCTGGAACGCCGGAGGACTGCTCCACCGCCCCCCTTCGGCCGCGTCCCACACGTGGAACTCGCCGGTCTGCGGATCGGGGGCGTACAGGTCCGGCAACCGGTCGATCTTGTCGGCGGGCACGTGGAAGGCGGTGTCGGTCATGCCCAGCGGATCGAGGATGCGCTCACGCAGGAACTCCTCGAACGACCGGCCCGTGACCCTGGCCACCAGCACGCTGAGCACGTCGTGGCTGATCTGGTACTGCCAGCGCTCTCCGGGCTGGTGCATCAGCGGCAGCGTGCCCAGGCGGCGGATCCACTCGTCCGGCTCGGGCATCGGCTCCGGCAGGTCGGGCGTGAGCCCCTGCTCGAAGATCGCGCCCATGATCGGGGAGCCCAGCGCCGTCATGTCCATGCCGAGACCGAACGTGGAGGTCAGCAGGTCCCGCACGGTGATCGGCCGCCGCGCCGGCACGGTGTCGTCCAGGGGGCCGTCGATCCGCTTCAGCACCCGCCGGCCGGCCAGTTCGGGCAGCCACGGATCCACCGGGTCGTCCAGCCGCAGGCGGCACTCGTCCAGCAGGACCATCGCCGCCGCCATCGCGACCGGCTTGGACGTGGACGCCATCCGGAAGATCGTGTCCCGGCGCATCGGCGCGCCGCCGTCGTGGCGCATCGTCCCGATCGCCTCGACGTGCGTGTGGTCGCCCCGGCCGACCAGGGCGACGAGCCCGGGGATCTTCTTGGACTCGACATGCCGCGCCAGCACCTCGCGCAGTCTGCGCAGCCCGGTCACGGAGAAGCCGCCGTTCTTTTCCATCATGAATCTCCTTGCTCACAGTGTTCGGCGGATCGCCGAACCGTTCATGGCATCCACCGTCGCCGACCGCTCTGATACCGGAGCGTCACCGCGCTGACGCGGCCGCTGACACCACGGCACCGCGCGGTCGGCGCGAGGACCGGTCAGCGGGCGCAGGCGCTGGTAGCGGTAGCAGCAGCAGCGGCGTGCACGGGCCTGGCACGCCCAGGATCAGTCGACGCCGGGATGGCCGCCGGGTGCGATCCATTCGGTCAGTTCGACGACGATGCCGTTGGGGTCGGTGAGACGCACCAGCCACTCGCCCCACGGGCTGCGCCGCAACCGCCCGGTGATGGGTGCGCCCGCCGCGCGCAGGCGTTCGTACTCCTCGACCAGGCCGGTGACCGCGAACGACACCACCGGCTGGGCGGTCCGCTCGCGGGGCCGTTCGAGGTCGCACCGGCGCAGCAGGAGGTCGGCGGCCGCGTCGTCGCGGCTCAACCAGGTGAGATCCGGGATGTCGAGCACCTCGCGAAATCCCAGACAGGTGGTGAAGAAACCGCGGGAGCCCGCCGGATCGTCGACGGTGAAGACGATTGTCGAGGCGACGATATTCATGTTTCTACTTGAATGAGGCCATTCCCCATGATTTCCCCCTATGCGGTTATTCGTCCTGCACCAAGGCTGCCGGTACGGCCCGGCCGGGGCAACGGCGGATCTTGCAACGCTGCGTTAACCGCAGGCTTCACGCTTCACGCCGGGGAGGACACGCACGGGATCCACGCCGCCGAGACGCTCCTGACTCGGACGAGGAACCGCAGGCCGGCCGTACGGCACCGCGGCCGCCCGCGCCCGCGGCGCACGTGAGCCAGGCCGTCGCAGAGCGGGAACGCGGCGTCGGCACCCCTCCGCGAGCCGTCGGCCGGGACGGTCGACGAGGGCTGCGGACGATCTCAGCCGGGCAGCGGCCCCAGGTCGCGGACGACGCGGGCGAAGGCGCGGATCATGTCGTTCTCCGCGTCACTGCGCCACACCGGCCCGTACGGCAGCGCGTCCATGTCCTTGACGGGCAGGTAGGTGATGTCGGGGCGGGGGTAGTACCGGCTCACGTGGGCCGGGAAGAGGGCGACGGCCTCGCCCATGGCCGTGGCCATGAAGGTGTCCTCGATGCCGTCCACGATGGCGGTGCGGTCGATCGCCCGGCCGCCGGGGGTGATCTCCGGGACGTAGTGGTCCAGCCAGTAACCGGGCACGGACTCGGCGGCCACGTGCCGGAAGTCGCCGACCGCCTCCAGGGACACCGAGGACCGTCTGGTGAGCACGTGGTCGCCGGCCACGGCCAGCACTCTCGGCTCGGCGAACAGCAGCGGGCCCACGGTGAGGTCGGGCTCCTCGACGGGAAGCCAGGTGACCAGGATGTCGGTCTCCCCGTCGCGCAGCTGGGCGAACGGGTCCCGGTAGGCCGACCTCCGCAGGCGCAGCTCCCACTGCGGGTGCCGGGCGCGGAAGGTCTCCCAGTAGCGGCGCAGTTCCTGGACGTTGGCGGGGAACAGGCTCACCCGGAGCGTGCCGGTCTTGCCGCGTGCGGCCAGTCGCGCCCGGTCCAGGGTCTGCGTCAGGCCCTGGTACACCTGGCGCAGATCGTCCCGCAGCTGTTCGCCGAGCGCCGTGAGCCGGACGCTGCGGCTGTTCCTGGCGAAGAGCTCGGCGCCGATGGCGCGCTCCTGCTTCTTGATCGCCTGGCTGACCCGGGCCACGGAGACGTGCAACCGCTCGGCGGTGCGGCCGAAGTGCAGTTCCTCGGCCAGAGTCAGGAAGATCTCGATGTCCCGTAACTCCACAGGCCCCATTTCACCGGTCCGTGCCGCATATGGGGGAAGTCTGGCACATCGCCTCAGGAGAGGAGATCGATCGCCCGCGGTGATCAGCGGTGACCGACCCGCCGGGGCCGGATCCGCGCCCCCCAGGACCGGAAGGCAGGGACCACCCTCAGCAGGTCGAGGCGCGGGACACCCGGGCCACGCCGGACACCCGTTGCGACCAGGACTGCAACCAGGAGCGGCCGCGGCGGTACGGCCTCTCCGTCGTGAGCGGGTGGCAGGATCATCGCCGTGACAGACATCGATGATCTTCTTCGGCGGGTGTCCGCCAAGGCGAGCGCGACCGTGGAGCACCTGCCTCCCCCCGCGACGGCGGAGGAGGTGACACAGGCGGAGCGCATCTTAGGTTTCCGGCTTCCTGACGTGCTCGTGCGGTTCTACCGCGAGGTGGCCGACGGCGGCTTCGGCCCCGGTTACCGGCTCCTGCCGCTGCTGGGTGAAGGACGTACCGCCGTGCGCGACTGCCAGGAGGAGCGGGACGGTTCGGAGTCCAGTGGTGACGCGCACTGGCCGGCGGACGTGCTGCCCATCCTGGACTGGGGGTGCGGCATGTACGCCGCCGTGGACTGCCGCAGTCCCGAGGGGACCGTACTGCTCTTCGAGCCGAACGGGGTCAGCGGCGACTGGCATCGCGCATGGCACGTCGACGCGGAGAGCCTGATCGATTGGCTGGAGACCTGGATCTCGGGAACGGGCTGGTACGAGGAAGACGCCGACGAAGACGGTGAGATGCGGCCGTGGGCGTTGGCCCGGCAGCGGCTGGCAGAGAGAAGGTGACCGCCCCGAAGCAGCAGACTAGAAGTAGAGCCGCAGTCGATGACTCCGCAATACGGTGGCCTGCGGTTACGGGTTATGACATGGCGAACGCGATGAAGATTATTCCGTGTATGTTCCGCAGCGGTTGCACTCGCGTGCTTCCGGATGCGGTCGACGTATGAAGTACGCCGACCTCAACGCCTCGATGACCCTGCCCGGTGGTGCCGTCCATGGTGTCATCAGCCCGGTCGAGTACTTGGAGTGAGGGGCCTCGGAGATTCCGGACAGCCGTCTTATGGTCGTAGAGCCTATGCGGCTGCTTGTTGTGAGAGGGCCTCGTTCAGTACCTCCAGGGGTGGCCGGTAGCCGAGCGCCGAGTGCAGGCGCCGGTGGTTGTAGAACCCTTCGATGTAGCGGATGACCTGCCGTCGTGCTTTGGCTCGGGTGGTGAAGACGAAGCGGTGCAGCCATTCGTTCTTGATCGCGCTGAAGAACGACTCGGCCATCGCGTTGTCCCGGCAGACGCCGGTGCGGCCGACCGAGCGGCGGATGTTCAGGCCGGTCAGGAAGCGGCCGAACTCGTCTGAGGTGTAGTTCGAGCCGCGGTCGGCGTGGAACACCGCATCGGGCTGGAGCAGGCCGGTGCCGGCGGCCATCCGCATCGCGTCGGTGATCAGTTCGGTGCGGTAGTGCTCGGCCATCGCCCAGCCCAGCACCGCCTTGCTGTGGCAGTCGATCACCGTGGCCAGGTAGAGGAAGCCCTCCCAGGTGCGGATGTAGGTGATGTCGCCGACCAGCTTGACGCCCGGTCGGGCGGCGGTGAAGTCGCGGCCGACCAGGTCGGGGATGCCGCGGAAGTCGCCCTGGATGGTGGTGGCCGGCCGGAACGCCCTCACCTGGGCCGGGATCAGGCCCTGGGCGCGCATCAGGGTGCGGACCAGTTCGGCCGAGCAGTGCTCGCCGCGGCGGGCCAGTGCGGCGTGCACGCGCCGGTAGCCGTAGGTCTCATGGGAGCCGGTGAAGATCTCGGCGACCAGGGCGCCGGCAGCGCGCGGCGTTGCGCGGTGGCCGGGGCCGGGGCCGGTCGCGCCATTCGTAGTAGCCCGAGCGGGACACCTCCAGCCAGGCGCACATCCGCGCGATCGTGTGGTTGGCCTTCTCCGCGTCGATGAGCTCGTACTTGGCGAGCGTCATCGAGTCTCCGGCGCGAAGAAGGCGCCTTAGATTCAGACGATCAATGCAACGCTGCTGGTGGATGGGTGGATCGTGGCTCGGATGGG
>BMQD01000029.1 GCA_014647935.1 Planomonospora parontospora
TCCGGGCTGGGCGAGCTGATCGCGGTGCTGAACCGCGCCCAGGCCGCCGGTGTCCGGCTGCTGCTCAGCGCGGTGCCCGCCGCGGTGGTCCGGCTGCTGGCCATCACGGGCCTGGACAAGGCGTTCACCGTCTGCCCCGACCTCGACGCGGCCCTGCACCGGGCCGTGGAGGGTTGATGTCGTCCGTATGCTCCGCGTCCGGCCGGGCGGCCGGCGCGCAGGGGCCGCCCCCGCCTCCCGGCAGCGCCGATCCCTTCCCTTGGCTGCCAGGCTCCCCATCGGGGAGGCGTTCACCTGCCGCTTGTTGCCACTCGGCCGACCAGGCGAGAAGAGCCCACGGGAGGCATCGGCCGAGTCGGCCCAGCCGGTCCGTCGATGAAGCTCACCACCGCGAAGGCCGCCTCAGCCCATAGGGCGCCACTCCCCGAATAATCAGCATTATCCGGGGAGTATTGCTATGATCTCCCCGGATAAGATCGGTGCGGCCCAGCGGGCAGCGCCGGGAAAACTCCCCGGATAAGAAGGATAGGGCCGCTCGTGGGCGCTTCCGCGAAGAACACCGCCGCCACCTCGGGTGCTGCCCCGGGCGCGACCCCGGGCGCCGCGGTGGTGCCGATCCGGCCCGCCGCCGGCCCCGCCGCCGCGGCCGCGACGGCGATCGCCGCGTTCGAGACGCACCTGGCCCGGTGCGCCCTGGCCGCCAACACGGTGGTCGCCTACCGCCGCCAGGCGCGCGCCTACCGCGCCTGGCTCGACGCCCACGCCGCCGAGCACCCCGACGCGTTCGCCGACACCGTCGGCGCCGAGGCCGCCGTCGCCGCCTGGCGCCGGCACCTGCTCGCGGTCGGGGCCGCCCCGGCCACCGTCAACCAGGCCCTGGCCGCCGTGGAGCTGCTCTACGCCCAGGCGGTGCGCATCCGCATCCACGTCAAGAACGCCCGGGTGCCCCGGCCCGGCGCCCCCGACGCGCTGACCCGCGCGGCCGAGAACGCCGTCCGCCGCGCCGCCGACCGCCGCGGAAGCCGGGACGCCGCCCTCATCGCGCTGCTGCTGGGCACCGGCGCCCGCGCCGAGGAATGCCAGCGCCTCACCGTCGCCGACGTGCCGCTGACCGCCCGCACCGGCACGGTGCGCCTGCACGGCAAAGGCGACCAGGTCCGCACCGTACCGCTGCCCGCCCCGGCCCGCACCCGCCTGAACGCCTGGCTGCACGAGCGCACCGATCTCCTGACCGCCCGGTCCGCCCTGGCCGACCGTATCGGCGACGGCCTGTGGTCCGGCCAGCGCGGCCGCCTCAGCATCGACGGCGTCACCGACGTGGTGCGCGCCGTCGGAAAAGACGCCGGCCTGCCGTCCTTGCGCCCGCACCGGCTGCGCCACACCTACGCCACCCGCCTGCGCGAAGGCGGCGCCGACCCCGCCCAGATCCAGGCCCTGCTCGGCCACGCCTCCATCGAGACCTCCGCCCGCTACTTCCGAGCCTCGGCCGCCGAGGTCGCCGCCCTGGTCGACCGGGCCCTCGACTACTGAGACCTGGACTACTACCGGATCGACAGCACCGGTCGCCGTCGACCCCGCTCGACTGACCCTGTCCACCGCGCGGGCTCCCCGCCGTCCTGGACGCCGGGGTTGCGCTCGCGGGTTAGGGTGCGGGGTGGAGGCAGGCCCGATGACCGACGTGCGCGAGGCCCTGGCCGTCATCGCCGCCGCCGCCCGGGCGGCCTACGCCGACGGCGCGCATCTGCGGGTGCGCTCCTCGGGCATCGTGCACCAGGTGGCGATGACCCGGTGGCTGGCCGGGGAGCTCATGCCGGGCCCGGCCTGCATGGTCGGCGTCAGCGGCTGGGACCCCGGCGCGGCCCATCCCGACCGGGGTGAGGTCACCTGCCGGCGGTGCCTGAAGCTCACCCGGCGCGAGCCGGTCGTCGACCAGCAGCTGCGGTTGTTCGACGGCCCCGGTCCCGAACCGGAGGAAAAGGCGGAGCAGCTTCCCGCCTGGTAGCCGAACCCGGCGGGCAGGAAGGCAGCGCGGAGGGAGTCAGTCCTCGCCGAACATCGCCGACAACCCGTTCAGCATCTGCAGCAGGATGTCGACGTTGCCGATCGCGTCGACCAGGCAGGCGCGAGCCTTCTCGAGCTCGGCGATGTGCTCGGTGACCGCCTCGGCGCTGGGGACCTGCCCGGCGCCGATGACGCCCAGCAGGCGCTGCAGGCCCTCGGCGGTGTGCGCCGCGGCGAGCGGGATCGGCCCGGTGGAGGGATCCTGGGCGAACTGGCGTAGGGGGCCAGCCACCCGCAGGGTCTGCCAGCGCAGGAAGGCGGCCAGACGCTCGGGATCGCCGTCGACGCCCGCGGTGGCCAGTTGCTGGCGGTGCGCGGCCGCCAGCTCCTCGAGGTCGGCCGCGCCGATCTCGACGAGCATCGCTTCCACCTGCACCGCGCCCAGCAGCGCGTTGGCCAGGCGCATCCGATAGGGCACCATGCCGCCGAGCCGGTTCGCTTCGGCCTCGTGCTCGGCGGCGGTGTTGCTGCCGCCGTACAGGCCCAGGGCGGCCAGAGCCGCACCGAGCTGTTCGGCGGAAGCAGGCTCGTCGGTGAACTCATCGGGCGTCAGGGGAAGGTCCATGGCCGATCACGGTAGGGGCGCGGCGTCGGCGGCCGCCGGAGTTTTCGGCCTTTCTGGCCCACCCTTATGTCTGCGCGTGCGAGGCGGCCGTCCCCGGCCAGGGGCACGCCGCCCGTGCAGCCGAACGCAAGGACAACGGCCTCCGCGCGACCTACGGTAAAGCCATGCCCCGCACCCCTTCCGATCCCCCCGGCGACATCTGCTCCGCTGACGAGCACCTCGTGACCGTCATGTGGGAGTTCGCCTGTCCGGATGCCGAGGTCGGCATCTGCGAAGAGCCCGACTGCGATCCTGAGGAGGGCTACTGGTTCGCCGCGTGCGGCTTGGGTGACTTCATCATCGAGGCGCCCCAGGAGCACTACGGCGCGTTGTGGGCCTTTGCCGCACAGCATGAGCAGGACCCACAGATCGGCCAGGGCCTGGACCGGTTGCCGGACGCCGCAACGCAGTGACCGGCCGGCCTCTTCGGCTGAGGATCCTCGCGCTTCCTGCACCGTCCTCGCGCGTGCGCGAAGGCGGTCTCGGGTCGCCGCTTGACGGTTGCACGACGCCGCGGGCCGCCTCGAGTGCAGATAGGGCTCCGCGACGGCCTACTCGCGTTCGGCGATGATCTGCTGGGCGCCGGCGAGTCGTTCGACCGCAGCGGCCAGGGCGAGGATCGCGAGCACCTTCGCCTTCTCGGTGTTGTCGTCCGCCAGCGCCGACAGTGCCGAGTCCTCATGCATCCCCGGGGGGATCATGCTGCTGTGCATCGTGCTTCCTCTCTGCAGGGGCACCGGTCAGTCGCTGGTCCAGGCTTTGAACTCCGGGGCGGCGATCACCCGGAGTTTGGGGTCGCGCTCCTTCTCCGGATCGCGGCTCGGCACGCCCGGAACGAGCACCACGGTGAAACCGGCGGCGTACAGCACGTCCGCCATCGCCCGCTCCATGGCCAGCGTGGTGGCCCGCTCGACCCGCACCACGGGATGGTCGGGGTGATCCACGCCCCGCTCTCCGGACTGCTCGTCGAACTTCGCCTCCGCCCACCACATCAGCGAGGCGCGCTGACCCTCTGCCCAGACGTGGTAGCCGCCGGCGGGCCCGTTGCCCTTTTCCGGTATCCCGACCCGGGCGAACAACTGGCGGATGTCACGCACGAGCGCCTGGGCCTTGGCCGAGGGGGCGGGAAGGGTCATACGCGCACGCTAGATCCGATCCACCGACGCATCCAGATCTGCTTCCGCTTCCGGCCACGCCTGCCGAGACGTCCTGACGGGGCCGGCGGGTCTGTCACGCGGACGGGCTCTTGTCCGAGTAGGGCGGCAGGCTGCACAGCGCCGAGCAGTACGGCGCCCAATCACCAACGGGTGTCGACCCGCACCGCGGACACACGGGCATCATGTCGGCGTCATCGACAGTGAGGATGTCGTCGGGATCTTCCTCGTGGTGCTCGGCCAATCGCATGAACGCCTTGTCATGGGACTGCGGGGCGGTCAGTGACCAGTCGCAGTCCGGATGGGGACACACCGCGTACCAGTAGACATCCGGCGCGGTGGACCACGCGGCGTAGACACGCGGTTCGTGAGTCGGCGAGGTCTGCGGAACCGAGTACGTCATGACTCGACGGTAGACGATGGACCGCTGCTGGCCCCTTGCGTCTGCACCGGCCTGTGCCCCGGGCGGGCCGGATCGTAGCCGTCGGCGGTCCCGCCCCTCAAGCCCGCTCCCTCGCTGCGCTCGGTCGGCGGCCTTGACCGCCGGGCACGCTGACGGCTGACCGGCCCCCGGCCCGGGGCCTCGCGCGAACTTCGCGAGCCGCTCGCGCGGGCACGGGAGCCGACGGACCGGAGAACCCGAAGAGAGAAGCCAGAACAGAGAAATCAGACAAATAAGACAAAATGATACGAATACTACAAATAGCACATAAAGGAAAAATGGAGAATATAGAGAATGCCGATGCATATACGACAATAAAGTCATATAGTACATATATGTACTATATAGACAAGTAAAATGATCAAGAGTGCTAAGGTATCGTCACTTTCGCGCCGATACGTCCGGGACGGAAAGAGGCCGCGATGCCGTCTGAGCACGACGACGACCCCTTCCTCCACGTCCGCGCCGAGTACCGGCTGGGAGGGCGCACCTGCGCCTGGTGCGGGCAGTACGTCGCCTACTCCGGACGCGGCCGGCCCGCCTCCTACTGCTCCAAGTCGTGCCGTAACCGGGCATGGGAAGTACGTAGCGCCGAGGCCCGCCTGCAGCGCGACATCGCCGCCGGCGCGCTGCGCACCGAGCCGGTGCGCGAGACGATCCGCGAAATCGTCACCGAGAACACCATCGTCGTCCGGCGAACCAAGCCCGACCCGATCGTGCCGACGGCCGCCCGCCAGTGGATCGACGTCCTGGCCGAACTCCGCGAGCAGCTGCGCACCGGCGAGCTGGGCCGCAAGCACTGGCAGCACGCCAAGCTCTACGACGCCCTGGCCGACGTCGTGACCGCGCTCGGAGAGGCTCACCCGGGAGGCCTGCACCCGCTGCATCGCGCGGTCTCCCGGCGCCGACGCTGACCGCTACCGCTCCCCCGGCGGGTGGCCGGGAGGCGGGTATTCGGCCTTTTCGGCCCGCCCTACGCGTGTATGCGCCAGACCCTGCTCCCGCGCGATGCTGACCGCAGCAGGCCGGTCAGCCACGCGGGCAACATCGCGATCGGCGCGTCTCGCTCCACGACGTACGGCTTGTCGTCGACGATCGAGCCGGGACCGATGAGGTAGCTGTTGAGCGCCCGGTTGTTGTCAGTGATCTGAGAAGTCAGGCCGATAGGAGGCGGCTGGCCGAGGTGAGCGGAGCAGGGCATTGTACCACGACGCACGACCGGCCACACCGGCCTGACGAGGCGTCTGCTCAGCGGTTCCTCCACCAGTCCAGGCATCGGCGCCAAGTGCGGGAGCGTATCCGGCAGGCGATCTCGCAGACCAGGCAGGTGCCCGGCGGGGCGGCGGCGAGCTGAGCGATGAGGTCGGCGTCGGTCACCGGATCCAGATGGTCGGCTCCCACGACCAGCAGCAGGCGCACCTCCCCAGCATCACCGATGCCGCCCCGCGCGGCGGAGACGACCGCCTGCGCGCTGCGGACGTGACCGGCCGAAAGCAGCCGGTAGGACCAGCCGGTGATGTCGGCGGTGCGGTCCAGCTCGGCGGCGATACGGGCGGGCAGCGCTCTCATCGGTGTGATCCCTCTGCTGTCTGTATGCGAACGCCGCTGGCCGGCCCGGTTGCGACAACGTCCCGGCGGGTCCGGCCGGTTCCCGCCCGCCGTGTCTGCGCGGGCGGGAACCGGCCGACGGCTGGCGGCGCTGTATGCGACGGTGGCGGGTCAGTGGCCGCCGGACAGCTGGCCGGCGAGGGCGCCGTGCAGGCGGGCACTGGGCTCGTTGAGGCCGATGACGGTGACGGTCTTGCCGCGGGCGGCGTATTTGGTCTCCACGGCGTCCAGCGCCGCCACCGAGGAGGCGTCCCAGATGTGGGCGCCGGACAGGTCGATGACGACCTGGTCGGGGTCGCCGGTGTAGTCGAACCGGTAGACCAGGTCGCCTGAGGAGGCGAAGAACAGCTCGCCGGTGACGGCGTAGACGACCTGGATGCCGTCGGGGTCGACGACGGCGGTGACGTTGGCCAGGTGGGCGACGCGCCGGGCGAAGATGACCATGGCGGTGAGGGAACCGGCGATGACGCCGATGGCCAGGTTGTGGGTGGCGACCACGACGGCGACGGTGGTGGTCATGACGATGGTCTCGCCCCAGGGCATGCGCTTGAGGGTGGCCGGGGCGATGGAATGCCAGTCGAAGGTGGCGAAGGAGACCAGGATCATGACGGCGACCAGGGCGGCCATCGGGATCTGCGAGACCCAGGGGCCGAAGGCGATGCACAGGATCATGAGGAAGACGCCGGCGGTGAAGGTCGACAGCCGGGTGCGGGCCCCGCTGGTCTTCACGTTGATCATCGTCTGGCCGATCATGGCGCAGCCGCCCATGCCGCCGAACAAGCCGGTGACGATGTTGGCGACGCCCTGGCCGATGGACTCACGCGTCTTGTTGGAGCGGGTGTCGGTGATGTCGTCCACCAGCTTGGCGGTCATCAGCGACTCCATCAGCCCGACCAGGGCCAGAGCGAACGCGTACGGCGCGAGCAGAGTGAGGGTGTCCATCGTGAACGGCACGTCCGGCAGGCCGAAGACCGGCAGGGCCGAGGGCAGGGCGCCCTTGTCGCCGACGGTCGGCACGGCAAGTCCCGCGCCGAGGGTGATGGCGGTCAGGATCGCGATGGAGACCAGCGGGGCGGGCACCACCGTGGTGACGCGGGGGAAGAACACCATGAGGGCCAGGCCGCCGATCACCAGCGGGTAGACCATCCAGGGCACGCCGGTGAGTTCGGGCACCTGCGCCATGAAGATCAGGATCGCCAGGGCGTTGACGAAGCCGACCATCACGCTGCGCGGTACGAACCGCATCAGCTTCGCCACTCCCAGGGCGCCGAGCACGATCTGGATGAGGCCGCCGAGGATGACCGCGGCGATGAGGTGGTCCAGGCCGTGCTCGCGGGCCAGCGGGGCGACGACCAGGGCGATCGCGCCGGTGGCGGCGGAGATCATCGCGGGGCGGCCGCCGACGATCGCGATGACCACGGCCATGGTGAAGGAGGCGAACAGCCCGACGCTGGGGTCGACCCCGGCGATGATGGAGAACGAGATCGCCTCGGGGATGAGGGCGAGTGCGACCACCAGGCCGGCGAGGATCTCGGTGCGGGCGACCTTCGGCGACAGCCAGGCCGGCCGGGACGGGCGCAGGTGCGCGGAAAGCAGTGATGAGCTGGGCAACAGGCATCCTTTTAGGCAGGAGAAGAGCACGCTGCGGCGGCAGGGCCGCCCGGCAGGTGAGGGGCCGATCAACGAACACGAAAAGGGCAGGCGACCGCCGCGCACGGATCGAGAGGCGGTCGAAACGATCAGGGCCCGGCCGTGTGGCCCGCGGAGTGGAAGGGCGCGGGCGGGCGGGGCCGCGGCGTCACGGCGGGCAGGAGGCGGCGGGCGGGGCGGGCATGCGCGGGCCGGTGTCCTTTGCGTCGAGGGCGCCGCACGGCGCGCCGGTGCACCGTGCTCGGGCAGGGCCGCATCCGTGCGCGGCCGGCGGGCAGACCAGCAGGGATCTCCCCGGTGCCTGCAACCCTACCTTAACGTTAGAGTAGGGATTCGTGGGGGTGGGGCACCGGGCCGCACCCCGAGCGCACCCCGGGTGCACCCGAGCAGTGAGGCCGACCCGCCCATGGACACCGCAGCCGAGCCCGCCCCCGCCGACCCTGCTGATGCGGCCGCCGCCGGACAGACCGGCCACGCGCACCTGCACATCGGCCAGGTCGCCGAGCGCACCGGGTTGTCGCTGCGCACCATCCGGCACTACGAAGAGGTCGGCCTGGTGCCGGCCTCGGCCCGCAGCCAGGGCGGCTTTCGCCTCTACACCGACGCCGACGTGGCGCGGCTGATGGTGATCCGCCGGATGAAGCCGCTCGGCTTCACCCTGGAGCAGATGGGCGAGCTGCTGGCCGTGACCGACCGGCTGGAGGGCCGCACCCAGGCCGGGCCGCTGCCGAAGGCCGAGCACCAGGCGTGCCTGGAGCGGCTGGAGGCCTTCGAGGCCGCCGCCCGCGAGCGGTGTGCGGCCTTGCGCACCCAGTTGCAGTGGGCTGAGGAGTTCGCCGACGACCTGCACCGGCGCCGCCGGCAGGCCGCACCGGTGCAGGCCGGCCCGCAGCCGGGCCGGTGAAGCGTGGACGTCCCTGCCCCCGACGTCCCCTCCGACCCGCCCGACCGCCCCGCCCCTGCCGACCACGCCCGCCTGCTCGCCCGGGTGCGCGCCGTGCTGGCCGACGCAGGGTTTTACACCACCGCACCGGAGGCGGCCCGGGCCGGGGACGTGCAGGTGCGCTACGAGGCCGATCGCGGCGTGGTGGTCACCTGGGGCTCGCCCGGAACCGGCGATGCGCCCGACACCGGTGTGGTCGGCCGTTTCCCCTCGGTGCGCACGGTGGTGCACCTGGCCGTGACCGATGTGCTGCTCCAGGCCGGCTGCCCGGCCGCCTACGACGGCGACGCCGGCGAGATCGTGGTCACCGGCGCTCGGTGACGGCCCTCCCGGCAGCAGGCGGTCCGGCCCGGCCCGCCATTAATCCCTTGACGGAGTGAGTACTCACTCCGCAGGATGGGATGCATGACAGACACCTCCACCCGGCGACGCGCGCCGGCGATGAGCACCAAAGACCGCCGAGCGATGATCACGGCGGCGACCCTGCCCCTGGTCGCCGAGCACGGCGCCGCGGTCACCACCAGCCGCATCGCCCGCGCGGCCGGCATCGGCGAAGGCACCATCTTCCGGGTCTTCACCGACAAGGACGACCTGCTGCAGGCCTGCCTGGCCGAGGCGATGAACCCCGAACACGTACTGCGCGAACTGGCCTCGATCCCCCTCGACGACCCGCTCACCGACCGGCTGGTCCAGGCGGCCGAGGCACTGCACGCCCACCTGGAGCGCATGGGCACCGTGATCGGCGCCCTGCACGCCTCCGGCCACCACCGCGAGCGCACCTCCGGAGACCGGCCCGCCCCGGGCGGCCGCCAGGCCTCGATGAAGGCGACCCACGAGGCCCTCACCGCGCTGATCGAACCCGACCGCGCAGTGCTGCGCCTGCAACCGGAGACGATCGCCTCGGTCTTCTTGGGGATGCTGTTCCCCTCCCGCCCCGCCTCCGGCGAGACCGGGATCCCCCCGCAGGCCATCGTCGACATCCTCCTGCACGGCGCCCTCGCCGCCCCGGGGAGCCCGGCATGACCATCACGCTGAACCACACCATCGTGCCCGCGGCCGACCACCGGCAGGCGGCCCGCTTCTTCGCCTCGATCATGGGCCTGGAGGAGCTGCCGCCCGTCGGCCGAAACGGCCACTTCGCTCCCGTACGGATCAACGAGCAGCTGACGTTGGACTTCATGACCGTGGCCGACCCCGTCGGCATGCACCTGGCCTTCGACGTGGACCCGGCCACCTTCGATCAGATCCTGACCCGCCTGCAGCAGGCCGGCGTGCCCTACGGCAGCCGTCCCACCGAGCCCGACAACGGCCGCATCGACCACCCGCTGTGCGCGCGCGGGCTGTTCTTCGTCGACGCCGCCCGCAACCTGTACGAGGTCATGTCCCCGGCCTGACCGGCCGCCGCGGCGCCGACGGTCACCACGGGGGGACAGGGACAGCGACCGGGGAGGGAGCGCCGTCCCAGGTCACCCTGATCTCCCGCGGAGTGTCGTGCACCAACGACGAGCTGATCATCACTTTGGCCGAAGCGCCCGGCTCCAGCGTCACCCCGTCCGGGGCCTGGTCGACGCCGGGCACAGTCGCATCGACCGTCACGCCGGTGACGGTCTCGGTGCCGGCGTTGCGGAGATAGGCGGCGAACTGCGACTCGCGCGTCACCTCCCAGGCGATCGTCGGCTGCATGTCCCGCATGGCCTCGATCTCGGCGACCTGCTCGGCCGCGAGCGCCGAGCGCTCGGCTGCATCTGCAGAGCGGGTACTGCCCGCTGCCGACTCTTCGGCGGCATCCGCGGACCGCTGGGCTTCCGCAACGGCTCGCTGCGTCGCCTTGGCGGAGGCCCGCTGGTACTTGAGCGAGACCAGGGACACCACGAAGGCCAAGAGGGAGAACACGAAAGCGACGACGACTCCGACCCAGGTGGCGAGATCTCCGGTAGAGGCTTCCACGACCGATCCTTCGCAGGCTGGCACTTGAGCCGCTCAGCCTACCGACGCCCACGCGGGTTTCGTCGCCCGCGAGCGAGCCGTGGATGTTGAGCGCCCGGTTGTTGTCAGTGGGAATGCCGATGCGACCAGCGCGGCGGTGGGGCGCCGCAGCCGCGGAGGTCGATGCAGCAACGGAACGACCAGTGGCGTTAGCGAGGCGTCAGGGCGTGGCTTACCGCCACTCGCTGTTCCGATCCGGGTGGAGCGCGGAACGGGGGGTGGCAACGTGGGAGCCATGAAGGAGACCCCGGACTCAGCCCCAGCGTGCCGACGGTGAAGGTGTCGGGCCAGACCTGGCCGCGTTCAGCGCACACCGCGGTTGGGGTGGGGTTTCACCGTGAGGCGCCTACTTTGACTGAGCAAGATGAGGTTAAGGCGCCTTAATGGACCCCGTCCCTTCCGTTCCGGTTGATCATCCGTCTACTGTCGACGGATGATCCGTTGAGGACGAAGGAGGCACCGGTGGGCGAAGGTGAGGGCCGCACGAGGCGGGCCACGCCGATGCAGCGGCGCAGCCGCGTCGCCGGCGGGCGCCCGAACCGGCACAACGTCCGGCTCACCGACGCCGAGCAGGAGGAGTTCACCGCGGCGGCGAAGGCGGCCGGGGTGACCGTGCCGTACCTGATGGTCGAGCACACCCGGGCGGGCCTGCGGGGCCGCGGCCGCATGTCGGTGGCCGACATGCTGCGCCTGGCCACCGAGCTGGACGCGGTGTGGCGGCAGATGCACCGCGACGGCGTCGGCCTCGACCAGATCGCGGCCGGGGCGAAGGCGGGCGTGGTCCAGGGCCAGGACGCGGTGCTGGCGATGAGGGACCGGATGGCGCGGAGCCTGGATCGGGTGGATCGGGTGCTGGACTTCCTGGACCCCGAGGGCAGGACCGCACGGTGATCAACAAGATCGGTGCGCGGGGCCGCGACGTCGCCGGGCTGGTGCGTTACCTGTTCGGCCCCGGCCGCTTCGACGAGCACCGCGATCAGCGGGTGATCGCCGCTGATGCGCGCCTGGAGGTCGCCGACGGCACCCGATTGAACCCGGACGCGCCGGCGGACCGGGAGCGGGTCAACGAGCTGGCCCGCGTGCTGGACAACCACCGGCGGTTGATGTGCATCGAGCCGGTCGGCGGGTGGGTGTGGCATTGCGCGATCGCCCTGCCGAAGAAGGAGACGCCGGGCGGCGAGCTGAAGCCGGAGACGCTGAGCGATGAGCAGTGGGCGATCGTGGCGCGCACCGCGGTCGAGCGGCTCGGGTTCGGCGAGGACGGCCCGCAGGCGCCGTGCCGGTGGATCGCGGTCCACCACGGCCCGTCCGCGGGCGGCAACGACCACATCCACCTCCTGGTCAACCTCGTGCGAACCGACGGCCGGCTGGCCGACCCGGGCCGCGACCGGCGGACCATGTCGCGGGTGTGCGCCGAGGCCGAGCGCGAGTTCGGCCTGTTCGTCGTGGAGGGCCGGGCCGGACGCGGCCTGCCGGGCCTGAGTCGCGCCGAGATCGAGCGCACCAAGCGCGGGGCCGGCACCGGCCCGCCCTCGCGCACCGCCGGTCAACGGCCGGGCCGCATCGAGCCTGACCGGATCACCTTGGCCCGCAACGTCCGCGCCGCGGCGGCGGCCGCCGGGAGCGAAGCGGAGTTCGTCCGCCGCCTGAAGGCCATGGCGGTGCGGGTACACCCCCGCTACGCCGCCGACGGCACGGGCGAGGTGGTCGGCTACGCCGTGGCGCTGCCCGCGCTGCCCGCCTACACCAACGCCAAGGGCAAGACGATCCAGCCGAAGCCGGTCTGGTTCGGCGGCGGAAAACTCGCCGCCGACCTCACCTTGCCCAAGTTGCGTGCAGGCTGGAGCGGCGGGGAAGCAGACGAGGCCCGGGCCGAATGGGCAAGTGAGGCCGTACCGGTGACCGCGCCGGGCCGCAGTGAGGCCCCGGTCGCCGATGCGGACGCCTGGAAGCACGCGGCCGCCCTCATCGACGACATCCGCAAGCAGCTGCACGACCTGCCCGCCGACGATCCGCGCTGGACGATCGCCTGCCGGGGCACTGCCGCGGTGACCTCCGCCCTGGCCCTGGCCGAGACGCGGCCCGGCGCGCTGGCCGGCCTGGCCGATGCGCTGGCCCGATCCGCCCAGGACCCGCGCCGCGTGGATGGGCCCCCGAGCCTGCCGGAGCGGTGGATGCGCCGCGACTTCTCCGCAGCGGTGCGCCTCATCCGCCAGGCCGCCCAATCGCCGGACCTGTCGGCCGACGCCATGGTGGTCGTCGTCGGCACCGTGCTGCTGGCCAAGGCCATCACGCAGCTGCACACCGAGCGCCAGCAGCCGCACCAGGCGCGCGTCCTGACCCAGCGCACCACGGTGCTGGCCGGGCAGGTGGCCGGGCTGGCCCCGTGGGAGGTGCGCCCGCACGGCCAGGTGCCGACCTCGCGCCTGCGCGATCTGGTCACGCGCATCGAGGCCGACGTCGACCGGCTGGTCCGCACCGAACTGCGCACTGAGGAACTGACCGAGGCTGCCCGTAATGGACGCGGTCCGGATGCGGCCGCCCTGCAGGCCCGTCGCAAGGAGCTGGAGAAGGCCGCGGCCGCCGAACAGGCCCTGCCCGCCGCCCGGCGAGCCGCCAAGCTGGCTGATGAGCGCGTCGCCGACCTGGACGCCGAGGTCCGCCGCCTGAAGGCCCTGTCGGAGAAGAGGGGGGCCGGACTGTGGTTGAAGGGCATCTCCAAGAACGAGGTCCTCGAGGACCTGGCCCTGGCCCGTCAGGAACGCCGCCAGGCCCGCATCGTGCGGGATCACGCGCACGCTGACGTCGGCACCCTCGTGGCCACCGCCTCCGGGCTGTACGGCGCGGCACCGACACCGACACCCTGGAGGCAAGGCGCGGCCACCGACGCCCTGCGCCGGCTGAGCTCCGACTGGACGGCCAGCCTGGCGAAGGCGGTGGCCGACGACGTCGCCACCGCCGCCCACCGCGCCCTCCTGCAGAACCCGCGTACCCGCGCCGAGATCGCCGCCCTGAGCTTCGGGCGCCCGGGAGAGCCCCGACCGGCGACCACCCTGGCCGAGGCCCGCCGCCGGCTGCAGGCCGTGCGCGCCGAACTCGCCCTGCGCGAGACGCTGCCCGGCGACGTCGCCAAGGCGGAGAAGACCCAGCGCGCCGCCGCTCAGCCGGCGGCCGCGCTCAGCAGTCCCGCGCCCACCCGCAGCTCGTCTCGCACCCCGCCCACGCCGGACCGGGGCCGGGGCGGACGCGGCCGGTAACCGGACCCGGAAGCGGTGGGCCGGTGCGGCCCTGGCGATCGCCTGCAGGTGGCCGGCCACCGACCGAGGCCGGGAGCGATCGACGGACCCGGTGCCTCCTGCGTCGGCACCGGTCCACCGGATGACGGCCCAGAGGCCGAGGAGGGCACCAAGGGCAGAGGAACGACCGACCGGCCCGTGATCGGACGAGAACGTTCTCTCCTCCTATCGAGGGCCGTCTGCGACGGCCGCAGAGCCGTCGCCGAAAGACTTCCGCGCGCGCTCGCGCTCCCGCAGGGACGCACGCAACAGCCAGACCAGCGCCACGAGGAAGGCGATCCCCACCGGCACGCGGACCCATGGGCTGAAGGCATCGCTCACGAGCGTGTTGACCACGATGGCGGTGGCGAGCGTCGCCCACCAGGCGCGGTCGTAGCGCCGATGCCTTCCGGTGGAGGCCGCATCCGTGCTCATGCGAGAAGGTTATGCGCCCCTTCGCCCTGGTCAGGAGCATCCACCCTCGGCCGAGACCATGCTTTCCTCGCCAGGTGCCGAATTGCTCCTATAGGAGATCAAGCGGCGGCGCGCCGCGCCGCCGTACTCGGCCCTTTGCCGCCCGCCGTCCGGGCGTGCGGCCTGGGGGCCGGTCCCGGCCGGCGGCGTACATCCACCCGCCGTACCCAACGCACCCACCGACCCCAGCGCCACACCGTCGCAAGAGACCCTTCACCGAGAATCGGTTCCGGCGCTTGTCAACGTTCCCGAATGCGCCACCACCACCAGTGATCGCTCGCCAATTCACGCATCAATACCGGGTCCGGCAGAGTGCGTCGCTCAAGCTCACGATCGAGTCGTTCCAGCAACCGGCCGAGATCTGCTCGGGCACCTTCAGGTAGGCGCCGCATGACCTCTTCCAAGCGATCTCGGGCATCCTCGATCTCAAGGCCGGGTTCCCAGACCTCGGACGCATCCAGGTAGCGGCCAGGCTGCTTGAAGACCCATACGAGCTGACTCAGTGCCTCAGCTACAGCGTTGGGCCACATATGCTCGGTCTCGACGCGTCGAACAGCCGCTCGGGTTCGGGCGGACATACCGCGGATACGTCGGACAGGCACGTGTTTGGGAGGGATCCACCGCTCTGCGCGCAGGATCCTCGGACGCTTACGCGGCATCGCCCTTTCGGATCAACGTCATGTCGGCATCCTTTCACCACAAGTGCTACCACTCAAAGCAGTGATAGGACACCGAAACCGGTACCACTCTCACTTCCCAATCAGGTTTGTCAAGCAGCAGTCGAGGTGCTTGATGGAGGCCGGTAGTGCCGTCGGTCGCGAATGAGCGCCCACAAGACGTTGACGCGTCGGCGCGCCAGGGCCAGCAACGCTTGAGAGTGGGTTTTGCCCTCGGCTCGCTTGCGGTCATAGAACCGCCGGGATTCCGCCGAGACGCGCAGACTGGAGAACGCCGCCAGGTAGAAGGCCCGTTGCAGTCGGCGATGGTAGCGCTGCGGCCGGTGCAGATTGCCGCTGACGCGCCCGGAGTCGCGTGGCACCGGGGCCAGACCAGCAAAGCCGGCCAGCCGGTCGGCCGAACCGAAAACGCTCATGTCCCCGCCGGTGGCGGCCAGGAACTCAGCGCCCGTCAGCGGACCCATGCCGGGCAGACTACCGATCACATCCGCCAGCTCATGGTCCTGAAAGCGCGTCTCGATGAGCTGGCTGACCTCATCGATCTTTGCGCTGAGCGCCAGGACCTCCTCTGCCAACGCAGCCACCAAACGCGCGGTGACCTGCTCTCCGGCCACAGTAGTGTGCTGGCGATCGGCTGCCTGCCACGCGGTGCGAGCCAAGACCGCAGCGTTGCGGGCGCTGGTGCGTGCGGCGAAGGGGCGCTGGCGGGTCGAGCATGATTATCGCGAGCTCAAGCAGGCCCTGGGCCTGGCCCATTTCGAGGGGCGGACCTGGCCCGGCTGGCACCACCATGTCGTCCTGGTCTCGATCGCGCATGCCTTCGTCACCACCGAACGGCTGGCCCCAAAAGCAGGAACACCGGGCTGACCACCTACCGGATCACTGCGGAGCTGCAGGTGATGTTGGTGGAGTGGGCCGGCCGGTGCCCTACCTGTCGAAGATCGGTGACCAGCGAGAACCGGGAGCGGGCCCCGACCTAACCAAGCCCTAATAGGGCCTGCCCCCCGCAGACCGGCAGCAGGAGGCCCCACCTGCTCACCACGCCGCGGGCAGGGCGACGGTGAAGACGGTGCCGCCGCCGTCGCGGGGGGCGGCGGTGATGGTGCCGCCGTGCGCGGTGACGATTGCGCGGGTGATGGCCAGTCCGAGGCCGGTGCCTTTGATCCCGGCGTCTTTGGCGGTGGAGGCACGGAAGAACCGGGAGAACAGGTGCTCGTACTGCTCGGCGGGGATGCCGATGCCGGTGTCGGCGATGATGACCACGGCCGTCTCCCCTTCATCCTCGCCTTCGTCCTGGCCGTCGCTGTCGTCATCCCTGCGGGCGGCGAGCCCCGCGGTGACGGTGATGGCGCCGCCGGAAGGGGTGTACTTGATCGCGTTGGACAGCAGGTTGTCCAGCACCTGGCGCAACCTGAGCGCGTCGGCGCGCATCGGCAGCCGCGCCGGCAGCTCGGCGGTGACGGTGAGCTGCTTGGCCTGGGCGGCGGGCCGGTGGTCTTGCAGGGCCTGGCGGGTCAGGTGGGCCAGATCCAGGGGCCGGATGTCGAGGGTCAGTTGCCCGGTGTCCAGGCGGGCCAGGTCCAAAAGGTCGTCGACCAGGCGCTGCAGCTGGGTGCTTTTGCGGTCGATGACGTCGAGGAACGTCTGCTGCGTCGAGCTGAGGCCCGCGTCGTCGGCCAGGAGTTCGGCATAGCCGCGGATGGCGGCGATCGGGTTGCGCAGCTCGTGGGTGACCAGCGCCATCAGCTCGTCCTTCATCCGGTCCATCTCGCGTAGCCGCCCCACCTGCTGTCTTTCCTGCTCCAGCAGGCGTTCACGCTGCTCGGCCATCCGGTGGCGTTCGGTCACGTCGGTGGAGATGCCGTCGATGAACAGCCGGTCGCCGTGGCGGCGGGGGGTGGCGCGGATCCAGACCCACCGGACGATGTCGTCCAGGCCGATGATGCGGCATTCGATCTCGGTCCGCTCGCCGCGGCTCAGGGCCGCAGTGAAGGTGGCGTAGGCCTGCTGGTCGTCGGGGTGGATGCGGCGGGCCAGTACCTCGGCCAGGTCGGCGTCCTGCGGCAGGGGGCGGCCGAGCACGGGGGCGGCGTTCTGGCTCTGGTACACCGAGCGCATCGAGCCGTCGCCGGTGACCTCCGCGGTCCACACGTTGTCGTTGATCTGGGTGATGACCTGCTCGAACTGGCGGCGGCTGGTGGCCAGCGCCACGGCGAGCTCCTCGGCGCGGCGCCGTTCCATGTACCGGCCGACGTGGGCGCAGACGCCGTCCAGCAGGCGAGCCAGTTCATCGTCGATCTTCTGGACGGTGTCGGTGAAGAACACCAGCGCGCCCAGTACCTGGCGGCCGCTGCGCACGGGCAGGCCGATGGCGGTCCGCAGGCCGGTCTGCAGCGCCTGCTGTTTGCTGACGATGTCGCGTGGGTCGTCCTGCAGGTCGCAGATCCACAGCTCGTGGCCGGCGGACCAGGCCATGCCGGCGACGCCTTGGCCGGGGCGCATCGTCGGCGGGCGGCTGGCCAGGAAGTCCGACAGGTCCCTGCCCGGTGCCGTCCAGGAGCCGATCCGGGTGATCGCCGCCTGGTCGGGGGTGACCTGCCAGTACTCGCCGCAGCTCCAGCCCAGCGCTTCGGTGACGGCGGCGACCACGGCGACGGCGGCCTGCTCGGCGGAGACCGCGTCGGCCAGCGCCCGGGCCACCGCGTGCTGGGCGGCGGTCAGCACACTGGCCCGGTGCGCCTCGGTGATGTCGTCCAGGACCACCAGCGCGCCCAGCCGTTGCCCGTCGGGGGTGGTGATCGGTCGGCCGGTGACGGCGAAGCGGCGTGGGCGCCGGCCGGGCGGGTGCACGATCAGCTGCTCGGCGTCGATGTGTTCCCCGGCCAGCGCCCGCGCCAGCGGCACCTGCTGCGGCTGCAGCGGGGTGCGCCCGTCGGCGGCGTACAGGTGGAAGGCGGCGGCGATGTCCCGGACGTGCAGGCCGGGGATGTGCGGGCGGGACTGGCGCATCGGCTGGTTGAACACGACCACGTAGCCGTCGGCGTCGCAGGCCACCACCCCTGATGCCAGGCTGTCGAGCAGGGTGGACAGGAACGTCTGCTGCCGCTCCGGCGACATGTCGGCGATGGCGCCGGCGCCCGGTGGTTCCGCCGCTGCCCGCGGTCCCGAAGGATCCGGCGGCGGGTCTTGATCCCGCTCTGACTGCGCGTCCATGACGCTCATCCCCTCGACATCACCAGCACTCTTCTCCTCCCCCCTGCCGCAGGTCACAACCCCGCCGCCCGGCCACGGGGCCTTCCCGCGCGCAACAGGTGACTCGGTGGCTGGGGAACCCGTACCGCGGCTCGGAGCGATTGAGAACGGCTCGCTTCCGATGAGCACGGTCACCGCCCCCGGTGGCGCTTCCACCTCGGATTATTTAAGCTAGCTGGCTAGAAAAGAGGGGTGGATCCGGCCGTCAGGCCGGACCTGGGGGAAGCCTGATCACGATGGGGGCAGGACGTTCTCGAGCCCGGCCCTCCAGATCACTCCCGGCGGGGTGATCTCTGCCGCCAGGCGCTCGTAGTGGGCCAGCAGCTCCGAATCGCTCAGCGGCCCCGGATGCGCGGCCCGCCAGGCGCGCAGCGCGGCGATCGGCTCGGCGGAGGTGTGCCAGCAGCCCGCCTGCACCCGCGCCGCCAGCTCGGCGGGGATGCGCGCCGCGATCTTCTCGGGCCACCCGGCCTGCCGCGAACCGGGCCAGCGTCCCGAGCTCGGCGCGCTGGCCGGCACCGGCGGCCAGTCCCGGTCCCAGCCGCGCTCGGCGAGCTCCACCCGGATCCCGTGGGCGAGCGCGGCGTCGACCGTGTCCAGCAGGTCGCCGACCGCCCGCAGGCGTTCCAGGCGCTGCCGGGCCCAGGTGCGGACCTCGGCCCGCTGGAAGGCGTCCGCGTCCGGCGGCGGGTCCATCCCGGTGAGCAGGTCGCCGTGGCGGTTCTTCTCGGCATCCAGGAGCGTGCGCAGGCGCTTCCGGGTGCCTTCGGCGACCCGGGCCACCACCTGCGTGGTCCCGCTCATGATCGGAACCCTACGTGATGCAAGGAAGGCTCTCGGCGTTGATCTTGTGGTTTTATCCTGCGGACGAAGAGCGGGCGTTGGCGGCCGGGTGCCTCAGCGTCGCCGTCACTGCGGGTTCTCCTGTCGGCCAACCGCCGACTGCGTCCGCCGGGTGACCTCGCTGATCGTCGTGTTCTGATCATGTCCACCAGCTACTCGCCACAGGCCCTACAGCATCGTCAAGCGGTACCGAAAGCAGCCGGGCCGATCTTGTGGAACTGTGGCGTCCATGACTACTGCCACCGCTTCGAGCGGCGCACAGCCGGATACCGCCCGGCAAACAGACAGTTACGTGATCACTATCGCCAACCAGAAGGGCGGCGTGGGCAAGACCATGCTCACGCTGTCCCTCGCAGCGCACACCGTTGCCGCCCACGGTCGCGCCCTGGTCGTGGACGTCGACCCCCAGGCGAACTCCTATGACCTCACCCGGGTCATGGAAGCCCCCGGGTACGAGGTCCTCCATGAGCTCGACCCCGTACAGCTCACCCACATCCGGAAGCTCCGTGACTTCGACACGATCATCGTGGACTGCCCAGGCTCCCTCGAAGGCCACGACGTGCTGGCCGAAGTCCTCGCGCGCAGCACGTACGTGATCATCCCCTACGACCACGAGCCCGAATCGATCATGCCGACCATCCGCACTGTCGAACGGGTCAAAGCCAGCGGGGTGCCGTACGCCGTGGTGGTCACCAAGGCGGACCCCCGACTGGGCGCGGAATACATTCTGGACGCTTGGCAGACGCTGGAGAGCGCCGGGGTCCGTCACTTCCGCTCCGCCATCCGGCTGTACCGGGCCTGGCCCAACAGCCTCAAGGCCGGCGTGCCGATCACCCGCTGGAACGAGCGTTACGCCCCTCGGCTCCGTGAGGACATCGCTGGCCTCCACACTGAACTGCTGCTCGACCTCGGGCGCCGTGATCTGGGTGGTGCCTGATGGCTAACAAGTCACGACGCAGCATGGCCGACTTTCTCGCCCAGCAGCGTGTCGTGGATCAGAGCGCCGACACGGGGCCGGCCGAGAGTTCTCCGGCTGCTCCGGTGGAGCCTTCGCCCTCGGCCATCACCATCCCGGACCCGTACACGGGAGGGGACGAAGCCGCGCTCACGGAACGTGAGCGCGCTGACCTCGTCGCCTGTGAGGCTGCTGTCGATGTTCTCCGCGTTGCATTCGCGCAAGCGGGCAAGGCCCTGCAAGTGATCAGAGACGCCAGGCTCTATCGCGAGAGCCACCCGACATTCGAGGCGTACGTCGAGGATCGCTGGCAGATGAAGACCTCGCAGGCCTACAGGCTGATCCAGGCCTGGCCGCTCGCCGAGGTCTTGTCCCCAATTGGGGACAAGATCATCAACGAGAGTCAGGTGAGGGAGCTGATCCCCCTCGCGGAGCATCACGGCAGGGAGGCGGCGGTAACCGTCTACCGAACCGTGGCCGAGACGGACGGAGTGAGGGTCACCGCCGCCGTCCTCAAGGGGGTGGTCGGAGTCCTTCCTCCTGATCGGTTCGACCCTGAGGAGGCCGTGCAGCAGATCCGCGCCTACCTGACCCGGAATGTCGACGGGCAGGACGTAGCGGAGGCCGCCGGAGGCAGCGCCCCGACCTTCACCGCGGAAGTCGGACGGCTCCGCACCATCCTGAAGCGCGTCGTAAAGCGCGACCTCATCAGCCGGGCGGCCGCTGAAGACCCAGAAGAGGTGAAACGGGTCGTCTCCGAGCTACGCGCGCTGCTTGATGAGGTAGAGCAGAAGGTGCTGTAGAAGCCCGAAACGTAAGGGAGCCCCCGGCCAGCCTTGGCCGGGGGCTCCTTCGCTTCTGGGCTATCGTGCGTCTGCCTCTGCCCAGGGCTTGTCCATCGCCCGGGCCAGGGCGTCGACGCCATCGAGGGCGGGGGTGATCCCCAGGCCGCGCAGCAGCATCCCGGCGCCTGCCTCCGCGAGACCGGGCTCGCCTGTGACCGGCTCGGCAGTCAGGCCGTAGGTGCGCAGCAGAGACTGGACCTCGCGGACGAGCCGCTGGGGGTCGTAGTACTGGGTCATGGTCATCCCTTCCAGGTCTGGCCGGTGATGCGCTCGTAGACCTCGATGTAGCGGGCCTGAGTGGCCTGCACGATCTCGTCCGGGATGGCGGGTCCGGGAGGCGTGCGGTCCCAGTCGGTGACGGTGGACGACCAGTCGCGGACGAACTGCTTGTCGAAGGCGTGCTGCGGGCGGCCGGGCTCCCAGTCGTCGGCTGGCCAGAAGCGGGAGGAGTCGCTGGTGAGGATCTCGTCGGCGAGCACAAGCGTGCCGTCGGCGGCCCGGCCGAACTCGATCTTCGTGTCGGCGATGATGATGCCCCGTTCGCGGGCGATCTCCGCGCCGCGCCGGTAGATCTCCAGCGTGGCTTCACGTAGCCGGGCGGCGGTGTCAGCGCCGATTTCCTTGACCACGTCGCCGTAGGTGATGAACTCATCGTGGCCAGCGGTGGCCTTGGTGGTTGGGGTGAAGATCGGTTCCGGCAGCCGGGAGCCCTCCACCAGGCCCTCGGGCAGCGCCACGCCCGAGACGCTGCCGTGCTGGCGGTACTCCTGCAGGCCCAGGCCGGCCAGGTAGCCGCGGGCAATCCACTCCACCGGCAGCATCTCCAGCCGTCGGCAGCGCACCGCGCGGCCGACGAACTCGGCGGGCACGTCGGTCGCGGAGATGACGTGGTTGGGGAAGACGTCGGCGAGCTGGTCGAACCACCACAGCGACAGCTGGGTGAGCACCTTGCCCTTGTCTGGGATCGGGGTGGGCAGGATCACGTCGTAGACGCTGACCCGGTCGGAGGCGACTAGGATCAGGTCCTCGCCGTCGGCGTAGACGTCGCGGACCTTGCCTGAATGCAGGAGTTTCACGGAGCTGGCCTTATCTCGTATTCGTAGGATGCTTCGCGGTCGGGAAGGGAGATCGACTCGCCGTACTCCAGCACCGCGCCCTCGGGGTCGTACCACCAGCTGCGCTTGCTCAGCACCGGCGAGCCGATGGTGACCTGCAGGTCGGTGGCAGCCTGCTCGGAGGCGGCCCGGGCGGAGACCCGCTCCACCAGCCGCACAGCAGCGCGCCCGGTCATCTCCTCGATGTAGCGCGAGGTGCCCTGGCGGATCCGGTCGGCCACCAGCAGCTGCGGGGCCGAGGCGGCCAAGGCGCCATCGAACCACGACGTCGACGCCGAGGCTGGCACTTCATCGCGCAACGTCACCCGGTAGCGGCGGATGACCGGAGCACCGTGGTCGATGCTCAGAGCGTCCGCCACCTGATCCGGAGCGGCGACTAGGTCAACCGTCCGGATCTCCGCGCGCTCGTTGGGCGGATAGATGCGCCCGGTGCGCCGGATGGCGACCAGGCGGTCCGGCGCGCCGTAGTCCACCGTCGCCGCACTGGCCACCACCGTGCCCTTGCCGGGCACGGCCCGGGTCAGGCCCTCAGAGCGCAGGGTAGCCAGGACCTTGGTGGCGGTCGCGATCGCGACTCCCCACTCTTGGGCGATCTTTCGGGCCGGTGGTATCTGGTCACCGTCGCGGAGCACACCCGACAAGATCTGCTGTCGGATCTGGTGGGCGATCTGCAGGTACGGCGGTTCAGGCCGTTCCAGCACCGGTGGCATGATCACTCTCTTCCCGTGGATAGAAGGCGTACTAGTACGCCTAAGGGACAGATTACCGGCCCCTTTCTCAAGGTCTAGGACCGGATGGGGCGGAAGCCTAGACAGGTACTAGTACGCAATCTAGTTTCATGTACTAGTACGCTCATGATTTCATGCTTCCCGGATCTTGATAACTCCACAGGGAACTTCAACGTCAACAGGTCAGCCCCCGGCCATGACTGGCCGAGGGCTGACGCTGATCGAGAAGGAGGCGTTCTTCGGCTAGAACTCGTCGGTGCCTGCCACTTGGCCGATCGGGAACGTGTGCCGGGTCGCCGCGCAGATCGTCTCCAGTGTGTGAATGGGGGTGTCCTCGGTGCTGTAGCTGGCCCGTAGGACTTGGACCACCCACTCACCGGGCTCGAGTTCGAGCGTCTCAGCCTCAAACGAGGTGGGACGCCGAGCAGTCAATACCTCTTCGGCGTGGCCGAAGCGGTAACCGAGAGCTTCCAGCGCGGCCTGGAGGGTCGGCAGAACGAACTCCGGCTGACTGATCCGGGTGTCCTGGAACAGGTCGGCGCGGAAGTAACTGGTGGCGATGCGCACCGGCACGTCGTTGGCGAGCATCATCTTGCGCCGCGCGATCACCTCATCGCCAGGGTTCACCCTCAGGCAAGCTGCCACATGCTCGCTCGCCGGTTCCGGGCCGATGTAGAGCATGCGGCGGTCGGCCTTGAGCCCTTGGCGCTCGGCTTCAATCAGATATAGGGACTTGGATCCGCGCACGGCCGGATCGGTCGGCAGCGGGCGCTGCACCAGAACACGCGGGGCGCTGGTGGCCGGTGCGGCTGGCGCCTTAGCCGAGGAGCCCTTGCCGAGTTGCGAGACGCGGCCTGGCGTGACGCCAAGCTTCTTGCCGATCTCATCCAAGGTCATGCCGTTTTCGCGGGCCTGGGCGATGGCATGACGCCTGATCGTGGCCAGCTCGGTCACCATGCCTTGCTGCTCGGTCATGAGGCGTCCCACCGCCCGTACGCGCTCGATGGGGTCGCTTATCGCCGCCAGGTCCTGCAGAGCTCTTTGGTCCACGTCATCACTCCTCAAGGCGTCTACGGCAGGAATTTTAGCCCCCCCTATTGCATCGCCGAACGGCGGGGCCTACTCTCCAAAGAGAGGAGCTTTACCCCCCTCTAAAAAGATCGACATTGCTCTCTTGCAGGGCAAATGCCGTGCTGCCTCGGTGACTCCACCACTGGGGCCGCCACCCCAATGCAAGGGGCCTCGTTCCGGACTCCACCCGGACGAGGCCCCACCACCGGGTCACCTCGGAAAGGACACCCCGGAATGCTTTCCATGCTCTCATTCCCTTGCCCGGAATCGAACCCTCCGACCACTACTGACCTGTCGTCGCTGGTCACCGCCCACGGAACGTGCGTCGACGCTCCCGACCCCGACGCCTGGTTCCCGCACGAGCCGAATCCGACTGGTGGGCTCTCCCCCGAGTCCCTCGCGACCCGTCGGGCCGCCTACGAGGACGTCGCCCGCGAGCTGTGCGCCGACTGCCCCGTACGCGCCCAGTGCCTGGAGCTGGCGCTGCGCGAGGAGTACGACCTGCCGCGCACCTGGTTCCACGGCATCCGCGGCGGCAAGGCCCCGTGGCAGCGATGCGCCATGGTCTACAACCGCCGTCGCCGTGCCCGCCAGGCCGCCCGCCCGGCCGCCGCGAGCGGTGCCGAGGCGGTGGCCTGATGAGCATCGCTTCCCCCGCCCAGGCCTGGCCCGAAGAGGTCATCGCCCGGTACCTGACCGTGGCGGGCGCCACGGTCGACATCACCGCACCCGTCGCGTCCGGCCGGTACCAGCGGGCCGTCGCCGCCTGCACCGGCTGCACCACCACCAGGGACTACGAATGGGCCACCTACCGCTGGGGGCAGGACTCCCGCACCTGGGTGGAGTTCCGGGACGCGACGACGGCGCGCTTGGACGCCGAGAAGGACGCGCGGGGCTGGGCTCAGGAGCACGCCGAGCACTGCCGGGCGCTGCCCATGCCTCCGGCTCCCGCTCCGGTACCGGTACCGGCGCCCGTTCCGGACCCGGGTGAGGACTGCCGGTGCGTGTGGCGGGGCGGCATCTGTGTGGAGACCTGCCCCGGGCACACCACTGACGCGTGGATGTCGCGGCTGCTGGCCCGGCTGAACGGGAGGGCCGGCCGATGAGCACCTCCCGTATCCGCACCACGCTGCAGGTCTGCATCGCCGACCAGCCCAACCGCGTGTTCAAGGCGCTGGCGGTCTACGAGCTGACCGACCCCTACGCCGTCCACATCGACTTCCCGCCCCCGCCGGGGAGTCGCGACAACGTGTGGACCTTCGCCCGTTCCCTGCTGGCGCAGGCGCTGTGCCCGGCCCGCCGGGGCGTGGTCGGCGAGGGCGACATCCGCTTCGCCGAGGCCGAGGCCACCGACTACCTCGCGATCATCCTGCACCCCGGCACGCCGGCGGCCTGCCGCCTGTACGCCCGCCGCGACGAGCTCACCAGCTTCCTGTCACAGACCTACCGGCGCGTCCCGGCCGGCTCCGAGACCGACTGGGTCGATGGCGACTGGGACCGCGCCCTGGTCGGGCTGGTCCGCAAGATGCGGAGGGACGCGGCATGATCCCCACCGACATCAGCGGCCGCGAGATCGTCGAAGGCCTCATGCTGTGGCCAGCCACCGGACCCGGCCCGCACCAGATGGTGGTGCTCACCTACCGGCCCGACCGCCCGTACGAGGTGCGGCTGACCTTCCTGTCCCCTCACCTGGTCGCGGTGGCCACCGTCGTCTGCGCCCGCGAGGTGCTGATCGACGGCCTGCTGGCCAGCGACGCCGACGCCGACCCCGAGATCGACGCCGACGGTCCGGTGCTGGTCGGCAACCGCCTGATCCAGGTGGGCCGGGGTCCGAGCCCGGACCGGGTGCTGCTGCGCGTGTGCGCGGGCGGCGCCTGGCTGGACTTCCACGCCGACCGGGCCCGGCTGCAGGCCGTCGTCGACGACACGCTGCAGCTCGTCTCCATGGGCCGCGAGCGCGACCTGCTCGACGTCGACGGCGCGATCGCCGCGATCTTCTCGGAGGTGACGCCGTGACGACCTACTACGACCCCCGTGCTCAGCGCCTGGTCGCCGACGCCCAGGCCGAGCAGGCCCGCGCGGCCGCCGAGGCGACCCGCGCCGAGACGATGCTGCGGCTGGAAGAAGCCCGCACCGCCCGCGCCGCCGCGGCGGCCGAGGCCGAGCGGCGCGAGCGTGAGATGCGCGCGGCGAGCGCGGCCGCCCGCCGGCGGTTGCGCCGCCAGGAGCGCGAGCAGGCCAAGGCCGCCCGCCGGGCGCGCCTGCGTCGCGGTGCCGGTGCTCTGGCCGCCGCCGCGCTCACCCGGGCTCCGGTGATCGTGGGAGCCATCGCGATGGGCGCTCCGATCGCGATCGCCTGGCGTGGCCAGTTGGAGTTCGCCACCCACGTCATGCACCTGGGGTTCATGGCCCCGGCTCTGCCGATCGCGTTGGAGGGCGGGGTCTGGTATCTGGCGTTCCTGGTCCACCGCGCGATCACGGCCCGGCTGCCGATCGGCCGCTACCGGGTGGCGACCTGGGCCATGGCCGCCATCGCGGCCGGGATGAACCTGTGGCACGGCGTCACGGCCAACAAGACCGATGGCCTGCAGGTCGGGGTGATCCTCGCGCTGGCCTCCCTGCTGGGCATCGCGCTGTGGGAGCTGACCGCGTCGCTGACCCAGCAGAGCGCCTCCAAGCGAACGGCTGCGGAGATCCGGCGGGCGGCCTGGCGGCGGCTGCGCTACCCGCGCCTGTCGTGGGCGGCCGCGTCGATCCGCGCCTCGCGGGGCGAGCAGTGCTCGATCGAGGAGGCCTGGACGGCCGCGTGGATCGACCGCTACGGCGTCGGCCCGCAGGCCTCGCGCCGCGACCGCACGCTGGCCCGATCGATCGTCCGCTACCAGCGTGCGGCCGATCGGCAGGCCGCCAAGGACGGACGGCTGCTCATCGTCGACGGCTCGATCGTCCGCCCCGGCGAGCCGGGCCCGCACCAGTCGGCCGAGGCCGAAGAAGCCATGGCCCGCCTGAAGGCGTTCACCGAGCGGCGCCAGGATGTGGCCCGATCGATCGCGTTTCCCTCGATCGGTTCCCCGGCGATCGAGTCCCCGCCGCAGCCCGCCGCCTCGATCGAGGCCGATCGTCCGGCAGAGCCCGCCACCGCGCCGATCGATCGAGCACCCTCGATCGAGACGCAGCCGATCGCGGTCGTCCGCTCGATCGAGTCGACCCCGGCCCCGGCGGGCCCGTCGATCGAGCGTCGATCGGGCCGGTCGCCGATCGATCCCGCCGGACCGGCGGACCCGATCGAGTCGACCGAGGCGGAGCCTGCGCCGCGCCGATCGATCGAGGAGCACCGCGCCGCCCTGCGGGCGGCGATCGAGGCGGGCGACATCGATCCCCGCGAGGCCACCGCCGAAGAGATCCGCCGCACCCTGTCGTGCGCGCCGCGGACGGCCCGGATCCTGCGTGACGAGCTGAAGCAGACGGAGAGTGCGGCATGAACACCCTGACCCCCACCACGACCCCCGCCCCCGCGGCCGCCCGTACGGCCAGCGAGCACGAGGAGCTCGTGCTGCTGCGCACCCGCTACGGCCAGCTGCTGGCGGCCGCCCGCGCCGCGGTGGCTGCCGAGCGGCTCGGTGAACCCGACCCCGTCGCCCACGTCCGCTACCTGCTGGCCGAGACCGGGCAGCTGCCGGTGGCCGGGGCGCGGCCGTCGCACCTGCTGGCCGGCACCCCCACCGGCCCCGCCGCTGCGGGCCCGGTGTTCGAGCGGACGTTCCCGGGCCGTCCGGAGACGATCGAGCAGGTCCGGCGGTTCGTCGCCGGGGTGCTGACCGGCTGCCCCCGGGCCTCCGACGCGGTGCTGTGCGCCTCGGAGCTGGCCACCAACGCGCTCATGCATTCCGCGTCCGGCTGCGGCGGGCAGTTCACCGTCCGGCTCCAGGTGTGCGGTCAGGTCTGCGTGCGCCTGGAGGTCACCGACCAGGGCGCACAGTCACCCTCCGTGCCCGCACGCGGCCCGCACATGGCCGCACATCGACAGAGCGTGACCGCACACGCCTCCGCACACGACCCGCACGTCCCCGCACAGCGCGACCAGGAGCCCGCCGCCGAGCCCGGCTGTCCCCCCGAGGGCCGGGACGCGGGCCTGGAGCGCCCGGCCGACGAGGGCGGTCTGGGGCTGGGCATCGTGCGGGCGCTCGTCGGCGGCCGCGAGGGAGACCCGGGCCTGTCGTGGAACCAGACGCCCGACGGCAGCGTCGTGGCCGCCACCCTGACCTGGTCGGCCCCGGCGTTCGAGGCGGCCGGCTGATGACCGCTCTCGTGACCTGGCTGAGCGGGGCGTTCGCGCCCGGCTGGCCCGAACGGTTCGCCCACACCGTGGCGGTGGCGCTGCTGGCCGCCGCCGCGGTGGTGGCCGCCTTCGTCCTGGCCGAGCAGACCTCCCTGCGCTCCCGGGCCCGCGCGGTGCGCCGGTCCTGGCTGCGGGCCGTCGAGGCGACCACCACCGCCGAGGCCTGCGGTGACGGCGCCTGGATCGCCCGCACCAGCACCTACGACACCGCCCTCTACCTGCTGCACACCGTGATCACCGAGGAGGAGCCCTGACATGACCCGCGTGGAGAGCCTGGAGGCGCAGATGCTCGCGTTCGACACCGCCGAGGTCGTCGCCGGTCACGCCGCTCTGGACACCTATCTGGAGAACGTCCAGACCCTGGCGCGGACCCTGGCGCTGATGCTCAACCAGGACGGCGAACTCGCGGCCACGTGGCTGCGCAACCGCCGGCTGAAGAAGGGCCGCATCCCGGTGTGGGTGCGCGCGGCGCTGGCCCGCCGCACCCGCGGCCACAGCCGCAACGCCGCCGACGCCCTGCTGGAGGCGGTCTCGGCGCTGCAGAAGATGGCCGCCCTGCACGCCGACTACGAGGCCCAGGAGCGCGCGGCCCCGCCCAAGGGCTGACCTCCTGACCAGCACCGACATCCGAGAAACAGGAACACCTGTGATGCGAGGACAGCGATGAGCAAGCAGATCGATCTGGTGGAGGCGGCGACCTCCTTCACCGACTCCGACGTCACCCAGTCCCACCAGAGCTACCGGGACTACCAGGAGAACACCCGGGCGATGCTGTGCGCGATCTCGCTGGTCCTCAGCGATGACGCCGCCCACATCGCCGCCTGGATGCGCAGCCGCACCGGCCCGGACGGGCGCCGCGTGAAGTGGCTGAGCCGGATCTGGTTCGCCTCCCGGGCCTTCGCCCACGGCAACCAGGCCGCCGAGGCGTTCCTGGAGGCCGCCAAGGCCGTCGTGCGGATGTCGGCGGTGCACCAGGAGTACCTGCTGGCCGAGCAGCAGGCCCGCAAGGCCGGCGGCGACGACGCCAAGCGCAAGGGCCGCTACGAGACGAAGGACGGTGCGTGATGGCACGTCGCAACCCCAAGAAGATTCCGCCGATCTCGGGCCAGGTCGTGCCGGTCGACACCCTCGACGCCGGCACCCGGATGAGCGGGGGCTGGCTGCTGGTGCACGGCCTGCCGCTGGCCACCCCCGGCATCGCCGCCGCCGTCTTCGCCGTGCTCATCGCGCTGGCGCACGCCAAGTGGGGCGGGGATCCGGTGTGGACGCCGCTGATGACGCTGCTGTTCCTCCTGGTCGGCGGCCTGATCACGTTCTTCTGCTGGATGTCGGCCGGGCCCCGCCTGCTGCTGCGCGTCCTCATGGTGGTGACCGGGGCGCTGGCCACCGGCAACCTCGTGCTCGGCCTGATCGTCGGCCTGGGCGTGATCTGGCCCGCCTACACCATCTGCGCGCTGGTCGTGTGGGTGCTGTGGGTGGTCTGGCGCGGCACCAAGTACGCAGGGGCCACCCCCACCAGCGACGGCGCCGGTAACCCGCTGGCGGAGGCGATCCGGCAGGCCAAGGTGCAGTTCCGCGACGCCAAGGCGGATGAGCGCGGTGTGGTCCGCGCCAAGGTGGAGACGCTGCCCGGCGGCACCCTGGCCGGCGCTCGCGAGCTGCTGCCCGCCCTGTCGGCCGACGCGCGCGCGGTGCCGGGCGGGGTCAGCCTGGCCGGGGATCCGGACGTCGACGGGCTGGGCACGGTGGAGATCGCCACCCGCGACAACCTCAAGGGTGGCGTGCCCTGGCCCGGCGTGACCGGCATTGACGGCCTGGTCGGCTCGCTGCCGACGGACGCGTTCCCGATCGGGGAGTACCAGACCGGCCCGTGCACGGTGCAGCTGGTCGGCGACGTGCGCGCCGACCGGCGCGCCCACGACATCCAGCACATCAAGATCGGCGGCACCACCGGATCGGGTAAGTCCACCGGCGCCCGCATCCTGCTGAGCTCGCTGCTGGTCAAGCGCCGGTTGAACGTCATCGGCCTCGACATCAGCAAGGGCCTGCAGACGTTCGGCCCGTTCGCGCACGGCATGACCTGGGTCATCACCGACGAGGCAGAGGCCCGCCAGTTCCTGTACCGCTTCAAGAAGGTGATCAAGGGCCGCACCGACCACCTCGCGGGCGAGGAGCTGATGCGCTGGTCGCTGGCCTCGTCGCTGAACCTGCTGGTGGTGTGGGTGGAGGAGTCCAAGGAGTTCCGCAAGTTCTCCTCCCTGTACGCCGACCTGGTCGCCGACGCCCGCTCCGCCGGGATCCTGTTCGTCAGCTCGACGCAGCGGTGGAACCACCGCCAGGCCTCCACCGACACCCGCAGCAACCACGGCGCCGCGATCATGTTCGGCGTCACCGAGTACGACGACGCCGAGCAGATCCTGCCCAAGGAGGCGCTGGCGGCGATCGGCAAGAACCTGCAGCTGTGGGGCGCGAGCAGGCCCGGCTACTGCTACGCGACCGGCATGGGCATCCCCGCGGCGCGGTGGAGCTCGATGCTGCGCATCTACGACCCGGCCGATGAGCAGCTGATCGAGGCCGTGCAGGCCGGCGCCGCCTACCGCGACCCGATGGACCCCGTCACCGCGCAGCTGTTCGGCGAGCTCTACCAGCGGCGCACCGTCTACACCCGCTCGGCGGGAGGCCGCGGCGCCCTCCAGGCCGTCACGAGCCCGGCCGGGACCGCCCCGGCCGAGCAGCCCCGCACCCCCTACCCGGCCGCCGGGCCGGTCCCGGCGATGCGCCCGGCCCCGGCCCGCACCCCCGCCCCCCAGATCAGCGACGACGAGCAGGAGATGATCGAGATGGCCGAGACCGAGTCCGCCGAAGAGCGCGCCGCGATGCACGAGGCGCTGGCCGCCTCCCGCCGCTACCACCTGGGCGAGGACGCCCAGGCGTCCGACTTCGCCGACGTCGACCCCGACCAGGTCATCAGCGGCGTCATCATCGACGCCGACACCGACGGCGACCAGGAGGAGCGCGACGCCGAGCTGCCCCGGCCCACCGCCGAGGAGGCCCAGGCCATCTGGGACCGCGCCCTGGACGACTGGTACCGGGAGGGACGGCGCACCGTGCAGACCGCTGACCTGGTCGAACTGCTGACCAACGTGCAGCGCTCGCGCCGGTTCCTGTACCGCCAGCGTGACCGGTGGACCGAGATGGGCTGCATCGTGGCCCGCCCGGACGCCGATGGCTGGGACCTGATCGCCTCTCCCATGGAGACCGCCCGCCGGTGACGGCCCCGCCCCTCGTGCGCCCCTGCGGGTGCGCGAGGGCGCCCGGCCCGCCTCACCGACAGTGACGATCCCCGGGCCGCGGTGTGCGGTGTGCGGCGGCGCGCTCTCTCTATAGGGAAATCCCGGTGTGCGGGGCCCCGCACATGCACCGCACACCGGCCCGCACAGCCCTCCGCACACCCCCGCACATCAACGCAGAGTAACCGCACAGCGGATCGCACACCCCCCGCACAAGATCCACAAGCTCAGCACAAGGGCCGCACGCCCCCCGCACACCACGAAAAGTGACCGCACATCCCCCGCACATCACCAGAGCGTGACCGCACATCACCGCACACCCCCGGACTTCAAGGAGACGACCATGGCCACCCGGACCCGGCGGACCTCCCGCCGCCCCCTCCCCCGCGTCACCCGGCCCCCGTCGCGCCGTCGTTCGTCGGCCGGCGCCGGAGTGCTGCTCGGCATCACCGGCTTCGGCATCGCGGTCGCCTGGAAGGCCAGCGCCCGCGCCCTGGGCCGCGGCGTGCGCGCCCTGGGCACCGGCCCGGCCGACCTGGAGGCCGCCCAGCGCCGCGACGGCCTGGGCCTGCTGTCGGCCGTCGCCGCGGTGGTGCTCGCGCTGACCGCCTGGAACCTCGTCGGCGGTCTGGTCTGGGACGTCGTGGAGACCGCCGCCCGCGCCCTGGTCGGCTCCCTGATCGGCGCCGCCTCCATCGCGCTGGCCGCCCTGGCCTGGCGGCTGCTGCGCGCCCGCGACAGCGAGATCGCGCTGATCCGCCTGATCCTCGGCTCGCTGGCCGTCACCACCGCGGCCGCCGGACTGGTCCACCTGGCCTCCGCTGCCCCGGCCAGCATGAGCGCGGGCTTCTTCGCCGCGATCATCCGGGCGGGCGGCATGCTCGGCTACGCCGTCACCGCGCCGCTCGCGGCGCTCCTGCCCGCCGCCCTGGTCGCCGGGCTGCTGGTGGTCCTGGCGGTCTACGGGCTGCTGGTGGCCACCCAGACGCCCATCCGCCAGGCTCCCAAGCGGCTCGCGGGTCTGGTCGACCGGGTCCGCGGCCGCGCTCCGCGCCGCCCGAAGGCCAGCACCAACCCCCGCTACGCCAACCGTGACGACGTTGACGACGTCCCTGCCGGTGCGGACGAACAGCCCCAGGAGCACGAGGAGACGGAGGAGCCCGCCACCCCGGCCGCCGAGTCGCCCGCCACCGGCCGGACCTGGCGGCCGCGCCGCCCGCAGGTGGTCGACCCCGACCTCGTCGGCGAGCGCGGCCCGTACGACAACCCGCTCATCGGCACCCCCGCAGACGCCGCTCCTGTGGCCACCGAAGCGGACGCGCCGGAGCAGGCCGATGGTGGGGTGCTGGCCCTGCTGCGCACCGGCACCGCCCCCCGCCCCTCCACCAAGGCGAACACGGTCATCGCGGCCGCGCTGAACACGGTGTTGGAGGAGTTCAAGGTCAACGCCGAGGTGAAGGGGTTCACCCGCGGCCCGGTCATCACGCGCTATGAGATCGAGCTCGGCCCGGCGGTCAAGGTGGAGAAGGTCACCGGCCTGGCCAAGAACTTCGCCCTGGCCGTGCAGTCGGACCAGGTGCGGATGCTGGCCACCGTCCCGGGCAAGTCCGCGATCGGCGTGGAGATCCCCAACACCGACCGCGACCTGGTCACCCTCGGCGACGTGCTGCGCTCGCCGGTCGCCACCGCCGATGCCCACCCCCTGGTCGTGGGCCTGGGCAAGGACGTCGAGGGCCGCGCGATCGTCGCCAACCTGGCCAAGATGCCGCACCTGCTCATCGCCGGGGCGACCGGCGCGGGCAAGTCGGTGTGCGTCAACGGCCTGATCACCTCCGTCCTGGTGCGCGCCCTCCCGGACGAGGTGCGGATGATCCTGATCGACCCCAAGCGGGTCGAGCTGGCCGTCTACGAAGGCGTCCCGCACCTGCTGACCCCGATCGTCACCAGCCCCAAGAAGGCCGCCGACGCCCTGGTCTGGGTGGTGGGGGAGATGGACCGCCGCTACGACCTGCTGGCCGAGCACGGCTTCCGCCACGTCGACGACTTCAACGCCGCCGTGCGCGCCGGGCGCATCCCCGCCCGGCCCGGCGGCAAGGAGCTGCGGCCGCTGCCGTATCTGCTGGTCGTCGTCGACGAGCTCGCCGACCTGATGATGGTCGCCGCCAAGGATGTCGAGGACGCGATCGTGCGCATCACCCAGCTGGCCCGCGCCGCCGGCATCCACCTGGTCGTGGCCACCCAGCGGCCTTCCGTGGACGTGGTCACCGGGCTGATCAAGGCGAACATGCCGTCCCGGCTGGCGTTCGCCACCTCTTCACTGGCCGACTCCCGGGTCATCCTGGACCGGCCCGGCGCCGAGAAGCTCGTCGGCCAGGGCGACGCGCTGTTCCTGCCGATGGGCGCGAGCAACCCGATCCGGCTGCAGAACGCGTTCGTCTCCGAAAAGGAGACCGCCAAGGTCGTCGCCTACTGCCGCCGCCACGCCTGCGCCGAGGACCGGCCCATCGACCTGGCCGGCCCGGCGGCCGCGGGCCCGAAGGACACCACCGCCGTCGACGGCGCCGGGGTGGGTGAGGACCTGGAGCTGCTGCTGCGGGCCGCCGAACTCGTCGTCACCACCCAGTTCGGCTCGATCTCGATGCTGCAGCGCAAGCTGCGCATCCCCTTCGCGAAGGCGGGCCACCTGATGGAGGCGCTGGAGCGCTACGAGGTCGTCGGCCCCGCCGACGGCTCCAAGGCCCGCGAGGTCCACATCACCCCCGCCGAGCTGGACGAGCTCCTGGACGACCTGCGTGACGCCGCCACCAGCCACTGATCGGCCCCGACCTTTCATTCACCCACCGATCCGAAAAGGAACCGCCATGACCGCCCCTGAGCCCGCCGACTGGACCCCGATGCCCGCCGACCAGGCCGCCGCCGCCCTGGACCGCGCCCTGCTCGACTACGCCGACGGCCAGCCCATCGCCATCCACCGCCTGGGCGCCGTGACCGCGGCCGCCGGCCGCTCCCGCGCCTGGCTGTACCGGAGCCTGCGGGAGCGCGCCGAGGCCGGGATCCTGGCCTACGACGCGAACCGCGACGCGCTGCGGGTGACCAACGCCGATGCCCTGCGCGCACGCTCCAAGGCCACCCCCTCCCGCCCGGCCGACCGCGGGCATCTGCTGGTCGTGCCGGACGGGCCGCTGCCGCTGTCGATCCACTCCGCCACCGCCCGCGACCACACCCGCTCCCGCGCCCAGCAGCGCACGCAGCAGCAGGAGACCGAGCGCCGCAGCCGGACGCTGGCCCGCTGGCGAGCCGCCTGTGGCTGGTCCCTGGCCGCACTGTTCCTCGCCGCCGCCTGCGCCGTCCCGGCCGCCGTCACGACCGCTCTGGGCGTCGTGCTCGGCGCGACCGGTGCCACTACCTCCACCGGGCCCTGAACCGGCCGTCGGTCCGCTGGTCCCGCTGACCGCCTTCCTGGCGATCGCGCACACCCCATCAAGAAAGGCACCGCTGATGAACCTCAAGAACGGCACCTCACGCCTGCCCCGGCCCGCTGCACTCGTGCTGGCCCTGGCTGCTGCGTTCTGCCTGGCGTCGGCCTGCCCGGCCCAGCCGAAGGCCTGCGCCGCGGCCGTGGTCGTCTCCCCGGACACCCCGCCGGAGCCGATCACCGATGGCTCCTATCGCGACGGCGACGACGAGGACGGCGGCCGCGACAAGAAGACCCCGAACCGCTGCTGAACCCCGCGACGAGCGCGCCAACGCGCTCATCCGACCAGGAAGGCGCCACCCATGAGCACCGAGAACCCCAACACCCCGACCGCCCCGGCCGCCGAGATACGCATCAGCGGCCTGACCGGCTCCGGCAAGTCCAACGCCCTCGCCAAGGTGCTGGCCGAACTGCGTGTCATGTCCCCCGACACCGTCATCGAGATCACCGTCACCAAGGCCGCGAGCAGCCGCTGACCCCGGGACGGGCGCGCACCAGCGTGGTCATCCGACCAAGAACATCCACGCCGGGCGCGCCCGCTCACCCCACTTTCAGAGAGGCACCACCCATCATGACCGACCTGACCACCGCCCCCGCCACCCCGGTGGGCGAGCGCGCCGAAGCCGCCCTGGACGCGGCCCTGCAGCACGGTGCCGGCGATCCGGCCGTCACCGCCTTGTGCGGTATCGGCTACGCCCTGCTGACCGTCGCCCGCAGCCTGCAGCAGCCGGCCCAGCAGGCGGGAGGGACGCGGTGAACATCCGCACCTTCACCACCTTCGACCCGGCCCGGGTGCTGACCAGCTACGCCGCCCCCGCCGCAGGCCCGGCCCACGTCATCTGCGCCCTCACCCTGGACCCGGCGACCGCGCGGACGCTCGTCCCGCCCACCGGCGGATCGGCCTGGCCCGCCCAGGCGGTCCTCGGTGAGGGCGGTGCCGACGCGCCCGCGGGCCTGGCCGTGCTGGTCGAGGCCCTCACCTCCGGCACCTACGTGCCCGGCGTCCTGGTCGTCACCGACCCCGGCCTCGAGGGCAACGCCGCCATCGACCACGACCCCTGCACGAAGACGGTGAGGCTCAACCTCGGCGCCGACTGGCTGAACGAGCAGCGCCGCCTGCCGCTGGTCGGCACGCTGGCCCACGAGATCGCCCACCACGCCCTCGGCCACCTGACCAGCTCCACGGGCTGGTGGCGGTGGGCCGGCCGCGTCGCCGCCTGCCTGGCGCTGATCTCCTTCGGCTCCCGCACCTGGCCGCTGGTCCTCGTCGCCCTGGCGGTCATGAGCGCCGCCGAGCTCGTCGACGCGGCCGCCGACCGGGCGCGCGAGTACGCCGCCGACGCCCACGCCGTGCTCCTGCTGGGCGAGGCCGGGCTGCCCGGCCACCACATCATGGACGCCGCCCTGGCCGCCATCCCTGCCGAAACGCCCCGGCAGCGCAGCCTGATCGGCCGCCTGATCAGCAGCCATCCCAGCGCCGCCGACCGGCGCCGCGCCCTGGCCGTCGGCGACCATGCGACGGGCTGGCGGCTCGTGCTGCAGGCCCTGCGGAGGGACGCATGAACCACCACCCCGCCCCCGCGCCTACTCCCGAGGTCCTTCACCAGGAGCGGGCTCTGCACCGGCGCATCCGCCGCGCCTTGGCCCTGGCCCTCGCCGGCGACCACCGCACCGAGCGCGCGGCCAAGGCCATCGGCGTCCACCACGGCCGCGCCGGGCTGGTCATCGCGATGCTGCACTGGACCCTCGCGCTGTGCGAGCACACCCCGTCCGGCCTGCACCCCGTCGAGGTGCTGCTGCCGAACGGCCCCGCCGCCCCCGGCCTGCCCGTCACCTCCGAGATCGCCGAGTGGGCCGCCGACCTTATCCAGGCCCGCCTGGACGACGACCGGGCGGCCTTCGACGCACTGCTGGAGGTCCCCGACGGCCCCGCCGCCGTCCGCGACCACGTCATGGGCCTGCTCACCCTGATCGCCGCCGCCGCGCGGCCTGCGCGCCGAGGCCGCCAGGAGCAACCGGCGACCGACGTACTAGACGTGCTCACGCTGGCCGACCTCGGCACCGCCATGGAAGCCATCACCGGCACGGTGCACCACCCCGATCTCCCGCCCGGGTGAGCCCATGGCCACGCCCCTGAGCGAACTGGAGCGGCCCTGCCGCCGCTGCGGCCACCAAAACGCCGTCCACACCGGCGGCGCCGCCCGCAGCGGCTGGGCCCCCTACGACCCGATCTGGGCGAACGCCCGCGGCCGGTGCAACCAGCCCGGCTGTGACTGCGCCGCCCGCACCTGACCTTCCGCTCGCGCGGCAGGACCTCCGCCTGCCGCGCCGAGGAGAAAGAGCGATCCCCATGATCCCCACCTGTGCCCCTGTCCCCGCTGACGGCCATCCGGCCACCGCCGCGCTGCAGCGCGAGGCCGACGCCGCCCGGGTCGAGCTGGGCCGCGTCGACGTCAAGGCCACCGCCCTGATGAGCATGGCCGGGACGATGTTCGCGATCCTGTCGGCCGCCGTCACCGTCAAGACCCCGCCCGCGGCCGCTCTGGCCGCCGTGGTGGTCGGCGCCGCTCTGCTCGCGGCCGCGATCGTCACGCTGCTGCTCGTCATCCGGCCCGCTCTGCCCCGCCGGGCGGCCGACGGGACCGGGTTCGTCCGGCACGCCGCCACCGGCACCGACCAGCTGGTGGCCGCGCTGACGGCCGACCCGGTCGACCGGCTGGCCACCGAGGTCATCCGCCTGTCCGGCCTGGCCCGCACCAAGTACGCCCGCCTGCGCATCGCGGTGGACCTGCTGCTGGCTGCTCTGGCCGTCCTGGCCGCCGCGCTGCCGCTGGGGGCGGGAGCATGAGCGCCCCGCTCACCCCGGCCGTCGGGGACGACGCCGCGGCGATCGCCGCTCTGCACGCCCGCCTGGCCACCGCCACCGCTGAGGAGGTCCTGGAGCTGGCGCGCACCTGCCCGGTCCCCGGTGTCCGCACCGGCGCCCGGCGGATCACCACGGCGCTGCACCGGCTGCGCGAGCAGCTGGCCGCCGTGGTGGCCGAGGCCTGCCGCCAGGCCGAGGCCGACGTCGCGTCCGTCGAGTCGGCGGGGCCGCAGCCCACCCAGAGGGTCAAGGCGGCAGGCGGCAACGCCAGCGGAAGCGCTGTCGGAAACGTCGTCGGAAATGCTGCCGGAAACGCTGGCGAGCCAGCAGGCGTCAATGACAGCGATAAAGCCAGCATTACGGCCAGCGGAAACGCTGGCGAACCGGCAGGCACGCACGCAAGCAGGGAGGAAGTCGGGGAAGCCCCGCTGCCGGTGCGGCCCGCACCGGCCCGCAGACGCCGCCGCAGCGCCCCCAGCGCACCTCGCAAGCCCCGCACCCGTACGGCCACCGGCCCGGCCGCACGCCGCAGCGGCAACGCCAGCGGCCTGAGCGCCGACACCATCGGCGACCGCGGCTGGACCTTCACCATCCACCCGGTCACCGAGACCGAGGCCGCCGCCGTCCGGCGCCTGTGCACCCGCTACGGCTCCACCCCCGACGAGACCGCCGAGCTGATCGACATGCTCGGTATCAGCGCCCAGGAGGCGATCGCCCGATGAGCACCCCCACCGCCACCACCGCCCCGGCCGATCTGCCTGAGCTGCCGGAGGCGGCGTTCCTGGCCGGCCACGACCTGGCCACCGGCGTCCACGCCCTGCCCCGCGACTACGTCGCCCGCGCCCTGGCCGAGGGCCGGGAGCACACCGGCGCGCTGTGCCTGCGCAGCATCCGCATCAGCCCCCGCCCCAGCACCTTTGTCCGCGCGGACCTGCCGCCCTGGGCCGAGGTCTGCCCCACCTGCGCCTGGACGGTCGCCCTGGAGACCGGCCCGGCCGCCGTCGCCGCCGAGCTCGACCTGCTCACCCCGAGCGGGCAGGACCGCGTGGCGCTGGAGCGGTTGGGCGGGGACGCGCTGCTGGTGCGCCGCCTGTGCGAGGCGATCCTGGCCACCACCCCTCCGGTCGGCGAGGACGGCCAGGCCGACGAGGCCGCCGTCGAGCTGCTGGCCCACGCCAGCGCGCACGCCCCCGTCCTGCTGCGCGACTGGCCCTGCACGGCGGGCGAGTGCGATCACCCGGCCGGGGCCTGCGTCACCACCGCGGCGTGCCCGGCGTGCAGCCTGCAGGCCGGCCAATGGGCCGCGGCACGCGAAGGCGCCTACCGAGCCGAGTGCACCATCGGCGCCCCCTGTCAGGTGCTGGCCACGCTCGCCGCCCACCTGGGCGTGACCGGTTCTGCGGTCCCGGGTGAGGCCGCGTGAGCCGCCGACGCGTCTACCTGGACCCCACCGGCCGCAAGTGGGGCCTGCCGACCTACCCGTGGAAGCTCGCCCCCGAGGGTTTGGCCACCGTCCGGCAGTTGCGTGCCCTGGGGCTGCGGCCCGGTGGCCAGGCCCCGGTCGCGCAGATCATGTGGCGCTCGCTGCGCACCCCCACCGGGCCCGGCGTGCGGGTCGCCTACCTGTACGAGATCGCCAAGGCGCTGCCGCGCCGGACCCCGTCACCCAAGCAACTGGCCGCGCTCGCCAAGGCGCTGCGGGCCCGCCGGATCTGCCCGGAGTGCGGCGTCGAGCAGCCGTACTGCCTGCCGCGCCGGTGGGGAGCCTGCCGGCCCTGCAGCGGCGGGTGGGGGCTGGCCTCCTGATGCTCCACCTCGTGTTCACCGGTTCCGCCCCCGCCTGTCAAGAAACAGGCGGGGGCCTGCCGCGGCTGTCAGGACGTGCTTGCGGTCAAGACCGTCTTTCCCCTGGCCGTCGGCGGCCGTGGCCGTACCGCCCCAGCACGCGGGCCGGTACGGCTTCGCCCGTCCGCGTCCCACTCCCCCACCGCTGCGACCAGCAAGGATCTACGTTGACCCTGCCCGCGATCTCCTCGCACCGCCCTGCTCCGCCCGCCCGCACGCCGGGCACCGCGACGACCCCCGGTGCTGCACGGGGCTTCGACAGCTCCCGGGTTTTCTCCGCCGAGTCAAGGTCGTTTGTCAAATCAGGGAGATCACGACGGGAGGGTGAGTTCTCCTCCCCTACGCCGGTCACGTCCGGGTACGACGGAGAAAATGACGATTCATACGTGATCGTGTCGCACCGCAAATGGCACGGATGGCTGCTACCGTCAAGACCAGAGTCAGCGGACGGTCGAGCCGCTGGTTTCTCAACGGGTGACGCAGAGTCCGGCGTGGATGCACGCGGAGCGAGCCGATCTCTGGGATGCTTTGCCGTTAGCCGCTCGATCACTGACCAGCGCAGGAGAGACCCAGGACAAAAGGAAACGCCCCGCAGAGCGGGGCGCCTCACCAGCAACGCACGCGATCGACGTTCAGCTTCTTCTTGGTTTGGCGGCCCGGAAAAGCTGAGTGCCGTTCGTGCTTCTTCGTATGTGTACGACTGGAGCTGACAATAGCACCCACCCAGTCGGTCAGCTCCGCATGCCCGCGTATCGGCGCGTCGAACGCCCCGCTGACCGGCTCCCCCGCACCCGCCGCCCCGGCACGTCCGCCGGCGGCGTCCCGACGCGCTGACCTGCGTGATCTGGGCACGCTCATCGTGCCCGAGCACCTGATCGTCGCGCCCAGCCTGAGCCTGTGGCTGGACGCGCTGGCCTACCTGATCGACGCGGCCGACCGGCGTGCCGACTGGCGGCGCAACACCGGCCGGGTCGGCTGGCAGCTGGCCTCGCGCTCCAACCGCGACATGGTCACCATGCCGAAGAAGGGCGCCACCTGGGCGGTGATGGGCACCGAGGCCGGGATCGCCCGCCGCACCCTGGCGTATGCGCTGGAGTGGATGCACGACGTCGGGCTGCTGGTCACCCTGGAGTCCGGCTCCACTCCCCGCCACCGGACCGGCACCCTGTACGGCCGGATCGACGACGGCCTGGGCAACCGGGCCGCCGAGTACATCCTGACGATCCCGCGGGAGATCCTGTCGGAGGACCCCGAGGCCCTGGACGACGCGATCCCGGCCGACGCGGTCGTGGTCGACGACGAGCTCCCCTGGCCGGTGGAGACGGTGCGCGAGCGCCCCCGCCCGCCGGCCGCCCCTCCCGCCCCCGATGAGCCTCCCGCGCCCGCCGTCCCAGCCCTCGCCGAGGCCTCCGCATCACCGCAGGTCAGCCCCCCTGTGGAAATATCTTGCACGCCCGCCGTTGGGGTTGACCTTGGGGGAGGAACTATCCCCCACACACGCGCGCGGAATTCGCCGGTTATGTCCGATTCCACGGGACCGCAGGAGCCGTGGCCGGCCACCGTCACGCCGGGCACCAAGGGCGAGATGCTCCGAGCGTGCGAGCGGCTGCGCCGCGACGACGCCCTGATGTCCCGGCTGTCGGCGCGGGACCTGCGCTCGCTGCTGCGGCCGCTGTGGACGGCCGGAGCCACCGTCCGCGACGTCCAGCACGTGCTCAACCACCTGCCCGACGGCAGCCGCTGGTTCGCCGTCCTGACCGTGGCCGGCACCGGCAGCACCGTGCACTCGCTGCGCGGCTGGATCCGCCACCGGATCGGCAAGTGGCTGACCGACGAGCGCGCCCTGGTCGCCGAGCTGCCCTCGCAGCGCTCCGCGCGCCTGGCGGCCGCGCAGCGCGCCGAGCAGGCCGCCTTCCGCGCCGCCTACCTCCGGGCCCGCGAGCGCGCCCTGCCCGCCGCACCCGCCCTAGCGACCGCCGACACCACCGGAGTCACAGACGCCACAGAGGGCCCTGAGCACCCCGCAGACGCGCCGGTGGGCCTGGCCGCCGTACGGGTCGCGCTGGCCGCCACCGGGGCCGGAGAGACCGCCCTGGCCAAGCACGCCGCCAAGCAGGCCCGCCGCTCCCGATGGATCACGAGCACATGATCAGCAGGAAATCTTCTTTACAAAGTAAATGGCATGGCCGTGATCAGTCGGGAGCAGACGAGGTGATGCCCCGCCGCACGGCTCGCGCCGAGGGCGGGGCATCAGGATGTGGTCTGACAGCCGGCCCGGAGGCGTGCCGTCAGTCAGGTCTGGACGGAACCGCTAAGGACGGTTCACATCCGCGGGAAGTAGGGGAAGGCGCCCAGGTCAACCCCGTACGCGAGGGCCACCACGATCACGATCGCGATGATGATGGTGCGGACGTGCCTGCCCCAGCTCTCGGGCATGCTCAGTTCGATTCGTGCGGATTCAGCCATGTGGCCTCCTTGGTCGTCGATGCGGAGGAACCACCGGGCCTGCAGAAAATTGCGGAAGGTGATTGACACTGGGTAGGCTGCGGGTGCGTCACATCCATTTAGCGTCTGGCCTTCGGCCCGGTGCGACCTCGAAACGCAGGCTCGATCTCGTGCCACCGAGATCGGGCCTTCGAGGTGTAAGAGCATCGTATAGGGCACCCCGCGAATCCACGCCTCGCGAGAACTCTCGCCGCCCGACGTATTTGCACCGATATGAGCGATTTCTGTTCAGTTCTTCGCGCGGTTCACATTTCCCGTGCTGCCTCGCTCCAGCCTCCTGAGCTGCACAGAAGCGGAATCTCCGGTGTGAGGAAGTGCGGTGCCAAGGAGAAGACACGGAACTCCGCCCGCCAGAAGGTCCGCCGTCTTGTGCCCGGCGGGTGTACGGCATCACCCTGCCCAGGCTCTCCTTGATGCGGTTCACGCTGGGGCTATCGACAGGACCTGGTCTACCGCTCGTGGATCACTCCGGCGGATGGATGGCAGATGGAACTCTCCGACGCAGGACATGAACGGCCTGCGAAAATACGTGGCTTGGTGTCTGCGAGGTGGTGAACCTCGTCATGGAAGTTCGCGGGTGGCGGCTTCTCCCGGATGTCGTTGCGGTCTGCTCTGAGGATGTGCGGCCACCGTGGAACGGCGGACCGTTAAGGCCACCCGTGGGGGTGAATCGTCGTGTAGGGCGCGGGATGACCAGCCGGCCAGGAGGCCGGAAATGTCGGCTGGAAGGCGTAGTCGACGAGCAGGATGACGAGGTTCGCTTCTTTCTCGATCACCCGCCGGAATCGCTCTGTCCGCGTAGTCGCCTTCATGGACATCTCGTTCCCCGGCCTTGCCGAGCATGGAGCAGAGACAAGATCAATAATCGAACACGGTGTCGATCGAACTCCCATACGATGTTGGACACCACGCCGTCGCCGATTTCCGGCTCCTAGACCTGCCGCGGCCGATCACCCGCTCGAGACGACCGCATCGGCCGCGATCACGGCGGCAGGTGACCCGGGGCGCTTATCTACGGACTGATCACGAAACGGAGTGATCCGGTCGCGGACGGTTTGCGGCGTGGATCAGACTATGCGGCATGGCTACGGATACTCCCCCGACCGATCCGCCAGCGCCGGAGCTGCGGCCGCTGCCCCACGAAATGACCGTCACCCCGCGCCCCGGCGCGCAGCCGGAGCTGGTGGCGTTCGGCGAGCGGTACTGGGACCTGCTCGGCGTCAACGACGACGGCCGGATCGCCTGGAAGCAGGGGGCCCGGCGGATCGACCCGGCGATCTCCCAGCCGCACATCACCGCCGCCGCCGGCGTGGTCGTGGAGGTCGCCGGGCAGGCGTGCGCCGACTGCGGGCTGACGCCCTGGCAGCCGCGCTCGAGGACCGCGCTGGAGGAACTGTGCCGGGGGATCGCCCCCGCCGGACGCTGCGTGGCCTGTGACGAGGACCTGCAGATCGCCATGGCCCGGCAGATCGATCCGGCGGCTCAGGCGCGGCGGGCAGCGACCCGGCAGCAGGCCGCCCAGCACGCCGGGCAGTCCCGAGCCCGGGCCGTATGGCGGGCCGCCTGCCAGGTCGCCGCCCAGGAGGCGCACCCGCTGGTGCTGCATCCGGCCTCCACCCTGAGCGAGCGGCAGGCCTCGGTCGAAGTGGAGGCCGCGGCGCTCGCGTGCCTGCGCTATGCGCTGGCAACGGCACCGATCCCGGCGCTGGACCAGTGGCCCCGGCCGCTGAGCCCGTCACCGGACTGGACGCTCGCGCTGGCGCGCGGGTGGTACCAGGCCCGGCTCTTCAATGTGCATCCCGACAGCGACCTGGACGCCTTCGTGACGCCGACGCTCGACGAGGCGGTGGAATCGGCGACCGACCGCTCGTCCTGGGAGGCCGTGATGGACACCTGGACACCGCCGGTCGTCAACAGCTTCTACCTGCCGCGGGTGAACTGGTACGTCCCCTACGGATCCAGCATCGGCACGGCCCCCCAGCAGCTGGACACGCACCTGCTCGCGCGGCTGGACCCGGCCGTCATGACGCAGGCCCGGCAGGCCGACCTGCTGTCCCTGGCCGAGCGGCTGATCGGCGAGGAGACGATCCGCTACTTCGACTTCCTCATCGCCGAGCACAACCTGCCGCCGGTGCTCGACAACCACCGGCCGCGCCTGGTCGAGGCGGCCATGCAGGTGGCCCGGCACCGCTGCCTGGGCCAGACATACTTCCTGGCGTGGCAGGCGGCGCGCGACGCCGCCGTCGGCGCGCAAAAGCACCCCCGCGCCCCCAAGGGCAACATGACCACCCACGGGGTCAACCAGTTCGAGGAGAAATGCCGGCGCGCGAGCGCCGACCCGAACTGGCGCCTGAGCGAATGGAACGAAGACAGCCGGTTGCCGCTGTCGGCGCTGACACGCCTGGTCTTCCTCGGGCTGCTGGGCGCCGAACCCCTCCGGACCAGCCGATCCGACATCGAGGCGATGCTGCCGCCGCCGCGTGAGACAAGCGGCCCCGCTGAGGATGACAGCGGCCCGGACGAGACCGACGGCGACTCGATGCTCATCGACCTCCTGCGCGCGCTGGATGCCCGGGCCGACGAGGTCGACGCCGACGCGGTGCTGACCGCGTTCCAGGACGGCTACGCGGACCTGCTGGCCGCTCTGCCCGGCCAGGCGGGCACGCCGGACTCCCTGCGCCTGGCCGTGGACGGGATGCAGCGCGTCGGCCGGGCCGTGCAGGAGGCGACCGGGGACGGGCGGGCCGCGCTGCTGGTCGCCTGCGCCGCCGCGCACGCCTACCCGAATCCGGCGGGTGATCCCCACGGCGCCGCGGTCACCGTCGGGGAGGTACTCGCCTACTACCTGTTCTCGATCGCCTCCGGTCCGCCGGCCTTCGAGGAGCCGCCACCGTTCTGACCGCGTGAGGCCGCACGCCGACGCGGAATCGGGGCCGCCGGGCGGAAGGCACCGCAGGAAGATCGAAAACTCTCCAGCCCGTGAAGAACAACAGAACGAGCTCGATGCCCCTCACGAGCCTCGTTCCCCGGGGAGGGCTGTCCCGGATCGGGGCAGGACCGGTCGGAGGGCTCTCGGCGGGCCGGGGCTGCTTTCGGCGGGGCGCTGCCCCTCGCCAACTCGATCATCGTCTAGTCAGCATCCGGCTCCTCTAGGTCTAGAGGCCGGCCCCTCTAGGTCTAGAGGGCACCCTAGAGACCCATCGGCCATCTGACCTGGGCTCTAGGGCCTGGAGGGGCCGGTGGTCACCGTGCCACCGGCCCCCGGATGCTGCGTCTTAAGGCGACCGTCACGGCGGCCGTGGACCGGTTGCCGAAAGAACCACAGCTGCGGCGAGCACACAGCTCTCGTGTCTCTCGTCAGCGGCGACCCGTCCGGTAGATCGGCCCCTCGTTCACGGGAACGGTCTCTACCAGGGTCTGGCCCTTTTGCTGGGTGAAGATGATGGAGAACTCCTCACCGCACATCTCGCACCACCCCATCAGCGCGATCCGGTGGCGCCGAGCTTCACCCAGCTTGCCGACCGGCGGGATCTCTTTGCGGTCGAGCACCTTGTCCATCTCGCCGGTGGTGGCGTTGATGCTGAGGTACGTGAACTCCTGGTCCTCTTGGCGCGCCGCGACGTAGACGTGATCGACATGGGTGCCATCAGGGTCACCGCACAAGGGACACGCCATGACGTCGTTGTCGTAGGTCAGCCTGCCGGTTCTGGGAGGTGGGGTCGTCATAACAGCGACGGTACCCAGCGGGTCTGCCATCAACTGCCGAATTATGCCCAAGGGATCAAGCGGCCGCGCCCGAGGCGCCGCCGTAGTGGTGGCGGCCGCCAGGGCTGGGCGTGCGGCCCTGGCGGCCGGTCCCTGCCCGCGCCGCCAGCGCTCGCGGCCATCAGCCGATCAGATCTCGATGACCCGTGGTTCGGGACTCGAAGCGGCTTACCTCCCCACGGGAGTCATGGGGCCTACATCTTCTTGCGGCGGATGATCTCGATGAAGGCGAAGACAAGCAGATGCAGGACCTTCATGGCCTGGCGGTGCTTACGGCGCGAGAAGACAGCCACCAGGGTGGCGACAGGAAGGGGGAAGAGAACGAGGAGAGCGACGAGGGCTCCCAGGGTGGCAACAGACACGACTTGGTCTCCATGAACGTGGAAAACGCTCATCGCGTCCAAGTCGCGGAGCCTCATGTCAGCTCGCGCAGAGTCCGAATCGCCTACGAGTAGGCATGCCATGCGATGCGCACTATTGATCTTACCGGATGCTGCTCAGATTCTGGTAATGCCTGGTCAGAGTACTGATCACTGGGGTCATGCTCAGTGACTGATGGCCCAGTTCTCCCGAAGTTTCGCCGGACCGCACGGTAGACCCCGCAGTTCCGGGGCAGGCGTCTCATCCCCACGTTGCCGGATTCTCGGAGGGCTCGAGCTGTGGGGAGCGGTGTCCCGAGGGTCGGAGAAGCGCTCAGAATCAAGCCTTTGACCTGGTCTGGCTTCCTACTTGGCGGCTCGCCGTAGTTTCGGGAGTGCTGGGCCGTCATGCGCCACGACTACGCGGCCTCCCACGCCTTCCGCCACGCTGCGGACGGCAGGATCCGGACGGCCTTCCGTCCGCAGACGCCCCAGGAGCGCTGGGGCAGCCACCCCGACGCGCTCAATGAGGACATGCGCGAGCTGGGCCTGGAGCCCGAGCCGGACGAGGAGTTCCAGTACCTGCCTGGTTCCGTTCCCGCGGCCCTCGCGCTGGCCAGCCGTATCTCCGGGGTGCTGTTCACTCCCGCGCTGCTGGACGGGCCGCTGCTGGGCGGGGTCATCACCGACCCGGTTCCCGCTGACGCCCCGGAAGGCGACCCGCTCGCCAGGCACGCCCTGCGGGCCTTCGACCGCAGGCTCGCCGAGGCCATCGACGGCGCCTCCCCCGACCTGCAGCGGCGGGCCGCGATCGCCGAAGCCCGTCGCCAGTGCGAGCGTGCCGGTGTGGCCGACCACCCGGTGCTCGCCGAGGCACTCGCCTCCGCCGAGCGGGGTGAGACGCCCCCGGTCGGGCATGACTCCCCGCTCACCGAGCTCATCCGCGGCTATGAATCGGAGTTGACCGGTCATCCGATCGACAGCGCCACCGGCGAATGGACGGCGAACCCGTCGGTGGATCCGCCCCGCTCCCCGGACGGTCAGCGCACCATCTTCTCCGTCGATACCGCGACCGGCATGTCGGCCTGTCCGAGTTGCACGTGGCACCGCCGCCCGGACGAAGAAGAGCGGGAGGCGGTCCGGCCTCGCTGGCAGGCGGCGATATCCGTACGCCATGCCTTGTCTCCCGATGCCAGGAGGGCCGCCTACAGCACCCACTTCGCGCTGGTCCACGAGGGCCAGGTCATGGCCGACCGTGATCACGCGGCGGCCGTCGCCGCGATGCTGCGCACCGCCTCGGCATAGCGGTGCCCTCATCCTGCGGATCAGTGCGGGAAACGCGTGCCGGCCGCCGGCTTTCGCGGTCCGTGAACGACATCCGGCTCCCGCCTGCGAAAGCAGCGGTCTTCCCGTCGACCTTCGCGGTGCAAGAGCCAGTCCTGTCCCGGGATCGGCGCGGGCGGTCACGCTGTCCCGTCCTCCGTGAAGGTCTTCCTGGACCCGCTCGGCAACGACGAAGGATCCCATCATGTGGATAACGGACGTTCCTCAAACGGACACCGTGTGCGGGATGAGCCACCGGATCTCCTGGCCGTGGGGTCCGGTGAGTGCGACGGGCCGGCCGTCGAGGGCGAGCACGAACATCGCCGGGCCATCGGCGTCGACCACGGCGGCCGGCATCAGGCCGGGCAGGACGCCCGTCCCTTCGTTGGAGATCCAGTGCCCCGGCAGGGTGCGGACGAGCTCGACGAAAGCGGTCCGGGTGTCCGGCGGAACGTAGGCCAGCACAGCGCTGTGGAAGACGACCAGCGTGGCGTCGGCCGGAGCTCGCGCGGCCAGGGCCGGCAGATCGGTGAGCAGATCGCCCCTGACGAGGTGGGGCGGGTCGGCGCGGGCGACGCGAACCGCGGCATGCAGCCGGTCACGCCGCTGCTGCTGCTCCGGCCAGATCAGTGCGTCCAGCCAGCGCACATCGTCGTCATCGGCGACGTCGAGCGGGTCGAGATCCAGACCGGCGCGCCACACCACGGCGGGCGTCGACTCCGGCAGCGGCACGTCACCGCTGACCGCACAGGTCAGCCGTACCTCGCTGTCCGCAGGGCCCAGCACCGCGGCGCCGTCGCCGTAGCGGTACCGGTAGGCATCCGGATACAGGCACAACCCGGCGGAGGCGCCGACTTCCAGCAGAGCGAGAGGCTGCGGCAGCCGCGCCAGCACCGGCAGCATGGCGGCGCAGCGGGCCGGTTCGTTGGTCTGCGTCCGGCGCCGCAGCATCGTGGCGGACAACTTCGGCCAATGCCGTACCATCCACGCCCGGAACTCGTCCGGCGCGGTCACCGGCGCGGCCAGGTATTGAGCCGCCGCGAACAGCAGGTTCGGCTGCCGTTTCTCCTTCGGCAGCTCGTCCAGCAACCCCAGCAGTCGCTGATCGGCGCTGACCGTCAAGGCCAGCGCCTCGTATGCGGGGGACTGTCCTCGCGCCTCGCGCACCGCGAACGCCCGGTACCGCTCTGCCGTCGTCATCACGTCATCGTGCTCGTCCACCACCTGCGGGCGCAATGACGTCGATCACAGGACCGATGTCACGCCTTACCCGTTCAATCGGCCTTCAGGAAAACAGGGTGCGGTAGCAGGAAGACCCGTATCTCGGCCGTTCGGGCGTGTCTCGCCTACGAGGCGAAAACAAGATCACAGAGCATTCCATCGTTTCCGGGACGGCCAGCGAAGATCATTCGCAGGGTGGTGTTTCCGCAGGAGCGATCCCGTCCGATCGTCCCGAAACTCATCCCGGAACCTCGCCCGATGAAATAGCCTTCCGGGATCGTTTCCGGGACGATGGAGGCATGACTCTCCCCGCCGCCTCCGCCCCGGCGCCCGCCGAGCCGCCGTCGACCACCCCGGCCGGCCCGGCCAACGCGATCCGCATCGGCTACGCTCGCGTCTCCACCCGCGCCCAGGACCACCAGCTCCAGATGGACGCCCTGGCGGCCGCGCACTGCCGCGAGGTCGTTGAGGAGACCGTCTCCACCCGCCGCGAGCGCCCCAAGCTGGCCGCCACCATCGCCCGGATGCAGCCCGGCGACACCCTGGTCATCTACAAGCCCGACCGCATCGCCCGCTCGGTGAAGGAACTGCTCGTCTTCCTCGAAGACGAGCTCGCGCCGCGAGGCATCAACCTGCACATCCTGTCCGGCGTCTGCGCCGGGCTGCACCGCCCCGGCGGCCAGTCGATCGCGGACAAGATGCTGTTCCTGGTCGCGGCGATGGCCGCGGAGATGGAACGCGACCTGATCCGCGAGCGCACCATGGACGGCCTGGCGGCCGCCGCCGCCCAAGGCCGCAAGGGCGGCCGGCCCCCGGCGATCGACGCCGACACGCTCGCCGCCGCCCGCGCCCGCCGAGCCCGCGGCCAGACCATCCCCGCGATCGCCAAGGCCCTCGGCGTCGGGCGCTCCACGCTGTATCGGGCGTTCGAGGGTGACGACCCGCTTGTCGTCGTCCAGCGCCAGGAGGTCGCTGCCCGGCCCGTCGGCGACGGCCTCACCACCGCGCCTGCACCCGCCTCTGGGGCCGGTCCGGCCGTCCGGGACTGGGAGCGGGTGCGTCCGGCCCCGCGCCGGCTGGCCGACGGCTACCGGGTGGCGCGGCGGTCCGGCGACGGGCGCCGCTACCTCCTGCCGCCCGGCAGCGAGGTGCCGATCGGCTACGCCGAGACCGACGGCACCCGCTGGACCGCCCGCACCCTCGACCACGAGCGGGTCGAGGTGGACGCCGTCGGCGGCTCGCACGCGCGCCAGGCCGACGCCCTGGCCGCCCTGGACCGCCACTACCGCACCCGGCCCACCCCCGCCCCGCAGCCCGGCGCGTGATCCGCCTGCCGTGCCGCGGGGACGATCGGCCCGCAGTAGCCGAGGCCCGGGCCCGGGCCTCGGCTACTCGCCGGAGTCGGCTTCCCACATCCGCTCCAGCTCGGCGATCTCCCGGCGCCGCTGCTGAAGCTTGCGGCGGATGGAGGCCATGACGCACTCGTGCAGCCACGCCGGCGGCGGGTCATCCTCGGAGGTCATGGCGCCCATGCTCGCTTGCCGACGTGCTCTGGCGCAGGCCGGTCCGGGAACGGGCCGGGGTCGGATCCCGCCGTCATAACCACGCCGCCGCACTCAGGCGGAGACCGCAGGAGCGAGGCTGATCGTCGGGAAGTTCCCTTCCCGGTGACAAGCCGTATGGCCTGCGGTGAGCTGGGCAAACGTATGGATCGCCCCGAGTTGAGAAGACCGGGCGGTAGTGCGGCCGGGGCTGCCCGAAACAGCCCCGGCCGCGCAAGGAACCATCCCGCTCCCAGCCGCAGCCTTCCCCGCGAGGGTTGACCCATGTTCGCTGTCCGGCGTTTTCCTTGATCAGAGCAACCGGCGGTTTGGTAGCGCACCTGACTGGGGGTCAACGGGCTGCAGGTTCAAACGCCGCCAGGTAGCGGGACTGGAAGTTCCCGGAACCCGTCGGGTAGTCCGGCGGTGCCGGGCGAGGGCGGCGTTTCCCGAGGCCGTGATGGCTGCGCGCCGATCGTTGGCTCAGCCCAGCCCGACCTCGTCGAGCATCTCGGGGACCAGTCCGTCGGGCAGGCCCCCGAGCCTGGCGTGGCGGATGACCGCCTCGTGGACGGCCAGGTGCAGGTGCAGCAGGGCCTGCTCGGACTGCTCGACCGGCTCGGGGACCGGCAGCGGGCTGCCGGCCACCTCGTGCCAGCGCTCGTCGCCGGCGCGCTGCACGAACGCCCGCAGCCGGCCTGCGGCCAACTGGGTGGCCAGGTGCATCGAGCCGGTCACGGTGCCGAGCTCCTGGGTCAGCACGCCTTCCGGCCCGATGACGACCTCGCCGATCTGCCGGGCGGCACCGGCACCGGCTGCGGGTTCGGTCACGGCCGCCGCCCCGACGGCCGGGAGCGGGCCCGCAGGACGTCAGCGGGTACCGCCCGAAGGCGGCGCCTGCGGGCCCGGCACCGAAGCGACCAGCTTTCGCGTCGCACCTGTCTCACTCCAGCACGCGTACCCGCCTGCGCCCGCACCACACCGGCCGGCCAGCGGCGGAACCCCTGGCCGGTGGGCGGCGGCCGGCCTACGCCCTGCCGGCGCCCGGGGAGGCGGCCCGCACCGCCGCATCGGCGCTGTCGCAGATCTCGAACGCCCGGTGCAGGCCGGTGGTGGCCAGGAACCGTGCCAGGGTGCCGTGCACGCCGCTGAGCAGGAACCGCTTGCCTGCGGCCTGGCAGGTGCGCAGGGAGGCGATGAGGGCGCTGATCCCCGTCGAATCGCAAAAGCCCAGACCGGTCGCGTCCAGCACCACCGCGGCCAGATCGGCCCGCCCCCACAGCGGCTGCACGCTCTGGCGCAGGAGCGGCACGGTGCTCGCTTCCAGGTCCCCGGCCAGGTGGACGACCATCACGCGGCTGTGCTGGACCAACGAGACGGTCAGGGACGGGCCGCGCGCGGAGCCGAACCTTGTGGGGGCTACTTCACCCACCCCCAGTTTCTGTCGCAGTCCGGGCAGTGCCAGGACATTCCGTGCTCCGGTTCTGGCCTGATGTGGCCTGTCGTCGAGCCGCACAGTGTGCACCGCTCGGGTTTCGGGATGATCGGCATCGCCTCCCGGCAACCGCGGCAGTAGTAGTCCTCCGTCCCGGAGCCCAGGATGCGCTCCTGTTCTCCTCTGCCCGGATGCAGGCAGGCGTCCGGGGTGGGTGTCTTGCTCATCGTCTTGTCATCCATGATCCTGGGGCTCGCAGGCCGGGGTGGCATCGCGTCGCGCCCTTGTCTTCCCGGCTCTATCCCCTGGCCGTGGTCGGGTTGCCGGCGGGCGGCCCCGGAAGTGTGCCGGGTGCGTGGTGGCGACAGCCGTCCGCCGGTCCTGTCGGTTATACCCGGTTTCGGGTGGCTCGCTTCGCGAGAAGATCCCTCTTCCTGGGAGGTGGATCAGGGTCGGTCCCGGGCGGGCGGGAAGCGCTTCAGCAGGGTCAGGACCCGGGCGAGGAACTCCTGCGGGTGGATCGGCTTGAGGATGAAGTCGTCGGCCCCCGCCCGGCAGGCCTCCTGGCGGGCGTTCTCGACGCTGTCGCCTCCCCAGGCGGTCACCATCAGCACCGCCACCTCCGCCGTCTTTGGGGTGGCGCGCAGCCGCCGGCAGACCTCGGGGCCGGGCAGGTTGGGCAGCCGCCAGTCCAGCACCACCAGGTCCGGGCGCACCCGCTGGGCGAGCGGCAGGGCATCGGCGCCGTCGGCCACGGCGTGCACCCGGCAGCCGGCCCGCTCCAGCAGCAGGACCAGCAGATTCCGGTGATCGGCATCGTCTTCGACGACCAGCGTGACCGGCATGTCCCCTCACCCCTTTCCGATCCCCCTGGCTACGGTTCCTGCCCCCGAACGGCCCGCCGCACCGGCCGCCGGCCGGGCGGGCTCCGTACGGCCCATCCCGCGCGTGCCGGGCGGCGGAGTGTTTCCCCCCTTGCGGCGCACCAGGGCCTCCCGAGGGCCCGCTGAGCCGGATGGTGCGCCCATGATCGGGCGACGGGCGTCGGACAGGCGTTCGATACACTGCGCGAACTGCCCACCGGCAGGACCGGGCGCGAGGTTCCGCTCGTCAGTGCGAGGACAAGGAACGCCCCCATGCATGACCCTGACCTTGCCGAGAAGTCTGCCGAGACCCCTGCCGGCCGCGCACTCGTTGCGCGGGTGCGCGCCGAGCTGCGCCGGGCCGGATTCGTCGACGCCCCCGCCTCGGACATCGAGGGCGGCTTGACCGTCCGCCACGAGGCGGACCGGGGCGTGGTGGTCTGCTGGACCACCGCCGCCGAGGTGATCGTCAAGAACCGGGCCGCCCACCACCAGGTGCGCGCCGCGGTGAACCTGGCGCTGATGGCCATCTTGACCGGCGTCGGCTACACCGCGGCCGCCGACCATGCCACCGGCGAAGTGATCGTCACCGGCGGCCCGGACACCGGCGACGGCGCACCCGGCCGGCGGAGGCCTACGGGCGTCGACGCCGGTGCCTGATCCTGCGCCACCGGCAGCCGACCCGGCGTGCGGCCTGTCGAGGTGACCGCAGGTGGTGAGAGCCGTAGGCCGGCTGTCTCCCCGGCAGTCCTCGTGCGGGCGTGGGCTCAGGACGGCGCCGGGGCGTCGGCGCGGCGCGCGGATGAGTCGCCGCCGGGCAGCCCGCGCTGGGCGAACATGTCGATCAGCAAACGGACGGGCAGGTCGGCCTCGGTCGGATAGCGGAAACTGCGCTCGGGGTTGAGGGTGTAGTGGTTGCGGCGGCCGACCTTGCCGCGGGTCAGGTAGCCCTCCTGATGCAGGTCGGACACGATGCCCTGCACGGCGCGCTCGGTGATACCGATCCGCAGCGCGATGTCGCGCAGGCGCGCTTGCGGATCGCGGGCGATCTCCAGCAGCACCCGGGCGTGGTGGGTCAGGAACGTCCAGGTCGAGGCGGGATCGCCAGCGCTGGTAAAGGCCATGGCACCTCTTTTCAGGGGCCGGAGGATCCGGCGGCGGGGAGCGCGGGCGGACCACGTCTCCGATCCGATCTTACCGGAAGTCAATTTCCGGTAACCGCCTTCTCGAAATAAGCTGCGGGTGAGATGATTTCAGTCGACCGGTCTCTCTCCTCGAGCGGGGTCCGCATGCCTGCCCTCCCGCGCCTTCGCCGCTGCGCACCGTACCGGGGCGCCGACGGCCTCATCCCGTTCCGGCCTGAGGCGCCGTGAGCATCCAGCACGCCGGCGCCTCCGGTGCCCGCGAACCCGGTGGTGCCCCGCTGCACGGCGTCGTCGATGCGGTCCTGTATGCCGATCACCAGCTGCGCCTGACCTACCGCCCTCAGCCCGCTGCGACCCTCGTCCACCTGATCGGCGAGATCGACGCCACCAACCGCACCGCGGTGGCCGAGACGCTGGCCCGCGTCGAGCGCGGCGCCGACCGTCTCCTGATCGACGCTCAGCATCTGCGGTTCATCGACACCGGAGGGATGTGCCTGCTGGCGCAGTTGTGCCGGGCGGGTGCGGCCGTGGTCGACCTGCCGCCCTTCATGCGGCGCCTGGCGGGGTTGCTGGGCCTGCCCCTGCGTGACGGCGCCCTGGAGGGCACCGCAGAGCGCGACCCCCGCTCCTTGCGACAGGGATAGGCCCATACCCCCGGCCTTGGTCTCTTGCGGTTTCGGTTGCAGGCGAGCCAGCTCGCCGCATCGGATGAGGACCAACGCTCCTTGGCCACCGGCTCCGCCAGGCCAGTGGAGAACGCGTTCTTCGGCTGCGACCTCACAGACGGCCTGGGTCGGCCCGGTTCGGTTCTGGTCGGCTGACGTCGGCTTCCTCGGTTCTGGCTCCGGATAACGGAAGGCAGGAGCGGTGGGAGTCTTCCGCCCGGAGTTGATCCGTTCGAGGGCAGGGCGGCAACCGGTGGTGCACCCGATGGGGTGCTTTCGCTCACCCGGTGGTCGATCCGGTCGATGGTCACAGTGCAGGCGCACACGGCGCTCGGTCAACGACACGGATACGGCAGCGCGGGGAACCGGACATGAGCAAGATCAACGATTTGAAGGTCGGCGTGCGCCTGGGCGGCGCGTTCGCGGTGGTGGGCGTCCTGCTGTGCGGGGCGGTCGGGGTGGGCGCCGCCGGCATCTCCTCGGCGCGGGAGGCGACCGATCGGCTGGAGGCCGGCACGGCGGTGCGCGGTGCGGCGCTGACCGCCAAGTTCCGCACCGCCGACTTCGCCGGCTGGCAGACCGGATACGCCTTCGACACCCTGCGCGGCGTGCCGAAGGCGGCCGATGACACCGTCGGCCAGCGCAAGAACTTCGTGGCCTCCACCGCCGCCTTCCGCGAGGACCTGGACGAACTGGCGGGTCTGGAGCTGACCGCCACCCAGCGCGAGGGCCTGCGGCGGGCCGAGAGCGCGTTCGAGGACTTCATGGACGTCGACGGCCGCATCGTCGCCGCCTACCGCGACGGCACGCCCGCCCGGATGGACGAGGCCAACGACCTGGTGGCCGGTGAGGCGCTGGAGCACTTCGAGCGGGCCGCCACCGCCGTGGACGAGCTCGCGACCGAGGCCGTGGCCAACGCCGCGGCCGCGGCCGCCGACGCGCGCGCCGCCAGCGACACCGCCCTGCGGCTGATGCTGGGTGCGGGCGCCCTGTGCCTGCTGCTGGCCGCCGGACTGGCCGTGGCCGTGACCCGGACCATCACCCGGCCGCTGGCCGCGACCGTGCAGACCCTGCGCACCATCGCTGCGAAGGATCTGACCGTCTCCGTCGACACCGGCCGCCGCGACGAACTCGGGGACATGGCCCGCGCCCTGGCTCAGACCGTGGGCGTGCTGCGGGACGCCTTCGGCGTGATCGCCCGCCACAGCGCGACGCTGACCGGTGCCTCCCGCGAGCTGACCGCCGTCTCCGGGCGGATGGACGGCGCCGCCACCGGCACCGCGGCCCGCTCCGACCAGGTCGCCGCCACCGCCGAGCAGGTCTCGGCCAACGTGCAGACCATCGCCGCGGCCAGCGAGGAGATGAGCACCACCATCGCCGAGATCGCCGGCAGCGTCTCGGAGGCGGCCCGGGTGGCAGGCACCGGCGTGCGGACGGTACGCAACGCCGGTGAGACCGTCGCGAAGCTGGGCGCCTCCAGCGCGGAGATCGGCTCGGTCATCAA
>BMQD01000030.1 GCA_014647935.1 Planomonospora parontospora
CAGTGATCTTCAACGAAAGATCACTGTCTTGGTGGACGTTTCGCAACAGTCACTGAGGCGCTGCCCGGCCCGGGCCCGGGGCGCCGCGGCCGGAGCCGGCGGGTCCGGTCGGAGAGACCGCGGCCGGACGGAGCGGGAACCGGATCCGCCGGGAGGCGTTCGCCCGCGTCCTCACCGTCAGTGCAGCGAGCCGCCGGTCAGGCGCAGGTCGTCGTGGACCAGGCCGGCGGCCGTCACGATCGCGGTCAGCGCCTCGGCGACCATCGTGACCGGCATGGACGGCATGGACGGCATGGACGGCCCGCCCTGGTCGAGGACCTGTCCGGGGGCGACCGGCACGTGCACGAAGCCCCCGCGCACCTGCGGGAACTCGGTGGCGATCAGGTGCATGAGGCCGTAGAAGACGTGGTTGCAGACGAACGTCCCGGCGCTGTGCGACACGCTCGCCGGCACGCCCGCCTTCCGCGCCGCCGCCACGCAGGCCTTCACCGGCAGCGTGGCGAAGTAGGCGGCCGGCCCGCCGGGGACCACCGGGCGGTCCACCGGCTGGTCGCCCGCGTTGTCGGGGATGCGGGCGTCGTCGAGGTTGATCGCGACCCGTTCGACCGTGACGTCGGCCCGCCCGGCCGCCTGCCCGACGCAGACCACCACCTCGGGTCCGTGCTCCAGCATCGCCGCCCGCAGGCGGTCGGTCGCCGCGCCGAACACGCACGGCAGCAGTACGGCGTGCGCGCCGGGCACCAGCCGCACCGCCTCCCACGACGGGTTGACGGTCGCGCCGTCGAACGGCTCGAACCCGGCCAGCAGCGCCCTCATCGCCGGGCCGCCGGCAGGGCGCAGGCCGGGGTGCCGCCGGGCAGGCGGTGCCGGTTGGCGGCGACCAGCCGGTAGAGGCCGTGGGCCGCCCACCGCAGCGGCGGGAGCCGGAGCGCGAACCCCAGCGCGCTCCACGGCGCCCCCGCGGCGATCAGCAGCCGGGCGGCGGCCTGCGCCCCGCCGTACACCCGGCCGCGCTCGACCCAGAGCACCTCGCGGTCCGCCCGCTGCGGGGTGGTGCCGAGCGCGGTCAGGTCGGCGGACTGCCAGGGCGTCACGCGGGCCCGCACGCCGATCCACCTCTCGGCGAAGTGCACGCTCGCCGTGCAGAATCCGCAGTCGCCGTCGTAGACCAGCACCGGTCGTTCTGTCATAGACAAACCCTACTTGTCACCTTCTGTGCTAGGGCCGTCCAGGTAGCGGAAGGCCTCGTGCGCGGAGCGGACGCTCTCCCGCAGCGCCCGCTCCAGCCGGCCGGCGTCCTGCGCCAGGTGGTCGATCTCCGGCACGGCGAGCGCGTCGGCGCCCGTCTCGGCGAGGAGCTCCTCGTATCTGGGCAGCCGCGAGCGGAGCAGTTCGACCTGCTGGTGGGCGCGGAAGGCGCGCTCGGCCTCGGCGACGTGGCCGGCGTAGCGCTCCAGCGCCTCGACGCGGGCGACGACGGCGGCCTCGCTGGCGGCCAGCGCCCGCTCCAGCGGCGCCATCGCCGCGGCCACCTCCGGGGTCCTCGCGTCGTGGCCGAACCGGCCGTGCTCGTCCCGCAGGGCCGACAGCTTGGCCAGCAGCCGGGCGATCTCCCACTCCTGGGCCGGGAGCATCACGGAGTTGCGCGCGTCGTCGAGCAGTCCGGAGGCGTTGACCTGGGAGCGCAGGACGTACTCGACCGCCTTGCGGGTCCGCTCGCGCAGTTTCTCGGCGGGGGCGTCGAAGTCCTCCGGGAGCAGGTAGCGGTCCTCGTACCAGCGGGCGTTGCGGTAGACCTCCTGCTCGGTGTCCTCGCTCTCCAGGGGCCCCTCGCGGGCGACCAGGTGGCCGGTGAAGACCACGAAGAGGAGCAGCGCGGGGACGAACACGAGGATCCGCCCGTCGTCGGCGCGGAGGGCGCCGGCGAGCAGCAGGAGCGAGACGATCGCCCCGCCGACCTGCAGCGCCCGGACCGGCAGGCCGGGGGCGTCGATCCGCGGCTCGGGAGTCCATCCGGCGCGGATGCGCGACAGCAGCGATCCGTTCCTGCGGAACAGATCGGCGACCTCCGCAGGAACCTCCGGGTCGACCGCCACGTGCTGCACCGGCTCGTTCTCCCCTTTCCCGCGGTCGGACCGTAGTCGAGAAATCTTATTTTCGGCTATCCGTCGAGATAGCGGAACGCCTCGTGGGCGGAGCGGATGCTGGCGTTCAGCGCCTGCCGCAGCTGGTCGGCGTCCTGCGCCAGATGGCCGATCTCCGGAGCCATCAGCCGGCCCGCACCCGCCTCCGCGACGAGCTGCTCGTACTCCGGGAGCTGGGCGCGCAGGGCCTCGATCTGGTGGTGGGAGAGCAGCGCCCGCTCGGCCTCGGCGACGTGGTCGGCGTAGCGCTCCAGCGCCTCGACGCGGGCGACGACGGCGGCCTCGCTGGCGGCCAGCGCCCGCTCCAGCGGCGCCATCGCCGCGGCCACCTCCGGGGTCCTCCCGCTCCTGGCCATACCGTGGTGCCTGGCCCGCAGGGCCGACAGCTTGGTCAGCAGGCGGGCGATCTCCCACTCCTCCGCGGGGAGCATCACCGAGTTGCGGACGCCGTCCAGCAGGCCCATGGCGTTGACCCGGGAGCGCAGGATGCGGTCGATCGCCTGCTGGACCCGGCCGAGCAGGTGGCGCGAGGGCGGGTCGAAGTCCTCCAGGACCAGGAAGCGGCCGCGGAACTGGACCGCGTGGCGGTACAGGACGCGCTCCAGGGAGTCGGCGGGGGTGGGCTTCCTGGCGAGGTAGAGGATCGCCATGACGAGGAGCTCGATCCCGGCCAGGACGATCAGGGGGAAGGCGCCCATCCCGGCGGCGACGAGGGTGACGAACGCCAGCACCAGCGTCAGCGCGAAGACTCCCAGGACCGGGCCGGGGATCCGCGAGCCGTCCCGCGCCTCGGGGTTCCAACCGCGGTGGAACCGCGACAGCAGCGGTCCGTTCCGGCGCATGAGGTTGGCCACCTCCGCGGGCACCTCCGGATCGACCACCACACGCAGCACGGGCCCGCCCCCTTCGCCGAAGCCAAAAGCATACCTATCAACCCGATTTCGGGTCAGGCGTGCTTCCATGGTGCCTCTTCGCGAGGCCTGCGGTGTCCTCCCTGCGGGTGATTCCGGCCGCCGGTCAGGGCGCGGCGGGAACCGGAAGGAGTGGAAACGAAGCGGTCCCCCGGCCTTGGGGCCGGGGGACCGCTGGTGGTGGACGATACAGGGATTGAACCTGTGACCTCTTCCGTGTCAGGGAAGCGCTCTCCCGCTGAGCTAATCGTCCTCGGGTGAACCAGAGCGGAAGACGGGATTCGAACCCGCGACCCTCACCTTGGCAAGGTGATGCTCTACCACTGAGCCACTTCCGCGCGTCCCGCTGCGGGTTTCCCCTCGCGGTGCTCGCAACACTTTACCGGATCCCGCGGGCTCCGGCGTCCGTGCGGTGAGGTGGAGACGGGATTTGAACCCGTGTACACGGCTTTGCAGGCCGTTGCCTCGCCTCTCGGCCACTCCACCAGCCAGATCCCGGGGGATCTGTCAGAGCGGAAGACGGGATTCGAACCCGCGACCCTCACCTTGGCAAGGTGATGCTCTACCACTGAGCCACTTCCGCGTGTTTCCCGGCGAATTCGTCCGGGGCACGGGAGAACTCTAGCGCGTTCCCGGAGTGCGCGCGTCCAACCGGGCCGCCGCCCCGGAGCCGGGATTCTCAGCCCTGGAGCCGGACGACGTCCTCGGCGCGGACGAACATGACCCGGTGCCCGAACTGGATCTGGTGGTAGCGCGTCGCGCCCCGGATGAGGCGGTGCTTCGACGGGTCGAAGGTGACCGCGTGCAGGTGGGAGCCGCGCCGGGTCAGGCCGAGGCTGTAGCGCTGGCCGGCCGGGAGCCGGTACTGCAGCGGGACGGGTCGCTGCCGCTTCACCCCGCGCGGGTAGGCCGAGGCCTCGGGGTACGGTCTGCCGTACAGCCTCACCGAGGCCAGGCCCGGCCGGGGGGTGACCACGGGACCGCGGGCGCGTACGGAGGTCCGGGCACCGGCGGGGTCGTGGAACCAGGCCTTCTGGCCGAGGTACCAGATCGCGGTCCAGTCGCCCCGGCGCTCGGCCAGAGCGTAGCGCTGGCCGGTCGAGGCGCGGGCGGCGTGGTCGTAGACGCTGTGGCTGGAACCCCCGGTCGGATGTTTGCCGACGTCCCTGACCAGCGGGGCGTCGGCCGCCGGGGCGGTGCGCAGCCAGACCGAGGACGCGCCCGCGGGAGGGCAGGGGCGCGACCCGCCGCCGCACCCGGTGAAGTGGGGCCGGTGGACGGCGTAGCGGGGCAGGATCGTCACCGAGCGCGCGGGCCGCCGACCGGAGAGGGCGGTCAGGACGGCCAGGGCCGGCCGCGGAGCCCGGGCGGCCCGGTCCAGCGGGCGGCCCAGCAGCTCGAAGTAGTGCTCCCAGTCCCAGTAGGGCCCCGGGTCCTCGTGCATGCCGCGCACGGTCGCCGGGGTGGCGCCGGGCACGTTGTCGTGGCCGAGGATGTGCGCCCGGTCAAGCGGCACGCCGTACCGCCGGGCGAGGTGGCGGACCAGCCGGGCCGAGGCGCGGTACATCGCCTCGGTGTACCAGGCGCCGCCGCGGGCCAGGTGGCCCTCGTGCTCCAGGCCGATGGAGCGGGAGTTGACGTACCAGTTGCCCGCGTGCCAGCCGACGTCCTGGCCGCGCAGGTGCTGGGCGATGTGGCCGTCGCTGGAGCGCAGGGTGAAGTGCCAGCTCAGGTAGGCGGGGTTGGCCGCGAGCCGGGTCATGGCGTCGTAGCTCGTCTCCCCGTCGTGGATGACGATGTAGTCGATCTCCCTGCGGCCCTCGTAGCGGTCGTGGTTGCCGTAGCGGTCCCTGCCCAGCTTCCGGTAGGCGGCGGGGATCCACTCGCAGGAGACCCCGCGGGGGCAGTCGGGCCCGGTCCTGCCCCGGGTCTCCTGCCGCAGTGCCAGCCGCCGGGGCGCGCGGGCGTCCCGGTCCGTACGGCCCGCCTCCGCGGGGCCCGCCGGGGCCGCCGGGGCCGCCGGGGTCGTCGGGGCCAGGGCCGGGTCCGGGCGCAGGACCATCCGCTCGCCGTCGTCGGTCACCCGGGCGGCCCCGGTGCGGAGCGTCGCGTAGACCTCGTCGGCGAAGACCGCCGCGGCCCGGGCGTCACGGGTCGCGGGATAGCGGGCCACCGCGTCGTACCAGTGGGCGGGACCGGCGCCCGGCCGTCCTCCGCCGCTCCGCTGGTGGTGGGCGAGGAGCGCGGCGCCGCCCATGATGTTGGCGGCCGGGTCCAGGCGCAGCCGGGCGGGGGAGATCCCGGTCAGGCGCGCGGCCCGGTGCAGGGTGTCCGGCGGGACCCGGTCGCCGTGAGCGGCGGGGCGGGGGGGCGCCACCCGGAGCGGCCGGGTCTCGTCGCCGCGCGGGTCCGCCCCGGCCGCGCCGTGGTGGTCGTCGCGGTGGCGGCCGGGAGACGCGGCGGTGCGCGCGTCGACCAGGTGCATGGGGCCGTACCCGCCCGAGACGCTCGGTCTGCCGCCGTGGGCGTCCCAGCGGGACTGCAGGTAGGAGACGGCGAGCAGCAGGCTCTCCGGCACGCCGTACGTCCGGGCGGCCCGGGTGAAGGCGGCCTGCCTGCCCTGGTGCGGACGGTCCCGCATCCGGCTCTCCGGGCCGTTCCCCGAGCCGTTTTCCAGGGCGCTCTCCTCGCCGTTCCCCGGGGCGGTCTTCAGGTCGTTTCCGTGGGCGTTCCCCGGGGCGAGTTCCGGGCCGGGGAGCGGAGGCGGCTGCGGGCCCGTCCGGAGGTTCGGTTCCGGGGCGGCGTGGGCAGAGGGCGCGCCGAAGGCAGCGGAGACGGCGAGAGCGGCGAATACGGTGATGCACGGCAGGCGGCGCATAGTGGTTCCTCCCGCCCCCACCACTACCCAGAGTAACGATGAACTACCGTATGTGGTTCATGTGGCCGATCGGATGGAATCGCTGATTTCCTGCCCGATTCCGGGCAGGAAAGTTGGCGAATCGCGTTCTCCCTGCATATCGTCCTGGTCTGTGTCCACCGCATGGCATCCGCACGAGGAGCTGATCACTCATCTGACCCGGACGAGCGCGCTCGGGCCGGGAGAGGCGGCGCGGGTGGTGGCGGACGTGCTGGCGTACTTCTCGGAAGGGACCGAGGAGTACGTCCGGCGGCGCCACGCCGAGCTCAAGGCGAAGGGGCTGGTCAACGACGTCGCCTTCCCGCGGATCGCCGCGGAGCTGGCAGCCCGCCGCGTCTCGCCGCCCGAGCTCTCCCTGCGCCAGTTGCGACGGATCATTTACGGATAAAACCGCACAAAGGGTACAAATATCTCAGTGAGAGGGTGATGATCATGTGTGGAATCGTGGCCTACGTCGGCCCGAAGGACGCGGCGCCGATCCTGCTGGAGGGCCTCCAGCGCCTGGAATACCGGGGCTATGACTCGGCCGGCGTGGTCGTCTCCAACAAGGGACTGAAGATGCGCAAGGTCAAGGGCCGCGTGGCGGACCTGGCGGCGGCCGTGCCCGCGCGGTTCAAGGGGACGGTCGGCATCGGCCACACCCGCTGGGCCACCCACGGCGTGCCCAGCGACGTCAACGCCCACCCCCACCTGTCGAACGACGAGCGCGTCGCGGTCGTGCACAACGGCATCATCGAGAACGCCGACGAGCTGCGGGCCAAGCTGGAGGCCGACGGCGCGGTCTTCCTGTCCGAGACCGACACCGAGGTGCTGGCGCACCTGATCGCCCGGACCGTCAAGGAGACCGACTCGCTGGAGGAGGCCGTCCGCCTCGCGCTCAAGCGGGTCGTCGGCACCTACGGCATCGCCGTGCTCGACGCCGAGCGCCCCGGCGAGGTGGTCGTGGCCCGCAACGGCAGCCCGATCGTGCTGGGCATCGGCGAGAAGGAGATGTTCGCCGCCTCCGACGTGGCCGCGCTGGTCCGCTACACCCGCCAGGTGGTGCACCTGGAGGACGGCGAGCTCGCGGTGCTGCGGGCCGACGGGTTCAACACCTTCGCCAGCGACGCGCGGGAGACCGCCAAGGAGCCGCTGACCGTCGACTGGGAGGCCGCGCACTACGACACCGGCGGCTACGAGCACTACCTGCTCAAGGAGATCTCCGAGCAGCCCGACACCGTCGCCCGCACCCTGCGCGGACGGCTCGACGAGCGCTTCAACGTCGCCCACCTGGGCGGCCTCAACATGGACGCGCGGGAGACCCGCTCCTTCCGCCGCGTGAAGATCATCGGTTGCGGTTCGGCCTACTACTCCGGCCAGATCGGCGCCCAGCTCATCGAGGAGCTGGCCCGCATCCCCGCCGACGCCGAGCCGGCCAGCGAGTTCCGCTACCGCAACCCGGTCGTGGAGGCCGACACCCTGTACGTGGCGATCAGCCAGTCGGGGGAGACCTATGACACCCTCGCGGCCGTCCAGGAGCTCAAGCGCAAGGGCGGCCGGGTGCTCGGCATCGTCAACACCGTCGGCAGCGCCATCGCCCGCGAGTGCGACGGCGGCGTCTACCTGCACGCCGGGCCCGAGGTCTCCGTCGCCAGCACCAAGGCGTTCACCTCGACCGCGGTGGCCTTCGCGCTGCTGGCCCTGCACCTGGGTCGGGTGCGCGACCTGTCGCCGGCCGACGGCCGCCGGATCTGCGAGGGGCTGCGCGCGCTGCCCGATCAGATCAAGGAGATCCTCGCCCTGGAGCCGCAGGTCAAGGAACTGGCCGAGAAGTACGCCGACTCGCCGAGCATCATGTTCGTCGGCCGCGTCCGGGGCTACCCGGTGGCGCGCGAGGGCGCGCAGAAGCTCAAGGAGATCTCCTACGTGCACGCCGAGGCCTACCCGGCCAGCGAGCTCAAGCACGGCCCGCTGGCGCTGATCGGCCCGGAGATGCCGACCGTGGCGATCGTCCCCGACGACGAGCTGCTGGACAAGAACCTCACCACCCTGGGGGAGATCCGGGCGCGCGGCGGACGGGTGCTGATGGTCGGCCACCGCGTCGCCGACCCCAAGCTGGCCGACGACTGCCTGATCGTGCCCAAGAACGAGGTCGAGCTGGACCCGATCCTGCTGGGCATCCCGCTCCAGCTCTTCGCCTACCACGCGGCCGTCGCCCTGGAGCGGGACGTGGACAAGCCCCGGAACCTGGCCAAGAGCGTCACGGTGGAGTAGCCGGAACACGGCGCCCGCTACGTCCCGTTCTGTGGCGGAAAGTAATGGTGCTGTAACCTAGAGTGCCAAGGGCACCCTGGGGAAGGGGCACCTATGCACCGTAGGCGGTTTTTCTGGATCACCGCGGGGGTCGCGGCCGCCGCGGCGGGATGCGGGACGACGGACGGCGCCGGACCTCCGGTGCCGGAGAGGTTGTCGGTCATCGCGCCCGCGGCCCGCGGGCGGGAGGCAGACCGGGTGGCCCGGGCGCTGGCGTCGGCGCTGACCGGCGACGGACTGGCCCGGACGGTCGAGGTGGAGAACCACCCGGGCGGGGCCGGGGCCGCCGCCCTCGCGGCCCTCGCCGCGTCGCGGACCTCCGGTGCGCCGTTCACCCGCGAGGGCGGGCTGCTGGTGGCCGGGATGCCGATGGTCGCCGGGGCGGAGACGTCCGGCGCCGCCCCGCTGGCCGAGTCCGCCACCCCGCTGGCCCGCCTGGTCGGCGAGTGGGCGGCGCTGGCGGTCTCCGCCGACTCGCGGCTGCGCTCCTTCGAGGACTTCGCCGCCCGGCTCCGCCGGGACCCCGCCGGGCTGGTGGTCGGCGGCCGGGCGGCCGGCGGCCCGGACCACGTCCTCTACGGCATGATCGGCAAGTGCCTGGGCGTGGACGCCCGCCTCCTCGAGTACACCGGGTACGCCGGGGCCGACCAGGCCGTCGAGGCGCTCGGCGGCGGATGGGCCGCCGCGATCCTGGCCCCGGCCCGCGCCCTGGCCGCCGGACTCGCCTCGGGACGCCTGCGCGTGCTGGCGGTCTCCTCCCGCGAACGGATCGACGGGATCGAGGCGCCGACGCTCATGGAGCTGGAGGTCCGGCTGGAGTACGCCGACTGGCGCGGGCTGCTCGGCCCGGGGGAGATGAGCGCCGAGGACCGCGAGGCCGCCGTCGCGCTCTGCGACCGGATCGACGCCTCCCCGCGCTGGCGGGAACTGTGCGCGCGCCAGGGCTGGGAACGCGTTTACCTCAGCGGCGACGACTTCCGGCAGTGGCTCGCCACCGAGACCGAGCGCACCCGGGGAGTGCTCTACGAACTCGGGCTGCTGGGCTCGTCCGACACAAATTGTAGGGCCGGTTGCGCGATCCGCCCCTAGATGTAGGATCTTCCTCGTTGCTGGTTCGCCCCTGGCGGGGCGAGGAAAGAGGGAACCCGGTGCGATTCCGGGACTGCCCCGCAGCGGTGAACGGGAACGACCGCCGTCAGAGGCACTGGGGAGACCTGGGAAGCGACGGCCAGTAGGAAGCGCACGAAAACGCCCGTGAGTCCGAAGACCTGCCGGTGACGCGTGGAAGGGGAGCCGGACCGGGCTCCGGGACGCCCGAGGGCGCTCCGGACCGCCCTCGGGCGTCCCCGGCCACGCAAGCGGTCCAGGGCCTCGAGGGAGGGCCCGCGGACGAGGCGGTTCCCGCATGCCCTTCCTGCGGCCGGGATCCGCCCTCCGACGCGCGCCCGTTCCTCGAGAGCCGTACACACGGGGAATTCCAGCGCGCGAGGGGTGGCACGTGACACAGACCATGGCAGAGGCCGCGATCGGCACGGCGGGCGAGGCGGCGGGCGACGCGGCGATCGACGCAGCGGGCGACGCGGTGACCGGCACGGCGGATGACGCGGCGGGCGGCGCGGTGACCGGTACGGCGGCCGGCGCCGTGCCGGGGGCGGGAGCCGGCCCGGACACCCGCCGGCTGGCCATCGAGGAGGCCGCCGCCCGGGTGATCACCGACCCGGAGAACTCCAGGACCGCCGCCGGGCTGCTGGACGGGCTGATCGCCGACGAGACCGCCGAGCACGGCGTCCGGACCTTCTCGGAGTCCGTCGCCGCCACCCACGCGGCCGGGCTGGTCGCCGACCGGCTGGCGGAGTTCGTCGCGGCCAACGCGGCGGAGCTGGACGCGCTGGTCCGCGAGGAGACCCGGTTCGAGTACTTCGGCCTGCGCACGGTCTACGACCGCTACCTGCTGCGCCACCCGGAGACCCGCAAGGTCCTGGAGCGCCCGCAGCACTTCTTCCTCCGGGTGGCCTGCGGCCTGTCGGAGACGGTGGCCGAGGCCGGCGAGCTGTACGGCCTCATGACCACGCTGTCCTACCTGCCGAGCTCGCCGACCCTGTTCAACTCCGGCGCCCGCCGCCCGCAGCTGTCGTCGTGCTTCCTGCTCGACTCTCCGCGCGACGAGCTGGAGGCCATCTACGAGCGCTACGCGCAGGTCGCACGCCTATCGAAGTACGCCGGGGGGATCGGCATCGCCTGGACGCGGGTGCGCTCGCGGGGCTCGCTGATCCGGGGCACCAACGGCCACTCCAACGGCATCGTGCCGTGGCTGCGCACGCTGGACTCCAGCGTCGCCGCGGTCAACCAGGGCGGCCGGCGCAAGGGCGCCGCCTGCGTCTACCTGGAGACCTGGCACGCCGACGTCGAGGAGTTCCTGGAACTGCGCGACAACACCGGTGAGGACGCCCGCCGCACCCACAACCTCAACCTGGCCAACTGGGTGCCGGACGAGTTCATGCGCCGCGTCGAGGCGGACGAGGAGTGGTCGCTGTTCGACCCCAAGGACGTCCCGCACCTCACCGACCTGTACGGCGCCGCCTTCGACGCCGCCTACCGGGCCGCCGAGGAGGCCGGGCTGGCCGTGCGGCGGATCCCGGCCCGGACCCTCTACGGCCGGATGATGCGGACCCTGGCCCAGACCGGCAACGGCTGGATGACCTTCAAGGACGCGGCCAACCGCACCTCCAACCAGACCGCCCGCCCCGAGAACGTCATCCACCTGTCCAACCTCTGCACCGAGATCCTCGAGGTCACCAGCGACGCCGAGACGGCCGTCTGCAACCTCGGCTCGGTGAACCTGGCCGCCCACCTGGCCGGGGACGGGGTCGACTGGGAGCGGCTGCGCCGCACCGTCCGCACCGCCGTGCGGTTCCTGGACCGCACCATCGACCTGGGCTTCTACCCGACGCCCGAGGCCGAGGCGGCCAACCGCCGGTGGCGGCCGATCGGGCTGGGCGTGATGGGCCTGGCCGACGTGTTCTTCGCGCTGCGCCTGCCGTTCGACTCGCCGGAGGCGCTGGAGCTGTCCACCCGGATCGCCGAGGAGATCGCGCTCGCCGCCTACGGCACCTCCGCCGACCTGGCCGCCGAGCGGGGCCGGCACCCCTCCTACGGCGAAACCCGGGCCGCGGACGGGGTGCTCCACCCCGACCACTACGGCGACGGCCACAGCAACGGCCGCAGCGGCGGTCACGGGGCCTCCCGGTCCGCCGCGCGCTCGCCCGAGTGGGCCGCGCTGCGGGAGCGGATCGCGGAGACCGGCCTGCGCAACTCCCTGCTGATCGCGATCGCGCCGACCGCCACGATCGCCTCCATCGCCGGCTGCTACGAGTGCATCGAGCCGCAGGTCTCCAACGTCTTCAAGCGCGAGACCCTGTCGGGCGAGTTCCTCCAGGTCAACCGCTATCTGGTCCGCGACCTGCAGGCGCGCGGGCTGTGGAACGAGCGGATCCGGGACGCGATCAAGCGGGCCGACGGCTCGGTCCAGGACATCCCGGAGATCCCCGCCGACCTCAAGGTCCTGTACCGGACCGCCTGGGAGCTGCCGCAGAAGGCGCTGATCGACTTGGCCGCCGCGCGCACGCCGTACGTCGACCAGGCGCAGTCGCTGAACCTCTTCATGGCCACCCCGACCATCGGCAAGCTCTCCTCGATGTACGCCTACGCCTGGAAGTCGGGCCTGAAGACCACCTACTACCTGCGTTCACGCCCCGCGACGCGGATCGCCCAGACCACCGTGGCCGCCGCCCCGGGCGCGCCCGCGCCCGCCGCGGTCGCCGACCCCGAGGCCGTCGCGTGCTCCCTGGAGAACCCCGAGGTCTGCGACGCCTGCCAGTAGGGCCGCCCGGCGCCCCGCCGCGGCACGGCGCGCCCTACCGCGCCTTTCCACGGCCCGGCGCGTTCCACGGCCCGACCCGCGATCCGCGACCTCACGCACGACCTCACGCACGACCGACGACGACACGGAGACATCCAGCATGCTGCTCGACCCCGGCATGGACCTGACCCTGCGGCCCATGCGCTACCCGGACTTCTACGAGCGCTACCGGGCCGCCATCCGCAACACCTGGACGGTGGAGGAGGTGGACCTGAACTCCGACCTCGCCGACCTGGCGAAGATGACGGACCAGGAGCGCCACCTGATCAACCGGCTCGTGGCGTTCTTCGCCACCGGCGACTCGATCGTGGCCAACAACCTGGTCCTCAACCTCTACCAGCACGTCAACGCCCCCGAGGCCCGGCTCTACCTCAGCCGCCAGCTGTTCGAGGAGGCCGTGCACGTCCAGTTCTACCTGACGCTGCTCGACACCTACCTGCCCGACCACGACGAGCGGGTCAAGGCCTTCGCCGCGGTCGAGCACATCCCGTCGATCAGGGACAAGGCCGAGTTCTGCTTCCGCTGGATCGACTCGCTCGGCGGGCTGGACCGGCTGGAGACGAGCCAGGACCGCCGCGCCTTCCTGCTCAACCTGATCTGCTTCGCCGCCTGCATCGAGGGCCTGTTCTTCTACGGCGCCTTCGCCTACGTCTACTGGTTCCGCTCCCGCGGCCTGCTCGGCGGCCTGGCCACCGGGACGAACTGGGTGTTCCGCGACGAGTCCATGCACATGGAGTTCGCCTTCAGCGTGGTGGACACCGTGCGCGCCGAGGAGCCCGGTCTCTTCGACGACGAGCTCGCCGCGCAGGTCGTCCGGATGATGGAGGAGGCGGTCGCGGCCGAGCTGGCCTTCGCCGCCGACCTGTGCGGCGACGGCCTGCCCGGGATGGGCGTCGAGGCGATGCGGGGCTACCTGGAGTACGTGGCCGACCAGCGCCTGGCCCGGCTCGGCATGCCCGCCCGGTACGGCACCGCCAACCCGTTCGCCTTCATGGAGCTGCAGGACGTGCAGGAGCTGGCGAACTTCTTCGAACGCCGGGTTTCTGCGTATCAGGTGGCTGTCGAGGGGAATGTCACATTCGACGAGGACTTCTGATTATGGGCCAGCCATAGGGGAAACCTCTCGCCGGTAAAAAGTCGACGAGGGGGGACGCCGTCCGTGATGGACTGGATCATCATGCTGGTCGCCGTACTGGCCGCGGTCGCGGCCGTGGAGGTGGTGAGGCGGGTGCTGCGCTCACGACTGATCGGGGAGAAGTGGGTCCTCGCCGGCCCGCTGGTGCGGCGCTGCACCTGGCCCGCGTTCGCCACGGCGGCCGTGGTCGCGGCCTACACGGTCTACGAGCCGGGCGCCATGGCCGACGGCGAGGCCAACCAGAACATCCAGCGGCTGCTCAGCCTGGCCATGATCGCCTCCATCACGTGGCTGGTCATCCAGGCCGCCTACGCGGTCACCGACGTCGTGCTGGAGCGGCTGCTCAAGGTCGAGGGCGAGCGCAACCTGCGGGCCCGGCGCATCCGCACCCAGATCGCGCTGGTCCGCAGGGTCGCCTCGGCGGTGGTCGTCGTGGTCGCGCTGGGCGCGATGCTCTTCACCTTCCCGCAGATGCGCGCGCTGGGCGCCGGACTGCTCGCCTCCGCCGGCATCGCGGGCGTGGTCGCGGGCATCGCGGCCCAGTCGACGCTCGGCAACCTGCTCGCGGGACTGCAGCTCGCCTTCAGTGACGCGATCCGGCTGGACGACGTGGTCGTGGTGGAGAACGAGTGGGGCCGGATCGAGGAGCTGACCCTCACCTACGTGGTCCTGCGCCTGTGGGACGAGCGCCGGCTGGTCCTGCCCGTCTCCTACTTCACCACCAACCCGTTCCAGAACTGGACCCGGCACGGCAGCCGGGTGATCGGCCACGTGATGTTCCGGGTCGACTGGTCGGTCCCGGTGGACGAGCTGCGCACCGAGCTCTACCACGCGCTGCGCGAGCACCCCCTGTGGGACCAGAAGGACTGGGTGCTCCAGGTCACCGACGTCCTGCCCAACGGCCTGGTGGAGCTGCGCGCGCTGATGAGCGCCGCCGACTCCGCCAGCGCCTGGGACCTCAAGTGCGACATGCGCGAGCACCTGGTGAGGTTCGTCCGGGAGAAGTATCCCGAGTCGCTGCCCCGCTTCCGGGTCGAGACCTCCGCCTGAGGGCCTTTCCTACGCCTCGCCGGCCGGCTGGTGCTCGGCGCAGTCCACCCGCAGGGCGGCGTCTCCGAAGGGCGTGTCGAGCAGGCGGCAGTGGTGCGTCAGTTCCGGGTCGTCGTGCGCGGCGCGGGCGAAGAAGCGGCAGGTCACGCAGGTCCGGGCGACCGCGAGCACGCCGGTCCCGTGGAGGCGGGCGATCAGGTCGAGCAGGAAGCGCAGGGTGCCGGCCTTGTCGGCCTCCGGGGCGCCGCCCAGCCAGGTGGTGACGGGATCGGACCAGTGCGCCAGCTCGCCGGCGAGTCTCCGGCCGGCGTCGGTCAGCAGGAGGACGTGGCTGCGCCGGTCGCCCGGATCGGGTTCCCGCCGGACGAGCTCCTTGCGGCGCAGCGCCGTGAGCGCCTCGCTCATGGTGGCGGCCGAGACGTCGAACTCGGCGGCCAGGTCGCTGGAGCGCGGCGGCCGCGCCCCGCCGGACAGGTGCAGCAGCAACTGGGTCTGGATCGGGCTCAGCCCGTTGGCGTAGGCCTGCCGCCACAGCAGGGTGCGCACCGCGTGCCCGGTCCGCTCCAGCGCCGCGGCCAGCCGGCGGTCCAGGTCGGCGCCGTCGGCGACCGTCGGTGCGGCCGTGTCGGCCGGTAGCGGTCCTTCCTGCTGCACCGCTCCTCCATTCGTCAGGAGTCCTAAGCATAGAGGTTGACAGCACCTCCCCGCTCTTCTAATTTACTTCGGAGTCCGAAGCTTAGGACTCCGAAAGAAAGAGAGGGTCACCATGTCCCGAATCGAGATCCGGGGGCGCCGCCTCACCGTCGCGACGGCCCTCGGCCTGCTCGCCGCAGGCCTGCTCGCCACGCCTGCGGCCGCCCACCCGGGCGGGAAGGGCCATCCGGACGGGAAGGGCCACCGGCACGCCGCGGAGCAGGGCGGCATCCGCTCACCGCGCGGCGACGCCCGCCCGTCCGCCTTCGACCTCGTCCGCACCAGCGTGCGGCGCGACGGACGCCATCTCGTCTTCACCGAGCAGGTGCGCGGCCGCGCCGGTTCCGTACGGCCCGAGCGGCACGGGTCCTTCGCCGGCAGCGAGGTGCTCAGCTACGTCTGGCCCACCTCGCTCGACCCCTCCGCGGTCGGGTTCACCGCCGGCAGCGGCACCCTGGCGCTCGCCGCGACCTCCCACCCCGACTTCGACGACACCCCCGGCTACGACGAGGACCGCAACGGCCGCACCGACGACGACGGCGCCCGCTGGCACAGCCACTGGGTGGTCCTCGTCCCCGACACCACCCGCCCCGACGGAGCGCTGAAGGTGCGCGACATCGCCGAGGGCGAGAAGCCGGACCTGCCCCGCACCTGGCCCGGGGTGCCGCTCTACCTCGACAGCCCGCCCTACCCGACGCGGCTGGACGCCCACACGGTGCGGATCCGCGTTCCCCTGGCGGACCTGGGCTTCCCGAAGGACTTCGCCTACGACGGCGTCACCGCCGCGCTGCGGATCAACGCCGATCTGCACGATCCGCTGCTGCGGGTGAGCAACGTGCTCGACGTCGCCTCCGGGGACCTCTCCCTGCGCGGTCGGGTCGGGCGGCGCTGAGCCCCGCCGCGGATCCCCGCGCGTGCGGGCGCGCAGCCTCGAAGGCCGCGCCCGCACGCGGGACCGGAAGCCCTCACCGGGGGTCGCGGGGATCCGGGACCCTCACGGGGAGTTCGACGGTCGGAGCACCCGGGCGGCTCCGGCGATCAGGGCGGTGGCCAGGATCCATCCGGAGGCCACCAGCGTCCAGGCGAGCCACCGGGTCCAGCCCACCGGCTCCCAGGCCCCGCGCTGCTCGAAGACGCTCACCGGGACCAGCAGGTCCAGCGTGTAGACGAAGGCGTTGAAGTGCCGGACGTGGTCCGGGTCGATCTTCACCGGCTGCACGGACGAGAAGACCGCCGTGCCCGCGGCCAGCAGCACCACCGCCCACAGCCCGGCCAGCCAGGGGCGGTAGCCGTACCCGACGGCGACGTCGAGCAGGCGGCCCCAGAACCGGCCGGTGGGCCTGAGCGTGCCGCGGTGCTCGCGCTGCTTGGCCAGCAGCACCCGGCGGGCGTCCGGCTCGTGGCCGATCCGCCGGTACCAGGCGGCCAGCTGCTCGTACGGCTGCGGCCGGTAGCCGCCCGGGTCCCGGCCGACCCACGAGAGCCGCTCGGCCACGGTCCACGGGCCGCGCAGCGCCTCGTAGGTCAGCCCGTTGAGCTGGACCCGGTCGGGGTAGGCAGCGGGGTGGTCCAGCAGCACGCCGATCCGCGAGTAGCCGAGATTGGCCTCGCCCTCGATCGCCGACGGCTTGAGGATCAGCTCGTCCACCTGCATGTGGCTCAGGTGCAGGGACCGGTCGGGCGCCTCCAGCGTCGCCCGGTCGAACGAGAGCACGCCGTTGATCCGCGCCCCGCGCAGCCGCACGGTGCCCACGGCGGTGAACCCCGCGCTGAACTCCGCCGCGGAGGACTCCAGGAAGTCGGCGTAGACGGCGTACGACGTGGCCGGGCTCTCCCGGAAGCCGGAGTAGCCGTACGGCTCGGCGGCCGTAGGCTCGGCGGTCGCGGTCGCGGTCGCGGTCGCGGTCGCGGTCGAGGGCCCGGGCTCGGGCCCGGTGGCAGGGAGAGCGGAGTGCCGGGTGGCGGTGATCGACGCCTCCTGCAGGTAGAGGCCGCCGTTGAATCTGGCGCCCACCATGCGCAGCCCGCCGGTGGCCCGCAGGCCCCGCAGGAACGCGCCGCCGTCCACGACCGCGCCGCCGGCCCACACGGCCCAGCGGTGCCCGTCCTCCAGGCCGCGCTCCCGCCGCTCGGCCTCGCTGTACGGCCTCCTGACGTCCTCCATGAACCGCATCAGGTCGGGGTCGGCCGCGTCCGGAGGGCTCACCCGAGCCCTGGCGAGCCGGAGCTGGCCGGTGATGTGGGCGTTGTCCATCCGCAGGCCCCGCAGGGACGAGCCGTCGAAGTCAAGCAGCCCGTCGACGGTGCTGCGCGCCGCCCGGACCCGGCCCAGTTCGCAGCCGCGGAAACGCAGGCCCTGGGTCTTCGCGTCGCTGATGTCGACCGTCCCGGACAGGTGGCAGTTGAGCAGGTGGAGCTTGGCCCCGACGGCGCCGTCCGACAGGTCCAGGTTCCCGGTGATCCGGGCCCCGGCCAGCCGCAGGCCGGGGGTCGCGCCCGGCTCCGGCTCCCGTGCGCCGAGCAGCAGCGCCGCGACGACCTCCGCCCGGACCGTCCGCTCCGGCCCCCAGCACTCCCCGTTCGCCGGGTCGTCGGCCTCCGGATCGCCGGAGCGCAGGTCCACCCAGGCGCCCGTCTGGTAGGCGTCCCAGAGCCGCCGCTCGGCCGGGTTCAGCCGGCGGAAGGGCCGGTTCAGCCGCATTCGGTCTCTCCGTCCTCCGTCGAAAGCGGTCTCGGAACCGCGGTCTCAGGGACTGCAGTCACAGCAGCAGCAGTCGCAACAGCCGCCGGAGCAGTCGCACTCGCGCAGGTAGCAGCGCTCGTCGCCCGGGCGGCCCCGCTTCCTGCTCCACCGGGGCCGCCACATCCCGCAGGTGAGGAAGGTCGCCACCCCGGCCGCGGACCTGCGCACGAACCCCGGCCGTTCGTACGAGGCCGAGGACGCGGAGGCGCCGAACGCCCGCTCCACCGCCCGCCGCACCTCGGTGCCGAGCAGCACCTCGGCCAGGTGGCGGTCCTCCAGCTCCACCTCCCGCAGGGCCAGGGCCAGGCCGCGGGCGGCGTCGTCGCAGAGCCGCCGGGCCTCCTCGCGGGAGGTCCCGGTGGCGGTCAGCGGGTTGAACGCCCCCCGGGCGTCGTCCTCCTCGCGGTCCTCCACCGCGTCCAGCAGGTGGGCGATCCGGCCGAAGAACCTGCCCGCCTCGGCCAGCGCCTCGGCGTTGCCCGGCCTTCCCGCGAGCACCGCCGTGTGCGCGAAGGCGGCCGCCACGGCCTCCTCGGCGGGACCGGTCAGATCGAGCAGCGTGACACCCGGCGTCCGGGCCGGGACCGCCGCACGGCGCTCCAGCGCGAGCTGCCGCTCCACGGCGGCGTCCAGGACGGCGGTGTCGAATCCGATCCCGGCCCCCATCCGGGCCCCGGCCGAAGCCCAGCGGGCGGCGACCAGGCCGCGAACCGGCGCGGTGGCGGGAGTGGAGTCGCCGTCGGCGACGTGGTCGCGGATCCTGCCCGCGGCCAGCACGAGCGAGACCGAGGCCGCCAGCCGGGCCCCCTGCGCCCGGGCGTCCACCACGTCGGCGGACCGGAACCCGCGCAGCGGGCACGGGCCCGCCTTCCGGTGCGGGGAGGCCGACGGCAGCTGCGCCTCGGTGAGCACCGAGACGATCAGGCCGTCGTAGTTGGCGGCCAGCCGCGCCGTCTGACCCTGCCCGTCGCGCAGGGTCAGGCAGAGCCCGCACAGGTGGGCCGCCCACGCGCGGCGCAGCGACGGGCAGGTGTGCTCGCCGCACGGGCGGATGATTCCGAACATTCGGCCTCACAGCTTCGGGCGTCCGGGGGGAGCGGGGTCCGGCCGCATGATCGAACAGAGCTCCCGGGAGAATCTACCCCGTGCGGATCTGCAACGGCTTCCGGCTGACCCTCGGCGCACCCGCCGAGCACGTCGCCACGCTCACGATCGACCGACCGGACAAGCGCAACGCGATGAGCGCGGACATGTGGCGGGCGCTGCCCGGCATCCTGGAGCCGCTCGCGGCGGACCCGGCCGTACGGGTGCTCGTGCTCACCGGAGCGGGCGGGACCTTCTGCTCCGGCGCGGACATCTCCGAGATCGCCGAGCTGTCCGAGGACGGCGATGACACCGGCCTGACCGTCACCGCGGAGCGGGCGCTGACCAGGTTCCCCAAACCGGTGATCGCGATGATCGAGGGCTTCTGCGTGGGCGGCGGCTGCCAGCTCGCGCTCGCCTGCGACCTCCGCCTGGCCGCCGACGGCGCCCGCTTCGGAATCACCCCGGCCAAGCTCGGCATCGTCTACCCCCTCTCCTCCACCCGCCGCCTGGTCGACCACGTCGGCCCCTCCGCGGCCAAGTCGCTGCTCTACACCGCCGACCTGGTCGACGCCGGGCGGGCGCTGCGCATCGGCCTGGTCGACGAGGTCCTGCCGGCCGGGGAGCTGGCGGGCCGGGTGTACGGCCTGGCCCGTACGATGGCCGGGCGGTCGCAGCTCACCCTGGCGGCCGGCAAGGAGATCGTGGACGGCCGGGCGGGGGAGGATGCCTTCCGCGCCTGGCAGAAGGCATCCCGGGAGGAGCTGGCCGAGGGCGTCGCGGCCTTCCTGGAGCGCCGCCCGCCCCGCTTCACCTGGGGTCGATGACGGGCGGTCCCGGTGCGAAGCGCACTTCCGTTCGCGAAGGAGAATATTTCCGGTCATCTGCTCAAGGAAAGTATGGGTTTTCTCCCTCCGGGTGGGGTTTCGTTCAAACGCGGGCGGAACGATTTGATGCGATTGTCGAATCTGAGGTATTTCAGTTTCACTGTTTCCCGGTGAACGCACGCCGAGATCTCCAAAACTGCATCCCGCGAGGCCTCCCCCATCCCCGGCCTCGCCGGCGGGCTTCGGCTACGCTGCGGAATCACATCCGGAGGACTTCCCCCATGACCACGACGCCCACGATCGAGGAACGGGTCACCCATTTGGAGCGGGACATCATGGAATTCGGCATGAGGTGCAGACAGCGGTCGCTGCAGCACGCCCACCAGGCGGTGGACCCCGCCTACGGCATGATCGAGGAGATGCACCACCGGCTCGTCGGTGTCGAGCAGGCGGTCGGGCGGACCAGGGACGACGTCAAGATCCTGGGCGAGCAGATCGGCGGGGCCATCGGCCGGATGGACCGGGTGGAGCGCCGGTTCGACCTGCTGCTCGGCCAGGTCTACGACCTCGACAAGCGTCTGACCGACCGGATGGACGGGCTGGACAAGCGCATCGACGGGCTGGACAAGCGGATCGACGGGCTGGACAAGCGACTGAGCGGACGCATCGACGAGCTTGACGAGCGGTTGAGCGGACGGATCGACGAGCTGAGCGCCCAGGTGGGGGAGCTGAACGGCCGGGTCGATGCGCTGGCCAAGTCCAACGCCGCCATGTTCCAGGCGATCCTGGAGCGGCTGCCGGAGAAGAGGGAACCGGCCCGTCCGTAGCGGGTCCTCCCGGCGATGAGCCGGGCGCGGACCGCACCTCACACCCGGCGGCGAGCCGGAACGGGTCCTGGTTCCCCGGCGTCCGGGGAACCGGGATCCCGGCTGCGGGCACCGGGGCGGCGGCGGATCCTACCGGTCGACGATCTCGTTCTTGCCGATGACCACGACGCCGCTGCCGGTGACCGCGAAACGGGAGCGGTCGTGCTCCAGGTCGAAACCGATCCGGGCGCCGTCCGGGATGACCACGTTCTTGTCGATGATGGCCTTGCGCACGATCGCGCCCCTGCCCACCTTCACGTTGCCCATCAGCACGGAGTCCTCGACCACTGAGTGGGAGTGCAGCACCACGCCGGGGGAGAGGACGGACCTCTCGGCCAGACCGCCGGAGACGATCACCCCGGAGGAGACCAGCGAGTCGATCGCCCGGCCGACCCGGTCGCCGTCGTTGTGCACGAACTTCGCCGGGGGGAGCGGGTCGTGGCCGGTGTAGATCGGCCAACGGTCGTTGTAGAGGTTGAAGAACGGGTGCGCCGAGATGAGGTCCATGTGCGCCTCGTAGTAGGCGTCCAGCGTCCCCACGTCGCGCCAGTAGCCGCGGTCGCGCTCGGTCGAGCCGGGCACGACGTTGTCGGCGAAGTCGTAGACCTCGGCGCTGCCGCTCTTGACCATCATCGGGATGATGTTCCCGCCGAGGTCGTGCTTGCTGGTGGGGTCGAGCGCATCCTCGCGGAGCGCGTCGATCATCGCCTGGGTCCGGAAGACGTAGTTGCCCATCGAGGCGTAGACCTGGTCGGGCGCGTCCGGCAGGCCCACGGCGTCGGTGGGCTTCTCGCGGAACGCGGTGATCCGCCGCCCCGCCGGATCGGTCTCGATCACCCCGAACTGGTCGGCCAGCGACAGGGGCTGCCGGATCGCCGCCACGGTCACGTCCGCGCCGGAGTCGATGTGCTGCTCCACCATCTGCCGGGGGTCCATCCGGTAGATGTGGTCGGCGCCGAACACGATGACGTGCTCGGGCATCTCGTCGTAGACCAGGTTCAGGTTCTGGAACAGCGCGTCGGCCGACCCGGAGAACCAGTGCGGCCCGAGCCGCTGCTGCGCCGGGACCGGGGTGACGTAGTTGCCGAGCATCGCCGACAGGCGCCAGGTGCGTGAGATGTGCCGGTCGAGGCTGTGGTTCTTGTACTGCGTCAGCACGACGATCTTCAGGTAGTGACCGTTGGCCAGGTTCGACAGCACGAAGTCGATCAGCCGGTAGATCCCTCCGAACGGCACCGCCGGTTTGGCCCGGTCCGCAGTCAACGGCATGAGCCGCTTGCCTTCACCACCGGCGAGCACGATCGCGAGGACTCTCATACCCAGGACCTTAACCTGACGAAGGGGGATGAAACACTAGGGTGTGACCATGCGAGTCGATCTACTGAGCCGCGAGTACCCGCCGGAGGTCTACGGCGGTGCCGGAGTGCACGTCGAGTACCTCGCCAGGGAGCTGAGGGCGCTGGCCGACACCCGCGTCCGCTGCTTCGGGGCCCCGCGGACCGAGCCCGGGACCGACGCCTACCGGGTCCCCGGCGGCCTGGAGGCGGCCAACGCCGCGCTGCAGGTGCTCGGGGTGGATCTGGAGATGGCCGCGGGGTGCGAGGGCGCCGACCTCGTGCACAGCCACACGTGGTACGCCAACTTCGCCGGCCACGTGGCCAAGCTGCTGTACGGCACGCCGCACGTGGCGACCACCCACAGCCTGGAGCCGCTCCGGCCGTGGAAGGCCGAGCAGCTCGGCGGGGGGTACACCCTCTCGTCGTGGGCCGAGCGGACCTCCCTGGCCGCGGCCGACGCGATCATCGCGGTCTCGGAGGGCATGCGCCGGGACGTGCTCGCCTGCTACCCGGAGATCGACCCGGCGCGGGTCTCGGTGATCCACAACGGCATCGACACCGACGAGTACGCCCCGGACCCCGGCACCGAAGTGCTGAAGAAGCACGGCATCGACGCCGGTCGGCCGTACGTTGTGTTCGTCGGGCGGATCACCCGGCAGAAGGGCCTGGTCCACCTGCTGCACGCGGCCCGGGACCTGCACCCCGACGCCCAGCTGGTGCTCTGCGCGGGCGCCCCCGACACACCCGAGATCTCCGCCGAGGTGACCGGCCTCGTCCGGGAGCTGGAGCGGGACCGGGCCGGGGTCGTCTGGATCTCGGAGATGCTCCCGCGCCCCGAGGTGATCCAGATCCTCACCCACGCCGCCGTGTTCGTCTGCCCCTCGGTCTACGAGCCCATGGGCATCGTGAACCTGGAGGCCATGGCGTGCGAGACCGCCGTGGTCGCCACCGCCACCGGCGGCATCCCCGAGGTCGTGGCCGACGGCTCGACCGGGCTGCTGGTCCCGATCGAGCAGACCGCCGCGGACGGCACGCCGGACGACCCGGCCCGGTTCGCCGCCGACCTCGCCGCGCGGGTCAACCGGCTGCTGGCCGACCCGGCGCTCGCCGCCGAGCTGGGCCGGGCCGGGCGGATCCGGGCCGTGGAGCACTTCTCCTGGGCCCGGATCGCCGAGCGGACGATGGAGCTCTACCGGTCGCTCGTGCCCTGACAGGTCCGAAGGGGGTCAGAACCCGATCACGGGCTCGGGCCTGACGGGGAAGTTCACCGAGCGGGCGATGAAGCAGTATTCGTGGACCTCGCCGTGCAGGCGCTCGGCCGTGGCCGCCATCTCGGCGGAGGCGACGGTCACGGCCGGCCGGAGCACGACCTCGGTGAACCGCCCCGAGCCGTTGCCGTCCTCCAGCATGACGCCCTCCGGCTCGTCCGTGTAGCCGGTCACCACGACGCCGTTGACCGTGCACAGGTGCAGGTACCAGAGCATGTGGCACTGGGAGAGCGAGGCGACGAGCAGTTCCTCGGGATTCCAGCGGGCGGGGTCGCCCCGGAAGGCGGGGTCGGACGAGCCGGCCAGCGGTTCCTTGCCAGGGGCGGAGACCTCGTGCTCCCGGCCGTAGCCGCGGTAGCTCACGGTGCCCTCGCCGCGGTTCCCGGTCCAGGTGACGGTGAGCCGGTAGCGGTGTTCGCGTGTCATGCCGGAATCATGGCGGAGAGATCGCGACCGGAACCGGTCGGGGCGCACCCGCGGAAGGGCGCACGGGCCACGGCGGCCGTATCCGCCGGAATCCGTACCGCGGGGCCGTGTCCGCCGGGCCGCCGGAATCCGTACCGCGGGGCCGTGTCCGCCGGGCCGCCGGAATCCGTACCGCGGGCGGGGCGCGCCCGTGGGGACCTCCGTCCGCCGCGGGCGCGCCCGGGAGCCCTACGCCTCGGCGAGCACGCTTCCGTAGGCGCGGGCCGCCAGGTCGGCGATGAGCCCGTGCGAGCCCAGCAGGGCGGCGCACTCGATCCCGGCGTCCCCGGCCGCCGCGTCCGCGAGACCGGGGGCGGCCTCGGGACCGATCAGGCAGGGGGACAGGGCGATGCGCCCGGCGCCGATGCCGCGCAGCCGCTCGGCCGCGTCGGCGACGGAGGGGGCGCCGTCCAGGGAGGCGACCAGCACGGGGAGGGTCAGCCGGGAGGCCAGCAGCACGGCCGTCGGCTGCGCCTCCACCGCCCCCCGGTCCCCGCCGACCGTGGCCAGGACGACCGCGTCGACCGGGCTGGAGACATTGAGCAGCCGCACCCGGTCGGGCCTGGCGAGGTCCTTCTCGGCGAGCCGGATGTGCAGGGCCTCGGCGAGCAGCGGGTGCGGGCCGAGGTGCTCGGTGACCGTCACGGTCGCCCCGCTCTCCGCCACCGCCTCGGCGATCATCCGGTCGGCGACGGGGTGCGGCCCGGTCAGCAGGGGCACCACGATGGCGGCCACGCCGTCCTCGGGCCTGGAGCGGGCGGCGGCCTCCAGTTCGGAGGTCAGCTCCTTGCCGTCCTCGCCGAGACCGGCCAGGCGGACCTCGATCTGCGGGTTGTCGACCCGGACGGTGGCGGCGAGCTCGGCGGCGGCACCGGACGCGTCGCCGGGTACGGCCAGCACGAGCGCGGGGGCCTCGGGCGGGAGCTGGGAAGGCACGGGCCTGCGGTGCCGGCCGGAGGGCCGGGCGGCGCGTCCGCGCACGGGGAGGCTGGAACTCTCACTCACACGCGCGAACTCTAGGGCCATTTCGGTCGCTCCGTCGCCGGAAAACGGCAGCGATTCCGTCACAACCTGCCGGGACGCCGGAGGAGGCACCCACACCGCGCCCCTCCAGCCCTCCCGCGGTGCCCGCCACGGGTGCCCGTCGCAGTGCCCGTCGCAGTGCCCGCCACTGCCCGCCACGGTGCCCCGCGGCGCCTTCGCGGGACCGCCGGGGGCGCGCCCGGAGCGGTCAGGTGTCGCGCTGGCCCTCCCACTCGTCCTCCAGCGCCGAGTGCACGATGGAGTCGCGCCAGGAGCCGTTGACCCGCACGTGGTGCCGGATCCTGCCCTCCTCGACCATCCCGGCGACCAGCATCGCGAGCTGGGCGGCGGTGTTGGCGGGGGAGCGGGCGCCCCAGATGCGGTGCAGGCGCAGGTGCTTGAAGCCGAACGTCAGCAGCAGCCTGATCAGGTCGGTGCCGATCCCCCGCCCCCAGTGGTCGGGACGGAGCCCGAGGCCGATCTCCGCGCTGTGCGGGTGGTCGGCCTCGATGTGCAGCCGGGCGACGCCGATGACCTCGCCGCCGTCCAGGTCGGTCACCGCCAGGACGTAGAGCCGCCGGGGCTCCCCGCCCGCGGACTCGATCGCCTCGGCGACGATCTCCTCGACCTCCCCCCTGGTGCGGGGGTCGAACGGCAGATGCTCGGTGGTCGCCGGATCGCCGTACACGGCGTGCAGCGCGTCCACGTCGGCGGGCGTCACTTCCCTCAGTCCGAGTCTCTTGCCGGAGATCTCAACAGGGCGCATGCGCAGACGCTAACGTCTCACGCGTCCCGCGGCTAGAGATGATTCCGGTCGGGATCATTTCCCGATTTCGGCGCGATTCGTCGCGGGCGGCACCCGGGTGGCCTGGGAAGCGCTCTCCGGAGCGATCAGCAGGCCGGCGGCGGTGACGGCGAGGGCCGCGACCACGTAGAGGGAGATCGCCACCGTGGTCTGGAACCTGCCGAGCAGCTCCAGGGCGACGATCGGGGCCAGCGCGCCGCCGAAGATCCCGGCGACCTGGTAGCCCATCGAGGCGCCGCTGTAGCGCAGCCGGGTGCTGAACAGCTCGGCGATGAACGCCGCCTGCGGGCCGTACATCGCGGCGTGGCAGGCCAGCGCCACGATCGAGGCGAGCGCGATCACCGGGAAGGACCTGCTGTCCAGCAGCGGGAAGAAGGCGAACACCCACAGCGCGGTGGCGGCCGTGCCCGCCAGGTAGACCGGGCGCCTGCCCACCCGGTCCGACAGGGCGCCGAACAGGGGGATGAGGAAGAGCTGGACGGCCGAGCCGATCAGCACCGCGTTCAGCGCCACCCCGCGGTCCAGCTTCAGGGTGCCGCTGACGTAGGAGAGGCTGTAGGTGACGAAGGTGTAGAAGGCGACGTCCACCCCGATGCGCGCGCAGAAGGCCGAGGCCAGCGCCCGGGGGTGGGTGCGCAGGACCTCCAGCAGCGGCATCTTCGCCTTCTGCCCGCTCTGCTCCACCTCGGCGAAGAGCGGCGACTCCACGATCCGGAGCCTGATCCACAGGCCCACGGCCACGAGCAGGCCGGACAGCAGGAACGGCACCCGCCAGCCCCAGGACAGGAACGCCTCCTCCGGCAGCGCCGCGGACATGATCCCGAGCACGCCGGCCGCCAGCAGGTTCCCGGCGGGCACGCCGGCCTGCGGCCAGCTCGCGTTGAAGCCGCGGCGCCCGGGGTCGCCGTGCTCGATGGACATGAGCACGGCCCCGCCCCACTCGCCGCCCAGGCCCAGACCCTGCAGGAAGCGCAGGGCGACCAGGAGCAGCGGCGCGGCGACGCCGAGCGTGGCGTAGGTGGGCAGCAGGCCGATGAGGAAGGTCGCGATGCCCATCAGCAGCAGGGTGGCCACCAGCACGTTCTTGCGGCCGGCGCGGTCGCCGAAGTGGCCGAAGACGATGCCGCCCAGGGGGCGGGCGACGAACCCGATGGCGTAGGTGAGCAGCGCCAGCAGCGTGCCGGTGAGAGGTTCGAAGGTGGGGAAGAAGAGCTTGTTGAAGACCAGGGCCGCGGCCGAGCCGTACAGGAAGAAGTCGTACCACTCCAGGGAGGTGCCGATCAGTCCGGCGAGGACGACCCGCCGGGTCTGGGAGCCTGCCATCGCGCTCGCTCCTTACGCTGGGGGATTAAATTCAACATAAGGATCGTTCAACAATTCGACAATAGGCTTGCTCGATGATTCTGTGGGGCCGTGAACGACGCCGTCGCCGAACTCGAGCACGACCGCGACCGCCTGGGGCGCAGCAGCACCGCCGAGCGGGTCGCCGACATCCTGCGCGAGCGGATCGCCGAAGGGCTCTTCGCGCCGGGCCGGCGCCTGTCGGAGGAGGCCATCGGGACGGCCCTCGGGGTCTCCCGCAACACCCTGCGCGAGGCCTTCCGGCTGCTCGGCCACGAGCGCCTGCTGGAGCACCGGCTCAACCGCGGGGTGTTCGTGCGGGTGCTCTCGGCCGAGGACGTGGCCGACCTCTACCGGGTGCGCCGGGTGATCGAGGGCGCCGCCGTACGGCACAGCGCCGGAGCCCCGCCGGAGAGGTTCGCCGCGGTCCGGCGGGCCGTCGCCGACGCGGCCCGCGCCGCCGAGGAGGGCCGCTGGCAGGACGTGGGCACCGCCAACATCCGCTTCCACCAGGCCCTGGCCGCGCTGAACGGCAGCCCCCGGCTGGACGAGGCCATGCGCCAGCTCCTGGCCGAGCTGCGCCTGGTGTTCCACGTCATGGACAACCCCCGCGACTTCCACGAGCCGTTCGTGGCCCGGAACCTGGAGCTGCTGGAGCTGCTGGAGGCCGGACGGGCGGAGGAGGCCGGGCGCGCGCTGGAGTCCTATCTCGGCGACGCCGAGGAGCTCCTGGTCCGGGCGTTCGCGCCGGACCGGTGACCACCGGCACCTGACCGAGGGCGCCTGCCGGTTCCCAATCGGGGCGTCGGTGCCCGCCTCGCGCTCACGGACGAGGCCCGCCTGCCGTCCGGCGCCGTGGACGGAGGGGGCGCGGGTGGATGGAGGACAATGGGCGGATGTCCTCGCATACCGCGGATATCGCGGATATCACGAATGCTGTTGATGTCGCTGACGTCCGCGTACTCGCCGGTCCGGGCCTGGTCGCCGACCTCCGGCTGCTCGCCGAGGTCGCCGACCGGGAGTTCGCCTCCCTGGGTGTGCGAGGGGCCGTGACGGTGCTCCCCGGGCCCGCCGAGCTGGAGGCCGCGGTCCTGGAGTCCTCCGGTCCCCTGGTCGTCCTGCCCGGGCCCGACCCCGAGGCGCGAGCCCTCATCGCCCGGCACCCCCGCGCCGTCTGGCTGGACCTCCACCGGGTGGCGGAGCCGGCGGGCCCGGGGCACCTGCACGGGCGCGGGGTTTGGGGACTGGCCTGGGCGATCCGCCACGCCGTGCACCGGCTGCGCCGGCCCGTCCGCCGGGTCGCCTACGGCGCGCACCCCGACCAGTGGGCGGAGGTACGGCGGCCGCACGGGTCACCGGACGAGTCGGGGGACGGCCCGCGAGGTGACCGGCAGGGCGGCCCGGGGGGTGACCGGTGGAGCGGCTCGGGAGGTGATCGGTGGAGGGGCTCGAGGGACGACCCGAAGGGCGGCCCGCGGAGCGGTCCGGGAGGAGCGGGAGGAGAGCGGCAGGGCGGTCCGCGGGAGCCGGTCCCGGTGGCGGTGGTGCTGCACGGTGGCTACTGGCGGTCGGTCTGGGGCGCGGACCTGATGGACGCGCTCTGCGCCGACCTGGCCGGGCGCGGCCTCGAGACCTGGAACCTCGAGTACCGCCGCCCCGACCTGCACGGCTGGGCCGCGACGACCGCGGACGTGGCGGCGGGGCTCGCCCTGGCGGCGGAGGGCGCGCGGGGGCCGGTCGTGGTGATCGGCCACTCCGCGGGCGGCCAGCTCGCCCTGCGCGCGGCGGCCGACGACGGCCGGGTCGCGCTGGCGGTCTCCCTGGCGGGGGTGCTCGACCTGGTGGAGGGCGACCGTCGCCGGCTCAGCGGGGGCGCGGTCGCCGCCGCCCTGGGCGGCCCGGCCGACGAGGCGCCCGAGGTCTACGCCCGCTCCAGCCCGCTGGAGCGCCTCCCGCTGCAGGTCCCGCAGCTCGTCGTCCAAGGCGACGGGGACGACCTCGACCTGGTCGACCTGGGCCGCCGCTACGCGAGGGCCGCCCGCGCCGCGGGCGACGACGTGACGTACCTGGAGGCGGCCGGCGACCACTTCGACGTGATCGACCCCGCATCGCCGATCTGGCGCACCACCGCGGAGATGATCACCGGCCGGGTCCTGCGAGGTTCCGAGGGTCCGCCGGAAGGACGGTGACGCGGACGTTCAGGGGGAGAGCGGGCGCCAGGGCACCGGGCTGGAGAGCACCATCATGCTCGACGGGTGACCGTACGGCGCCAGCCGGTCGATCAGCTCCTCGAAGGCCGTCATCGAGGCGGCCGACACCCGCATCAGGCAGCACGTCTCCCCGGTCACCCGGTGCACCTCCAGGATCTCCGGCCAGGCCAGCGCCTGCTCGTCGCGGAGCACGCACCGCGGCCCGTAGCACGACATCCTGATCAGCGCCGCCACCGCGCGCCCGGCCCGGGCCGGGTCCACCCGGGCGTGGTAGCCGGTGATCACTCCGGACTCCTCCATCCGCCGCACCCGCTCGGCCACGGCCGGAGCGGACAGATGGACCCGGCGGGAGAGCTCGCTGTAGGAGAGCCGGGCGTCTTTCTGCAGCTCAGCCAGGAGTGCCCAGTCCATCGCGTCCACTGTCACGCTCCGTCATCCGCAAACCGGAGCGGCGGTACGGCCTTCCGATCCAAAAGTAAACCATTCGATCGCCTTTATCATGTTATTTCAGTATTCGAGGGAGTGGGACAGGATGGAAGGGAGACCGTAAGAGGGGGAGAAGTGAACAGCATCAAGCAGCGCACCGAGCGGGAGCGGGCCGAGCGGGCCGCCGAGAACGAGGGGCTGCCCACGCTCGGATTCGACTCCGCCACGCCGTACGACGACTACGTGGGCACCGCGGTGCTGCACCGGCTCCAGCGCACCGTCACCGACGCGCCGGAGGAGCTCGCGTTCCTGGTTACCACGCAGGTGATGGAGCTGTACTTCGGGCTGCTCCGCTCGGAGTGGCGGCTGGCCCAGCGGCAGCTGGACGACGACGACGCCGCGGCCGCGATCACGACGGTCAAGCGCAGCGTCCGGCACTTCGAGGCGCTCAACGCGGCCTGGTCCTCGCTGAGCTGGCTCACCCCGGCGCAGTTCAACCAGTTCCGCGACGCGCTCGGCGAGGCGTCCGGCTTCCAGTCGGCGTACTACCGGCACGTGGAGTTCCTGCTCGGCATCAAGTCCGAGGCCATGATCCGCCCGCACCGCCGCAACCCCGAGGCGTACGCCGAGCTCGTCGACGCGCTGGCCCGGCCCAGCCTCTACGACTCGGTGCTGGCCTTCCTGGCCCGCAACGGCTTCGCGGTTCCGCGCCAGGCGACCGAGCGCGACCACGCGGCCGAGTACCAGCCGAGCCAGCAGGTGGAGGCGGTCTGGGTCGAGGTCTACGCGAGCCCGCTGGCGCCGCTGGCCGAGGCGCTCACCGACCTGGCCGAGCAATTCTCCGACTGGCGCTACCGCCACCTGATGGCGGTCCGCCGCTCCATGGGCGCCAAGCCCGGCTCGGGCGGATCCAGCGGGACGACCTGGCTGGAGCGGAGCATGCGCCGGGAGATCTTCCCCGAGCTCTGGACCGCCCGCACGCTGATGTGAGACGGCCCGCGCCGGGACGGATCAGCGTTGCTTAACGGACGACCAAACGAAGGATAACTGGACCTGAAGGCTGGTGGGCTGCCAGGCTCGGACCATGACGTTCTCCGGTGTCCTCGTCCCGCTGATCACCCCGTTCGCCGCCGACGGCGAGGTCGCCGCCGAGGCGCTGGAGGGCCTCGCGCACGCCGTGCTCGACGGGGGCGCGAGCGGCCTGGTCGCGCTCGGCACCACCGCCGAGGCCGCCATGCTCACGGAGAAGGAGCGGCGGGCGGTCGTGGAGGTGTGCGCCCGCGTCCGCCGGGAGCGGGGGGCGACGCTGGTGGTCGGAGCCGGATCGAGCGGCACCCGCGGCACCGCCGAGGCCCTGCGCGACCTCGGCGGGGTGGCGGACGCCGCGCTGGTCGCCGTGCCGTCCTTCGTCCGCCCCGGCGAGGCGGGGGTGCTGGCCCACTTCACCGAGCTGTCCCGGCGCAGCCCGGTGCCGCTGATCGTCTACAACGTCCCGCACCGGACCGGCCAGGCCGCGGGCGCCGCCGCACTGCGCGAGATCGGCGCGCTGCCCACGGTGCGGGGGGTCAAGCAGGCGGTCGGCGGCGTCGACGCCGACACCGTCGCCCTGCTGGCCGACCCGCCGGAGGACTTCGCGGTGCTGGCCGGCGACGACGCGTTCCTCTCCGCGCTGCTCGCCCTGGGCGCCCCCGGCGGCATCGTCGCCACCGCCCACCTGCGCACCGCCGACTTCGCCGCGCTCGCCGAGGCCTGGCGCTCCGGCGACGCCGCCCGCGCCCGCGCGCTCGGCCACCGCCTGTCCGCCCTGGCGGCGGCCGTGTTCGCCGAGCCCAACCCCACCGTGCTCAAGGGCGTGCTGCACGCGCGGGGCCTCATCCCCACCCCGTCGGTACGGCTCCCGCTCCTCCCGGCCCGGCGCGAGTCGGTCGAGGCGGTCCTGCGGCTGCTCTGAGCAGCCCTGCGTCGAGCCGCCACCGGCCGATCCCGTCTGAGCGAGGCCGGGGCGACCCCGGCTTCTCCTCCGGCCCCGGGCATCGGCGCGGGGCGCGCCGGACGGGGCCGGTCAGCCAGGTTGGCAGCCCGGGCAGTAGAAGAGGTTGCGGCCGACCAGCGACTCGGTGCGGACCTCGGTCCCGCAGACCAGGCAGGGCATGCCCGAGCGCCGGTAGACGTAGACCTCGCCGCCGTGGTCGTCGACCCGGGGCGGGCGGCCCATCGCCTCGGGCGTGTGCTCCTCCCGGACCGTGTCGATCCGGCCCGCGCGCACCCCCTCGGCCATCAGTGCCGCCAGGTCGGCCCAGACGGCCTCCCAGCGCTCGCGGGTCAGCTCACGGCCGGGCGTGGCCGGGGCGATGCCCTGGCGGAACAGCACCTCGGCCCGGTAGATGTTGCCCACCCCCGCGACCACCGACTGGTCCATCAGCAGCGCCGCGACGGACGTGCGGCTGCGTGAGATCCGCCGCCAGGCGAGGTCCGGATCGGCGTCGGGGCGCAGCGGGTCGGGGCCGAGCCGGGCGTGCAGCGCCTTGACGTCGACGGGGTCCAGCAACTCGCAGGTGTTCGGGCCGCGCAGGTCGGCGTGGGCGTCCGCGCCGGTCAGGCGGAGCCGTACCGCGCCGACGGGGGCGGGGGCGGGCACCGGGCCGAAGGCGTACTTGCCGTAGATGCCGAGGTGCACGTGGAGCCAGCGGTCGTCGTCGAAGCCGAGCAGCAGGTGCTTGCCGTGCGCGTCGGCCTCCCGGAGCACCCGCCCGTCGATCTGCCGCGCCCCGGCGGCGAACCTGCCCTGCGGGCTCTCCGCGCGGATCGCCCGCCCGGCGAAGACCCGCCGGTGCTCGGCGGCCAGGCGGTGGATGGTGTGTCCTTCGGGCATGGGCGAAGGTTATCCGCTCGTCAGCGGAGCGGGGGCGGGCCTGCGGCGCAGGAGCGCGTGGACGGCCGCGGCCAGGGCGGCCCCGGCGGCGTAGGCCGCCAGGTCGGCCGCGCCGAACGTGCTGCCGAGCACCAGCCGGGCCACCGTGCTCGCCTCGGAGAGCGCGGCGGGCACGGGGGTGAGCTGGGCGAACTCGACCGCCCAGCTGAAGGCCAGCGCCCCGGCCGCGGCCCGGAGCGGCGCGGTGCGCGGCAGGGCGAACACGATGATCGTGTGGATGAGCACGGTGTAGAGGGCGTCGCCGCCGTACGCGCCGAGCGGGCCGTCGGCCAGCGCCCGCAGGGTCAGCCCGGCGGCGACGGTCGCCACGGCCGCCAGCGCGGCGGGCAGGCGGGAGCGGAGGGCGTCGGGCACCGCCCCACGATAGCGGCCCCCCCGGCCCCGACCGCTCCGGCCCCGGCGGCGCGGCCCGACCGGCGGCACGCCTGTCAGCTCACGGCCCCGACCGCGGTCTCCGGCGGCGCGGCGCGGCCCGACCGGCGGCACGCCCGTCGTGCTGGGGAAACCCCTACATCACCTCCGCGGGGGCGACCGCATCCCGGGTGAGGCGGGTGAAGGCGTCGTGGACGATCCCGGCGCTGGTGGTCGGGTCGAGGGTGAGGCCCTGGTGGTCGCCGGGGAATTCGATCGGCTCGGTGCCGAGGTGCTCGGCGAGTGCGAGGGCGGAGCGGGAGGGGACGCCGTCGGGCGAAGCCGCGCCGACTCCGACGGCGATCCGGGTGGCGGAGGAGCGCAACGCGAAGAGGTCCGGCACGAAGCGCAGGACGGGCAGCAGGACGTGGGCGAGGAAGAAGTCGATGTTCCCTTGGATCCGGCCCATCATCTCCAGCGCTTCGGGAGGCATCTGGGAGAAGTCGGGCATCTGCGGCGGGCCGCTGGGCTCTCCCTCGATCGTGGTGAGGAATTTCTGCATCGCGGCGCCGGGCCCTTCGGCGTGGTAGGTGTCCTGGACGTTCTGGAACACCGCCCGCCAGCGCTCGCGGTCGGGCAGTATCTCCGGAATCGGCGGCTCGTGCGCCACCAGGGCACGGACCTGCTCGGGGTGGCGGACGACCAGGTCCAGGGCGGTGAGCGCGCCGCCGCTGTTGCCCAGTACGTAGGCGGGCCCATCACCGTGCGCGGTGAGCAGCCGGTGCGCGTCCTCGGTGAAGACGGCCACGTCCTGATCGCGGGCGGGCCCGGTCAGCGGGCTGCGCGACAGGCCGCGCTGATCGTAGGTGATGACGGTGTACCGGGTGGACAGCGCCGCGGCGAGGCCGGCCAGCGCCCCGGCGTCGGCGGGCGCGCCCGGGATCATGAGCAGCAGCGGCCCGGCGCCCCTGATCTCGTAGTGCAGGTTCGCTCCCGGAACCTGGAGTGTCCTGATCTGGACGTCGTTCATGGTCTTCTCCGTTAGTGGTGGGTTCAGAGCGGCCGGTAGGTCAGGTCCATGACGCCTGTGGCGAAGGTGGCGGATCGGAGCAGCTTCAGGGGCACCCGGTCGGCGCCTTCGGGGAAGAGCCGGAGGCCGGTGCCGAGCACGACCGGGTGGACCAGGAGACGGAGCTCGTCGATGAGCCCGGCCTTCAGCAGGGCGCGGGTCAGGGTGATGCTGCCGGACAGGTTGATGTTCCCGCCCGGTCGGTTCTTGGCCTCGGTCAGCGCGGTGACGACGTCGCCGTCCAGCACCGTCGAGTTCGCCCAGGCCGCCCCGTCCAAGGTGGCCGAGACGACCATCTTGGGCAGGCCGTTGATCCGGTCGGCGAGCGCGCCGGTCTGGTGGGGCCAGACCGCGGCGAACGTCTCGTAGGTCACCCGGCCCAGCAGCAGGGTGTCGGCCTCCTCGTGCATCGCGCCGACCGCCGCGTTCATCTCCTCGTTCAGATACGGGAAGTGCCAGGTCTCCGGCGCCTCCACGACCCCGTCCAGAGAGACGAACAGTCCGGACACGATCTTTCGTTTCGCTCTCATTTCGCTGCTTTCGTTAGCATGTGTCGCTGGTCCCCAACGATGGCGTGCCAGGCTGACCTGCATCAACGTGTGATCAGCGAAGCGGCGGTTAGCCGGACTCAACGATCGGAGGGCACGATGCTGGAGCGGCAGGAGACCCAGATCTTCCTGACACTCGCCGACGAGCTGCACTTCGGCCGTACGGCCGAGCGTCTGCGGCTCACTCCGGGACGTGTCAGCCAGACGATCAAGAAGGTGGAACGGCTGGTCGGCGCGCCGCTGTTCGAGCGGACCAGCCGCCGTGTCCGGCTCACGCCGCTCGGCGCCCGGCTGGCCGACGACCTGAGGCCGCATGTGAAGGGCATCGAGGACGCGTTCCAGCGGGCGGTCGACACTGGACGGGGCGTCACCGGCGTGCTGCGGGTGGGATTCCTCGGTGCCCTCGCCGGCCAGCTCCTGCTCAAGTCCGTCGGTGTGTTCGCCGCCCGTCACCCCGACTGCGAAGTGCACATCCACGAGACGCAGTGGCACGACACCGTCTCCCGGCTCTTCGACGGCGACGTCGACGTCCAGATCACCGACATCCTGTTCGCCGCCCAACCGGGCCTCACCTCGGGCCCGGTCCTGGTGGCCGAGCCGCGCCTGCTGGCCGTCCCGGCCGGCCACGCCTTCGCCGGAAAGGACGCGGTACCGGTGGCGGTGCTCGCCGACCACCCGGTGATCCAGGTGCCGGTGGACATCCCGCGGAGATTCCAGTCCGACCGGACTCCGTCGCGTACCGGGGACGGACTGCCCGTCCCCCAAGGCCCGCGGGCGACCAGCTTCGGTGAGGCCCTCGCCCTCATCGCCGCCGGTCAGGGAGTCTTCCCCGTCGGCGAGCACGCCGCCCGCTTCTATCCTCGCCCCGACATCGCCTACGTCCCGCTCCAGGACGCCCCGCCCATCCAGTGGGGTCCCATCTGGCTCACCACCAACACCAGCGGCCGCGTCCGCGAGTTCGTCCGGGCCGCGACCGACGCGGCCCGGTGAATCCCGAAGCGGCGCGGGTCAGCTCCCTGACGGGAGGGAGCCGAGGTCGCGGATGACATCGGCGAGGGAGCGGATCAGTTCGTTCTCCGCCTCGCTGCGCCACACCGGCGCGTACGGCAGCGGGCCGATGTCGTGGACCGGCAGGTAGACGATGTCCGGCCGTACCCAGTAGCGGGACATGTGGGCGGGGAAGAGGGTGACGGTCTCGGCCAGGCTGGTGTAGGTGATGATCTCTTCGGTGTCGTGCACCACGGGGCCGCGTTCGATCGGGCGGCCGCGGCGGCTCTGGCGTGGAACATAGGCGTCGAACCAGTAGTCGGGCCCGGTTCCGGGGCGGGGATGCTGGAAATCGGCGACCATCTCCAGCGAGAGCGACGTGCGCCGGGCGAGCTCGTGGTCGGCGGCAACGGCCAGTACCCGGGGGTCGGCGAACAGGACCGGCCCCACCGTGAGGTCGGGCTCCTCGACGGGCAGCCAGCAGATCAGGACGTCGATGTCCCCGCGGCGCAGCACGGTGAAGGCGTCGCTGAACCGTGCGCGCTGGATGCGCAGCCGCCACTGCGGGTGCCGGAGGTGGAAGGCGTCCCAGTAGGGGCGCAGGTCGTGGAGGTTGGCGGGGAGCAGGCCGACGCGCAACGTGCCGGTGATGCCCCGGCCGGTCAGCTGGGCGCGCTGCACGCTCTCCCGCAGCCCGGCGTGCAATGGCCGGAGGTCGTCGCGGAGCTGACGGCCGATGGACGTCAGCCGGACCAGGCGATTGGTGCGCTCGAACAGCGGGGCGCCGATGAGCCGCTCCTGCTTCTGGATCGCCTGGGTGACGCGGGCCGGTGACAGGCGCAGCCGAGTGGCGGTGCGGCCGAAGTGCAGTTCTTCGGCCAGGGTCAGGAAGATCTCGATGTCGCGCAGTTCCACGCCTGACCTGATCCGTTAGCTCCCACTGAATGTGATCTTTCGGAATTCACCGTTGTTCCGGGTGTCAACCGTACTTGATACTCGAAACGCATGGATCAGTCGTTCGATGCAGTGCGAATGGACCTCCTTGCCTCCGGTGCCGGGCGCTGATGACGGCTCGGCGACACCGGCACAGGATGCCGGAAGTGATCAGGGCTGCTCGGAGCCGGTGACGCGGGTCGGCGCGCGCAGGCCGGTGACCCGCGGCGCCGATAGGGGACCGGCCGGGGGATCGGTGCGGCACGGCGTCCTTGGAAGGTGACGATGACCCTGATCAGCCTGGGGCTGACCACCCAGCAGGAGCGGCTCTACCGCTACCTGCTCCGCGAGCCTCGTTCTGACGTGGAGCGCGCCGCCGCCGACCTGTGCATGCCGGATGCCCGCGCGGTGCTCGCCGAGCTCGAAGCCCTCGGCCTGGTCGATGACCTGCCGGCCGTACTCCCCCCGGCCGCCGCCGTGAACCTGCTGGTACGGCGGCGCATGTCGCAGACCCAGCGCCAGCTCGCCGAACTGGGCCTGGCCTGGGACGTGCTCACCGAACTGTCGGAGGAACACCGCAGCGGCCGGCCCGTGCAACTGGTGGAACGCCTGCCGGACGGGCCGGCGGTCACCCGCCGCATGCACATTCTGATGAACGAGGATCCCGGCGAATTCGCCCACCTGAAGGACCGCGCGTTCTACGCGGAGACCGGCCACGCCACTCCGGCCTTCACGGGCTTCCTCGCCCGCGGGCTGCGCAGCCGCACCCTCTTCTCCGTCCGCACCCTGGACGACCCCGCCCAGGAGCCCTACGCCCGGAGCATGGGCGCCCTGGGCGATCTGCACCGGGTCACCACCGAGCCGATCCGGCACCTGGCCATCGTCAACCGCGCCGTCGCCTTCGTCCAGGCCGACCCGGCGGACCCGAAGGCCGGCGCCCTGCAGATCCGCCAGCCCGGCGTGGTGGCCACGCTCTCCGATGTCTTCGACGGCATGTGGGAACGCGCCCGCGACCTGGACGATCTGTCCCTGTCCCCGATCGAGCAGCAGGTCCTGCACGCCCTCACCCGCCACGACACCGACGAGGCCGCCGCACGCTCGCTCGCCGTCTCCGTCCGCAAGTTCCGCGCCCACGTCGCCGACCTGATGGCCCGCCTGGGCGCCGCCACCCGCTTCCAGGCCGCCCTGCTGGCGAAGGAACGCGGCTGGCTGTGAGGTCCGGGTGCAGCTTCCTGCACCCGGACCTGCAACTTCTCCGTCTCCCCCCGCGACGCCGGAGCGCGGCAGGCTGACCGCATGGATCGATTCGACGTCATCGACGTCTGCACCCGGATGGCCTGGCACGCCGACCAGCGCGAGTGGGACGAGCTGGCCGGGGTGTTCGCCGACAAGGTGACCCTCGACTACACCAGCCTCAACGGCGGCGAGCCCGCCGTCCTCGCCCCGGCACAGATCATCGAGGGCTGGCGGAACGCGCTGGGCGCCTACAAGACCACCCAGCACCTGCTCGGCAACCACCTGGTCGCCGTCGACGGCGGCACCGCGGTGTGCACCGCCTCCTTCCAGGCCACCCACCGCGGACCCGACGACACCCTGTGGACGCTGGGCGGCACCTACCGCTTCGACCTGGTGGCCACCGGCGCCGGCTGGCGCATCACCGGCGTCGTGATGACCGCGGCCTGGAGCGACGGCGTCCGATGAGGAGGCTCGCCATCGCGGGGGCGGCGGCGGCCGTACTGGTCGTCGCCGGCGTGGCGGCCGCGGCCGGCGGCGGCGGCGGCCTCCTGCACGCGACGGCCGACGACGCCGTCCACTCCACGCCCTCCCCGGCCGCCCCGCGCGGGCCGCTGGACCCGGCGGCGCAACGCTATCTGGACGCGGTGGCGGCCGGGGACGCCGCCGCGCTCGCAGCGGCCTTCGCCCCCGACGCGCTGGTCATCGACGTCGGCCGGGAGATCCGCGGCCGGGACGCGATCCGGCGGTGGGCCGAGAACGAGGTCATCGGCGGTGTCTACACGCTGCTGGAGCACACCCCCCGTGCGGACGGGGTCACCATGCTGGTCCGCTTCCAGCCCGGGGGCTCGGACGGCTTCCGCGCCCACTACCACTTCGACATCACCGGCGGATCGATCACCAAAGCCACTCTGGAGTACGCATGAACAAGATCACATTCGACGGCGGGGGCGCGACCCTGACCGGCAACCTGTTCCTTCCCGAGGGAGTGGAGCGGGCGCCCGGCGTGGTCGTGGCGGGCACCTGGACCAGCGTCAAGGAGCTGATGGCCGACCGTTACGCCCAGCGCCTTGCCGAACGCGGTTACGCCGCCCTGTCGTTCGACTTCACCGGCTTCGGTGAGTCCGAGGGTGAGCCGCGGGACGTGGAGAACCCCGCACGCAAGGTGCGCGACATCCACCACGCGGTCGGCTTCCTGGCCGCGCACCCGAAGGTCGACGGCGACCGGCTGGGTGCGCTGGGCATCTGCGCCGCGGCGATGTACATGGCCGACAACGCCGCTCGCGACCCCCGGGTGAAGTCCCTGGCGCTGGTGGCGCCGTGGCTGCACGACGCCGCCATCTGCGAGAGCGCCTACGGGGGCGCGGAGGCGGTGGCTGAGAAGATCAAGACCGGGAGGGAAGCGCGCTCCCGCTACGACGAGACCGGCGAGATCGACTACGTGCCGGTCGTCAGCGCCACCGACCCGCACGCCGCCATGCCGTACGACATCGACTTCTACCTCAACCCCGCCCGGGGCGGCATCCCCGCCTGGCCCAACCGGTTCGCCGTCATGGCCTGGCCGGACTGGCTCACCTACGACTCCATCGCCCTGGCCCCGCAGATCACCCAGCCCACCCTGCTCGTGCACAGCGAGGACGCCGCCATCCCCGACGGTGCGCGCCGCTTCCACGCCGGACTGGCCGGGCCCGGGGACATCCTCTGGACCCGGGGCACCCAGTTCGACTTCTACGACACCGAACCCCAGGTGACGGTGGCGGTCGACACCGTGGCCGCGCACTTCGGCAGGACGCTGCGGTGATCCTCGTCACCGGAGCCACCGGAAACGTCGGCGGCGAAGTCGTCCAGGCCCTCGTCCGCGCGGGAGAACCGGTGCGCGCGCTGGTGCGCGCCCCCGCCGACCTGCCGGTCGAGCAGGCCGTCGGAGACCTCGACCGGCCCGGCTCGCTGGCCGCGGCCCTCGACGGCGTACGCGGGGTGTTCCTGCTGCCCGGCTACCGCGACATGCCCGGCCTGCTCGCCCGGCTGCGGCAGGCGGGGGCGGAACGGGTGGTGCTGCTGTCCAGCCCGGCCGCGGTGTCCGCCGACACCCGCAACGCCGTCTCGCAGTACATGATCCGCTCGGAGACGGCGGTGCGCGAGTCGGGGCTCGCCTGGACGCTCCTGCGGCCCAACGCGTTCATGTCCAACGCACTGCGCTGGCTGCCGCAGCTGCGTGCGGGCGACGTCGTCGCGGACGCCTTCGGCGACGTGCCGATCGCCTCCACCGACCCCTACGACATCGCCGCCGTGGCCGTCCGTGCCCTGCTCGACCCCGGACACGACGGACGGGTCCACCCGCTCAGCGGGCCCGAACGGCTGCTGCCGGCGCAGCGGCTGGCCGTACTGGCCGACGTGCTCGGCCGCGACCTGCGCTTCCGCGCCCTGTCGGATGAGGAGGCCAGGGCCGACATGGCCGGGCGGGTGCCGGAGGAGTACATCCGGGCCTTCTTCAGCTTCTACAGCGACGGGACCCTGGACGAGTCCCGGATCCATCCCACCGTGGAGGAGGTGACCGGGACGCCGCCGCGCACCTTCCGCCAGTGGGCCCTCGCCCATCGCGAGGCCTTCGCAGGGGATGCGGACGCGGGGTAGGACACGATGCCCGGCCGGAAAAGTGCCGGACGCCTTGACCTTGTCATTGGCGTCATGGTCTGAAGATCTCCCGCATGGACAGCTCATTTCAGGACATGGTGGTCATCGTCACCGGAGCCGGCACGGGCATCGGCCGTGCGACGGCGCGGATGTTCGCAGGCGAAGGCGCGCAGGTGGTGGCGGTGGGCCGCAGAGCGGAGCCGCTGGCGGAGACCGCGACCGGCTATGACGGCATCCATCCGATGATCGCCGACGTCACCGCCGAGGACGCCGCGGAGGAGATCGTGCGCGGCGTCATGGAGTCACACGGCCGATTGGACGTGCTGGTCAACAACGCGGGCATCGTGCGCAGCGCGGCGCTCGGGATGCTGACCCGGGACTTGATCGAAACGCAGCTGGCGACGAACCTGGTCGCGCCGACGCTGCTGGCGCAGGCCGCGCTGCCTGCGCTGGAGATCCACGGCGGCGTGATCGTGAACGTGAGCACATCGGTCGGGCAGCGTGCCTGGCCGGGCAACTCGGTGTACGCGGCGACGAAGGCCGCCCTGGAACTGCTCACCCGCAGCTGGGCGGTGGAGTTGGCGCCCCGCGGGGTCCGGGTGGTCGCGGTGGCACCCGGCGGGATCGACACCCCGATCGGTGAGCACCAAGGGCTGTCGCCTGAACGGATGACCGAGGTCAGGGAGTGGCAGACGGCCCGCACACCGCTGGGACGGATCGGTCGCCCTGAGGAGGTGGCATGGGCGATCACGCAACTCGCCTCGCCGCAGGCCTCGTTCGTCACGGGAGCGGTGCTCCCGGTGGACGGCGGAGCCGTGGTCGCGTGATAGGACTGGCGGCGGAGGTGAGGGCGGTGCGTATCGGCGAGCTGGCGCAGGCGACGGGCACGACCGCGCGTGCGCTTCGGCACTACGAGGACGAGGGGTTGATCAGCTCCAGGCGGGCGTCCAACGGCTACCGGATCTACGACGAGGACATGGTGGTGCGGGTCCGCAACATCCGCCGTCTGCTGGCCGCCGGTCTCACCCTGGAAGACGTCCGGGCGTTCCTGCCGTGCCTGGACGGTGACGTGGCGGCCGCGCCGCCCTCGGCCAGGGGCATTCAGATCGCGCTGGATCGCCTTGCCGTCCTCGACGAGCGCATCGCCGTCCAGATCGAGGCACGCGACCGGTTGGCGGCGACACTGCGCCGGGTGGCCGAAGGCGAGATCCACCCGGTCGTCTGATCCTCGTTCCGTGTGGCCGCAGCCACCCGTCGACGGTGGCGACGATGACGGTGGCTTCGTAGCGGGTGACCACACCACCCGGTGCCTCCGCCGGGTGGCGTGTTCCTCATCCCCGCCGAGCGCTGCCAGGAGGTGCGAGTTGAGGTAATCGAATAACTACTGAGCGTGATATGCCCTGGTTTCCGGGTAACAGTCAGGCACCCCCTCAGCCAGTACGGCGGAGCCCAGGCCTGCCGCCCCGTCCGAGGAGGTCGCGTCGACCATGAGGAGTCTCGAGAGCCGCAACGTGCCGGAGATCACCCCGGTGCCCACGGGGAAGCCGCCGGAGGCCGCGCCCGTCGCCGAGCTGAAACTCGTGATCGGCTCGGAGTCCGAGGAGACGGTCGTCACGCTGGCGGGCGGTCTCACCATGGCGACCGCCTGCCTGCTGGGGCGGGTCCTGACCGAGCTGGTGGACCAGGGGCACCGGTTCCTCGTCCTCGATGTGAGCTCGCTCGACTCCTGCGACGGCGCCGGCTGGACGCTGCTCCTGGGCATCCGCTGGCGCCTGGCCACCGTCTCGGGGCGGCTGAGGCTCGCCGGCCTGCCGCCCCGCCTGATGCGCTCGTGCCGCCAGATGGAGCTGGCCGAGGTGTTCGAGCTGGACGGGCTGACTGCGGAGCCGGTGGGCTGAGGACCGGGACCCGGCCGCCGTGCGGGGCTCGCGCGGCCGAGGGCTCCCGCCGGTCTCCCGGCGCCGGGGCCCGCCTGCCGTACGGGGGCGCCGCTACCTGGCGGAGGCTCTCACGGGGGCGGCGGGTTCGGGCAGCGGCCGGGTCTGCTCGACCAGCAGCCGCGCCACGTCGCGCAGGCAGTGCCGCCGCCGGTAGGCGGCGCGCTGGCGGGCCGCGCCCGAGCCGCCGGATCGCAGCCGGTTCAGCACGTCCGTGACGAAGGGCAGGTCGCCGCTGAGCTCCAGGGCGGGCCGCGCCCGCTGCAGCAGGCCGCCGACCAGCTTCCAGGCCGGTCTCCGCCTGCCGGAGAGCAGGTCGTACCCGCTTCCCTCCAGCCCGTCGTGGGCCGCCCGCCAGTAGGCCACGTTGAGCAGCGTCTGGTCGACCGCCGGAGCGGGCAGCCCTCTCCTGACGTCGGCGAGGGCGACGGTGCACAGCGCCCTGACCAGGCCCGCCAGCGCGACGGCCTCGTCAACGGTCGCGCACGCGTCGGCGCCGCGGAACTCCAGGGTGGGCAGGTGGTGGGAGGGCCTGATGTACCAGTAGACCATTCCCCGGTCCATGATGGCCCCGGTGGCGTACAGGGCGTCGACGAGGGCGTCGTAGTGCTCCGGCGAGGTGAAGAACGGCGGCGGCCCGGCGCTCGGCCAGCGGGTCCACTGCACGATGCGCCAGCTGGCGTGCCCGGTGTCGGTCCCGTCGGCGATGGGGGAGTTGCTCATCAGCGCCTGGAGCACCGGGAGCCAGGGGCGCAGGTGGTTGCTGACCTGGACGGCCTCGCGGCGGTCGGGGACGCCGACGTGGACGTGGCAGCCGCAGACCCCCTGCCCCCGCAGGATGCCGTCGTACTGCCGGTGCATGCGCTGGTAGCGGGGAGAGGGGGTCAGCGACGGCGGTCCGGTGTTCCCGAGCAGCGCCGTGCCGGAGGCGGCCAGGCGGACCCCCGCGTACTCGGCCGCGGCGGCCGTGGCGGTCCGGAGCTCGGCCAGGTCGTGCCGGAGCCGTTCCAGATCGGTGTGGACGAGGCTGTTGGTCTCGATCTGGAACCTCATGAGCTCGGGGTGGACCCGGTCGGCGAGCGGGGCGCCGATCCGCCTGCGGACGGCGTCCGCCACGGGGGCGACCGCGCCGGTCTCGGGATCGACGATCAGGAACTCCTCCTCCACGCCCACGGTGAGCACCTGCTCGGCGGAGGAGAGTGCGGCGGTGAGGGAGTTCACGCCCGCGGCTTCCCGCTCCCGGCGGAGCGTCCGGCGGGAGGTGCGAAAAAACCTGACATCGCAATCATATATTTTCTTTCCTCGCATAAGTTATGAAAGGGTAGAAACGTCTACTTCCCTGGGTGAATCCGACAAAACCCCGTATAACGCTCTCGACGTCCCGTGCATGACCGGCGTCTTCCTGCGATTCCGGCCGATCATTCCGTAATCGGCCGCATCCTCTCCGTGGTTTCCGGCAGGCTGGAGCGGAGCACCTGCGACACGGGAGACGAGATGCACGGTGAGCACGGCCCCACCCCCAGGTCCGTACGGCGCGGCCGCATGCCCTACGACGACTCCCCGCCCGAATTCTCCGACCCGCCCGGTCCCGGCGGGCAGGACGGAACGGTCACGCTCCCGCGTTTCCCCGGAAAGGGCACGCGGGCCCGGCCGCGGACCTTCCGCGGAGGCCTCTCCGGGCCCGTGCTCGTCGGGGGCTTCCTCCTCCTGGCAGGAGCCGGCGGCCTGTCCTCCGTGTGGCTGGGCGAGGCCGGGCCGTCCGCCGCACCGGGCCACGGGAGCCCGCTCCCGGCCGCACCTCCGGCGGGCGACGGCCTGGGGACCGCACCCTGGAACGCGGCCCCGGCACCCGCTCCCTCCCTCACCTCCCGCGGCGCGCCCTCGGAGAGGTCGTCGGCCCGCCCGCACGCCGGGGCCGGGAAGGAGTCGGTGGACGGGTCCCGTCCCGGGGCGGAGGACGGCCTCCCGCCGGGTGCGGAGGCCGGATCCTCGGCCCGGATCACGGCCGCGCCCGAGGCGGACCCGTCGGGTGCCGCCGTCGTGGAACGCCCGCGGCCCGCGGTGACGGCCGTCCGCGGGGACGGGGCGGTGCAGGGCGGCTCCACCGGCTCCACCGGGGCCGGTGGGACGGCGGCCGCGGGGCGCGGGCCCGGGGGCGCGGCGATCAAGCCGGCCGTACCGCCCGGCCGGACGCCCCCCGCCGGGACGAGGCCGTCCGCCGACGGACGACCGCCGGGGGGGACGGGGCCGTCCGGTGGAAGGCCGCCCTCCTCCGGGGAGGGCGTGCCGGGCGACGGGCCCGCATCCCGCGGAGACGGTGCGGGGGGAGGTGCGGGATTCGGGACGGGAGGCGGCGGGCCCCACGGCGCCGACGCCCTCGACCAGCGCTTCAGCAGCGCCTACGTCTGCAGGCGCCTGCCCCGCGGCGACTGGCGCCACACCTACTGCGTACAGGTGTGGGAGGACTTCAGGCGGACCAACGGCCTGCCCTGATCCGGGGAACGGCGGACCAACGGCCTGCCCTGATCCGGGGAACGGGCCAGATGCGGTCACGGCCCTTCCGGCCGGCCGCCGCGTCACACCATCGCCTGCCCGCCTGCCCGGCCGTTCTCGTCAATCCACCTGCCTGCCCGCGCGACCGTTCTCGTCGACTCAACCGGGCGGCGGGGGGAGCGGCGGCAGGGCGGCGACGGCGGCCTCCCGGTCCGCCCCGGTGGCCTCCAGCAGATCGACGACGACGGACCGCAGCTGGGCGGTCATGGCGTCGGTGGACAGCCCCGACCGGCCGGGGGGCATCTCGGCCAGCCGGGCCGCCGCCCCCATCACGGCGGCCCTGGCCCCGTCGGGCGGCCGACCGGCCGCGAGCTCGTCACGGAACAGGAGCACGGCCCCGGCGAGCTCCCGCAGGGCCGCCGGGAGCGCGGCGGGCGGTGACTCCGCCTGGCTCAGGGCGACGACGGCCCGCCGCGACAGCACCCGCATGTTCCGCAGCGCGTGGTCGACCGGCGTCCAGGCCGTCTCGTACCTGAGGAAGCGCTGACGCCGCCGGCGGCGCAGCGGCGCGATGGCGGTGATCTCCCGCCCCGTCTCCAGCGCCTGGCCGAACGCCTCCACCTCGGCCTGGGTCTCCCTGGCCTCCGCCAGCACGGCCGCGGCGCGCTCCGGATCGGCCCGCTCCACGGCCTCCGCCGTACCGTCGAGCGCGGCGGCCAGAGCCTCCAGGACGGCCTCGGCGTGCCGGTGCACGATGGCGGCCGGGCTGGCGGGCAGCAGGGCGACGGCGGCGATGCCCAGCACCCCGCCGATCAGCGCGTCGACCATGCGGTCCAGCCCTCCGGTGCCGCTGGGCGGCAGCAGGGTGGCGACCAGGACCGCCGACGACCCCGCCTGCAGCACGATCAGCGTGCCGCTGTCCAGGAACACCGCGGTGCCCATCGCCAGGGCCACCACGAGGGCGATCTGCCAGGGCCCGGAACCGATCTTGAAGATCAGCAGGTCGCCGACGCCCACCCCCAGGCTCACCCCGGCGACCAGCTCGGCCACCCGCCGCAGCCGCTGGCCGACGGCGACGCCGATGCAGACCACCACGGCGATCGGCGCGAAGAAAGGGCGTTCGTGGCCGAACAGGTCCGTGGCCACGACCCACGCGAGCCCGGCCGCCACGGAGGTCTGGACGATGGAAGGCCCCATGAAGGCCAGCCGCCGCAGCCGGCCCCGCACATCGACCTCCACGGAACCTCCTCCTGACGTGCACCCTTCCGCAGATGCTGCCACACCCGCCGACGAGTACCTCACCGATCCGCGGGTAGCCGACGGCGGGTCGGAACGGACGACGGAGGGGGACGGACGTGGGAAACGGGTCCGGGACGGGACGGCTGCGCGAGGTCGCGCGCGAGGTCTTCGGCTGGGAGGACCTGCGCGACGGGCAGCTCGAGGCCATGCGCCACCTGCTGGACGGCGGCGACGCCCTCGTGGTCATGCCGACCGGCAGCGGGAAGTCGGCCGTCTACCAGGTGCCCGCGCTGCTGCTCGACGGGCCCACGGTGGTCGTCTCGCCGCTGATCGCCCTCCAGCGCGACCAGGTCGCGGGCCTGGCCGAGGCCGACGCCGGCGGGGCCGTCGCGGTCAACTCCGCGCAGTCCGGCGGCGAGGCCTCCCTGGAGGCCGTGCGGGCGGGCCGTACCGAATTCGTCTTCCTCTCACCCGAGCAGCTCGCGAAACCGGAGACCGTGGACCGGCTGCGCGCCGCCAAGCCCTCGCTGATCGCCATCGACGAGGCGCACTGCGTCTCCGCCTGGGGCCACGACTTCCGCCCCGACTACCTGCGGCTCGGACAGGTCGTCGAACGGCTCGGCCACCCGCCCGTGGTGGCGCTGACCGCCACGGCCACCCCGGCGGTCCGCGAGGAGATCACGGCGTCGCTGGGCCTGCGGGACGTGCTCCACGTCGTGCGCGGGTTCGACCGGCCCAACCTCGACCTGGAGGTCCGCCGCTTCGTCACCGACGAGGACCTGCGGCGGGCGCTCGTGGAGGACGCCGCCTCCCGCACCGGCCTCGGCCTGGTCTACGTCGCCACCCGCCGCGCCGCCGAGGAGTACGCCGAGGCGCTCCGGGAGTCCGGCCGCAGGGTCGAGCCGTACCACGCGGGCCTGAAGGCGGCCGACCGGCACCGGGTCCACGAGATGTTCCGCGACGACGAGCTCGACGCCGTCGTGGCGACCTCGGCGTTCGGCATGGGCATCGACAAGCCCGACGTGCGGTTCGTGCTGCACGCGGCCCCGCCGGAGTCGCCCGACTCCTACTACCAGGAGATCGGCCGGGCCGGACGGGACGGGGACCCCGCCGCCGCCGTGTTGTTCTACCGGCCGGAGGACCTGGGACTGCGCCGGTTCTTCGCCGGAGGCAGGGCCGACGAGGAGCTGCTGCTGCGGGCCGCGACGCTGATCTGCGAGCACGGCGGCACCGTGCCCGCCCGCGAGCTGCGCGAGGTGCTCGACGTCAGCGCCACCCGCCTGACCCGGGCGGTGAACCTGCTGGAACGCGCGGGCGCCGTCGAGGTCACCGCCGAGGGCGACCTGCGCGCGGTCTCCGGCGGGCCCGGCCCGGAGAGCGCCGTGGAGACGGCGGTGGAACTGGAGGAGACCCGCCGCCGCATCGACGACTCGCGCATCGACATGATGCGCGCCTACGCCGAGACCACCGGGTGCCGCCGCCGGTTCCTGCTGGAGTACTTCGGCGAGCCGTACGAGCGGGCCTGCGGGAACTGCGACACCTGCCGGGCGGGCGTCGCCGAGGCACCCGAGGTCGACGACGGTCCTTTCGCGATGCACGCCCGGGTACGGCACAGCGCCTGGGGCCCGGGAACGGTGATGAGCCGGGAGAACGACCGGGTCACCGTCTTGTTCGAGGAGGTCGGCTACAAGACGCTCTCCCTGGAGGCCGTCGAGCGCGACCACCTGCTGGTGGCCGGTTGAGGAGGAGCCGCCGGAGGGGCCGACGGGCGCGACCCGGCGGGAGCGCCCGCGGAACGGGACACGGACGGGGACGGGGCCGCGCGGACGGCCTCAGTCGTCCCCGAAGACCTCGGCGGTGGCGGTGGCGGTGGCCGCGCGGGTCACCCAGGCGGTCAGAGCCTCGGGGTCGGTGCAGGAGGCGATCCGCTCACGCTGGGAAGGACTCGGCGTGAGCCCGCGGGTCTCCAGGACGAGGACCAGCATCTCCGCTTTCGTGTGCACCTCCGTGCGCGCCTTCGTGCGTGCCTCCGCGATGGCCTCCCGCCGTCGCATGAGCCGCTCGATGCCGCTCTCGGTCTCCGGGGTGACGGTGCTCATGATCTCCTCCAGCCGTGCGCGGACCGGCTCCGCGAGATGTCCATAAAGGTAATCGTAATAAACAGGACCCCGCTCGTCCTCGATCTCGGCCATGGCGGTCCCCACCGTGGACACGACGTCGAAGTCGTCGCTGTGCGCGATCGCGCACAGCACGGCGAGTTCGGGGGAGGCCAGCACGTCCTCGGTGGTGCGGGGAAGCGGGAGCTGGTCGGGGCCGACGACGACCGGACAGAGCAGCATGCACGAGTCGGTCGGCATGATCGGCCGGTCGTAGCGGGCGGCGACGGCCTTGTTGAGGCAGACCACGACGAGGAGCACCGCGCACCGGTGCCGCCCCATCAGGCCGCCGACGTAGGCCGCCCAGGACCAGACCTTCCGGTCGTCCCACGCCCGCTGGACCTCCACGATCACGAAACGCCGGCCGCCGCCGGGGCCTTCGACCGAGATGACCGAGTCGGCCATGTACTCGGCGGGCAGCCGCTCGTTCAGCTCCACCGACTCGAGGCGGGCGTCGTGGTATCCGTCCGGATGGGCTTTCAGCCCCAGAGCGAGGAGCTCCAGGGCGAAGGCGGGGCGGCGTCTGGTCATCTCCAGGGGCATTTCATGCTCATGGCCGGGGGACACGATTCTCCCTTCAAAAAGTAATCATTACTTTACTCTCGGTGTCGAGTGGTGCCGTCCGATGGTGCTGTGGCGCAGGTCCGGAAGGAGCGGATCAGGACGGGCAGCGCCACCAGCAGAGCGATCCCTCTCAGCACGCCGGCGGCGAGGTAGGGGACGCGCAGGCCGAACGCGTGCGCCACCAGTCCGCCGGCCAGCGCCCCGAGCGGGATCAGCCCCCAGCCGATCATCCTGTAGGCGCTGTTGACCCGGCCGAGCATCCCGGACGGCACGGTCTGCTGGCGGAGACCGAGGGTCACGATGTTCCAGAGGGTGACGATGAAGCCGTTGCCGGCCAGCAGGACTCCGAGCGCGGTCGCGTTCGGGCTCAGCCCGATCCCGACGAAGACGATGACGTTCGCGGTGAGCGCGGCGAGCAGTACGGGAATCGCGCCGAAGCGGGTGATGAGGCGCGCGCCGGTCAGGCCGCCGAGCAGGCTGCCCGTCGCCGCCCCGGCCAGCAGCAGTCCGTAGCCGCGCGTGCCGAGGTGCAGGACCTGGGTGGCCAGCAGAACGAGGGTCGCGCTGGCCAGGTGGGCGCAGAAGGTGTTGGCGCCGAGCAGGAGCGCCAGAGTGCGCAGCAATCGGTGACGGGCCAGCCATCTCAAGCCGTCGGCGACGGCCGTGCGCATCGGCGGGTGCCGAACGCGCCGGGGTCCGCGCCGCGGGAGGGCCGCGAGCAGGACGGCGGACAGGGTGAGGAGGACGGCATCTACGCCGAACGGCAGTGCTGCGGCGACCGCGAACAGCAGACTGCCGATCATCGGGCCGGCGAACTCCCGGCCGATGGTCGTGATCGTCTGCTGGTGGCCGTTCGCCGTGTGCAGCAGAGGTCCTGCGGCGAGGTCCGGCACGATCGCCTGAGCCGCGTTGGCGGAGACGACCGTGCAGGCGCCCAGCCCGAAGGCCAGGGCCGCGAGCACCTCAATGCCGAGGCGACCGGACGCGGCGAGGACCGCGAGGACGGTGACGATCACTGCCTGGATCGCCTGGGAGGGCCGCAGGAGGCCGACCCGGTCGCAGCGGTCGACGAACACGCCGACAGGCAGGGACAGCAGCAGCCACGGCAGGTAGGCCGCCGCGGAGACGGCCGACACCAGCCGTGGGTCGCGCGTGATCGTGACGGTCAGCAGCGCGATCGCCGCGGCGAACACCCCGTCGCCGACCGCGGTGACGCCCGTGGCCCACCACAGCCGCCAGAAGGCCGCGGGTAGACGCGGCTCGGCCTCGATCCCCGGCATGTCCGACCTCATGCCGGGATCCTGCGATCCCGGATGCCGCCACGACAGCATTTAGGCTCCGGCTACATAATCGATCGATGGCTTTGACGATCCATCTCGGCGTGGCCGAGCTGGCGACGACGAGGTTTTCCGTCTCGCCGCTGTCGGAGACGGTGGCGGGCCTGCAGCAGTTGAGCGGCCGCGACCGCAACCCGGTCAACCTGCGGTGGCTGCGCTGGGCGGCCGACGAGCTCGCCCGTCGGCCCCTCGACCTGTCGCACACATGGCCGCTGCTCGTCAGCGACCGGCCGAGCTGGCCGGAGTTCCTCGTCCCCGCCCCGTCCGGCGCGGGGTCGTCCATCGACGATGAGCTGGCCGTGCTGCGGAGAACGACGGCCCGCCAGGTGCGGGCCAGCCTCCGGCGCGTCTTCGGTGAACGGCTCCCCGATGTGGCCGCCACGCTCGCCGCCCGGCCGGCGGCTGGTCTGCGGACGATCGCCGCGGAGCTGCGCGCGGCGCACGAGCGGCTCGTCGCGCCGCACTGGCCCCGGATCCGGGCCGTGCTCGATGCGGACGTCGGCCACCGTGCCAGGCGGCTGGCCGCAGGCGGTGCCGAGAGGCTGTTCGCCGACCTGCATCCGGATCTGCAGTGGTGCGATGGCCGGCTGATGCTGGGAGGAGAGCGCTGGCGCGCCGAGCGCGTGGTGAATCGCGGTCCGGGCGGGCTGGTCCTCATCCCGGTCGTTCTCGGCTCGCCGTACGTGCTGGTCAAACAGAGCACGTCCACGCAGACCACGGTGCGCTATCCGGCGCGGGGCGTCGGAGCGCTGTGGACGGCGGGGACGCGGCCGTCCGCGGGGAGCACGGTCCGGTTGCTCGGCCGGGTGCGGGCCGAACTGCTTGAGACGCTCCGGTCGCCCGCGACGACGACGGAGCTGGCTCGTGCGCTCGGTGTCACACCCAGCGCGGTCTCGCAGCACCTCGGAGTGCTGCGCGAGAGCGGGCTCGTCGCGCGCGAGCGCTGCGGGCGCAACGTCCTGTACATGACGACCGCGCTGGGGGCGTCCTTGTGCGGGACGCCTCCCGGTGGCTGAGCGGGCGTCCGGATGCGGGACCGGCCGGGACGCCGTGTCTCAACGGCCCGGATCGGATGATGGGAAGGAAACCGCTGACGAACCTCGCTTCGAGGGGGGCACGACGTCGGCGCCGGTGCTGACAGCGGCCCGAAGCCATCAGGGACGACAAAAAGCCCCAGGCTCTCGGCTGAGGCCGTGAGCTGGGGCTTGACCTCCCGTTCGACCGGGAAGAACCCGGTCGTGGAGCGTGGTGGACGATACAGGGATTGAACCTGTGACCTCTTCCGTGTCAGGGAAGCGCTCTCCCGC
>BMQD01000031.1 GCA_014647935.1 Planomonospora parontospora
CCGCCGGAATCCGATCTCCCGCCGCCCTCGAACAAGTACCAAAACTTACGATCGGCTCAGTTACCGGGGAAGACGGCTGATTCCGCCGTCGTGTCAGGAAGGACCGTAGGCACACCCCTGTAGGGGAACCCGTACCGCTGTGAAGCCAAAGCACCCGCACAAAAGTACGGGTCAGGCGATGCCCGCCCGAGCGGCCAGGCCTCGAAGCTGGGGAGTGCTGGCCCGGTGCTCGCGCTTGAGGAGCTGGGTCAGCAGGTCACGGGTACGCCCGCCGTAGCGGACGAGTTGCGGCGAGAGCCGTTCGGCTTCCAGGAGCATGTTCACCGCCGCCGCATCCTTGCGTTGCGCCGCGTAGGCCCGCGCGAGATCGAGATGCACCTGAGCGCGCCGGCCGACGAGCCCGGCGGCGAGTTCGGTGGTGTTCAGCGTCTCGCCCTTGCTGATGGCCTGCCGCGGGTCTCCGGACTCCACCGCGGCGGAGACCTCGTGAATGGTGACGTTGGTCAGCCCGAACGCCGTCCAGAAGTCGTTGCGGTCGTGCCCGATGTGTTCGGCCGTCCGCCGCGCTCGCTCAAGGAACGCCCTTACTGCCGTGTGGTCGTACCGGGCAGCCGCAGCGGTGACCGCCACGAGGTGGAGCGCTCCGAAGACGGACAGCGGCCGAGGGTCCGAGCGGCGAGTGGACCGCCCCAGCGCGTCCACCGCCCGCAGCGCGAGCTGAAGGGCCTTGTCCGGCTCGCGGAGCCGGACGAAGACGTAACCGAGCCGGTAGGCGCTCACTGCGACGAGTAGCGGTTTTTCGGCTTCTTCGGCGGCAGCGAGCGATCGGTCGGCGGCCATCCACGCCGGTTCGGCTTCCCCGACGCGTCGCAGCGTGGTCGTGGTGCAGTGGTAGGTCAGCGATCGGAGGGTCTGGTAAGCCCGGCGGTGCCGAGCAGGGGTATGGCGGCTACCCAGTTCGGTCGCCACGATCAGCCGAGGTAGCCGCTGGCCGACCTCGTCATAACGCGTCGCCTGATAGAGCCGGTTCACCTGGCGTATCTCGTGGCGGAGCCAGACGAGACTTTCCGGTGACCCTTCGGCGTGGCCGGGGTCGATCAGCGAGGACAGGCCGTCGTAACCCATCATGGCTTGCCGGATGCCGACTGCGGCTTGATAGGGCGTCATCGCGTCTGCCTTCGTCGCGGTGAGGTCATCGACGGGCAAGCCCAGGATCTCAGTGAGAGCATTGATGACGGTGTGGCTGTCCATGGAGCGTCGGCCCCGCTCCACCTGGCTGAGCCAGCTCTCGGACCGGCCGATCAGTCCCGCGAGGACGGTTTGCGACAGCCCACGACGACGCCGTGCCCGTGCGATCCGCTGACCGATGTCCTTGCGGGCATCCACGCCATCACCCCTGTGAGTGTCGGCCCCCGACAACGCTGTGCAGCTCGTGCATGATGCGTTCCCAGGATGGCATGCGCGCATGCGGTGGGGCCTCGGGATCGAACAGCACCCGCACGCCCATCTCCCGCAGAGCATCGAGGCTCCACCCGAAGGCCAGATGCCGGGCGAGAGCGTCTTTCAGCAGCGGCACGGCGACGATGGGGGTGCCGAAGCCCATCACCTCGCACAGCAGGCCCACCGCGAACGTGTCGGCGATGCCGTTCGCCCACTTGTTGATCGTGTTGAACGTCGCCGGAGCCACGATCACCGCATCTGCCGGAGGCAGTCCCTTGGGCTCGTCCGGCATCCGGTAGGTGCTGCGGACCCGGTCACCCGTCAGCCGTTCCAGCTCTGGAGCGTCGATGAAGCGTGCGCCCATCGGAGTGGTGACGACGTGGACCCGCCATCCGGCTTCCTGAGCGAGCAACACGAGGCGGTGAACGTCGGCAGCCGCAGGTGCAGCGCACGCGATCACGTACAGGACGCCACGCCTCATCTCTGTGCGGTCTCCATAAGCCATGATCCTAAACAGGATCAGCGCCCCGGACCATCGCGCGGAGGAGCGGCTGAAGGCCCTCACGGTGTGGTCAGCCGAGGCTTCCCGATTCCCGCTCCTTCCGGATCATGCGGGCGATGGTGAGGCGCTGGCGGGAGAGTTCGGCCAAGGAGGCTTCGCCGTCCCGGTGGCCGCCTCCGGCGTAGCTCCACTGCCCGATCATGACCAGCTCCGCCCCTTCCGCAGGGTCAGGTAGCCCGAGCGCCTGCCGTGCCTCTGCGGCCCGGTGGTCGGCCCGTACCCGGCGGAGATCGCCGAGGGTGACGGAGTAGCGGCGTGACTTGGTCGAGAAGTGCCCGCCGTAGCCGAGCGTGTGAGCCCACTTCCGCAGCGGGACGCTCCGGTACCCCGGAAGGTCACCGAGACTGGAACAGGTGTAGATCATGCGCCGTATGCGCTCGTCGCTCGCCCAGCGCGTTCGTGTGAAAACAGAGTACGAGAGAGCCTCGCCCCATAGCATCGATGCTATGACCTGGGGTACCGTGGAGCTGGAGCCAGAAGTTCGCAAGTGGCTTGAGGACCTGCCTTCGGCGCTGTTCGCGAGGGCGGCCTTCTATGTCGATCTTCTTGCGGCAGAGGGGCCTCTGCTGGGTGAGCCTTACACCAAGCAGTTGGACGGCAAGCTGCGCGAACTCCGGTTCCATCTCGACGAGTTCGCGATGCGGATCACATATTGGATCGCGCCCGGTCGCCGGATCGTGCTTCTGACCGTGTTCCACAAGACGCGGGCACGTGATGATCGGGAGATCGATCGGGCTCGGCGGGCCATGCGTCGCTGTATCGAGTCGGCGCACACCGTTGACGAGGAAGAAGCGGTATGAGCGAACAGGGAAGCTGGCGGGAGCTCAGGGATCGCCGGATGGCCGAGCCGGGTGCGGCCGAGGCGTATGAGGCCGCACGTATCGCCTACGAGTTGGGCAGGACGGTCAGGACGATGCGCGAGGGGCGGGGGTGGAGCCAGAGCGACCTGGCCCGGGAGGCCGGCATGACCCAGTCCGCGGTGGCCCGCTTCGAGGCGGGCGGAACCATCCCCACCCTGCCGGTTCTGGAGCGTCTGGCACGCGCCCTGGACGCGGATGTCGAGGTCCGGCTGACACCGAAGGCGCCGGCCGCCTGAGAGGTTTCAGGAGCACTCCGGATCTTGTCTCAGAGCTCTCCGGTCGCTGCGGCATCGGTGGAACCGGGTCGCGTGCCCGGTGGGCCTGACCTCCGCCGAGGCCTGACGGACACGCCTTCTCTCGGATGGGATCGTCTGCGATCGACGGCCTGCGGCGACCTGGCGGTCAGCCCGTGCATCGGTGATGCTGTGACGCGTGGAGTACGTGTCCAGAGTGCCGCGACCGCCGCTGGACGGGCTGGTCGACGACCTCTACTACCTGGAGGGTGCGCCGCCGTACGCCCGGCTGACGCTGCCGCCGATGCCGGCGGCGTTGCTCATCGTCAACCTCGGGGCGCCGTTCCGCATCCGCGCCGGCACCGACATCGAGACGGCCGAGTACGCCGACGGCTGCGTGGTCACCACACCCACCCGCGCCTTCGAGTTCGGGTATCCGCCGGGGACCCGGTCCGTCGGCGTGCACTTCAAGCCGTGGGGGCCGGCGCCGTTCCTGCCGATGCCCGCGGCCGAGCTGTGCGACCGGCCGGTGACCGTGGAGCAGGTCTGGGGCCGGCCCGCCGTTGCCGAGCTGCGGGACCGGCTGGCCGCGGCGGACGGACCGCACGAGATGCTGACGCTGCTCGAGCAGGAGCTGATGCGGCGGTTGCGCGAGACCGCCGGCCTGGGGCTGGTCCGCCGTACGAGCAGCGTCATCGCGGCGACCGGCGGGTCGGTGGCGATCGGCGACCTGAGCGCGGCAGCCGGTGTCAGCAGCACTCATCTGGCACAGCGGTTCAAGGAGCTCATCGGCGTCACGCCGAAGCGGCTGGCACGCACCCACCGCTTCGCCGCCACCGTGTTGGCGATCGATCCCGCCGGACCGATCGACTGGGGTGACCTCGCCGGTGGCGCAGGCTACTTCGACCAGGCCCACTTCGGCCACGAGTTCCGGGCGTTCACCGGGCTCACGCCGACGCGGTACGTCGAGGTCCGGCGGCGGTTCCTGCGCGAACACCCCGGCCACGCGCTGGACGGCTGGCCGCTGCCGGCCGATTGATTTCTTACAAGACCGACAGCGCACGCCACGCTAATTTGGGGCACCCCGAAGCAGAGGAGAGCCCCGTGGGCAAGGTGGTCATGTACGGCTCGGTGTCGGTGGACGGCTTCATCGCGGACGAGAACGACCGGCCCGGACCGCTGTTCGACTGGTTGTCCGGCGGTGACGTCCCGTTGGACGAGAGCGGTGAGCTGAAGGTGTCACAGACCTCCTACGACTACACCCGGGCGTACTGGGACCAGATCGGGGTCACGATCGTCGGCCGCCACGTCTTCGACCTGACGGACGGCTGGGACGGGAAGCCGCCGGGCGGGATCGACCACGTGGTCGTCGTGACGCACCGGCCGAGGCCCGAGGGCTGGGACCCCGAGGCGCCGTTCCACTTCGTCGACGACGTCGAGGCGGCCATGGCCAGGGCGCAGGAGCTCGCGGGTGACCGCACGGTCGAGGTCGCCGCCGGTGACGTCGGCGGCCAGATGCTGGCCGCGGGGCTCGTCGACGAGGTGCGCATGGACGTCGTACCCGTCGTGTTCGGGTCCGGCAAGCGCTACTTCGGGCCGGTCGACGCGCAGCACCTGTTGGAGGACCCTGATGCGGTGATCCAGGGCGACCGGGTGCTCCACCTGCGCTATCGGGTGCGCCGGTGACCGATCCGAGCGGGATCGTTGCTCATGTCAGGGGCTGATGTCCCGCTGGGGGAGTGCTCGGGCCGGGAGATCTTTCCGGTGGGTCGTATCGATCCTGCCGAAGCCGGCCGCCGTCAGCGGCAGCCCGCGAACCACTGCATGGTTTCGGCGAGCCCTTCCCAGTGCGTGTACGCCTCAGGATCGAGCACCTCATCCTGGGGGCGTGACCGGACCAGGCCCATCAGAGGCTCGAAGCCGAGGGCGCGGTAGTCAGGATCCTTCCTTCTGTGCACCGCCACACGGAAGACCGTCATCTTCGTCGCCGCGTCGACGGGGATGCCCAACGGGCAGGAGCGGTCCACCGCGTTCGGTATCCCGTCGAGTTCCTGCCGGGAGGGAATCCCATCTCTCAGATGGTTCATCAGGGAAAGGACCGGTGCGCAGCCCGTCCGGTCATCGTCTATGCGGGCGACGCGCAGGAGGACGACCTTGCCTGAGAGCACCCGGTATGCCAGCACTGTCCCAGGCGTCAGGTCGGTGACGTGGCGCCAGGGACGATGTAAGCGCTTGCGCTCCGGCTGCGGGCCGGTGAGCTGGACCTGGACCTTCTGGAGAACGGCTTGCCGACCGGTGAGAGCCTTGGCCCCCTCCTCCGCCCAGCGCGACAACCCCTCGCCTCGCTCGATGATGCCCAGTGCCCGGTCACGTACCGTTGCGTCCAGTCGGCCGATCTTCGATTGGGCGACGGCGAGCGCCAGCCAGACCACGGGGCCCTCGTCGGGGTCGTCCAGCACTTCGGCGTATGACTCCAGGACGTGGCGTTGGGCGTCCTCGTCGGCCGTTCCGTCCTCGATGAGTCCGCGATAGCCGTCCCGGACGTCGCAGGCGAGGTCGTCCGAGAACAGCGCGGGACCCCAGGCGCCCATCCACCGTCTCCGTTCCTCCGTATGGAAGATCAACGTATCCCGTTCGCCGACCGGCTCGGCAGGTCATGGCGGGGGCAGGGTCCGACGCGGTGCCATAAGGCGTCCTACCGGCACGTCTTCGTCTCGGGAGAGCAGTGCTCGACCTCGGGATAACGGGGCGACGGCTTGTCCAGCAGGGGCTGGGATCTCTTGCGCAGGTGCAGGTCGAAGAAGGCCGCGACGTATCTGCGGGTGATGTCCATGGCGCGGGCACCGGGTATGCCGGCGCCGGTGTCGATGCCGAGCTGGTCGGCCAGCACGCCCAGGTCGGTGAAGGACGTGTGCTCCGCCCCGGTCACCAGGAGCCAGCGCTTCCAGCCGGTCAGCTGCTTCCAGTCGCGCTCCCAGGTGGCGGCCGCGTCTCCCCCGCCCGGGGTGTAGGCGGCCGACCTGCCCAGGAACAGGAACGGCCGTGCCAGCCCCCTGGCCGGGATCCGGACCTCCGTGGTGCCGTCGACGTCCGCACCGGCGCGTATCCGGGAGTCCCCGAGCATGGCCGCGATGGTGCTCGCTCCTCCGACGGAGTGACCCGCCATCGCGATCCTGGAGGGGTCGATCAGGCGGGCGCCCTTCCACCTCGGCCGGGCTCCGGTCAGCCGGTCGAGCACGAAGGAGACGTCGGCCGCCCGGCTCTTCGCCAGCTTCCCCCACCACGCCGGATCCTTCTCGATCCCACAGGTGACGCAGGTGGCCACCCGCCCGTCGGGGAAGGTGGTGGCGACGTTCTCGTAGGTGTGGTCGATCGCGGCCACCACGTAGCCTCGGCTGGCCAGGTCCTCGGCCAGCGCCGTGAGTTCGCTCCGGGGTTTGGTGTGGCCGGGGGAGAGCACGACGAGGGGCAGGCCGCGCCTGCGGCCTGCCGGGCCGGCGTCGGTGAAGGCGTTGGTCCGCGTCCTGCTCAGCGTGTCGGCCGGAACGCCGGTGATCCCTCCGCTCTTCAGAAGCAGTTCGGACTCCTTGGGCGTCATGTACGAGGCCCGCTTGCGGCCTGGTGACTCGGCGGGGTACCACAGGGTGGCCATGAGCTCCCGGGCCTTCACCGAGGGAACCCAGGGGTCGGGGCGGGAGGTGTCTTTCAGGTACAGGGACGTGGTGCCGACCGGATGCGCACCGGTCGGTTCGGGCAGGCGGAGCGTGCTGCTCGACGCCGGTGAAAGGCCGGTTGCGGCAGGCGCGGACGCGTACGAGGCGGCCTCGGACCGGGCGGACACGGCCGGCGTGGTCGCCACGGATGCGAGCAGCCCGGCGGCGATCACACCGAAGCACAGGCTCCGGCCCCTTCCGCTTCGAGAGGAGCCCTGGCCGGTGGCGGCCGCGCCTTCCCCTGCGGTGCGTGCCGGTGTGCCCGCGCCGCCGTACCGCCCGCCCGTGTCCGTCGTCTCCGTCACATGACCCATGAACGTGCCCGTCCTTCCGGTTGAAACGGCCGCCTCGCCGGAGAAGTCCTGCGGGGCCGATGGCGGGGACAAGGCTAGAAGCGGCCGGCGCCCGCGCGCGTCGGCTGTCGTACCGGTATCGGATGCCTCCGTGGGATGATCCGCCCGCGGTGTCATCCTCGCGATGTACTCCCGGCGGACACCGCCGTGGGCACCGAAGACGATGTGCGGTGGATCGCGCGAACGCGAAAATATGTCGGTGGCAGCAGACGAACGACGGCTTTGGCGGCAGTACGTGCAGGACGTACTGCGGCCGGAACCGCGAACCGCCCGTCCGTCTCGAAGGGCTCTCGTCGCCGACGGGCTGCTCGCGATCTTCTTGACCGTCGTCGCGCTGATGGCGGCGGAGGGACTGCAGGGTCCGGTCCATCGCGTCGACGTGCAACCGCGTCCTCTGATCGAGTTGCTGCGGCTGCCGCAGCCTCCGGCGGCTCCGTCCCTCCCGGCGGCTCCGTCCCTCCCGGCGGCTCCGTCCCTCCCGGCGGTTCCGTCTCCTCCGGCGCTACCGGACGGGGGCATCGGCGTCCAGTCGGCCGCCCCGGAGCGGATCCATCCGCCGTCCGGCGCCGTCCCCGAGGAGCACGAGCCGCCCGTACTCCTGGTGGCGCTGACCGCCCTGCCGCTGGCGGCCCGGCGCAGGTATCCGCTCGCGACCTTCTGGGTGGTGGCGTCCGCGGTGCTGGCCATGGACGGCGGTGAGACGTGGGTCACCGTACTGGCCTGCTTCATCGCCGGCTACAGCGCCGTCGTCCACAGCCGCAACCGGGTGCCCGCGGCGGCCGGTCTCCTGCTGGCGGCCGTGCTCGCCGGCGCCGTGGACCGGGACGTCGCGTCCGGTCTTCCCAGTCTCCCCGGTTGGGTGGGGCCCTACGTGGTCCTGCTGAGCGCCGGGGTCTGCGCGAGCGTCGTCCGGTTCCTGCGGCGGAGCCGGGACCGGCTCACCGAACTTCAGCGGGCGCAGGAGGACGCCATGCGGAGGGCGGTCGAGGCCGAGCGCTCCCGGATCGCCGCCGAGCTGCACGATGTGGTGACCCACAATGTGAGTGTGATGGTGATCCAGGCGGGTGCGGCGCGCAAAGTGATGGACGCCGAGCCGGAACTGTCCAAGCAGGCCCTGCTCGCGATCGAAAGCAGCGGCCGGGCCGCCATGGCCGAGCTGCGCAACGTCATGGACCTGCTCGCAGGGCCGGAGGACGGCCGCGTGGACGGCCGGGGCGACGGGCTCGAACCGCAACCCGGCCTCGACCAGCTCGGCGGCCTCGTCGAGCGGGTACGCGCCGCGGGCGTGCCGGTGGATGTCGCGCTCTCGCCGCTGGACCCCTTGCCCGACGGGGTCGGCCTCACTGTCTACCGCGTCGTGCAGGAGGGCCTGACCAACACGATGAAGCACGCGGCCGGCGCGACGGCGTCCGTCGCGATCGGCCGTAACGGCGACTGGCTGGAGATCGAGGTCACCGACACCGGTGGCGCGCCGGGCCCCCAGGCGCGGACCGGCAACGGCCGCGGGTTGATCGGCTTACGTGAGCGGCTGGCCGTCTACGGTGGAACCCTGGCCGCCGGGCCCGTGGCGGGGGGCGGTTATCGGATCATGGCCCGTATTCCGTGGACCGCCGCATGAGCGAGCCGGTGCGCGCTGTCATCGCCGACGACCAGGCGCTGGTCCGTACCGGGTTCCGGATGATCCTCTCCGCCGACGGCATCGAGGTGGCGGCGGAGGCGGCCGACGGGGTCGAAGCGGTCGCCGCCGTACGGAGCACCAGGCCGGACGTCGTGCTCATGGACATCCGGATGCCGCGGATGGACGGCATCGAAGCCACCCGCCAGATCATGAGCGGCGGAGCGGACGAGACCCGCGTCATCATCCTGACCACTTACGATCTCGACCACTACGTCTACGCCGCCCTCACCGCCGGCGCCAGTGGCTTCCTGCTCAAAGACGTCAGCCCCGAGCACCTGGTGGCCGCGGTACGTCTGGTGCGCTCCGGCGACGCCCTGCTCTCACCCACCATCACACGCCGCCTCGTCGAGCGTTTCGCACCCCGGGACGAGGCGAGGGCCGGTCTCCACCGGGACCTGTCCGGACTGACGCCACGGGAACTGGAAGTGCTGCGCCTGCTCGCCACCGGCCTGAGCAACGCCGAACTCGCCGACCGGCTGACTCTCAGCGCGACGACGGTGAAGACCCACGTCGCCCGCATCCTGTCCAAACTCGGCCTCCGCGACCGCGTCCAGGCCGTCGTGCTCGCCTACGAAACCGGACTGATCTCCCCGGGCGGCCCATCGGCCACCGGTTGACCGGCCCCGCCGGGCGAGGTCTACAGAGTGTCGCCTCCGCCGGAGGCCTTCGTCTCCCGGCCGTGGACGGCGAGCGCGTAGATGACGAGGACGTCGAAGGTGATGACGATCACCGACCAGAACGGGTAGGCGGGGAGCCAGGCGAAGTTGACGAGCGCCTGGACGGAGGCGAGGAGGATCCCGGCCACCCGCCACCAGGTCCTGCCTCACGTACCCGAGACCCACTGACCACCTCCCCATATGGCCTGTTAAAGATGCACAAAGTAGGTGTGACACCGGTTTGGTGATCGATTCCCGGAGGGATGCGCTCCCTCAACCGATGAGGCGTTTGCGCCAGTCGAGGGGGGTGACGGTGATGCTCTGCGAGGGATCGCCGTTCCACTCCACCGGAAGACCGGTCTTCTCGAGCGCGGCCACGACCTCCCGGCCGATGGACGCCGTGGTGTCCGATGAGCCGTCGAATCCGCCGTACAGGAGCGCCAGTCCGTGCCCCCTCGCGGCCGAGTCCGTGCACTGGCTGTGGAAGTAGACGTAGCCGCGGGCGTCCGGTGCACCCGCCGACCAGATCTCCGCCTGACCGCAGGAGCGGCAGCAGGCGAAGTGCTCCCTCGCGGTGATGCCCGAGGACTCCAGGGCGGCGAAGGCCCGGCTGAGCCGTTCCGGGTCCGTCTCCCCCTGCCAGGAGGCCTGCTCCTCGACGCGCTCCAGCCACATCCGGTCCGCCAGTAGACGCGCCTGTTCGGGGGAGACCGGGTGGCGGTCGTCTGAAACGAGGTATTCCTGCGCGAGCTCGGCCAGTTGCGCCCGCGTCGCGTAACCGCCCACGATCACTTCGCGGACGCGCGCGTCGAGCCGCTCGCGTTCGTCCTCGTCGAGCTCGAGCGGAGGCGGGGGCTCGGAGGTACCCAGGTCCAGAGAGGTCCAGTCCAGCCCGGAGTCCCAGTCTTCCTCCGGCCGCGCCCAGCGGGTCATGGCCGCGATCACCGGTCCGGGACCGTCGAGCACCGCCTGGAAGTGCCGGTCGGGAGCTCCGTCACGGTGTTCCAGCACATAGTCGCCGCCGTTCTCGTGCCATACCTGAACGAAGACCTCGGGCAGGTCGGGAATCCGCTGGACGACCAGGAACCTGTCGTTCCGGCCGCCCAGCCGGCCGATCAGCTCGGTGAGTCCCCCGGCGTCCACCCGGACATGCCGGCGGCCGTCCTCGGTCCGTACGGTGATTGCGAACATGTCGGCCACCCTGGCACAGGGCGCGGTCATCCGTCCTCGGTCCGCCCGATCGGGACCCGCCGCCGCACCGTCGACGCGGCCTGCCGGTCAGCGTGGGCGGCTGAGGGCGGCCTCGGCCAGATCCGTCCATTCCTCGGCCGAGGAGTGGGGCACGACCACCCAGTCCTTCACCGTCCTGCCCTGCCCCGAGGGGTCGAACAGGGACGCCCCGGCCAGTCGGAGCGCGGCTGCGTGTTCGGGGGTGTCCCTGACCAGTCTGAACACCATCGCGCCGTCGCGCTGCAGGCTCGCGAACACCTTCCCGGCCTGATCTTTGAGCGCGGGCCTCCCCATCATCGTGGAGATCCGCACACCCAGGTCGGCCAACTCGGCGCCGACCTGCTTGAAATCCTCTTCCGGGCTCATCGTCAGTCGGTCCCCAACTCCATGGCCATGCCGCTCTCTTCCGCCGACGTGACACCTGACGTCGCCGGGTCGCAGCGGACGCGGGTCGGGCGGGCGCGAGCCGTGATCATTCCACGTGGCGATCAATCTATATCACCCGTCATATCTGGACTGCTCCTGTTTGTCGTCGTCAGTCCGTGCCCGTTGCCCATCAGCCGGAGGGTGTGCTCCGGAACCGGCCGGCCGGCCTGCCGGAACCGGTCGGTCCGGGCCGCTGCGGTCTCGACGGGACCGGCGTCGCCTGTCCGGTCGGCGTCGCGCCCGCGGACGGGTGGACCCGGCGTTTCGCGGTGCCCGGCCGGCGGGCCGTTAGGCTGTGCCCGTGACATCCGGTGCGGAGCGGGGGACGGCGTTGCGTGCGGACGCCGCGCGCAACCGCGCGCGGGTGTTACAGGTCGCCCGTGAGCAGCTGGCCATGGGTGACGACTCGCTCATGCTGAACACCATCGCCCGGCTCGCGGGGGTGGGCGTCGGGACCGTTTACCGGCATTTCCCCAACCGGCACGCGCTGCTGGAAGCGCTGATGGCGGAACGTTTCCAGCAGCTCGTCGACGAGGCGCGGGCCGCGGCGGCCGGAGCCGAGGAGGACGCTCCCGCGAGTCTGCGCCGCCTGCTGCGGTTCACCCTCGGGCGCATGCTCGACGACGCCGGGTTCGCGGCGGTGCTCGAATCCGCCGGCGGCCCCGATGCGCAGACCTCGGCGCTGAGGGCCGATCTGGACGGCGCACTGGCGGAGCTGCTCGACCGCGCCCGCCGTGCGGGTGCCATCCGGTACGGCATCGAGGCGGACGACGTCCGCCGTCTGCTCTGCGGCATCGGGCACGCGGTCCGCTCCGGCGGTGACGGCGCCGAGCACGCGGACGCCTATCTCGACGTCCTCCTCGAAGGCTTGCGCCCCCCGCGCTGACGGCGGTTCGCCCCCGCCTCCGGGTCCGGACCCGGAGGTCCGGACCCGCGTTCGGGCCCGGACTCGATGGTTCGCCCCCGCCGCGTCCGGACCCGGCGGTCCTGTCCCGTGTCCGGACTCGGCGATCCGGAATCCACAGCTCGGAGCCCACGGCTCGGGGGCCGTCGCCGTACGTCCGCCTCCATTAAACGGATAGCCATCCACTTGTGTTACGGTATGGATCGTAAAACGGATGACTATCCGTTAATGGGCGGTCGGCGAGGGGTGGATCATGGGCGGACGGGCTGTGGTGACGGCGGGGACCGGGGGGATCGGTTTGGAGACCGCGATGGGGCTGGCGGCGCGTGGCCATGCGGTGACCGTGGTCGGTCGGAACGCCGAGCGGGGTGCCCTCGCGGTCGAGCGGATCGGCGCGGTGGCGACCGGACCGCGGGCGAGGTTCGTCGCGGCCGACCTCGCCTCGCTCGACGCGGTCCGGGGGCTCGCAGCCCGGCTCGCCGGAGAGGGACCGCTGAACATCCTGGTCAACAACGTCGGGGCGATGTTCGCGGACCGGCAACGGACGGTGGACGGGATCGAGGCGTCGTTCGCCGTCAACCACCTCTCCCCCTACCTGCTGACGGAACTGCTGCTGGAACCGCTCCGGGCCGGGGGGCCGAGCCGGATCGTGAACGTCACCTCGGGCGCGGTCCGGACCGCCAAGCGTTCCTTCGACGCGGTCGAGCCGCCGGGCGGCTACTACGGCTTTCACTGGTACGGCCGGGCGAAGCTGGCCAACCTCGCCTACACGCTGGATCTGGCGGAGCGGCTGCGAGGCACGGGCATCTCGGTCTTCGCCGCGGACCCCGGTGGTGCGGCGACTGAGATGACCGACGGCACCATGCGGTCACCCCGGATCGTCTCGCCGGGACTGCGGCTGCTCTGGCCGCTGGTCCGCCGTACCTTCGAGCGCGCCACGTCGGGTTCCGCGTCGGCGGCCGCGCGGTCGTCGATCCTCGCCGCGGCCGACGCCTCCCTGGACGGGCGGACCGGGCTGGTCATCGGACCCGATGCCCGCCCCGTCATGCCCTTCCGCCCCGCCACCGACCCCCGGACGGCCGAGGCCGTTCTCCGGCTCAGCCGGCGGTCGGCTCCGCTCGTCCCCGCCTGATCTCCGGAGGGCGGGAGGCGGCGGCTGCGGGCCGGTCCCTCCGACGGGGACGTGGCCGGGTCCGTCGTGCATGCGGGGGTCCCGGGTCTCAGACCGTGATGACGACCTTCCCCGTGGCGTGTCCCTGCTCCTGGTAGACGATGGCCTCCGGGATCTCCTCGAACGGGTAGCTCCGGTCGATGACGGGGGTGAGGCGCCCGTCCTCGATGAGCTCGGCCAGCGTCGTCAGGTTCCGCTTGTTCTCCGTGCACCGGACCACGTCCGTCAGGGCCGTCCGCTGCGATACGAAAGGCGACGCCGCGAGCGCGGAGATGATGCGGCCCATGGGCTGCAGCCACCGGCCGCCCGGCCCGCCGACGATGACGAGGGCCCCCTTGGGAGCGAGCGCCCGCCGGTACGCCGAGGCCGGGTGGCTTCCCGCGCAGTCCAGCAGCAGGTCGTAGCGCCGCCCGCGCCGGGTGAAGTCCTCCGCGGTGTAGTCGACGACCTCGTCCGCGCCGAGCGACCGGACCAGTTCCACGTTCCGGGTGCCGCAGACGGCGGTGACCCGCGCGCCGAACGCCTTGGCGAGCTGTACGGCGAACGTGCCCACGCCTCCCGAGGCCCCGTTGACGAGGACGTCCTGCCCCGGCTGGATCCGCCCGTCGTCGCGCAGGCCCAGCAGGGCGGTGCCGGCCGCCATCGGTACCGCCGCCGCCTGATCGAACGACAGGTTCTTCGGCTTCGGCACCAGCTCTCCGGCCGGGACGCAGGCGTACTCGGCGAAGCCGCCCTGCTTGGGCATGCCGTACACCTCGTCGCCGGGGCGGAACTCCGTCACGTCCCGGCCGACCGCCTCGACCTGCCCGGCGATGTCGGCGCCCAGGATGCGGATCTTCGGCCCGAACAGGCCGGGACCGCCGCCCATCAGGCGCGCGATGTACGGCTCCCCTCTCATGAGGTGCCAGTCGTAGGGCTGGACGGAGGTGGCGCGCACCCGGACCAGCACCTCGCCGGCGGCGGGCACGGGCTTGTCGATCTCGGTGAGCTGCAGCGCGTCGGGTGAGCCGTACGAACGCAGGACGAACGCCTTCATGGGATTCCCTCCTCCACGGCGGGCCCGGGCGCCGCAGGGTGACGGGCACGTCCCGAGCCGTGGAGGCCAGCGTAGAAATCCTGCGCAGGGGACTCATCAGCCGAAAGTACGCCTGATCGGCGGACGATCGGCCAGGTCGGACCAGGCCGTTCCGGTGATGATCCGCCACCGCGCCGGCGGCCACGATCGGGTCATGACCGATGAGAGGCCGACAGGCCGGTTCGTGCCCGCCATGCTGATCCTGCTCAGCGCCGTGCCCGTGGTCGCGGGAGCCGCCCGCCTGACCGAGCTGACCGGTGGCGCGGAGATCACGCCGGAGAACGCGCGGTTCTTCGCGGTGCCGCTGCCCGTGGTGCTGCACATCGTCAGCGTCAGCGTCTACAGCGTTCTCGGAGCCTTCCAGTTCGCCCCCGGATTCCGCCGCCGGAGGCCCGGCTGGCACCGTGCCGCCGGGCGGGTCCTGGTCCCGTCAGGACTCGTCGCGGCGCTCACGGGGCTGTGGATGACGGTCTTCTACCCCTATCCCGCCGGCGGCAGCGATCTCCTTTCCGGGATCCGGCTCGTGTTCGGCACCGCCATGGCCCTGTCCATCGTCCTCGGCTTCGCCGCGATCCGGCGGCGGGACGTCGTACGGCACCGCGCCTGGATGATCCGGGGTTACGCGATCGGCCTGGGGGCGGGCACGCAGGTGCTGACCCACCTGCCCTGGGTCCTGGTCTTCGGGGCGCCCGGCGAGGTCGCCACCGCACTGCTCATGGCCGCCGGCTGGGTGATCAACGTGGCCGTGGCCGAGTGGGCCGTCCGCAGGCGGCCGGCGGTCCGGACCGTCCGGCTCGGCTCCTGACACGGCCGAGGGGGCCGTCCGGCGGCCGGTGACCCGGGCCGTCCGGCTCAGTCGGTGACCCGAACCGTCCGGCTCAGTCGGTGACCCGAACCGTCCGGCTCAGTGCCTGACGCGGCCGGTCTCGTAGGCCCAGATGGCGATCTCGACGCGGTTGCGGGCGCCGAGCTTGGCCATCAGGCTGGCGATGTGGGACTTGACGGTGCTGAGGGAGATGTAGAGCTCGTCGGCGATCTCGCCGTTGGTCCGCCCGCGTGCCACGGCGGCGAGGATCTGCTCCTCCCGGCCGGTGAGCGCCTCGACCGGCTGCGCCGGGGCCGAGCCGGACCCGGTCCGGGCGAAGGCTCCGAGCAGGCGCGCGGTGACGCTCGGGGCGATGAGCGCCTCGCCCCCGGCGGCGGCGTGGACGGCCTGGGAGAGCAGGGCCGCGCCGGCGTTCTTGAGCAGGAAACCCCGGGCGCCGGCTCGCAGCGCGGCGTAGACGTACTCGTCGAGGTCGAACGTGGTGATGACGACGACGGCGAGGGGATCGGCGACGTCGGGTCCGGCGAGGGCGCGGGTGGCCGCGATGCCGTCGAGGCCGGGCATGCGGATGTCGAACAGGCACACGTCGGGCCGGAGCCGCCGCGCCAGCTCGACGGCCCGCCGCCCGTCCGCGGCCTCGCCGACGACCTCGATGTCCGGCTGGGCGTCGAGGATCATCGTGAGCCCGGTGCGGACGATCTCCTGGTCGTCGGCGACGACCACCCGGATGCTCACGTCGCCGCCCCGGTCCGGGGCAGCACGGCGCTCACGGTCCAGCCCCGGTCGGGTCCGGGTCCGGCCGTGCAGGTGCCGCGGAGCAGGTGGGCGCGCTCGATCATGCCGATGATCCCGTATCCGGGTGAGGCGGCCGGGCGGACGAGACCGCCGTCGCCGTCGTCGCTCACGCGCAGGCGCACCGAGGTGTCGTCGGCGGTGACGCGGACCTCGACGCGGGTGGCGTGGCGCGCGTGCCGCACGGCGTTGGTGACGGACTCCTGGGCGAGGCGGTAGACCGCGGCCTCGACCGACGGGGGGAGGCCGCCGAGGTCACCCGAGATCTCCACGTCGACGGCCGGGCCGGAGCGGCTCCGGCCCGCGAGCCGCTCGATGTCGGTGATGCGCCGACCGGGCGCCAGGTCCGCCGGCTCGTCCGGCCGGTCCCGGCGGAGGACGCGGACCAGGGCGTGCATCTCGTCGAGCGCGCGCGCCGCCTCGGCCTCGATCACGCGGAGCGCCTCGGTCGCGGCCTCCGGCCGTGACTCCGCGGTGGCGAGGCCCGCCTGGGCGCGCACCGCCATCGCCGAGACGTGGTGGGCGACGGTGTCGTGCAGGTCGCGGGCCAGTTGCTCGCGTTCGAGCAGCTTGACCTGGTCGAGCTCGCGCGATCTCGCCCGGGACCGGTACCGGAACGCGCCGCCCAGGGCGGCGGTCGCGGACAGGGCGGTGAACGCGCCGATCACGTCGGGGCCGGCGGTGCGGCCGGTGACCGCCGACAGGGAGGCCGAGACGATCATGATCGCGAGTCCGGTCGCGGCCTCGCGTCCTGATCCCCACCGGAACAACGCGTACGGCAGGATCAGCTGGTACGCCATCGTGTACATCTCCGAGGGGGGCTCGCCCATCAGCAGCGGGGCCAGGCCCGTGACGGCGAAGCAGATCACGATCATGAGCAGCGGCCGGGTCCGGCGCCACAGCAGCGTGGGCACCAGCCCGACGGCGACGGCCACCGAGACGACCCGCCACGGAAGGTCCGGACGCAGGAACCCCTCGAGCACGGCGGCCGGGACGAGCACCCCCACGAGCACCAGGTCGCGCCACGTCCACGGCGGAGGATCGGGGGGACGGGGCTCGTTCCACAGGGAACGGAGAGCGGCGAGCACCTCGTCATCGTACGAGAGCCCGCGCCGCCGCGGACCGGCCCGAAGTACGAGATGTGCGTTCCGCCGGTACGGTGTGCATTCACCCGGCCGCCACGGCCGGTTCCCGGGGAGGGGCCGGGGGCGGTGACACACCCGGCGACGCGGCGGGGTGGAGGCGACCGGTGCCGGTCCCTCTCCGGGAACCGGCCGCCGCGATCGGACTTGGCCCTGCCATGGGGTCCTTCCGGGGTGCCGTTGGGGCGGCTCGGCGGGGTGGACGGCGGAATCGGATCCGCTGCGGAAAACGCGGTGACCGCGGTGGCGGCGCCGGCCCGCGGCCTCCGTGAATAACCGGTGATGAACCCGTACGGGCGGATGGTAATCCGTCCGATCTCATTCCCTTATCCGGGGGACGATAACGGGGAAACGAATTCCGGCCGAACGGGAGAAATGGGAGATGCGTCGGCGGATGCGGAGCCGGGCGTTCCGGCGGCCTTCCTCTGCGAATCCGGCCGCTCGTCCCGGGAGGACGGCCGTGTCGTGGGACCGGTCGGCCCCACGACACGTGACAACCTGCCGGAGGGGAGACCTAGCGGGTGATCTTCAGGACCTTCTTCAAGTAGCGCTTGTGGACGTAGCCCGTGGTTATCGTCTTGTGCCCCTGGACCGCACGCCAGTTCGCGGTGGCGAGCTTGCACTGGCCCAGGACCGCGTAGCGCGGGTCGATCCGATCGACCACCTTGGCGGTCTTCTTCGGCTTCCGACGGACGTTGAGGTAATTGCCGCTGGGGACGTTGCGCACCTTGTAGGCGCATACCGTTTCGGCGTGGGCCGGGGTCGCGGCGGCGGTGCCGAGTGCCACGAAGCCACCACTGGCGATGGCGGCCGCCGTGAACGTGCCGGCGAGTCGCTTGAATATCATTCGTCCCTCCTCGGTACGTTGACATTGCGATATGTCCCTTATGTCCGGATTCACGGGTTGAAAACGGCGGCCTCGCAGCATGCTCCATATATGGGTGCTTTCCGGCCTTTCTTTGACCCGCCGATGAACCGCCGTTCCCGCCGGTGACGGGCCGGGACATGGGGTCGCGCGTGCGTTCTCGATTCCGCGCGGGCAGGAGCCTGCGGACGCCCGGCGCCGCGCGGGCACGGGCGCGGAGACGGTACCTTTCACTGGAGCGCGCAGCCGGTCGGCTGGGCGGGGCCGGCCGGAGGACGCCGCCTTCCGGCCGGGGCGGCGCACGATGCGACAGGAGACCACGCACGTTGTCCTCTGAGATGTCCGGGATGTCTGCGACATCCGAGGCGCGCGACCATCCGGAACCCATCGCGGGCGGGGACGGCTCCGCGCTGCGGGCCGACTGCGGTAACTGCTTCGGACTGTGCTGCGTGGTGCCCGCCTTCGCGGCCTCGGCGGACTTCGCGATCGACAAGCCCGCCGGGCGGGCCTGCCCGAACCTGCGGCAGGACTTCCGCTGCGGCATCCACGACCGGCTGAGGCCGGAGGGTTTCACGGGCTGCACCGTCTACGACTGCTTCGGCGCGGGGCAGAAGGTCTCCCAGGTCACCTTCGGGGGGCGGGACTGGCGGCGGAACCCGGGGACCGCGAAGCAGATGTTCGAGGTCTTCCCGGTCATGCGGGACCTGCACGAGCTGCTCAGGTACCTCGCCGAGGCGCTGGCGCTGGAGGCGGCCCGCCCGATCCGCGCCGAGCTCCGCGCCGCGTTCGACGAGATCGAGGGCCTGACCCAGGGGGACCCGGACTCCCTGCTGAGGCTGGACGCGGCGGCGCGGTGGCGGCAGGTCAACGCCCTGCTGCTGCGCGCGAGCGAGCTCGTGCGGGCCGGGGTCGGGGGACGGAGGAAGGACCGGCGGGGCGCGGACCTCATCGGGGCCAAGCTGAAGGGCGCGGACCTGCGGGGCGCCAGTCTGAGGGGGGCCTATCTGATCGGGGCGGACCTGCGCGGCGCAGACCTGCGGACGGCCGACCTGATCGGGGCCGACCTCCGGGACGCCGACCTGCGGGGCGCCGACCTCACCGGGAGCATCTTCCTCGTCCAGGCGCAGCTCGACGCGGCGAGGGGCGACACCGCCACGAGGATCCCGCCGTCGCTGACCCGCCCCGCCCACTGGTGAGACGACGCCCGCCCGGGTGACGCGGGTCTCCCGGCCGGAGGGCCGCCGCTCCGGCCGGTTCAGCCGGAGGTCGCGGTCACCCGGTCGTCCCAGGAGATCCGGTGGTCGTGCATCCAGGCCAGGGCGTTCCTCCTGTCCATCTGCCGGACGAACAGGGGCAGGGTGAGGTCGCGGAAGAGGGCGCCGAAGGGACCGGGGGCCTTGCCGCTCCCGTTGCGCCTGCCCTGCGCCACGACCCGCTCCACCCGCGTACGCCGCAGCCGCTCGAAGGCGGCGAACGCGTCGCGGGTGCCGGGGACGTCGCGCAGGCACCTGGCCAGCACCACCGCGTCCTCGATCGCCATGGACGCGCCCTGGCCGGAGGAGGGCGAGGTGGCGTGCGCGGCGTCGCCGATGATCACCATGCGCCCGCCGGACCACTTGGGCACGGTCGGGAAGTCGTAGGTGTTCCAGCCGGGCAGGATGTGCTCGGTCGCGCCGATGATGTCGAGCATCGGCCCGGCGTCGTCCCGGAACAGCTCCACCAGCCGGGCGCGCCACTGCGCCGGGGTGATCGCGGCCAGCTCCTCCGGGGTCGGCTCCCGGCGGCTCGGCGGGTTGGCGAACCACCACACCTCGCCGTCGGGGTGGACCAGGTAGCCGAAGAAGCACCTCCGGCCGAAGATGAAGTGGTTCGTCCCGGGGCGGCCCGGCACCGTGACGCCCCGTGCGAAACCGCCGGTGTTCAGCAGGCCGACGTGCCGGGCGCGCGGCGCTCCGGGGTCGATCAGCGTGCGGGTGCGCGAGCGCAGCCCGTCGGCGCCGACGAGCAGGTCGCCCTCGGCCGTGCTCCCGTCGGCGAAGACCGCGCGCACCCCGTCCGCGGTGGTCTCGGCGTCGGTGAGGCGCTTGCCGTAGTGGACGCGCACGCCGCGCCGTACGGCCTCGTCGCGCAGGGCCCGGTAGAGGTCGGCGCGCTTCAGCGTCCGGCCGGGCTGCCGGAAGGAGGCCAGGAGCCTGCCGCGTCCGTTGCTCATCTCCATCCGCGGCGTGTCCACGCCCAGCTCGCAGACCAGGTCGTGCAGGCCGAGCAGGCGCAGGGCCTCCAGTCCGTTGACCGCGAGGGTGAGGAAGGCGCCGACGCCGTCGGCGCCGCGGTCGTACGCCTCGTAGACGTCGCTGTCGATGCCGGCCTGCCGCAGGGCCATCGCCGTCACCGGGCCGGCGATCCCGCCACCAATGATCATCGCTCTTTTAGTCATGAGATGACTATACATAATATGACTAAGATTTGGCCAGCCCTACGATGGCGCCATGTCCTCACGACGGTCCCCTCTCGCGATGGCGCTGCTCTCCCTGGTCGCCGAGGAGCCCATGCACGCGTACCGGATGCAGCAGCTGATCAAGGAGCGGCGCAAGGGCGACGTGGTCAACGTCGCGCAGCGCAACAGCGTCTACCAGACCATCGACCGGCTGCTCCGCGACGGGCTGATCGCGGTCCGGGAGACCCTGCGCGAGGAGAACCGCCCGGAGCGGACCGTCTACGAGCCGACCGACGCGGGCCGGGAGACACTGCGGCACTGGATGCGGACGATGCTCTCCGCTCCCGCCCGCGAGTTCCCCGAGTTCCCGGCGGCGCTCGCCTTCCTGCCGGTGCTCCGGCCCGACGAGGCCAGGGCGGCGCTGGAGGAACGGCTGGCCTCCCTGGAGGGGCGGCTGTCGGCGTTGGACGCCGACCTGGCCGAAGGGGCGGCCTTCCTGCCCCGGGTCTTCCTCGTGGAGTCCGAATACCAGCGGGCGGCGGTGCAGGCCGAGCTGGACTACGTCCGGAGTCTCGTCGCCGACCTCCGTGAGGGTCGGGTCGACTGGGACTACCGGCTGTAGCACGGGCCGGTAGGGCTCGCAGGTCGCGGGGCGGACCGGCTCGGCTCGTGGGCGGGTGGGGCTCGCGGACCGTGGGGCGGACCGGCCGGGAGGTGCCTCCGCCTTCTGGATGATCTATCCATTCTCCCTGGATGTCCTGACTTGGGCGCTCTTAGCGTTTGTGTGATGACTATCTGCGACATAACTGCTGCTGTCAGTGACAGTGCTGCAGATGGGGACGTCGTGGGTGAGGAACGGGGACCGGAGAAGAGGACGCGGCTTCGCCCGCACCGCCCGCCACGGGGGTGGTCCGATGCCCTGCCGGGCTGCCGGCGGCCCCGGGTTCCCCGCCGGGAGCGCGTCCGATGACGGTCCACGGGCTCAGGGGAGCCGGTGGGCGGGTCGCGGTCACCGCGGCGGCCGCTCTGCTCCTGGGGGCGGGGACACCGGTGCAGGCCGGGACCGGGGTGGACGATCCGCCTTGGCCGGGGACGCCCGGAACCGGCACGGTGCCCCTGCCGGGGACGCCCGGAGTCGGCATGGTGCCCTTGCCGGGGGCGGGGGAGATCGCGGGTGGGCTGCCCGGGATGGGGGTGCCCGATGACGCGGTGGGGCAGGCATCCGGGACGGCTGCGCCGGGGGACGTGGACGCCTCGGCCGCGGAGGTCCGCTCCTTCCGGGACGAGTTCACCGGCCCCGCCGGGAGCGCGCCCTCGGCGTCGAAGTGGAAGCAGCTCACCGGATGCATGTGGGGGCACGGGGTCGAGAAGCAGTGCTACACCGCCGGCGGCCGTAACGCGCGACTCGACGGCGCCGGCCACCTCGTGATCAACGCCCGGCGGGAGAAGTACGTCGGCGCGGACGGGGTGTCGCGGAGGTACACCTCGGCGCGGCTCGTCTCCAGGGTTGCCCGGGCGGGCGGGACCCTCCGGGTCCGGGCGAAGCTGTCGCGCCGGCAGGCCGGAGCGTGGCCGGCGATCTGGCTGCTCGGCACGCCGGCGGCGAAGACGCCGCACTACGGCGAGATCGACCTGATGGAGAACGGCCTCAACGGGGCCGCCTGGGATCCGGAGTACCACGTGCACACCTCCGGTGCCGGTTCCGGCGCCGGAGGGGCGTACGGCGTCGACGCCACCCGCTGGCACGTGTACGAGGTCAGGTGGACCACGGGCCCGTCCGGCCGGGTGTGGTTCCGCATCGACGGCAGGCTCGTGCGGGTCCTCCCGTACCGCGTGCCGTCCGGCTCGCCCGCCGAGGTCATCCTGAACATCGCGGTCGGTTCGCAGGCGGGCCGTCCGGCGGCGGACCTGGACAGCACCATGACCGTGGACTACGTGCGGATGGGCGGGTGACGGCCCGGTCCGTCCGCACGTCAGGGGATCGCCAAGGCGGACCACGGGACGGTATGGGCGAGGCCAGACATGGTCCAAGCCACGGTGCGGAATGCCCACGCCTCATGCGTCCGGAGGGTCGCCGTTCCTAGCTTTGGCGCATGCGCTCCGATCGTCTCGAACCCGTCTGGCGGTCCGCTCTGACCGTGGCGGGCCTCTTCGCGTCCATTTTCACCGTCCTGTTCGTCTCGTTGATCCCCGGAATGTCGGCGGACGCCTTCTACCTGGTGGCCGGGGCCGGGGTGACCGCCTGCGCGATCGGCCTGACCTGGTGCGTGCAGCGCGTCGTCGAGGGCCGCTCCTGGACCGAGCTCGGGCTGGCCGTCTCCCGCCGGGCGGCCGGCAGGGCACTGCTCGGGACGGCCGCGGGAGCCGCCGCGGTCTGCGCGGCGAACGCCCTGTGCGTCGCGCTCGGCGCCGCCGACTGGGCCCCGGACGCCTCCCTGGCGAGTGTCCCGGCCTGGCTCACGGTCACCGTGCCGGCGGCCCTGCTGGTGCAGGCCGTACCGGAGGAGCTGTGGTTCAGGGGCTACCTGTTCCGGCACCTCAGCGAGTCGCTGCCGCCGTGGGTGACGGTGGCCGTCACCTCGGTCCTCTTCGGCGCCCTGCACATCATCTCCCAGAGCGGGGCCGGCTCCCTCCAGGAGAAGCTGCTCTACGTGGCGCAGGCGACGGCGTTCGGATTCGTGCTCGTCGCCTGCCGGATGGCCACCGGGGAGCTCTGGCTCGCCGTCGGCTTCCACGCCGGGTACGACATGCTGAACGAGCGGCTGATCGCTCCCGGCGAGGGTCTCTACTCCGTCAACCTGATCTGCCTGGTCGCGGTCCTGACCGCCGCCGCCGTGCTCACCCTGCGCCGACGGCAGCGCCGTGCGCCCCTCGACTGGCGGGCGAGGCCCGTTGCCCCGGCCGCCCGGACCGTCCCTGCCGCTCCGGCGGTCGAGGAGCGGCCGCTGGCCGGTTCCGCCGTGTGACGGGGCGGCCCGCGCGGCCTTCCGCCGACGCGTGGTTCACCCCGGTTCTCCGGGGCACGGAGGAGCTGGAGGGTTCTGCGGGAAGGAGGGCGCGATGCGCGGGCTCGTGTGGATGAAGGACGAGGGGGCCGAGTACGCCGAGGTGGACCTCTCGTCGGGGCTGACGGCGGTCGGGGTGGCGATCGGGACGGATCCGGTGCCCTACCGCCTGGAGTACTCCCTGCGCACCTCGGCCGAGTACGTGACCGAGCTGCTGACCGTGCGGGCGCATGGGGCGGGCTGGGCGCGCGCGCTCGACCTGCGGCGCGGCACCGACGGCGGCTGGTCCTGCGAGACCAAGTGCGAGGGCGGGCTCGAAGGGCCGGAGCCCGGCGGGGACATGATGGGCCTCAACGACGCGCTCGACTGCGACCTCGCCCTGTCCCCGCTGACCAACACGATGCCGCTGCTCCGCCACGGCCTGCTGCGGAGCCAGGGGCGGATGGGCTTCGTGATGGCCCTGGTCCAGGTGCCCCACCTGCACGTGGTCCACCACCCGCAGAGCTACACGCACCTCGGGCCGGACTCCGTGCGCTTCGAGAGCGAGGGCTTCAGCGCCGACCTCGTCTGCGACGGCGACGGCATCGTCACCGACTACCCGGGCCTGGCGAGGCTGGCGGTCCGCTGACCCGTCCTCCGCCTCGCCGGCCCGCGGCCCGCCGACCTGCCGCCGGCGGTCCGCCGGCCTGACCGTCGCCCGGCTTCGGGTGCATTGTGCTCATGTACAGTGCGGAGTCGGTATCACCCGGCCGCGCGGTGGGGCCGGCCGGAGGCGGGGCGGGACCGAGGGGGAGAAACGTGTCGGGTGGGGTGCCGGGGATCGACGTCCCCGACCGGCGGGGCCGTACTGGGCTGGACCGGGAGGGACTGGACCTGACCGGCAACCCCGGGGTCCGGGTGCGCGAGGTGGAGCTCCTCTCGTCGAGCTGGTACGTCCTGCGCAGGACCACGTTCGACTACCTGCGGGCGGACGGCTCCTGGGACACCCAGGAGCGCGAGACCTACGACCGGGGCAACGGCGCCACCGTGCTGCTCTACGACGCCGGGCGCGGAACGGTCCTGCTGACCCGGCAGTTCCGCTACCCGGTCTACGTCAACGGGCACCCCGACGGCATGCTGCTGGAGACCGCCGCGGGACTCCTCGACGACGACGACCCGGAGACCGCGATCCGGCGCGAGGCCGCCGAGGAGACGGGCTGTGAGATCGGCGAGGTCCGGCACGTCTTCGACGTCTACATGAGCCCCGGTTCCGTCACCGAGCGCGTGCACTTCTTCGCCGCGCCGTACAGCACCGCGCACAGGACCTCCGGCGGCGGCGGGGTGGCCGGGGAGGGGGAGGACATCGAGGTGGTGGAGCTGCCTTTCGCCAAGGCGCTGGACATGATCTCCACCGGGGAGATCGCCGACGCCAAGACGATCATGCTTCTGCAGTGGGCGGCGCTGTCCGGTCCGTTCTCCGGCCGAGATAGGTGAGCGGTCCCGGGTCGGCGACGGGGATCTCGTGGAAGCCGAGCCGGTCGTAGAAGGCGCGGGCCGCGGTGTTGGCGGTGACCATGCCGAGGTGGACGTACTCGACGCCCTTGCGGTGCAGCGCGTCGAGGAAGGCGTTCATGAGCGCGCGCCCGTGGCCCTTGCGCTGGTGGTCCGGGAGCAGGTCGATGTGGAGGTGCGCGGGGTATCCGGCCAGCTCGGGAACGATCATGCGCTCCGGGCGGTACATGAGATCGATCATCACCTCGCTCGGAGTGGACGGCGGCCCGTCCAGAGCGGGGAAGCGCTCTCTCAGTCGGGGCAGCCAGGACGCCCGGTAGGCCTCGACGAAGGCGGGGGTGTCGGCGGTGCCCAGGACGTAGCCGACGGCACGCTCCCCGTCGTCGAGGACGAAGGTCAGGTCGGGCTCCAGCTCGGCGTAAGGAGCTGCGAAAATGCTCGGCATCAGCTCCAGGTCGGGGTAGATGTGCCGGGAGTCGCCGCCCTCGTGGGCGGTGCGCACGCAGATGTCGTAGAGCGCGGCGTGGTCGGTGGCGCGGTACGGCCGGACGATCGTCATGGGGTCCATGATGCTCCCGCTGGGAGCGCTCTCACAAGATATGCGGGTGTGGGAAGATCGAATTCGGCGTCGTTCCGCTCCGGCGGTGATCGGTAGGGTGTTCGCGTGGTCGAGGTGAGGTTGAGGGGGTGGCACCCCGGTGACGTGCCCGCCGTGCTCGCGGCCTTCGCCGTGCCGGACATGGCCCGGCAGGCGGCCAGGCCGATCGACACGCCCGAGGCCGCGCTGGAGTGGATGGGCTTCTGGGGGTTCCGGGACGACGCGCAGGCCTTCGCCGTCACGGTGAACGGCGAGGTCGTCGGGAACGTGGCGGTGAGCAACATCGACGCCCACGACACGGGGTGGGTCTCCTACTGGACCTCGCCGCACGCCCGGGGCAGGGGTGTCGCGACGGCGGCGGCGGCCGCGCTGGCCGAGTGGGCGTTCAGGGAGCGCGGGTTGTTCCGCCTCGAACTGGGACACCGGCTGGACAACCCCGCCTCGTGCGCGGTGGCGGTTCGGGCGGGGTTCGCGGCCGAGGGGATCGAACGGGCCAAGCTGAGGTACGGGGACGAACGTCACGACGTGGAGCGGCACGCCCGGCTGGCCACGGACTGAGGGCCGAGGGGCCGGTTCTGAGGGCCGACCGGTTCTGAGGGCCGAGCGGCCGGTTCCGGCGGTCACGGGCCGCCACGGGAGCGGGTCAGAGGGTCCTCAGCCCGGCCAGGACGTCGCGGAGGAGGTCCACCCGGGGCTGCGCCCCGCCCGATGACGTCCGTACGGTCACCAGCCCGGCGTCACGCAGGTCCCCCAGGAGGACGCCGACGACCCCGACGGCCAGGCCGGTGCCGGATGCCAGCTCGGCCACCGAGATCGGCCGCCGGCAGGCCGCCAGGACCCTGCGGTGCTCCGGCGAGAGGCCGGGGGCCGCGGACCCGGTCGCCGAGACCGTGGCGATCAGGTCGAACCGGGCACCGGTCGGCCGGGTCCGTCCCCTGGTGACCGTGTAGGGGCGGATGATCGGTCCGGCGTCCTGGTCGAGCCAGCGCTCCGTCATTTCCCATCACCCTCCTGCTCGGCACGGCGCCATCCCTCGCGGAACGACGCCAGGACGCGGCTCGGCACGGGGGGCGGCTCTTCGCCGTCCGGGTGCCGTGACCGCTGCGGCAGGCCGCCGGGTACGGCCTGCCGCGGGGGGGCCTGCCCGGGCACGGTACGCCGGACACGCCTGGGCAGGCCGCCGCCCGTGGCGGCGGCCCGCTCGGATCGGACCGGCTCGGATCGGACCGGCTCGGATCGGACCGGCTCGGATCGGACCGGCTCGGATCGGACCGGTTCGGCCCCGATCGGTTCGGGCCGCTCGGCCTGTTCGACCGGTTCGGTCCTTTCGGCCCGCTCGACCTGGACCGGCCGCTCGGCGGGCGGCTCCGGTGTCTCGGCGACCAGCTCGTCCGGGATGAGCACGATCGCGGTGGTGCCGCCGAACGGTGACGGCCGCAGGGAGACGCGGATACCGTGGCGGGCGGCGAGTCTGCCGACGACGAACAGGCCGAGCCGGTCGCTGTCGGCCAGGTCGAACTCCGGCGGGTGCGCCAGGCGTTCGTTGAGCTGGGCCATCTCCTCCGGGCTCATCCCGAGGCCGCGGTCCTCGACCTCGATCGCGTACCCCCGGGCGGCGGGCTCGCCCTGCACGAGCACCGGGGTGTTCGGGGGCGAGAAGATCGCGGCGTTCTCCACCAGTTCGGCGACCAGGTGGACCACGTCGGTGACGACCGTGCCGGCGAGCGCCGGGCCGTGCGGCACCTCGACCGTGACGCGGCGGTAGTCCTCGACCTCCTCGACCGCGGCGCGGACCACGTCGTAGATCGCGACCGGGGTCCGCCAGCCGCGGCCGGGCACCGAGCCGGACAGGATGATCAGTCCTTCGGAGTGCCGCCGCATGCGGGTGGTCAGGTGGTCCAGGGCGAACAGGTTCTCCAGGGTCTCCGGGTCGGTGGCCCTCCGCTCCATCGTCTCCAGCATGGCGAGCTGCCGGTGCAGGAGGGACTGGCTGCGCCTGGCCAGGTTGACGAAGACCTTGCCCACGCCCTTGCGCATCTCGGCCTGGCCGACGGCGGCCTCGACGGCCGTCCGCTGCACCGAGGAGAACGCCTCGCCGACGCTCACGATCTCGGCGGTGGTGCCGTGGTTCAGCGCGGGGGACTCCGAGACCGGGCAGACGTCCTCGCCCCTGCGCAACCGCGCGACCACGTCGGGCAGGCGCCGGTTCGCCAGGTCGAGGGCCGCCTGCTGGAGGCCGACGAGCTCGGAGCCGATCCGGCGGCCGAAGCGCACCGAGACGAAGATCGAGGCCGCGACCGCGACCAGGCCGAGCCCGCCGGCGACGCCGATCTGGATCAGGGTTCCGGCGGCCAGCGGCTCGGCGCGGTCGGCGATGCGCTGGCTGATGTCGCCGGCGAGTCGGTCGAGGGTGTCGGAGAGGGCGATGGCGGCCGTCGCCCAGGAGGCTTCGGGCCGGGCCGCGGTGGTGAAGGTGTTCTCGACGCGTTCGAAGGCGGAGTGGGCCGGCGAGGTCGCCAGGCGCGCGTAGGACGCCTGGAACTCCTCGTCGAGCTGCTTGACGCCGATCGAGTAGAGCAGCCTGCGGCTGGTGGTCAACTCGGCGAACCGCGCGCGCTCCTGCGCACCGATGGCACGGGCGGAGACGACCCCGGAGACGATCGCGGCCTGCCGGCTCAGCATCTCGCGGCTCCGCCCGACCACGGTGGCTGCCCGGACCTGGTCGATCAGGTCGATGTCGGCGGAGATCCGGAGCTTCTCGTAGACGTCGAAGGCCAGCTGGACGATCTCGCTGTAGGCGTCGAGGGTCTGCAGCCGCCCGGCGGAGCGGGTGTCCACCCCGCTGCGGGCCTCGGTGAGCCGGTCCGCCGCTGTCAGCAGCCGGACGATCCGCTCCCACAGGGGGCCGGGGATGTCCGCCCGGCCCTCCGCGGACATCCGGTCGAGCTCCGCGCGCGCGGTGTTGGTCCTGGACCGCTGGGCGTCCAGTGCGGAACGGGAGGCCGCCGGGTCGCCCAGGAAGGTCAGGGACAGCAGCCGCTCGTGCTGCAGGGCGGTGGCGAACGCGCGGGTCGGGACGGTCACGTGCTCGTGGACCGTGCGGACGACGAGAAGCTCCTGGCCGCTCCGCAGGGTGATCGCCGCCGCAAAACCCCAGATCGTCACGAGGGAGACGAGGGGGACCAGGAGCAGAGTGAAGATCTTGGTCTTGATCGAATATGTGCGGCGGGTCACAATACCTCGCATCGTGGATATGCGCGGTTAACGGTGGCGAAACTGTAGCAACGCGGAGCACGCGCGGCCAGGGACGCGCGACCCCCTTCCGCGGCGCCCCTGAGGAGAAAAATTCTGTGTCCCCGAGGTAATGCGGAACCGCGGGCACTCCGGGCACGTCTTTCCTGAGGATTAGGGGAGGCGTCCATGACAGGGATGGCGGAGCTGGCCGGAGCAGAGCTGGCCCGCGCGGCGCAGGCCGTGCTGACCAGGGGCGACGAGCTCGAGCAGTCGGGGGCCGTGCAGCTGGTCAGGTTCGGCCCGCTGCGGGTGATCGCCGAGGTGGACGACTCCGCCGCGTGCGTGGACTTCCAGGTGGCCGACGGGGTCCTGCGGTGGTCCTGCACCTGCCGCGAGGGCCGGGAGGGCGCGTTCTGCGCCCACTGCGCGGCGACGGCTCAGTCGGTCAGGAGGAAGACGGAGAGGAAGGCCTTCTCCGGGGTGTCGTCGGTCACGGCCTCCGAGAGCGCGGTCCGGATCGCGTCGTAGGCGGGGCGGTCGGCGTCCCTCAGGACCGCGGTCTTCGTCCAGACGAGCGCGTGCTCGCCGGGCGGCAACCAGGACAGGTCGGTCAGGCAGTCGTACAGCGCGTCGAGGTTGTTGCCGAAGGTGTCGGGGAACGACAGCGCCTCGGCGATGGCCGTCATGGCCTCGGCCGAGGTGGTGATCTCCGAGCCGTCCAGCCGGTGCGGCGTGGCGGTGCCGATCCTCTGCCGGAAGGCGGCCTCGGCGCCTTCCTCGAACGTTCCCCTGGACAACGAGGCCACCTCCGCGGGTGTCGATGACGAAGGGCCGGTGACGAGGTCGCCGGCGGGAGCGTCGTGGTCCCCGGCGCCGGTGCCCCGGAGTCCCACGCGGGGGAAGCTACCCGCTCGTACTCGGAGGAAACGGTGGTGGACCGGCCGTCTTCGGCCAGGTCGCAAACAATTGGACTTTCATTGTCTGGTTGTCTGACAATGCTTCCATGAAGCTCGCCGTTCTCGGCGCCGCCGTGCTCTGGGGCACCGCGGGGACCGCCGGACTGCTCGTCTCCGGGGTGGACCCGATCTCCGTGGCGGCCGCCCGCCTGGTGGTGGGCGGCCTGGCGCTGGTCGCCACCGCGGTCGCCACGGCGGCCGTCACCGCGGATGGGCCCGCCGTACGGGTGCCGGCTCGCCGGGGCCTGCTCCTGGCCGCCGCGCTGGGGGTGGCCGCCTACCAGCTCTGCTACTTCGCCGCGATCAGCCGGACCGGTGTGGCCGTCGGCACCGTGGTCGCCATCGGCAGCGGGCCGGTCTTCACCGGTCTGCTCTCCTGGGCGCTGGACCGCGTCGCCCCCACCCGGCGCTGGGCCGGGGCGACCGCGGCGGCGGTCGCGGGCTGCGCCGTACTCACCGGCGGGGGAGGGCAGGTCCGCGCGGACGGCGTCCTGCTCGCGCTCCTCGGCGGGCTGCTCTACGCGTTCTACGCGGTGGCGGCGGCCCGGGTGATCGGTTCCGGCGTCCCCTCGGACACGGTCATGGGCGCGCTCTTCGGCGGGGCGGGCCTGGTCATGCTCCCGGTCCTGCTCTGGACGGGCGCCGGCTGGCTCGCCGAGCCGCGCGGCCTGCTCGCCGTCCTCTACCTCGGCTGCGCCACCACCGCCCTGGCCTACGTCCTGTACGGCAGGGGCCTGCGCACCACCCCGGTGGCAACCGCGGCGACCCTGGCCCTGGCCGAGCCCGCCGTCGCCGCCCTGCTCGGTGTCGCCGTCCTCGGCGAGCGGTTCACCCCGGTCTCGGCCGCCGGCCTGCTGCTGATGGGAGCCGGCCTGGTCTCCGCGGCCCTCCCCGAACGGCGCGCGCCGGTACGTCCCGCCGGTGCGGCCGCCGCCTCTGCTTCCGCGGGTGCGGCCGTCGTCCCCGCCTCCGCCGGCACGGCCGTCGCCTCCGTTCCCGGCGGCGCGCTCGCCGACGACGTGCGGACCGCCGGGCCGGGGTCCCGGCAATAGGCTTCCCGTGTGACCGTCCCCCTGCGCCCCGTCTCCGCCGTCACCGCGCTCACCGAGGAGTTGCGCCGCCGGGTGCTCTCCGGGGAGATCCCGCCGGGCACGGCCCTGCCCGAGCAGGAGCTCTCGGCCGCCTACGGGGTGGCCCGGCCGACCGTCCGCGAGGCGCTGGCCGCCCTGGTCCACGAGGGCCTGCTCCGCAGGGAGAGGCACCGCAGCGCCCAGGTGGCCGAGGTGACGGGGGAGGATCTGGACGATCTGATGTTCGTCCGGCGCCCGCTGGAGGACCTGATGGCCGCCTCGCTGGCCGGACGGCGGGTGGCCGAGGCGGACGGGGCGCTGGAACGGATGGCCGCGCTGCCGGGCGACGCGCCCTGGTCCGACGTGGTGGCCGAGCACATGGCGCTGCACCAGGCCCTGATCGTCGCCGTGGGCAGTCCCCGGCTGGAACGGCTCTACGCCGCACTGGCGGCCGAGACCCGGCTGGGCCTGGTCCGGCTGCGCGACTCCTACGCCGACCGGGACGTGCTGGTGGCCGAGCACCGGGACCTGCTCGACGCGATCGGCGCGGGATCGCAGGAGGCCGCCCGGCGGGCGGTCGCCGCGCACCTCGACCACGGCTGGGGCGCGCCCCCCGGGGAGTGATCCGCAAGCGGCGGTGACCGTCCGGCTCGCGCGGCTCTATTGCGTGGAGAGCCCTGGAGTCGTCACAATCGCGGCCATGCACGGCAACTCAGTGCCGGATACCTACGTCTACGTCACCGAAGAAGGCGTGACCCGCCACTACGCGGACGGCAGCGTCGACGCCCTCGCGTGGGAGGACGTCGTCGAGGTGCGGATCGCCGGCGAGAGCGACGCGGAGATCCTGTACATCCTGCTCGACCGGGACGGCCAGGGCTGCGTCGTGCCCCGGTCGGCGACGGACGCCGCCTTCCTCACGAGGCTCCGCTACCTTCCGGACTTCGACGTCGACCGGCTCAGCGCGGCGGTGGACTCCGCGGACGACTCCGCGGTCGTCGTCTGGCGCAGTCCCGAGCCGCCGTCGGCCCTCCCGGATCTGGAGTACGACTGAGACGCGTGCCCGCGAATCGGGCCGAGCCGTCGAGTCGAGCCGGTCCGAGCCACCGGGCCGGGCGGCCGGCTCCGCCGGAACCTGACGCCGTCCTCCACGTTCCGTCCGCTCGCACCGGAGCGCGAACGCAGGCACGCCCGTATGGAACGATCCCGGGGCGGGCCGTCAACGGCAAGAGCTGACAAGAAGCCCTGTGCCCTCAGCCGCAGGAGCCGCACATCCCGGAACTGCATCCCCTTGTTTCACGCGGTGTCACGCCGACCGCCGGGAGACGGCGCGACCTCTCCTGAACGTCCGTGGTCCTCCGTCTACAGGAGATGTTCACAGATGGATGACCAGATGTGGACAAGCAGGTGGAGTTCACCTTAAAACCCGCCCTTCCTATCATGAAGCATATGGATGACAAGGCTGAGTAAGGTGTGAACCACGGCACCTGCAGCGGCGTCTGTTGTGCATGGTGTGGGTCAAGTGCGCGGCGAGGGTGTATGAGCGTTGTTGCTGGTGAAAAAGTCGATGCTTCACGTCCGAGCACGGGTCCTGCGGAGTGGGTGCGGTCGTATGTGCTGACGGCGGCGCTCGCCGACGTCGCCTGCGTGGTCGTGTCGCTCGCGGGCGTCGTCGTGGTGCGGTGGTTCCTGGGCTATCTCAGCTTCCTGGAGATCGTCCTGGCGGGCGTGCTCGTCGTCGTCTGGCCTCTGGTCATGGCCGCGGTGGGCGGCTACGACGAGCGTTACCTCGGAGAGGGTCCCGAGGAGTACCACAAGGTGCTGCGGGCCGCGCTGGGCGTCGCCTCGGCGATGGCCATCATCGCCTACGCGACGCAGACCCCGATCGCCCGCGGTTACGTGATGATCGGGATCCCGCTCGCGGGCTTCCTGGACGCCCTCATCAGGTACGGCCTGCGCCAGCGGCTGCACCGCCGCCGTTACGAGGGGTCCTGCATGCGCCGGGTCGTGGTGGTCGGGCACTGGACTCCGGTCCTCGAACTCCACACGCAGCTGAGCCGCAAGCCGCACCACGGCATGAAGATCGTCGCGGCCTGCGTGCCCTCGAAGGACTCCGACCGGCCCAAGCAGTTCGACGGCTTCCCCGTGCTCGGAGACTTCTCCACCGTGCCCGAGACCGTCCGGGAGGTCCGTGCGGACACGGTCGCGGTCCTCTCCTGCCCCGAGTTCGACGGGGCCGCCCTCCGGCGGCTGGCATGGCGGCTGGAGGAGGACGGCACCGACCTCTACGTCGCCTCCGCGCTCATGGAGGTCGCCGGCCCGCGCATCAACATCCGCCCCGTCGCGGGGCTCCCGCTGCTCCACGTCGCCCACCCCGACCTCGACGGCATCCGCCAGCTGGTCAAGGGGGCCTTCGACAGGATCGGCGCGGCGCTGGCGCTGCTGGTGCTGCTGCCCCTCCTCCTCGTCGTGGCGGCCCTCATCAAGGTGTCCGGCCGCGGTCCCGTCCTGTTCCGGCAGGCCAGGATCGGCAAGGGCGGCCGGGAGTTCACGGTGCTGAAGTTTCGGACCATGATCCCGGAGGCCGAGCAGATCAAGATCGGGCTGGCCGCGTTCAACGAGGGTGACGGCGTACTGTTCAAGATTAGGAACGATCCAAGGGTCACGCCCGTGGGCGCCTGGCTGCGCCGCTACTCGCTCGACGAGCTGCCGCAGCTGGTGAACGTGCTGCGGGGCGACATGTCCCTGGTCGGACCGCGTCCGCCGCTTCCGGAGGAGGTGGCCCAGTACGGCGACGACGTGCGCCGGCGCCTGCTCGTCAAGCCCGGCATGACCGGCCTGTGGCAGGTGAGCGGCCGCTCGGACCTGACCTGGGAGGAGTCGGTGAGGCTGGACCTCAGGTACGTCGAGAACTGGTCCCTCGTGCTCGACCTGCAGATCCTGTGGAAGACCTGGTCCGCGGTCACCCGCGGCGTCGGAGCCTACTGAGCGGGCGGTTCCCGTCGCGGGGGCCGGCGGATGCGCCGTTCAGCGCGCCCGCCGGCCCTCGCGGCGTACGGGTCGCCGGCCCCCGCGGCGTACGGGACGGCTCCGCATGGCCTGGCGGGAGGGAGCGAAGAAGTCCGTCATGCGTACGCAGTCGCCGATCTCGCACGGGCCCCCGGCACCGAAGGCGGAGTGGCTCCCCATCTCCCGCCACGCCGCGAGGGCGTCGGAGGTCGAGGCGTAGTCGAAGTCGCAGGCCCACTCCTCGTCCAGGTTGCGCGCGTCCCAGGCGAGGACCGCGCGGTACTGCTCGTAGCCGGGGCTCAGCAGCGTCCGGGTCGCGTCGGCGAGCCACTCGGCCCGCCGGCCGGGCTGCGCCGGGTCCTCCACGGAGCCCCACTCCAGGAGCATGAGTCCCTTGTCGGGGTGGCGCAGGCCGAACCGGCGGTGGCCCTCGATGACCTCGGCGAGGCTGAGCCACTTTCCCTCGGGGTTGCTGCAGTTGTAGAAGTTGTAGGCGTCCGCGGCGATGTGGTCGACGTAGTCGTCGCCCGGGTAGAACAGCTCGGCGGAGGTGTGATCGGTACGGTCGAAGGCCACCGGGGTGACCGTCCAGACATAGCGGGCCAGACGGACGCCCTGCGCCCAGTGGACATCGACGATCTTCCGCCAGGCGTCGACGAAGTCCGCCCCCTCGCCCATGGCGCGGGAGCCCTTCGCCTCCGGCTCGTGGTTGAAGGTGAAGTAGACCACGGCGCCGAAGTCCCGCAGCTCTTGCGCCTGGCGCACGATGTCCGAGTGCAGCTCGCTGCCGGGTTGCGCGTCGGCGATGTCCCGCCAGCGGATGTCGCTGCCGTCCTTGCGGCGCGACTTGACGGAGACGAAGATCGTGTGGCCGGTGTCGCGCGCCCAGACCTGGTGCTCGTTGAAGACGGGCTCGTCCCAGCGCTTGAAGACCCGGACCGCCTCCAGCGGCTGCCCCAGCTCCTGCTCCCGGCCGAGGATCTCCTCGCGGTACTGCCCGACCGCGCCGAACATGATTTTCCGCCCCTGGACGCGGAACGGCTCAGGGGCGGACCCCGCGGTCTCCGGGGAGGACTCCGGTCCCGGAACGGGCTCCGCGGTCCCGGGCTCCGCGGTGGGTTCCACGGTCTCAGGCTCCACGGTCCCGGGCTCCGCGGCCTCCGGCTCCACGGCGGGCTCCGCGGCCCCGGATTCCCATTCCGGATCGGGTCCCCACCCCGGAACGGGCGCCGTGGCCCCGGGGACGGCCTCCCACCCCGGGACGGGTTCCGCGGCGGCGGGGAAGGCGGAGAACGCGATCGCGACCATCGTGGCCAGTGCGACGAACCCGGTACGTCTCATCCTCAGCCCTCCTGTCAGTAGGCCTGCTGCAACACCAGGAGCAGATGGCGCTCGCCCGCCGCGGCGGTGACGGCCCTGCCCGGCTGCTCCCCGCCGGCCAGGACGATCGGGCCCGAGCGGCTGCGGGGGTTCCGGTCCCCGGAGCCGAGCTGGCCCTTGCCGTTGGCGCCCCACGTCCGGACCGTGTCGTCGTCGAGGATCGCGGCGCCGTACGCCTCACCGGCGAAGACGCTGCGGACCGCGCGGAGCACCTCCCCGTTGGCGCCGACGACCTGGACGGGCGTCGTGCGGCGTTCCAGGGTGTTGTCACCGAGCTGGCCCGCGGTGTTGTTGCCCCACGAGACGACGGTGTGGTCCCTCAGTATGGCGAAGTTGTGCTTCTCCGCGGAGGAGACGGCGATGACCCCCCGCAGCGGGCCGCGGCCGCCGGGGCCGGAGACCAGCTCCGGGGTCATGCGCGTCTTGTAGTCGCCGGTGCCGAGCTGGCCCATGTCGTTGTAGCCCCAGGCGGCGACCGAGCCGTCCTGGAGGAGCGCCAGCCCGTGCTGCCCGCCGATGGTGATGGCCGTCACGCCGGTCAGCTGCTCGGCGCCGTCGAGTCCGCGCACGGGGACGGGGAGCGAGCGGTCCTCGGTGGTGCCGTCGCCGACCATGCCGTACTTGTTCGCGCCCCAGGACAGCAGCGAGCCGTCTTCGAGCAGCGCCAGCTCGGTCCGTCCGTCCGCGGCGATCGCGGTGACCCCGGTCAGCGGACCCGAACCGTCCGGGGCGAGGACGGTGGTGGGCGTGGGCGGCGCGGTCTCACTGCCGATGCCGCGCTGCCCCGCGTCGCCCTTCCCCCAGGTGACGACCTTCCCGTCGGCGAGCAGCGCCATGGAGAAGTCGCTGTTGGCGGAGAGCGCGACGACCTTCTTGAGCTCGCCGTCCCGCCCGTCCGGGGCGCGTACGGCCACCGGCTCCGAGCGGTCGGTGGTGGTGCCGTCGCCGAGCTGGCCGAAGTCGTTGGCCCCCCAGGCGACCACGGAGCCGTCGTCGAGGAGCGCGAGGGAGTGCCGCCCGCCGGCGGCCACCGCGGTGACCCGGTCGAGCGCGGGCCCGCCGTCGACGCCCCGGACCTGGCCGAGCGCGGTCGCGATCTCCTCGGTGGGATGGCCGAGCTGTCCGTCGGCATTCCAGCCGGTGGCCCAGACACCGCCCGCCACCGCGGACGCCGGGGTCTCGGAACTCTCCGAGGAGGCGGGACGCGTGGCCTCGGAGGTGGCGCAGGAGGCCGACAGCAGCAGGAGGAGGGCTGCGGCCCCGCCGAACAGGCTGCGGCGCGCTGTCATCGGTCCTCCCGGACGCAGGCGAACAGGTGGCGCCGGTAGTTGTCGGCGTACGGAGGCACGGCGTCGTCGTCCGGCCCCAGGTCGACGATCTTCGAGAAGGTGGTGTTGCGCTGGAGGAAGTCGGCGATCATGGAGGGGTTCCAGCCGGCGAGGGAGGTCCTGAACCAGGCCTCGTTCTCCTGGCCGGTGTCGAGGAACAGCACCCGGCCGGTGACCCGGTCGAGCAGCCTGAGCAGCTCCTCCGGGCCGACCGAGGCGCGGCCGAGCACGAAGTGGTGCAGGAGGCTGAAGCAGGAGACCACGTCCCAGGTGCGGTCGGCCGCGCCCAGGATCTCCACGCAGTCACCGGTCTCGATCGCCCCGGCGGGCAGACCGTAGACCGCCTGCCCGAGGGGCACGGCCAACGGGTCGCGCTCGACCCCGTGGGCGTCCATGCCGAGCCTGCCCATCTCGGAGACGAACCAGCCGTAGCAGCTCGCCACGTCCAGGTAGCTCAGGCCCGCCGGGTCTCCCAGGAACTCGCGCATCTTGTCGCGCCGATCGGTGCACTTGCGCACGGTCGGCCAGCTCTCGGCCAGCTCGGGGGCGTCGATGGGCTGGTACAGCTCCCGCGTGCCGTCGAGCCAGCTCATCCGGAGCAGGTGGTCCTGGAGCGGGGTCGTCACCGGGAACCGCTTGACGGTCACCTCGGCGCTGCGCTCGCCCCGCTGCACGGCGCTCGCCAGCCGGTGGTGCCCGTCCAGGACCTGGTAGTAACCGGACCACTTGACCGGGGCGACGAGGATGGGGTCGTCCGGCCCGCTCTGGTAGGTCCGGGGCGCCTGCGGCGCGCCTCCGCGGTGCCGGTCGATGAAGGCCCGGGCCGTCTCCACGATGCCCGCGTCGTCCGTCGCCCAGAAGTATCGGCCGCCGGTGGCGACGGCGCGGCGGGCGAGCGTGCCGTACGGGCTGTCGAGGATCTCCGCGTCGGACGGCTCGCGGCCGTCGGCGAGACGCAGCAGCGCGACGTGGGGGCCTTCGGACACGGGGGTGGAGCCCCAGAGCATGTCCCCGGTCCTGGTGCTGAACTCGGTGGCGGTCCACCCGTTCTGCGCGCCGAGCAGCAGCCGGTCGATGGGGACGGTGACCGAGCCGCGCTGGCGGAGGAGGGCCGTGGACAGCTGGACCCGCACCTTCGCCGGGATCGGCAGGGACTTCGCCGCGGACATGAGCGCGTGCGAAGGCGACGGCCCCGTCAGCCGGCGGAGCACGACGCGTGAGCGCCGCCGCACCGCACGAAGGTTGGCCAGAGCCGACATCAGACCTCCTCGATCACCGGAGCCGCGGCGCCCCTGCGCGTGCGCCGCCGGAGCAGGGCGGACAGCGCGGTGAGGGAGACGCGTTCACGGATTTTCCACAGCAGGATTACATAAATCGCAGCGCACGCTACCAAGCCGGCGAAGAGCACGGGTGTCGAAGCGCCGAGAAGGCGCAGCAGGAGCAGCGGTCCTCCGAACGAGAGGACCGTCGCGCCGGTCGCCCAGGCGAGGCCGCGGCTGAGCGGCGTCATCTCCGTCGCCGCCCTGACCTGGACGAACGAGAGCACGTTGCGGACCACGATGGAGACCGCCCAGTTGACGGCGGCGCCGAGGACGCCGAACCGCGGGATGAGCACCAGTCCGAGGGCCACGTCGATCGCGAGCGCGGCGGCGGTGTTCAGCAGGCTCAGGCCGCTCCGGCCGCTCATCAGCAGCATCGTGTCGACGGGACCCGCGGCCGTGGCGAACATCATCGCCAGAGAGAGGACGAGCACCGGCAGGACCCCCGCGGCGTGGTACTCCTCGGCGAAGAGCGAGAGGTACAGGGACGCGGCGGTGGCGGTCGTCACGTAGACGGGCCACGTCAGTAGAACGGTCCACACGGTGGCCACGGAGAACGTCTGGTGGGCTCCCGCGCGGTCGTCCAGCGCCAGCTGACGGCTCACGACGGGCTGCATGACCTGCTGCACGGCCTGGGTGCCGAGCTGGCCGAAGACCACGAAGCGGCTGGCGACCGTGTAGACCGCCGCGTCGCGGGGCGAGCTGAGCGCGGCGACCATCACGATGTCGGCCCGCTGGAGCGCGGTCTGGCAGACCCTGGCCAGCGCCCGCAGCGCGGTGAAGCGCCAGTATTCGGCGGCCAGCGTCCGGATCGCCGCCGGGGGCTCGGCCTGGGGCGGGCTCGTCCGGCGCAGGCCGCGGTACCACCACGCGGCGGCCGCGAGCGCGGGGAGGTACGGCAGCGCCCACATGAGGGTGAGCAGCGCCGGCTCGTCACCGAGGACGAGGGTCAGCGCGACGCCGCCGATCTGCGCCACCGGCCGCCCGATCCGGTCGATCAGCACGGTGGGCCGCATCTTCCCGTGGGCGCGGGTGGCCGCCAGCAGCACGTTCGCCGCCGCCATGACGGGCAGGAAGACCGCCAGCGCCCGCAGCATGGACGTGGTCTGGCCGGTCCGGGCGCCGTCGAGCACGGCGGCGAGGAAGGGGGCGGCGGCGAACAGGCCCGCCGCGACGAGGACCGAGACGCCCGCCACCGGGATGAGCGCCGCGTCGACGCAGCGGGCCGCGTCGCGGGTACGGCCGAGCGCGAGATGGCGGGGCACCCAGCGCAGCAGCCCCACGTCGCAGCCCAGCTCGCACAGCGCGCCCAGGATGAGGAAGACCGAGGTGGCGGCGAAGAACGCGCCGCTGAGCTCCGCGGAGTACAGGGTGGCGACCAGCAGCACGAGAGCGAACTGGGATATTCCGGTCACCGCGGCGCCGACGAGGTTGACTGAGCCGCCTCTGGCCATCGAGGCCAGGTTGCCCGGCTGGCTCATTTCGAGCGGCCGGTCTTGGCGGGCGTGTCGTTGTTGATCCGGGGGAAGGCCATCGTCGGAGCCTCGTCGGTCATCGGCCTGGGCTCGTCGTCGGGGTCGGGCAGGTCGAGCACCACGATCTCCGGCTCCTCCACGACGGCGTCCTCGTCGACGACCTCCGGGTCCTCTATGACGACCTCGGCCTCTCCGGCCCGGTCCCGGGGCTCCGCCGCGGTGATCGCGGACATGACCGAGGACTCCACCAGGATCGGTTCGGCGGTGGCCCGCGAGGCCTCGCGGGCCACCGCCGCGCGCAGCTCGCGCCGGCTCGGCGGAGTCAGCACGACCGCGCCGATGATCTTCGCTTCGGCCTGCTCGGCCTGGGCGTAGGCGGCCCGCACCTCCCGCCGCCGCGTGACGCCGGCGGTGATCACGAGCAGGGTGGCGTACGAGACCATGTTCAGCGCCTGGCCGTCGGGGTCGTCGAGCGGGGGGCCGGTGACGATGACGAGGTCGGCGCTGTGCCGGAACACGTTCACCGTCTGGAAGAGCCCGCGGCCGAGGAAGTGGCTGGAGGCGTTCTTGAGGTCCGTGCCCTGCGGCAGGAGCTGGGTCTGGGGGCCGGCCTCGCGCAGCAGGGCCTGGGGGTCGTCGTGGTCGAGCAGGACGTCGGTCAGCCCGCGCTGGATGGTCGCCCCGAGCAGCGCGGACGCGCTGGGCGTCGCGGTGTGGTCGGCGTCGATGAGGATCGTCTCGGTCCCGCCCGCGCCCAGGGCGAGGGCCAGGTCGGCGCTCAGCCGCGCGGCGTGGTCGTTTCCGGAGACGCCTGCGACGAGCATCGAGGCGGGCATGTCGGTGATCCTGGTCAGCACCGCCACCCGGAGCTTGCGGAGCTCCTCGTCGTCCTGCGAGTCCGGCGTCGTCAGCGGCTCGTAGGGCTGCGCGGGCATGCTCCTGACGGCCAGGACCGGCACGCCGTACCGCTCCACGGACTCGGCGTCGCGCAGGCGGTCGTCGCCGTACTCCCGCAGCATGCCCAGTCCCAGACCGCCGAGCAGGCCCGCGAGCAGGCCGGCGACCCCGAGCTCGGGCGTGCCGAGCAGGCTCGATCCGCTGGAGGCGGGGGTGGAGGAGATGACCTGCCCGGGGAAGATCGGGGTGCTGGCGAGGTCGTTGGCCTGCTCCTCGAGGACGGCGAGCTGGTTGGTGAACTGAGTCACCCGCTGCGTCAGGTAGGTGCGCCGGGCCGAGGAGAGCTTGCCGGAGGACAGGTCGTTGGTGGCCTTCCGGAGGCTGGCGTCGACCTTGGCCGACTGCTCCTCCACCTGCTTGATCTTGCCGTCGATGATCGACTCTGAGCGGTTCCTGCGATACGTGAGGTAGCTGTTGGCGAACGCGGCCGCGCCCTTGCTCGCGGTGTCGGGGTCGCCCGCGGTGAAGGTGATCAGGAGGGTCTGGGTGTTGGCGGGGACCTCGACCGTCACCCGGTCGGGGATGGAGGCCCGGTCGACGCTGCCGCCGAGGGTGCTCGCCACCCGGTTCATCACCGTGTCGGCGGTGACCAGCTGGGTCTCGCTCGCGAGGTTGATCAGGTCGTCGCCCCTGCCCTCGGGGGAGTAGGGGTTGCCGCTGAGCGGGATGATGAGCACGGTCGTGGAGGCCTTGTAGCTCTGCGGCATCAGCTGGGCCGCTCCCACGCCGAGGAGGGTGCCGAGCAGCACGCAGACGGTGATCAGAGCCTTGCGGTAGCGGAGCGCCTGCACGAGAAGCTGGGAACGGAACGGAGTGGCCTGACCTCCCGCCACGCGGGTCCCCCTAATCGATCTGTGCCGGCTGGGTGAGCCCCGTACGCTGGTTCGACCCCAGATGAACCTTCAAGCCAAAAGCTCGCTCGAAGTTTACCGGAATATGGCTGATGTTCTACTCTTGCTTGAACGAACATCAATCTCACGGTGTAGATCGGGCCAGGGTGACGGCAGCGAGAAGTGTCCTGCTGGTGGCGTCCAGCGGAGGCCACCTGGCCCAGTTGGACGCGCTCGAGCCGTGGTGGCGCGAGTGGGACCGGACCTGGGTCACCTTCCGGACCGACGACGCGTCCTCGCGGCTCAGCGGTGAGCAGATCACCTGGGGACACCATCCCACGACCCGCAATGTCCCGAACCTGCTGCGGAACTTCGTCCTCGCCTGGCGACTGCTCCGGCGGAAGCGCCCCGATCTGATCGTTTCGACCGGAGCCGCGCTCGCATTCCCGTTTTTCGTTCTTGCGAAGATTTTACGCATTCCTACCGTCTACATCGAGGTGTACGACCGGCTTGACAGCCCGACGCTGACGGGCCGGCTCTGCCGCCCCTTCACGACCCTCTTCCTCGTGCAGTGGGAGGAACAGCGCCGGTTCTATCCGGGGGCCACGGTCATCGGAGGGCTTCTGTGACCGACCGGGAGAGCCGGCTCGTCTTCGTCTCCGTGGGGACCGACCACCACCCCTTCGCCAGGCTGGTCGAGTGGGCGGACGCCTGGGCGGCGGACGCCCGGGGGCGCGACGTCAGATGCGTCGTGCAGTACGGCAGGTCGCCCGCTCCCCGCGTCGCGGAGGGGCACGCCTACCTCGGCCACGACGAGCTCACCTCCCTCATGGCGCGGGCCTCGGTGATCGTCTGCCACGGAGGACCGACGACCATCGCGGAGAGCCGCCGCCGCGGGCTGCTCCCCGTCGTCGTCCCGCGCTCACCGGGCCTGGGCGAGCACGTGGACGACCACCAGGAGCGGTTCTGCGCCCGCCTGTCCGCCTCCGGCCTCATCGCGCTCGCCCGGGACGAGGCCGGGCTGAGGGACCGGATCGACAGGGCGCTGGACGACCCCGAGGCCTTCCGCGCGGAGGCCGCGACGGACTCGATCGCCGCGACCGTCCGCCGGTTCGGCACCCTGGTCGACGAACTGCTGGCGGCCAGGCCCGGCCGGACCCGGCCCTCCTCCTGAACGCCGGGCCCGGCGCCCCGCTCCGGGGTCAGATCCCGCGTCCCCTCGAGTGGGCCGTGCGGAGCATGAAGTCGGGACGGAGCAGGCCCGCCGTCATCATCAGCACCAGATAGGAGCGGGGCTGCCGCCAGTTGCTGCGGAAGGTCCGCCAGGCCAGCCTGAGGGCCTGCCTCCGGTCGCCGAGCGCGGCGAACGCGAACGCCTGACGACCGGTGATCTTGGCCGAGGCGCGCGGGTCCGCGCGCAGGATCTCGTGCTTGCCGGCGAGATACTCCAGCCCGTCGACGACCATGCGCCAGTCGCGCTGGAAGAAGGACTGGGAGCCCCACAGGACGCGGACCAGGGGCTCCTCCACGGCGGCGATCGGGCCGGCCGCCGCGGCACGGAGCATCCAGTCGTAGTCCTCGCCGTAGCTTCCGGGGATCTCCTCGTCGACCGGCCCGATCCGGTCGAAGAACGCCTCCCGGCGGACCAGCACCGTGGACGGATGGGCCTCCATCACCCGGCGGCGGGCGAGCTGCAGGACGGTGAGCGAGGACTCGTCCGCGACCCGGGCGGTGGACCTGCCGTCGAAGAGCACGTAGATGCCCGAGACCGCGACGTCCGCACGGCGGGACTCCAGGAGGGAGACCTGGGCGGAGAGCTTGCCGGGCAGCCACTCGTCGTCGTCGTCGCAGAACGCCAGGAGCTCGCCGCGGCTCCGCAGCGCACCGCTGTTGCGCGCGCCCGCCAGCCCCGGAGAGCGGTCGTTGCCGACGACCACCACCGAGCGGTGCGGATCAGAACGTTCCATCGAGGTGTCCGGCGGGACCTGGTCGTAGACGACCACGCACTCGATGTCGCCCTCGTAGTTCTGGCCCATGATGGACTCGATCGCCTTGGCGAGCAGCAGCGGCCGGTCGCGGGTGGCGACGACCACGGAGACGGTCGGCAACGCGCTCGGGGGGGTGTCGGTCATACCGGGGTTCTCCTGGGTCTGGGCTGCGGTGGTGTCGCGTCGTGCCGGGTGCGGCCCGCCCTCCGGTCCCGGCGGACGCCGAGGCCGATGCCGGCGAGCAGGCCGATCGCCGCGTAGGAGACCGGCGGCACCTCGCTGTTGTTCCGGTCGGGCCGCCGGGGGCGGACGGCCGTCCGGACGATCTCGCCGCTGCTCGTGTCCTGCTTCTGCAGCGCGGAGACCTGCCTCTCCATCTCGTTGATCTGACGGATGAGGGCCTGGCGGTGGGTGCGGGCCCTGGTGTTGCGGACAACCGTACCCTGCGTCATCGAGGCCAGCCTGGACTCCAGCACGCCGATGCGCGACTGCAGCGCCTCCAGGTGCCGCTGCCGGACGCCCGCGACGATCTGCGCCCGCAGGACGAGGTAGGCGTCCGTGGCCACGCCGACGCCGTTGAGCGCCCTGTCGGGGGTGGAGCCGCTCACCGAGACGGTCAACACGCGGGTGTTCGTCGGCACGGTGACGACCAGCCGCTCCGCGGCGGTCTCCGGGCTGACGCCGAGGGCGGTGGCGACCCGTCCGATCACGGAGCTGGAGCGCAGGATCTGCGTCTCGGTGTCCACCGTCACCTCGCGGGGGAGCCGCTGGCCGGGTTTGCGCTCGAGCCCCGGATGCACGGGCGTCGCGGGCGCGAACACCTGGGCCGAGGCGGTGTAGGTGTCGGGTGCCAGCAGGGCCTGCACCACGCCGGCGGCCAGCCCCAGCACGGTCATGACCCCGATGACCAGGAGGTTGCGGCGCGCGAACCTGAAGTAGTCCGACAGGACCGGATCCGGCCGGCCGCTCATCTCCGCCATGGTGGGGTGACCCCGAGCAGTCCGGCGAGACGCTCGTCGTGGGGGGCGAACCGGTCGGCGAGCTCGGTGCGGAGGGATTCGGGCATCGGAGACCGCGGCCGGGCGTTGTGCCGCTCGAACGCCTCCGGGGACCACCGGGGCAGGCCGAGGAAGTCCAGGATGCGGGCGTACTCGGTCTCCGGGTCGGAGAAGAAGTCCTCGGCGAACAGGACGTGGACGCGCTCCCTGCCGAACAGCCCGAACAACCGGTCGACCTGGTCGGCGTACCGCCCCCTGTCGACGTAGGAGTGGTGCCGGTGGCTGTGGCTCACGTAGGCGGGGTCCGCCAGGATCCGCGCCACCTCGCCCTCCAGCCGGCTCTCCTCCAGCTCGATCGCGCGCTCGAACGGCTCCGTCTCGAAACCGCGCGAGAGCTCGTGCCTGTGCGCGGAGTAGGCGCGCTCCACCGGGTCCCGCAGCACGGCGAGGAGCTTGACGCCGGGCAGGTCGGCGGCGATCCGCCCGGCGGACAGCGGGTGGTGCATGTAGTAGCCGGCGGACTCGCCCGTGACGACGGGCGCGCCCTGGGCCTGGCGGTGCGCCAGCGAGCGGATCGGGAAGTGCCCGCGGTACCAGCCCATCCCGCGCGGGTAGGCGACGTCGAAGTAGTGCACGCCCTTGTGGAACAGCGGCGGCACGACGCAGGGGTGCGCGATCAGGGCCCGCCACAGGGACGTGGTGCCGCCTCGCTGCGTGCCCACGAGCAGGAAGTCGGGCAGCATGCGCATCCCGCTGGTGAGCCGTCCCACCTGGCGGGTCACCGCTCGCCCGGCCTGCTTGACGACGGGGGGCGCGGACTGGCGTGAGAGCATGGCGTCCTTCCTTACATCCGGGGGCGGCTGCGGTCGAGGAGGTCGAGCAGGGCGTCGGCCTGGGGCCGCAGCGGCTCGCCGATGCTCCCCTGGCCGGCGATGACGTACCGGGCGTACAGCTCGGTCAGGTAGAGGGCGAGAGTGGCCCGGGCCGCCCGCTCCCCGACGCCGAACGGCTCCAGGGCCGCCAGGACGCCGTCCGACCAGACCAGGTCGGCCGTCCACGAGGTGGTGGGCCGGAACTGCTGGAGGGTGTAGTGCAGCAGGTCGAAACCGGCGGGCACGTCCCGGGCGAAGCGCTCCCAGTCCCACAGGTTGACCGCGTCGCGCCGCCAGGCCATGTTCCACGGGGTCCAGTCGCCGTGCCAGGCGCCGAAGCGCAGCTCCAGGTCCCCGTAGCGCTCCGCCAGGTGGTCGAGCAGACCCTCCAGCCGCGCGGCGGCGGAGGGGTCGCCGATCTCCGCCGGCACGCGCCGGAGGCGGTCCAGGAAGGGGCTCCCGGCGAGCGTGCGGACCTCGGCGGCGACGGCCGAGAGCCCGGACATCGCGGCGACGGGCACGGCGCCGGACGGCCGCCGGCGGCGCACCCCCGTGGGCAGCGCCGACATCACGAGCAGCTCCAGCCCGCGCCAGCTCTCATGGCGGATCATCCGCGGCACGCGGATCCCGGGCGGCCGGAGGACGGCGAGCTCCTCCAGCGCCGCCGCCTCGGCTCTGATCAGCTCGCGGGCCACATCCGTGTCGCCCACCTTCACGAACGCGAGGGACTCGCCGGACGGGGTGATCGCCTGGAGGACGGGCTTGCGGTTGGCGCGCGCGTTCCCGATGCTGACGCTGACCACCACGCGCCGCCCGAGGATCTCCGACAGCCGGTGCTCGACCGACTCTCCCGCGGGGCGGGACGCGCGGACGCGCATGCGGTCGGGGAGGAACCGCTGCGGCAGCCCGGTCCGGACCGCCGCGGAGAGCAGCCCGCGCCCGAGCCGGGCCCTGACGCCCAGGTCGTGGCTGTAGCGGCGGAGGGCCGTACCGGCGGCGCGGGGCGTGCCGAGGGGGAGGAGCAGGCGCGCCCGCCGGGCGTCGGGAAGGTAGACGAACTCCCGCACCTCGTCACCGGCGGTGGCCGGGCCCGGTCGCCGTCCGCGGGGCGAGCGGCTGACCTCGGCCTCGGGCCAGAGCCTGGAGACCGCTTCGATCCAGGCGGATTCGCTCACCCTCCCGCCACCTCCATTCGCTCGCGTCGCCACATCAGAGCAAGGGCGATCATGACGGTATACAGCGGAACGTCGAGTAGATCGTAGATGAGCAGGAACACCGCGAAACTGAGCAGCACGCAGCACCCCGCGATGGCGACGCGGTCGGGATCGCTCCAGTGCGCGGCGAAACGCCGGACCATGAACCCCAGGAACAGCCCCGCCCCGACCGTTCCGTGGGAGAAGATCAGAAACCAGAGGCTGCCCTGGGTGCCGAGGGGCGGGACGCCGCAACCCTTGCAGCCGGGCCGTTCCCCGCCGCCCACGGAGGCGAAACTGCCCTGCAGGTCGCGGGTGGAGCCGAAGCCCACCACCGGTGATCCGATCAGGGTGCTGACCACGGTCACCTCGTAGAGCTGGCCGCGCCTCTCGTTGCTGTGCGGTGTGTCCAGCCGCTGCTCGAACAGCGCCTTGAGCGGGGAGCCGGCGAACACGAGCAGCAGGGCCACCGCGCCGCCCACGGCCAGCCGCAGCGCCCACTTGTTGCCCTTCCGGGCGAAGCGGAAGGTCATGTACGCGGCACCCAGCCCCAGCACGCCCCACAGACCCCGGTTGAGCGAGTAGATCACCGGCCACAGGCACAGGAGCAGTACGGCCGGCAGGAGGAGGCGGCGCCAGCGGCCTCCGCGGCTGTGCGCGAGGAGGAAGAAGGGCAGGAACAGCGCGAGGTTGGCCCCCCAGGAGTTGGCGTAGGCGAACGGCGCGATGGGACGGGACTCCTCGTACCCGAGGAACGTGGTGCTGGTCGCCGCCTTCGGATGGATGAGGCTGGCCACCAGGTCGTTGCGCGAGAGCGACTTGGGGAGCACCAGTTCCAGCAGGGAGGGGAACTCGAGGTGCGGCAGCAGGACGCCGAGCAGGCCGCCGCCCACCGTCACCACGAACATGAAGCTCAGCAGCCGGACGACCCGCTCGGTCGGCAGCTCCTCCTCCGTGAGGTTGCCGACGTAGAGCAGGACGACCGTGATCGAGAAGTACCAGGCGGCGCGGTAGGCGAAGACCAGGATCCGGTTCGGTTCGGCGCCGGGCACTCCGTACGGCGCGTCGACGAAGAGCATGAGGGCGCCGAGCAGCATCCACACCAGGAAGAGCAGCCACATCGCGAAACCGCGCGGGACCCTGACGGTCCCGCGGCGCCACAGCTCCAGGACCATCGGCACGCTCATGATCAGGAAGATGAACGCGCTGAAACCGGTCACCCACCACAGGGGGAAGCCCAGGAAGATCACGCTGAGCGGCCAGCCCGGCCCCGGCCTGCGCGGCTGACGGCCCTCCACCGCCGACGGGGAGGGAGGGGACAGGCCGGCGAGAGCCCCGGAGGGCGACGAGGGCCCGGCCGTGCCTGACATGCGTGACCAGATCCTTCCAGGCGCGGCGGCGAACCCGTTCACGGGAGCGTGTCCATATTGAAGCCGATGCGAAGCTTTCGTGCCAGCCGCCTGTCTCGCCGCTGACCTGGGAGAGCGGTCTTGCTCAGGCGGTGTGGACGGGCATGGGACATGTCATAATCTGCCGACGGTCGGGGGCTTATGTGTTCTTTACCCTGGAGGGGCAATGAGGGGACGTAGACACGCCTCCGCAGCATGGATCGCGGTGTCGGCAATCTTACTTCTCGTATGGAGCGGTCCAGCGCTGGCCGTGCAGCACCCGCAGGACCGCGTCGTCTCCGCGGACCCGGCGAACTTCACGCCGCACGCCCTGGACGGCAGGGTCAACGCCGTCGTCCAGATCGGCAACCGGATCTTCGTGGGCGGCAGCTTCACCCAGGTCCGCGAGTGGGACGACCAGACCGTGCAGACCCGCAACAGGCTCTTCTCCTTCAACGCCTCGACGGGCCGCCTGGACGCGGCCTTCGCGCCGAACATGAGCGGTGAGGTCGAGGCGCTGCTGCCGGCTCCCGACGGTCAGTCGATCTACGTCGGCGGCGCCTTCGGGCAGGTCAACGGGGCCACCAACCGGGTGCTGACCCGGCTCGACGTGGCGAACGGGCAGGTGCTGCCGGGCTTCACCCCGTCGCTCAGCGCGCGGGTGCTCGACATGCGGCTGGCGGGGGGCCGGCTGTACGTCGGCGGCGCCTTCGCGACCGTGAGCGGCACGCCGCAGGCCGCCCTGGCGACCCTCGACCCCGACACCGGCGCGCGCGACCCGTTCGTGGACCTGGCCTTCGCCGGGACGCAGAACGGCGGCACCACGCAGATCCTCAAGCTCGACGTCACGCCGGACGAGTCGCGCCTGGTGGCGGTCGGCAACTTCGCCACCGTCGGCGGGCAGAACCGCCGGCAGATCGTCCAGCTCGACCTGACCGGCGAGAGCGCCGAGCCGGCGGACTGGCACACCGCCCGCTACGAGGCCGCCTGCTCCAGCTCCTTCAACACCTACATGCGCGACGTGGACTACTCGCCGGACGGCCGGTTCTTCGTGGTGACGACGACGGGCGCCTACGCGGGCGGCCCGCCCAAGCTCTGCGACACCCACGCGCGCTGGGAGACCTACGCCTCGGGCTCGAACCTCAACCCGACCTGGGTCAACTACACCGGCGGCGACACCAGCTACGCGGTGTCCGTGACCCCGCAGGCGGTCTACGTCGGCGGCCACTTCCGCTGGGCCAACAACCCGTTCCGGGGCGACGCCGCCGGTCCCGGGGCCGTCTCCCGGCCGGGCCTCGCGGCCCTCGACCCGGTCAACGGCGTCCCGCTGACCTGGAACCCGACCCGGACGCTCGGGGTCGGCGTGTTCGACCTGACCGCGACCGCGCAGGGGCTGTGGGTCGGCAGCGACACCGACCGCATCGGCAACTGGGAGTACCACGCCAGACTGGCCATGTTCCCGCTGTCGGGCGGCGCGGTCGTGCAGCCGCCGTTCGCCGGCGTCCTGCCGGCGGACCTGTACCAGCTCGGCGCGGGCGAGACCGCCACGGACACCGTCCAGCGCCGCTCCTACGACGGGACCGCGCTCGGCGCCGTCCAGCCCGTGGGCGCCGGAGGGACGGCCTGGTCGGGGGCGCGGGGCGCCTTCATGCTCAGCGGGCGGCTCTACACCCCGTGGTCGGACGGGAGGCTCTACCGCCGGACCTTCGACGGCACCACGTTCGGGGCGGCCGCCGAGGTCCCCCTGAACGGCCTGACCGACTTCGCCGCCGACATGCAGAACATGACCGGCGTGTTCTACGCCCACGGCCGGCTCTACTTCACCCGCAGCGGCCAGTCCTCGCTCTACTACCGGGGCTTCACGGCCGAGAGCGAGATCGTCGGGGCCCAGCGCTTCACCGCGAGCGGCAGCGTGGCCGGCGTCGACTTCAGCCGGGTCGGCGGCATGTTCCTGTCCGGGGACAAGCTCTACTTCACCGATCGCCTCGACGGCCGCCTGCTCCGGGCCGACTTCGTGAACGGCGCTCCGGTGGCCGGCACGGCCACCGTCCTCAGCGGCCCGGCCGTGGACGGCGCCGACTGGCGCCAGCGCGCCCTGTTCATGTTCGCCGGGGCCGGGACCGCGGCGCCCAACGCCGCTCCGGTGGCGGAGCTGGTGCCGGAGTGCGAGGAGCTGACCTGCACCTTCCGCAACACGGGTTCGCGGGACCCCGACGGCACGGTGGTCGCGACGAGCTGGACGTTCGGCGGCGGCGGCGGTGCGTCGGGCGCCGTGGTGCGGCACGCCTTCCCGGGCAGCGGCACGTATCCGGTGACGGTGACGGTGACCGACGACCGGGGCGCGACGGCCTCGGCGACGGCGAACGTGACGGTGCAGGGCGCCAACCAGCCGCCGGTGGCGGACTTCGCGGCGACCTGCGACCAGCTGGCCTGCTCGTTCGACGCCAACCCGTCGAGCGACCCCGACGGATCGGTCACCGCGTACGCGTGGGAGTTCGGTGACGGCGCCACCGCCACCGGGGTGACCGCGTCGCACGCCTACGCCGCCGCGGGCGCCTACCCGGTCAAGCTCTCGGTGACCGACGACCGCGGGGTGACCGTCTCGGTCACCAAGGACATCTCGGTCGTGCAGCCGTCCACCGGGGTCGAGTTCGTCGGATCGGCGGCGTCCAACGCCAACGTGACGACGCACTCGGTGACGGTGCCGGGGCAGGTGGCCGGCGGTGACGGGCTGCTGCTGTTCATGACG
>BMQD01000032.1 GCA_014647935.1 Planomonospora parontospora
CCGGATCGAGGCCATCCAGGCCGACACCGATGCCGCGATCGCGGCCATCGGGGGGATCAGCGCGGTCATCACGACCGTCAGCGAGCACTCCACCACCATCGCCGCCGCGGTGGAGGAGCAGAGCGCCACCTCCGGGGAGATGAGCCGCAACATCTCCCAGGCCGCGGTCGGCGCCGACGACATCGCCGCCGGCATCACCGCGGTCGCCGACGCCGCGCAGACCACCACCGCCGGGGTGGCCGAGGCCCGCCGGACCGCCGGTCAGCTCGATGAGGTCGCCGCCGAACTGCACGGCATCGTGGACCAGTTCGCCGTCTGAAGGTCCGGCCACCGGCGCGGGTGGCGGCCCCGTACAGGGCTGTCCCCCGCGCCGGCGGTCCTCGAGCGGGGCGCGTGAGTCGGCTCCACCGAAGCCGGAGCGGCTCACGGGAGGGGACACCCCTTAGATTGGTCGGCGTGACAACGGAGTCCTACGACCTTTATCCCGTCGCCCGCCTGGCCGCCGCGCAGGAGGCGACCGCCGCCGCCGGGCTCGACGCCCTGCTGCTCACCCCCGGCCCCGACCTGCGCTACGTGACCGGCTACCAGGCGCTGCCGCTGGAGCGGCTCACCTGCCTGGTGCTGCCCGCCGAGGGCGACGCCTTCCTGATGGTGCCGCGGCTGGAGCTGCCCGCGGCCGAGCACTCCCCGGCCGCGAGGCTCGGCATCGAGTTCGTGGCCTGGGACGAGACCGACGACCCCTACGCGGCCGTCGGTGCCCGCCTGGGCGCGGCGGCCAGGGTCGGCCTGGCCGACCGGATGTGGGCGATGCAGTCGCTGCGCTTCCGCGACGCGCTGCCCGGAGCCGAGCAGGTGCTCGCCGGGACGGTCCTGCGGGGCCTGCGGATGCGCAAGAGCGCCGCCGAGGCCGCCGCGCTGCGCGAGGCCGGAGCCGCGATCGACGCGGTCCACGCGCAGGTGCCCGGCTTCCTGAAGGAAGGGCGGACCGAGCGCGAGGTGGGCCGGGACATCGCCGAGGCGATCATCGCCGCCGGCCACGAGACGGTCGACTTCGTCATCGTCGGCTCCGGGCCCAACGGCGCGAGCCCGCACCACGAGCTGTCCGACCGGGTCATCCGGGCCGGCGAGCCGGTGGTGGTCGACATCGGCGGGCAGATGCCCAGCGGCTACTGCTCCGACTCCACCCGCGTCTACTCGGTCGGCGAGCCCCCGGCGGACTTCCTGCGCTACTACGACGTGCTCCAGCGCGCCCAGGAGGCGGCCTGCGCCGCCGTACGGCCCGGCGTGCCGTGCGAGGCGGTCGACGCCGCGGCCCGCGAGGTGATCGCGGCCGAGGGCTACGGCGAGCACTTCATCCACCGGACCGGTCACGGTATCGGCCTGGAGACCCACGAGGAGCCCTACATCGTCGCGGGCAACGCCGAGCCGCTGGCCCCGGGCTTCGCCTTCTCCGTCGAGCCGGGCGTCTACCTGCCCGGGACGCACGGCGCCCGGATCGAGGACATCGTGATCTGCACCGAGGACGGCGGAGAGCGGGTCAACCACCGCCCCCGCGAGCTGGTCGTCGTCTAGGCCCGCACTCCCGCCCGGACCTCCGCCCGGGCCGGGCGGGGGTCCGTCGGCGTTCGGCTGATGCCAGAATCGGGGTGGCGGGTGATCCCTGCCACCCTTTTCCACTGTTCCACGCCCATGATCTGGAGTGTGCGGAGATGTCCGTCGAGCGCGTCCTTCCCAGCCCCGAGGCCCACGACCTGCTGGACCTGGTCCGCGACCTGGTCGGCAAGGAGGTCGCGCCCCGGGCCTCCGCCGACGAGTCCGCCGGGCGCTTCCCGCGCGAGGTGTTCACCGTCCTCGGCCGTGCCGGGCTGCTCGGCCTGCCCTACCCCGAGGAGCACGGCGGGGCCGCGCAGCCGTACGAGGTGTACCTCCAGGTGATCGAGGAGCTGGCCGCCGGCTGGCTGGCGGTCGGGCTGGGCCTGTCGGTGCACACGCTCTCGTGCTTCCCGGTCGCGGCCTACGGCACCGCCGGGCAGCGGGCCGAGCTGCTGCCGGACATGCTCGGCGGCGGGCTGCTGGGCGCCTACTGCCTGTCGGAACCGCACTCCGGCTCCGACGCGGCGGCCCTGACGACCCGCGCGGTGCCGGACGCCGGCGGCTACACCGTGGACGGGGTCAAGGCCTGGATCACCCACGGCGGGGTCGCGGACTTCTACACCCTGATGGCCCGCACGTCCGACGACGGGGCGCGCGGGATCTCCTGCTTCCACGTCCCGGCCTCCACCGCCGGGGTCTCGTCCGCCGCCCCGGAGAAGAAGATGGGCATGCGCTCCTCGCCGACCGCGCAGGTCCGCTTCGACGGGGTGCGGCTCGAGCCGGGCGCGCTGCTCGGCGCGGAGGGGGAGGGCTTCCGCATCGCGATGGCCGCGCTGGACGGCGGCAGGCTCGGCATCGCCGCCTGCGCGGTCGGGGTGGCCCAGGCGGCCTTCGAGGCCGCCACCGCCTACGCCAGGGAGCGCCGCCAGTTCGGGTCGCGCATCGTCGACTTCCAGGGCGTCTCCTTCATGCTGGCCGACATGGCCACCCAGATCGCCGCGGCCCGCGCCCTCTACCTCGACGCGGCCAGGGCGCGCGACGCGGGCCGGCCGTACGGCACGCAGGCGGCGATGGCCAAGCTGTTCGCCACCGACATGTGCATGAAGGTCACCACCGACGCCGTCCAGGTCCTCGGCGGCTACGGCTACGTGGAGGACTTCCCGGTCGAGCGGTACATGCGCGAGGCGAAGGTCCTGCAGATCGTCGAGGGCACCAACCAGGTGCAGCGCCTCGTGATCGGCCGCGCGCTGGCCCGGTGACGCGAGGCGGAGGTCTCTCCGGCGGGTCGCCTCTCCGGCTCTCCGGCGGGGCGGGGACCGCCGGGCGGGCGCGGACCCGCCACCCGGCGGTCCCCTCCGGCGGTCCCCTCCGACGGCCCCGGCCGGGAGGACCGCTCCGGCGGCCCCCCGTCCCGGAGAAGAAATCCCGGGGCGCTGTCGATCCGGTCGTCCCCTGTTCGTCGTCATGATGTACGGCGACCGCCGTACGGGGAACACGACAGGATCGGAACGAGACCACCATGAAGTACATGCTGCTCATCCACGCGGGTGCCGTCGACGAGAACGGCGCGGCCGCCGAGTGCACCGTCGAGGACTGGACGGCCTACGACAAGGCGGTGCGGGACGCCGGGATCCACGTCTCGGGCGAGTCGCTGGCCGACCTGGTCACCGCCACGACGGTCCGGGTCGGCCCGTCCGGCGAGCGGACCGTCACCGACGGGCCGTTCGCCGAGACCCGGGAGGTCCTGGGCGGCTTCTACGTCATCGACGTCCCCGACCTCGACGTCGCGCTCGACTGGGCGGCCCGCTGCCCCGGCTCGTGGGGCAGCGGAGCGGTCGTGGTGCGGCCGGTCGCCGACTTCGGGGCCTGACGCGATGCGGGACGACGGCCGGGGAGCCGGAGCGGACGCGGCGGTGGAGGCGCTGTTCCGCGAGGAGTACGGCCGGCTGCTGGCCTCCCTCGTGCGCCGCTTCGGCGACCTCGACCTGGCCGAGGAGGTCGCCTCCGAGGCGGTCGAGGCGGCGCTGGCGCACTGGCCGGTGGACGGCGTGCCGGACAGGCCCGGTGCCTGGCTGCTGACGACGGCGCGGCGCAAGGCCGTCGACCGGCTGCGCCGGGACAAGGCCTACGCCGCCCGGCTGGCCGTCCTGCAGATCGAGGCGGAGCGGGCCGGACCCGTTCCGCCCCCGGAGGCCGACGGCGGCCTGCCCGACGAGCGGCTGCAGCTCTTCTTCACCTGCGCCCACCCGGCCCTGGCCGCCGACGACCGCGCGGCGCTGGTGCTGCGCTGCCTGGCCGGGCTGACGACGCCCGAGGTCGCGCGGGCCTTCCTCGTCCCGTCCGCGACGATGGCCCAGCGGATCGTGCGGGCCAAGAAGAAGATCCGCCAGGCCCGGATCCCGTTCCGCGTGCCCGGCGCCGACGAGCTGCCCGAACGCCTCCCCGGTGTGCTCCAGGTCCTGTACTCGATCTTCACCGAGGGGTACGCGGCCAGTTCGGGCGCGGACCTGCAGCGGCTCGGCCTCGCCGAGGAGGCGATCCGGCTGGCGCGGATCCTGCGCCGGCTGATGCCCGCCGAACGGGAGGTCGCCGGACTGCTCGCGCTGATGCTGATGGTCCACGCGCGGCGCGAGGCCCGGACCGGCCCGGACGGCGGGCTCGTGCTCCTGGCGGACCAGGACCGGAGCCGCTGGGACCGCACGATGATCGAGGAGGGCCGGGAGCTGGTGCTCGCCGCGCTGAGCGGCGGCCCGCCGGGCGCGTACGGCGTGCAGGCCGCGATCGCCGCGTTGCACGACGAGGCGGCGGACGTCGCGACCACCGACTGGCCGCAGATCGTGGCGCTCTACGACGTGCTGCTCGCGCTCGGGCCCTCCCCGGTCGTCGCGCTCAACCGGGCCGTGGCGGTGGCGATGCGCGACGGCCCCGAGGCCGGTCTGAGGCTGCTCGACGGCCTGGCCGGTGAGCCGCGCCTGCGCGACCACCACCCGTACGCGGCGGCCCGCGCCGACCTGCTGCAGCGGCTCGGCCGGTTCCCCGAGGCCGCGGACGCCTACCGCGAGGCGCTCGGCCTGGCCGGCACCGAGCCCGAGCGAGCCCACCTGCGCCGCCGCCTGGCCGCCGTCGAGCCAGCCTGCTGAGACGGCGCCTGGCCGCCGCCGAGTTCTCCTGCCGCGACGGCGCCTGGCCGTCGTCGAGCCATCCGGTCCGGGCGGCGCCCGGCCGCCCCGCCTCATTCCCGGCGTGCCACCGGATGGCCACGGAGAGCGACATTCGATCCGCATGACGTGACCAAGGAGCCGGACATGCAACCTGATGAGATCCTCGCGATGACCGAGGCCGAATGGCTCGGTCTCGCCGACTTCCTCGACGACCTCACCGACCGGGAGTGGCGGACGGACTCCCTCTGCCCGGGCTGGACCGTGCACGAGGTCGCCGCCCACGTGAGCATGTCGGCCCGCTCGACGCTCCTGGGCACGCTCGGCGGCGTGATCCGGGCACGGGGCGACTTCAACAGGATGGTCGCCACCGAGGCCCGGGAGCGGGCGGCCCGGTTCGCGCCGGCGGCGCTCGTCGCACAGATCCGCGAGACCGCCGGATCGTCCCGCCGCATGCCGGGCTCCAGCCGGTTCGACCCGCTCGTCGACGCGCTCGTCCACGGGCAGGACATCGCCCGCCCGCTCGGACGCGTACGGCGGATGCCCGCCGCACCGGTCGTGGCGGCGCTCGAGCACGCCCGCGTCAGCCGCTTCTACGGTTCCCGCAAGCGGTTCCGCGGCATGCGGCTGATCGCCACCGATCTGGACTGGTCGGCCGGTGAGGGGCCTGACGAGCTGCGCGGCCCGGCGGGAGATCTGCTCCTGGTGGCCACCGGCCGGTCTGCGGGCCTCGCGGCCCTGTCCGGCTCCGGCGTCGGGCGCCTGGCGGCCGCACTGTGACGGCTCCGGGGCCGACGGGCGAAGCGCCCGGACCACGGCGAGGAACCCGGCCGGGCCCCGGGCAGGTGGTCGGTCAGAGGGACGGGGCCTCCCGGATCCGCGGCCTGACGTGCCGCGGATCGGGCGCGGGGGCGTCAGAGGGTCTTGGCCAGGGCGACGAGCTGGTCCAGGGCGGCGCCCCAGCCCTCGATGAAGCCCATGTCGGCGTGCTTCTTGTTGTCCTCGGGGGTCTGGTGCATGGCGATGGCCCGGTAGCGGGTGCCGCCGGAGTCGGTCGGCTGGAGCTCGATGATCGCGGTGAAGGCCATCTCGCCGGGCTGCGGGCGGTAGCCGGGGGCCAGGGCGCTGGTCCACACCAGCCGCTCTTCGGGGAGCACCTCCAGGTAGCAGCCTGCTCCGTCGAACTCCTCACCCTCGGGGGAGCGCATCACGGTGCGGAAGATCCCGCCGGGGCGCAGGTCGATCTCGCAGTGCGGCGTCTCGTAGGGCTTGGGGGCGAACCACTGGGTGAGGAGGTCGGGGGTGGTCCATGCCTTCCAGACGAGCGCGGGGGGCACGTCGACCTCCCGCTCGAGCTGGATGTCGAGGTCGGGGTCGAGGGTGTACGGGGTGAACGTCATTTCTGCTCCTTGAGGGTGGTGAGGAAGTGGTCGAGCTGGTCGAGGCGGCGCTGCCAGAGGTGGCGTTGGCGGGCCAGCCAGCCGTCGGCGATCTCGAGGGTGTCAGGGGTGAGCCGGTAGGTGCGGGTCCGGCCCTGTTTGGCCGAGGTGACCAGGCCGGCCCGCTCCAGCACGGCCAGGTGCTGGGTGAACGACGGGAGCGCCATGGCGAAGGGCCGGGCCAGCTCCGAGGTGGTGGCGGGGCCGGCGGCGAGCCGTTCGATCACCTTGCGTCGGGTCGGGTCGGCCAGGGCCTGGAAGACCTGGTCGAGCCGGGCCTGTTCGTTTGGGCACACATCCGAGTATGGCTCCGATCGATACTTAGGTCAATACCTAAGTATCGATCGACGGCGGTGACGGTTCCGGACGGGGGAGCAGTGATCGGGCTCCCGGTCCGCCTGCGGCGGCCGGCTTCCACCGGGAGAGCGCCGGCACCCGGCCGGCGTCTCGCGGAGTGGACGGCGGGTCCGGATCGTGACCGGAGGTTGGTCATGGTCCGGGTGGGATCGCGCTACCTTGGGCGGGTGGAGGAGATCGACCGCCGGATCGTGACGTTGCTGGCCGAGGACGGCCGGATGAGCTTCACCGACCTCGCCCGCGAGACGGGCCTGTCGGTCTCGGCGGTGCACCAGCGGGTGCGCCGGCTGGAGAAGCGCGGGGTGGTGCGCGGTTACGCGGCGCTGGTGGACTACGACGAGATCGGCCTGCCGCTCACCGCGTTCGTCTCCATCAAGCCGATCGACCCGGCCGCCGCCGACGACGCCCCCGACCGGCTGTCGCACCTGAGCGCCATCGAGGCCTGCCACAGTGTCGCGGGCGACGAGAGCTACATCCTCAAGGTGCGGGTGGCCTCGCCCGTCGCGCTGGAGGAGCTGCTCAACCAGATCCGCACCGCGGCCAACGTCTCCACCCGGACCACCGTCGTGCTCAGCACGCCGTACGAGCACCGCGCGCCCGAGCTGATGGGGAAGCCTGCGGAGGAGCCCTCGTAGGTCCCGCTCGCCCGCCGCGCCCCAGCGGCGACGCGGGCCCCGGGTCCGGACACCCGGCCGGGACGCTCAAGCCGGGACGTCCAGGCCGGGACGCTCAGACCGGGACGCTCAGACCGGGACGCGGAACCGGTCGCGCAGGCGCGCCTTGGCCTCCTCACTCGCGCCGAGGGCGTCCAGGCCCAGCAGGGCGGCGCCCACGACGGGCGGGAGGGCGGCGACGACCAGTTCGGCCCTGGGCGCCCGCTCGGCGAAGCGCCGCCGGATCATGCCGTCCAGCAGCGGGTCGCGGGCGGTCAGCACCCCGCCGCCCAGCACCACCTCGGCGGGGGAGTCCAGCAGGCCGAGGCGGCGCAGCGCGACGACCGCGAGCACGACGACCTCGTCGGCCATGCGCGCCAGGAGCGAGCGCGCCACCGCGTCGCCCGCCGCGGCCGCCGACATCAGCACCGGCACCAGCTCGTGCAGCCGGGCGTGGGGCAGGTCGCCGAAGTGCACGCCGAGCGTCACCTCCTCGACGGTGCGGGTGCCGAAGTGCTCGCGCACGGCGCGTTCCAGCGCGGTGGCCGGGCCGCGCCCGTCCTCGGCGCGCACGGCGTGCCAGAGGGCCTCCTCGCCGAGGACGAGGCCGCCGCCCCAGTCGCCGCTGATCCTGCCGAGCGCGGGGAAGCGGGCGACCTCGCCGGTGGGGGAGACGCCGACCGCGTTGACGCCCGCCCCGCAGACCACCGCCACGCCCGAGGGACCGGAGGCCCCGGCCCGCAGCAGGGCGAAGGTGTCGTTGCCGACCACCGCCTCCCGTCCGTAGCCGCGGGCGAGGATCTCGTCGCGGAGCGTCTCCTCCTCCACCGGCAGGTCCGCGCCCGCCACGTAGGCGGCCACGTGGTCGGCGAACGGCGGGGCCGCCTGCGGGCCGAGCGCGTGCCGTACCGCGTCGCGGAGCACGTCGATCGCGGCGCCCACGCCCTCGCTCTGCGGCCGGAAGCCGTCGCCGCGGCCGGTGGCCAGGACGGTGCCGTCCTCGGCCACCAGCGCGACGTCGGTCTTGCTGTTGCCGCCGTCCACGGCCAGCACGGTTCGCAGGCGCCCGCCGCCCGCGGCCGACACCGTCCCCATGCGCCTGCCGCTCCCGGTGCGCCCGTCGTCTCCGGCCGGTACGGTCCTCACGCGCCCGCCGCCCAGGGCAGGTGCGGGCGGTTGGCCTCGACCAGGCGGCGGGCCAGGTCACCGGAGAGGGAGGCCTGCCCGATGAGCGGGTGGGCCAGGAGCGCGTCGGCGACCCGCTCCTCGCCGCCGTGCAGCGCCGCCTCCAGGGCCAGCGTCTCGTACGCGGTGACGTGCGCGATGAGGCCCGCGTGGAGCGGCTCCACGGGGTCGACCGGCAGCGCCTCGGCCCCGGCGGCGGTGATCGTCGCGGGCACCTCGACGACCGCCTCGGGCGGCAGGAACGGCAGCGCGCCGTCGTTGCGCAGGTTGACCACCTGGACGTCGCCGCGGTCGCCGAGCAGCGAGGAGATCAGCGCGACGGCGGCCTCGGAGTAGAACGCGCCGCCGCGCTCGCCCAGCAGCTCGGGCTTGGTGTCCACCGCCGGGTCGGCGTACAGCTCCAGCAGCCGGGCCTCCATCGCCGCGACCTCGGCCGCGCGCGAAGGCCTGGCCCGCTGCTCGGCGACGACGCGGTCGTGCTCGTAGAAGTAGCGCAGGTAGTAGGAGGGCACCACGCCGAGGCGGCGGAGCAGCGCGGCGTCCAGGCCGACGTCGCGGGCGATCTCCTCGCCGTGCTCGTCCAGCAGCCGGGGCAGCACGTCCACGCCGTCGAGCAGGACGGAGCGCTCCCAGGTCAGGTGGTTCAGCCCGACGTGGCCCAGGGAGATCCGCTCGGGCGCGACGCCCAGCGCGGCGGCGAAGCGGCGCTGGAAGCCGATGGCCACGTTGCACAGGCCGATGGCGCGGTGCCCGGCCTCCAGCAGCGCCCGGGTGACGATGCCGACCGGGTTGGTGAAGTCGACGATCCAGGCGCCGGGCGCGTGCCGGCGGACCTGCTCGGCGATGTCCAGCACCACCGGGACGGTGCGCAGCGCCTTCGCCAGACCGCCCGCGCCGGTCGTCTCCTGGCCGACGCAGCCGCACTCCAGCGGGAGCGTCTCGTCGACGTCGCGCGCGGCCTGCCCGCCGACGCGCAGCTGCAGGAGCACGGCCTGCGCCCCGGCGACCCCCTCGGGGACCGAGGCGGTCGCGGTGACCCTCGCCGGATGGCCGGCGCGGGCCAGCATCCGGCGGGCCATGCCGCCGACCAGGTCGAGGCGGGAGGCGTCCGGGTCGACCAGCGCGACCTCGGTGACGGGAAGCTCCTCCCGCAGCCGCGCGAACCCGTCGATCAGCTCGGGCGTGTACGTCGAGCCGCCCCCGACAACGGCGAGTTTCAACCCTTCACTCCTGTCAAGGTGACGCCCTCGATGAAGACTCTCTGGGCGAGGAAGAACACGATTATCACAGGTGCCATGACGAGCAGCGTGGCCGCCATGGTGAGGTTCCACTGCACGCTGTGCAGGGCCTTGAAGGACGCCAGCCCGATGGAGAGCGTCCAGTTGTCCACGTTCGTGGAGGCGTACAGCAGCGGGCCGTAGTAGTCGTTCCAGCAGTAGAAGAACTGGAACAGCGCCACCGCGGCGACGGCGGGCCGGGCCATGGGCAGGACGATCCGCAGCAGCGTCGCCAGGTCCGAGCAGCCGTCGACCCGGGCCGCCTCGGTGTACTCCCTGGGGATCGTCAGCAGGAACTGGCGGAGCAGGAAGACCGAGAAGGCGTCGCCGAGCAGCATGGGCAGGACCAGCGGCCAGAGCGTGCCGGTCAGCTCGGCGCGGGCCCAGATCAGGTAGACCGGTACGGCGACCACCTGCGGCGGCAGCATCATCATCGTGATGACGGCCAGGAAGGCGGCCCGGCGGCCGGGGAAGCGGAAGCGGGCCAGCGCGTAGGCCACCGGGACCGACGACAGCAGCATGAACGCGGTGCCCAGGCCCGCGTACAGCATCGTGTTGCCGATCCAGAGCAGCAGGGGCGAGCGGGCGAACACCTCGGCGAAGTTGCCCCAGTTCCACGAGCGCGGCCACAGTTCGCTGGTCAGCGCCTGCTGGTCGGTCATGAGCGCGGTGAGCGCGATGAACACCAGCGGGGCGACGAACATGATCGCGAGCGCGATCGCGATGGAGTGGACGGCGATCCAGTGCAGGGTCCGCCGCCTGCGGAGGCTCCGGGCGGTCGGGCGGCGGGCGGCGGAGGCCGGAGTCCGGCCGAGGGTGGCGGGTGCGGTGTTCACGAGACCTCCTCGAGTCCGCGGAATCGGCGCAGCAGGACCAGGGTGAGCAGCATCGACGCGGCGAACAGCAGCAGTGCGAGCACGCACGCGTACCCCATGGAGAAGTCGCGGAAGCCCATCTGGAACAGCCACTGGGGCAGGGTCAGGGTGGACATCTCCGGGTAGCCGGGGGTGAAACTGCTGCCGGGGGAGTCGGTGGAACCGGAGGCGACCCGGGCGGCGATCATCGCCTGGGTGAAGTACTGCAGGGCGTAGATGACGCCGGTGACCGCCGAGAAGAGCAGCACCGGGGAGATCGTCGGCAGGGTGACGCTGCGGAACCGCCGCCAGGCTCCCGCCCCGTCGAGCGCGGCCGCCTCGTACAGGTGCCTGGGCACGTCCAGCAGGGCCGCCAGGAAGATGACCATGGTGTTGCCGGTGCCCCACATGCCGAGCAGGGTCAGGCTCGGCTTGGACCAGTCCCTGTCGCCGAACCAGTCCGGGCCAGTGATCCCGAACAGCTCCAGGAACTGGTTCATCGGGCCGGTGGCCGGGTTGAGCAGGAACACGAACGCGACCGTGCCCGCCACCGTCGGGATCAGCGAGGGCAGGTAGAAGACGGTCCGGAAGAACCCGGCCCCCGCCTTCAGCCGGGTGACCAGCCAGGCCACCCCCAGGGCGAAGAGCAGCTGGGCGGGGACCATGAAGACGACCAGCCACAGGGTGTTGCCGATCGAGGTGAGGGCCCGGTCGTCGGTCAGCAGGTAGCGGTAGTTGTCCAGGCCGACGAACTCCAGCGTGAACAGGTCGTAGCGGTGGAAGGAGAAGTAGACGGTCGCGGCGAGCGGGTAGAGGAAGAAGACCGCGAAGCCGATCAGCCAGGGCGACAGCCACACGAGGGCCCGCAGGCCCTCGCGGCGCCGCCGGGCGGGCGGCGCCGCAGGGGTGGGACTCATCGGAGATCAGCCCCCGGAGAGCTTGTGCTTGTCGTTGATGCGCTTGTCGACCCCGGCCAGACCGGCGTCGAGGTCCTTGACGGCGCCCTTCTCCCACTCGACGAGGAAGGCGGTGAAGGCCTCCTGGTTGAAGACGCTGTTGACGTTCGGCGGGAGCGTGCTCGTCTTCGGGTGGTTGAAGATGTCGAGGAAGGTCTGGAAGTTCGCGTCCTTCTTCAGGTCGGGCGAGTCCATCGCGGCCCTGGTCGTCGGCACGTTGCGCAGCGCGTTGGAGAGCGTCACCAGGCTGCCGGTGTCGGTGGTCAGGTGCTTGACGAGCTCCCAGGCGTGCTGCGGGTGCTTCGCGCCCTTCGGCACGCCGATCACGGTGCCCGCGGTGAAACCGCTGCCGTACAGCTCGGGCCGGTCGTCGGCGACGGGGATCGGGGCGGTGCCGTAGTCGAGGTCCGCCGCGTTGTTGGCGATCATGGCATTGCGCCACTCGCCGTCGACCGCCATCGCGACCTTGCCCTCGTGGAAGGGGTGCTCGGCGCCCCACTCGTCGCCCAGGCCCTTGCGGAACCTGTCGAGCTTGTCGTGGCCGTACCAGTCGACGAGCTCCTTCTGCCAGGTGAGGAGCTTCTTCCAGGCCGGGTCGGAGCCGATGGCCGAGGTGCCGTCCTCGTTGTACCACCTGGCCCCGACCATCGGGCCCAGGTGGGAGGGGGAGTTCTCGTAGTACTGGAAGCTGGGGATGAAGCCGGCGACCTCGATGTTCCCGTCGGCGTCGCGGACGGTGAGCTTCTTGGCCAGTGCGGTCAGCTCCGAGAGGGTCTTCGGCGGTTGCTCGCCCTTCATCAGGGCCTTGTTGTAGTAGAGGCCGTAGGCGTCGGCGAGCATCGGCAGCGTGCAGCGCCGGCCCTCGAACTCGGTGTAGGAGCGCGCGGCCGCCGGGAGCACCGACAGGTCGACGCCGTCCTGCTCGATCACCGGGGTCAGGTCCTGGAAGACCCCGCTGCGGCACCACTGGGCCACGTTGTCGGTGGTGAAGGAGGCCGCCACGTCGGGGGCCGTGCCGCCCCGGACGGCCTGGGTGATCTGGTCGTCCTGGACGCCCTTGGTGAGTTTGACGGTGATCTGCGGGAACTTCTTCCGGAATCCGGCGACGGCGTCCTCGAACGCCTTGACCTCGCTGTCGGCGCTGAACCCGTGCCAGAGCTCGATGGTCGCCGCGGGCAGCGCCGCGGCGGCGCTCCCGGAGGGTTTCGGCTGGGATCCGAGCGCGGGCGCGCTCCGGTCGCCCGCGGTGCAGGCGGTCAGGGCCGCGGCCGCGACGGCGGCCGTGGCGAGGGTGAGAAACCGTCGGTTCACGACAGTGGCCTCCTCGATCGGGGGGTGGGATGACCGGATGAATCAGGAGAGCTGAGGGTTCCGTGGAAGGTGGAAGCAGGCAGGCGGAGACAGGTGGTGACAGGTGGCGGCAGGAAGAGGGCTATGAGGGCAGGGTGGAGCTGAAGACCTCGTCGCGGGCGGCGGCGAGGGCGAGGTCGAGGGCGCCGGCCAGGACCGGGTTGCCCTCGACGGCCGAGAGCAGCAGCGGGGGCCGGGGGATGGTCAGCGCGTGCAGTTCCTCCTCCACCAGGCCGCGCAGCAGCTCGCCGCCGGCCAGGAGGGTGCCGCCGGTCAGCACGACGATCTCCGGGTCGACGACCGCGGTGATCGAGGCCAGGCCGACGGCCAGGCGGCCGGCGACGTCGCGCAGGCCCGCCAGGGCCGCCGGGGCCTCCCGCCCGCCGGATCCGGCGGCCCGCACGGCCTCGCCCACGGCGGAGGCGGGCCCGTCGCCGCGCACGCCGTACGAGCGCAGGATCCTGAGCACCGCGGAGCCGCCGCCGAGCGCCTGGTAGCCGTGGTCGCCGTAGCGCCCGGTCTGGCGGGCGGTGGGCGCGCCGGGAGCGGGCATGTAGCCGATCTCGCCCGCGCCGCCGGTGGCGCCGCGGTGCAGCCGCCCGCCGAGCACCAGCGCCGCGCCGAGGCCCTCGTCGGCCCAGAGCAGCACGAAGTCGCGGTGCCCGCGGGCCGAGCCGTGCGCCTGCTCGGCCTGGGCGACCAGGTTGACGTTGTTCTCGACCGAGAGCCGGACGCCCAGCCGCCGGCCGAGGGTGGTGACGAGGCCGGGCGCCAGCCAGCCGGGCAGGTCCTCGGCGGTGGCGTAGCCGAGTGTGCCGGTGCCGGGGTCCGGCGCGCCCTGCACGCCGACGACCACGTGCCGCAGGGCGGCGGGGGCGTGCGCGCCGTCGAGGGCGGCGCGCACGTTGCGCACGGCGTCCTCGGTGGCCTCTCCGGTGTCCCGGGAGCCGCGGGGGGCCGGAGTGGACTGCCGGTACTCGCCGACCACCGCGCCGGTGATGTCGGCGACCCTGGCGTCGATGTGGGTGCGGGTGACGTCCAGTGCGGCGACGTACGCGGCGGACGGGTTGAGCCGGTAGACCTCGGCGGTGCGCCCCGGCAGCCCCTCCCGGACGCCGCCCGGCACGACGAGCCCCGCCTCCTGCAGCCGGAGGAGGAGCTGCGAGGCGGTGGGCTTGGACAGGCCGGTGAGGGCGCCGATCTCCGGGCGGGTCAGCGGGCCGCGTTCCAGGAGCGCCTGGAGCGCGGCCCGGTCGTTGATGGCGCGCAGCAGGCTCGGGGTGCCCGGTGTCGGCTGAGGCACGGACCCTCCAGGACGTCGTCTTCAAGTTAGGAAAGTTTCCTAACTTGAAGGGAATCTAAGGAGGCCGGAGGCGGGCGTCAAGGAGGGCGGGCGCGACGAGACCAAGCCGTGACGGTGACGGGCGGAGGGCGTCCGGCGGCCGGAAAGGAGGCGGTCCGGGGAATGTGAACATCTCAACGGACCTGCTAGGGTGATGGTTTGTCATAACAACCAGCACAATGCATTTATATGGCCCGGAGTATCCTATTAGCGGCAAAGATAATGGAGCGACGGCAACCCGTCAAATCGAGCTCGCCAGGGAACAGGAGTATGTCACCTCGCTCTACGAGCGGCTCGACCTGTTGCGCGACCGCACCCAGCGGCAGCTCGACGGGGTGCTGGCCCAGGGCGGCGGCGGCACCCACCAGAACCGCTCGGAGCGCGACAGCTTCGCCGGGATGTACGCCGAGCGGCTGGCGCGGCTGTGGGCGGTGGAGAACGGCCTGTGCTTCGGCCGGCTCGACAACGCCGACCACACCTCCCTCTACATCGGCCGCATCGGCCTGGCCGACGACGACCAGCGCCGCCTGCTGATCGACTGGCGGGCACCGGTGGCGCAGCCGTTCTACCGGGCCACCCCCGCCTCCCCGATGGGCGTCACCCGCCGCCGCCACCTGCAGACCAAGGGCCGCAAGGTGATCGGCGTCGACGACGACCTGCTCGACCTCGACACCCTCAGCGACGAGGACGTGGCCACGCTCAACGGCGAGGCCGCGCTGCTGGCCTCGCTCGGCGCCCACCGCACCGGCCGGATGCGCGACATCGTGGCCACCATCCAGGCCGAGCAGGACCGCATCATCCGCTCGGACCTGTCCGGCGTGCTCGTCGTGCAGGGCGGGCCGGGCACCGGCAAGACCGTCGTGGCCCTGCACCGGGCGGCCTACCTGCTCTACACCCACCGGGAGAAGCTGGCCCGCCGGGGCGTGCTCATCCTCGGGCCCAACCTGACCTTCCTGCGCTACATCGAGCAGGTCCTGCCCTCCCTGGGCGAGACCGACGTGCTGCTGTCCACGGTCGCCGAGCTGTACCCCGGGATCACCGCGACCGCCGCCGAGCGGCCCGAGACGGCCGCGGTCAAGGGCGACGAGCGGATGGTCCAGGTCGTGGCGCGCGCCGTACGGGAGCGGCAGCGGGTGCCCCGGCGGCCGATCGAGATCAAGCTGGACCGCTACACCCTCAGCCTCGACGGCCGCACCCTGGAGGCCGCGCGCAACCGGGCCGCCCGCTCGCGCCGCCCCCACAACGAGGCCCGCGCGGTCTTCGTCCGCCACCTGCTCAACGCCCTCGCCCGGCAGGCGGCCAAGCTGCTGGGTAAGGGCGTCATCGACGACGACGAGCTGGCCGACCTGCGCGAGGAGCTCCGCACCGAGCAGCCGGTGAAGGCCGCCCTGAACCGGCTGTGGCCCTACACCACCCCGCAGCAGCTCCTGCTGGGGCTGTTCACCTCCCGCGAGCGGCTCGAGTACGCTGCGGCCGAGCTGAGCCCGGCCGAGCGCGCGCTGCTGCTGCGCGAGCCGCCCCGCAAGGGGGAGGGCTGGTGGTCGCCCGCCGACGTGGCCCTGCTGGACGAGGCCGCCGAGCTGCTCGGCGAGATAGATCCCGGGGTGCTGCGGGCCGGGGCGTGGATGGCCGAGGAGGAGCAGGCCGCCGCCCGCGCCGCCGCGCGCGAGGAGGACAGCATGCAGCTCGCCTACGCCAAGGAGGTGCTGGAGCTGACCGGCCTGTCGGAGATCATGGACGCGGAGAAGTTCGCCGCCCGGCACCTGGGCGACGAGTTCTACCTCACCACCGCCGAGCGGGCCGCGGGCGATCGCACCTGGGCCTTCGGCCACATCATCGTGGACGAGGCGCAGGAGCTGTCGCCGATGGACTGGCGGATGGTCATGCGCCGGTGCCCCACCCGGTCGATGACGATCGTCGGCGACCTGGCGCAGACCGCGTCGGCGGCCGGGGCCCGCTCCTGGGAGCGGGTGCTCGACCCCTACGTGGGCGGGCGCTGGCGGGTCGAGAACCTCAGCGTCAACTACCGCACCCCCACCGAGCTGATGGCCGTGGCCGCCGCCGTGCTCCCGCTGGTCGGTCCCGGGCTCACCGCGCCCGCCTCGGTCCGGGAGACCGGCGAGCGGCCCTGGGCGGCCTCCCCGCTGGAGTCCCTGCCCGAGGTGGTCAAGGCCGAGATCGTCGAGGGCGGCCGCCTGGCGGTGCTCGTCCCCGAGTCCCTCCGGGCCGAGCTGGGGGAGGCGGTGACCCGGGCCGTCGACGGCGCGGTCGCCGGGCCCGGCACGGCGGCCCTGGACGCCCCCGCGGCGGTCCTGAGCGTCGCCGAGGCCAAGGGCCTGGAGTTCGACACCGTCATCGTGGTCGAGCCGGACCGCATCCTGGGCGAGTCCCCCCGCGGGGCGAGCGACCTGTACGTCGCACTGACCCGGGCGACGCGACGGCTCGGCGTGGTCCACGGCGCCCCGCTCCCCGCACCGCTCGCCGGGCTCGAGCGGCGCGGGGACGGCTGAGCCGCCCGGATCCGGAGCAAGGCCGAAGGCTCCTCGGCCGGACGTGCGCTAGCTGCGGAAACGGGATGTTTCCGCAGTTGGTGACGAGGTTGACATCTGAGCTGGGGCCGGTAGTTTTGCTGCCCAGTCCAGCACGGGACTGGCCGGTTGGCCGCCTCCGACATCACCGGTTCCTCGCCCCGCGGCGGAGCGTGACTCCGCCCGTACAGCCAGGCGCAGGACCGCTGGTCAGTCGGGTCGGGGCACCCCAACCGGGCGGGGGGAACGGACCCGGGAGGGGCCTGGGCACCCAGTAGACAACGGCAATCCGCGCCCGCCGCCGACGGGACGGAACCGGTCCGAAGGGTTCGTCCGGGCACTCTTTCCGCTCCCGTGCCGGCGACTGCAAGTGTCGGGGTGATCCCCAGGGCATCCGTCCGCCCTGGAGGTCACCCCGCTGCCGTGTCGGGGGTAGCGTTCGCCTAGCAGGTCCAACCAGGTCCGGCCAGGCCCGACGTCCGCAAGGAGCCCCCCGTGGTGCAGGAGAAGACGGCCCCTCCGCCGGGGGCTCCCCCGGCGGCGTCGCGGGAGGGCGCCCCGGGCGGTCCCCGGTGGCGGGACCCGCTCGGCCGGACGGCCGCGGTGGCCGCCGGCGGCCTGCTCCTCTTCCTCGCCTTCCCTCCCCTCGGGTTCTGGTTCCTGGCTCCGCTCGGCGCGGCCCTCGTGATCCGGGCCGTGCACGGCGCCCGCCCCCGCCGCGCCGCCTGGCTGGGCTTCGCCGGGGGACTCGCCTTCCTCGGCCCCGGTCTGCACTGGGTCACCCCCATCGGGGTGGACGCCTGGCTGGGCCTGATCGCTCTGGAGAGCCTCTTCTACGCCGCCTGGGCCGCCGGCACCGCCCTGGTCGTCCGGCTGCCCCTGTGGCCGTTGTGGAGCGCCGCGCTCTGGGTGGCCATGGAGTGGGCGCGGGGGACCTTCCCCTTCGGCGGGTTCCCCTGGGCGCGGGTCGCCTTCAGCCAGGGCGGGTCGGTCTTCACGCCGTACGCGGCGCTGGGCGGAGCGCCGCTGGTCAGCTTCGCGGTGGTGCTCTGCGGAGGGCTGCTCGCCCTCGCCTCGCTGCGGGCGCCCGGTCCTCCGGGACGCCGCGGCCGGGCGGGCGCCCCGCCGGCGGCCCCGGCCGCCGCTCCGGCCCCCGCCCCGCCCGTCGAGCGGCTCCCCGTCCGGTCCTCCGCGCGCTCCGCGGCGCTGCCCATCGCCCTGCCGCTCGCCCTGCCCGTCGCTCTGCCGCTCGCCGGGGCCCTGGCCGTCCCGGCCGCGGCCTTCGCCGTGCCCCGTCCCGGCGACGAGGGCAGGAGCGTGACCGTCGGGGTGATCCAGGGCAACGTGCCCGGCCGGGGGATGACCCCGCTGGGCGACGAGCCCGCCGTGGTCCTGCGCAACCACACCGGCAAGCTCCACGAGATGGCGCGGGCCGTACGGGAGGGCGCGATGGCCCGGCCGGACGTGGTGGTGCTGCCGGAGAACTCCACCGACATCGACCCCTACCGCAGCGAGACGGCCCGCGCCGAGATCGACGCCGCGGTCAGGGACGTCGGCGTGCCCGTCCTGGTCGGAGCCGTGGTGGGCGTCGGCGAGAAGAACCGGGCCACCCGCAGCCTGGTGTGGGACCCGGTCACCGGCCCCGGCGCCTACTACGACAAGCAGAAGCTGGTGCCGTTCGGCGAGTTCACCCCGATGCAGGACCTCGTGCTCGCCCTGTTCGAGCGGGCCGGCCTGGTCGGCAAGCAGTCGGTGCCCGGCACCCGCGACGGCGACCTGAGGCTCGGGCCGGTCACCGTCGGAGCGGTCAACTGCTACGAGGTGGCCTTCGACGGCGTCGTCCGCGGCACCGTCCGGACCGGCGCCAGCCCGCTGGTGGTGCAGACCAACAACGCGACCTACGCGCTGACCGGCCTGCCCGCCCAGCAGCTGGCCATGTCCCAGTTGCGCGCCGTGGAGCACAACCGGGCGGTGGTCACCGCCGCGATCACCGGCATCTCCGCCTCCGTGACCCCGGAGGGCGAGGTGGTCTGGCGGACCCGCGAGCTGGTCCAGGACATGGCGGTGCTGGAGATACCGGTCCGCACGCGGAAGACGGTGGCCACCAGGGTTGGCGCGCTACCCGAGTGGGCCCTGATACTGGTGGGTACGGCCGCGCTGGCCGCGGTTCCGGTCCTCCGGCGACGCGGCTCGGCGCGTCCGGTGACACGCAGTGACGATCAGCAGGTGGGAGACGTGTGATGGAGCGGATGGTCGGCCGGGTGCTCGTCATCGTCCCGACGTACAACGAGCGGGAGAACCTCCCGGTGATCGTCGAGCGGGTCCGCGCGGCGGTGCCCGAGGCGCACCTGCTGGTCGCCGACGACGCCAGCCCCGACGGCACCGGTGAGATCGCCGACGCGCTGGCGGCCGAGGACGACCACGTCCACGTGCTCCACCGGCCCGGCAAGCAGGGGCTCGGCGCCGCCTACATCGCGGGGTTCCGCTGGGGCCTGGCCGAGGGCTACGACGTGCTCGTGGAGATGGACGCCGACGGCTCTCACCAGCCGGAAGAGCTGCCCAAGCTGCTGCACGCGCTGGCCGACGGGGCCGACCTGTCCATCGGGTCCCGCTGGGTGCCCGGCGGCAAGGTGGTCAACTGGCCCGGTTCGCGGGAGTTCCTGTCCCGCGGCGCGAACGTCTACACCCGGATGATGCTCGGCATGCCGGTCCGCGACGCCACCGCGGGCTTCCGCGCGTACCGGGCCTCCACCCTGGAGAAGATCGGCCTGGACGACGTCGAGTCGCAGGGCTACTGCTTCCAGGTGGACCTGACCCTGCGCACGGTCCGCCACGGCCTGCGCGTCGCCGAGGTGCCGATCACCTTCGTGGAGCGCACCGTCGGCGCCAGCAAGATGAGCCGGGACGTCATCGCCGAGGCGCTGTGGCGGGTCACCCTGTGGGGTGTGACCGGCCTGCCGCGGAGGCTGCGCCGCTCCCGCTAGTCCGCGCTCCCGCTGGTCCGCGCTCCCGCTGGTCCGCCGCCGGATCGGGCGCGCACGTTTCGGCGGCCCGGACCGGCGGAAGATACAGGAACGACCTCAGGGTCACGTACCGGCGGCCGGAGGACCTTCCGCCCTCCGGCCCACACCATGGAGAGCGCCCCCCGACTCTTTGAGAGAAGGGGCCATGACGGATACCGCTCAGACCACCCGGCGGCCGCGCGAGCGCGCACGGTCCGGAGCCGGTACGGCCGGGCGAAAGCCCGCGGCGAAGCCGGTGGAAACCGTGCAGTCCGTAGACCCCGTGGACCCCGTGGACCCCGTGGGGCTCACGGGAGAGCGGCGCGCCGCCGGGGCGCTCACCCTGACCCTGCCCATGATCACGCTGGAGTTCCGGCCGCCGCGGGTCGGCGGGCGGGAGGTCGGCCGCGTCGTCGGGGCCGCCAGGGCGTTCCTGCCCGCGCTCCCGTCGCGGGAACGCCTCGCCTACTACGGAGGGCTCGGCGCGCTCGCCGCGTTCGGCCTGGTCGAATGGCCCGTGGCGGCCGCCATCGGCGTCGGAACGGTGATCGCCCGGCGCTCCCGGAACGGCGGCGGGGAGAACCTCCGCGCGCCGGTGTGACCACGGCGCCGTGACGACGCGCTCGCCGGGCCGCGACGCCGCGGCCCGGCCTTGCCCGCCCGCAGAATCCAGGTCCGCTGGAGAGTGAATGTTCCTGTCACGGTTGCTCGCCGTCCCCGCCGACGTCCTCCGGGACGTCGTGCCGGACGTGCTCTCGAGCGTCCTGCCCCGCTCCCGCCGCGTGCGGGCCTGCCCGGGCGGGGTCCGGATCGACCTGCACGTGATCGGCGGACCGGGCACGGAGACGGCCGCGCGGCGGCTCGAAGCACGGCTGCGCGCGGTGGACGGAGTCGAGCGGGCGGAGGTCAACGGCGCCCTCGGCTGCGTCTTCGTCGGCACCGGTGCGGACCGGTCCGGCCACGAGGAGCTGCTGTCGATCGTCACCGGACTGGACGGGGACCCGACCGTCACCGGACTGGACGGGGATCCGACCGTCACCGGACCGGACACGGACGCGGGCCCGGAGCCGGACACCGGCGGCGGAGGCCCGCACCGGCCCCGGATCCGGGTGGCGGAGCGGCACGCACGCGCCGCGGCCCGCCTCTTCGCGGAGCTGACCGGGGCCGGGCTGGCGCTCGCCGGGAAGGCGGTGCGGCTGCCGAGGCTGTCCCCGGCGGTGCCGGCCCTGCTGCACCTGGCCGACTCCACCCCGATCGTCCGGGAGGAGCTGAACCGCCGGATCGGCCGTCCCGCCACCGACACGCTGTTCACCGTAGGCCACCTCGTCGGCCAGACGCTCGCCCTGAGCCCGTCGGCACTGCTCGTCCACGCGGCGGGATCGGTCGTCCACTACGCCGAGGCGCGCGCCGCGCGGTGCGCCTGGCGGAGGCTGGAACAGGACCTGGCCCGCGTCGGGGGCGCCTACCGCCACATCGCGAAGCCGTCGCTCCCGCGCCCGGCCCCTCTGCCCCGGGGCCCGATCGAGCGGTACGCGGACGTCGCGGCCCCGGTGACGCTGGGAGCCTACGCCGCGACGAGACTCCTCAGCCGCAGCGGCCGCCGGAGCCACGCCATGATGGTCGCGGCCACGCCCAAGCAGGCGAAGCTGGGCCGCCACGCCTTCGCGGGCGCGGTCGGCCGCGCCCTGGGCAGACGCGGCGCGGTGGTGCTCGACCGCCACGCCCTGCGCCGCATGGACCGCGTCGACACGGTCGTCCTCGACGCGGCGGTCCTGCTCACCGGCGCGTGGACGGTCGAGCGCGTCCTGCGGATCGCGGACCCGGCCGGTGACCCGTACGGCGCGGCGGGCGGGAGGAGCCGCGCGGACGGGACCGACCGAGCCGGCGGGGACGGCGCGAGCGGGGAAGACGGAACCGGCGGGGACGGCGCGGGCCGGGTGGACGACGGCACGCTGCACGCGCGGCTGCACGCCCTGCTCGACCCGGGCGATCCCGGCGCGCGCCGGGAGGACGGGGAGTGGGCCGTCGGACCGGCGACCGGTACGGGCGGGCCGGCCGCCCGGGAGATCCAGGCCTGGCGCGCCCGGGGGCTGAGGCCCGTGGTCGTGACCCTGCGGGGCGAGCCGGTCGCCGTCGCCGCGCTGACGCGGGAGCTCCACCCGCTGGCCGAGGCGCTCGTCGCCGCCGCCGGGGCCGCGGGCACCGTACTGCTGGCGGGAGGGGACCGCGGTCTCGCCGCGCGCTTCTCGGCTCGCCGGATCGCTCCCGGCGGAGCAAGGACGGCGGCCGCGATCCGCGCGCTCCAGGTCGGGGGGCACGCCGTCGCCGTGGTGTCGCGGGGCGGGTCCCGGGACCTGCGCGACGCGCTGGCCCGGGCCGACCTCGGCATCGGGGTGGCGGACCGGCCCGGCCGCGTGCCCTGGGACGCGGACGTGCTCGGCGATCTCGACGGAGCCCACCTGCTGCTGAGCTGCCTGCCGGAGGCCGCCAGGACGAGCCGGCGGAGCGTACGGCTCGGCGTCGCCGGAGCGGGCGTCGGCGCGCTGCTGGCCGTCGCCGGACCCGAGGCGGCGTCCTCCCACCGGGCGCACCTGGTGAGCCACTGCGTCTCGCTGGCCGCGCTCGCCCTGGGAGAGCTGTCGGGCCGCGCCGCCGGGCGGACGCCGGTCCCGGTCCGCGCCGACGGCACGCCCTGGTACGCCATGTCGGCCGCCGACGTCCTCACCCGGCTCGGCTCCTCGTCCGACGGCATCGCCGAGGAGGACGCCGCCGGGCGCAGGACGGAGGCGGCGGGGGAGGAGGAGCGGCCCGGAGGGGGGCCGCGCTCGCTGGTCCGCGCGTCCGCACAGGAGCTGGCCAACCCCATGACGCCGGTCCTGGCGGCCGGGGCGGGCATGTCCGCGCTGATCGGCTCGGTACTGGACGCGCTGCTGATCGGCGGGGTGACGGTCGTCAGCGCGTTCGTGGGCGGGGCGCAGCGGGTCAGCGCCGACCGGGCGCTGCGCCGCCTCACCGAGGACTCCTCCGTCCCCGTGCGGCTGCGCCGGCCCGGCGGGCACACGCGGACCTCCGCGGCGGCGCTGGTCCCGGGCGACGTGATCGAGCTGCGCGCCGGCGACGCCGTACCGGCCGACTGCCGGGTGCTGGACGCGACGGGCCTGGAGGTCGACGAGTCGCCGCTCACCGGGGAGTCGCAGCTGGTCGCCAAGACCGCGGCGCCCACGGTGGCGTCCGCCGTCGCCGAACGCAGCTGCATGCTCTACCAGGGCACGACGGTGGCCGCGGGCGGGGGGCGCGCGGTGGTCGTCGCGACGGGCGGGGCGACCGAGGCGGGCCGGGGGGCCAGGCTGGCCGCGGGGCCGCGCCCGCCGACCGGGGTGGAGCTCCGGCTGCGTGAACTGGGCAGGAGGATCCTGCCGCTCTCCGCCGGTTCCGGTCTCGCCCTGCTCGCCGTCGACCTGCTCCGCGGCCGCCCGCTGGCGGCGGGGCTCGCGCCCGCGGTGAGCCTGGCCGTGGCGGCCGTCCCCGAAGGGCTCCCCTTCATCGCCACGGTCGCGGAGCTGGCCGCCGCGCGGCGGCTGTCGAAGCGCGCCGCGCTGGTGCGCAACCCTTCGACGATCGAGGCGCTGGGCCGGGTGAACGTCCTGTGCTTCGACAAGACGGGAACGCTCACCGAGGGGCGCATCACGCTGCGGCGCGTCTCCGACGGGCGCACGGGGTACTCCGTCGAGGAGCCGCAGGCCGGGCTGCGGCCGATCGTCGCCGCGGCGCTGCGGGCGAGCCCCCGCGCGGGCGGGGGGAGGGTCATCGCCCATCCCACCGACCGAGCCGTCGTCGACGGCGCGCATCGGCTGGGAGTGACCCCGGAGGAGGGGCTGACCGCCTGGCGGCGGGTCGACGAGCTGCCCTTCGAACCGGAACGCGGCTACCACGCCGTGCTCGGCGTGAGCGGCTCCGGGCACCTGCTGAGCGTCAAGGGCGCCCCGGAGATCGTGCTCGACCGGTGCACGACGGTGCTCCGGGACGCGCGGGCCGTCCCCCTCGGCGAGGAGCTCAGGCTGGAGCTGGAGCGGGAGGTCGACGCGCTCGCCCGGCAGGGCCACCGGGTGCTCGCGGTGGCCCAGCGGCCCGCCTCCGACCGGCGCGACCTCGACGGGTCCCGGGTCGGCGGGCTGTGCTTCCTCGGCTTCCTGGGCCTGGCCGACCCGGTACGGCCCGCCGCCGCCGAGAGCGTCGGGCGCCTGACCAGGGCCGGCGTCCGGGTCGTCATGGTCACCGGGGACCACCCGAGCACCGCCGAGGCGATCGCCGCCGAGCTCGGCGTGCTGAACGGCCTGCGCGTCATGACCGGCCCCGAGATGGACGACGTCGACGACGAGATCCTGACGAAGGCGCTGCCCGAGGTCGCGGTGTTCGCCCGCGCCACCCCGGCGCACAAGACACGGATCGTCTCCTGCCTGCGCCAGGCCGGCGAGACCGTGGCGGTCACCGGCGACGGGGCCAACGACGCCCCCGCGATCCGCGCGGCGGACGTCGGGATCGCCCTCGGCTCCCGCGCCACGCCGGCCGCCCGGACGGCGGCGGACGTCGTGGTGACCGACGACCGCATCGAGACGATCGTCGACGCGATCATCGAGGGCAGGTCCATGTGGAGCTCGGTCCGCGACTCCCTGAGCATCCTGCTCGGCGGCAACATCGGCGAGATCGCCTTCACGGTCGGCTCCAACCTGCTCACCGGCCGCAGCGCGCTGAACGCCCGGCAGCTGCTGCTGGTCAACCTGCTGACCGACATGCTGCCCGCCCTGGTGGTGGCCGTACGGCCCCCGGCCGCGGCGAGTCCGGAGCGGCTGATGGCCGAGGGGCCGGAGGGCTCGCTCGGCGCCTCCCTGACCCGCGACATCCACCTGCGGGCCGTCACCACCGCGGCCGCCGCGGCGGCGGCCTGGCTGGCCGGCCGGCTGACCGGAACCCGCGGGCGGGCGGACACGATCGGGCTGGTCGCCCTGGTCGCGGCGCAGCTGCTGCAGACCCTCGCCAAAGGCGGGCGGGACCCGGTGGTCGTGCTCGCGGCGCTGGCCTCCCTCGCCGCCCTGGGCCTCGTCGTCTCGACTCCGGGGGTCAGCCGGTTCTTCGGTTCACGCCCCCTCGGACCCCTCGGGTGGTCCATCGGCCTCGGCGGCGCCGCCGTCGCCACGGTCCTGGGGGCGGCGGCCGAGCGGTTGCTGCGCGGCGGTGAGCCCGCGGCCCGGCGGCGGGAGGGCGCCGCCGGGCCGGCCGGCCCGGCGGCGCGCACCGTCGACCGGGAGGAATGAGAAAGCACGCGCGGGCCGGTTCCACGCCGCGGACCCGGCTGCGAATCCGGCCGGGAACGCGGTCCGCGGACCCGGCCCCGAGCGGCTCCGACCCCTGGGGGTTCCCATGAGCGACTTCCTGTCATCCCTTCTCGCCAAGGCGGCGGTCATCGTGATCGAGGTGCTGACCACGCGGCTGGTCGAGGCGCTCATCGCCTTCGTGGCGCGCCGCTTCGCCGCGCGGGCGGCCTGAGCGCCCCGCCGTTCCCCGATCCGCGGCCGCCGTCCTACGGCCGCCGCGCGACCAGGAGCAGCCGGGGGCTGCCGAGCCGGAACGGCGCGCCGTCGGCGTCGCCGTACAACCCGACGCCGGCGAACCCGGCCGCGGAGACCAGCCGGACGACCTCCGCCGCGGTGTAGACGTGCTGCACGGAGGTCCCGCGGTGCTCCTCGGCGCCCCGGCGGAAGGTGAAGGAGGTGATCCAGCGGCCGCCGGCCGCGTCGTACTCGTTGACCGAGACGGCCTCGATCCCGCCGAGCGTCATCGGCGGCTCCTCCAGGACCAGGCCGGGCAGCAGCGACTCGGCCACGAACCCGTAGTCCAGGACCAGCGTGCCTCCCGGGGCGACGAGACCGGCGAGGCCGGCGAGGAACCCCTGGGTTCCGGCGTGCTCCAGGTAGCCGAAGGCGTTGCCCATGCAGATCGCCGCATCGGCGCGGACGTCGGAGGGCAGGGCCCGCATGTCGCCCAGGCGCAGGTCGACGTCGAGTCCTTCCCGCTCGGCGGTGTGACGGGCGTACCCGACGGCCTCGGCCGAGACGTCCAGGCCGGTGACCCGGAAACCGCGCCGGGCGAGTTCGAGGGCGTGCCGTCCGCTGCCGCAGGCCACGTCCAGCACCAGCGCGCCGGGACGCAGCCCGGCCAGGCGGGTGACGAAGTCGACCTCGGCCGCGGTCGCCTGCTGCGGTACGGCCGCCCGCCAGAAGGCGTTGGGCAGCTCGGTGAAGAAGTCCGCGTACCACGCGGACAGGGAGTCGTGCGACATTCCGTGTGCTCCAGATCAGGTGCGCGGCGACCGGCGCCGCGCGGGCGAGAGGATCTCTGCGGGACCGGGGCACGACGGGCGGACGCGTGTCGGCACGCACCGCACTGGCCGATGGAACGGCCGGGTCGTCATCCGCCCCGGGGTGACCGGGCGGTGACCATGGCATCGCCTTCTCATGATCGGCCGGACGGGACCGGCGGGAACGAGTACGGCCAGCGTACGATCCGCCCGGCGGCTTTTCAACGGGATAACCCTGCAGGGGCGGGGCCGCCGGCGCCGTGAGCGGAGCGGACGTCAGGCGTGGGCGGGTCGTTCGTGCTGGGCGTGGGCCGGCGACTCCAGCTGCAGGGTGGCGTGGTGCAGGTCGAAACGGTCCTTGAGGCACTCCTGCAGGACGTCCAGCAGCCGCGGGGCGTGGCCGTCGGTGAAGCACTCGTCGTCGATGACGATGTGCGCGCTGAGCGCGGCCAGGCCCGAGGTGACGGTCCAGGCGTGCAGGTCGTGCACGGCCCGTACGTGCGGCACCGCCAGCAGCTGCGCGCGGACCCGGTCCAGGTCCAGATGGGCGGGGGTGGCCTCCAGGAGCACGTTGACGGCCGCGTGCAGCAGCTTGAGCGCGCGCGGCACGATGAGCAGGCCGATCAGCACCGCGACGACGGCGTCGGCGCGGGTGAACCCGGTCAGGTGGGCCACGACCGCGGCGGCGATGACGCCCACGGAGGTGAGCGCGTCGGTGGCCACCTCCAGGAAGGCGCCGCGCAGGTTGAGACTCTCGCCCTGCACGCCGATCAGCACCAGCATCGAGGCCAGGTTGCCGACCAGGCCGACGACGCCGAAGAGCAGCATGGAGCCGGTGGCGAGGTGCGGAGCCTCCGCCGAGACCAGGCGGGAGACCGCCTCGTACAGCACGTACGCCCCGAGGCCGAAGAGCACCGCGGCGTTGACGGCCGCGGCCAGGATCTCGGCCCGGGCCAGGCCGAAGGTGCGCCTCGAGGTGGCCGGGCGGGCGGCCAGGACGATGGCCGCCAGGGCCAGGGCGATGCCGGCGCTGTCGGTGAGCATGTGCCCGGCGTCGGCCAGCAGCGCGATGCTGCCCGAGGCCAGTGCCCCGGCCACCTGCACGAGCATGACGGTGCCGGTGATGGCCAGCACGCCGACCAGGCGCCCGCGGTGGCGGCCGGTCGGACTCAGCTGCCCGTGCCCGTGCCCGTGCCCGTGGCCGTGGCCGTGCGCGTGGTCGGTCCCCACGAACGGTCCTCCTTCACTGATCCGGGGAACGGCTTCAACGGCCGCGTGCCGGGGACGATCCGCGTGCCGGAGCGGTGGTGTCCAGGGCGGTGGTGTCCGGGGCGGGCAGGCGGCCCAGGCCGGGCACGAAGCGGCCCACCCGTGCGGCATACCCCTGGTAGGCGGGGCCATGAGCGGCCAGCAGGTAGGGCTCCTCCACCGCGCGCACCTGCAGTTCGACCGCGGCCGCCAGCACGGCCAGGGCGAGTACGGCGACCGGGTTGGGCACCATCAGCGTCAGCCCGGCACTGGTGGCGACCATCGCGGTGAAGATCGGGTTGCGGGCGAGCGCGAACGGGCCGCCGGTGACCAGATCGGTGCGCTCGCCGGCATCCACGCCGATCCGCCAGGAGGCGCCCATGGCCAGCTGGGCGGCCAGCGTGGCCGCGGTGCCGGAAAGGGCGATCACCAGTCCGGCGGCCGCCACCGCCGGGTGGTCGAGGAGGGCCAGGTCGGCCATGCCGGCTGTGGCGGCGACCGGCCCGGCCAGACCCAGCGCGATCGCCGCCACGAACGCCGTCTTGGCCCACCAGGCCACCGATCCGGCCGGACCGGCGTCCAGACGCAGGCCGGTGTCGCCGGTCCGGCGCCGGTGCACCACGGTGCGCCAGCCGAAGGCCAGGCCCATGGCCACCACATACACGATGAGCGCGGTAACGGCCATGGTCAGTCCTCGTCGTCGGCGCGGCGGGCAGGGGCGGAGAGGGCGGCCATCAGCAGCAGCCCTCGGTCTCGGCGGTGGTGCAGCTGCGTTCGGCGTCGGCGGCGACCGCGACCACGGCGGTGCGCAGGTCGTCCAGGGCGTGGCCGAGCCGGGCGTCGGCCAGTTCGTAGCGGGTGCGCCGGCCCACGGGCGCGGACACGACCAGGCCGCAGTCGCGCAGGCACGCCAGATGGTTGGACAGGCGGGTGCGGGAGATGCCCAGGGTCTCGGCCAGCTCGGCCGGATGGGCGGGTGCCTCACGCAGCGCGAGGAGGATGCGGCAGCGGATCGGGTCGGCCAGCGCGCGGCCGAACCGGGCCAGGACCTCGATCTCGGGGGCGATCGTCAACATACCGCGATAGTACAGGAAATCCTGAATTCAGGGAATTATGTATATTCGAACGAGGTTCAGCGGCCCGGTCATCCGCCTGCCGCGGCGGAGGGCGCGCCAGCGTGCCGCCGACGCCTCCGCGGGCGACGGTCAGTGCGGCGCCGCGAGCGGTCCCGGGACTCGTCCGTTCGACATCGGTTTGATCATGGCGAACGGACGAATCCCGGAAAAGACGAGGTCTCCCCATATGCGGCGAGGGCCGGGTCCTCCACCGGGGGAGGACCCGGCCCTCGGAAGGGGGTGCGGGGTCTCCGCCACCCGGAGATCCTCACCCCTCCCGGATGAGGGATGCGTCCGGGAGGGGCGGGAGCCCGTCGTTCCGGCCGGAGACGCGGTACCTGGCGGCGAGGGCGTCCAGCGACCAGGAACCGCCGCCGGTCACGGCCAGCAGGAGGAAGGACCAGGAGAAGAGGGCGGCGGCCTCACCTCCGTTGACCATGGGGAACAGCCCGCCGGGCTGGTGCACGACGAAGTAGGCGTAGGCCATGGTCCCCGAGCAGAGCAGCGCGGCGGCGCGGGTGGCCAGGCCGAGCATCACCAGGCCGCCCGCACCGAGTTCGATCACCGCCGCCCACCATCCGGGCCATTCGGCGAACTCCGGGGCCCGCCCGCCGTGCGGGCCGCCGAGGACGCCGAACAGGGTGGCCGCCCCGTGACAGGCGAACAGCAACCCGATCGCCGTCCGGGCCAGCGACAGCGCCGTGTCGCGGATCAGGTCCATGTCAGACCCGCTGCCAGAGCGCGGGGACGTTCGGCGGTTCCCAGCCCGCGATGGCGGTGTGCGCCTGGAGGCACCGGTAGGTCGCGCCGCCGTAGGTGACCTGGGAGCCCGCCGTGTAGGCGGTGCCCGCCTTCCAGGTCCCGCCCGGCGTCACGGTCGGTGTCGGGGTGGGCGTGGGGCTCTGCGTCGGAGTGGGTGTCGGGGTGGGTGTGGGGGTGGTCCCGCCGCCGCCGATCTGCAGGTCGATGCAGGCGTAGAAGGCGTTGGCGGTGTCGGCGATGTTCCAGATGGCCAGGACCTTCTGCCGGCCGCTGAACCCGGCCAGGTTCACCGCGTGCGACACGGTCGCGCCGGGCTGCCTGCCGCCGTCGTTGAAGGTGGCGATCCGGGTGTTGCCGATGTAGTACTCCCACGTGCTGGTGGCGTGGCGGGCGGTCAGCACCCAGTTGAAGGTGACGCCGGTGCCGACGGGGGTCGCGGGCCACGCCTTGCTCTCGTCGCTGAGCTGGGCGAACCGGGCGACGCCGCCGTGGCAGTTGCGCTGGCCCTTGGGTCCCTCCACGCTCTGCGGCTCGTAGACGATGGGGCCGCAGCCGGTGACGCGGCCCTGGGCGCACATGGCCTGGCGGCTGGGCGGGGACGACACGTACCCGTGGGCCAGGGCCGGTGCGGCGGTGAGGACGGTGGCTCCGAAGGTGACGAACGCCGTTGCGACGATCATCGCTGTTCTTCGCATGGTTGCTCCTTGGCTGGGGGGCTGCCAGGAACATAAAGGAAAGTTTCCTAACAGTAAACCGATGGCTGACTTTTCCTGATATTTAATGTCATGAACGAACTTCGCCCCAGGTGTCCGTGCCACCGGGAGAAGGGGGATCCCGCGGCCGTCCTGCGGCGGCTTCGCCCGGGCGGGCCGCCCCCGGGGAAGCGGCGACCGCGAGGTGGAGCCGTGCTCGGACCGCGGCGGCCGTGGCCGCCCGCCGCGGGGGTTCCCCTCTCTCGTCATCCGGTGGATGCGGCGGGCGGCCCCGGTCTCGCCCGCCGCGAAGGACCTGTCCGGTCAGACCCGCTGCCAGAGCGCCGGGACGTTCGGCGGCTCCCAGCCGGGCAGCGAGGTGTGCGCCTGCAGGCAGCGGTAGCTCACGCCGTCGTAGGTGACCGTGTCGCCGGCGGCGTAGCTCTTCCACGTCTCCCACGAGGTCCCACCCGGCCCGCCGCCGTTCACGGTCAGGCTGAGGGTGGCGGAGCGGTCGGCGGAGGCGCCGTCCGCCCGCAGGGAGACGGTGTAGGTGTTGGGCGGAGTGCTCGCCGAGGTGGTGACGGTCACCGTGGAGGACTGGCCCGCGGTGATGGTCGGCGGGCTGAAGACCGCGGTCGCGCCGGAGGGCAGGCCGGTGGCGCTCAACGTGATGCTCTGCGCGTCACCGGAGGTGACCGTGGTGCTCAGTACGGCGGTGGCGGACCCTCCCGCGTCGGTCGAGACCGAGGACGGGCTCACCGAGACCAGGTAGTCGTCCGCCGGCGTCCCGGTCCCGCCGACGGCCAGCTTCCAGATGCCGTACGCCGCGGCGTCGGCGGCCCGGTCCAGGATCGTGTCGTTGATGTTGGCGACGGTGTCGCAGGAGGCGTGGTAGCAGGAGTCGTACGCGCGGCCCGCCGTACCGCCCCACTTGGCGGCCTGAGCCGAGGTCTTGACGGCGCTGGCCCCGGCCGCCACGCCGGAGGTGGGGATGCCCGCGTTGCGGAAGGGCGCGTCGTCGGACCGGTTGGCGCCCTCGGTGTTCTCCTCGGGCCGGAGGTTCAGCCTGTCGTAGAACTCCTTGAGCGGGGCGGCCGCCGGGGTGGTGATGTTGTTGATGAAGTAGCCGCCGTTGGGCGAGCCCACCATGTCGTAGTTGTGGTAGGCCTTGATCTTGCTCCGCTCGGTGGCGCCGATCGCGTTGACGTAGAACTCCGAGCCGTTGAGGCCCTGCTCCTCGTCGGTCCACCAGGCGAATCGCACGTGCTTGGCCATGGACGGGTTCTTCTCCGCCAGGGTGAGGGCGACCTCCAGCAGGGCCGACGAGCCCGAGGCGTTGTCGTTGACGCCCGGTCCGGCCGCGACGCCGTCCAGGTGGGCTCCGGCCATGACGACCTGGTTCGGGTCGCCGCCGGGCCAGTCGGCGATCAGGTTCGGTCCCGCGCCGCCGGTGCAGCCGGAGGTGCAGGTCTGACGCGTCACGGTGTAGCCGGCGGCCCGGAGCCTGCCCTCGACGTAGGACACCGAGGCGGTGTAGCCCGGTCCCGTCGCCCGTCGGTTGCCGCCGTTGGACGCGGCGATGCTCTGGAACTGCTGCAGGTGGGCCTTGACGTCGGCGAGGCTGATGTCCGGCGCGTCGGTGCCCGGCTGGCCGCTGCCGACTCCCAGGGTGAAGCCGACCCGCTTGTCGGCGCTGGCGCCGTCGAGGGTGACGGTGAGCGGGTAGGACCCGGTGGGGGTGTCCGCCGAGGTCGTGAGGGTCAGCCGCGAGGTCTGCCCGGCGGAGATGACGGCCGGGCTGAAGGCGGCGGTCACGCCCGAGGGCAGGGAGTCGGTGCGCAGCGTGATGGATTGGGCGTTCCCGCTGGTCACCGTGGTGCTGATGGTGGCGGTGGCGGACTGGCCCGGTTGGACGTCCGCAGTGGCCGGATCGATCGAGGCCGAGTAGTCGTCGTTGCCGCCCTGCGGGGTGCAGGTCGGCTCGCCGGAGACCGCGGGGACGTTGACGGCGTTCCACGAGGCCTTGGTCGCCTCGAACCAGGCGCAGGTGGGGTCGAGCGCCTTGGCCGCGGAAAGGGTCTGGGAGCGCGACTGGGCGTGGGTCCGGTTGCCGGTGGTCTTCATGTTCAGCGCGGCGAGGTAGATCCGGCCGGCGTTCTGGATGCCGATGCCGCCGAACGTCCGCGGGTTCGCGCCGGAGCACACCGGGGTGGCGGGTTTGCCGCCGGTCGGGTCGGTTCCCTCGGCGAGCAGGTAGAACCAGTGGTTCTGCGGCCCGGCTGCGGCGTGCACCTCGGTGCCGGGGATGGAAGAGCTGTAGCAGTCCGGGTCGCCGTTGGTGCTCGGCCGGTACATGTACCGGATCGGGCCCCGCCCGACCAGGTTGACCTCCTCACCGACCTGGTAGTCGGGCGGGTCGTTGGGGTTGTTCGCGTAGTGCTCCAGCAGGGCGCCGAAGATGTCACCGGTGGACTCGTTCAGGCCGCCGCTCTCGTTGCTGCTGCCCGCGCCGCCGCTGCCGGCGAACTGGTAGATCGCGTGGCCGTACTCGTGGCCGACCACGTCCATCGGCGTCGCCTGCTGGGTGCCGGCCTGGTTCTTGCCGAAGTTGGTGTATGAGCCGTTCCAGTAGGCGTTGACCTGGTTCAGGCCGACGCGGGCGGGGAAGCCGCCGCCCTCACCGGTGAAGCCGTTGTAGCCGAACCAGTCCCGGAGCATGTCCCATTCCTTCTGCGCCGCCCAGAGGGCGTCCACGCAGGCGGTCTCCAGGTTGGTCCCCTGGCCGTTGCCCCAGGTGTCACCGGACTTGGTGTAGGGGGAGCCGTTCTGGCCGCCGCAGGCCAGGTTGTTGCGGGTGGTGTCGCGCATCGTGTACGACGATCCGGAGCCGGAGGTGCTGAGGTCCAGGCCGCCGCCGTTGTAGAAGCCATGGCCGGTTCCCGCCCGGACGGCGTCCCACGAGCTCAGGATCCTGGCGTTGAGGGCGTCGACGTAGACGTGCTGGACGCTCGGGGCGTCCTTGGCCCGGCCGGTGACGACCACCTCCCACGCCATGCGCGGGGTGTCGGACAGCGCGTGCACGACCAGCGCCGGGGTGCTCACGCTCTCCACCTCGGTGAGCAGGGAGCGGGCCTTGAGCGCCGCCCGGTCGGCGGTCACGGTGGTCCTGGTGTCCAGCTTCAGTTCGGCGGTCTGCGCCGTGTCGACGCCGGCCACGGTGAACCCGGTGCGGTCGGTGGCGACGACCACGTCGCCGCCGTAGACGGGCACGCCCTGGTAGGCGCGCGAATAGGTGAGGAACTGCATGCCGGAGACCGAGACCGCCTTCTTCAGTGAGAAGACGTCGTCCTGGCCTCTGGCGAGGTCTCGGCGTTCGGCGGCGAGGGCGCTCTCGGCGTTGGCGATGGCACGCCGGCGCGCCTCGGGGTCCGGGGGTGCGAAGGAGGGCGGGACGGTGGCGCCGGCGGCGTTCGGCGCGTTCGCAGCCGAGGCCGAGGCGGGGACCACCGAGGTCGTGGTCAGGGCGACGGCCGCCAGCGCGGCGGTGACGCCCAGCATGAACCGGGGATTCACTGGGGGGTGACTCCTCTCGATACCCCTTGTGGGGGTGGGGGGTAAGGAGCCCTGCAGGGAGCCCGGTGCGCCGGTCCCGTTCGTGGCGGGCGGCGCCTCCGGGCGTGTCCTCGCTTCGGGCTGGACCAAAGCTGACATCGCAGGCGTGGAGCCGAGTACCCTACGAAATTCCATAACGGCGCGGTATGGCGAGGTGCGGCGGCCGGGACTCACCCGAGGGAGGGGAGCGGGCCGTGCAGCGCCAGCCAGGCGGCGTAGACCGGAGTCCTCCGCGCCTTGGCCCAGTAGTCCGCCCTGACCCCCGCGGCCAGATCGGACGCGTACGGCGCGACCGGCCCGTGTTCCGGCCAGCCGAGCAGGTGCCGGAAGCGCAGCGGGGTGCCGGCCAGCGGACGGATGGTGATGCCCGGATGACCCGTGCTGAGCGCCTGGAACATGCCCACGCACCTGCCGGAGGAGATCAGGCCGACGGCGAGGCTGAGATCGGCGGCATAGGCGATGCGCGGGGTGAAACCCGCCTCGGCGCAGGCCGTCCAGAAGTGCTCGCGGTGCCCGGCCTCCGCCAGGGCGTGCAGGCCCCAGTCCTCTCCGGCGAGATCCCGCAGTTCGATCTCGTCCGATCGGGCGAGGGGGTGCGAGGACGCCAGTCCGACGAAGATCGGCTCGGTGGCCACACTCACGTAGGTCACGCCCGTCGGCGGGAGGATCTCGTGCCCGGGATAGTCGCCGAGGGTGGCCAGCTCCAGCCGCCCGGACTCCAGCAGGCCGGGCAGCAGGTCCATGGCCTCTTCGGTCCGTGCCGTGATCTCGGCGTCGGGGATCAGCTCGCCCAGGCGGGTGATGGCGCTGATGCCCAGGTGGCTGACCATGCAGCCGACCCTGATGGCGGGTCGCGGGCAGCTCTGCCCGATGTAGCGCATGCCGTCCCGGCGCAGCTCGTCGAAGGCGGGCAGCAGCGACCGCGCCCTCACCAGCACCCATGCGCCGAACGAGGTGGGACGGGTCCCGCCGCGGTCCCGGTCGAACAGCCGCCCGCCGAACATGCGCTCGATACGCCGCAACTGGGCGGTGAGGGCGGGCTGGGACATGCCGAGTGCGACCGCGGCCCGTGAGATGCTGCCGTGTTCGGCGACCGCGCAGATCACTCGGAGATGGCGAACCTCTAACTCCATACGACGAAGCTAATAGTAAAGTTTCTTTCCGATGAAGGCCCAAAAAGGCGGCCCGTCCGGCCCGGCGGGTCGGGTGTGGCAGGACTTGGCGTTGAACTGCGACGAGTACCGTTCGCGCAGGTGGTCATGGTCCTTGCCCTGCACCTCGTCGCCGCTGAGCACGAGGACGTCCTCCGCGTAGCGCTCCGAGGCCCGGCATTCCCGAGGCTACGGTGAACCGCAAAAACGGGACGATCTCAGCCGTATCGCTCGACGAGCGCCTTGCCGATCGAGGCCAGGTGGTCTCGTACACCCGGAGGGCCGGTCACCTCGAGCCATTCGACCAGCCCGGCGAGCTCGCCCGCGAGGGCGTACTCGTTGTAGCCGCGGATCACGACCTCGATGCGGCCGTCGATCGTGGAACCTCCCACCTCGAGCCGGTCCCCGAGCCCCATCCGGAGCTTGCCGATCCCTTCGGGAGTGCACACGGCCTGGACTTCGAGGGGTGTCCGCCTGCGGTCGACCTCGTCGGCGATCTCGCGCCAGCTCTCAGCGAGGTCGAACCCCTCGGGCCGGTGCACGGGGTCGCCGGTCGGGTCGGCGGACGACACGCGGTCGATCCGGAAGGTCCGCCGGCCGGCCTCGGTACCGGAGACGAGGTACCACGACGGGCCTTTGGCGACGATGCCTAGCGGGTGGACGGTTCTCTCGGTTTCGGTGCCTTCGCGGTCGACGTAGCCGAGCCGCACCTGGACGCCGCGGATCACCGCGTCCTGGAGTTCGTCGAGGAAGCGGGGCGGCCGGTGCTCGATCCGGCTCGACCCCCATCGCTGCGGGTCCATGACCAGTGACGACGCCGCCGCCTCGGCCTGCACCCGGAAGGGCTCCGGCAGGGCGTGGACGAGCTTGCGCAGAGCCGCCTTCACGGCCGGCGTCGCAGCCGAGGCCGGGCCGGCGACCAGGAACAGGGCGCGGGCCTCACTCGCGGTCAGCCCGGACAGGTCGGTGCGGGCGCCGCCCACGAGGCGCCAGCCGCCGTTTCGGCCCTGCATGGAGTACACGGGCACCCCGGCCATGGCCAGGGCGTCGAGGTCGCGGCGGGCGGTGCGCTCGGAGACCTCCAGCTCTCGGGCGACCTCTGCCGCCGTCACCTGCTCGCGCCGCTGCAGCAACAGGAGGACGGCCACCAGCCGGTCGGTTCGCACGCCGGCCACACTTCCACATGAAACCGGTCATGAGGTGACCGGTTTCGTTCGGCAGGATGGCGACATCACCTCACCGGCGAGTCCCGCCGTCCGCGACCGTACCGACCCTCGGCCTCTCCGGGGTGCGCCGACGCGGTCTTGGGGAACCCTCGCCGCCTGATCATCCCGAAAAAGATAGAGAGGAAATTCAATGTTCAATCCAGCCGATTTTCCCGAGCCCACCCTAGTTCCGGTCAACGGTGTGGAACTCGAAGTCTTCGAAGCGGGTCGGCGAAATGCGGGAAAGCCCATCGTGCTCTGTCACGGCTGGCCGGAGCATGCCTTTTCCTGGCGCCACCAGATGTCCGCCTTCGCCGCGGCCGGCTACCACGTCATCGTCCCGAACCAGCGGGGCTACGGCAATTCGTCCCGTCCCGGCGAGGTCACCGACTACGACATCGGACATCTGTCGGGCGACCTCATCGCACTTCTCGATCACTACGGGTACGAAGACGCCACCTTCGTAGGCCATGACTGGGGGGCGTTCGTGGTGTGGGGACTGGCCCTCCTGCATCCGAGCAGGGTGGACAAGGTGGTCGCGCTCAGCGTGCCCTATTTCGAGCGCGGAGAGCGGCCATGGGTCGAATCCATGGAGGCCGTGCTCGGCGGCGACTTCTACTTCGTCCACTTCAACCGGCGGCCGGGCGTCGCGGACGCGGTTCTCGAAGAACACACGTCCCGGTTTCTCCGCAACATCTTCCGGAAGAACGAGCCCGCGAGCGAGCCTCAGCCGGGAATGGCGATGATCAACCTCGCCAGAGCGGGAACACCGCTCGGTGAGCCTCTCATGAGCGACAGCGAGCTGGCCGTCTTCGTCTCCGCCTTCGAATCGACAGGATTCACGGCGAGCATCAACTGGTACCGGAACCTCGACCGCAACTGGCACCTGCTGGCGGACGCGGACCCGATCATCCGGCAGCCCGCGCTCATGATCTATGGCGACAGGGATCTGGTCGCACGGGGTGAGAACCTGGCGGAGTTCGTGCCCGACGTGGAGGTGGTCAGCCTTGATTCCGGTCACTGGATCCAGCAGGAGAAGCCGGAAGAAACGAACCAGGCGATTTTGAAGTGGCTGGAACGGCAGGACGCCGCCCCGGCCCTGTAGCAAAGTCAGCTGTGGCGTCCCCGCCGTTCCGGAGCTCGTGTGCGCAGGAGACGGGCCGCCGGGGGGGGCGGGGCGGTGGCGGGGCGCCCGCCCGGATCGCGTCCTGGCCGGCAAGGCCCACACCTGCACGGCCGACCGCGCCTGCCTGCGGTGACGCGCCGGCGTGGCTGAGGGAACTCTCAGGACCCCTCAGCGAAATCAAAGGTCCGGCGGAGCAGACTTCCAAGGTCTTCCCCAGCCCCCGGAGGTCCGCATGAGGAGCCGTTCCGATGACCATGCGGTCGCGTCATCGATGACCTGGTGGCGGCGGTGGGCCTCATGGGCGGGTCACGCCGCCGGCGGCGCGGCCGCCGCGTACGGCTGTGTGCTGCTGGTGGCCGCGCTCAAGGGGTACCGCTCCTTCCTCGGCGTCACCGACCTCGGTCTGCCCGACGTCACGTGGCCGGGCGCGGCCGTGCTGCTCGTCGGATCCGCGGTCGCGGCCGCCACCGTACGCCCCTGGGGCGCACGACTGCCGCCTGGTGCCGTGTCGGCCGGCGCGTGGGGCGTGGCGGCGCTGGCCCTGGTGGGGAGCTGCTGGGTGCTGCTCAACCTGGTCCAGCTGGTCCTGACCGGTACGGTCACCGACCGGCACGGCGACAGCGACTGGGTGACCTTCGCCGAGCGGCTGTGCCTGGCCGTCGTGGGAGCCCTGTTCACGGCCGCCGCGCTGGCGCACGCCCGCCGCAGCGCCGGCCTCTGCCCCCGGTGCGGCCGGGCGCATCCGCCGCAGGCGTCGGGCCGGAGGCATCCCGCGCCGCACGCGGCGCCCCCGGTGGTACGGCGGATCGCCTACGCCGGCTGCTGCGCGTTCCTTCCCTACCTCACCCTGCACGCCCTCGGCGCGGCCGGCGTCCCCGGCATCGAGCCCGGCGGATTCCGGCCGACCTGGCCCATGGTGCTGGCGGGGGTCTGCGGCGTCGGGCTGGCGGTGTTCCTGCTGCTGGGGCTCGTCCGGCCGTGGGGCATGGTCTTCCCCCGCTGGACGTTGTGGCTGGCGGGCCGGCGGGTGCCCCGGTTCCTGCCGCTGGCACCGGTCTGGGTGCTCGCGCCGACCCTGGCCCTGTACGGCACCGGCAGCGGGATCCTCGCCGGGGCCGGCCTCCTGGGCGACGGCCTGCTCGGCATCGGCGGGGCTGCGTCGCTGGCGTTCGGCGGCTACGGCTGGGCGCTGGCCGTCGCCGCCGTCTCCTACCAGAACCGGACCCGGCCCCTATGCGTTGCGACGAAAGCAGCCGCTCCCTGAACGAACCGGAGCGGCTGATGCCGCCGAAGAAGACAAGACTGCTCTTTTCCGGCGTTCCTCCCTAGATTTCCCGGCACGACCGACGAGGAGGAGGACGCCATGGCGGAGCTGTGGACGTTGGGCGCGTGGGATCTGGCCGAGCTGATCCGCGCCGGAGAGGTCTCGTGCCGGGAGGTGATCGAGGCGCATCTACAGCGGATCGACGCGACGAACCCCCAGGTGAATGCGATCACGGTCACACTGGAGGAGGACTCGCTCGCGGCGGCGGACGCGGCCGACAGAGCCCGCGCACGCGGGGACGCGGTCGGTCCCCTGTGCGGCGTACCGATGACGGTGAAGGAGAACATCGACGTCAGGGGGTCGGCGACGACGCTGGGGATCGCCGCCCTGCGGGAGGCGGCGGCGACCGCCGACGCGCCCCCCGTCGCCGAATTGCGCGCGGCGGGGGCGATCCCGATCGGTCGCACGAACATGCCCGAGTTCGGTATGCGCTGGCACACCGACAACGCGTTGCACGGCGCGACGGTGAACCCCTGGTCCGCCGCACACACGCCGGGCGGATCGAGCGGCGGGGAGGCGGCCGCGGTGGCGACGGGGATGTCCCCGCTCGGTATCGGCAACGACGGTGCGGGTTCGCTGCGATGGCCCGCCCAGTGCTGCGGCGTCAGCGCGCTGAAGCCCTCGCTGGGCAGGGTGGCGCAGGCCGGGCACGGGGCGGGGCCGACTCCCTTCGCGTTCCAGCTGCTCGCCGTACACGGTCCGGTCGCCCGGCGGGTGCGGGATCTGCGGCTGGCGTTCGAGCACATGTGCGGGCGCTCCGGCGGGGACCCGTGGCACGCGCCGGTGCCCGTGTACGGTCCGTCCCTGCCTGCGCCGGTGCGGGTCCGTGTGGTGACCGATCTCGACGGGACCGAGCTGGACCCGCAGGTGGCCGGCGCGCTGCAGCGCGCGGCCGCGGCCCTGGCGGACGCGGGCCATCCGGTCGAGGAAGGCCGGGCTCCGGCCCTCACCCGGGCGAGCGAGATCTTCACGCAGATCATGTCGGACCACGGCCGGACCCACCGGGAGCGACCTCCTGCGGACGCGATCGCCTCTCCTGGGTTCGTGCGCTTCTGGCAGGCGTACGAGCCGATCTGGACGCGGGCCGCAGGAGAGCGGGCGTTCGACCCGATGATGGAGCGGGCGTCCATCGCGCGGCTGTGGAGCGCGCAGCTGAGCCGTACCCCGTTGATGCTCGCACCGATCCGCACGCGTCCGGCCTTCCGCGTCGGGTCCGATCTCGACCCCCGGTGGCTGGACGATTGGCCGGACACGATGCGTACGGTCGTGGCGGTCAACCTTCTCGGGCTGCCCGCGGTCGCCGTACCGGTCGCCTCGGCCGATGCGCCGCTGCCGCAGGCCGTACAGATCATCGGCCCGAGGTTTCGCGAGGATCTGTGCCTGGAGGCCGCCGCGGTGGTGGAGGCCGCGGCCGGGACGCCGACGCCGATCGACCCCCGCTGACCGTCGGCTCCGCGCAGAGGGCCGCGCCGCATCGGGTGACACGCCTACCCGGCGCCCTGGCCCACCGGACCGAGCGACGCGAACCGGCTGCCGCCGCCCGGCGCCGAACTTTCTTCACAGCCGCCGCGTCGAAATCGAGCATGAACGAGATGCGAAAGCTCGCCGTCCTGTCCGCGCTGCCCGTCGCCGCAGCGCTGATAGCGCTCCCCGCCCAGGCCGCGGAGCGTCCCGCCTGTCCCGTCCCGACCGGAGCAGCGGCGAAGCGGTCGTCCGGTGCTGAGATCGACATGCCGCCCAGAGGCGCCGCCACCGTCGAGGGGATCCGTGTCGGCCACATCCCGAAGGGCTTCGCCTACGGCCAGGTCGTCGTCAACGAGCACGATGGGATCACCGAGTACGGCTACCAGTGGGGGGACGACCGCTCCGAGGTGGACCCCGAACACCGGTCGCTGTGGGTGAGAGTGGTGTGCTGGCCGAAGGCGAGCGGGCCGGCGCAGCTGAAGAACGCGCCGTTCGACCTCGGGACGTTCTCCGGTGACACGGAGACCGTGCGGATCGGCGCTCGCCAGGTGCTCACCCGGGAGGGGGACGGCGCGCTGGGCCACGGCCGGTACGCGGGCTGGGTCGAGCGTAAGGGCGTCGTCGTCACCGTGATGGCCAGTCGGCCTCTCGTGCCGGAGCTAACGCAGATCATCAAGAGCATCCGGCTCTGAACCGTCGCTAGACGGCTGACTTGTCGAGGATGGCCGCCACTTCCGCTGCCCTGAACACGAACCCCGCATGTGTGGTGTCCAGGGTGTGGACCTCGTAGGGGTTGCCCGGAGTCAGCGCATCCGCTTCGGCGATCAGTCTGTCCTGCATGGCCACCGGAATGGACCGGTCACCGGTGAGGCGGATGTACGTGCGGGCGATCGTGCCCCAGGTGTCGGCGTGACCACGGGCGTCGGCCGTCATCACCGCGATCGACTCGTCGGGCTGCAGGATGTTGAGGAACGCCCTGAACCGTTCGTCGGTGACGTCGGCCATGGTCGCCGCCTTGAGGCCGGCCAGCAGCGCCGGATCGGCGGTGCGGTAGTTGGCCCGGCCGACGCCGAGCCGAGCCGGGTCTCCGATGTTGAACGCGGCCAGGGACGGCATCAGGCTGTCTGCGAACTCGGGCTCCTGCATGTACTCGATCGGGTTCGCCCGCTGCACGCACGCCCACGCGGAGATGTACACCAGCCGATCCACCAGGCCGGGGATCGTGTTGGCGACTCCGGTGACGGTCGTCCCTCCGAGGCTGGCGCCCACCAGCACCACCGGTCCGTGCTCGGCCACGCGGCGGACGACGCCGACGACCGCGTCGACGTTGTCCTGGAGGGTGGTCCCGGCCAGCGTCGACGGTTCGGCAGCCCACGCGTCGAGATCCTGCGGCGCCTGGTAGGCGACGGGGTACTGCGCGTCGAGGCCGTGCCCCGGCAGGTCGACGGCGAGGCTGCGGTGGCCGAGCAGGGCGAGTTCGCGTTGGACGGAGGACCACATGAACGAGTTGGAGCCGGAACCGTGGACCAGTACGAACGTGGGAGCGGCGCCGGACGACATGTAGACCATGATCGGGGACCGTATCAGGTGGTGGATCTTGGGCGCGAGGGGGAATCGAGGGCCGCGGCCGGGGGAGTGAGCCTGCGGACGGGGACCGATCCGGGAGCCGGACGGGGCCGGCTCAAGCCGTCCGCCGATGAGCAGGGCTCAGGCGGTGGTCCTGCGGTAGCGCACCCAGACGTCGCCGGTCTGCACATGGCCGGTGAGCCGTACGCTGACGCCGTCGGGCGCGAGCGGCACCGGCGGGCGGTTGTGGACGGCGCCCATCCGGCGCCGGACGACCTCCTCGTCGTGGACCCACCAGCCGCGGGGCACCACGACGACGATGTCGCCGAACCAGGAGGTGATCTCGACGTCGAGCAGCACCTCCCGGTGCGGGCAGTCGGCCAGGGTGAAATCGATCCGTACCCTGCCCCACCTGCCGGCCTCGGCGCTCATGTGCCGGGGCACCGTCCAGCGGCCCGCCTGCACGATCCTGCCGCTGCCCGTGTGGAGCCGCAGTACGTCGCCCTCGGTCGGCGCGCGGGACGGAGGGCCGGCCGACGTGGGAGAAGGGGCGGCGGCCGGGTACGGCGCGCCGTACCCCGGCAGGTCCGACACGATCTCGTCCAGCTCGCCCAGAGTGCGGGCGGCGTAGGCGCGGTCGATCCGCCCGGTCAGCTCCTCCAGGCTGATGCGCCCCTCGCCGGCGGCGACGCGGAGGATCTCCGCCACCTTGTCACGATCCTGATCACTCGCCCGGAACTTCCGGTGATCGGTCATGATGCCCACCCTAGTGCTGCGTTCCTCAAATCATGTAGACGAACCGGCGGCGCAGGCGCCGGGGAGCCGGTGGCGGACGCCCCCACATCCACGGCTTAGCCCGCTGGTTGAGCTGGGCGGTCGCGATGCGGGTGGCGTGGTCGATGTCGCCCGGACCGGCGAAGGACACCCCGGCCAGGGCATGCCGGCGGAAGATCCGCCACCACGCTTCCTGCAGGTTCAACCAGCATGCGCCGACCGGGATGAACGCGTGCCGGATCCGCGGGTGATCGGCCAGCCACGTACGGGTGGCGAGGCTGGTGTGGCTGGACAGATTGTCGGCGATCACGACGATGTCACCGGTGCCCGGGTTGACGTCCTCGATCTTCTGCAGGAACTCCTGATAGGACGCGCTGTTGCGAGAGGGCGACGTCATCGTCACCGCGGTGCCGTCGGCCACGCGCAGCGCACCGTAGACCCAGGTCTTGGCCGATCCGCGCCGGCACTCCAGGGGGACCTTGATCCGGCGTCCGTCTCCTGACCAGGCCGGTGCCGGCGGGAACGTGCGGGGCACGACCGGGCCCAACTCGTCGGCGCAGACCACGACCGCGCCTTCCGGCGGATCGGTGTACAGGCCGACGATCATCGTTCTTTTACGGCTAACCCGGGATCTTTGCTGGTGCTCCAGGATCGGGTGCGCCGCCATCTCACCCCCTCGGCCAGCAGGATCCGCCGGACCTGGGAGCGGCCGACGGCGATGCCCTGCCCGCGGGCTGCGGCGGTGAGCGCGTCCAGGGTCCACACCGCCGGACCGGTCTCGTCGGTGGCTTCCAGCTCACCCCAGGTGCGCCAGCGCAACCTGCCGGGCGGGGTGCTCTTGGCCAGCGCGATGATCTGTGAGCGTTCGGCCTGGGTGAGGCGCGGTTTGCGACCGGAGCCGGGCCGGTCGCCGAGACCGTCCAGACCCTCGGCGTTGAAGCGGCGCAGCCGGCGGCGCACCGTTTCGGGATGGCAGCCGACCTGGGCGGCGATGGCCGGGCCGCGCATCCCGTTCCAGCTCAGCATCACGATCCTGGCGCGCTGGATCCAGTCGGCCGGAGCGTGACGGGCTCCGGCGAGCTTGCGGATCTGGCGTTCTTCCTGGGCATCGCGCGGCGCCCGGGCGCGCAGCAGTTTCGGCATGACAGGACCCTCCCGCCAGGAAGGATTCCCCTGGGCAAGGCAACCGAGCGGTGACAATCTCCATACCCGTTGAGGAACGCAGCACAGGGCGGGAAATCGTGCGGCAGCAGCCGGCCCGCAGCCGGTAGGAGATCGCGTCCACGATCTCCCGACGCGCGTGCAGGACCGGGCGGCCTCCGCTTTTCGGGGCGGGGACCAACGGTTCCAGCAGCGCCCATTCGGCGTCGGTGAGATCGGTCGGGTAGGGGCATCGGGGATCGGGCATGGGGCCTCCCACGCCCAGCAACGCACACCCGCAGGCAGCTGAACAGCGACGCGAACGCCAGCTTTTCAGACACCCTCTAAACGTGTTGGTGCAGCAACCGAAGTCGGCGAATTTCACATTCGCCGGAAGTGTTGCCATTCTGAGACTTAATCATGTATGGTGATTTGATTAGCGTTCGAGTATATATTCGAGTCTCGCGATGGGAGATGTTCCGTGCGGAGGATGTGGAGGAGAAGAAAGGTTCTGCGTCGACCTCTGGATCGCCTGCTCACTGATCACGCGATACAAGTTCTAAATCTGGCCCGAGAGGAAGCTGGGGAATATCAGCACAACCGCGTTTCTCCTGAACATCTTCTACTGGGATTGGTGCGCTTCGATTCATGTCTTGCCGCTGACGTGCTTCGCGATCTGGGGATCAGCTTGCAGGCCGTACAAGCCGAAATAAGGCAATACCTTGAAAGCGGCACGCATGAATCTCCAGAGGAGATTCAGTTCACCTCCCAGGCTGAGCAGGCTATGGAACTGTCGCGCAATGAGGCCGTCCGGCTCGGAAACATCCATATCGGCACCGAGCATCTTCTACTCGGTCTTATCGGAGAAGGGGAGAGTGCTGCGGCTCGTATCCTGGTGGCACGAGGATCGGATCTCTCCAGGGCCCGCCAAGGGGTTATCAGTGTATTGGCAAGAGAAGTAGAGGGTCGGCAGGCATGACGCGAGCGAGAACAGCTGGTCGAGGACGCGAGATATCGCTATTTCGATAGGCAGGAGGATAAGAGTCCTCGATGGAAACGGCCATCGAGGACTCTATATCAGACCGCGTTCTTTTCGCGACGTTATTTGAATTTACCTAGCTCTAATAGAACCCGGGGGGTCATGATCGGATCTGGCGAGGACGTCGACGATATCAGTTACTCTGTGCCTTTTGGAACGCCGCCTCAGCAAGCAGCGTTGATGCTCGGTGAGTCGTCGCCCGCTACGCCTGTGCATTTAAGCATGCACATGCCGATGCAATCGTAGCTATACAGCCAGCCGCATCCGTCCCAGACGTTCCTGCAGTCGCGATAATAGAAACATTTCCAGCTACCCCCGCACCAATCGCTCTCAATTGAGCATTCACAGTCCACCGAGGCGGCGAGGGCGCTATTGGTAGGGGCGGTCCGTGCTGATTCCGCTGGGCCGAGGTTGGCCACCAGGTTGCGTGCCTCGTCCTTGCCGAACGCATCAATTACCTCGAACTTGAGGCGTTCATCCCCTCTGTCTTCATCGGGAGAACGCCTGTGGAGGTTCGATGGGATCCTGACGTACGCTTCGAGATCGGCCAAGATTCTCTGCTGTCTGGGCGACAGGTCGGGATGCGCTCGACGGTATTGCGCGAAGTGATCTATCCACAAGCGAGACCTGACAGATGGGTCGAGCTTCGCATAGATCGCCCTGCGATAAGGGGCAGTGTGCTGAGAAAACGTCACATAGTCCTGTGGAAGCCGGTTTAGATTGGCCATCACCCAGGCGCGGGCTTTCTGTCAATCCCCCGAAAACGTGGAGACGGTCCTATGCCACAGCGGCCCTCACCAGGGCCGTTGACGCTTGCCTCTTCTCGATCATCTGACG
>BMQD01000033.1 GCA_014647935.1 Planomonospora parontospora
GGCGATGCGTTCGGAGACCCGGGACAGGTGTGCGGAGGAGTCGGCCAGCGCGTCGCTGTGGGCGACGACGGTGGAGACGGTGGTGCGCAGGGACTCGGTGGTGTCGTCCAGCGCGCGGCCGAGGCGGCCGAGCTCGTCGCGGCGGGTCATGCCCAGGCGGACGGTCAGGTCGCCGCGGGCCACCCGGGCCAGGGCGTCCATCACGACGGTCAGCGGGCGCACCACCGAGCGGGTCACCCGGACGCTGAGCACCGCGGCCAGCAGCAGCGCGGCCGCCAGCGTGCCCCACAGCACCTTCTGACTGGTGCCGTCGATCTGCGCGGCCTCCTTCTCCAGCGCGGCGATGCGGTCGCTGAGCGACTTCTGCAGGGTCTGGGTGATCTCGAGGCCGGTGGCCCACGCGTCGCTGGCGGGACCGCCGTTGATGTTCTCCATGGCGGCGGTGCGGCTCTCGACCGTGTCCTGGGCGAGCAGCGCCATGACCTTGTCGTCCTCGACGAAGAACTGGTCCCAGGCGGGCTCCAGCTTGTCGAACTGCGCCCGCTCGGCCGGGGTCAGGTACTCGACCCGGGTGTTCTCCAGGGTCTCGTACAGGGACTTCTTGGCGTAGAGCTCCCCCTCGCGGTTCATCGAGTCGGCCGCGGTGGCGGCCTTGCCGCCCATGGCGGTGCCGGCGTCGGCGGCCACGAGGCCCTGCCAGCCGGTGAGGTCGGCGACGTGGTAGGCGAAGGTCTGGATGTCGTCCTCGACCTGCTCCAGCCGGTCCATCCGCACGGTGAGGTCGGCCTGGCGGTGCAGCGCCCACTGGCCGACGCCGACGGAGAGGGCGATGAGCAGCGAGACCAGGGTGAACGACAGGCCGAGTCGCCTGCCGACCCCCAGATTGTCCACACGCGACATGGCGGGTTCTTCCTCACGATCGAATGGATGCCGCGCTCCGGCGGCGATGGGATGACCGGCGGGTTCCGGCGGGCTCCGGAAGTCCGCCGCGGGTCCGCCACCCGGCTGGGCTCAGCCGTCCTGGGGCAGTTCGAACCAGACCACGCGCCCCGGGCCGCCGTCGCCGGACTGGCCCCAGCGGGTGGCGCACAGCTCCACGATGGCCAGGCCGCGCCCGCCGGGGAGCTGCTCGGCCTCGGGGTCGAGCGGGCGCACCCGGGGAGGCAGCGCGCTCCCGCCGTCGGCGACCTCCACCCGCAGGAAGGCGCCGCGCAGGTAGACGCTGACCTCGAAGAAGCCGTCGGCGCCGCTGCGGGTGTGCTGGACGGCGTTGGTGGCGAGCTCGGAGGTCATCAGGACGGCCTGCTCCGTGGCGGCGCGGCCGGCGGCCGCCAGCGCCACGAACCGGCGGGCCTGCCGTATCTGGTCGGGCAGGCCCGCGAAGCGGCGGCGCATCAGGAGCGTCATGGCGCAGGAGCCGTCCGGGCGGGGGTCCGCGACGGCGGTGGGGGCGGTGTCGCCGGGCGGCCGCGCGGCCCGGGCGGAATCGTTGTTCTCAGGCATGGTCGTCACGCGGTCAGATGAGCGCGATGTCCTGTTCCACGGAGGTCGCCGTCAGATACAGCTCGAACCACGTCTCGTCGTCCACCGAGGCGGGGATCCACGAGGAGCGCACCTGGTGGCGCTCCTCCTCGTACTGCAGCGCGAACACGCGCAGCTCGCGTATCCAGCGAGGATCGACCTTCTGGACGATCACATCGAAGTCCGGCATCGCCGTGTCTCCTCAATCCGTTGAGAAATCTCTTCGCCAATCCCTTGGCGCCGGCTCTCCCGCCTCCCGTACGGGATGGGTCACCACTCCGACATTCGGCAGGAGACGAAGCGACTGAAGTTGCCGGTCGGGTGCTTTTCGGGAGCGATCTCCACCGGGCCGCCCATCACCACGTAATGAATTCGGTTGGTAACATTCCGACATGAGGTGTCCGGACAGGGGGGTCCGGTTCGCACCTCGTGCCGGGCGGCCGCGTGCGACCGCCCGGACAGGGGGCAGAGATCGGGTGGTGGACGCTGGTGCAGCCTCGCGTGCTTGTGATCGAGGACGAGGAGGACGTCCGCGATCTCCTGCAACGTCACCTCAACGGCCTGGGGTGCCAGGTCCGGACCGCCGAGAGCGGTGAGATCGGCCTGCTCCTGGCCGTCAGCGATCCTCCGGATCTGGTCGTCCTCGACATCCGCCTTCCCGGAGTCGACGGCAGGGAGGTGGCCCGGACCCTGCAGAGCGACCCGCGCACCCGCGACTGCAGGATCGTCGTCACGTCGGTCCTCGACGCCGAGGACCTCCTCGACATCAACGCCGACGCCGTACTCCCCAAGCCGTTCCGGCGCGCAGACGTCAAGAAAGCCGTGGACTCACTATGGGAGGTGAACTGACGCGATGGCCACCATTCTCATCGCCGAGGACGACGCCGACATCCGCGACCTCGTCGTTTTCAAGCTGGAGCAGAGCGGCCACACCGTCATCCCGGTGGGTGACGGCCGGTCCGCGCTGCGGATGGCCCACGAGCAGGACCCCGACATCGTCCTGCTGGACGTCATGATGCCCGGCATGTCGGGCATCGACGTCTGCCGCGAACTGCGCAGGGACGCGCAGACGGCGGAGCTGCCGATCATCCTCCTGACCGCCCGCGCCCAGGAGAGCGACGTGGAGAACGGGCTGACCGCCGGCGCCGACGACTACATCGTCAAACCGTTCAGCCCGCGCGTGCTGGCCGAGCGGGTCCAGTCCGTCCTGACCAGGACGCGGGCTTGAGCACGGCCGACCTGGTCTCCGTCACACTGGCGCTGCTGCTGTACGCGGTGAGCATGCTCGGGGCGGTGATCGTCACCGGCCGGATCGTGCGCCGCCGCCGGGACCGGCGCGACGCGCGGCTGGCCGCCGAGGCCCGCCCGCACCTGCTGGAGCTCACCGGCGGCGACGCCGACATCGACGAGCCGCTGCGGCGGCTGGCCGCGCTGGACCGGCGCCGCTGGAAGGCGGTCCAGCCCAGCGCGACCTCGCTGCTCGGCAAGGTCAGCGGCCACGCCCACGCGGCGCTGGTGCGCCTGTTCGAGGAGCGCGGCATCGCCCGCGACGCCCTGCGCGACCTGACCCGGCGCGGCGCGGTACGGCGGGCCGCCGCCGCGCACGTGCTGGGCCTCATGCACCACGCCGAGGCCGTCCCCGCCCTGGTCCGCCTGCTGTCGGACCGCAACCCCGAGGTGCGGGCCGTCGCCGCACGGGCCCTGGGGCAGGTCGGCGCGCCCGAGGCGGCGGGGCCGCTCCTGGAGTGCCTGTCCGGCGGCGGCCGGGTCCCCTTCGACCTGGTCGCCCAGTCGCTGATCCGGATCGGGCCGGCCGCCCGGCCGGCGCTGGACCGGGCGCTCTCGCACTCCGATCCGGCGGTCCGCGCCATCGCCGCGGAGGTGCTCGGCCTCATCGGCTCCGTCGGCTCGGTCGCGGCGCTGGTCCGCGTCCTGTCCGTGGACCCGTCCGTCGACGTGCGGACGCGGGCCGCGCGCTCGCTCGGCCGGCTGGGCACCCCGGCGTGCCTGGCCGCCCTCACCGACGCCACCGGGCTGGCCCACCCGCAGGCGGTACGGGCGGAGGCGGCGGGCGCGCTGGGCGACATCGGCGCCGCCGGCGCGGTGCCGGCGCTGCGCGCGCTGCTGCCCGACTACCACTACCGGGTCGCGCACAACGCCGCCATGTCCCTGACCCGCCTCGGCCCGCCGGCCGAGGCGGCGCTGCGCGAGGTCGCCGACGGGACGCTGGGCGTGCGGGCCGCCGGCCACGCCCGGGAGGCCCTGGCCGTACTCGCCCTCGCCGAGGGGCGCCTGCCGAGGCCGGCTCCGGCGACATGAGCGCGGCTGCGCTCGCCGCCTCGGGCGCAGCGGACGTGCCCGCCGTCCTGGACGCGCTCGCGGGCGGCGTGCGGTGGCTGCTGGCCGCCTGCAGCGGCGCGGTGATGGTCTACTTCGTCTGCGTCAACACCAGCTACCTGGTGCTCATCGCGCTGGCGGCCTGGGACTCCGTCCACTACCACCGGCGCCTCGCCTTCACCGGCTACGACGACATCTACGCCAACCCGCTCAACCCGGCCATCACCGTGATCATGCCCGCGTACAACGAGGAGGCGGGCATCGTGGAGGCCGTGCGCGCGATGCTCTCGCTGCGCTACCCGAACTTCGAGATCGTCGTGGTCGACGACGGCTCCCGCGACGGCACGTTCGAGCGGCTGCGCGAGGAGTACGACCTGGTCGAGGTGGAGCGGGTGCTGCCCGACGACATCCCGACGCGCGGCCGGGTGCTGTCCACCCACGTCCCCGCCACCGGCTCGACGTCCCTGCTGGTGGTCCGCAAGGCCAACAGCGGCCGGGCCGACGCGCTCAACGTGGGCATCAACTTCGCCCAGCACCCGCTGGTCTGCATGGTCGACGCCGACTCCCTGCTGGATCCCGGGTCCCTGCTCTCGGTGGCCAAGCCCTTCGCCGACGACCCGCTGCGCGTCGTCGCCACCGGCGGGGTGATCCGGATCGCCAACGGCTGCGAGGTGGTCGCCGGGCGGGTCACCAAGGTGCGCATGCCGCGCTCCTGGCTGGTCCGCATCCAGGTGATCGAGTACCTGCGGGCCTTCCTGCTGGGCCGCACCGGCTGGTCGCGGCTCGGCGGCCTGCTGATCATCTCCGGGGCGTTCGGCCTGTTCCGGCGCGACGTCGTCGTCGAGATCGGCGGGCTGGACCCCGACTCGATCGGCGAGGACGCCGAGCTCGTCACGCGGCTGCACCGGTACATGAGGGACCGCGGCCGCGACTACCGGATCGTGTTCGTCTCCGAGCCGGTCTCCTGGACCGAGGCGCCGTCCTCGCTCGCGGTGCTGGCCCGGCAGCGGCGCCGCTGGTCGCGCGGGCTGGCCGAGCTGGCGTGGAAGCACCGGAGGATGTTCGGCAACCCCCGCTACGGCCGGATCGGGCTGCTGGCCCTGCCGTACTACGTGGTCTTCGAGCTCTGCGCGCCGCTGGTGAGCCTGAGCGGCCTGGTCCTGGTCCCGCTCGGCGTGCTGGTCGGCGCCGTGGACATCCCCTTCGCCGTCGTCGTCATGCTCGCCTCGTACGGCTACTCGCTGCTGGTCGCCTTCGTGGCGCTGGCCGTGGAGGAGTACGCCTTCCACCGCTACACCCGCTGGCGGGACCTGGGCGCCGCCGCGCTGGCCGCGCTGGCCGAGAACCTCGGATACCGCCAGTTCAACGCCTGGTGGGGGGTGCAGGGGATCTTTGCGGCGCTGCGCCGTACACAGCAGGTGTGGGGGGTAATGACGCGGGAGGGGTTCTCCGCCCAGGGCGGGCCCGCGGGAGGAAGAAAGCGATGAAGTGGCTGAACCGCAGTGTGGGGACCGCCCTGCGCCACACCTTCGCGGTGCTCGTCTCCCTGGTCCTGCTGTCCGGGATCGTCGCGGCGGTCGAGTCGCAGCGGCACGGCGCCGCCCTGGACCGGCTCGTCGAGTACAACGTCCCGCTCCGGCTGAACAACTTCAAGCTCCGCTCGACCATGGGCGACGCCACCCGGGGGCTGCGCAACTACCTGCTCTTCGAGCAGCCCAAGACCACCTACCTGCAGGCCAGGAATTCCTACCAGCCGTTCCTGGACGCCCTGGTCACGCAGGCCGACCAGTCCGAGGAGCGCAGGCTGGTCGGCGACCTGGAGCGCAAGGTCGTCGACTGGTTCTCCTACGCGTCCCAGGCCGAGCGGCTGCGGCCGGGCGATCCGGAGGTCCCGGAGTACGCCGAGGGCAGCCGGGTGCGCTACGAGGCGATCCTGAGGGCCGGCGACGCGCTGGAGACCCACCTGGGGCGCCGGACCGAGGCCCTGTACGAGGAGAGCATGCGCGAGCGCCTCTGGGGCCTGGCCGGGGTGGTCGTCTTCGCGCTCGCCGCCGTGGTGCTGGCCCTGCTCGTCGCCGTGCGCACCTACCGGGCGCTGGTGCCGCCGCTGGGCGCCATGGGCGAGACCCTCCGGCGGCTGACCGCCGGGGAGCACGAGACCCGGGTGCCCGACGTGGGGGGGCCGACCGAGATCCGCCAGCTGGGCTCGGCCATCAACCTGCTCGCCGAGGAGAGCGACCGGCTGCGCCGCGCGGAGCGGGAGCGCGCCCGCCTGGCCGAGGTGGCCTACGAGACCGCCGCCCGCATCCGCCAGACCCTCGACGCCGACGCGGTGGTCCGCGAGGCGGCGTCGCTGCTGGGCGCCCGGCTCCCCGCCGACCAGGTGTTCATCCAGCTCGTCCGGGACGGCACGATCGGCCCCGCCGAGCTGGAGTGGGCGGGCGGCCGGCTCGTCGACCAGGGCACCGCGCTGCTGCCCGTCCCCTCCGAGCAGGCCGAGCGGCTCTACCTGCAGGGCGCGGCCTCCAGCGGGTCCACCCTGGACCCGCCCTCCTACGTGCCCGAGACGGCCGTCCGGGCGCTGCGGCTGCTCGGCGACCGGCAGTACCTCTTCGTGCCCTTCGGCGCGGGCGGTCAGCTGCTCGGCACGATCCTGCTCACCCGGGACAACTCCCGCGGGCCGTGGCAGACCGAGGAGATCGAGGCGGTCAAGAGCGTCGGGACCGACCTGGGGCGCGGCCTGGACCAGGCCCGTCTGTACGGCCGCGAGCGGGAGCTGGTGGAGGAGCTGCGCGCGCTGGACGCGGCCAAGACCGACTTCATGTCCACCGTCTCGCACGAGCTGCGCTCGCCGCTGACCAGCATCGCCGGCTACCTGGAGATCCTGCGAGACGAGGACGCCGGGGACATCAACCCCGCCCAGGACCGCATGCTCGACGCCATCGAGCGCAACACCACCCGGCTGCGGCTGCTCATCGAGGACCTGCTGACCCTGTCGCGCATCGAGTCGGGCGCCTTCCGCACCGTCAAGCAGCGCACGGACCTGTGCGCCGTCGTGGAGGGCGCGGTCACCTCCATGCGGCCCGCCGCGGCCAAGGCCGCGGTCGAGCTGGAAATGGACTGCCCCACCGGCTCGCTCATGATCGACGGGGACCCGAACCAGCTCGACCGCGCCATGGTCAACCTGCTGTCCAACGCCGTCAAGTTCACCCGGGCGGGCGGGCGGGTGGAGGTGCTGGTCACCCTGGAGGACGGCTACGGGGTGGTGCGGGTCTCCGACACCGGCATCGGCATCCCGGCGGACGAGATGCAGCGGCTGTCCACCCGCTTCTTCCGCGCCTCCAACGCCACCGAGCTGTCGATCCCCGGCACGGGGCTGGGGCTGTCCATCGTGCGCAGCATCGTCGCCAACCACTCGGGCACCTTCGACCTGCAGTCGCGGGAGGGGGAGGGCACCACGGTGACGATGCGGATCCAGACGTGCACCGCCAAACTCGCCGCCGAGGGCGACGGGAGCGGCGACGGGAGCGGCGGGGCCGGGGCCGGGGCCGGTGGGGCCTCCGGTGAGCCCGCCGAGGCGGGCGAGGGGGCCTGACAGCCTTCCCGCGTACGGCGGGCTGGCCGTCCTGCGCGGACACCGGCGCACCGCCTCGCGTGTACGGCGGGCGGCCTGCCGTACGGGCGGTCAGCGCACGCCGTACAGCCTGCGCATGGCTCGGTGGTCGCCCGCGCCCAGGGTCCGCACCGAGGAGCACGCGGGGATCGTCGAGGCCATGACCTGGGTGCCGTGCTTCGACGGCGACACGTGGGTGAGCCCGAACGCGTGGCCCCACTCGTGGGTCAGCACCGAGGCCAGGTCGAAGGAGGAGGTGCAGCGGCTCGGCCGGCTGGTGTGCCATCGGTACCTGGTGTTGATCACGATGTCGGAGGAGACGACCTGGCCGGAACGCGTCCACGTGCAGGTGACCGCGAGCGCGGTGGAGCCGAGCCGCTTCCAGGCGACGACGCTGTGGCCGTCCTCCGTCCCGCATGACGTGCGCGAGGAGGTGGAGACGGCGGCCGTCCGCTTCGTGGCGCCGAGGTACTTCTGGCCCGCCTTGAACGGGGCGGGCAGGCCGCACTGGTTGCTCGCGCCGACCAGGGAGCGGGCCGCCGAGGCGATCGCCGACAGGGCCGTGCGGGAGACCGCGGAGGGCGCGCCGGAGGAGTTGTAGTACCAGCCGGCGGTCCCCTTGACGCGCCATCCGGCCAGGGCGTACGCGGTGTCGCGGCACTGGGCGCGGGAAGTGGAGGCGGCGGCCCGCGACGCCTTGGCCGCGCTCGGGACGCCGCCGCCCGGGACCGCCTCGTCGGCCGTCTCCGCGGTAGACCCGCCGGTCGCCTCGGCGGCCGGTCGCCCGGCGTACAGCACGTCCATGGTCACCTGGAGCCCGTCGAGCCCGTCGAGCCCGTCCGGCTCGTCGCCGGGCGCGTCCTCCGGCGCGGTCCCGGCGGCCGGAGCCTCCGTCGCCGCCGGCCCGGTTCCGGGCGCGGGCGCCGCCGCGCGGGGGCGCAACTCGGCCACGGTGGACAGCACCGACACCACGAGCACGACGAAGGCTGTGGCCAGGGCGAACACCGCCGGCATCACCTGGCCGGGGCGACCTCTCACCTGGGGACTCCTGACGCGTTCGGCCCGCCGCGCGGGGGAAGGCCGCCGGTCGGGACGGGAACGGCCGGTACGGCGCTCCTCGCCGAACGATCGACAGGAAGAGGTCAAATATGAGCAGAACGCACGATTTTTGGGTTTCCGACCCCTGTCTGCGACCGGGTGGGACGGACGTCAACGACTGAAATGCCATTGATCGCCATAATGTGGCAACCTGGTTACCTTGAACATGGCAAGGCGGTTGCCTAGAGTGGTGAAGCGCAATGACCTCCTCAACCGAATGGCGCGCCTGGCGAAGAAGTTCGGCTTCGAGTTCTCCAAGACGCCTGATGTGAACGGCGCCGCCCACGACAAGTGGTATGTCGGAGGTGAGGCGGTCATCGTGCCGCGGCATAACGAGATCAACGAGCTGACCGCCAGGAGCGTCCTCCGCTCCTGGGAGGAGATGCTCGATGAGGCGGCGAAGCCGGAGGGGGAGGGCGAGTGAACGCATACCGCGTTACCGCGCAGAGGTCCGGCGGCTGGTGGGCGCTGACCGTCGAGGGGCCCGGCCTCCACCGTCCGGCTTACACCCAGGCCCGCCGCCTGGACAGGGCTGAACACATGGTCCGCGACCTGCTGGCTCTGCACTTGGACGTGGAGGCCGGAGATGTGGGCGATATCGAGATAACTCCCGACGACGAGTCGCTGGCCGACGAGCTGATCAGCACGCGTCAGGTCCGCCGTGACGCCGACCGCCTGCGGGACGAGGCGACCGTGCGCACCCGTTCCACGGCCCGGCGTCTCAGAGAGCGCGGATACGCCCACAGGGAGATCGGCGCCCTGCTCGGAGTGAGTCACCAGGCGGTGGGGAAGCTGCTCGACGAGCGCCCGAAGCGGCACGTCGATGCCTGACGAGCCGGTCCGCCGCTGACCTCATTCGTCCCGCCACGGTCCGTCCCGGCGTGTCCGGGCCCGCCCGGCCCGGACACGGTCGGGTCAGCGGCGGACCGAGAGGGTGTCCTTGCCGTTCTGGTGCTGAGCCGGGGGGCGGTAGCGGTAGCCGACGCCGCGGACCGCCTCGATGGACGAGTTGGAGGTGTCGGGGTTGAGGCGGCGGCGCAGGCGCAGGATGGCGAACTTCACCCGCTCCGGGCTGAGCCCCGTGGGGTCGTCCCAGACCAGGGAGAGCAGCTGGGAGGAGCTCAGCACGTTGCCGGCGTGCCGTACGAGGGTGTTGAGCAGGCGGAACTCGGTCGGGGTCAGGTGGATCTCCTGGTTCTCGACGAAGACCGTCCGGGTCGCCGGCTCCACCCGGATGACCCCGTCGTCGTAGACGTCCTCGGCCCAGGAGGCCGTGCCGGCGCGGCGCAGCAGCGCCTCGACGCGGGCGGTGAGCTCGGCCCGGGAGAACGGCTTGACCAGGTAGTCGTCGGCCCCGGCGCGCAGGCCCCGCACCTTCTCCCGCTCCTGGCCGCGGCCGGTGAGGATCAGGATCGGCAGGTCGCTGATGTCCCGGACCCGCTCCAGGACCTGCCAGCCGTCCATGATGGGCAGGCCGATGTCGAGGATCAGGGCGTCCGGCTTGTGCTGGTGCAGCAGGCGCAGGCCGCTGCGGCCGTCCGTCGCGGGGATCACCTCGTGCCCGCCGTGGCCCAGGAGCACCTGGATGGCGGTGAGCGTGTCGGCGTCGTCCTCGACGACCAGGAGGCGGCTCATCGTTCCTCCCGCCGGTCGCGGACGGGCTCCCATGGAAGTTCCACTCTCACCTCTGACCGTCTCGTCCCGTTCTCGATGAGCTGCAGCGTGCCGCCGTGCATGCCGGCGATCGCGCGGGCCATGCCGAGCCTCGGCCACGCCTTCTCCCCCGCCGGGTCCTCGCCCCGGCCGGCCTGGTCGGTGAGGCTCGCCTCCCCGTCCGCGGCGACGCAGCCGATCTCGACCCGCCATCCGTCGACCGTGGGCCGGAGCTCGACCTCGACCGCGTCCCCGGGGCCCGCCCGGGTGATCGCCGCCGTCAGCAGGATGTCGAGCATGCGGCGGACGCGGACGGTGTTGCAGCTCAGCGCCGGGCCCGGCCGGGCGTGGTAGCGCAGGGAGACGCCGGCGTGCAGGGCGCCGGGGCGGAACTGGGCGACGATGTCGCGGACCATCTCCATCGGGTCGATCCGCTCGGGCCGCAGCTCCGGCTCGGTCGTGGCGGGGTCGGCCAGCAGCGGCAGGTCGTTGAGGAGCTCCGACAGCCGCATGGCGTTGCGTTCGATGACCTTCACGAACTCGCTCTGGTCGCCGGTGAGCGGCCCGGTCTCGGGGTCGGCGAGCAGGCCCGCGTAGGCGAGGATCGGCGTGATCGGGGTGGCCAGGTCGTGGACGACGGTGGAGATGAACTCCGTCTTCGCGGCGGCGAGCGTCGCCGCGTCGGAGGGGCCGCCGGAGCGGGTCTCGGCGTCCCGGCGCCAGGAGGCGTCCAGCGTGGCGGCCAGGCAGGAGAGCGCCTCGGGGACGCCGTGGTCCTCGAACCCCGCCGCCAGCGTCACGGCGAGCATCCGGCCGGGCCCCGCGGGCCACAGGCGCTCCCCGTCCGCCGGCGGGGTGGCGTCGGCCGGCCGCAGCTCGGCGCTCAGCACACCGGGCACGCTCCGGATCCCGGCGAGCAGCGTGGCGTCCGCGTTCGCCCCGCCGGCGTCGTCGGAACCGCGCAGCCGCTCGTCGAGGAGACCGAGGATCGCCCGGGTGGTGTCCACGGCGGCCACGTCGTCCACGTCGTCCACGTCGTCCACGGTGCCGGACGCGTCGTCCGCCGGGTGCGAAGCCGCGTGATCGAGACGACCACCGCTGTTCAGCATGCTGCCCCCCACGTGTCCCCCCTCGGCAGTCGGGCCCTCCCCAAGAGCCCAGGGATTCGTCACTAATAGCAATTCATCCCAAACAGAACGTTATCAACCCTGCTCGGCTGGTCGCGACGGAGGTTTGATCCGGACGGGGCGGGCGGTCCGGCACCGTCGGCAACGGACCTGCACCCGGCGCGCACCCGAAGGCGCATCCCGCGTCTCCGACCGTCGGTCCTATGTTGGAGCCGACCTCGCGACGCAGGCTGAGCCGAGCGCTCATCACCGGTGCCGCAGCACTGTCATGCCTGGTCACGGGTGTCGGGCCGCTCAGCGGCACGGCTCACGCCGCCCCCTCCGGGTTGCCGCCGGCCCCCGTCAGGCCCGCCGTGACCGAGATCGGCTTCCTCTCCGCCGAGACCGCCCCGGCCGCCGCCACCCCCGCGCCCGCCGCGACGCCGACCGGGTCCGCCGCTCCCGCCGGCACCCTCATGGTCGAGGCGCGCACCGGCGGCCCCGCGCTCGCCGTACGGAGCGAACCCTCCGCCGCCGCCTCCTCGCTGCGCGGCATCGCCGACGGCGCCCGCTTCCCCGTCGAGTGCCGCGTCCCCGGGGAGTGGACCCGCGGCACGGTCAGGACCACCGGCTCGTGGCTGCGCGTGGACGGGGGCGGCTACGTCCCCGACGCCCACGTCGTGCGCCCCGCGCCCGTCGGCCGGTGCGCGCCGGCGCTCCCGGCCGCCGGGGTCCCCGTACCGGCCCCGGTCCCCGCCGCGGCCCCCGCCCAGGCCGCGGTCCCTGCGCCCTCCCCCGCCATGGCCCCCTCCCCGTCCCCCGCTCCGGTCCCCTCCCCGTCCCCCGCTCCCGCCCCGGTCGCGGCGGCTCCCGCCGCCGGCGCCGCCCCCGCTCCGGCCGTCGTCCCCGGCACCCCGGCGGAGTTCATCCGCCAGGTCGGTCCCGCCGCCCGGCAGAGCATGCGGGCGACCGGCGTGCCCGCCTCGGTGACCCTGGCCCAGGCGATCCTGGAGTCGGGCTGGGGCCGCAGCAAGCTGTCCACCAGGGACCGCAACTACTTCGGCATCAAGTGCTTCGGCGGCCCCGCCGGCCGCGCGGAGGGCTGCCGCGACTACCCGACCACCGAGTGCGGATCCGGCGGCTGCGGGAAGACCACGGCGTCCTTCCGGACGTACCGCACGGCGGCGGACTCGTTCGCCGACCACGGCGACTTCCTCGCCTCCAACAGCCGCTACCGGGCCGCGTTCGCCCACTCGCGGAACCCCGACCGGTTCGCCCAGGAGATCGCGAAGGCCGGTTACGCCACCGACCCGGCCTACCCCGGCAAGCTGATCGGCCTCATGGGCGCCCACGACCTGTACCGCTACGACCGCTGACCGGTCTCGCGCGCGCCTACGACCTGTACCGCTACGACCGCTGACCGGCCTCGTGCGCGCCCCCGGCCCGCACCGCCACGATCGCCGGCCGGCCGGCCGGTCCACCGCCCCGCGACCGGACCGCACCGCCGCAGCCGCCCGCCGCCCCGCCCCAGGAGAAGACGATGCAGCCAGACGCCTCCCCCACGAGGCACGTCACCCGCGGCCGGAGGACGGCCCGGCCGCCCCTGTGGCTGCTCTTCCTCGTGGGAGGCCTCCTGGTGAGCGCGGTGAGCGTTCTGCTGCCCGGTGAGGCCGACGACGTGGCCGTCCGGTCGGTCGTCTCGGCCGCCGCGGTGATCGCGATGGTCGCCGGGACGCGCCTGCGCCGCCCGGCCGCTCCGGCGGCGTGGCGGCTGCTGGCCGCGGGACTGGCCGCCTGGGTGGGCGCGGACCTGCTGTGGACCGGCTGGTTCCTGACGATCGGCGGCGTCGGCCACCTGGCCCCGATCTGGCTGGAGGTGGCCTACCTCCTGTCGTATCCGCTGTTCTTCGCCGGGCTGGGCAGGCTGCCGGGTAACGCGATCCGCTCCAGGGACGGCGGCGTGACGCTCGACGCCATGGTGATCCTGCTGGGGCTGGCCTTCGTGTACTGGACGGTGGCCTTCAACCCCTACGGGGGCATCCACGACCCGTCGGACCGGAACATCCTCATGGCGGCCACCTACCCGGCCGCCGACCTGTTCGTGCAGTTCATGGTCATGCGGCTCTGGTTCACCCACGGCCTGCGCAACCGGTCCTACGCGATGCTCGCCCTGGGCTTCGCCGGGATGTTCGCCAACGACGTGCTGTACGCCCTCGACCTGCAGGCCGGCCAGGGCTGGGACTACGACCTCCTGGGGAACGGGGGGTGGCTGCTCTGGTTCGTCCTCATGGGCACGGCGGCGCTGCACCCGTCCGCGGCCGACGGGCGCCGGACCGCCTCCGACGGCCACCTGACGGTCGCACGGGGCGTCGCCTTCCTGGTGATGGCCTGCGCGGGGCCCTTCTCCCTCGTCGTCACCGTCCCGGCCGGCGCGCCGATGGACCCCCTCGACTTCGCGGCGCCGCTGGTCATCTTCGCCGCCCTGATGGGATTCCTGATCATCCGGCTGATCACCAACGCGCGCGCGGCGCAGCGGCGCGCGATCCTGCTGGACAAGCAGGCCGCGGAGCTGTCGCGCGCGCTGGAGGAGCAGAACGCGCTGCAGGAGCTGATCAGCCACCGGGCGATGCACGACCCGTTGACCGGGCTGGCCAACCGGGCGCTGTTCAACGACCGGCTGGAGCAGGCCACCGCGCGCCGCGCCCCGTCGGCCCGGCACGCCCTGCTGCTGCTGGACCTGGACGGGTTCAAGCACGTCAACGACGGTTACGGTCACCCGGTCGGCGACCAGTTGCTCGTCCAGGCCGGGCGCCGCCTGCGGGAGACCCTCCGGGAGGCCGACACGCTCGCCCGGCTGGGCGGCGACGAGTTCGCCGTCCTGCTGGAGGACGTCACCGCGGCCGAGGCCGGGGAGATCGCCGAGCGCGTCGTCGACGTCGTCGCGGAGGCCTACCGGGTGGGCGAATACGCCCTGCACGTGACCACCAGCGTCGGCCTGTACATGATCGCAGAGTCGGTCCCGGCCGCCGACGTGCTGCGCGACGCCGACCTGGCGCTGTACGCCGCCAAGGCGGCCGGCAAGAACCAGATCAGCGTGTTCCACCCGGGCCTGCGCGTGGAGCGGCTCGACCGGGCCCGCATCGCCGAGGGGCTGCGCCGGGCGCTCGAGCAGGACGCCTTCTCCGTCGACTACCAGCCGGTGGTGAACCTCGAGACCGGCGGCGTCCACGCCGTGGAGGCGCTGCTGCGCTGGCGGACCCCCGAGGGGGTCGTGCCGCCGGACGCGTTCATCCCGACCGCCGAGGAGACCGGCCTGATCGTGCCGATCGGGGTGCAGGTGCTCCGCCGCGCCTGCTTCGACGCCCGCCGCTGGCACGAGCGGTACGGCATCGCCGTCAACGTCAACGTCTCGGCGGTCCAGCTGCGCCGGCCTGACTTCGTCGCCACGGTGCTGGACGCCCTGGCCGACAGCGGGCTGCCCGGCGAGGCGCTCATCCTGGAGATCACCGAGACGGCGCTGCTGGACACCGGGATGCAGCGGAGCGACCAGGCCGTCGAGTACCTGTTCCAGCTGCGCGGCCACGGCGTGCGGGTCGCCATCGACGACTTCGGCACCGGCTACTCCTCCCTGGCCTACCTGCACCGCCTCCCGGTCGACGTGGTCAAGATCGACGGCGCCTTCACCACGCTCACCTCCGGCACCGACGCCGCCTCCCGCCAGCGGCACGCCTTCACCCGGGCGATCCTGGGCCTGTGCGAGAGCCTGGACCTGCCCGCCGTGGCGGAGAAGGTGGAGACCGCCGAGCAGGAGGAGTTCCTGCGCGACATGCGCTGCCCGCTGGGCCAGGGCTACCTGTTCAGCAAGCCCGTGCCGGCGGCCACGCTGGACCGGTTCCTGGCCGGCGGCACCGGGGCCGACACCGAGGGCTCCGGAAGCTCCGAGGGCGCCGGGAGCGCCGCGGACCCGGTCGGCGGCGGGCGCCTCGCCGGCTGACCGCCCGCCGTACGCCTTACACCGCCTGCCGTACGGCGGGCGTAAGACGATCCCCTCGAGGAGCTCAGATCACCCGCGCGCGTACCGATGGGGGAAGGGCCTCTCTCCGGAACGCCCCGCCCGGCACCCCCGGCTCCGCCCGTCCCACCGTCGCACGCCAGGAGAAGACGATGCAGCCAGACGCCTCCTCCCCGAGGCGCGTCACGCGCCACCGGCGGGGACGGGGACTCCTCCGTCCCCCCTCCTGGCTGCTCTTCGCCCTGCTCGGCTGCCTGGCGGTCGCGGTCGTGGTCGTCACGCCGGGCTGGGTGGGCGAGCTGCTGTGGGAGGCCGTCCCGCTCGCCGCGGTCGCGGCGATGGTCGCCGGGATCCGGCGGCACCGCCCGCCCGCGGCCCCGGCCTGGTGGCTGATGACGGCGGGGGTGGGGGTCTGGGCGGCGGCCGACCTGCTGTGGACCGGCTGGTACGTGGCCGCCGGCGACGCCGGCGCGGTCCCCCGCTGGGTCGACCTGCTCTACGTGCCGATGTACCCGCTGATCGCGCTCGGCCTGGGCCGGTTGCAGCGCGGCCCGGTCCGGGCCGGGAACGGCGGGGTGACGCTGGACGCGGTGGTCATCGTGGTGGGGATCGCGTTCCTGTACTGGACGCTGATCTTCAATCCGTACCTCGGTGTCGGGAGCCTGCGCGAGGCCGACCACCTGACGGCCCTGCTCTACCTGGGCCTGGACATGGTCGTCGTCTTCATGGGGGCCCGGCTCTGGTTCCGCTACGGCAACCAGAGCGTCTCCTACGTGCTGCTCAGCCAGGGGTTCACCGCCCTGCTCGTCGCCGACGCGGTGTACACCACGACGCTGGTGGGCGACGGGAACCCCGGCATCTCGCTCCTGGACGGCTCCGGCGCCGAGGTCGTGGGGAGCGCGGCCTGGCTGCTCTGGCTCGTCCTCATGGGCACGGCCGCGCTGCACCCGTCGATGACCGGCGCCCAGGACGCCCTGCCCAGCAACGCCCTCACCGTCATGCGGGGCGGCGTCTTCCTGAGCATCGCCTGCGCGGGACCGGTCTCCTTCCTCATCGGCCTCGGGCCCGGCCCGGTGACGCTGACCCGCGCCGACATCGCGGTCCCGCTGGCGCTGCTGACCTGCCTGTCCGCCTTCCTGATCATCCGGCTGGTCGTGGGCACCAGCGCAGCGCAGCGGCGCGCGATCCTGCTGGACGAGCAGGCCGCGGAGCTGTCGCGCGCGGCGGCGGAGCAGAGCGCGCTGCAGGAGCTGATCAGCCACCGGGCGATGCACGACCCGCTGACCGGGCTGGCCAACCGGGCGCTGTTCAACGACCGGCTGGAGCAGGCCACCGCCCGGCGCTCGGCGTCGGCCCGGCACGCCCTGCTGCTGCTGGACCTGGACGGGTTCCAGCACGTCAACGACGGTTACGGTCACCCGGTCGGCGACCAGTTGCTCGTCCAGGCCGGGCGCCGGCTCCGGGAGATCGTGCGGGAGGCCGACACGCTCGCCCGGCTGGGCGGCGACGAGTTCGCCGTCCTGCTGGAGGACGTCACCGCGGCCGAGGCCGGGGAGATCGCCGAGCGCGTGGTGGAGGCGGTCGCCGAGGTCTTCACCGTGGGCGGGTACGCCCTGCACGTGACCACCAGCGTCGGCCTGTACATGATCGCCGAGTCCGCCGACGCGCAGGAGGCCCTGCGTGACGCCGACCTGGCGCTGTACGCCGCCAAGGCGGCCGGCAAGAACCAGATCAGCGTGTTCCACCCGGGCCTGCGCGTGGAGCGGCTCGACCGGGCCCGCATCGCCGAGGGGCTGCGCCGGGCCCTGGAGGAGGACGAGTTCGTCCTGAACTACCAGCCGGTCGTGGATCTGCGGACCGGTGAGGTGCACGCCGTGGAGGCGCTGCTGCGCTGGCACTCCCCCGAGGGGGTCGTGCCGCCGGACGCGTTCATCCCGACCGCCGAGGAGACCGGCCTGATCGTGCCGATCGGGGTGCAGGTGCTCCGCCGCGCCTGCTTCGACGCCCGCCGCTGGCACGAGCGGTACGGCATCGCCGTCAACGTCAACGTCTCCGGGCACCAGCTGCACCGCCCCGGGTTCGTCGCCACGGTGCTGGACGCCCTGGCCGACAGCGGGCTGCCCGGCGAGGCGCTCATCCTGGAGATCACCGAGACGGCGCTGCTGGCCACCGGCCAGCAGGAGACCGCCCGGGTGATCGAATTCCTGTCGGAGCTGCGCACCTACGGCGTGCGGGTCGCCATCGACGACTTCGGCACCGGCTACTCCTCCCTGGCCTACCTGCAGCACCTCCCGGTCGACGTGGTCAAGATCGACGGTGCCTTCACCGGGTACGAGGCCGGCACCGACACCGCCTCCCGCCAGCGGCACGCCCTGACCCGGGCGATCATCGGCCTGTGCGAGAGCCTGGACCTGCCCGCCGTGGCGGAGAAGGTGGAGACCGCCGAGCAGGAGGAGTTCCTGCGCGACATGCGCTGCCCGCTGGGCCAGGGCTACCTGTTCAGCAAGCCCCTGCCGGCGCACGACCTGGACCGCCTCCTGGCCGGCGGCACCGGCCTCGACCGGCCCGGCCGCGTCGGCGGCCTGCTGGCCGGTTGAGGAGCCGCACGACCGACCGGCCGACGGGGCGCGCGCCCGGCCGGTCGAGGAGCCGCGTACCCGGCCGGCTGACGCGCCGTATCCCGGTCGGCTGACGGGCCGCGTCCCCGCCGGGACGCGGCCCGTCAATGGTTGACGCCGCAACCTTTCAGCTACTCAGGGTCCGTCCCCGCCTGCCGATCGGCTCTGCGGAGGACGGACCGCTCCGGATCCGGGGCGCGGTGCCGTACGGCACCGCGCCACCGCGCCCAGGGCCGCCCCGCCCCATCACGGCGGGGCGCGTGCGACGAGCCCTCTCTCCGCGAGGATCCGACCGAGGAAGCGTCACCGTGCCCCGAACCCCAGAAATGCTGCGTGCCCTGCGGCACCGGAACTACCGCCTGTGGGCGGGTGCGGACTTCCTGTCGGTCGCCGGGACCTGGATGCAGGTGCTGGGCGTCAACTGGCTGCTGCTGTCCATCACGGGTTCGGCCACCAGCCTGGGGTTCGGCCTCTTCCTGCAGTCGCTGCCCACCGTGCTGCTCGCCTTCGCCGGAGGCTCCCTGGCCGACCGCCTGCCCGCGCGGCCGCTGCTGCTGACCACCCAGGCCCTGCACGGGCTGCTCGCCGCGGTGCTGGCCGGGATCGCCCTCGGCGGCGCGGACGGCGTGTGGCCCGTCTACGCGGTCGCGCTCCTCGGGGGCGTGGTCTCCGCCCTGGACGGCCCCGCCCTGGGGCGCTTCGGCGCGGAGGTGGTCGGCCCCGACGACCTGCCCAACGCCCTGGCCCTGGGCTCGGTGATCAGCTCCGGCGGGCGCATCCTCGGCATGGGCGCCGCCGGCGTCCTCATCCCCGTCGTCGGCACCGGCGCCCTCTTCGCGCTCAACGCGCTGAGCTTCGCGGTGGTGATGGCGGCGATCGCCGCCATGCGCCGCGGTGAGCTGCACCCCCTGCCGCGCGCCGAGGCGCAGGAGGCCGGGATCGCAGCCGGGCTGCGCTACATCGGGGGCACCCGGTGGCTGCTCGTCCTGCTCGGCATGGCCTTCGTGCTGGGCGCCCTGGGCCGCAACTACCAGGTCACCATGGCCGCGATGAGCAACGGCCCGCTGGGCGCGGGCGCCGCCGGGTACGGGATCCTGTCGGTGGTCTTCGCCGCCGGCGCCGTCGTCGGCGGCCTGTACGCGGCGTCGCGGCCGCGGCTGACGTTCCCGATCCTGTTCGCCGCCGCGGGCCTCACCAGCGTGGGGCAGGCGTTCAGCGGCGTCATGCCGGGCCTGCTCTCCTTCGCGGTCGTGCTGCTGCCGATCGCGGCCGGCGCGGTGGTCCTCGACACCACGGTCAGCACCCGCGCGCAGCTCGGCACCGCCGCGCAGATGCGGGGCCGCGTGCTGGCCGCGCAGTCGATGGTCGGGGCGGCCTCCGGCGCGGTCGGCGGCCCGCTGCTGGGGATGCTCAGCGACACCGCGGGCCCGCGGGCGGCCCTCGTCCTGGCGGGCGTGGTCACCTCGGTGGTGACGGTCCTCGCCGCCGTGGCGCTGGCCCGTGCGCTCGGCCACCGGGGGATCCCGGCGGCGGCCCGTGCGCTCGGTCGCCGGGGGATCCCGGCGGCGCCGGCCCGCGTGCTCGAGGGCCGGGGGGCGGCGGAGGCGCCGGCTCCCGGACGCCGGGGAGCACCGCGGCCGCCGCAGGACCTTCAGGGCGGGCCGCCCGAGGGCAGGACGACGGTGAAGCACGCGCCCTCCCCCGTGTCGGTGTAGCGCACGTCCCCGCCGTGCGCGCGGGCCAGCTCGCGGGTGATCCACAGGCCGAGACCGACCGACTGCGGGTCGTCGCCGGTGGCGCCGAACCGGGAGAACAGCGCGTCCCGCCGCTGCGGGGGAACCCCGGAGCCGTGGTCGCGCACGTGGACGAGGACCGTTCCCCCGGCCCGCTCGGCGCTCACCACCACCGGCGGTGCGCCGTGGCGGACCGCGTTGGCGAGCAGGTTGAGCAGGACCTGCTCCAGCCGCTGCGGGTCGGCCGGCACGGTCAGGTCCTCGCCGACGTCCACCTCGACCGGCCTGCCGAGGTCGTCCACGACCTCCTGGACCGTCTCGCGCAGCGGGATCCGCCGCAGGTCGAGCCGGAGGCCCCCCTCGGAGTCGACCCGGTCGGCGTCCAGCAGCCCGTCGGCCAGCCGCCGGATCCTGGCCGCCTGCCGCAGCGCCACGGCGACGAGCGCCCGCCGTTCCTCCGGCGGCAGATCGCCGGTCTCGTCGCGGACGGACTCCAGGGCGAACCGCACCGAGGTCAGCGGGGAGCGGACGTCGTGGGCCAGGGTCGAGGTCAGGGCGGCGCGCCACTGCTCGGCCCGCCGCAACCGGTCGTTGGCCCGGCGCTGGTGCGCGGCCTGCCGGGAGATGATCGCGCCCACCGCCACGACCGCCGGGATGAGCAGCACGGTGCTGTAGACCGCCGCGGGCCCGCTGTCGGCGGCGAGCAGCGGCATCAGGTAGGACAGGGTCGCCGGGACCGCCAGCGCCAGCACGGCCCGGACCGGCAGGTGCAGCCCCGCCCAGGCGAACAGCAGCATCAGGAAGGGCCCCGTCCCGGCGACGAACCCGGCGAACGTCCAGGTGGCCCAGGCCTGGATCACCAGCGCGGGCACGCAGAGCACGGACGGCGAGCGGGGCCCGAACCGGGCCCAGGGCAGGAACCAGGCGAGCGCCGCGCAGACCAGGTCGGCGGCGGCGATCGTGAGCAGCGTGGTCGCCCTGGAGGAGGTGCCGGTCCGGGCGAACAGCCCCGTCACGGCCAGCACCAGGACCAGGGTCCCGGCCAGCGCGTACAGCAGGGCGGCCTGGCGCGCGGCGACCTCGGGCCCCTCGCCCCACAGGGACCCCCACAGGGACCTCGCCCGCATCGCAACGCCCCCGCCTCGCGCCCCGGCCACCTCGGATGATAACTATTCGTAGTATCTCGCTACCAGAACGTCACCGAAGAGGAGGTGGCCCCGGAGCGGCCGTATCCGGTGCCGAGGAAGCACGGTGAATCCTCAGCCCATTGCCCCGCCTGTCGATAGGAGACCCGACGGGCGGGCGGTGAGACGTGTCCCGCTTCTTACACAGGAGGCCTCGCGTGGTATCGGTTCTCGTGGTCGACGACTCGGTCGTCGTCCGGCGCCTGATCGTCGACGCGCTGAGCGCGGATCCCGGCATCCAGGTGGTGGGCACCGCACCCAACGGCAAGGTCGCCCTCTCCAAGATCGACATGTTGAAGCCGGACATCGTCACGCTCGACATCGAGATGCCGGTCATGGACGGACTGACCACGATCAAGGAGATCCGGAAGGTCCACCCCCGGCTCCCGGTCATCATGTTCAGCACGCTGACCTCGGTCGGGGCGTCGGCCACCCTGGAGGCCCTGGCATCGGGCGCCAGCGACTACGTGACGAAGCCGGCCAACGTCGGCAGCGTCTCGGAGTCCATCAAGAGCGTGCGCGAGCAGATCATTCCGCGCATCCACGCCCTCTGCAGGACGGGCACGCCGCGCGGAGCGGTCAGACCGGCTCCGCGCCTCGCGCCGCCGCCTCCCCGCACCGCGGCCGGCGCCGGTGCCGGCACGCCCGACATCGTCGCCGTGGGCTGCTCCACCGGCGGGCCCGACGCCCTGGCGAAGGTGGTCAACGCGCTTCCCGCGACGTTCCCCGTGCCGGTCGTCGTGGTGCAGCACATGCCGCAGGTCTTCACCAAGATGTTCGCCGAGCGGCTCGACCGCTCCTCCCCGCTGAAGGTCGTCGAGGCCCAAGGCGAGATGACGCTCACGCCGGGGACGGTCTACATCGCCCCGGGCGACTACCACCTCGAGGTGGCGCGGCGCGGCGCCGGGGTCGTCACCCACCTGCAGCAGGGGCCACCGGAGAACTTCTGCCGCCCGGCCGTGGACGTCCTGTTCCGCTCCGTCGCCAAGGCGTACGGAGGCTCGACCCTGGGCCTGATCCTGACGGGCATGGGCCAGGACGGCAAGCGCGGCAGCGAGGCCCTGGTCTCCAAGGGCGCGGAGATCGTCGCCCAGGACGAGGCGACCTCGGTCGTCTGGGGGATGCCCGGCGCGGTGGCCGGAGCAGGCCTGGCCCATTCGATCCTTCCCCTGCACGAGATTTCCCAGCATCTAATCAGTCGTGTGGCCGGCGGCCGCATGGCCAGGTCCCGAGGATGACCCGATGGCTCTGACCCAACATGAGTTCGCCTTCGTGAGCGGGCTCGTCCGGCGCGAGGCGGCGATCGTCCTCGAATCGGGCAAGGAATACCTGGTGGAGGCGCGGCTGCTGCCGCTCGCCAGGCGGACGGGCACCGTCTCGGTGTCGGAGTTCGTCGCGCGGGCGCAGCGCGAGCGCGTGCTCGCCGACCAGATCGTCGACGCCCTGACCACCAACGAGACCTCGTGGCTGCGCGACCGCGAGCCGTTCACCGCGTTCACCGACAGCGTGGTCCCGGACCTGGCGGAGCGGCGCGGTCCCCAGCACAAGCTGCGGATCTGGTCGGCCGCCTGCTCCAGCGGGCAGGAGCCGTACAGCCTGGCCATGCTGCTGGAGGAGTCCGTACGGGCCGGCAAGTACGAGATCATCGCGACGGACATCTCCACGGAGATGATCGAGCGGGCCAAGGCCGGCCGCTACAGCCAGCTGGAGGTCAACCGCGGGCTGCCCGTGCCCATGCTGGTGCGGTACTTCGACCGGGTCGGCACGGAGTGGCAGGTGGCCGAGGCGCTGCGCCGCAACATCTCCTTCCAGAAGGTGAACCTGGCGGCGCCGCTGCCGCAGATGGCCCCCTTCGACGTGGTGTTCCTGCGCAACGTCCTGATCTACTTCGACCTCGAGACCAAGCGCTCGGTGCTGCGGCGGATCCGCAGCCTGATGCGCCCGGACGGCTGGCTGTTCCTCGGCGCCGCCGAAACCACCATCGGCATCGACGACGGGTTCGAACGCGTCGTCGCCGGACGCGCGTCGGCCTACCGGCCGCGCGCCGCCACGACTGCGCCGGTCGGCGCGACAAGGAAGGGGTGATCATCGTGCCCACGGCAATGATCATCGATGACAGCCGGGCGATGAGGCTCATTCTGCGTCGCATCGTCACGCAGCTGGGCTTCGAGGTACACGAGGCCGGAAACGGAAAGGAAGCACTTGATCTGCTGGAGACGGTGGATCCGATGCCGCAGGTGGCGCTCATCGACTGGAACATGCCGGTGATGAACGGACTGGAGTTCGTCACGGCGGTCCGCTCGCAGGAGCGGTACCGGCAGATGACGCTGATGATGGTGACCACGGAGAGCGAGCACGGGCAGATCGTCCGGGCGCTCGCGGCCGGGGCGCACGAGTACGTCATCAAGCCGTTCACGCCTGAGGCCATCGCCGAGAAGCTGGCCCTGCTGGGCCTCGTACCGAGTGGAATCGTGTAATGAGCGCTCCGACCACCGACGACCTGCACGCCATCACCGAGCAGGTCTGGCTGTCCTATCTCGACCCCGAGGGGGTCAATCCCTTCCTCCCGTCGCCCGACGCCCCGCCGTCACCCCACGTGATCGCGGCCGTCTCGGTGACGGGCGCCTGGGAGGGGCACGTCGTCATGACCTTCTCCGAGCGGGCCGCCGAGCTGTCCAGCGCGGCCCTGCTCGGCATGGGGGACGACGAGGTCACTCCGGACGACATCGCCGACGCCGTCGGCGAGCTGGTCAACGTCATCGGGGGGAACGTCAAGAGCCTGCTGCCCGACGGGTCCCTGCTCTCCCTGCCGCACGTGGTGACGGGGGAGTCCGCGGGCAACACCCGCTGGCCCGCGGCGGTGGAGGTCTGCCGCCTGCAGGGCAGCTGGCAGGACGAGAAGATCGCGATCAGCGTGTGGACCAGCAAGTCCGCCGGGGAAGGAGCCTAGGCACCATGAAGATCCTCATCGCCGATGACAGCCGCGTGATGCGTCAGATCGTCACGCGCACCCTCCGCCAGGCGGGCTTCAGCGGCCACGACCTCGTGGAGGCGGCCGACGGGCGCCAGGCCCACGACCTGACGATCTCCGAGAAGCCCGACCTGGTCCTGTCGGACTGGAACATGCCCGAGATGACGGGCATCGAGGTGCTGCGCGCGCTGCGCGCGGGCGGCGTGAACGTGCCGTTCGGCTTCGTCACCTCGGAGGGCACCGACGAGATGAAGCAGATGGCCGAGCAGGCAGGGGCGCTGTTCCTCATCACCAAGCCGTTCACCGCGGAGACGTTCGCCGACGTACTCGGCCCGATCCTGGGGTAGAGGCCCTTCATGTCGACACTTCCGGCGCCAAAAGCCATAAAGGACCTGTTCGAGGACATGCTCGGTCGCGGCGTCACGGTGGGCATCACCGACCCTGCTGTCGCCGAGAGCCTGCGCAAGGCGGTCGTGGCCCTGTACGTCGACAACTCGCGGAAGCTGACGGCGGTGGTCGGTTTCGACCTCCATCTGGCCTCCTTCGCCGGGGCGGCCATCGGTCTCATCCCGGTGGGCGGCGCCGAGGCGTCCATCGAGGACGGTGAGCTGACCCCGATGCTGTCCGACAACGTCCGGGAGATCTGCAACATCCTGACGGGCCTGCTCAACCAGCAGGACCTGCCGCACCTGAAGCTGTACGAGGCGTACATGCCCGGTGAGGCGGCCCCCGCGGACGCCACCAGCCGCCTGCTGGCCCTCGGGGCCCGGCTGGATCTGAAGGTCGACATCGCCGGATACGGCTCGGGCAGGTTCTGGCTCTCCCTGGCCGGGTGAGCGCCGGGGCGGTCCGTTCCCCCGGGAGTCCGCGGGAGTCCGCGGGAAGCGCCGGCGGCGGGAGGTCGCGGAAGACGCCAAGAGGCCCCGTCCGGCAGTGCCGGACGGGGCCTCACCCATGTTTACAGAGAGTGATCCACTATCCGGGTCAGTCGGCGGCGCTGACCACGTTGTTGCTGGCGGCGCCCTGCGGGCCGGCCACCGACTGGTTGGCCTTGTAGAAGGAGCCGCCGCCGTAGCCGCCGCCACCGCACGGGTTGTAGCCGCAGCCGCCGTACCCGCCGCCGTAGCCGTAGCCGCCGCGGCCGGTGCCGCTGGCGATGTTGGCGTTCGAGGCGCCGTACGGCCCGGCCACCGAACGGCTGTTCTTGTAGAAGGTGTCGCCGCCACCACCGCAGCCGGTGCCGCAGCCGTAGCCGCCGCCGCCACCCGCCAGGGCCGCGGACGAGGCGGAGAGCACGAGCGCGGCCGCCGCGGCTCCCGTGAACACGATGCGAGACAGTGTCTTGCTCATGAAAGTGGGTTCCTTTCTCGGTCCGGCCCTCTTCTGGACCGGATCTCACGTCGGATCCCGCGTCACCCGGCCGTCCGGCGGCCGGCTGTCGTTGGACCCAAACGGCCCATACCCGCCACTCTCTTCTCAAACACGGAGAGTAATGTAGTAGATACTAAAAGCGACGTAAGATCGCGAGCGCGGCGTAATCGCTCATTGCTGCGCAGGTGTCGTCAGGTGGGCTGTGACCAGCTGAAATCAGTCGGGCTAGGGGATGGACGCTGCCCTGTCGCCCCTGCCGGGCCGTCCTGGCTGGACGTTCTGTCCCGGTATGGCAATTACTCCCAGGTAACGCACCGGGCGACGTTTGTCCATCTTGCTCATATGGTCACTTGCTGTGCACACATGGACACTGATAGACACATCTGATGTGAGATGGTCGCTGCGGGACAGTACCGTGCTCACATCGGGAAGGGCGTCTCCGGCCGTCGGGGCACGATGACCGGAGACGCCCGCCCGCCGCCGGGCCGCGCCGTGGAAGCCCGGGGAGCCCGTCCCGGAACTCCGGTGCGATCGGTATGCAGATCGTATGCTTGCCGTATGAACCGAATCAGCGTGGCGATGCCCGAAGACCTTGAGGCGCACGTGCGCGAGCTGGCCGCCGGCAACCTCTCGGCCTACGTCCTGGAGGCCGTGCGCGCCCGGGTGGACAAGGACCTGAGGATGCGTGCCTACTACGCCAGCATCGGCGGCAGGCCGCAGCTCGACGAGAGCGAGGAGGACCGGGCGGCCATGGCGCGCATCCGCTCGTTCCTGCAGCTGCCCGGATCCGCGTGAGCGTTCTGGGTCCCGGGCTGGTCCTCGACGCCAGCACCGTCCGGCTGCACCTGTCCGGCGACGTCTACACCGCGGCCATGATCGGTACGGCGCTGGAGGCCGAACGTCCGATCGTGATCCCGTCCCTGGTCCTGGCGCAGGCTTACCGGGAGGCCGTGCCGGGTCCGGCCCGCGACCGCCTTATCGGCCTGGTCTCCGTGCTCGGCGAGCCCGAGATGTTCGACGAGGTCGGCCGGGTCACCGCCCGCGACATCGGCACGGTCTGCCAGCTGGCGGGAGTGGACGACCTGTCGGTCGGTCACGCCCTGTGGGCCGCCGTCGAACGCCGCAACCAGCCCGACCCGCTGTACGACTGGACGATCATCACCGAGCACCCGGAGGTCTACCGCAAAGCGGCCCCGGGCGTGCCCACCGGCTGGCGCTGACCGCGAAAGCGACAGATGCCCCGCCGCGGTCCGGACGGAGGACACCGCCGGCGGCTCACGGGCGGGAGCGGGCCGGTGGGGACGGAGCGGCGGCGGACTGGTGGGCGGCGGCCAGGCGGGCGGTCCGGGCCAGCAGGGCGTGGACCGGATGGCCGGCGGGGACCGCGGCGGCGGCTCCGGTTGCTGCGGTGGCTCCGGTGGCTCCGGTGGCTCCGGTGGCGGCGAGGTCGGCCAGGAGCAGGCGGAGGCGGGCGGCCAGGTGCCGGGTCCGGGTGACGTACCGCGCGGCGTGGCGGGGGTCCCGGGGATCGGCGGGCACGCGGGAGAGGGACTCGGCGAGCTCGTCGAAGGCCTCCGCGATCTCGGCGCCGGCCTCGGAAGCGGCTTCGGCCCCGGGGGCGGCTTCGGAAACGGCCCCGGCGCTTGTCCCGAAGGCGGGGCCCCCGGCCGCGGCGGCGCCGGCCAGCAGGTCGCGGTGGGCGAGGAGCCGTCCGGCGCAGGAGAGCAGGTCGCTTCCGTGGCGGTCCAGCCAGGCCCGCTCGCGGGTCTCGGCGCGGCGGGCGGCCCGCTCGGCGACCTCGCTGCGGGACGCTCCGCGCTCGGCGGCCGCGTGCCGGAGCAGGCGGTGCTGCACGGCCTGGCGCGAGCGCAGGCCCAGGGGGACCGCCAGCTCCCCCAGGCTCAGCCCGGCCTCGATCCCGAGGGTCAGGACCCGGTGCTCGAGCCGGTCCAGGCGGCCGGGCAGGACCGGCACCGCGCGCCGGGCGTACTCCAGCAGGACCAGAGCGTCCAGCGCGTCGCACCGGAGCGCCTCGGCGGGCACGCGCTGGTGGGCGACGAGGTAGGCGACCAGCTCCACCGGCTCGTCGCAGAGCTTCTCCCGGTCGGGGTCGCCGCACCGGACCCGGCGCTCGATGATCTCCTCGACGCGGCGGGCCGCCTCGGCCTCCGGCACCGTCCGGACCGTTCTGGTGGGCACCGTCAATACTGTATTGACGGGGGCGGGCGGGCGCCACCCGGGGCTCCCGCCTCGGCGGCTGCGGCTTTTGCGGGCCCGATGCCCTGTCCCAGACGACCCGGCGCGTCTCACAGGGCCGGCGTGTTCCGCTGATTCGTCCTCCGCGGTCTCATCCGAGTCGGCGTGTCGGAGGTCGACGCGTCGGTTCCACGCCGGACCCGTCGAGACGGGACACCTGACCCGGCGTCGCAGGGCGGCCGTGCTCCGCGCGGCGCGGAGTCGCGCTGCCGCCGTGGGGGCGACACCTGACCGGACGCTTTCCCGGGAAATATACCCCGAGGGGTATGTGTTGAGAAGGTGAGGGCCCCACCCGGCGGCCCTGCCCCTAGGTGGGGGCGCATGGGCCCCTCTGCGGCCCTGGTGTGCACATCGGGCAGGAAGGCGAAGCAGGTGGAGATGGACGCGACGGTCCTGGCGGACGCGCTCACCCGGCTCAAGCGGGCCCACGGCCAGCTGGGCGGAGTGATCGCGATGATCGAGAACGCCGAGGACTGCGAGCGGGTGCTGACCCAGCTGGCGGCGGTGTCCAAGGCGCTGGACCGGGCCGGATTCAAGATCATCTCAACTGGTCTGCAGCAGTGCCAGCTGGCGCGCGAGACCGGCCAGGAGCCGCCGATCACCCCCGAGCGGCTGGAGAAGCTGTTCCTGGCCCTGTCCTGAGACGTCCCGAGACGTCTTGGAGGCGGACTGGAGGGCCCCGCACCGTCCCGGGCTCGCACCGGGGCGGCCCGGCCCGCGCATCCGGCGCGGAACGCCTTCCGCCCGCCGGGTGGGCCGGCGGGAGGCGCCTCCGAACCAGGGAATCCATTTGTCCAAAAGATACCCCCCCGGGTATATTCGCTGAGGAGTCACATGATGACGATCCGTGAGACAACCATCGCCGAGCTGCGGCGCAGCGACCTGACCGGCACCGTCCTGCTGGACGTGCGCACCCGCCCAGAGTTCGCCTCCGGCCACCTGGCGGGCGCGGTGAACGTCCCGCTGGACGAGCTGGGCCCGCACCTGGCCGGCTACGCGGGCAAGGACGTGGTGACGGTCTGCCTGTCCGGGGGCCGCAGCGCGGTCGCCGCCCAGGCCCTGCAGAACGCCGGAGCGCGGGTGCGCTCCCTGGCCGGCGGCACCAACGCCTGGCAGCGGGCCGGCCTGCCGCTGGAGAAGGGCCGCTGACGGCCCGGAACCGCCCACCCGGAACCGATGATCCGATCCCGACAGCGATGACGACGACACACGAAGGCGGCGAGACGATGACCACGATCCACGTCGAGGTGGTGGAGACCTCCTCCCTGGGCGACCGCAGCTACCTGGCCCACGACGGCCGCGTCGCGCTGGTGGTCGACCCGCAGCGCGACATCGACCGGATCCTGGCCCTGGCCGGCCGGCTCGGCGTGCGCATCACGCACGTGGCCGAGACCCACCTGCACAACGACTACGTCTCCGGCGGTCTGGCCCTGGCCCGCCTGACCGGCGCGGCCTACCTGGTCGCCGGCGCCGACACCGTCGGCTTCGAGCGGCTGCCGGTCGCCGACGGCGACGAGATCACCCTGTCGGACACGATGCGCGTGCAGGCGGTGGCCACCCCGGGCCACACCTTCCACCACCTGTCGTACATCCTGACCGGCCCGGACGGCCCCGAGGGCGTCTTCACCGGCGGCTCGCTGCTGTTCGGCACCACCGGCCGCACCGACCTGCTCGGCGCCGAGCACGCCCACACCCTGGCCCACCATCAGCACGCCTCGGCGCGCCGCCTGGCCGACCTGCTGCCCGACGGCGCGCACATCTGGCCCACCCACGGCTTCGGCAGCTTCTGCTCGGCCACCCAGTCCGACGCCCCGGCCTCCACCATCGGCCGGGAGAGGCAGGCCAACGCCGCGCTGCGCCTGGAGGCCGACGACTTCGTCTCCCAGACGCTGGCGGGGCTGGACGCCTACCCCGCCTACTACGCCCACATGGGCGCGCGCAACGGCGGCGGCGCCGACCTGATCGACCTGACCCCGGTGCGGGCGGCCGACGCCGCGCAGTTGCGGGAGCGCATCGAGGCCGGCGAGTGGGTGGTGGACCTGCGTTCGCGCAAGGCGTTCGCCACCCGGCACCTGGCCGGCACCCTGAGCTTCGGCCTGGACGGGCCGATGTCGACCTGGCTGGGCTGGATGGCCCCGTGGGGGGCGCCCATCACGCTGCTGGGCGAGTCGGCAGAACAGGTCGTCGCCGCCCAGCGCGAGCTGGCGCGCATCGGCATCGACCGCCCGGCCGCCGCCGCGACCGGCACCCCCGAGCAGTGGGCCGGCGGCGAGCAGGCCCGGCTGGCCGAGCTGACGGTGGCCGCCTTCACCGACCTGGCCGCCGCCCGCGCCGGCCGTACCGTCCGCGACCTGCCCGCGCCGGACGTCGTGCTGGACGTGCGCATGACGAACGAATGGCGGGCCGGGCACCTCGACGGCGCCGTCCACATCCCGCTGCCCGACCTGCCGCACCGCCTGGCCGACGTGCCGGACGGCACGGTGTGGGTGCACTGCGGCTCCGGCTACCGGGCCGCCGCCGCCACCAGCCTGCTGCAGCGGGCCGGCCGGACGGTGGTGCACATCGACGACGCCTACGCCGATGCCGCCGGCGCGGGCCTGACCATCACCGCCCCCGAGAACTGACCGGCCGGAACAACCGCCCCCGGGAGACGGCCGTCTCCCGGAACCGGCCGACCACCCTCACCCCTCGACAAGGAGACCGCATGACCGCCGCCGACACCCCGAAGGCCCCCGCCGCCCTGGACGCCGCCGCCCTGAGAGGGCTCCTGGAGTCCGGCGAGGCGCCCCGGCTGATCGACGTGCGCACCCCCGGCGAGTTCGAGACCGCCCACATCCCCGGTTCCTACAACGTGCCGCTGGACCTGCTGCGCGAGCACCGCGCCGAACTCCGCGCCCACCTCGACGAGCAGGTCGTGCTCATCTGCCGCTCCGGGCAGCGCGCCGCATCGGCCGAGCAGGCCCTCACGGCCGCGGGCCTGCCCAACCTGCGCGTCCTGTCCGGCGGGATCACCGCCTGGCAGGCGGCCGGAGCCCCGGTGGCCACCGGCAGGCCCCGCTGGGAGCTGGAGCGCCAGGTTCGCCTGGTCGCCGGCTCCATCGTGCTGGGCTCGGTGCTGACCAGCACGGTGCTGCCCCGGGCCAAGTGGATCGCCGCGGCCATCGGCGGCGGGCTGACCTTCGCCGCCCTGTCCAACACCTGCGCCATGGGCATGGCCCTGGCCAGGCTCCCCTACAACCGCGGCCCGCGCACCGACATCGCCACCGTGCTGGGCGCCCTGGCCGACGAGCGCAAATGAGCCGGGGCGGCGCGTCCGCCCGGCCTGACCGGCGGACGCGCCGCCCTGACGGAGCGAGCGACCCAAGCGACCGATCCAAGCGGCCGGACGAAGCGATCGAACCGACTGAACGAACCGACTGAACGGAGACGGAGATGCTGACCGCACTCGGCCTCGGCGCCGTGATCGGCGTCCTGCTCGGGCTGCTGGGCGGCGGCGGCTCCATCCTGGCCGTGCCCGCCCTCGTCTACGGCGCGGGCCTGCCGCTGGCCTCGGCCGTGCCGGCCTCCCTGCTGGTGGTGGGCATCTCCTCGGCCACCGCCGTGCTGCCCCGCATCCGCGCGGGCCAGGTGCGCTGGCGCATCGCCGCCGTCTTCGGCGGCGCCGGCGCGGCGGCCGCCTTCGCCGGCGCCGCCCTCAACCGGCTGCTGCCGCCGCAGGCGGTCCTGATCGGGTTCGCCGCCCTCATGGTGGTGGCCGGCTGGCGGATGCTGGCCGAACGGACCACCGTGGGCGGGGCGTGCGCGCTGCCCGGCGGCGGGGTCAACTGGCGCAGCTGCCTGCCCAAGAGCGTCGTCGCGGGCGCGGCCGTGGGCGTGCTGACCGGCCTGTTCGGCGTCGGCGGCGGGTTCTTGATCATCCCGGCCCTGGTGCTCGGACTGGGGCTGCCGATGACGGCCGCGGTCGGCACCTCGCTGCTGATCGTCGTCGTCAACGCGGTCGCCGGGTTCGCCGCCCACGCCGGGGACGCGGTGCTGGACTACGGCGTCATCGCCTCCTTCACCGCCGCGGCGGTGGCCGGGTCGCTGGCCGCCGCCCGGCTGGGCCGCCGCCTGGACCCGGTACGGCTGCGCCGCTGGTTCGCCTACCTCGTCTTCGCCGTGGCGGTCTTCGTCGCCGTCCAGGCGCTGGTGAACCCGGCCGCCCTGAGCGGCTGAACCGGCCCCGGCAGGCAGAGCGCCCCGCGACCGGCCGAATCCGCCCCCAGCGCCGACGGGACCGCGGGTCGGGTCCGGCATCGGCCCAGCGGATCCGGCAAAACACGTAAAGAGCCAAATAGCATGACGACCAATGATTTATGCAATTGAATCGTCATCTTTTCTTCGGATGGTCGGGCCGGGGACCGCCTCCGGGGAAGGAGTCCGGTCAGGCTCCGGCCCGGGGTCCGGCCCCAGACCGGCGCCGCCTGCCCGGCCGGGGGGTCGGGCAGGCGCGGATCCCCGTACGCCTCGGCAGGGCTCCACGGGCCTCCGCCACCGACCGGTCGAGTGGCCGGTCGACCGGGTGACCGAGCCGGCGGCCGACCCGGGCGCCCGGTCGGCCGGCCCGGCGGGTCAGCCGATGCCGGCGGCCGAGCAGGCGTCGGCGTAGGCGCCGGCGCACAGCGCGCCCGGCGTGACGTAGCCGTCCTTGACCACGGTCTCCTTGATGGTCTCCTTGGTGACGGCGACCGGGTCGAGCAGGACGGACGGCACCGCTCCGGCGCCGTTGTCCACCGTGGCGCCGGCCTCCGGCTTCTCGCCGCGCAGCAGCGCGAACGCCAGCTCGGCGGTCTTCTCCGCCTGCATCCGCACCGCCTTGTAGACGGTCATGTGCTGCCGTCCGACGAGGATGCGCTGGAGCGCGGCGATCTCGGCGTCCTGCCCGGTGACCGGTACGGCCGGCAGCCCGGCCGCCTTCATCGCCGCGATGGCGCCGCCCGCCGTGCCGTCGTTGGCCGCGTAGACGCCGACCAGGTCGCGGCCGCGCAGGGACGGCAGCGTGCGGGCGGTCCAGGCCTTGGCGTTGTCCGGGTTCCACTCGGGGGTGTCGAACTCCGCCGCGATGCGGACCTTGCCGTCGAGCGTCGCGTGCGCGCCCTGCTTGAACAGGGTGGCGTTGTTGTCGGTCGGGGAGCCGTTGATCCACAGGATCTCGCCGCTGCCCGCCTTGCCGCCGAGCGCCGACAGCAGCGACTCCGCCTGCAGCCGGCCGACCTTCGCGTTGTCGAAGGAGACGTAGTAGTCGACGGCGGTGCCGAGCACCAGGCGGTCGTAGGAGATGACCGGCACGTCGCGGTCGTGCGCCCTCTCCACGATCTTCGCGGCCGCGGCGCTGTCGACTGGCGTGAGCACCAGCACCTCGGCGCCCTCCTCCAGGGCCTCCTCGGCCTGGGCCAGCTGCTCGTCGGCGTCCTGCTCGGCGTTGCGGTAGTCGATCTCGCAGCCGGGGCAGAGCTGCTTGAGCCGCTGCGAGAAGTACGGCGCGTCCGCCGCGTCGTAGCGGCTCGCGGCGCGTTCGGGCAGCAGCAGGGCCACCCGTCCGGCCGCCTTCGCCGCGGCGGCGGGCTCGTCGCCGCCGGATCCCGGCAGGACGCCGCAGCCGGTCAGGATCGTCCCGGCCAGGGCCGCGGCCGCCGCGGCCGTCACACGTCGGTACTTGCGCATTGTCTGTCGTCTCCGTTCGAGGCCTGGGGAACCGCTCGCCGGCCGGATCAGTAGGTGAAGCGCGACACGAGCGTGCGCATCCGGGCGGCCATGCCCGCCAGCTCGCTGACGGCCTCGGTGGTGCTGGCCACGCCCTGGCTGGCCATGTCGGTGGCGTCGGCGACGCCGTCGATGTTCGCGGCGATGCCGCTGGACCCGGCCGCCGCGTCGGCGACGCTGCGGCTCATCGTCCGGGTCGTCGCGGCCTGCTCCTCGATGGCGGCGGCCACGGTCTCCTGGTACTCGCTGACCTGGGCGATGACGTCGGTGATCTCGCTGATGGCGGAGACCGCCGCGCCGGTGTCGGCCTGGATGGTCTGCACCCGGCGGCCGATGTCCTCGGTGGCCTTCGCGGTCTCCTGGGCGAGGTCCTTGACCTCCTGCGCCACGACGGCGAAGCCCTTGCCGAACTCGCCGGCGCGGGCGGCCTCGATGGTGGCGTTGAGCGCGAGCAGGTTGGTCTGCTGGGCGATCGAGGTGATGGTCTTGACGACGTCGCCGATCTCCGCGCTGGACGCGCCGAGCTTGGCGATCGTGTCGTTCGCCGACCTGGCGATGTTCACCGCGCGGGTGGCCACGTGGGCGGCCTCGGCGGTGTTGCGGGAGATCTCCTGGATCGACGCGCCCATCTCCTCGGCGCCGGCGGCGACCGCCGCCACGTGCGCGCTGACCTGGTTGGCGGCGTCGGCGACGCCCTCGGCGCGGCCGGAGGCCTGACCGGCGCTGGCGCCCATTTGCGAGCTGATCGCCGCGAGCTCCTCGGCGGCGGCGGCCAGCGCCTCGGAGTTCTCGCCGAGCGCGCGGACCGCGTCGCGGGTGCTGGCGGTCGCGACCGCCAGGGCCTGCGCCATCTCGCCCACCTCGTCGCGCTGCGCGGTCTCGACCTGGGCGGTGAGGTCGCCTCCGGCCAGCGCCTGGAGCACCTTGTGCATCCGCCGGAGCGGCTTGACGATCAGGCCGGCGATGTAGCGGCTGAGCGCGAGCGCGACGAGCAGGCCGGCCACGAGGGCGGCGAGCATGAGGTTGCGCGCGGTGTCGTGCGCGGAGTGGGCCGCGGCCGCCGCGGCGGCGCCGCTGGTCTGCTCGTACTGCAGCAGCTCCTCCAGGGCCGCCATCGCGTTGGCGCTGGTGGTCTGCCCGTCGCCGAGGAAGGCCTGCTGGAAGTCGGCCTCGGCGCCGGATTCGGCGAGCGGGAGCAGGCGGTTCTCCAGGATGGTGCGGTAGGCCGTCCACCAGATGTCGAACCGGTCGACCAGCTCGCGCTGGGCGTCCTCGCTGACCGACGTGCGGTAGGTCTCCAGCGCCTCGGTGAGCTGTCCGTCGGCCTGCTCGATCCCGTCGAGGAAGGACTTGCGGGCCACCGGCCCGTCGGACAGGGCGAGGTTGGCGATGTTGTTCTGGACCTGCAGCGCCGCGGAGTTGATCTTCGAGAGCTGCGCGGACGGCTCCAGGTTGCCGCGGTAGATCTCCTCGACCCGCTGGTCGACGCTGCCGAGCCCGGACAGGCCGACCGCGACGACGACCGCCGCGACCGAGCAGCCCAGCGCCACGAGCAGCAGCAGCTTGCGTGAGATCGGCATGTTGGCCACGGTGCGCAGGACGGCCCTGCGCCGCGGCGTGTTCGCGGACGGCGCGGCCTCCTGCCGCGCCCGTCCGCCTGACGCGTGGTTCATCGGCGCCATGTCCCTTCAAGAAGATCCCGGCCGCCGGCCATGCCGGTGGCAGTCGGCCCATCGGGCACGGAACGCGTGAGCTGAGCCTTTCTCATGTATGACCGGTTGCGGATCGGCAACGATCCGCGCCCCTCCGCGGGCCCGCGGTGATCGGGAGCGCTCCGCCGCGGGCACGCCCGGACGGCCGGGTGTTCAGGGGATCGGGTGCTCAGGGGACCCGGTGTTCAGGGGATCGGGTGCTCAGGCGGCCGGGTGCTCAGGCGGCCGGGTGTTCAGGCGGCGGCGGCGGACGGGTCCGGTTCCGCCGCGGCGAGCTTCACCTGGTTGCGGCCGGCCCGCTTGGCCTCGTACAGGGCCTCGTCGGCGGCGTGCAGCAGTTCCTCGGGGCTCTGCTTGCCGGTCAGCGTCGCGACCCCCGAGCTGAACGTCACCGTCAGCGTCCGGCCCGCCGCCGGCATCCGCCCGGCCGCCACCCACGCGCGCAGCGCGTCCACCCGCTCCAGGGCCTGCTCGCCGGTGGCCCCGGGCAGCACGATGACGAACTCCTCGCCGCCGTAGCGGGCCACCACGTCGTCGGCCCGGATCCGCCCGCTCACCAGCTTGGCGAACCGGGCCAGCACCTGGTCGCCCGCCCCGTGCCCGTAGCGGTCGTTGATCTGCTTGAAGTGGTCGATGTCCAGCAGCGCCACGCTCAGCGGAGAACCCTCGGCCGCCGCCAGCCGCATCTGCCGCTGCAGCGACTCCATCAGGAACCGGCGGTTGTGCAGTCCGGTCAGCGTGTCGCGCACCGCCTGCTCGGCCAGGTTCGCCCGGAGCGCCTCGATCGTGGCCACCTGCTCGTGCAGGCGGTCGTTGGTCTCCTGCAGCTCGCGCCGCTGGTCGTTGAGCGCGGTCACGTCCCGGGCCACGACCGCCCAGCCCACCGGCTCGCCCCGGCTGTCGTTCAGCGCGCTGACCCGCATGTCCAGGTCCACCGTGCGGTCCTCGGCGTCGGTGACGGCCAGGCTGACCTCCAGCCCGTCCTCCAGGCGGTCCGCGACCGGCATGCCGCCCAGGACCGCCGTGATCGGGAGCCCCACCAGCCGGTCGGGCAGGCCCGGCGCCAGCCGGCGCGCCAGCCGGTCGGCCGCCGGGTTGACGTCCAGGACGCGGCCGGAGCCGTCGGCCGTGACGACCACGTCGCTGATCATGTCGAAGAGGTGGGTGCGCGTCACCGGCACCAGCTCGTGCAGCGACAGCCGCGCCAGGGCCCAGTAGGTCAGGGCCGCGCTGGCGCAGAACCCGAGCGGGGCCACCACCTGGGGGGCCGCCCCGACCGTCCCGGTCACCCCCAGCAGGCTGGCGACACCGCCCAGCGCGGAGGGGACGTTCCCCAGCAGCACGAACCCGTACAGCCGGCGCTGGGAGCGCGGGCCGTGCAGCCAGGCGCGGGTCAGCCGCGTGGTGGCCGCGACGACCAGGGCGGCGCCGTAGGCGGTGTGCGCCCAGAACAGCGGGCCGAACCGGACCACGATGTCGCCCGCGCCGTCCAGTCCGGCGGAGGAGATGACGAGCCGGTGCCAGGAGTCGGTCAGGAGCACGACCGCGAAGAGCGCGGGTTCGGCCGAGAGCCACAGCGCCGTCCGGCGCGAGAGCCGCCAGCCGCGGTCGGCCACGGCCAGGGACTGGCACAGGTACGCCGAGGTCATGACGGACACCGCGATCATGGCGGCGGCACCCGTCAGCGCGACCAGCTCCGGGACCGGGACCAGGCGGCCGAACACGGCCGTGCCGGACCAGACCGCGGTGCTCGCCGAGACGACCGCCACCGTGCCGACCGCGGGTGCCGAGCGCCGACGGCGCCAGGCGACGACCGCCACGGCGCAGGCCACCATCGTGGACAGCGAGAAGAGCAGGACGTAGACGACTCCCTCCATTCCCCTCAATTCCTCCGATTTCCTGGTATCCCGGCGCGTGACAGACGTGCATCCCCCATCGGCGCGGCCACGGACGGATCTGAGGGTTCCGGCTAAGCCCGGCGCGTTCCCGGCCGATCGGAGGCGTGGGATCCCCGTGGCCGCCACCCGCGCGGCCAGGGGTCTCCGCGATACGTCACCGAAGGTCAGGAGTCTCCCGCCGATGCCCGCGACCCACCTCCCCCGCCGAGGGGACCGCATCCGTGCGGCACTCGTCCTCGGAACCCGGCCGGAGGCCATCAAACTCGCCCCGGTGCTGCGCGCGATGAGCGCGTCCCCCCTGTTCGAACCCATGGTGATCTCCACCGGCCAGCACCGCGAGATGCTCGACCAGATGCTGCAGCGCCTGCGCATGGACAGCAGCCGCGACCTGGCCGTCATGCGCGACCGGCAGAGGCTGTCGGGCCTGACGGCCCGGCTGATCAGCGGCCTGGGCGAGGCCGTACGCGACGACAGGCCCGACGTGGTGGTCGTCCAGGGCGACACGACGACGGCGATGACCGGCGCCCTGGCCGCCTTCTACGAGGGCGTGCCCGTCGCGCACGTGGAGGCGGGACTGCGCACCGGCGTCATCGGCAACCCCTTCCCGGAGGAGCTCAACCGCCGCCTGGTGGCGCCCATGGTGCGCTGGCACTTCGCGCCCACCGAGGGCTCGGCCGCGAACCTGCGGGCCGAGGGCGTGCCCGCGGGCGACATCCAGGTCACCGGCAACACCGTCATCGACAACCTGCTGTGGGTGCTGGAGCGCGGCGAGGGCCGGTCGGCGTTCGTCACCTCCCGCCGGCGGGTCCTGGTGACCCTGCACCGCCGGGAGAACCAGGGCGGCACCATGCACGGCATCGCCGAGGCCCTGGGGGAACTGGCCGGACGGCCCGACGTGGAGATCGTGCTCCCGCTGCACAAGAGCCCCGCCGTACGGGAGGCGCTGCTGCCCGTCCTGGACGGCCTGCCGCACGTCAAGCTGGTCGAGCCGCTGGACTACTTCGACTTCGCCGCCACCCTCGCCGCCTGCGACCTGGTCCTGACCGACTCCGGCGGCGTCCAGGAGGAGGCGCCGACGCTGGGCAAGCCGGTGCTGGTGCTGCGCACCACGACCGAGCGGCCCGAGGCGGTGGACGCCGGCGTCGCGCTGCTGGTGGGCACCGAGCCGGCCGACGTCATCGGCGCCGCCCACCGCCTGCTCGACGACCGCGCCGCGTACGAGCGGATGGCGACCGCCGTCAACCCGTTCGGGGACGGGCGGGCGGCCGAGCGCGTCGTGAACCGCCTCGCCCTCGACCTGGCCGGCGCCGGGCGGTCCACCGAGTCCGGTGAGGGCGACCTGGCCGTCGCCTGACCCTCTCCCCGGCCCAGCCGCGGCGCGCCCACCGGCGTCGCGGCTGTTCGGGCTTCCCTTTTTCCGCACGCCGCACGGGCGGAAATCCTCAGGACCGTACGGCGGGGGCCGATGGGGGAATTCGCCAGGACGGCGTGCGCGGCCACGGAGCAGACCGGCCGGACGTTCCATGCGAGCAGCGGAGGGGGCACCGCATTGCCCAGGGGAATCAGCCAGATGGCTGTTCCGATCGGCGTGGTTCTGATCGTCGTGATGATGGTCATCCCGTTGCCGACGGTCCTGCTCGACCTCCTCATCGCCGCGAACATCACCATCGCGCTGATCGTGGTCGTGGTGAGCATGAACGTGAAGCGGCCGCTGGAGTTCTCCTCCTTCCCCGCGCTGCTGCTCGTCCTGACGCTGTTCCGGCTGGCCCTGAACATCAGCGCGACCCGCCTGGTCCTGCTCGACGGGTTCGCCGGCAACGTCATCGAGGCGTTCGGCCACTTCGTCGTCGGCGGCTCCCTCATCGTCGGCGTCGTGATCTTCACGATCCTGGTCATCATCCAGTTCATCGTCATCACCAAGGGCGCCGAGCGCGTCGCCGAGGTCGGCGCGCGCTTCACCCTCGACGCCATGCCCGGCAAGCAGATGGCCATCGACGCCGACCTCAACGCCGGCCTGATCGACGAGGCGGAGGCGCGCAAGCGCCGCCACGAGGTCACCGCCGAGGCCGACTTCTACGGCTCGATGGACGGTGGCTCGAAGTTCGTCAAGGGCGACGCCATCGCCGCCATCATCATCACCTTCATCAACCTCGTCGGCGGCTTCGCCGTGGGCGTGGTGCAGAAGGGCATGCCGGCCGGCGAGGCCATCGAGACCTACAGCCTGCTCAGCATCGGCGACGGTCTGGTCTCCCAGATCCCGGCCCTGCTGCTCTCGGTCGCCACCGGCCTCATGGTCGCCCGCGCCAGCGGCGAGGGCGACATGGGCAGCACGGTGATCGGCCAGCTCGGCGCGCAGAAGCGGGCCCTGCAGATCGGCGGCGGCGCCGCTCTGGCGCTGGCCCTGATCCCCGGCCTGCCCAAGCTGCCCTTCCTCCTCATCGGCGGCACCGTGCTGTTCCTCGCCCAGCGGGTGCCCGTCGCGCCGGCCGCGAAGGACGACGAGGAGGACGCCGCCGCGCTCGCCGGACCGGCGCCCGACTCCCCCGAGTCGCTCATGGGGGAGATCCGGGTCGACCCGCTCGAGCTGGCCCTGGCCCCCGACCTCATCGACCTGGTCGACGCCGCCGGTGGCGACCTGCTCGACCGGGTCCGCGCGCTGCGCCGCAAGATCGCCCTGGAGACCGGCGTCATCATGCCGCCCGTGCACACCCGCGACGACCTGGACCTGTCCCTGTCGACGTACGTGGTCCGCGTCAACGGCGTGGAGGTCGCCCGCGGCCAGGCCCCGCCCGGCACCGTGCTGGCCATCGGCGACGGGCTGGACGCCCTGCCCGGCCGGGCCGGTCAGGAGCCGGTGTTCGGCCTGGAGGGCAAGTGGGTCCCCGCCGAGCTGCGCCACCAGGCGGAGCTCACCGGCGCCACCGTGGTCGACCGCGCCTCCGTCATCATCACCCACCTGTCGGAGATCGTCCGCGCCAACGCCAGCCGCCTGCTGGGCCGCGAGGACGTCCGCGCCCTGGTCGAGGTCGTACGGCGCACGCACCCGATCGTGGTGGAGGAGCTCACCCCGGCGCTGCTCAGCCTGGGCCAGATCCAGACGGTCCTGCAGTCGCTGCTCGACGAGGGCGTCTCCATCCGCGACCTGGTCCGCATCTTCGAGGCCCTGTCCCTGGCGGGCAAGAACACCTCCGACGCCGACGCGCTCTACGAGGCCGCCCGCTCCGCGCTGGGGCCGGCCATCGCCGCCCGGCACGCCGCCGACGGCGGGCTGCCGGTGCTCACGCTCGACCCGCGGCTGGAGCACGCGCTTCTGGAGTCGCTGCGGCCCACCGAGAGCGGCGTGCAGCTGATCCTCGACACCGCCCGCGCCGAGGCCGTGATCGGCCACGCCGCCCAGCTCTCCGAGGCCGCCGAGCAGCAGGGCATCAGCCCGGTGCTGGTCTGCTCGCCCCAGCTCCGGATGCCCCTGCGCCGCCTGCTGAAGTTCGGCGCGCCCCGCCTGCCCCTCCTGTCCTATGCCGAGATCGCGGAATGCCCGTTCCGCGTGGAAACCCTGGGAGTCGTGACCGATGCCGAAGCGCTTGCTGCTTGAGGGATCCGACATCGAGGAGCTGCTGTCCCAGGTCCGCGATGAGCACGGGCCGGGCGTCTCCATCGTGTCGGCCGACCGCGTCCGCACCGGCGGGTTCGCCGGGTTCTTCGCCCGCCAGCGCTACGAGCTGACGGTCGAGGTGCCCGACCCGGCCGAGCGTCCCGCCGCTCCGGCGTCCGCGCCCCAGGCGGCGCCCGCCGCCCCGGCCGCGCCCGCGGACCCGATGACGGTGCTGCTGGCCCGCGCGGAGGAGCAGGAGCGGAGGCTGAGCCTCACCGGCTCCCGTGCCGCCCCGCCGGCGGCCGCGGCCGCGCCGCAGCGCCCCGCCGCGGCGGCGCCGAGCGTCTCCCTCAACCTGGCGCAGGCCGTACCCGCCCAGGCGAACGTCCCGACGCACGCCGCCGCCCCGGCCGCGCCCACGGTGCAGACCCTGCCGGCGGCGCCGGCCGTGCCGCTCGTGCCGGAGGACTTCGTCGTCGAGACGGGCACCGAGAACCGGGCCTTCGCCGACATGCTCGCCTCCCTGCAGCGCGACGGCGACACCGGCGCGACCGGCGCCCTGCCGGCCCGCGCCTACCAGGCGCCGGCGGCCGGGCCGGAGCGGTCCGGCGCGGTCGTGCCCCGGGCCTTCCAGCCGCCCGTCGTCGAGCAGGAGCGGCCGTTCGAGCGGGCGCTCACCGAGCTGGGCCTGCCCGCGCGCATGGCGCGTCAGGCCGTCGGCCCCGACATGTACACCGCGGTGAAGCGCGCCCTGGCCGACCTGCCCGAGGCGCCCCCGGCGCCGCGCGGCCCCGGCGACGTGCTCGTCATCGTCGGCGAGACGCACGCCGCCCTGCACGTGGCCGAGAAGGCCGCCCGCCTGCTGAACGTGGGCCCCGCCCAGGTCCTGCTGGCGGCCCGTTCCACCGCCGGGACCGGCATCCACAACACGCGCCTGCTGAACGGCCCGAGGTCCGCCCAGCAGCGGGCGCGGAAGATCCACCGCGACGACGTGCCGTACGTCGTCGTCGTGGACTCCACCCCGGAGCAGGGCAACGGCGAGTGGGCGCGCGCGATCGCCGACGGCCTCGGCGCGACCGCCGTGTGGGCGGTCGTCGACGCGACCCGCAAGACCGCCGACACCGCGCGCCACCTGCGCACGCTCGGCAAGGTGGACGCCATCGCGGTGAACGCCGTGGCCGCCACGGGCGACCCGGCGAGCGTCCTGGACCTGGACATCCCCGTTTCCCATCTCGCGGACCGGCCCGGCACCGCGCAGGCGTGGGCCGCCCTGCTGTGCGAGCGGCTGGAGGAGAAGCAGTCGTGACATCCGTTAGCTTGCCCGACGTCAACTCCCTCGTGGAGATCGCCCTGCAGGACGGCAGGGTCTACCCCACGCGGGTGGAGGACACCGACGGGCTGATCCTCATGGTGGCCGCGCCGCGCGGCGCCGGGGACATCGACGTGCCGGAACCCGGCGAGGAGGTGTTCGTGCGCTGGACCGGCCCCCGCGGCCTGTACACCGCGCCCGGCACGTTCACCGCGTCCGTGCGCGACCGGGTCGCCCTCTGGGCCATCGAGGCCGAGGGCACCGTGGACTACTTCAGCCGGCGCAACGCCGTACGGGTGGCCGGAGGAGAGCCGGTCCGGCTGCTCGACCTGGCCAGCGGCCGGGAGGTGTTCCACGGCCGGTTCGTCGACATCTCCGAGCGCGGAGCGCGCTGCCAGGGGACCTCGGCCGGGCTCTCCGCCGAGCAGGACGTGATGGTCAAGATGGTGCTGGACGACAACCTCGTGGCGCTGGCGGGCAACGTGCTGACCATCTCGGAGGCCGGGGGCGACGCCGTCGTGGCGGTCGTCATCTACGACCCGCCGGAGGCGCAGGCGCAGATCATCCGCCGGTACGTGATGAACATGCAGATCCGCGCGCGCAGGACGGCGGCCGCCAATGCCGGTGACTAGCCTGCCGACGCTGCTGCTGGCCCTGGTGTTCGACGCGCCGGCGCTGTGGCACGCCTTCGTGCTGCAGGACCTGGACGTCGCCACGGCCCTGACGCGCTACCTGATCGCGGTGGCGGTCAGCGCCCTCATGATCGGCGCCCTGCGCCGGATCACCGCCTCCTACGGGGCCGAGGACCCGTCCGAGGCCGGCGAGAAGGGCGGTGAGAAGGGCGGCGTCATGAGCGTGTCGGTCGACCGGGTGCACCCGCCCGGCCGCCGCGCCGCCGACAGGACGGAGCCGCCGCCGGCGGTCCCGGTCCCCGCGGGCGAACTCCCGCCCGCGCCGGTCGCGGCGCTGACCGCGGGAGACGGCCGGGGCTGACGCCCCGACCCCTCATCTCACCGGTCCGGCCGCCGATGGGAGACCGAGATGGCTGTCTGACGGCAACCCCGGCAGCTCTCGGTCTCGCACTGGAAAGGACCTGAACGTGACCGGCACGTCCGTAGACAACGCGCGCCCCGTCGTGAGCGCGAACCGCAACCGCCTGCTGGGGTGGTTCGCCGACCGCCGCATCAGCACCAAGATCCTCGCCTCCGTGGGCATCGTCGCCGTCATGGGCGCCGGGGTCAGCACGGTGGCGCTGAGCCGGCTGAGCGGCCTCAACGACGACCTGAAGTCGATGAAGCAGGTCAACGTCCACCGGGTGCTCCACCTCACCGAGCTGCGCGGCCAGATGGCCAACATGTACGACGCCACCACGGGCTTCGTCGCCATCCCCGACCCCGCGACCAAGGCGAAGGCGATGGACCTGATGAAGGAGTACACCGCGAACGTCGACGAGGCGTTCGCGGACTACAAGAAGGACGCCCCCGCCTCCGCGGCCTGGCAGAAGACCCTGACCGGCTACGAGGAGGCGTGGGAGAGGTACCAGACCCTCCGCAACGTCGCCTTCATGGGGGAGAAGCCTCCGGCCGGGTTCGCCATGCCCACCGACAGCGCCCAGGTGGTGACCGAGTTCGTCGCGGCCTCCACGCAGATGAACACCGCGATGGAGGAGCTGGCGGAGTTCGAGGAGGCCGACGCCGAGGCGGTGACCGCCGCGGCCGAGGACGGCTACGGCAGCGCCCGCACCCTGATCCTCGCGTTGCTGGCCGGCGGCCTGCTGCTCGCGCTGGGACTGGCGCTCGTGGTGTCGCGGCTGATCGTCCGCCCGCTGGGCGCGGTCTCCCGCGTCCTGGACGCGGTGGCGAGGGGCGACCTGACCGAGCGGGCCGAGGTGTCCTCCCGCGACGAGGTCGGCGAGATGGCGGTGGCGGTCAACCAGGCCGGGGACTCCCTCCGCCAGACCATCGAGGAGCTGGCCACCAGCGCCGACACGCTGGCCGCCAGCTCGACCGAGCTGTCGGGCGTCAGCGACCGCATCGCCGCCAGCGCGGACGAGGCCTCCACCCAGGCCGGCAACGTCGCCGCCGCGGCCGGCCAGGTCTCGCACAACGTGCAGACCGTCTCGGCCGGCACCGAGGAGATGGGCGCGTCGATCCGGGAGATCGCGCACAACGCCAACGAGGGCGCCACCGTGGCCTCCCAGGCGGTGACCGTGGCCACCTCCACCAACGAGACCGTCGCCAAGCTCGGCGCCTCGTCGGCGGAGATCGGCTCGGTCATCAAGACGATCACCTCGATCGCCGAGCAGACCAACCTGCTGGCCCTGAACGCCACCATCGAGGCGGCGCGGGCCGGGGACGCCGGCAAGGGCT
>BMQD01000034.1 GCA_014647935.1 Planomonospora parontospora
CGCGCAGGTGGGGCAGACGGTGACCTCCGGCGCGGTGCTCTGCGACATCAAGGACGCCTGAGAACACCGAGGCGCCTGATGTGGCCCGGTCAGGCGCGGGGAGGCAGTCTCGGCACGCCGGCGACGAGCCGCCGCGTGTACGGATGGCGGGGGGAACCGAGCACGGCGGCGGTGTCCCCCTGCTCCACGATCCGCCCGCGTTCCAGCACCGCGACACGCCGGCACAGGGCCGCCACCACGGCGAGGTCGTGCGAGACGACCAGCATCCCCAGGCCGTGCTCCTCCCGCAGCCGGGCCAGCAGGTCGATGAGGCGGACCCGGGTGGAGACGTCCAGCGCGCTGACCGGTTCGTCCGCCAGCAGGATCCGGGGACGGCAGACGATCGCACGCGCGATGGCGATGCGCTGCCGCTGCCCGCCGGAGAACTCGTGCGGGTAGCGGCGCGCGGCCTCCCCGGGCAGCCCGACCGCGTGCAGCGCCTCCGCGACCCGGTGCTCCCGTTCGGCGCGTCGTGCCCTCCCGGGAAGCAGTCCGAGCGAGCGGAGCGGCTCGGAGACGATCCTGTCCACCCGTTGCCTGGGGTCGAGGGAGGAGTAGGGATCCTGGAACACGGGCTGGACCGCGCGCCGGAACCGCTGGTCCCGCGGGGAGAGGCCGGCTCCCTCGAAGAGGATCCGGCCGCTGCCGGGCCTGCCCAGGCCGAGCAGCAGGCGCACCAGGGTGCTCTTGCCCGCGCCGGACTCGCCGACCAGCGCCACGCTCTCCCCGGCGTCGACGGAGACGGACACGTCGGTGAGCACGGGCGGTCCGCCGCGGTGCGCGAAGCCCACACCGCGGGCCTCCAGGAGGGGAGGGGTCACCGGAGCATCCCGCCCAGCGCGTCGTCGAGCCGGCGGGCGCCGGCCACCAGCTCGCGGGTGTAGGGGTGGGACGGCTCGCACGTGACGGCCCGCGCGGTCCCCGACTCGACGGCCGCGCCGTCCTTCATCACCAGGAGCCTGTCCGCGACGCCGGTGACGACCCCGAGGTCGTGGCCGATGAACAGCAGGGCCGTGCCCCGCGCGCCGACCAGGTCGCCGAGCAGCGCCAGCACCTCGGCCTGCACCGTCACGTCGAGGGACGAGGTGGGCTCGTCGGCGATCAGCAGCGCCGGTTCGCAGGCGAGGGCCGTCGCGATCGCGACCCGCTGCCGCTGCCCGCCGGAGATCTCGTGCGGGTAGGCCCCGGCGATCCGCTCCGGGTCGGCCAGCCGTACCTCGGCCAGCGCCCGGAGGACCGCGCGGCGCAGGGCGGCGCCGCGCAGCCCCGACCGGCGCCGGAGCGGTCCGGCGACCTGGCGGCCGACCGGCATCAGCGGGTCCAGTGCGGCCAGGGGTTCCTGGAAGACGACGGTCACGCCGCGCCCGCGCAGCCGGTTCAGGCGCCGCTCCGCCGCCCCGACGACCTCGGTCCGGGGCAGGCTGGGGACGTCCAGCACGACGCTGCCGGACGCCGTCATCCCGGCGGGCAGCAGGCCCGCGATCGCCAGCGCGGTCAGCGTCTTGCCCGAGCCCGACTCGCCGACGAGACCGAGCCGGTCGCCCGCGCGCATCGAGAAGGACAGACCGGAGACGAGCACGCGGCCGGTCGCCGAGCGCACGCCCAGCCCGTCGACCGCCAGCAGGTCCGTCATGACCTCCTCCTGGCCGGGTCCGCGACGTCCCGGACCCCGTCGGCCACCAGGTTCGCGCCGACGACGAGTACGGCCAGCAGCACGCCGGGCGCGATGACGCCGACCGGGGCGGTGAACGCCGTCGTCTGGGCCTCCCGCAGCATGCGGCCCCAGGAGGCGTTCGGCGGAGCCGCGCCCAGCCCCAGATAGGAGAGGGTCGCCTCGGCGAGCACGGCCACGCCCAGGTGCAGCGCCAGGCTCACCAGGAGCGTGGGCCAGATGTTCGGCAGCACGTGCTCGACCGTGATCCGGGGCCAGGACGTGCCCGAGGTGCGCGCCGCCGTGATGAAGTCCTGAGCCAGCACCCGTTTGACCAGTATCCGGGTCAGCCGGGCGACGGTGACGGACATCGCCAGGCCGATCGCCAGGATCGCGGGGCCCAGGGAGGCCTGCCGGGCGGCGACCATGAGCATGGCCAGGAGCAGGACGGGAAAGGCGATCAGGATGTCGGACAGGACCGCGAAGGCGTCGTCCAGCCAGCGGGTGGCGAACCCGCCGGCCAGCCCGGCGGCGACGCCGAGCACGCCGCCGACCGCGGTCGCCCCCAGCCCGGCCGCCAGGGCGATCCGGGCCCCGATCATCACCTGGGTCAGCAGGTCCCGGCCGAGCCTGTCGGTGCCGAGCGGGTGGGCCGCTCCGGGAGGGGCGAGCCGCCCTCCCGAGGTGTCGGCCGGGTCGTAGGGGAGCCAGACCAGCGAGACGAGCGCCGTCAGGGCGACCGCGCCGACCAGGGCGCAGCCGGCGGCGAGGGTGCGGGAGCGCACCCGGCGTTTCGTGCCGGGACCCCGTTCGCGCGGGGCACTCGCCATCGGCCTCCGCCCGCGTCGGGCGCTCGCCATCGGTTTCGGTTCGCGCCGGGCGCTCACCATCGGCCTCCGCCCGCGGTGTCGCGCAACCGCGGATCGATGATCCGCTGGGCCGTGTCGGCGAGGAGGCCGGCCAGCAGGACGGCGAGGGTGCCGACGACCAGGACGCCCTGGATCACCGGGTAGTCGTGCTGTGCGAACGCCCTGACCAGCATGCTGCCGAGTCCGGGCAGGGCGAACACGCTCTCGACGACGACGGCGCCCAGGAAGGTGGTCGCGAGTTCGAGGCCGAGGACCGACACGACGGGCACCGCGGCGTTGCGCAGACCGTGCCGCCACATCGCCCCGGGCAGCGAGCAGCCCAGCGCCCTGGCCGTCCGCAGGTAGTCGCTGTCCAGGACGTCCAGGGCGGCGGAGCGCACGTAGCGGATCAGGGAGGCGGACATGACCAGCGCGACCGTGGCGACGGGGAGCGCCAGCGAGGCGAGGGCGCCGGCCGGGTCGGCCCAGTCGTCCTGCGGGAACCCCCCGGCCGGCAGCCACCGCAGGTGCAGGGAGAAGACGGTGGCGAGCAGCATCCCGATCCAGAAGACCGGCACCGCGACCCCGAGCTGGGACACGCCGTTGAGCAGCGCGCCGTACCAGCTCCTGGGGCGGTGGGCCGCGACGAAGCCGACCGGGACCGCGACCAGGAGGGAGACGGTGAACGCCAGCAGGGTCAGCGGCACGGTGACGACCAGGCGCGCGGAGATCTCCGGCCCCACCGGGAGGTCGCTGACGAACGACGTGCCGAGGTCGAGGACCGCCATCCGGCCGAGCCAGGAGAGGAACTGCTCCGTCAGCGGGCGGTCGGACCCGATCTCGCGCCGGACGGCGGCGATCTGCTCCGGGGTGGCCCCGACCGAGAGCAGGGCGTTGGCGGGGTCGCCCGGCAGCAGCCGGAGCAGCACGAACAGCACCGCGCTCGCGAGGAGCAGCGAGGCGGCCAGGAGCAGCGTCCGCCGCAGCAGGTAGGGGAGCATCGCGCGGGATCAGCGCTTCACGATGTCGTAGACGTAGAACTGCGCGTTGAGGCCGTTGACCGGGTAGCCGGACACGCCGGAGGACCCGATCACGATCTGCGGGTAGAGGAACAGCCAGTTGCTGGCCGCGTCCTCGGCGATCCGCCGGCCGACCTTCCGCAGCAGCGCGGTCTGCTCCTCGACCGTGCCGGCCCGCTCGGCCCGCTTCACCTCCCGGGCGACCTGGGGGTTGTCGTAGCCCCAGTAGAAGCCGGGGTCGCCGTACCACCGGACGTCCCGGTCGTTGACGTGCTCCTGCAGCGTCGCGGTGAAGTCGTGGTTCCGGTACACCTTCGTGTACCACTCGTCGGCGGTGACCATGTTGATCTCCACCGTGATGCCGATCTTGGCCAGCTCCGACTTCACGAAGGCCGCGACCGTGGGGTGCGGGTCGTAGGTGGGCGTGTCGAGCGTGAAGGTGAAGCCCCGGGGGTAGCCGGCCTCGGCGAGCTGCCTCCTGGCCAGCTCCACGTCGTACGGGTTCACGTGGGTGAGGTCCTCGTACCACGGGTCGGTCGGCGGGACCATCGATCCGATCATGCTGCCGTAGCCGTTCCAGATGGAGTCGAGCAGCTTCCGCTCGTCGATCGCGGAGCTGACGGCCCTGCGGACGAGCATCCTGTCGAACGGCGCCCTGCGGTTGTTGAAGGCCAGCAGGAGCTTGGTCGTCGACTTGCCGTTGCTGATCCGGTAGCCGGGGTCGCCGTCGAACAGCGCGAGGGCGTCCGGGCTCTGCATGCCGGTGACGACGTCGACGGCGCCCGTCAGCAGCGCGTTGTTGAGCGCGCTCGCGTCGGTGAAGTAGCGGAACACCACCCGGGCGTTGGCGGCCTTCCGGCCCCAGTAGCCGTCGAACCGGTCGAGGCTCAGGGAGGACCCCCGCTTCCAGGTGCCGAGCCGGTAGGGGCCGGTGCCGTCCTCGGAGGCGGAGAGATCCTCGTGCGCGTCGTTGACGATCCACACCTGGCTCAGGTTGTAGACGAAGGAGATGGACCTGCTCGACAGCTTGACGACGACCGTGTCCCGGCCGGAGCCCGCGATGCTCTCGATCATGTCCAGCGTGCCCCTGCGCGAGGACGTGGAGGCGGCGGCGGTGACCCGCCGGATGCTGTGCGCCACGTCGTCGGGGGTGAGGGGGGCGCCCGAGTGGAACGTCACGCCGTCCCTGATCCGGAAGGTGTAGGTGAGCCCGTCGGGGCTGACCGTGTGGCTCTCGGCGAGCAGGTTCTCGACCCTGCCCTCGTCGGTGAGCCGGAACAGGCCCTCGTAGACGTTGCCGGTCAGCGCCTCGGTCGCGCCCTGCCCGCCGCCGCCGGCGTTGTCGAGGTTCTGCGGCTCGTACATCGACCCGACGCCGATCGTCGCCTCTCCCGGAGGGGCGCCCGCCGAGGCCTGTTCGAGGCCGCAGGAGGCGAGGGTGAACACCAGTCCTACGACAAGACCAATGAGGCACTTTTTTGGTGTCTTCACGGTTTCTCCTGGTCTGTAGGAACATGGCCAGTAGCGATCATTATGACGTTTTCCCTCGGCGCGAGCCACGGTCTCCGGCGGAGCGCCGCGTCATCCGGGCGTGGAGCCGGGCGCGGGCACGACGATGGCGGTGAGCAGGAGTCCCTGATCGGCGAGCCATCGTCCGGAGAAGCCCTTGAGCGGCTCGCCGTACACGCTCGCGCCGCCGACGAGGAGACGGGCGGCGAAGGAGCCGTCGCGGGGGTTCACGGTGACGGAGGCGTTCTCGAAGCTGAGCCACCGGTTGGTCAGCGGGAACCACGCCTTGTACACCGCCTCCTTGGCGCTGAAGAGCAGTCGGTCCCAGTGCACCTCGGGATGGGCCAGGGCCAGCCGCGCCACCTCCTCCCTCTCCACGGGCAGGGCTATCGCGTCCAGCACGCCGTTGGGCAACGGCTCGTTCGGTTCCGCGTCGATTCCGATCGACGCCACCTGGGTCGACTCCCCGAGCACCGCGCCGCGGTATCCCGCGCAGTGCGTGATGCTCCCGGTGACGCCGGTCGGCCAGCGGGGCTCCCCGCGCACGCCGGGGAGGATCGCCACCGGCGGCTTGCCGAGCATGCGCAGCGCCTTCCGGGCGCACGTCCGCGCCGTCGTGAACTCCCTGCGGCGTTTCTCGACCGCCTGGCCGACGACGGCCTCCTCGCCGGGGAAGAGCTTCCCGTCGGGGAAGTCCTCGAAGGTGTCGACGGACACCACGTAGGAGGGGAGGATTTTTTTGATCATGATGACTTCCGGGGTGGGAGCACGGGCGGCGCCTGCGGGCCCGTCCGGGTCCGCCGGCGCCGTCCGCCCCGGTGGTCCTCCGCGCGGGACGCGTGCAGGGCGCCGCTCGCGGGCGGGCGGTCACGGGGCATCTCACTAGCGGTCACATATGGGACCGTACGGACGCTCCGCTCATAACAGAACGATCCGGAAGGATGTCACGGGGTGGCCCGGCCGGGCTAAGGGCAGCGGTGGGGGCGCTAGGGGATGCGCGACCTCCGCGCGGGCCCGCGGTCCCGCCGCCGGGGTCGTCCGCGGGTCCCGTTCGCGGTCCCGTCCACGGTCCCGCCACCATGGTCGTCCGCCGGGCCCTCCCGGGGCACCCCTACCCGCCCCTTCGCCCGGCCGGGCGTCTGAGCTGCCCTGATATCGCCCTGATGCCCGGACGGAAGCGATCGGATAACGAGGGGATGGCGGCCCTCCCTACGTTTGCGGCGACAGCAGCCCTGCGGCCTCCCCGGCCGCCAGAGCCGACAGTACGAGGTCGAAACAGCTGAGACGGACGCAGAAGACCGGCAGAGAGGGACCCCGGAAGTGAAGACCACCAGACCTTCGGCGAGCCGCTATCGGGCGTTCCCGCCGGTGAACCTCCCTGACCGCACGTGGCCGGGCAAGACCGTCACCTCGGCGCCGCGCTGGCTCTCCACCGACCTGCGCGACGGCAACCAGTCCCTGGTCGCCCCGATGTCACCGGCCCGCAAGCTGGCCATGTTCGAGCTCCTGGTGGGGATGGGCTACAAGGAGATCGAGGTGGGGTTCCCGGTCGCCAGCCAGGACGACCACGACTTCCTCCGGGTGCTGATCGAGCAGGACAGGATCCCCGACGACGTGCGGATCTCCGTCCTCGTGCAGGCCCGCGACGAGCTGATCAGGCGCACGGTGGAGAGCCTGGAAGGCGCCCCGCGCGCCACGATCCACCTGTACAACGCGACGTCGCCGCTGTTCCGGCGGGTGGTGTTCGGCATGGACCGGGACGAGTGCAAGGACCTCGCGGTCCAGGGGACCCGGCTGATGATGAAGTACGCCGACCGGACGCTGGCGGACTGCGACCTGGGCTTCCAGTACTCGCCCGAGCTGTTCAACGACACCGAGCTCGAGTTCGCGCTGGAGGTCTGCGAGGCGGTCATGGACGTGTGGCAGCCGGAGCCGGACCGGGGGATCATCCTCAACTTCCCGACGACCGTCGAACGCTCGCTGCCGAACGTGTTCGCCGACCAGATCGAGTGGCTGGACCGCAACCTCTCCCGGCGGGAGCACGTCTGCCTGTCGATCCACCCGCACAACGACCGGGGCACGGGCGTCGCCTCCACCGAACTCGCCCTCCTGGCGGGAGCCGAGCGCGTCGAGGGCTGCCTGTTCGGCAACGGCGAACGGGCCGGCAACGTCTGCCTGGTCACCCTGGGACTCAACCTGTTCACCCAGGGCGTCGACCCCGGCATCGACTTCTCCGACATCAACGGGATCCGCCGGGTCGTGGAGGACTGCAACGGCATCCCCGTCCACCCGCGCCACCCCTACGGCGGAGACCTGGTCTACACCTCCTTCTCCGGCTCCCACCAGGACGCCATCAAGAAGGGCTTCGCCGTACAGGAGCGTGCCGCGGCGGAGGGGAGGGAGCTCCCGTGGGAGATGCCCTACCTGCCGATCGCCCCCGAGGACGTCGGCCGCACCTACGAGGCCGTCGTACGGATCAACAGCCAGTCGGGCAAGGGGGGCGTGGCCTACGTCATGAGCGCCTGGCACGGCCTCGAACTCCCCCGCGACCTGCAGATAGAGTTCGCCGGCGTGGTCCAGGCGCACGCCGACGCGGCGGGCGGGGAGATCACCCCGGACCGGGTCATGGAGCTCTTCGAGCGGGAGTACCTCGCGGCCTCCGGCCTGCCGGTCCCGCTCGCGTTCGGCGGCGACCCGGTGACCGCCTCCCTCCACCTCGACGGCGCGGGGTTCGACGTGGGCGCCGCGCGGGCCGACTCCGTCCAGTCGGTCCGCGCGGCGCTGGCCCGCTGGGGGTTCGACGTGCGGGCCGTGCACCGTACGGGGCACGGGGCGGACCCGGGGCGGGCCCCCGGCGCGGAGGTGACCGTCTACGCCGAGTGCAGGCTGGACGGCCGGACCGTCTGGGGAGCGGGCGCCGGTGAGGAGATCGAGGCGGCCTCGCTGGCGGCGGTGCGCTCCGCGGTCGCCAGAGCGCGTCAGAGGCGCACGCCCGCGGCGGGGAGCGCAGGGGCCGCCGCGGCTCCGGCGCGGCTGCTGGCGGCGCGATGACGGGCCTCGCGCGTGGTCGGCGGCGGCGCGCTGACGGACCTGGAGCGTCGCCGGCGGCGGTGCGCGGCGAGTCTCCGGCGCGGCTGATAGCGGTGCGATAACGAACCGAAGCCGCGCCCGCCTAGCGTTCTCCGTGTCGTCCCGCTCCGGGGCGGCCATGATGGAAAGAAGTGATCCCATGCGGCGCATCCGGCGCAGGAAGCCGAGGGGGAAGGCGTGCGCGGAGCTGGACCTGCGGACCCCGTCCGGCCGTCAACTGCGGTTCTGATCCGCGTCAACCGTTTCTCCGCACGAGGGGGAGGCCGACTGTGGCCCTGATCGAACGAGACGAGGCGCTGGCCTCCCTGGAAGAGCTGCTCGCCGGTGCCGCGACGGGCAGAGGCCGGGTCGCACTGGTGAGCGGCACCGTGGCGACCGGCAAGAGCGAGCTGCTGCACCGCTTCGCCGAACAGGCCATCGAGCTGGGCGTCCTCGCCATCACGGCGACGGGTTCCCGCCTGGAGCGAGACCTGCCGCTGGGCGTGCTGGGGCAGCTGATCCAGGACGCGCCGCTGACCGTGCAGGAGCGGGAGCGGGCCGTGGCCCTGCTGACCGAGGGCGCGGGCGGGATGAACGGCATGCCGTCCGGCGATCCGCAGGCGGAGACCCTCGGGCAGGCCGACGCCCAGATCATCCACGCACTCTGCATGGTGCTGCTCGAGCTGTCCGAGCGCTGCCCGCTGCTGATCGTCGTCGACGACGTGCACCACGCCGACCGCGCGTCCCTGCTCTGCCTGGCCTACCTGTCACGCCGGGTCAGGTTCGCGCGGATCGTCGTCGTCTTCAGCCACTCCGACCACGGCCGCTCCGCGGAGACGTTCTTCCAGACCGAGCTGCTCCGCCAGCCCCACTGCCGCCGGGTCGCGCTCACCCTCCTGTCCCGGGCGGGGGTGACGGCGTTCGTCACCCGCGAGCTGGGACAGGAGACGGCCGAGCGGTTCTCCGAGGACTGGTACGCGTTCAGCGGCGGGAACCCGCTGCTGATCACGGCGCTGGTGGAGGACCACCGGGACTCCGTGCGCTCCTCCGGCGGCGCGCCGGTCGGGCCCGCCGTCGGCGACCGGTACGGCAAGGCCGTGCTGTCCTGCCTGCACCGCGGCGGACCCCGGATGGTCCGGGTGGCCCGCGGTCTCGCGGTCCTCGGCGAGCTCGACGTGCTGGACCGGCTGCTCGGGGGCGGCCGGGGGGACGTGGCGCAGGGACTGCGCTCCCTCACCACCGCGGGCCTGATCAGCCTGGGCCGGTTCAGGCACGAGGCGGCGCGCACGGCCGTACTGGCGGAGGTGGACACCAGGGAGAGGATGGACCTGCACCGCAGGGCCGCCGAACTCGCCTATGAGGGCGGGGCGCCGGCCTCGGCCGTCGCCGACCACCTCCTGCAGGCGGACCGGGTGGACCGGCCCTGGGTCGTGCCCGTCCTGGAGGACGCGGCCAGGAGCGCGCTGCGGGAGGGCCGCGTCGAGTCCGCGGTGGCGTACCTGCGGCTGGCCTCGCACGAGTGCACGGACGAGCAGGACCGGGTGAGGATCACCACGATGCTCGTGCGGGCCGAGTGGCGGATCAACCCGGGGGCTCCCGCGGCGCATCTCGCCGAGCTGACCGACGCGATGCAGCGGGGCAGCCTGCGGGGAGGCGACGCGGTGGTGCTCGCCCGCGCGCTGCTGTGGCACGGCAGGTTCGACGACGCGAGGGACGTGTTCGAGCACCTGAACGAGTCCGGGGCCGCCGCGGACCCCGAGACGGTGACGGAGCTGCTCATCGCCCGCCCGTGGCTGCGCTCGACCCACCCCGTGTTCCTGTCCCACATGCGGCCGGTGACCGCGGAGCAGGGCCACGCCGCCATCGTGTCGGTGGCGGCGATCCGCCGGCTGGACACGGCGCTCGCGCTCTCCGAGGTCCTCGCCAAGGGCCCGCAGGACAAGGTGGTGGACACGGTCGAGCGGATCCTGCGCGGCTGCCGCCTGGACGAGATGTCGATGGACACCGTGGAGAGCGCCCTGCTCGCCCTGACGTACGGCGAGCGCCCCGACAAGGCGGCGCCCTGGTGCGACCTGTTCAGCGTGGAGGCGTCCTCGCGGCACGCCCCCAGCCGGCAGGCCAGGCTGGCGGCCATCCGCGCCGAGATGGCGATCCGCCAGGGGGACATGCCGAGCGCCGAGCAGCACGCGCGGACGGCGCTGGAGATCATCCCGCCCAGCAGCTGGGGCGTGGCCGCGGGCGGACCGCTGGGCAGCCTCGTCGTCGCCGCCGCGGCGATGGGCAGGTACGAGGTCGCGCACGCGCAGCTGGACCGTCCCGTGCTCGACGCCATGTTCCAGACGCGCTACGGCCTGACCTACCTGCACGCCCGCGGCCGGTACAGCCTGGCCACCGACCACCCCGCGCTGGCGCTGCGCGATTTCCGGCTCTGCGGCGAGCTGATGGAGGAGTGGGGCATCGATGTGCCGGGACTCATCCCGTGGCGGGTCGAGGCGGCCGAGGCCTGCCTGCGCATGGGGCGGGAGGAGGAGGCCCGCCGGCTGGTCGAGGAGCAGCTCAGGCGCTGCGGTCCCGCCACGCCGCGTGCCCAGGGCATGGCCATGCGGCTGCTGGCGGCCACCGGCGAGCTGCGGCACCGCCCGATGCTGCTCCACCAGGCGGGAGACCTGCTGCAGTCGGCCGGGGACCGCTACGAGCTGTCCCGGGTGCTCGTGGACCTCGCCGAGGCCTACCACGCCCTGGGGGAGTTCCGGCGCGCCGAGATGATCGTCAGCCGGGCCCGGACCGTGGCTCAGGAGTGCCGGGCGGAGCCCCTGGTCAAGGGGCTCTCCCGGTCGGACGGCGGGGGCGGGGGCGAGGACTCGCCGGCCCAGGAGCAGGGGGAGCCCGCCGTGGTCCTGAGCGACGCCGAGCGCAGGGTCGCGGTCCTGGCGGCCTCCGGCTACACGAACCGCGAGATAGCCGGGAAGCTCTACCTCACGGTCAGCACGGTTGAGCAGCACCTGACCCGGACCTACCGCAAGCTGAACATCACCAGGCGGGCGGACCTGCCTTCCAGCTTCGAACTGGGCGGTTCCCGGGTCTGATCCCTCTCCTCCGCCGCCTCAGTCGGCGGAGGAGAGGGCCTCACCGACCTCGAAGAGCGCGGGAGCGGACTCCCCGTCCGACCCGCCCGACCCGCCTGGCCTGCCGGTCCCGCCCGACCTGCCGGTCCCGTGCGGCCCGCCGGACCGTCCGCCGGGGCCGAGGACCCGGATCACGCCGTACTCGCCGTCGTATCCGGCGTCCCGGAAGACCTCGCCGCGGCGCAGCCGGTCGACGGCCTCCGCCAGCGGCGGGGAGTGCGCCGCGATGTCACCGACGGGCACGTCCTCCAGGACCGCCAGCTCGGGTCCGAGCGCGGCGGTGAGCGCGTCCATCTCCCGCAGGACCTTCTTGCTCTGCGGGCCGACGCCCAGGACCTCGCCCACGATCTCCGGCAGCGGCACGAGACTGCGGAAACCGGAGGCGTCCCGCGGCAGGGCGTCCTGCGGGCGGTCGGCCAGTTCCTCGATCCGGCTCAGCACGCCGATCGTGAGCCGCTTCCCGCACACCGGGCAGACCCCGCCGTGCTCGCGCGTCTCCCGCGGCTCCATCCGGACCCCGCACCTGCGGTGCCCGTCGAGGTGGTACCGGCCCTCCTCCGGGAAGAACTCGACCGTCCCGGCGTATCCGTCACCCGTCCGCAGCGCCCGCAGCACCGCGAAGTAGTCCAGGTCGGTCTCGAACACCGTGGTCTCGCGCCCGATCCGGGGCGGGGAGTGCGCGTCGGAGTGGCTGACCAGCCGGTGGCGGTCGAGGCCGGAGACCCGCCGGGTCATGGCCGGATCGCTGGACAGCCCGGTCTCCAGCGCGAAGACGTGGCCGGAGAGGTCGCCGTAGCACTCCTCGACCGTGTCGAACCCCGACTTGGAGCCGAACACGCCGAACCACGGCGTCCAGACGTGGGCGGGCACCAGGTAGGCGCCGTCGCCGCAGGCCAGGGTCGCCTCCAGCAGGTCCCGGGAGTCCATCCCGAGCACGGGCCGCCCGTCCGAGCCGAGATCCCCGGCCCGCCCGGCCGCACGGTTGAACGCCGCCGCCGCGTCGAAGTCCGGTACGTGCACCAGATGGTGGATCTTCCGGGTGCGCCCGCCCCGGCGATAGACCGTGGCGACCTCGACGGACAGGGTGAACCGGAGCGGGCCGGCGGCCAGGGCGGGGGGCAGGGTGCGGGCGGTCTCCCGTTCCAGGTCCTCACGGAGCCGGAACAGCCCCGGCTCCGCCGGGACGAGACTCTCCCGGAGGTGTTCGAACCAGGCCGGGTGCGTGAAGTCGCCGGTGCCCAGCAGGGTGACGCCCTTGCGCCGGGCCCACCACGCGAGGTGCTCCAGATCGCTGTCCCGGCTGCAGGCCCGGGAGTACTTCGAGTGGATGTGCAGGTCGGCGTGGAAGCGCATCCACCTCCCCTGCCCGGCGCGGGACGGGACAGTCCGCCCGGCTCCGGGATTTCACCCGCCAGCAGGGCGAACACGACCGAAATATTTCGGGGCATTGACGGGGGGCTTCGTTACATCTACGTTTCATCCCACGAAACATCTCGGGGTATCTCCGAAAGTTTCAGCGATTCGTCGCACCATCCTCGGGGGCCACAAGATCGACACCGAAGACCACGAGTGAGGCATTCATGAAACGTCTCCTGTCGGGACTGGCCGCCATCGCGTTCGCGCTGGCCGCACCCCTCCCGGCGCACGCCGACAGGACCCCGGACGACCTGCGCGAGCTGTCGCGCACGCTCCGGGTGCACATCGGCTCGGCCGTCGACGCCACCGCCCTCGCCGGCGAGGCCGACTACCGCCGGGTGCTCAACCAGGAGTTCAACCACGTCACCGCCGAGAACGCGATGAAGTGGGAGACGGTCGAGCCCCAGCGCGGCGCGTACGACTGGGAGGCCGCCGACGCGGTGGTCGAGAACGCCCGGCGCAACCGGCAGCAGGTGCGCGGGCACACCCTGGTCTGGCACAACCAGCTCCCCGCCTGGCTGATCGAGGGCGTCGACTCCGGGGCCATCGACGCCAAGGAACTGCGCAAGATCCTGCGCGGCCACATCATGACCGAGGTCGGCCGCTACCGCGGCAAGATCCGCGCCTGGGACGTGGTCAACGAGGTGGTGGACGACACCGGCAAGCTGCGCGACAGCATCTGGCTCAAGCACCTCGGCCCCGGCTACATCGCCGACGCCTTCCGCTGGGCGCACCAGGCCGACCCGCGCGCCAAGCTCTACATCAACGACTACAACCTGGAGTGGGACGCCAAGAAGATCGAGACCACGCTCGGCATCGTCAAGGACCTCAAGGCCAAGCGGGTGCCGATCCACGGCATCGGCTTCCAGGGGCACCTGGGCATCCAGTACGACTACCCGGGCGACTTCGCCGGCGTGATGCGCCGGTTCACCGACCTCGGCCTGGAGGCCGCGATCACCGAGGCCGACGTGCGCATGGTGATGCCGGCGACGGCGGAGAAACTGGCCACCCAGGCCGACTACTACCAGCGGATGCTCTCCACCTGCGTCGCGAACAAGCGCTGCGTCGAGTTCACCGTCTGGGGCTTCACCGACCGCCACTCCTGGGTCCCCGACTGGTTCGAGGGCGAGGGCGCGGCCAACATCATGGACGAGAACCTCGCGCCCAAGCCCGCCTACGACGCGCTCCTCGCCGTCCGCCGGAAGTAGGCCGCCCGGTCGTCCCCGCTCCGGGTGCTCCTTCGCGGGAGCACCCGGTCGCCCCTCCTCCGGGCGCTTCTACGCGGGAGCACCCGGTCGTCCCCGCCCCGGGTGCTCCTTCGCGGGAGCGCCCGGCGGCAGCGAGTCGTGCAGCCCGATGGCGACGAGCAGGTCGACGAGGTCGTCGATGCGGCGCAGGTTCCGGCCGGTGCGCTCGCGGATCCGCCGCAGGCGGTACTGCGCGGTGTTGGGATGGATCCGGAGCCGCTCCGCGGCGGCGCGCAGGTTCAGGTCGGCGGCGGCGAAGGCCCGGATCGTGGCGGTGAGCACCCCGTCGCGGGCCCGGTCCTCGGCCAGGAGCGCGGAGACCCGCGGGTCCACCAGGTGCCGGGCGGTGTCGTCGGCCCGCAGCGCCAGATACTGGAAGGGCGTGATCCTGGGCAGCGCCGCGACCCCTCCCTCCTCGGGCAGGAGCTCCAGCGCGGTGCGGGCCTCCCGGTAGGCCCGCGGGATCCGGGCGGTCCCGGCGACCACGGTGCTGACGCCCATGGCCAGGGCGATCTCCTCGCCGAGCAGGCTCTCCCGTACGGCCTGCAGCCGGTCGCACAGCTCCGCGGGACCGGTCCCCGGACCGAGCACGGGGACGGCCACGATCTCCGAGTGCCGCACGACCGAGAGCGTCCTGACGCCGTTCCCCCAGGCGCGGGCGATCGCCGCGCACGCCGCGTGCCGCGCGTCGGCGCCGCGGTCCGGGCCGGTCGGAACGGCGTCCTGCCCACCGGCCCCGCAGGACCGGGGGAGCAGGACCGCGACCACCACGAGCAGCGGCACGCAGGCGTCCGGCCCCAGGCCGTGGGCCTGGGCCGCGGAGAGCCGCCGGCCGCGGGTGGGCGCGTCCCCGGCCAGGAGCGTCTCCAGCAGGTCCCTGCTCTCGCGCACCGCCTCGGCGGCGGCGTACTGCTGGAACTCCATGTACGCGTTGGCCGCGTGCGTGCTGGCGAAGTCGCAGTAGCGCATCAGCGGGGCGGCCAGTGAGAGCGCCGCGTCGTGACCGGCCGGGGAGGCGCCGGCGCGCTCGATCACCGATTCCCAGAAGACCTGCTGGCCCACGCGGAAGGCGTTGATGTAGTCGGCCAGGGCCACCCCGGCCCGCGCCCGCCGCAGCGCCGCCCGGCGGGTGAAGGCGACGTCCCCGGGCGTCACCGTGCGGTCGGCGAGCAGGACGGCCAGCTTGCTGCGGTAGTGCCGGGCCACCTGCTCCCGCACGTCGGCGCAGAACGCGCCGTCCCGGGCCGCGTAGGCGGGGATCTCGGCGCGCATCGCCTCGACCGCGGCGCCGGCCAGCCGGTCCAGGTCGCCGAGGAGCTCGGCGAGGATGCGCGCGCGTTCGACGCGGACCGCCTCAATGGTGGGCGCAGTGGTAGGTGCGGTGATGGGCGCGGTGGAGGCCGCGGTGGCGGGCGCTTCCGTGCCGGGACCACGGTGCATGTCGGGATGATCCCTTTTCGTAGCCGGGCGGTCAACGATTCGTCACCGGTCCGGAGCGCGGGCTGTGCGCGGCGGACAACACTTCCGGCGCATCTTGGGCGGCCGCGCCCAATGCGGTCCCCGGACCCGGAACCTACGCTGACCCCAACTTCAGAACATTGTTCTTCCGTTCGCCGCGCTCAGGAGGCCGGATGCTGGAGGTGCGCGATCTCACCGTCCGCTTCGGGGGCATCACCGCGCTGGACGGCGTGGGATTCTCCGTACGGCGCGGCGAGATGGTGGGCCTCATCGGACCCAACGGCGCGGGCAAGACCACGCTGTTCAACTGCCTGACCCGGCGCTGCGACGCCGGCTCCGGGACCGTCCGGTACGAGGGGGCGGATCTGCTGGCCGTACCGCCGCACGCGATCGCGGCGGCGGGCATCGCGCGGACCTTCCAGAACCTCGGGCTGTTCCCGCGCATGTCGGTGCGGGACAACGTGCTGGTCGGCGCGCACCACCGCGGCGGGGCGGGATTCCTCGCCGCGTCGCTCCGGCTGCCCCGGGTGCGCCGCGAGGAGGCCCGGCTCCGCGCCGAGGCGGACGGGCTGCTGGACCGGCTGGCGCTGGCCGCCGTCGCGGGCCACCCCGCGGCGGGGCTGCCGTTCGGCACGCTCAAACGGGTGGAACTCGCCCGGGCGCTGGCCGGCCGCCCCCGGCTGCTGCTGCTCGACGAACCCGTCAACGGGCTCAACTCCGCGGAGGTCGGGGAGTTCGCCGGCACGCTGCGCGCCGTCCGCGAGGAGTTCGACGTGACGGTGGTCGTGGTCGAGCACCACATGGGCTTCGTCATGGGCACCTGCGACCGGGTCGTCTGCCTGAACTTCGGCCGGCGGATCGCCGAAGGAACGCCCGAGGAGGTCCGGCGCGACCCCGGCGTCATGGAGGCGTACCTCGGGGCCGCCGTATGAGCGGGCGGAGCGGACACCGGGGAGGATACGCGGACGCCTGTTCCGGGCGGGCCAGGGCACGGAGGGTGCGGAGGGCGCACGCCGGCGCCGGCCGGCCGGGCGGAGGGACCGCATGAGCGGGGACTTCCTGACGGTCACGGACCTGCACGCCGGGTACGGGGACGCGAGAGTGCTGCACGGGGTGGACCTGGCGGTGGGTCGGGGGGAGATCTGCGCCATCCTCGGGCCCAACGGCGCGGGCAAGACGACGCTGCTGCGCGCGCTGTCGGGCATGGTCCGGGTGCGCGGCGGCGTCCGGCTCGACGGGACCGCCCTGGCCGGGCGCCCGCCGGACGCGCTCGCCCGGCTGGGCGTCGCGCACGTGCCCGAGGGCCGCGGCACGTTCACCCCGCTGACCGTCGAGGAGAACCTGCGCCTGGGGGCCTTCACCCGCCGGGACCGCGACGGGATAGAGGCCGATCTGGAACGCGTGTGCGCCTACTTCCCGGTGCTGCGGGCGCGGCTGGGGCAGGTGGCCGGGAGCCTCAGCGGCGGTGAGCAGCAGATGCTGGCGATCGGCCGGGCGCTCATGCTCCGGCCGCGCCTGCTCCTGCTGGACGAGCCGTCCCTGGGGCTGGCCCCGCTGGTCACCGCGGAGCTGTTCCGCATCGTGCGGACGGTCAACGAGCAGGAGCGCACCACCGTGGTCGTCGTCGAGCAGAACGCCCATCTCGCCCTCGACGTCGCCCACCGGGCGCACGTCCTGGAGAGCGGCCGGATCGTCCTGTCGGGGTCGGCGGCACGGCTCCGGGCGGACGAGCAGGTCGCCCGGTCCTACCTCGGATACCGGGTGTAGCCGTGGCCGGATTCCTGCAGCAGGTCATCGAGGGACTGGGCGCCGGCGCGATCTACGCCAGCCTGGCGCTGGCCCTGGTGCTCATCCACCGCTTCACCGGGATCGTCAACTTCGCCCAGGGCGAGCTGGCGATGTTCTCCACCTACGTCGCCTGGCAGTTCACCGCCGCGGGCCTGCCGTTCTGGGCGGCCCTGCCGCTCACGCTGGCGGTGTCCTTCGCCGGCGGCATGCTGATCGAGCGGGTCGTCATCCGCCCGGTGGAGGGCGCCCCCGAGCTGACCGTGGTGATCGTCACCGTAGGGCTGTTCATCTTCGTCAACGCCGCCGCCGGATGGATCTGGTCGTTCCTCATCAAGGACTTCCCGAACCCGTTCCCGGTCGGCGCGGTCGAGGCCGGCGGGCTCACCGTGAGCCATTCGACGCTGGGCGTGCTGGCCGTGGTCGGCGCGGTAATGGGCCTGCTGTACCTGCTGTTCCGGCACACCAAGGTCGGCCTGGGGATGCGCGCCGTGGCGGCCGATCCCGTCTCGGCCCGGCTGGTCGGCGTCCGGGTGGGCCGGACGCTCGCGCTCGGCTGGGGGCTGGCCGCCACCGTCGGCGCGGTCTCGGGCGTCCTGGTGGCCCCGCTGCTCTTCCTGGAGCCCAACATGATGGGCGGCGTCCTCATCTACGCCTTCGCCGCGGCGACCCTCGGCGGGTTCGACAGCCCGGGCGGCGCGGTGGTGGGGGGACTGGTCGTCGGCGTCGCCGAGACGCTCGCCGGCGCGTACGTCGGCTTCGTCGGATCCGACCTCAAGGTGGGCGTGCCGCTGGCCGTGATCCTCTGCGTGCTGCTGCTGCGGCCGCAGGGCCTGTTCGGGCGGGCGGCGGTGGAGCGGGCATGAGCGGGCCGGCGGAGACGGCAGGGGAGCCGATGACGGCGGAGAAATCGGAGACGGTGGGGAAGCCGGTGGCGGCGGGCCCGGCCGCCGGGCGACGCGGCGCCCTGGTCCGCGCCGTCACCGCGCACCGGGGGCGCCTCGCGGTGGCGGCGCTGCTGGCGGTGGCCTGCTACCTGCCGTTCCAGCTCGTGCCCTTCCACGTCTTCCAGCTCACCATGGTGCTGGTCTACGCGGTGGCGCTGCTCGGCCTGAACCTCCTCGTCGGCCACGCCGGTCAGATCTCCCTCGGCCACGGCGCCTTCTTCGCCGTGGGCGCCTACGGGACCGCGATCATGATCGACCGATGGGACGCGCCCCACCTGGCCACCCTGCCGGTCGCCGCCGCGGCGGCGTTCGCGCTCGGCCTGGCGTTCGGGCTGCCCGCCGTACGGCTGCACGGCCTCTACCTGGCCCTGGTGACGCTGGCGATCGCGGTCTTCCTGGTGCCGCTGCTCAAGCGGTTCGAGTCGGTGACCGGCGGCTCCATGGGGCTGACGCTCGGCAAACCGGCGCCGCCGGCGTGGACGGGGCTGGCCGAGGACCAGTGGCTGTACTTCCTGGCGCTGGCGGTGGCCGTCGTCACCTTCCTGCTGGCCCGCGGTCTGCTGCGCTCACGGGTCGGCCGCGCCCTGCACGCCGTCCGGGACGACGAGGCGGCGGCCGAGGTGATGGGCGTGCGGCTGTCGTTCCACAAGACGCTCGCCTTCGCCTGGAGCGCGATGTTCGCCGGAGCGGCCGGCTCCGTCTACACCTGGGTCATCGGGTTCGTCTCCCCGGACTCCTTCTCGGTCACGCTCTCGATCACCCTGCTGGCGGGCATCGTCGTCGGCGGCCTGGGATCCCTGGCGGGCCCGCTGCTCGGCGGTCTGTTCGTGATGTTCGTGCCGAGCATCTCCCAGGACGTCAACGAGGCCGCACCCGGCGTGGTCTTCGGGCTGCTGATCATCGCGGTGATGTACGTCGCGCCGGCCGGTCTCGCCGGGCTGGCGGCACGCCTGGCGCGCTCGACCATGAGGATCCTCCGGAAGGGGTAGGACATGCGGTTGTCTGCCATCGGCCGTACGGCGGTGACGGCGGGCCTGCTGCTCGCGGCGGCGGCCTGCGGAGGACGGGAGGACCCGGGAGCGGGAGCAGGGGCGACGACGGCCGCGGGCGGGTGCCAGGGCCAGCAGACCACCGGCATCACGGACACGGGCATCAAACTCGGCGGCATCTACCCGCTGTCGGGGCCGGCCTCCGCGTACGGCGCCATCCCCAAGGGCATCAAGGCGTACTTCGACTACGTCAACGCGGAGCAGAACGGGATCGGCGGACGCAAGGTCGAGTTCGTGGTGCGCGACGACGGATACCAGCCGCCCAAGGCCGTCGAGGAGGCCCGCAGGCTGGTCGAGCAGGAGCAGGTGTTCGCGCTCTTCCAGACGCTGGGCACCCCCTCGACGACGGCGACCTGGGACTACGCCGGGCAGCGGAAGGTGCCGCAGGTCTTCGTCGCGACCGGCGCGTCGAAGTGGGGCACCGACACGCGGCACCCGTGGACCATCGGCTGGCAGCCCAACTACGTCTCCGAGGCCCGCGTCTACGCGCAGTACCTGAAGCAGGAGCGGCCGGACGCCAAGGTCGCGGTGCTCTACCAGAACGACGACTTCGGCAAGGACCTGCTCGGCGGGTTCCGGAAGGCCATCGAGGGCAGCGGGATCACCGTGGTCGCGGAGCAGAGCTACGAGGTCTCCGACCCGAGCGTCGATCCCCAGATGCGCAACCTCGCCCAGTCCGGGGCCGACGTGCTGCTCAACGTGACGACGCCCAGGTTCGGCTCCCAGGCGCTGGCCGCCGACGCCAGGAACACGAAGTGGAACCCGCTGCACATCGTCAACAACGTCGCCGCCTCGATCACCGTGCTCCGGCCGGTGGGCTTCGAGAACGTGCAGGGCGTCGTCTCCGCCACCTACTACAAGGACCCCGTCGACCCGCAGTGGGAGAACGACCCGGAGATGACGCTCTACCGCGCGAAGCTGAAGCAGTACGCGCCCGACGCCGATCCGAGCGTCCCCTACCACGCCTTCGGCTGGGCGGTGGCCAGCAGCTTCCACAAGACGATGGAGGCGGCGAAGTGCCCGACGCGCGAAGGGCTGCGCGACTCCATGCGCAACCTCTCCGGAGTCGAGGTCGGCATGCTGCTGCCGGGGGTGACGATGAGCACCGGACCGGACGACGGCTTCCCCATCGAGTCCATGCGGCTCATGCGGTTCAAGGGCGAGCGGTGGGAGCTCTTCGGCGAGGTGATCGACACCCGCAGGGAGTTCGGCCCGCTGACGGCCGACTGACGGCCGACCGGCCTCCGACCGGCCGTCGGCCGGGCGGAGACCGCCGGTTCAGCGCACCCGCCGGGACCTGAGGTCGTACCGGCGGGGTGCGGTCCGCCGCGGACGTGCCTTGACCTCGGGGATCGCCGGGGCGTCGACGACCTCCGTACGCGGCTCGCCGACGCGCCGCCGGGTGGTCAGGTCGACGGCCGTGCCGTGACGGCCGGTCGCGGCGTGGGCGGCGGCGAACAGGATGAGCATGTTGAGCAGCTTGAGGAACAGCAGCATGCCCACCGCGCCCGCGACCACCTGGTACGCCGGGTTCGCCGAGCTGATGTTGAGGTAGACCTGCCCGACCGTCTTCAGCAGCTCCAGCCCGACCGTGATGACCAGGGCCGGCACGACGACGCGGCGGGGCGACAGGTGCAGCCGGGGCGTCAGTGTCAGCAGCGCCGTCGACAGCAGCAGGTTCACGCCGATGCCGAGGACGAAGGCGGCCGCCGACAGCGTCCAGCGCGCCGGCACCGCCTCGGTGCCGACCGTCGCCTCGATCAGCCAGGCCAGCGCGGTCTGGGCGCCGAACGACAGGGCCAGCGAGATCGACAGCAGCAGCCCGAGGGCGACCAGCACGCCCAGGTCGATGAGCCAGCGCAGGAAGAAGTTGCCGGGATACTGCTCCAGGCCCCAGACCGCGCGGATCGAGGAGCGCATGGAGTCGATCCAGAACAGGCCGGTCAGGGGGAGGCCGAACGAGGCGATCATCCCGGCCGTGTCGCGCGCGTCGCGCAGCGCCTGCACGTCCAGGCGCGGGAACGTGTCGCTCAGGTAGCGCTCCACCTCACCGATCGCGGCGGGCGTGTCCAGCACGTGGCCCATGATCACGAAGCCGAGCAGGGCCAGGGCGAAGGTGGCGTAGAACGCGTAGTAGGTCATCCCGGCCGAGAGGCGGCCCGCGTCGGTCCGGTCGTAGTGGACGCCGGCCCGGACGAGGTGGTCGAGCCAGCCGTGCCGGCGCCGCGCCCCGGCCCATCCTCTGGCGAACCCGCCGGTCCGCCGGCTCGTCCTCGCGGTGGCCGTCATGAACGCGCACTCTACCCACGGAAACGGGTTTCAGCGCTCCCTGCCCGACACAGTCCTGCCATCTCACCACGAATTAATTAGGATAGGCTATCCTAAGTAAATTTGCAGATCACCTGTGGCTTGCCACCGGAAGGGCCCTGCCCCGAGCGACTGCCGCGGTGCCGGGCGGGCCGACCTTCCCGAAGGGACTTCGAGAACCGTGACCCCGCCGCGCCCCGCCATCGTCCGCCACCCCCTCGCCTACCGGCTGCTCGAGGTCGGACGCGTCGTCCGGATCACCCCCCGTACCGTGCGCGTCACCCTGACAGGTCCCGAACTCGCGGGCTTCCGCGAGCAGGCGCCGACCGACCACGTGAAGCTCTGCTTCGCCGAGCCCGGCGCCGAGCTGCCGACAGCGCCCGTCATCGAGGACGACATGTGGGTGGACGCCCCCGTCAAGCCGATCACGCGCGACTACACCGTCCGCCACCACCGGCCCGAGGTCCTGGAGCTGGACGTGGACATGGTCGTGCACGGCGAGGGGGTGGGCTCCGCCTGGGCGGACCGCGCCGAGCCCGGCATGCGGATCGGGGTCCTCGGCCCGCGCGGTTCGCAGGTCGTGCCGCCGGTGTACGACTGGTACCTGCTGGCCGCGGACGAGACGGCGGTCCCTGCGCTGGGTCGCTGGCTGGAGGCGCTGCCCGCCGGGGTGAAGGCCGTCGCGTTCGCCGAGGTCTCCGGCCCGGAGGAGGAACAGCGGTTCGCCACCCGCACCGACCTGGCCCTGACCTGGCTGCACCGCGGCGACGCCGCCCCCGGCACGACCGACCTGCTGGAGCGGGCCGTCCGGGCGGCCGTCCTCCCGCCGGGCACGGGCTACGCCTGGGTGGCGGGTGAGGCGAACACCCTCAAGCCGATCCGCCGCCACCTGCGGCTGGAACGCGGGCTGGCCAAGGAGCAGGTCGACGTCGACGGCTACTGGAAGCGCGGGGAGACCGACCACGACCACCACGCCCAGGACGACGACACGGTGTGATCCCGCGGGGACGGGCGGACCCGGGGGCGCGGGGCCGCGCCCCCCGGTCAGGGACGGAACCGGATCACAGGTGGAACCAGTGGATACGGCGGCACGTCGTGCACACGAAACACGTCGCGTCGCGGTTGGCCCAGTCGAGGTTCATGAACGACATCCCCGTGGTCTGGAGCTTCCACCGGTGGTGTTCGAACAGCTCGCTCTGGCACGTGTCACAACTCAGGTTGCCGCCGTGGGGAAGCGTGACGGTCTGGGGATCCTTCATACGAGTGATGCTATCCACGCTTTCCATGCCTTCCCCGGCCTTCCGGGCGGCCGCCCCCGGAGGCCGAGGTCCGGCCGCCCACTGGGGTGAACGGCCGGACCGCGGTCAGCGGAGCCGGTCGCGCAGCCGTTCGCACTCCCGGGCGAAGCGGCTGCCGCGGCCGCTCGCCGCGAACGCCGACACGACCGGGATCTCACCGCGGGCCCCGGCCCAGACGGCCACGTCCGCGGCGAGCGCCACCGCCTCGGAGTGGGTGACGTTCGGCCGCTCGCCCTCGCCGGGCAGCAGGGGCGGCAGCATGCCCCGGAGGATCTCCCAGACCTGCCCGGGTGCTCCCCGGCGGGCGGCCTCGGCCAGGGCGGCGAGCACCGGGCGGGTCTCGAAGCGGGCCCGGCGGATCAGGAACGCGAGCTGGCGGCCCACCGCCTCGGCGGGCAGGTCCCCCCGGGACGCCATCCGCAGCAGCAGCGGCACCGCCTCCGCGTGCCGCGCGGCCAGGAAGTAGGCCAGGATGAGCGCGGTCGCGTCGCCGAGCGGGCCGTCCGCCTCGGCCAGGGCCGCCAGATGCGGCGGATCGACCGTCGGCCGGTTCCACCGGTGGAGCAGGTGGGGCAGATACTGGACGGCGACGACCTCGCGGTGCGACGGCAGCACCGACGGCCACCAGCCCATGCCCTCGCCGTGGTCCTCTCCGGACCAGTCCGGCACCTCGCGCAGCAACTCGTCGATGAGGTCGTGCCCGGTCGGCTCCGCGCGCAGCACCGGCACCAGCCGCGGCTCGCCGACGCGCTGACGGGGCTCGCGCTCCTCGAAGAGATGTCTGCGGCCGTCCTCGTGGTAACCCCACTTCACACCGGTCTCCGGATCGGGCGGACCGCCCGACGCCAGCCAGGCGGCGGCCTGCGCCGCGACCCGCGAGTCCACGCGCGCGGCGCGTCCGGCGGCGCCGGGGTGCGCGCCCCGGGGGAGCCGCAGCAGCGCCTGCTGCAGGTCGGCGGCGAGCGGGTCGGCGCCCGCGGCCGCGCACGTCTCCAACCGGTCCACCAGCACATCAGGGTGGAGGTGACCGGTCAGCACCGTGGGCGTCGCCAGCAGGACGGGCGGCAGCGCGTCCCGGCGCAGCGCCGTGTAGATCTCGCTGAGCCGGCGCAGCAGGAACAGGTGCGGCGGTGAGATCCACGAGGGCTCCGGGAGCCGGAGCCGCCGACGGAGCTCCACCGCGGGATCGGGTTCCCCGCGACCGCCGAACAGCGGCGAGTGACTCATGGAGGAGATGAACACGCTGTAGTCCGGCTCGTCGGGCCCGGGAGGGGGTTCGGGCAGGCCGTCGCGCAGCGCCGCCACCCGCTCGGGGGAGACCCCGGCCTCCTCGATCCCCCGGAAGATCTCGTCCCGCACGTGCCCGGGCAGGTCGGCGAAGGCGGGCCCGCCCTCTGCCCCGTCGTCCTCCGCCGTCTCCACCCGCTCGTCCGCGGGCACGGCGACGACGCTCACCGAGAAGCTCGCGCCCGCCCAGGGATCGACGGGCTCCGGATCGGGCACCCCGGGATCGGAACCGGGAGCGATCACCTCCTTGGCGAGGGCGGCGGTCCACTGCTCGCAGGAGGTCCAGCGCTCCCTGGCGTAGAGGCCCTCCCTGCCGTATCCCCGGGGAAGCGCGCCGCCGAAGACGGGCGCCAACGTCTCACGCAGGGCCGCGCGGTCGTGCCACGCCCCTGTGACGAAGGCGGCCAGCCACTGCTCGAGCTCCACCCAGCCGAGGCCGTACCGCTCGCCCGGGTGCAGGGCGGGGGAGGGGAAGGGGCCGGGCTCCGTGAGGACGGGCAGCACGGCGGGGACGAACGGCTCCGGCTCCTCCTCCTGCGCGGCCTCGCCGCCGAACGCCGCGGCCACCCGCGCGCCGAGCGCCGCAGGCAGCAGGGGGACGGCCCCGATGATCGGTTCCGGAGCGGCGCCGAACGCGGCGGCGCGCTTGAGCGCGATCTGGGCCGCGCGACCCTGGACGTCGTAGGAGGCGTGCGCGAACGCCGTGGCGAGCGCGGGCGCCAGCTCCCCGGCGCGCTCGGGTGCCCGCCGTACCTCCTCGTCCAGCCAGCTCAGCCCCGTGCGGGCCAGCTTCGCCTCGGCGCGGAAGGTCAGCGCGCCGATCGCCTCGGCGGTGTCGGCGGCGTCGTGCGGCCCGGTACGGCGCAGCCGGGCGAGCGCCAGCTCGGCCACCGGCCCGGGAGCGGCGGGCAGGAGCCGCAGGTAGTCGCGGGCCCGCTCGGCGGCCTCCTCGGGAGCCGGATCGACCAGCTCGTGCAGCCGGACGAAGAAGCGCAGGTCGAGGGCGTCACCGCCACGCAGGAAGCGGCTCACGCACCCGTCGAGGACCTCCTTGCGCGAGATCCGGCCGGACGCCAGGAGCCGCTGGAACAGGGAGAGCCACCGGGTGCGCGAGGGGGCCGACCGCTCATCCCGCAGGGCGCGGCCCGCTCCCTGCGCCTCGAAGATCCTGGGGAGCAGCGGCCCGATCAGCGGGTCGTCGTCGACCGCCGGGGCGGAGAGCCAGGCGACCACGAGCGGGTCGTGCTCGGGCGGCTCGCAACCGGAGTCGCGCAGCAGCGCGAGCGCCAGCGGGACGGCGGGATCGCGCACCGTGCGGATCCTCCCGGCGAGCCGGCGCGCCACCTCGCCCCGCCAGGCCGCGGTCCGGGTGGCCGTCACCCGGACCACGTCGGCGGGGTCCGGCTGCGGAGTCCACCGGCGGGCGAGCTCGCGGCGCGTCAGCCAGGCGGCCGCGGCGGCGGGACCGGTGATCGTGCCCGCGCCCGCGATCCGCAGCAGCGCTCCGAACTCGGCGACCGCGTCGTTCACCTCCCAGCGGATCTCCCTCAGTGCCCACTCGTCTTCCTCATCCCGGCGGCCGCCGTCCGATCGGCCCTCCCGGGCCAGCTGGGCGGCGGTCTCGCGCATCTCCTTGAGGAACTCCGGGAGCCGCCCTCCCACCTCGGCGCGCTCGGCCTCGGACAGCGTGGCCACGCGTTCGACCAGTCCCCTCATGTCGCGTTCGGTGATGAGGTCGCGCACCTCCTGCCAGGCGGTCACCGGTCCGCCTCCGCGGCGGCGCGGACCCGCGTGGTGCCCGCCGAGGGCAGGGCCCTGCCGCCGGACGTCGACAACCCCGGACGCCCGTTCATCAAGGTAGAAGGCGAGGCGTACCTGTACGCCTGCGTCGCACTCGTCATGGGCGGGACAGTAGAGATCGTCACCGACAAACCGAATGTTCCGGGCTCCACCGCGACCGCGCGGCTAGGCTGAGGCCGTGATCATCTGGTTGAACGGGACCTTCGGCGCGGGCAAGACGACCACCGCCGAAGAGCTCGCCGGGATCGTCCCGGGGGCGAGGGTCTTCGACGCCGAGTACGTGGGCTACATGCTGCGCGCCGTTCCGGGCCTGCCCGAGGTCCGGAACTTCCAGCAGTGGCCCCCGTGGCGCGGGCTGGTCGTGCAGACCGCCGTGCAGCTGCTCGCCTACCTCGGCGGTGTGCTCGTCATCCCGCAGACGGTCCTCGTCGAGGAGTACTGGACGGAGATCCGCCTCGGCCTGGAGAAGGCCGGCATCCCCGTCCACCACTTCGTGCTCCACAGCGACGACGACACCCTGATCCACCGGATCGAGACGGACGCCGTCGAGGCCGGAGCCCGGCAGTGGAGGCTCGACCATCTTCCGGACTACCGCCGGGCCCTGTCCTGGCTGAGCCGTGAGGCGCAGGTCGTCGACACGACCGGGATCCCGCCGGCCCAGGTCGCCCGGATCGTCGCGGCCCGTGCGGAGGCGGGGAGCTGACACTCCGGACGACCGTGAAGGCCGTGCTCCGCCGGCACCGCGGGCGGATCGGAACCCGCCGGAAGCCGGCGCGGGCGGCCCGGCGGGCCGCTCCGGCGCGGACGGTCAGGAACCGGGCGGCGGAGCGACCGAAGAGCGCACGACGAGGCGCGAACGGAGCGTGTGCATCGTCCGGGCGGGCTCGGCGCCGCCGATCGTGTCGAGGAGCACCTCGGCCGCCTTCGCGCCGAGCCGGTGCACGGGTTGCTCGATCATGGTCAGCGGCGGATCCATGACCGCCGCCCACGCGCTGTCGTCGAAGCCGATCAGCGCGACGTCGCGCGGGTAGGCGAGACCCGCCGCCCGCAGGGCCCGCAGGGCCCCCGTCACCGCCTCGGTCTCGGTGCAGAACAGCGCGGTCGTCCGGTCGGGGAGGGCGAGCATCCGTGCGACCTCCCGGGTCACCCGGTCCTCGGTCTTCCGGCCGACCATCACCAGTTCGGGGTCGAAGGGGATGCGTGCGTCGTCGAGCGCGTCGAGATAGCCGCGCAGGCGTTCGCCGTCGGTCCACAGGTTGCGGGACGCCTCCGCCAGCAGTTCCCGCCGCGTCGCGGGCACCTGCGCCGCGGGCGGTCCCCACACGAACCCGATGCGGCGGTGGCCGGCCTCGATGAGCGTCTCGACCGCCCCCCGCGCCGCGTCACGGTTGTCGATGACGACCGCGTCGAGGTCGAGCGAGGCGACCGCCCGGTCGACGAGGACGACGGGGATGCCGCGGTCCAGGGCCGCCTGGATGTGCGCGACCTCGCCCCGGCCGACCGCGGTCGACGCGATGATGACGCCGTCGACGCGCTTGTCGATGAGCACGTTCACCGCCGCGACCTCCTCCTCGAGGTCCTCGTAGGTGCTCAGCACGATCGTGTCGAACCCCCGGGCCCGGGAGGTGTCGGAGATGCCGCGCATCACCCCGGCGAAGAAGGGGTTGCCGATGTCGGCGAGGATCACCCCCAGGGTGTGGCTGACGCCGGTCGACACGCTGCGGGCGAGTGCGTTCGCACGGTAGCCGAGCCTGTCGGCCGCCGCCAGCACCCGTTCCCGCAGCTCCGCGCTGACGTATCCGTACCCGCCGAGCGTGCGCGCCGCGGTCGCTCGGCCGACACCGGCCTCGGCGGCCACCTCGGAGATCGTCGGTTGCGCCGGTGTCTCGTCCCGGTCAGACGGCATGGGTCGCGCCCCTCCCTCATTCCTCGTGTCCGGAGGCTCGCCACATGCTAGCCACGGCGGGACGGCCGCGGCCGAACGCGCCTTCGACGAAGCACTGCTCGTAGGCCGTGCGCGCTCCCGCGTGCAACGCGTCCTCGATCATGCGGCGCCGCGGCGGGGCGTCCGGAGCCCAGCCGTCGTGCAGCAGCGAGACCGCGAAACCGGCGAGGAAGGCGTCACCGCAGCCCATCGTGTCGACGATCCCCCGCGGGCCCGCCACCCGGAGCGCCGGGGCGGTGAGGGTGACACGGCCGTCGCAGGCGATCGCCCCGTCCACGCCGCGGGTGGCGAGCGCGATCCCCGCGCCCCGCCGTACGGCCTCGGCCAGGAGGCCGCGGGTGGCGGCCTCGTCGAGGTGCGAGCACGACAGGAGCACCAGGTCGGCGTGGGGGCAGACCCGGTCGAGGTAGGCGGGGGTGCGGAACTCCTCCTCGCTGGAGAGGTCGAAGCTCACCAGCGGGCCGAGCCCGGCCAGCTTCGGCAGCTCGCTCTCGCTGCGGGAGTACACGCTCGAGTGCACCAGGCCGAAGGAGGAGACGTAGGCGAGCAGCCCGCCGTCGAGCACCAGGGGCTCCCGCACCGTGACCCCGCCGCCGTTCCAGCCGAGGAAGACGCGGTCGCCGTCGTCGACGCGCAGCAGGGACAGGCCGGTCTCACCGGTCCGCACGACGCAGCGGTCGACGGCGACCCCCTCGGCGGCGATCGCCTCGCCCAGGAAGCGGCCGAGGTCGTCGTCGCCGAAGACCCCGAGGTAGGCGGCTTCGAGACCGAGGCGGCGGGCGTAGACGGCGACGTTCACGCTGTTGCCGCCCGGATAGTCGGTGCCGCGGTCGACGAACCGGTCGACGATGTTGTCGCCGAAGCCGAGGACTCTCATGGATTCTCCTGTGCGCGGGCGGGGGCGGTGCTCAGTAGTCCATGACGCGGTAGTAGCGGCGCAGGTCGAGCGAGTGGTCGCGGACCCGCTCCAGGTGCTTGCTGACCCGGCCGAGGACGGTGTCGAGCACCAGCGGGGCGACCAGGCCGCGGAACTCGGGGCTGATCCCCTCCAGCGGGTAGTCGCGGGTGTCGAAGACGGTGACGTCCTTGCAGACGCGCCTGGCGAAGGACTCCACGCGGTCGGTGAGCGCGCGCGTCTCGTCCTCGCCCTGGAAGATGACGACGCTCGTGTCCTCCTCGATCAGCTCCAGGGAGCCGTGGAAGAACTCGGCGCTGTGCACCCGGGTGGTGCGCAGCCACTGCATCTCCTCGAGGATGCACATGGAGTACAGGTAGGTGAACCCCCACAGGTTCCCGCCGCCGACCAGGAAGTGGTAGTCGGTCTCCTTGTGCGCCTCGGCGAAGGCGGCCGCGACCGGGTCGGCCTGCCTGGCCACCTGGACCAGGATCTCCGGCAGGCCTGCGAGCTCGTCGGCGAGCCTGCCGTAGCCGTCGAACTCGCCGCGCCGCTCCAGCAGCCGGCCCATGAACAGCAGCATCTGCGCGTCGAAGGGCCAGGCCTTCGGCTCGGAGACGAGGGCGACGTCGACCTCCCGGGCGACGGGGGAGTCGGGGTAGCCGGTGAGGCCGACGGTGCGGACGCCCCTGGCCCGGCAGTACCCGATCGCGCGGACGACGTCGTCCGTCGTGCCCGAGACCGAGGGGAAGACCGCCACGGAGCGCTCGCCGAGGGACGCGTCACCGGAGGCGATCAGCTCCGCCGCGATCACGGCGCGCACCGGGAAGGCGGAGGAGCGCCGAGCGAGGTGCTCGTACGGCCACATCTGGGCGTAGGTGCCGCCCGCGCCGACGAGGAAGAGGTTGTCGAACCCCTCGTCCACGAGTCGGTCGACCAGTCCCTCGATCTGCGGGCGCAGCGCCACGGTGCTGGCCATCTGCCGGAGGAATTCCGGCTCGTCGAATCGGAGCATCTTCTCGTCCTTTCGGGGGCGCGCTTGCGGCCGGTGCCGCTCTGTGACCTGATACCGGTATCACGCGGAGGTCACGCTGGCACAGGCCGGTGTGCGCCGTCAACACCTTCTTCTCCGTAGTGATCCCTTCTCTGCTGTTCACAGCGGATCAGATGAGCGGGTGCCGCCTCGAGCTCTCCGCAAAAGATCTTGTGCTTGGGTCTGGTACCGGTATCAGAACGTCTGTACAGTCGGCCCACACCAAGCGCTTCGTGTCGCAGACCTCCACGGCGGATCCGAGGTGCCCCGCACCGGCGGTCCTCTTTCCCCGAGAGAACCCCGAGAGAAAGGAAGAGCCCATGCGCTCTCGCGCGCTGACGACGTTCGCGGTACTCGTCGGGACCTCGGTGCTCACCCTCGCCGGCTGCGCCGGCGAGCCGGCGGCGAAGGCGCCCGCGGTCGACGCCGCGGCCGTCCCGGAGTTCTCCGGGACGCTGAGCGTCCTGACCAAGTTCGCCGGAGACTCCCTGAGTCCCTACTTCGAGGGCGTCGTCGCCGACTACCGGAAGATGCACCCCGAGGTGGAGGTCGAGCTCATCCAGGAGACCGACCAGAGCGTCAAGGACAAGACCAAGACCCTGACCGCGTCGAACGCCCTGCCCGACATCTACTTCAGCTGGACGGGCGACTGGGCGGAGAACTTCGTCCGCGGCGGCCTGGCGGCGGACCTGACCGCGGTGATCGGCCCCGGCACCCCGTGGGGCGCGACCTTCAGCCCGGCGGCGCTGTCGGCGTTCGCCTACGACGGCAGGTACTACGGGGTCCCGCTCTACAACAACGGCAAGTTCATGGGCTACAACAAGGCCGCCTTCGACAAGGCCGGGGTGAAGGTGCCCGCCTCCTTCGAGGAACTCCTGGCGAGCTGCGCCCCGCTGCGCGAGGCCGGGTACGAGCCAGTCACCTTCGGCAACAAGGACGGCTGGCCGGCCCTGCACTACCTGCAGCAGCTGTTCGCCTACCACGTGCCGGGCGACGTCCTGAACGCCGACTTCGACCCCGGGACGGCCAAGCTCGACCACCCCGGCTACGTCACCGCGCTCAAGCAGTTCAAGACCCTCGTCGACGACTGCACCGACACCCGCGACGGCACCAACGGCGTGCTCTACAGCACCGCGCAGGAGAAGTTCCTCAACGGCAAGGCCGCGATGTACTACCAGGAGATCCTGGAGTTCGCGAACGTCACCGGCGAGCGGGAGCTCAAGCCGGAGGACTTCGGCATCTTCCCGCTGCCGGTCCCGCAGGGCGCCGCCGGCGACCCCCGGGCGATCGAGGGCGCGCCCGAGGGCTACCTGATCAACGCCAGGTCGCCGCGCGTGGCGCTCGCCGTCGACTTCATGAAGTTCGTCACCAGCCGGGAGAACGCGGAGAAGCTCTCCGCCGCGCCGTACGCCCAGCCCAGCACCGTCGTCGGGGCCGTCACCGCCGAGACCTCCGGCAAGGCCGTCTTCGAGGGCATCGAGATGGTCAACAAGGCCTCGAAGCTGACCGTGTGGCTGGACATGGTGACCGTCCCGGAGGTGGCCGACGCGTGGTTGGCGGGCGGCGAGGCCCTCATCACCGGCAGCTCGACCCCGGAGAAGGTGCTCGAGAGCGTGCGCCGGGCCTCGGCGGCGGCCAAGTAGCCGCGGCCGGAGGGAGGACAAGCCGGTGCGCGCCATCGTGCGGAGGACACTCGGGTTCGCGTGGGTCGTCCCGGCCCTGGTGCTGGTGGGGGTCTTCGTCTACCTGCCGCTCGCGCAGAACCTGTGGTTCAGCACCCTCGAGTGGGACATCTACAGCGGGAGCCGGGAGTACATCGGGCTCGACAACTACGGCAGGCTCCTGCAGGACCCGGTCTTCTGGTCCTCGTTCGGCAACAACCTGCTGTACGCGGCGGTCTCCATCGCCGTCCAGGTGTTCGGGGCGCTCGTGCTCGCGGCGCTGATCGAGAGCATCCGGAGCGAGCGGTGGCGGCGCGGCCTGCGGGCGGTCTACTTCCTCCCCTCGGCGATCTCGCTGACCGTCGCGGGCCTGCTCTTCTACTTCGTCTACGAGCCGAGCCTGGGCCCGCTCAACCACCTGCTCCGCTCGGTGGGGCTGGGGGAGCTCGCCCAGGCCTGGCTGGGCCAGGAGAGCACCGCGATGAACGCGATCATCGCGATGAGCCAGTGGCAGGGCTTCGGCTACTCGACCCTGCTGTTCGCCGTCGCGATCCAGCGCATCCCCGCCGAGATCCACGGCGCGGCGGCCATCGACGGCGTCGGGCCGATCCGCCGCTTCTTCCACGTGACGCTCCCGCTGGTGCGGGAGATGACCGGGCTGATGGCGATCGTGACCGTCTCCGGGTCGTTCCAGGTGTTCAACGAGGTCATGGTGATGACCGGCGGCGGGCCGAACAACTCGACGCAGGTGCTGGGGACCTGGCTGTACCGCAGCGGATTCGTCCGCAACGACTTCGGCTACGCCGCCGCCATCGCGACGGTGCTCTTCGTGATCACACTGGGCATCGCCCTGTTGCAGCTGTGGTTCACCCACAGGAGAAGGGTGGAATGGTGAGTCGCCTGAGCTTCCTCGGGGTGATCGTCCGCGTGTTCATGTGGGCCTTCCTCCTCGGCCTCGCGGTGGTCGTGCTCTATCCGCTGCTGTGGATGCTGCTCAACGGGTTCAAGACCAACGCCGAGCTCTTCGGGAACCCCTTCGCCCTCCCCGTCGACTGGAGCTTCGACAACTACCGCAAGGCGTGGAACCGGGGGGTGAGCGACTACCTGACCACCAGCGTGCTCGTCACCGTGACGTCCACGGTCGCCACCGTGTTCGTCAGCGCCTGGGCGGCCTACGGGCTGACCCGGGTACGGATCCCGATGAACCGGACGGTCACCGCGCTGATCCTCGGCGGGCTCATGCTCGCCCCCACCGTGGCGCTCGTGCCGCTGGTGAAGATGTTCCAGTCGATGGGCCTGTACAACAGCTTCTGGGCGCTGCTCATCCTGTACACGGCCTTCCGCGTCCCGTTCACCACCTTCCTCCTGCGCGCCTACATGATCGACCTGCCGCGCGAGGTCGACGAGGCCGCCGAGATGGACGGCGCCGGCCGGTGGACCGCCTTCTGGCGGATCACCCTGCCCATGTGCAAGCCGATCATCACCTCGACGGTCCTGCTGCACATCCTGTTCACCTGGAACGAGTACCTCTTCGCGATGGTCTTCACCAGCGGCAGCGGCGTGCAGACCCTGCCGGTGGGGCTGACGAGCCTGATGAGCAAGCACGGCACCGAGTTCCCCGTGGTCTTCGCGGGCATGGCGATCGCCGCGGTCCCGGTGGTGCTGCTGTTCTTCCTCGGGCAGCGCTACATCGTCAGAGGACTCGCCGACGGGATCGGGAAGTGACCACGTCACAGGTGCGCGCGGGACGGACGGGCAGGCGAACGGGCGTCCGCTCCCGCGGTGACACGCCGGAGAAGGAGCGACCCCCGGGCACCTATCCGTGTCCCCGGGGGTCTGTCGAAGCCGCCACATCACGGCGCCAGCGGCGTTTAAGAGCGTGGATCAGCCGTAACGACGTTGCGCTCTGCCATTGAGCCACCGGTGCACGGTAGAGCACCGAGCCGGATTCGAACCGGCATCTCAACGATCACAGTCCACCTCGGTCGATCTGGCGCTCGACGGCGATGCTGATTCTGGAGCGAGAGTCTGAGTTTGATCGGCTGCCTCTACCGGTTGGGCTACCCGGGCCCGCTCGTGCCCGGGGGAGGAGTCGAACCTCCGCTGTCACCGTCGTTCAGTCTGACGTTCATCTTCAGCTTGCGCTCCTCGCGCACCCGTCCGCTCAGGGACGGGGGTTCATGGGGCTACCCGAGCAGATAGCCGAACACGGTCTCACCGATCCGCCGGTCGGTGATCTCGATGCCGTTGGCCTCCTCGCGGGCGTACTTCACCGCGTCCTGGAGCTTCTGGACCCTGCCCAGAAGCTCGTTGACACGGCGCTGCGGCAGCGCACCGGAGAACGACACCTTCGTCCAGTAGCCGACGACGACGTCCTCGTTGTAGACCTGCACCTGCGCCGGGTGCTTGTCGGTCGCCTCGGACAGGACATGGTTGCGGGGGACCTTCTTGGTGCGGGTGGTCTTGACCGGCTCGGTCCGCCAGGTGTCGGTGTTCTCGTCCAGCGTCCAGGTCTCGGACGGGTCGAGCGTCGGCAGCTTGGCGATGAACGTGTGCAGGTCGGTCAGCTGCTTCTCCAGGAACAGCAGATACGTCACCGGCACGTCGGCCAGCAGAACGGTTCCGTCGATCCTGACGTCCGCCCTGGCCTCGCAGTTCGCCCAGTCCTTCGTCGCGGTGACGTCGAACAGCCGGGTCAGAGTCGCTCCGACGTCCTTGAGAACGCCCTCGGCCTGGACCTGGACCTTGGCGGACTCGGGCGGAAGCTGCTCACCCTCGTCGTCGATCGGCTGGTAGGACCGGGAGATGCCCGACAGCAGCGGCGTCTTCTGGATCGTGTGATACGCGTCGGTCACCTTGCGCTGGACGTCGGACTTGACGCCCTTCTCGACGGCGAGGATCTGGTTGAGCTTGGTCACGGCAAGAGGCTAGTCCCATTTCGTACGGTGCCACACCTGAATATTTGGTTCTTTCGGAAAGTCGGCTTCATGCGCCACTGTCCGAGGGTGGAGATCGGAAACCGGGCTCCGCCCGCACGGCGCCGTCGTGCGGAGCCGAAGCCTGCGGCCGGCCGGGATCCGAGCTCCGAGCGGCTCTGATGCTGTGCCGGGCGAGCAGGCGGACGGAGAGTCGCAGGTGGCGTTCGTTCTGACGGCGGCGCACCGGGCCGCAGGTCCGGCGCGCCCGTGCCGCTCACGGGTTCGGCCAGAGGACGAAGAGGGGGCAGGCGCGCCGGCGGGGCCGGTCGCCGATCTCCTCGATCGCCGCACGGATCTCGCGCAGGTGCCCGGTGGTCAACTGCAGCGGGGGCTCGTCGGGCTGGTAGGTGGTGCGGATCGGGTAGTCCATGCCCGGCTGCCGGGTCATCTCGATGTGGCAGCCGAGCACGTGGGTGACCGGCCGGCGGTCGCAGAAGTCGATCAGGCGGTCGATGCTCCGGGTGAAGGCGGGCCAGTCCTGGATGTAGAGGCGGCCCGGGTAGACCGTGTCGCCGGTGAGCAGGAACCCGGTCCACCGGTCGTAGAAGGTGACCGCCGCCTCGTGGTGGCCCGGGGTGGCCAGACACTCCAGCGCGCGGCCGCCCAGGTCGACCCGGGCCACGGCGTCGGGGTCCCCGCCGAACCCGAAGTACTCCCAGGCGGTGGCCAGGTCCGCGCCGACCACCGTGGTGTCGGGGCGGTCGGCGAACTGGGCGTCGCCGGCGACGTGGTCGCCGTGCGGATGGGTGTGCAGCACCAGCAGGTGGTACTCCTCCCGGGGATGGCGGGCGAGCCAGCCGGTGACGAGTTCGTCGACCACCCGGCGCAGGGGGAAGAACTCGGCCGACGCCGTGGCGCCGGTGTCGATCAGCACCGCCCGTGCGTTCCCGAACAGCAGGAACAGGAACGGCGCCTCGTAGTCGATCGCCATGTTCTGCCGCAGGATGAACGTGTGCTCGTCGTACGCGTGGACCTGGATGTCCGGATCGGTGTTGTGCTTGGCCGACGGTGAGCCGTGAATCCACCGGACGTCCAGCGCACGGGGCTGCGGAGTCGCCCCGGTGAAGTCGATCAGGGGTGTGCCTGCGTTCATGACGCCTCCTTCGAGTGCATTGTCCTGCCGGGCCGGGCGCGGAGCCTGCGCAGTGCCCGGGCGTCTTCGAATCCCACCGCGCGCGCGGCGGTCTCAGCCGTGGCGCCCCTCTCGAGGAGGTGCCCGGCGCGCTCCAGCCGCAGGGCGGTCTGGTAGGCCAGTGGGGTGAGGCCGGTCGCCCGGCTGAACAGCCTGGTCACGGTCCGTTCGCTGCAGCCGGTGGCCTCGGCGAGCAGCCTCAGCGGCAGCCGCTCGGCGAAGCGGGTCTCGATCAGGTCCTGGAGGCGGTGAACCGTCTCGTCCACGTGCGAACGCCACCGCAGCAGCGGGCTGACCTGCTCCGCCGTACCGTCGCGGTGCATGTGGACGAGCATGGCGCGGGCCGCCTCCCCGGCGGTGCGGGGTCCGTGGCGTGCGGCGACCAGGTGCAGCGCGGCGTCGATTCCGCCGGCCACGCCCGCCGAGGTGACGATCCGGTCGTCCTCGACGTACAGCGCGTCCTTCACGACCTCCGCCCGCGGATGGAGGCGGGCGAGCTCGTCCTGGACGGTGTGGTGGGTCGTGCAGCGGCGGCCGTCGAGCAGTCCGGCGCGGCCCAGCGCGTCGGCGCCCGCGCACACGCCGGCGACCGTGCCGCCCGACGCGTGGTGGTCGCGCAGGCGCCGCAACGTCCCGGCGCTCGCCGGTCGGGTCGGGCCCCGCCAGCCGGGCACGACGATCAGATCGTCGGGGGCGAGGGACGGCCAGGCGGTCTCCGCCCGCAGGACGAGCCCTTGGACGGTGGCGACCTCGGGCTCCTCGGCGACGTAGGTGAGGGTGTAGGGGTGGCCGAGGTCGCCGGCGGTGGAGAAGACCTGGGCGGGCCCGGCCACGTCGAGGAGATGCACCCGCGGGACGAGCAGGAAGACGACTCGGGGCACGGCCGGCACCTCCTAGTTCCCGGTGAGCTCGTCCACGGTCCTGATGGTGGCGAAACGGCCCGACAGAGCGTACGCGGTGCGGGAGATGATCTCGTCCACGCCGAGGGTGCGGGGGTCCCGGACGAGTTCGCCGAAGGGCGCGTCGTCCGGGGCGTCGCGGTGCGGGATGGGCGTGGTCGCGGTGGCGTCGATGGCGAAGTCGACCTCGAAGCCCAGATCGGAGGCGAGGCGGGCGGTGGTCTCGCAGCACTGCTCGGTCCGGATGCCGCAGACGGTCAGCCTCCTGACGCCGCGCAGGGTGAGGAACCGGTGCAGGCCGGTGGTGGTGAAGGCGTTGTGCGCGGTCTTGGTGAGGACCGGCTCGCCGTCGAGCGGCCGGATGCCGTCCATCAGGCGGACGAATCCGCGGGCCGGGTCGAAGACGGAGCCCGACCCGGGGCGCGAGCCGAGCACCCACACGACCGCGTCCCCCGCGTTCCTGGCGGCGGCGGCAAGGCGGTTGACCTGGTGCACGATGTCCGGCCGCGAGGTGTGCCGCCAGTCGGGGAGCTGAAGGAAGGAGTTCTGGACGTCGATGACGACGAGGGCGCTGGTCATGCCCTCCAGCCTGACGATCAGGGGCCGCGGGCTGAAGGCGTCATCCGGTCGGCGTCCGGACCGATCCGGACAGTCCGCCGCGCTCCGGCCCCGGACGGATGCGCGGCGGGTGGCCGACGAGCGTCACCGGGCCGCGCAGCCGCTCCGGGGAGCTCCGGGGCCGGGCCCGGTGCGACGGGTTCCGAAGCGGTACAGGCGAGCCGGTCTGCCGTTCTCGGGGTGGGAGAGCCGTACCGGGTCCAGGCCGAGGGCGAACGACCGGGCCAGGTCGTCGAGGCGGTAGTGAACCTGACCGGCCCGGCCGGAGCCGACCACCGAGGCGAACCCGGCCTCGACGAGGGTGTCGAGGTGGTCGCCGGCGACGGTGTGGTCGAGGCCGCAGACGGCGGCGACGGTACCGGCCGAGAACTCGACCGGCCCCAGCTTGGCCAGCGCGGACAGCGTCCGCCGGGTCTCCTCCCCGAGCCGGCCGTGGCTCTGCTCCAGGCCGTCCCGCACGGTCAGGTCCCCGATGCTCAACTCGCCCAGCCGGCGGCGCTCGTCGCGCAGCAGGGCGACCAGCTTGACGAGCGGCCAGTGGGGGCGGGCGGCCAGGCGGGCCCCGCAGATGCGCACCGCCAGGGGCAGCCCGCCGCACAGGTGGACCAGTTCGACCGCGGCGTCGGGCTCGGCGGCCACCCGCTCGTGACCGGCGATGCTCGCCAGCAGCTGGACGGCGTGGTCCTCGCGGAGCCGGTCGAGGTCCACGATCTTCGCGCCGCCGACGGCGCCCATCCGGTGCCGGCTGGTGATGAGCACCGAGCAGGGGGAGGAGCCCGGGAGCAGCGGTCTCACCTGGGTCTCCCGCGCGGCGTCGTCCAGGACCACCAGGAGGCGGCGGCCGCTGACCAGGCTGCGGTAGAGGGCCGTGCGTTCGGCCAGGTCGTCCGGGACGTCGTGCTTGCCGACCCCGAGTGCGCGCAGGAACCGTCCGAGCACGCGGGCGGGGCATTCGGGGGCGGAGGTGGTGCCCCCCAGGTCGGCGTAGAGCTGGCCGTCGGAGTAGGCCGGCATCAGCCGGTGGGCGACGTGCACGGCCAGGGTGGTCTTGCCGACTCCGGCGGGGCCGGTGACGCCCGCGACCAGCGTGGCCGGTCGCTCCGGGTCGTCGAGCAGACCGCCGAGATGGTCGAGGAGCGTGGCGGTCGCCTTCTCCCGCCCCGCGAAGTCGGCGATGTCGGCCGGGATCTGGCGGGGGGCGAGCCGGTGTCTCCAGCCCTTGCCGGAGGCCGGATCGGCCGGAGGCGGCTGCGGGGGGTCCTGGGCCAGCACGGTGAAGTAGGCGCGCTGCACCTCCGCGCTGGGAGCGACGCCCAGTTCGTCGGCCAGCCGCGATCTCAGCCGCTCGTACTCCATGAGCGCCTCGGCGGGCCGGCCGCAGGCGGCGTAGAGCTCGATCAGCCGCGCGTGCAGCGGCTCGTCGAACGGCCGGGACCAGGCCAGCGCGCGGGTCCTGGACAGCAGCAGGTCGGGAGTCTGCAGGGAGATGGCGAGCGCGGCCAGCCTCTGCAGGCACATGGCGTGGTCGTCGTCCAGCGTCTGTACCGCCGGATCCTCCCGTATCTCCTCGGGGGCGCCGTCCAGGACGGGGCCGCGCCACTCCTCGAGCGCGTTCATCAGGGCGGCCATGCGCTGGTGGGGGTCGAGCCCGGCGGCGTCGGAGTCGGCGGCCAGGGCGGCGCGGAACCGGGCGGCGTCGACGTAGTGGTCCGGCAGGCGCAGCCGGTAGCCGCCGTCGGCGTGGTCGATGGACGCCACCCCGCGGGCTTCGTCGTGCAGCCAGGAGCGCAACCGGGACACGGCGGTGCGCAGGGCGATCGTGCTGCTGGCGCCGGGCCCCCACACCTGTTCCAGCAGCCGTCCTTCGGCGACGGCCTCGCCGTTGTGCAGGAGGAGGACGGCCAGGAGCATCCGGGGGTGACGGGCGGGCAGTGCCACCGTCACCCCGTCCAGGGTGAAGCGGAGCGGTCCAAGGACCTGGAAGTTGTGAACGGGAACAGTTTCGTCAGCGGTCATGGCTGTTCCTCCGCCTTGGACCCTTCGTGAGATCGTCACGAAAAGGTCACTCTTAGCGATATGTGGCCGCGATTGCGGGCGCCGCAATCTTACGGCTAATGATCCGAAATGCCCCGCCTTTAGCGTTCCCTGTGTCAGCGGGCCGCGAGACGTGCCTCGGGGGTTATGCGAGGTGGCACGGGTTACCGGCGAATCCAGATCGTTAGCAAAATGCAGGAATTGCGGTAATGCAACACATTGTAACCAGCCGATTCCTCGACGTTGTAAGCGGAAGTCCCGGCCGTATTGCGGTGTATTCAGGTGACTCTCCGTTAACCTACGCGGAGCTGTCTCTGACGGCCGGGGGGATCCAGCGGCTCGTCGCCGCGTCGGGGGGACACGCGGGAGCACGCGTCGGCCTGCTGCTCGGCCATGACGCGAGCACCATCGCCGCGATCATGGGCGCCCTGCTCTCCGGCTGCGCCTACGTCCCGCTGGACCCCTCGTATCCGGCGCCGCGGCTGGCGTACATGCTCGGCGACGCCGATGTGGCCGTGCTGGTCACGACCCGTGCGCACGAGACGCTCGCCCGCACCCTCCTCGCCGGCCGGCACCGCCCGGTGGTCTTCGTCGAGGACGCGACGCCGGCGACGCCGACGGCCACGCCGGTCGAACCGGACGGCCTCGCCTACCTGCGCTACACCTCCGGATCCACCGGCACGCCCAAAGGAGTGGCGCAGAGCCACCGCAACCTCATGCACTGCGTCGGCAACCAGGTCGAAAGCCTCTCGATCACCTCCGGCGACCGGCTCAGCCTGCTCGCCTCGGTCAGCTTCGACGCCTCCGTACCGGACATCTACCCCGCGCTGCTGACCGGCGCGACCCTGGTGCCGATCGACGTCCGCGCCCTCGGACCGGGCGAGCTGGTACGCCGCCTGGCCGACCGGGAGGTGACCGTCTACCACTCCACTCCGACGCTCTACCGGTACGTGCTCGACGCCCTCGGACCGGCCGGGCGACTGCCCTCCGTGCGCGCCGTACTGCTCGGCGGGGAGCGGGTGACCAGGTCCGACGTGACCGCGGGCCGGGGACGTTTCGCCGACGCCTGCCTGTTCGTGAACGGCTACGGCGCGACCGAGGCCACCTTCGTCACGCACCACCGGACCACTTTCGACTCGCCCGAATTCGCCCCGGACGCCGAGCCGGGCACCGAGCCGGCGTCCGGCTCCGGGTTGCCGACCGATCCGGCGGCCGGTCCTCTGGTGCCGATCGGCCGTCCGCTGCCGGGCTACGAGACGGTGCTGCTGAACCCCGACGGGGACGAGGGCGAGATCGCCATTCGCAGCCCCCACCTGGCACTGGGGTACTGGCGGGACCCGGAACGCACCGCCGAACGGTTCACCGCCGACGACGACGGCAGGCGGATCTACCGCACCGGGGACCTCGGCCGGAGGCTGCCCGACGGCACCCTGGTCTGCCTGGGCAGGCTGGACCGGCAGATCAAGGTGCGCGGGTTCCGCGTCGAACCGGCCGAGGTGGAGACGCACCTGACGGGACGGCCCGGGGTGGCCCGAGCCGTTGTCACGCTCCACGGCGACCGGCTCGTGGCCCACGTCCAGCCCGCCGAAGGGGCGGTCCTGGACCCGGCCGCCCTGAGGCGGACCGCGGCCGAGACCCTTCCGGACCACCTGGTGCCCGCGGTGATCGTCGTGCTCGACACGATGCCGCTCACCCCGACCGGCAAGGTGGACGTCCGGGCCCTGCCCGCGCCCGGGACCGCCCGCGCGGGCGAACGCCCGGCCACATCCGCCGAAACCGCGGTGCACGACGCCTGGTGCGACGTACTCGGGGTGACCCGGGTCGGGGTGACCGACCCGTTCTTCGACGCCGGCGGGCACTCCCTGCTGCTCGGGCGGCTCCAGCAGCGGCTGACCGACGTGCTCGGGACGCCGGTGCCGATGATGGCGCTGTTCGAGCACACCACGGTGCGGGCGCAGGCCCGCCTCCTGGCCGCGCCACCGGCCGCGGGCCCCACCACCGGTCCCCGCACCTCCGGTACGGGCGGCTCTCTCACCTCCGGCACGAGCGGCCTGGGCGATCTCGAAGGCCCGGGTGGTCCCGGTGATCCCGAAGAGCCCGCCGATCTCGCCGATCTCGACGAGTCCGACGAGCCCGGTGAGTTCGACGATCACATCGCGGTGGTCGGTCTGGGCTGCCGGTTCCCCGGCGCGCCCGATCCGGCGGCGTTCTGGTCCGTGCTGTCCGACGGAGTGGACGCCGTCCACGACTACTCCGATGCGGAACTGCGCGAGCTGGGCATCGGTACGGCACTGCTCGCCGACCCCGCGCACGTGAGAGCCGGAGGCAGGCTGGACGGAGTGGAGGACTTCGACGCGGAGTTCTTCGGATTCACCCCCGACGAGGCGGCCCGCACCGACCCGCAGCACCGGCTGTTCCTGGAGACGGCGTGGGAGGCCCTGGAGGACGCCGGATGCGATCCGGACCGGTTCGACGGCCAGATCGGCGTGTTCACCTCCACCTCCGCCAACCGGTACTTCCTGTTCCACCTGTTCGGCAACCCCGCCGCGGGCGCCCCCGACGACCCCGACGACTGGGAGGGGCGGATCCTGCCCCACCAGCGCTCCGACCACCTGCCGGGGCAGGTCGCCTACCGGTTCGGCCTGACCGGCCCGGCGGTCGCCGTGCAGAGCGCCTGCTCCAGCTCCCTGGTCGCGGTGTGCATGGCCGCCCAGAGCCTCGCCGACCACCGCTGCGATCTCGCCCTCGCCGGCGGCGTCACCGTCACCTGGCCCCGGCACCGGCACACCCCCGGCGGGATGGTCTCTCCCGACGGCCGGTGCCGGGCGTTCGACGCCGCGGCCGACGGTTCCGGTTTCTCCAGCGGCAGCGGCGTGGTGGCGCTGAAACGGCTCGCCGACGCCGTCGCCGACGGCGACCACGTGTACGCCGTCATCCCCGGATGGGCGGTCGGCAACGACGGCGCCGCCCGGGCGGGCTTCGCCGTACCGGGGCTGACCGGGCAGGCGGCCACGGTGGCCGAGGCCCTCGGTGACGCGGGGATCCCCCCCGACGAGATCGGCATGGTGGAGGCGCACGGCAGCGGCACGCCGCTGGGGGACGCCATCGAGGTCGAGGCGCTGACCCGGGCCTTCCGCGCGGCCGGCGCGCGGGGCACCGGTTACTGCGCGCTGGGCTCGGTCAAGACCAACATCGGCCACACCGACGCCGCCTCCGGGATCGCGGGGTTCATCAAGGCGGTCCTGTCGGTACGGCACGGGAAGATCCCCGGCAACCTGCACGTCGGCTCGCCCCACCCGCAGCTCGACCTGGACCGCGGACCGTTCCACCTGCCCGCCAAGACGACGGACTGGCCGGGCGGCCGCAGGCGGGTGGCCGGGGTCAGCGCGATCGGCATCGGGGGAACCGGCGCGCACGTCCTGGTGGCCGAAGCGCCGCCACGGCCGTCGGCCCCGGCGCCCGCCCCCGGCGCCCGGTACCTGCTCCCGGTCTCCGCCCGTTCACCCCGGGCGCTCCGCGCCGCGGTCGCACGGCTCCGCGACCACCTGGCCGCCGACCCGGAGCTGCGGATCGCCGACGTGGCGCACACCCTGACGGCAGGACGCCGTTCCTTCGCCCACCGGGTCGTCGTGGAATGCCGCGACCTGGCCGAGGCGATCACGGCGCTGGACCCCGATCGGCTGCCCTCCTCGGCCGTCGCGCCGGAGACGCCGCCGTCCGGCTCCGCCGTACCGGGACGGCGGATACCGCTGCCCACCTACCCCTTCCAACGGCAGCGCCACTGGATCGACCCGCCGGGAGGCACCCGATGAACACCTTGACGGCCCGCTGGTTCCGGTGCCCGCGACCGCTGCCCCAGGCGGGGGTCCGGCTGTTCTGCCTGCCGTACGCCGGTGCGGGCGCGGGGGTGTTCCACCCGTGGCCCGCCTCCTTCGCCCCCGGCGTGGAGGTCCTGGCCGTCCAGCCGCCGGGAAGGGAGAACAGGATCGCCGAACCGCCCGAGATCGACCTGGACGAGCTGACCGCCGCGGTCGCCGGCGCCGTGACCGCCGACGGACGTCCCTACGCGGTGTACGGGCACTCGCTGGGCGCGCGGCTCGCGTTCGAGGCGGTGCGGCGGCTGCGCCGGGCCGGTGCGCCGCTGCCGGTGCGGTTGTACGCGGGCGCCGCACGCGCGCCGCACCTGCACGGATCCGGTGCGTTCGACGGGCTCTCCCGCGTCTCCGACGACGAACTGGTGGCCCGGGTGGTGGCCGGGGGCGGCGTACCCGAGGCGGTCGCCGGCGAGCCCGAACTGCTGGAGCTGCTGCTGCCCGCGCTGCGGGCGGACTTCACCTGGCTGGACGGCTACGAGTACCGTCCCGAACCGCCGCTGCCGGTACCGATCGTGGCCTTCGCCGGCGCGCTCGACCGCGCGGTTCAGGTGGAGCAGTCGGCCGGCTGGGAGCGGCACACCACCGCCGGATTCGTCCTGCACCGCATCGACGGCGGCCACTTCTTCATCCACGACCGCCTGACGGAACTGGCCGCCCTCCTCAAAGCGGACCTCATGACCGCGGGGGGTGCGCGGTGACGAAGGTGGGTCTGGGTGGGACGGGTTGGTCGGTGTGGTCGGATGCGTTGCTGCGGACGAC
>BMQD01000035.1 GCA_014647935.1 Planomonospora parontospora
GCTGGCCGGGCTGTCGGCCCGGCTGCACACCCTGGTCTCCGGCTTCCGCTACTGACACCGGCCCCGGCGCCCTGACGGCGCCGGACCGATCTGGATCGACACGTCGGCCCCGGTTCGTGCGAACCGGGGCCGACGTGTCGATCCACCCGCCCGTACGGCGGGGCGATCCGCCGTGATCCGCGCCGGTCCGCCGCCTCATGGACCGGCCCCGGATGCCGATGGGAACCCGCAACCCTCATGACTTCCGCTGCCCCGCAGCTCCCCGGTCTCGCGCTGGAAAGGACCTGATCGTGACCGATCACCTGAACGAAACCGCACGGCCCGTGGTGACCGTGCGCCGCAACCCGCTGCTGGGGTGGTTCGCCGACCGCCGCATCGGCGCCAAGATGTCCATCATCATGCTCCTGATGACCCTCATCGCGGCGGTGGTCGGCGTGGCCGCGCTGACCCGGATGGCGACGATGAACGACGACATGGAGACCATGGCGCAGAGCAACGAGAAGGTCGCGCGGATCGGGGACGTCTGGAGCGCAATGTCCAACATGCATGACATGTCCGTCGCGACGGCCGTTTCTCCCCCGGAGGCGAAGAAAGAGTCCGCTGCGCAGATGAAGGAGTTCAGCGAGCAGGTGACCGCGGCGTTCGAGGCCTACAAGGCCGTCGCGCCGTCCGACGCCGCGGACGTGCAGAAGAACATCACCGCCTTCGAAGAGGCCTGGGATGACTTCCAGGTCCTGCGCGACTTCGCGCTGCTGGGTGACGCCCTTCCGGCCGGCTACAGCCCGGCGGACATGAGCCGGTTCCCCGAGATCTCCGCTCAGATCAACACCTCCATGGCCGCCCTCAAGAAGCTGGAGCAGGACCACGCCCGGCAGATGGCCGCCGCGGGCGTCGCCGGCTACGACAGCGCCCGCACCACGGTCCTGGTGCTGCTCGGCTTCGGCCTGGTCTTCGCGGTCGGCATGGCCCGGCTGGTGAGCCGCCAGATGGTGCGCTCGCTGCAGCCGGTCCTGCGGGTGCTGGATCTGATGGCGAAGGGCGACCTGACCCGGACCGTCGAGGTGGTCTCCCGCGACGAGACCGGTGACATGGCGGTGGCGGTCAACCAGGCCACCGGCTCGATGAGGCGGGCCATGGAGGCGCTGGCCACCAGCGCCGACACGCTGGCCGTCAGCTCGACCGGGCTGTCGGCGGTCAGCGACCGCATCGCCGCCAGCGCCGACGAGGCCTCCACCCAGGCCGGCAGCGCCGCCGCCGCCGCGGCCCAGGTCTCGCACAACGTGCAGACCGTCTCGGCCGGCAGCGAGGAGATGGGCGCCTCGATCCGGGAGATCGCGCACAACGCCGGCGAGGGCGCCAAGGTCGCTTCGAAGGCGGTGGAGGTCGCCGCCTCCACCAACGAGACCGTCGCCAAGCTCGGCGCCTCGTCGGCGGAGATCGGCTCGGTCATCAAGACGATCACCTCGATCGCCGAGCAGACGAACCTGCTCGCGCTCAACGCCACCATCGAGGCGGCGCGCGCGGGGGACGCGGGCAAGGGCTTCGCGGTGGTGGCGGGCGAGGTCAAGGACCTGGCGCAGGAGACGGCCAAGGCGACCGAGGACATCTCCAAGCGGGTCGAGGCGATCCAGGCCGACACCGAGAGCGCGGTGGCGGCCATCGCGGAGATCTCCGCCATCATCGGCAGGATCAACGACTACCAGCTGACGATCGCCGGTGCGGTGGAGGAGCAGACCGCCACCACCGGGGAGATGAACCGCAGTGTGGCCGAGGCCGCCCAGGGCAGCTCCGACATCGCGGCCAACATCTCGGTGCTGGCCGACGCCGCGCACGTGACGGCCGAGGGTGTGAGCGAGAGCCAGCGGGCCGCGGCCGAGCTGGCCGGGCTGTCGGCCCGGCTGCACACGCTGGTCTCCGGTTTCCGCTACTGAGACCCGCCATCCCTCCCACCAGGGAGGACGTCCGGCGGCGAGGCGCCGTAGGGGGCCGCCCACGATCACCGTGGGCGGCCCCCGTATTTGTTCTGCAAAGCAATGGTTTTATCAACTAAAAGTATCGCCGTGAGAGCGCACCGTGATATTTGGTAATAAATAACTGATCGATTGGGTTAAAGGCTATTCTCCGGTGTAAAACTGTTTCATGTATTCCCTGGTCAGCGCCCCAGTCCTCGGTTTCGACCTGACGCGGCTGGACGGCGGAGCGGCGACCGCCGCAGTGCTCTCCCGCGCCCTTCGCCTCGATTCCCGCGACCTCGCGGCGCTGGCCCGCCGACTGCCCGACGACGGGGTCCGCGCCCAGCTGTGGCAGGACATCCACGCGGCGACCGTGCTGCGCCCCACCGTCCGCAGCCTCTCCCAGCAGGACGCCGAGGGAGCCCTCGCCCTGCTGGAGCGGGCGCCCATCGGCACCCCCGACGCGCTGCTGCACTGCGTCCGCCACGACGTGCTCGGCTGGACGTGGCAGGAGCAGGAGGGCGTCCGCCGCCAGGACGACACGGCCTCCGCCGCCACCGCCGTCGTCTGCGACGCGGTGATGGCCACCTACCTGCGCGAGCTGCTGCCGGCCGACACCCGGCGGCGGCTGGCCGTCGGGTGGCTCGCCGCCACCCGCGAACTGCCGGACCGCCCGGTGGACACCGGCCCCCAGCACCAGGCCGTCACGGGACTGTGCCGGCGCATCGAGACGCTCGGCGCCTCCGACCTGGAGCGGCTGACCGCCCTCAGCGACCGGACCCGCCTCGACTCCTCCGGCTGGTCGCAGGCCGTGCACGAGGCCTCGTGGGCGGTGCACATGTCCGACCGCGTGCGGGCCGCCGCCGCCGCACAGTTCGAACTGGTCCAGGCCGTCGACGCCGCCGGCATCCCGGTCGCCGACCGCGCGGGCGGGGTGTGGAACCTCCTCAGCGGCGCCGTGCACGCCCTGACCGTCGCCGACCTGCTCGACGCGGCACTGCTCGGGCGGCTCCTCGACCCCTGCCTGGGCGTCCTGGGCCTGCCCGTCCTCCACTGACCCCGGAGGTCAGAGCGGGGGCGGACGGGAGCGGCGACGATATTTCTTCTGGTTTTTCCTACAGCGGGCCGTCCGGCCGCCGATGGGATGGCTATCCCTACTGTCGGTAATCGGAAGAGGACACCGTGTTGAACAGCAGGAAGACCTGGGCCGCCCTCGCCGTGGCCACCGCCGTGACCGTGAGCGTGCCCGTGACCGCCGGTGTCGCCAGCGCCGCCCCCAAGAAGCCCACCAAGGCCGCGACGGCCAAGCAGGTCGCCGCCGCCAAGGCCGCGCAGGCCAAGGCCGCCGCCGCCGCGAAGAAGGCCGCCGCCGCGAAGGCCGCCGCGGCCAAGGCTGCTGCGGCCAAGGCGGCCGCCGCGGCGAAGGCCGCCGCGGCGAAGAAGGCCGCGGAGGCGGCGAAGGCCGTCCTGCCCTTCGCCGCGGTCGGCGTCGTCACCGCCGTGGACGCCGCCGCCGGCACCGTCACGGTGCAGGTGGCGAGCGGCTCCAAGCTCGTCGCGGGCACCGAGGCCGTGTTCAAGGTCTCCGCCACCACCAAGGTCACCAAGGACGACGAGAAGACGACCCTCGACACCCTCGCCGAGGGCGACAAGGTCACCGTGAACGGTGTCAAGACCGCCGCCGGCCTGTTCGCCGCCCACGTCAACGCCACCAGCCCCGAGCCCGTCGCCGAGCCGGAGCCCACCGAGGACCCGGTCGCGGAGCCCGACCCGACCGAGGAGCCCACTGAGGAGCCCACTGAGGAGCCCACCGAGGAGCCCGCTCCGGTCGAGGACCCCGAGACCGCCGTCTGACGGTCCCGCCCGCCGGCCCGGCCCATGCCGTGAGCAGGCCCGACGCATACGGGAGAGCCCCGGTTCGCATGAACCGGGGCTCTCCCGCGTGTCGCCCTCACGCGTTCTCCGTCAACGGTCGGGGTCGGCGATCTCGATGACGTGCAGAGGCCTGTCCAGGACGCGGGACGGCTCCCGCCACTTGGCGGCGTCGAGTGTGAAGATCGGGCAGACCGCCACGTCGGCGATGGCGGCGGCATGCGCGTCCCACGGGTCGAGTCCGGTGACCGCCATCATGTCGGTGAGTTTGGCGGCCTGGTGGATGCCGTCGAGCGGGGCCACGGTGGCGCGCTCGAACGCGGCCAGGCCCGCGAGCAATGCCTGTGCGTCCGGCAGGCCCCGGCTGTCGAGCAGCGCTCCGGCCGCTGCGAGCGACGGGATGACCAGGGGCTGCCCCGCCCGGTCGAAGTCCTGCAGGAACCCGATCAGGTCGCCGTCGCCCCGGGCCACGTCGGTCAGGACGCTGGAATCGAGAATGTGGGGAGCGGGGGTGAAATCACTCACCAGGCGCCGCCGGGAAGCCCTGCTCGACCAACTGGCGGTTGACGTGCCGCATCATGCGGGCCACTCGTTCCGGATCGGCTCTGCGGGCGTGTTCCCTCAGGAGAGCCAGTGCGCGCTGGTCGGCGATGCGCTTGGCGGCGATGGCGTCATTGAAGACGGCGGCCACACTGGTCGCCTTGCCGCTGGCCACCAGGTGCTCGGCGTATTCCACGACGTCAGGGTCCACGGTGATGGTGATCCGGGTCTTCCTGTCTCCGCTCATACCCGGGATCATACTCATGCCGTGCGGGCCTGAGGAGGGAGAACCGGGAAACGATCCGCCGGCCGTCCCGGCGGTCTGCGGACCGGCCCGCCGGGACGCCCGGAGCGTGCACCCGGTGGGAGGGGTCAGGGGCGCAGGGCGCTCCAGGAGGCGTGGTCGTGGACGGCCATGCCGGCGTAGGCGGGGTAGAAGACGGCGGCGGCGTCGATCGCGGACAGGGCCGTGTTCAGCGCCTGGCGGCCCTGCTCGTGGAAGGTGCAGTACGGGCAGTCGGGCAGGGCGAGGGTCTCGGCGGCCAGCCGTACCGGGCGGCCCGCGCGCCGGCCGCGCAGCAGCATGTCCTCGCCGACCCCGATGATCGAGCCGGGTCCGGTGGCGGTGTCGCGGTAGCTCATCACGGTGACCGCGTCGACGCGCGCCAGCACCTCGTCGGCCAGGGTGGAGCCGCCCGCGGGCACGGTGTCGTACCAGAACGGCACGTCGGCCTCGAGCGGCCGGGGGTCGGCGTCGCGGAGCGCGGCGAGCAGGCCGAGGAAGGCCGCGACGGTGCCGGGCCGGTCGGTGCTCCACTCGTCCAGGTGGTACGGCTCGACGTCGACGTGGGTGGTGCGGAACAGGCCGGTGCCCATCGCGGCGCGCTGCCAGGCCAGAGCGGCGGCGTGGTCGAAGGTCCAGCCGGGTTCGCCGCCCAGGGCGGACAGCCGGACCCCGGCGGCGTCGGCGCGCTTCCTGAACTGCCGGAGCCGGTTCAGCTCGATCTTGGTGATCTTCGGAGGGACGTATACGAAGATCTCCTTGACGGCGTTGGCGGTGGCCCAGCTCATCACGGCGGCCGGGTCGCCGCGCTGCCACAGCCACATCGCCCGCGGTCCGGGGACCGCGGTGGAGGCGGCGGCGGGTACGGCGAGCAGCGCGCACAGGCTCGCCACGGCGGTGAGCGCGCCCGCGATCCGGCGCAGCCCGGCGGCCCCGCGCGTCCCGCGCGGGCGGCGTCCGGTGGGGCGCGAGGTCGTCGGCATGCCCTGCTCCTGTTCTTCCTGCGTTCCATGCCCTGCCGCGGGCAGGGGCACGCGGGTCAGCGTGCGACCGACAGGTGCACGTGGTCGAAGTGGTTGGCGGTGACGCCGCCGCGGTCCTCCATCAGGCGCCAGCCCTCGCCCGCGCGGGAGGGGTTCCAGATGTGCTGGGCGAAGATCACGTACTTGACGCCGAGGCGGTCGGCGTTGTCCTTGAGGTAGTTGGCGATCTCCCAGCCCTCCTTGAGCCTGGCCGCGGAGGGCATCCTGCCGCCCGAGCTGATCATGAAGTCGGCGGCCTTGCCGGTGGGGTGGTCGCTGCCGGGCATGCCGCCGTCGGCGCGCCAGGCGCCGATCGCGGAGAACTTCCCGAACTTCGCGTCGACCTCCTCGATGGCCTCACGCATGGTGGAGGTGATGCGGCCGCCGCCGCCCAGGACCTTGGACGGCTCGTGCGTCGCGGTGACACCGCCGCCGGAGGTCACCGCGCCGGTCGCGCCGGTGCCGGCCGGGCCGCCGGCCGTACCATGCGCGGGAGCGGTGGAGGCCGTGCCGGCCGCCCCCCGCGTGGCGGCGGTGGTGGACGCGCCCGCGGTCGCGGTGGCGGAGGCCGTGGCGGACGGGGAGGCCGTCGCGGCGCCGCGCTGCCCGCCCTGCGCGGCGGTGAGCTCGGCGGCGAACCTCTGACCGGAGGCGCCGGAGACACCGGAGCGGGCCCCGATCTGGGTGAACTGGCCCTGCAACTGGGCCACGCGGGACTGGATCGCGGCGATGCCGTCGGTCATCGTGGGAGCTCCTCCTGGCCGCGGACACGGGACTCGGCGAAAGCGGGCATCCTGCCCTTCGGCAGGTTCAGGGGTGGATCTGAGGACTTGAGGGACAACCGTGACCTGCCGTCCCGATCGGATCCGGGAAAAACCTCAGGACCCCTCCGCGGCGTCCGATGGGCCTACCTGAGCAGGGAGTGCTCACCCCGTTACGCCAAGGATCGGCGGCCGTAGCAGAACGAACGGAGTCTGTTCGTGCTCGAGGACGTCACGTCCAGCGTGGTGCGCGTCGCGCTGAAGGGCCTCGCCCAGCGCCAGCGTGTGATCGCAGACAACATCGCCAACATCGAGACTCCCAGGTTCCTCGCTGGCCGCGTCCAGTTCGAAGACGCCCTGCGCACCGCCGTCGAGACGGGGACGTCCCCGCGGGAGGTGGCCCCGGAGGTCGCCCGCTCCCTGGAGCCGACCCGGGAGAACGGCAACAACGTCAATCTCGACCACGAGACCTTGTCGCACATGGACACCACACTGCGCTACCAGACGATGCTGAAGGCCCTCGACTCCAAGTACGGAATGCTCCGCTCGGTGATCAGGGGAGGTGCGTGACATGAGCGCAGGAGGACCCTTCCGCGCGATCGGCATCGCCGGCACCGGCGTGACCGTCTACCGCAAGTGGCTGGACGCGGTGTCCGACAACATCGCCAACATCAACAACGCCGCCCCCACGAGCGGTGAGGCGTTCCGCGCCCGCTACGTGACGGCCCAGGCCGTGGACTACGGGTCGGGCACCGGCGGCGTCCAGGTCGGTGGGATCGAGCTGGGCAGCGGCGAGGGCCGCCTCGTCCACGAGCCCGACAACCCCCTCGCCGACGAGAACGGCTACGTGCGCTACCCCGACATCGACCTCGGCGCCCAGATGGGCCAGCTGATGATGGCCCAGCGCGCCTACCAGGCCAACATCTCGGTCGTCGACCGCGCCTACGACGCCTACCAGGCCGCACTCCAGCTCGGGAGGAACGGATGAGCATCCAGCCGATCGGCCCCGTCGCGGGCCCCCTGCGCATCACCGGTCCCGCCGAGGTCGGCGGGACCGCCGCTCCGAGCGGCACCGCCGAGATCTTCGGCAACCTGCTCACCCAGGGCGTCGACACGCTGCAGCAGACGCAGGCGAACGCCGACTCGCTGGCCGTCAAGGCCGCCACCGGCGACCTGCAGGACGCGCACGACTACATGGCCGCCAGCACCGAGGCCGCACTCGCCACCCAGATGACCGTCGCCATCCGTGACAAGGCCGTCGCCGCCTTCACCGAGATCATGAGGATGCAGGCCTGATGCAGGAACGCGCGCTCGCCGCACTCCGCAAGGCCCGCTCCTCGTTCGCGTCGTTCAGCACCGGGCAGAAGGCCGTCACCATCTCCCTCGTGCTGGCCATCGTGGTCGGCGGGTTCTTCTTCTCCCAGTGGGCCGCCAAGCCGGTCTACGGCACGCTGTACTCCAACCTCTCGGGCGCCGACGGCAACGCGATCGTCGAGCAGCTCACCGCCGACGGCGTCCCCTACCAGCTCACCGACGGCGGCGGCACGATCATGGTGCCGCAGGCGCAGGTCTACGACCTGCGGCTGAAGATGAGCGGCCAGGGCCTGCCGACCCAGGCCGACGGCGGCGGCTACTCCCTGCTGGACAAGCAGGGCGTCACCACCTCCGACTTCATGCAGCACGTCGGCTACCAGCGCGCCCTGGAGGGCGAGCTCGCCAGGACGATCAAGGCGATCGACGGCGTCACCTCCGCCAGCGTGCACCTGGCGATCCCGCAGAAGGACGTCTTCGCCGACGACGCCGCCAAGCCGACCGCCTCGGTCCTGGTGGGCACCCAGCCCACCAAGCCGCTGACCAACAGCCAGATCAAGGCCGTGGTGAACCTGGTCAGCTCCAGCGTCGAGGGCCTGTCCCCGGCGGACGTGACGCTGGCCGACTCCAGCGGCCAGGTGCTGGCCGCCGCGGGCGAGCAGGCCCTCACCGGCGCCGGCAGCGAGCGCGAGGAGCAGACCCAGTCGTTCGAGCAGCGGATGAGCGGCTCCCTGCAGCAGATGCTGACCCAGGTCCTCGGCCCGAACAAGGCCGTCGTCAAGGTCACCGCCGACCTCGACTACGACCAGACCGAGACCAAGAGCCAGCGGTACGTCAGCGACCCGGCCCTCCCGCCGCTGTCGTCGACGACCAAGGAGGAGACCTACACCGGGGGTGGCACGCCCACCGGCGGCGTCCTCGGCCCCGACAACATCCAGGTCCCGAACGCCAGCGGCGGCAACGACTACAAGTCGACCACCGAGACCCGCGACAACGCCGTGGGCCTGGTCACCGAGACCCGCAAGACCGCCCCCGGCAAGGTCCGCAAGCTCGACGTCGCGGTGCTGGTCGACGGCCAGGCCGCGGCCGGCGTGGACACCGCGGAGATCCAGCGGATCGTCTCCTCGGCCGCCGGCATCAACGCCCAGCGCGGCGACACCATCGCCGTCTCGGCGATGCCGTTCGACGACAGCGCCGCCACCAAGGCCGCCGCCGACCTGACCGCCGCGGCCAAGGCCGAGCAGGACGGCCGCACCATGGAGCTGGTCAAGATCGGCGCCCTGGCCCTGGGCATCGGGCTGCTCTTCCTCATCGCCTGGCTGCGCGGCCGCAAGAAGAAGCGCCGCTCGCAGCTGAGCAAGGCCGAGCTGGAGCAGCTGGAGGCCATGCAGGCCGAGCTGGAGCGCGTGCGCCTGCAGGCCGCCATCGAGGCCGCCGAGCGCGAGGCGCTGCCCGCCGGCACCGCTGAGACGCCCGCCGATCCGGACTCCGGCAGGCGCGAGGAGCTCCGGGACGAGATCTCCGGTCTGGTCGACCGGCAGCCCGAGGAAGTCGCCCAGCTGCTGCGCGGCTGGCTCGCCGACAGGAGGAGCTGACATGCCGATGGTCGAGACGATGAGCGGCCTGCGCAAGGCCGCCGTGCTCCTGGTCCAGATGGGCAAGGAGGACTCGGCGAAGGTGCTCGCGCAGCTGCGCGAGCCCGAGGTCGAGGAGCTGACCGCCGAGATCGTGCGGCTCGGCACCGTCGACCCCGGTGACGCGGTGGACATCCTCACCGAGTTCCGCGACCTGGCGGTCGCCTACCGCTACGCCGGCCAGGGCGGCATGGACTTCGCCCGCGAGGTGCTGGAGGCGACGCTGGGCCGCGAGCGGGCCAGCCAGATCGTCGAGCGCCTGTCGGCGTCGCTGGTCGACATGCCGTTCAGCTTCCTGCAGCGGGCCGACCCCCGCCAGGTGCTGGGATTCGTCCAGGACGAGCACCCGCAGCTGATCGCGCTGGTGCTGGCGCACCTGCCGGCGCACCTGGCCTCGCAGATCCTGTCGGGGCTCAACCCGAACCTGCAGGCCGACGTGGCGCACCGCATCGCGGTGATGGACCGCACCTCGCCCGACATCATCCGCCAGGTGGAGTCGTTGCTGGAGCGCAAGCTCTCGTCGGTTCTGCAACCGTCCGACCTCTCCGCCGTGGGCGGTCTGCAACCTCTGGTCGACATCATCAACCGTGCCGACCGCGTCACCGAGCGCCTCATCCTCGAGGGGCTGGAGGGGCGCAGCCCCGAGCTGGCCGAGGAGGTCCGGAGCCGGATGTTCATGTTCGAGGACGTCGTCCACCTCGACGACCGCGCCGTCCAGCTCGTGGTCCGGCAGGTCGAGACCGTGGACCTGGCCACCGCCCTCAAGGGCGTCGGGCAGGACGTGCTCAACAAGATCACCAAGAACCTGTCCGAGCGGGCCGCCGCGAACCTCGTCGAGGAGATCGAGCTGCTCGGCCCGGTGCGGCTGCGCACCGTCGAGGAGTCCCAGGCCAAGATCGTGCACGCGATCCGCGCCCTGGAGGAGTCCGGCCAGATCGTGATCCGGAGAGGAGACGAGGATGAGTTCGTCGCCTGAGACCGTCCTGCGCGGGACGGACACCCTCACCTTCAGCGCCGCCCGCTTCGCCACCGACTTCGGCGTCACCACGAACGTGCCGGCCGAGGTGATGGAGCGGGTCCGCGCCGAGGCGCGGGCCGCGGGATACGCCGCGGGCTGGGCCCAGGGCCTGGAGGAGGCCCGGCGCAACACCGCGGCCGAGCACCGCGACGAGGCCGAGCGCGTCGCCCGGGCCGAGGCCCGGAAGATCGCCCGGCTGGAGAGCGCGCTGACCGCGATCGCCGCCTCGGCCGCCCGGCTGGAGCAGCAGACGGCCCCCGGCGCCGCCGACCTCGAGGACCTCGTCGTGCAGACGGCCTTCGCCATCGCCGAGGCGGTGCTCGGCCGGGAGATCGAGCACAGCCCCGAGCCCGGCCGCGAGGCCCTCGCCCGGGTGCTGGACCTGGTGCCCGAGAGCCGCCCCGTGCTCGTCCGGCTGAGCCCCGCCGACCACGCCGCCATGGTCGGCGCCGGACAGAACACCTTCGAGGTCGACGGCCGGAGCGTGACCATGGTCGTCGACCCGCGCCTGAAGCCCGGCGACGCCGTCGCCGAAAGCGACGCCACCGCCGTGGACGCGCGCCTGAGCACCGCCGTACAGCGAGCCAAGGAGGCCCTGGGCCTGTGATCTCCACCATCGACACCCGCCTGCGGGCGGCCGTCGCCGCCGCGCGGCCCCGCGTGACCGGCCGCGTCGCGGCCGTCGTCGGCCTCTCGGTCGACGTCGAGGGCGTGTCCGGCAGGGTGGGCGATGTGGTCCTCCTCGGCGACGGCCCCGCGGCCGTCCCGGCCGAGGTGGTGGCCCTGTCCGGCGGCCGGCTCAGCTGCCTGCCGCTGGGCTCGCTGACCGGCATCGGCGTGGGCAGCCCCGTCACCGCCACCGGCGACGCGCTGCGCGTCCCGGTCGGCGAGGCGCTGCGCGGCCGCATCCTGGACGGCCTCGGCCGCCCGCTCGACGGCGGCCCCTCGCTGGCCGGCCTGGAGATGGTCCCGGTGGAGAACGAGCCGCCGCCCGCCCTGCAGCGCCGCCGCATCCTGGAGCCGATGCCGCTGGGCGTGCGGGCCATGGACACGATGATCACGGCCGGGCGCGGGCAGCGCCTGGGCATCTTCGCCGGTTCCGGCGTCGGCAAGTCCAGCCTGATGTCCATGATCACCCGTGGCACCGAGGCGGAGATCACCGTCGTGGCGCTGGTCGGCGAGCGCGGCCGCGAGGTCCGCGAGTTCATCGAGAACGACCTGGGCCCCGAGGGCCTGGCCCGCTCCGTCGTCATCGTGGCCACCTCCGACCAGCCGCCGATGGTGCGCCTGCGCGCCTGCTTCACCGCCACCCGGATCGCCGAGTGGTTCCGCGACCAGGGCCGCGACGCGCTGCTGCTGATGGACAGCCTCACCCGGGCCGCCATGGCCCAGCGCGAGGTCGGCCTGTCGGCGGGCGAGCCCCCGGCGACCCGCGGCTACCCGCCGTCGGTGTTCGCGATGCTCCCCCGGCTGCTGGAGCGGGCCGGACCCGGGGTCAACGGCAGCATCACCGGCCTGTACACGGTGCTGGTCGACGGCGACGACCACAACGAGCCGATCGCCGACTCGGCGCGCTCGATCCTCGACGGCCACGTCGTGCTGGACCGCCGCCTGGCCACCGCCGGGCACTTCCCGACGATCGACGTGCTGGAGTCGGTCTCCCGCGTCGCCGGCGCGGTGACCAGCCGCGAGCAGCGCGCCGACGCCACCGCGCTGCGCCGCATCCTCGCCGCCCACCGCGACATCCGCGAGCTGGTGGAGATCGGCGCGTACGTGCCCGGCACCAACCCGGACGCGGACCTGGCCCGCGCGCTGTGGCCGCGCATCGAGGCGTTCCTCCGCCAGGACATGGAGGAGCAGACCACGGCCGCGCAGGCGTGGGAGGGGCTCCGGGCCCTGCTGGCCTGAGCGGAGGCGGCGCCCCGGTCTCCCATCCGGCCGGGGCCTTCCGCTCCGGCACGGCGCCCGCCCCGGCCTTCCACCCCGGTACGGCACCCGCCCCGCAGGACCCTCCCCGGCAAGGCCCCCGCGTGACCGCCTCCCCCGGCCGGAACCCGGCATCCAAGGAGATCTGACATGAGCCCACGTTTCCGTCTGTCGTCGATCCTGCGGGCCCGTAAGGCCCAGGAGGACGCCGCCAAGGGCGGGGTGGCCCGCGCCCGCGCCGAGGCCGGGGCCGCCGACCGCCAGGTCGAGGCCAAGGAGGCCGAGCTGCAGGGCCGGATGATCGTTCCGGACCCGTCCGACGCCGCCGCGTTCGTCGCGGCGATGGCCGCGCGCCGCGCGGTCGCCGGGGAGCTCTCGATCAAGATCCAGAAGGCCGAGGAGGCCGCGCGGCGGGTCGGCGCCAGCGTGGACACCTGGAGCGCCGCCTCCCAGCGCCGCCGCATGGTGGACAAGCTCGCCGAGCGCCACCAGGCCGCCGTGCGGCAGGCCGACGCGGCGGCCGACCAGCGCGCCGTGGACGACCTCCCGCTCAACCGCCGCCGCACCGACGGGGAGAACGGCCGATGAGCCTGATGGACATCGTGGCGCGGGTCGGCCAGCTGGAGGCCCAGTTCGGCGCCGCCCCCGCGACCTCCGCCGCCTCCGCCACCTCGGCCGCCGACTTCGCCGCGGCGCTCAAGACGGCCCAGCGGTCCGGTGCGGCCTCGGGGACCACGGCTTCGGGGACCACGGCCGCCGGCGCCGCTTCCGGGAGCACGGCCGCCGCCGGGACCGGTCAGGCCGCGCAGACCGCCCAGGGTACCCAGGCGACCCGGGCGGCCTCCGCGGCGGACGCCGTCACCGGGGACTCCGGCGGGGTCACCGGCCAGGACGTCGTCGGCCAGGCCCGCAAGTACCTCGGCATCCCCTACCTGTGGGGCGGCACGGACCCCGAGCGGGGCCTGGACTGCTCCGGACTGGTCCAGCTCGTCTACAAGAAGCTGGGCGTCTCCCTGCCGCGCGTCTCGCAGGACCAGCAGAACGAGGGCCGCAGCATCCCGAGCCTGAAGCAGGCCCTCCCGGGCGACCTGCTGACCTTCGGCTCCCCCGCCACGCACATCGGCATCTACATCGGCGACGGCAAGATGCTGCACGCCCCGCGCACCGGCGACGTCGTCAAGATCGTCGACATGGACGACTACTACCGCAAGCCCACCGACATCCGCCGCGTCCTGAGCGACGCGGCCGCGGGCGCCACCCCGGCGACGGCGTCCTCCACGGCGTCCCCGGCCGCCGCCCCCCTGACGGCCACCGCCGCCCCCCTGACGGCCACCGCCGCTTCCACCGCGGTCCAGGCCGGGTACGGCGCGGGCGCCACGAGTTTCAGTGGATCGACCGGTTTGCCGCAGATGTCCCTCGGCGCTGCCGATGGGCTGGGCAACGGCCTGTTCGATCCCGCCCAGGCCTACGTCCGGACCATCCAGCCGGTCATGAACGGCATCGGATAGCAGGAGAGACGATCTTGACTGTGCCTTCGATCCCCCTGGCGGGGAGCCCGTCGGCGATGACGGCTCCCTCCGGCGAGGGACAGACTGGCCAGAGCGGCGCCGGCGACGCGTTCGCCGCCCTCCTCGCCCTGCTCGCGGCCGGAGGCCCCCTGCCCCAGGGCGTCCTGCCCGTCCCCGGTACCTCCGGCGGCGCCCCCGGTTCCGGCGGGTCCGCCCAGACGATCTCCGCGGCGCCGGCCGGCGGCCCGCTCACCGCGCAGGCCCTGCTCGCCGCCCAGCTGCAGACCCGGCTCCAGGCGCAGCAGCAGGCCGGAGCCGACCTCGCCGCCCAGGCGCAGCCGCCCGTCCCGGCCCAGCCGGGCCTCCCGGGCCAGGCCGTACCGGCGCAGGTCCCGCCGTTCACGCTCCCGCAGACCGCGGTGCTCTCCACCGGTACGGCGGGCCAGGCGGCGACCGCCGCCACCGCGGCCGTCCCCACCGCGCCCGCCGGCGTCCCCACCGGTGCGGAGACCCCCGCCTCCGCCGTCCAGGCGGCCACGTCCGCCACGGCGGCGACGGCCGCCGAGACCGGCGCCACCGCCGAGACGGCCGCCCCCGAGACCGCCGCCCCGGCCGACGCCCCCGCACCCCAGGGCGCGTCCGGGCAGGCCGTCGCGGCACCGGCCGCGGGCTCCGGCGCGGGCACCTCCACCGGCGAGGACGCCTCCCGCCGCACCGGCACCGCCGCCACCGGCCCGGCCGAGGCCACCGGCGCGACCGGGCAGGCCGTCTTCCAGGCCACCGCCACCACGCAGGTGACGGGGCCGGAGCGGGTCTCCGCGCCCGCCCCCCAGCAGCCCGCCGCCCCCGCCTCCCAGATCGCCGTCCACGTGCTGCCGCTCCGGCAGGACCCGGACGGCATCCACCGGCTCACCGTCCACCTGCACCCCGTCGACCTCGGCCCGGTCAGCGTCGTCGCCGAACTGCGCAACGGCGCCGTGCACCTGCAGCTCGCCGGGACCAGCGACGGCGCCTTCGACGCCCTGCGCTCGGCCCTGCCCTCGCTCCGCCAGGAGCTGGAGGAGGGCGGGTTCTCCGCCTGCACGCTGGACCTGCAGCGCGAGGCCCCCGGCGACGGCCGCCGCCCCGGCGAGCAGACCCAGCAGTTCTCCCACCCGGGCGACCAGGGCCACCAGGGCCGGGCCGCCGGCGGCGCCACCGGCGCCGGCCGCACCGAGGACGGCGGCTACCAGAACGCCCCCGCGCCCGACGGCGGCCTCCCGGCCGACGGACCGGGATCCCGCATGCTCAACGTCCGCCTGTAGCACCGCCTCTCACAGGGAATCCGGAGGAATCCGTACGTGACCACCATCAGCGGGGCCGTGGGCACCGGCGCCACGACCACCGCGACCAGCGCGGCCGCCACGTCGAGCGGCAACAGCAAGCTCGACAAGGACACGTTCCTGAAGCTCCTGGTCGCCCAGATGCGCTACCAGGACCCGAGCAACCCCACCGACACCTCCGCGTTCATGTCGCAGACCGCGCAGTTCACCGAGGTGGAGCGGATGGAGGAGCTCGTCAAGCAGCAGGGCGAACTGCTGGCGGCCCAGTTGCAGCTGTCGGCCAGCAGCCTCGTCGGCAAGACCGTCGGCTACACCGGACCAGACGGCACGGACGCCGTCGGTGTGGTCACCTCAGCCTCCTTCGGCAGCACCCCGACCCTGCGGGTCGGGAACACGGATGTACCGCTGTCCTCGGTCAAGGAAGTCACCAGCGCCGCCCCGGGCGGCACCGAATCCACCGAAGGAAAGTGACATGCTCCGTTCCCTGTACTCCGGCATCAGCGGTCTGCGCGTCCACCAGACGATGATGGACGTCACCGGCAACAACATCGCCAACGTCAACACCACCGGCTTCAAGGGCTCCCAGACCGTCTTCCAGGACACCCTCAGCCAGATGATGCAGGCCGCGGGCGCGCCGCAGACCGGCACCCCCGGCGCGGGCGGCACCAACCCGGCCCAGGTCGGCCTGGGCGTGCGCCTGGCCGGCGTGCAGACCAACTTCGGCCAGGGCGCCGCGCAGACCACCGGGCGCAACCTCGACCTGATGGTCCAGGGCGACGGCTTCTTCGCCGTGCAGAAGGGCACCGAGCAGCTCTACACCCGCTCGGGCGCGTTCAACTTCGACGCCAACGGCGCCATGGTGACCACCGACGGCAACTTCGTGCTCGGCTGGAACGCCGCGACCGGCAACGTGCCGGTGCCCCCCACCGGGGCGCCGGAGCCGATCATGCTCCCCGGTGACGTGGAGTCCTTCACCATCTCCCCCGACGGCTCGCTCGTCGGCGTGCTCGCCGACGGCACCAAGCGCACGTTCGCCCAGGTCTCCATGGCGAACTTCGTGAACCCGGGCGGCCTGGAGAAGGCCGGCGGCTCGACCTACCGCGCCACCGTCAACTCCGGCGACGCCACCATCGGCACCGCGGGCACCGGCGGCATGGGCGCCCTGCAGACCGGCGCGCTGGAGATGTCCAACGTCGACCTCGGCCAGGAGTTCACCAACCTGATCATCGCCCAGCGCGGTTTCCAGGCCAACACCAAGGTCATCAGCACCTCCGACGAGCTGCTGAACGACCTGGTCAACCTCAAGCGCTAAGCGCTCCCCGCCCTCGGGGCGGGCCCACCGCGAAGGTCCCGGGACCCGGCCACGGCCGCGCCCCGGGACCTTCGGCGTTCACGCGGCCCCGGCGGCTCTGCGCCGGGCGGCCTCCTGGGCGTCACGCATCCGCTTCCGCAGATCGGCAGCCATCTCGGCGTGGCCTTCGGGGTCGGCGACCCGGTCATGCCTGATCCTCTCCGCCAGTACGGCGCGGGAGCGGCGGTCGTCGTCGAGGTATTGCCGGGCGAGTTCGGCGAACCAGCCGGAGACGGTCGTGCCCTGCTGCCCGGCCAGCATCCTGATCTCTTCGTACAGGTCACCGGGCAGGGTGATCGAGAGCTTCACAGCCATGTCGGCACCGTCCTCGGGAGCACCGTGATCGGTCAAGGACCGAAGGGCAGGCGTACGCGCTGCCCGAGAAGATCGTGACGGTCGGCGGGGACGGCGGCCACCAACTCGTGCAGCGAGGTGCGCGGCAGCCACTCGACCATGTACAGCAGCGCGGCTCCGTATCCGCGAATCGGCTCGGTGAGGTCGTCCTCCGGCAGGTCCACGTCTTTGATCCGAGCCGTGAGGACGACGTGGAAATCTTCATTGAAGTCGTCGGCGGAGACGATCAGACGAGGCTCCGGCGGAAGGACCAGGCTGTGCTTGATCGTCCAGATGTCGCCGAACCTGGGAACAGGGCCGGTCATGCCGTACGGGCCTGCTCTCGTTCGGCCAGTGCGGTGTCAAGGTACGAGGGGTCGAGATGCTGGTTGTGACGGGCTGCGATGCGGGCGAAGCGTCGTGCGCGCAGCCCGCGCTGTAGCAGGGTGTTCACGACTTCGCTGGCGCTGGTGCCGTTCTGTTTCGCTTCGGTTTCCACGGCGGCCGCGATAGCTTCGTCCACGGTGTACGTCTTGGAAATCCTCATAGGAATCATCGTATGTCGATGACGAGGTGACGTCCACGATGTCGGGCCGGTCAGCCGCGGCGAGGAATGCTCGCGCTGCTCGAAAGCGAGGACCTTGGTCCCGCCGGTTTTCTCAGGCGGCGCGGCGGGCGGCCGATGGAAGAGGTAACGCGGCCCGGCCACGGCCCGTCGACCCCTGACGACCTCAAGGACGGACCTCGGTGATCCTTCTTACGCGCCTCAACGGCCCGGAGTTCGCACTGAACCCCGACCTGATCGAACGGGCGGACCAGACCCCCGACACGGTGATCACCCTCGTGGACGGGACCAAGTACATCATCGCCGAGTCCCTCAGCGAGTTCCTCGGGCTGGTGCGCCGCTACCGCGCGGAGCTGATCGCCGACGCCGAGATCCTCGTCTCCTCCGGCACGCACCGCCTCCCGGCCACGGGCTCGGGCTCCGCCGACGCCGACCAGCAGCGGGTCGTCCGCCTTCACCGACAGGAGCGCTGACCATGGATCCGGCAACCCTGGCCGGCATCGGCATCGCGGTGGTCTCCATCTTCGTGATGATGATCCTCGAGGGCTCCAACCCGATGTCGATCATGCTGCTGGCCCCGATGATCCTGGTCTTCGGCGGCACCTTCGGCGTGGCGATGGCGGGCGGCGTGCTGAGCGACGCCACCGGCATCGTCGGGCAGATCAAGCGCGCCCTCACCGCCAAGCCCACGCCCGGCACCGACCTGGTCGACTCGATCGTCAAGCTCTCCGAGCGCGCCCGCCGCGAGGGCCTGCTGGCGCTGGAGGACGCGGTCAAGGAGGTCGAGGACCCGTTCCTGCGCCGCGGCCTGGAGCTGGCCATCGACGGCACCGACCCCGAGGAGCTCCGGGAGATCCTGGAGGCCGAGGTCGACGCCAAGCGCCGGGCCGACAAGGCCGGCGTGAAGATCTTCACCGACATGGGCGGCTACGCCCCCACGATCGGCATCATCGGCACCGTGGTCAGCCTCGTGCACGTGCTGGAGAACCTGAGCGAGCCCTCGAAGCTCGGCCACATGATCGGTGCCGCGTTCGTCGCGACCCTGTGGGGCGTGGCCAGCGCCAACGTGCTCTGGCTGCCCATCGGCAACCGGCTCAAGCGCATCAGCGAGCTCGAGGCCGCGCAGATGGAGCTCACCATCGAGGGCATCGCCAACATCCAGGCCGGCACCAACCCGCGCCTGGTCTCCCAGAAGCTCAAGAGCCTGCTGCCCCCGGGGGAGAACACCGCCGAGAAGGCGAAGGCCGCCTGATGAGCACCAAGCCCCACCGCCGCAAGAAACACGGCGGAGGCCATGAGGAGGAGGCCCACGCCGACGAGCGCTGGCTGGTCACCTACGGCGACATGCTCACCGTGCTGATGGCGCTGTTCATCGTGCTGTTCGCGATGAGCCAGGTCGACCAGAACAAGTTCAACGCGCTCAAGTCGAGCCTGTCGATGGCCTTCGGCCAGCCCGCGGTGACCTTCACCGCGCCGGGCAGTGCGGTGACCGGTGACGCCGGCGGCGGGCAGTCGGCTCCGATGGAGTTCTCGTCCGTGCTGGGCAAGGGCGCCGACGGGGAGGCCGAGAAGAAGGCCCGCGACGCCCTGGCCGCGCTCGACCGCGCCCGGGCCTCGGCCCGCGCGAAGAACGCGTCGGCGGAGGTCGAGAAGTTCGAGCGGATCAAGAAGAAGATCCAGGAGGCGCTGCGCAAGCAGAACGCCGCCGACAGCGTGCAGTTCCGCATCGACGAGCGCGGCCTGGTGGTGACCGTGGTCACCAGCTCGGTCGTGTTCGGCAACAACAGCGCCGAGCTGCTGCGGGACGGCCGGAAGATCATCGACTCGGTCGCGCCGGCGCTGCGCGCCGAGAAGAACTCCGTCGAGGTCGACGGGCACACCAACTGGCTGCCGGTCTCGTCGGGCCCGTACCCGTCGAACTGGGAGCTGTCGACCGCGCGCGCCTCCACGGTGGTGCGCCGGCTGGTGTCCAGGGGCATCCCGGCCAAGCGGCTGAACGCCTCCGGCTACGCCGACCAGCGGCCCCTGTACCCCGACACCGACCCCCGGTCGGTGTCGCTGAACCGCCGGGTCGAGGTGGTCGTCCTGTCCGACCTCGACGCCGCGACCAAGGCCCTGCTGCCGTCGGCGGCGGGCCAGTCCAGCACGAGCTGACCGAACCACACCCGGGAGACGAACACCATGGCCACCGCGAAGCTCAAGGCCGCGCCGGACGCCGAGGAGGCGAAGGAGGGCGGCAAGAAGTCCAAGAAGATGCTCTTCATCGGCGGCGGGGTCGTGCTGCTCCTCGCCGCCGCGGCGGCGGCCTACTTCCTGCTGTTCGCCGGAGGCGGGGAGGAGAAGGAGCCCGCGCCGGAGCCCGGCGCCGTGGCCGCCCTCGACGCGATCACGATCAACCTCGCCGACGGGCACTTCCTGAAGCTGAAGCTGGCCCTGCAGGCGACCGCCGAGGTCGCCGAGGCCCCCGACGGCAGCAAGGCCCTGGACCTGGCCATCGACCAGTTCAGCAACAAGGCGGTCGACGAGCTCTCCTCGGACAAGGCGCGCAACCTGGCCAAGCAGGAGCTGCTGGAGAAGATCGAGAAGTCCTACGAGGGCGAGATCATGGGCATCTACTTCACCGAGTTCGTCATGCAGTAGGCCGCGCCGCCGTACGGCCCGCCGCCGGTACCGCGCCGCCGCAGGGCACGCGGCGGGCACGCGGCAGGCACTGCGGCAGGCACTGCGGCAGGCACTGCGGCAGGCATGCGGCGCCGTACGGCCCGCGGCGGAACCGCCGGAGGGCGACCGGAGGACCGCAGAAGGACCACCGAGGAACATCGAAGGACGACCGAAGGACCGCCGAAGGAACGCTGAAGACGCAGGTGGGCGGGGGTGCGCACGCACACGGCCCCCGCCGCGGGAACGGGACCCTCCGCACGAGGTGAACCCGATTTCCGGCATTTCCTCATATCGGATGGATAACGGCCGATGTGTGATCTCGTGAGTCAGACGCAGCCTTCGGCCTCGACGCCCCGCTTGCTCGGACGGATGTCCCGCCGGGCGAAGACCTCCGATCCGCAGCCCTATGACTTCCGGCGTCCCATCAAGCTCTCCCGCGAGCACGTCCGCACGCTCCAGATCGCCTACGAGACGTTCGCCCGCCAGTACACGACCCTGCTCACCACGAGCCTGCGCGTCGTCTCCCAGGTCTCGCTGGTCTCCATCCAGCAGCTCACCTACGACGAGTACATCTCGGCGCTGGGCAACCCGACCATCGTCGCCACCGTCGACCTGGAGCCGCTGCCCGGCACCGCCATCATGGAGTTCTCGCTGGGCACCGCGATGGCCAGCATCGACCACCTGCTCGGCGGCCCCGGCGGCGCCCAGGCGGAGCGCCCGCTGACCGACATGGAGACGCCCCTCCTGCGCGACCTGCTCACCCGGGTCCTGGAGGAGATGCACTACGCGTTCGAGTCGATCACCGAGATCCACCCCAAGCTGGGCGTCATCGACTACAACCCGCAGTTCGTGCAGGCCTGCGCCCCCGCCGACGCGGTCATCGTGGCCTCCTTCGACATGCGGGTGGGCACCGAGGAGTGCCTGGGGACGATCTGCATGCCGTTCGCCTCGATCTTCCCCAAGCTCCAGGGCAACGACAACGACGTCACGCTCAGCTCGGGCCAGCGCGCCGCCCGCGAGGAGGCGCACCGCAACATGGCCGCCGCGCTCGGCACCACGCCGATCGACGTGGCGGTCCGCTTCGAGGCCGTACGGCTCCGCCCCGAGCAGATCATCGGCCTGGAGCCGGGCGACGTCGTGCCGCTCGGCCACCCCGTGACGGCGCCGCTGTCGGTGACGGCCGCGGACATCACCTTCGCCCACGCAGTGCCCGGTAGCCAGGGCCCGCGCCTGGCCTGCCTCGTCGTGCCCACGCCGCAGAACGAAACGGAAGCCCACTGATGACCACCACGATCACCGTCGCCCCCCGCGTGGAGCTCGGCATGGCCGCGGCCGAGGCCGCGCTGGCCCTGCTGCCCACCGGCGGCGCCCTGGAAGTCGGCACCCCCGTCTTCACCGTGCCGCAGGACCTGCCCGCCGGCCAGGCCGTGTGCGCCCGCTTCTCCGGCGCCACGCAGGGCGAGGTCGCGGTCGTCGTCGGCCAGGACCTGGTCGACGCCCTGCGCCAGAGCCCGCTCGGCGAGCTCGACCTGGCCAAGGCCGTGCAGCCCGCCCTGGAGGCGGCGGCCCGCAAGCTGGGCCCCGTCGTCCTGGAGCCGGCGCTGGCCACCGAGCCCGGGGTCGGCCTGGGCGCACTCGCCAACCGCGGCGAGCCGGTCTTCGTGCCGCTGCTGGAGGACGGCGCCGTGCGGGCCGTGCTCGCGCTGGTGGCGGTCCCGTGGCCGGCCCCGGCGGCCGCCCGCTCCACGGGCAACGCCAAGGCCCGGTTCGACCTGCTGCACGACGTCGAGATGAGCGTCACCGCCGAGCTCGGCCGCACCCGGATGACCGTCCGGGAACTGCTCTCGCTCGCGCCCGGCGCCGTGGTCGAGCTGGACCGCGCCGCGGGCAGCCCCGTGGACCTGCTGGTCAACGGCCGCCTGGTCGCGCGCGGCGAGGTCGTCGTGATCGACGAGAACTTCGGCATCCGCGTCACCGAGATCCTCTCCCCCGGCGGAGAGCGGCAGTAGCCGCAGCCGCCGCCCGCCGCCGCAGACCGTCCCGACGTAGGAGCAGCACCCCGCAATGTTCGAGACCGTTCTGAGAATCACGTTCTCGCTCCTGGTCGTCCTGCTCCTGGTGTGGGGGCTGTCGAAGGTGGCCCGCAAGCCGCTGGCCGGGCGGAGCGGGGGACTGCTCACCGTGGTCGCCCGCCAGCAGCTGAGCCGCAACTCCTCCGTCGCGGTCGTCCGGGTGACCGACCGAGCCCTGGTGCTCGGCGTCACCGACGGCCAGGTGACCCTCCTGGCCGAGGCGGACCTGGAGGCCGTGGAGCGCTACGCGGAGCAGTCCGAGCAGCGCATCCCCGTCTCCCTGCCGGCCGTTCTCCCGTCAGCCGACTCCTCTCCGGCTGATGCGGGAACGGCCGGGCAGGGTCCTTCCGAGGGCCCCCTCGCAGGGCTCGGCGCGCTGCCCCGCTCGCTGGCCGCGTTGCGGCCCGGCGCGAAGGGCGCCGCCTCCGGAGCCCTCCCCGCAACCGAGCCGGCCCGCACCGGCGCCCTGGCCGGATCGGCGCTCTCGCCCCGGACCTGGAAGACCGCCCTGGAACTCCTGCGCGAACGGACGGCTCGCAACTGATGAAGCGCATCCTCAGCCTGGCCCTGACCGGCCTGGCCGTGGCAGGCACGCTCGTGCTCGGCGCGCCGGCGGCGTCCGCGGCCATCCAGCCGGTACGGACCGCCACCGCGACCGCCACCGCCACCGCGGGCACCGCCGTCACCGCGGCCGCCGCCTCCACCGGTACGGCCTCCGCCGCCCGGCCCGCCGCGCTCGCCCCGCTGGCCTCGCCCGGCCCCAAGGGCCCGACCGGCCCCGGCAAGGACTCGGTGACGATCGACCTCAACGGCGTGGGCGGCAAGCCCAGCCAGTCGATCGTCCTCATGCTGGGCCTGACGGTGCTGTCCGTGGCGCCGGCGATCCTGCTGCTCTGCACCAGCTTCACCAAGATCTTCGTGGTGCTCAGCATCACCCGCAACGCGCTGGGCCTGGCCAACGTCCCGCCGAACCAGGTGCTGGCCGGTCTGGCGATCTTCATCAGCCTGTTCATCATGGGCCCGGTCGCCTCGGACGTGAACGACAAGGCGATCCAGCCCTACCTCAAGGGCGAGAAGAGCGTCTCGCAGGCCGTCGAGGCCGGCACCCCGGCGGTGCGGGAGTTCCTGACCAAGCACACCCGCAAGGACGACCTGGCGCTCTTCACCAAGATCGCCGACCAGCCGAAGCCGGCCAACGCCGACGCGGTGCCGATGACCACGCTCATCCCGGCGTTCGTCCTGTCGGAGCTGCGGGCCGCGTTCATCATCGGGTTCGTCATCTACGTGCCGTTCCTCATCATCGATCTGGTCATCTCGGCCGCTCTCATGTCGATGGGCATGATGATGCTCCCGCCGGTCACGGTGGCGATGCCCTTCAAGCTCCTGCTCTTCGTGCTCGTCAACGGCTGGGGACTCATCGTGACGTCCCTGGTCGGCAGTTACCAGTAGCCCGGCTTCCAGGTAAGGACCTCCACGACCGTGACCGACACCCAGGTGCTGCACATCGGCACCCAGGCCATGACGCTCGCCACCAAGCTGGGCGCCCCGATCCTGGTGACCGCGCTGCTCATCGGTTTCGTCATCTCGCTCTTCCAGTCGGTGACCCAGATCCAGGAGGTCACCCTCTCCTTCGTGCCCAAGGCGGCCGGGGTGTGCGTGGCCCTCATCTTCAGCGGCAACTGGATGCTGCACGAGATGGTGGCGTTCACCACGCAGCTGTTCGACCAGGTCCCGCAGCTCATCCACGGCGGCTGAGCCGGTGGAGGGGATGCTGTCGGAGACCACGCTGGTCGCGCTGCTGCTCGCCTCGGTCCGGTCGGCCGCCTGGCTGCTGATCAGCCCGCCGTTCAACAACAAGGCGATCCCCGGCCAGGTCAAGGCGCTGCTCGCCGTCGCGATCGCGCTGCCGCTGGCCCCCAAGCTGGCCGCCCAGATCTCCGACGTCTCCCCCGCCGCCATGCTGGTCGTCGCCGCCGAGCAGGCCGTGGTCGGCGTCGCCCTCGGCTTCCTGACCGCCATGGTCTTCGCCGCGGTCCAGGCCGCCGGAGACCTCCTGGACATCTTCGGCGGCTTCTCCCTGGCCACCGCCTTCGACCCGATGTCGATGTCGTCCAACTCGGTGTTCGGCAAGTTCTACGGCCTGCTCTGCACCACGCTGCTGCTGGTCAGCGGCGGCTACCAGTTCGTGCTGCTGGGCTTCACCCAGACCTACCGGCTGCTCCCGCTGGACGGCGCCCTGTCGCTGGACACCCTCAGCGAGCTGATCACCGGCGGCCTGGCCGAGCTGTTCGTCTCCGCCCTGCAGATCGCCGGCCCGATCATCGCGGTGCTGTTCATCGCCGACCTCGCGCTCGGCCTGCTCAGCAAGGCCGCCCCGGCCCTGAACGCCTTCTCCCTCGGATTCCCGGTGAAGATCTTCCTGACCCTGGCCCTGGCCGGCATCGCCATCTCGGTGCTGCCCGGCGTGATCGACGGGCTGACCGACCGCGCGGTGCGCATGATGACGGGACTGGCGAACGGATGAGCGGCGGAGGCGGCGGAGAGAAGACCGAGCAGCCCACAGCGAAGAAGAAGCAGGACGCGCAGAAGGAAGGGCAGATCGCCCGGACGCCGGACTTCGCCGCATGGGCGTCGATGCTGGCGGCGGGCGTGCTCATGCCGATGGTGCTGGAGGACTCGGTCGAGGCGGCCGAGGGCATCATGCTCCGGGTGGGCGAGGTCATCGAGAACCCCGACCCGGCGCTGGTGCTGCAGATCCTCATCTCCGGCCTGGGCGACGCCATGCTGGCCGTCGCGCCGATCGCGGCCGCCACCGTGGTCATCACCCTGGCCGCCGCCGCGGCCCAGGGCGGCCTGAAGCCGGCCACCAAGCTGTTCAAGCCGCAGTTCAAGAAGCTCAACCCGCTGCAGGGCCTGAAGCGGATGTTCGGCGGGCAGGCGCTGTGGGAGAGCGCCAAGGCGCTGATGAAGACCGCCACGCTGACCGGCATCGCCTACATGGCGATCCGCGACCTGATCCCGATCCTGCTGGCCTCCGGCTCCCTGCCCCTGGGCGTGCTGCTGTCCAGCGCCGGCGACGCGATCCTGTCGCTGATGCGTTTCGCGGGCGCCACCGGCCTGGCGCTGGCCGCCGCCGACTACGCGATGGCGCGCCGCCGCATCGGCAAGCAGCTGAGGATGACCAAGCAGGAGGTCAAGGAGGAGTACAAGCGCTCCGAGGGCGACCCCCACGTCAAGGGGCAGATCCGCGCCCGCCAGCAGGCGATGGCCCGCAACCGCATGATGGCCGACGTCCCCACGGCCGACGTGGTCCTGGTCAACCCCACCCACGTCGCGGTGGCGCTGCGCTACGACCCGGCCAAGGGCGCCCCCCGGGTGGTCGCCAAGGGCTCCGGCACCATCGCGGCGAAGATCCGCGAGATCGCCGCCGAGAACCGCATCCCGATGGTCCAGGACGTCCCGCTGGCCCGCGCGCTGCACAAGAGCTGCGACATCGGCCAGGAGATCCCGGCCGAGATGTACGGCGCGATCGCCAAGGTGCTGGCCTTCGTGATGACCCTCAAGGCCAAGGGCTCCGCCGCCGGCACCCACCGCCTCGCCGCCTGAGAGCGGCATCGGCCGCCTCTGACCGCACGATGAAGCCCTCCGAACGTCCGTTCGGAGGGCTTCCGCCGCTCCCCCGGTGGGCGGACGGCCGAGGCGGGAGGCCCTGGCCGCAGGACCGCCGGACGGGATCACGCAGGCCGCCACCGCACGGGACCCGGCCCGCCCTCCGGGGGAGCGGCCGCCGGCTCCCGGAGCTGAGGGAAACGCGAGTGCGGTGTCCCTATAAGAGAAGAAGATCCTATTTTGTTACCGTGTGTGAGTATCACGCTACGTAATATATTTGACGCCCGGTTTGCCATTTTCGTGACGGACAGTTAGTGTGACCGGGAGGCCGCAGGCAGGGGCATATGCCTGCGGCATTCAGCGGGTACGCGATGATCCGGGACGGCCTCAACGGCGCTTGACGGCGCACGTAGGAATTCGGCCGCCTAGCCGTTCCGGGGAGCCAATGGCGAGACCGAACCCAGCCGTCATCTGACGTCCTTCCATCGAAGGCGTCCGGGTTCTTCTTCGTCGTGGGAGTCCTTGCCATGCCCGCCTGCTCCGCGCCTCCGCCGTGCGCTCCGCTCTCCGCCTCCGCCCTCCGGGCGATCGCCGGGGGTGCCTGAGATGTACGCCAACAGCGCCCTCGCGCTCACCGGCGCCGGAATGAGCGTGGCCGGCTCCGTCGCCCTCCCGCCCCTGCACTCCGGTTCCTCCGCCGACGCCGCCCTGTCCCCCGCCGCGGACGTGGCCCGCACCCTGCTGATGATCACCGGCGCGGGCTTCGGCCTCTTCCTGCTGGCCATGGCCGTCCTGCTGGCCGCCGGCGCCGTGCTGCGCGGCGTCGACGCCGCCCGCCGCCGGCGCGCCCTGCCGCGGGCCGACCGCCGCGCCCGTCATACCGCCGCCGGCGCCGAGGGCCGGAACCAGGTGGCGGAGCTGCTGCGATGAGCCCCCTGCTCTGGCTGAGCTCGGCGGTCATCGTGCTCGGGCTCGGCTACACCTGCGTGATGTTCGTGCTGTCGCGGGGCGTGCGCCGCCCCGCCCGACCGGCCGAGCCCGCGCCGTTCTACGTCTTCCTGATGGCCTGCCTGGACGAGGAGAAAGTGCTCGCCGCCAGCCTGCAGCGGCTGCGCGGCCTGCCCGGCGACCTCGCGGTACTGGTCGTCGACGACGCCTCCTCCGACGCCACCGCCGACATCGTCCGCGACGCCGCGGCCGAGGACGGCCGGATCTGGCTGCTGCAGCGCACCCTGCCGGACGCCCGCCGCGGCAAGGGCGCGGCCCTCAACGCGGGCCTGGCCCACCTGCTGGACTCCGGGCTGCTGACCGGGCGCGACCCCGACCGGGTGGTCGTGTGCGTGCTCGACGCCGACGGGCGCCTGGACACCGACGCCCTGGAGGAGGTCACGCCGTACTTCGCCGACCCCGGCACCGGCGCGGTCCAGGTCGGCGTGCGGATGTACAACCGGCACACCGGCCTGCTGGCCCGGCTGCAGGACATGGAGTTCGTCGTCTACACCGACGTCTTCCAGAACGGCCGCCGCCACCTGGGCAGCGTCGGCCTCGGCGGCAACGGCCAGTTCATGCGGCTGAGCGCGCTCACCCGGCTGGGCGCCGACCCGTGGAGCGACTGCCTGACCGAGGACCTCGACCTCGGCGTGCGCATGCTCGCCGCCGGCTGGCAGAACCGGTTCTGCCACACCACCGCCGTGCACCAGCAGGCGGTCCTGTCGCCCAAGCGGCTGGTACGGCAGCGCTCGCGCTGGTTCCAGGGCCACCTGCAGGCCGGCAGGCTGCTGCCGCTGGTCATCCGCCGCGCGCCGTTCGCCGCCGCGCCGGACCTGGTCTACCACCTGCTCAGCCCGTGGTTCCTGCTGCTGACCTCGCTGCTGCCGCTGGCGTTCCTCGCCTCCGGCGCGGCCCTGGCGCTGGCCTCGCTGCAGGCCGGGCAGAGCGTGGTCTCGCCCGCCGTGTTCGCCGCCTGGTACGCGCTCTCCTTCGGCGTCGGCCTGATCTACGGCTACGTGTACTGGCGCCGCGACCGGGAGCTGGGCCTGCTGCGCTCCCTGCTGCTGGGGCACGCGTTCGTGCTCTACGGCTACCAGTGGTTCGCGGCCGGCTGGTGGGCGGTGGGGCGCGCCCTCTCCGGCCGCCAGACCTGGCTCAAGACCGCCCGCACCTGACGCGGACCGCACCCGGCGCAGACCGCACCTGACGCGGACCGCCTCCGCACCCGTCCCCGGCCCGTGCCGCCGCATCCGGCCGCCGGACCGCACACCCGACCGCCGCCTCGTCCCGGGACTGACATGACCGCATCGCCCCGCTCCCGTTCCCGCCTCCGCGCGCTGGCCCTGACCGTGCTGACGGCGCTGACCGCCGGGCTGCTCCTGGCCGCCGGCTCGGCTCCGCAGTCCGCGGCCACCGCCCGGGCGGGCGGCTTCACCGGCGGCCTGGCCGGCACCGGCCGCTCCACGCTCGTGCTGTACGACACGACCGGCCGGTGGGCGCCGACCGGCGAGCTGTACGCCGCCCAGGCCGCCAACCTGACCGGCCACTTCGGCACGTTCACCGCCCTGCCGGTGACGTCCTACACCGCCGGCGCGATGGACTCCTACACCGCGGTGGTCTACGTCGGCTCCACCTACGACGAGCCGCTGCCGGAGGCGTTCCTGGCCGACGTGCGCGCCGCCGTGCGCCCGGTGATCTGGCTGAACAACAACATCTGGCAGCTGGCCGCCTCCAGCCCCACCTTCGCCGCCGACCACGGCTGGGCGCCGTCCTCGTTCGACCAGGGTGCCATCGACAAGGTCGTCTACAAGGGCCGCACCCTCGCCCGCGACACCGCCGACACCGCCAGCGTGATGGCCTACGCCACGCTCGACGAGACCAAGGCGAAGGTCCTGGCCACCGCCGTGCGCACCGACGGGACCCGCCTGCCCTGGGCGGTGCGCTCGGGCAACCTGACCTACGTCGGCGAGATGCCCTTCGCCTACACCGTGACGGCCGGCCGCTACCTGGCCTTCGCCGACCTGCTGTTCGACGCGCTCGCCCCGGAGACCGCCGAGCGCCACCGGGCCCTGCTCCGCCTGGAGGACATCGGCCCCGCCGCCGACCCGGCCGGCCTCATGGCGGTCGCCGCCGAGCTGAAGAAGCGCCGCGTCCCCTACTCCTTCGGCGTCTACACCCTGCACCGGGAGCCGGAGAAGGACGTCGAGATCCGGCTGCGGGACCGGCCCGAGGTCGTCGCGGCGATCAAGTACATGCTCGCCAACGGCGGCACGATGATCATGCACGGCTACACCCACCAGTACGGCACCAAGGCCAACCCCTACAACGGCGCCAGCGGCGACGACTTCGAGTTCTACGCCACCCACGTCGACGAGAAGGACTACGTGGTCTACGACGGCCCCGTCGCCGGCGACTCCTTCGAATGGGCGCAGGGCCGCCTGGACGCCGCGGCGGCGGAGTTCCGCGCCTCCGGCCTGCCGGTGCCGACGATCTTCGAGTTCCCGCACTACGCCGGGTCGGCCGAGGACTACCGGGCGGTGCGCTCGCGCTTCGCCGCCCGCTACGAGCGCGGCATGTACTTCGCCGGCACGCTGTCGGGCACCGCCGTACGGTACGACCACTCGGCCGGGCAGTTCTTCCCCTACACCGTCACCGACGTCTACGGCTCCAAGGTGATCCCGGAGAACCTCGGCAACCTCATCCCCACCGGCTACAACAACCACCCGTCGGTGCTCCCGGCAGACCTGGTCGAGGCCGCCCGGGCCAACCTCGTCGTCCGCGACGGGGTGGCCAGCTTCTTCTACCACCCCTACCTCGGCACCGGGCGGCTCGGCGAGATCATCGACGGCATCAAGAGCCTGGGCTACACGTTCGTGCCCGCGAGCGCCATGTAGGCCGGACGGGGGACCGGGCACCGGGCGGCACGGCGGGCGGTCCGCGACCGCCGTGCCGCCCGTGTCACTCTCGGTGGAGAACGCGGTGATCGATTTGCCGCACTGGTGACCGAAAGTTACTCTGAACGAGAACCCGCAGGTAGGGGCATATGCCGCGGTAGTTCACGGGGTAAGCGATGATCCGGGACGGCCTCAACGGCGCTTGACGGCGCACGTAGGAATTCGGCCGCCTAGCCGTTCCGGGGAGCCAATGGCGAGACCGAACCCACACCCTGTCATGCGACGCCCCGGCGGCGTCGATCTCGCTTCGTTGTGGGGGTCTTCCCGTATGCCCGCTTCCTCCCTCCGGCGCAGGGCCGTCCTGCCCGCGCTGGCGGCCCTGCTCTCCGCCGTGCTGCTGCTCACCACCGGCCTCGCGACGCCGACCGCGTCCGCGTCCGCCGCGTCCGCGGGCGCGTCCGCCAGGGCCAAGGCCTTCACCGGCGGCCTGGCCGGCACCGGCCGCTCCACGCTCGTGCTGTACGACACGACCGGCCAGTGGGGCTGGCTGGGCGAGCTGTACGCCGCCCAGACCGCCAACCTGACCGGCCACTTCGGCACGTTCGCCGCGCTGCCCGTCTCGGCGTACACCGCCGGCGCCATGGACGCCTACACCGCGGTGGTCTACGTCGGCTCCACCTACGACGAGCCGCTGCCGGAGGCGTTCCTGGCCGACGTGCGCGACGCCGACCGCCCGGTGATCTGGATGAACAACAACATCTGGCAGCTCACCGCCTCCATCCCCACCTTCGCCGCCGACTACGGCTGGATGTGGTCGCAGTTCGACTTCGGCACCGTCGAGGGCGTCGTCTACAAGGGCAGGGACCTGTCGCGCGACGGCCGCAACGCCTCCGGCATCATGGACTACGCCTCGGTCGACGAGACCAAGGCCGAGGTCCTGGCCGCCGCGGTGCGCGAGGACGGCACGCGGATCCCGTGGGCGGTCCGCTCGGGCGAGCTGACCTACATCGGTGAGATCCCCTTCGCCTACACCACCGCCTCCGACCGCTACCTGGTCTTCTCCGACCTGCTGTTCGACGCGCTCGCCCCGCAGACCAAGGAGCGCCACCGGGCCCTGCTCCGCCTGGAGGACATCGGCCCCAACGCCGAGCCGGCCGAGCTGATGAAGATCGCCGTCGAGCTGAAGCGCCGGAAGATCCCCTACTCCTTCGGCGTCTACACCGTCTACAAGGAGCCGGGCAAGACCGTCGCGCTCCGGCAGCGCCCCCTGGTGGTCGCGGCGATCAAGTACATGCTCGCCAACGGCGGCACGATGATCGCCCACGGCTACACCCACCAGTACACCGACGCGCCCAACCCCTACAACGGCACCAGCGGCGACGACTTCGAGTTCTACACCGCGCACGTCGACGAGCAGAACTACGTCCGCTACGACGGCCCCGTGGCCGAGGACTCCCCCGCCTGGGCGGCGGACCGGATCGAGAAGATGAAGGCGGAGTTCCGCGCCGCCCGGCTCCCGGTGCCGCAGTACTTCGAGTTCCCGCACTACGCCGGGTCCGCCGTGGACTACGAGGCCGTCCGCCGGGCCGGGTTCAAGGCCCGCTACGAGCGCAGCCTCTACTTCGCCGGCACGCTCTCGGGCACGGCGCCGCAGTACGACCACATGGCCGGGCAGTTCTTCCCCTACACCGTCACCGACGTCTACGGCTCCAAGGTGATCCCGGAGAACGTCGGCAACATCGAGCCGGAGTCCTTCAACAACCACCCGGTGGTCCTCCCGGCCGACCTGGTCAAGGCCGCCCGGGCCAACCTCGCCGTCCGCGACGGCGTGGCCAGCTTCTTCTACCACCCCTACCTCGGCACCAAGTGGCTGCTGGAGACCGTCGACGGCATCAGGAAGCTCGGCTACACCTTCGTGCCGGCCTCCGCGATGTGAGCACCGGCGGCGCGTGAAAAGGGGGAGGGGACACGGCGTGTGCCGTGTCCCCTCCCCCTTGCGCGCACCGCGCGGATCCCCGTCCCGGGAAGCCCCGCGTTCCGCCTCGCCGCCCGGTTCCGCGGCGGCGGCACCGCGTCAGGACGCGTACTGCGGGTAGCCGTAGCCGGCGACCTGGGACTTGGGCCGGACGCGCTCCTCGACCTTGCCGTTGCCGGTGTTGCCCTCGATGGTGGAGATGGTGCCGTCGCCGTTGTCCTTCTTGACCAGGCCGACGTGGTCGATGCCGGACAGGTCGTCGCCCTGCTCCCAGTCGAAGAAGACGACCGCGCCCGGGGCGGCCTTCTTGCCCAACTTGCCGTTGGCCTCGAACCACTCGGCGTAGGTGACGGTATAGGCGTCCCAGCCGACGGTGGTCCGCATGCCGGTCTGCTCGCCGACCCAGGAGACGAACATCGCGCACCAGGGGGCGTCGGAGTAGGCCTTGACGCTGCCGCCGTCGCGCTCGACGGTCTCCTGCGCCCGCTGGGACTTCATGTACCACTTGTGGAACTTGGTGCCGCCGCCGTCGGAGTTCTCCTCCACGCCGACCTGCGTCCGGGCGACCTTCAGCAGGGCGTCCGCCGTCACCCGCGGCTTGACGGCCTGGGACTGCGCCGGAGCCGGGGCCGCGGCCTGCGCCGGGGCCTGCAGCGGGGCCTGCGCGGGGGCCGGGGCCTGCGGCGCGGTGTCGGCGTGGGCCGTACCGGTGGTCAGGGCGGTCCCGGCGGCCAGGGCCAGGCCGAGGGCGGCGGTGAGGGTGCGGGTGCGGGCGGTGGTGGCAGTCATGGGAAGAGAAGATCCTTCGTCAGGGTGCAGGTCATCCCTCGGCCGGAGGGCGGTGCTCGGGTTTTCAGGCCGTTGCGACCGTCGTCCGGTCGACTCCCTCCAGTAAGCCGTCCGGATGTAGCACACAAAGTGCGCTTGAGGTGCAGAACGGTTGCCGCCCTCGAGAAGCCCTCAGATCCGTCCGGGAACGGCCGATGCTCGCCTTTCTCCCATCCGGCGGCCGCGATTTCCCCGGATCCGCCGCGGCCCCCTCCGGCGCGCGCGGAGAAGGCGGCGGCGTTCCGCCGACGCCGGAGGGCGGTGGGCGGGAACGGCCGGCGCCAGGGTACGCGTCCGCCCGCACTCTGGCGCACCCTCCGGACCGGGAAGCGCATAACGGGACGTATGGATAAAACCGCGAAAAGGTATGGGATTCGCCTTTAATGCGAGCACCCCGGGCCCTGACCGGAGAACGTCGAATCTTTTTCGCGACGCGCCGGGGGAACTGCTCGATCGGAGATTCGCCAATTCGATATAACTGCAGTCATGAGTGGAAGCAAACGCGGACCTGATCCGAAGTGGGGACCTGTGAAGCAGCACCCCTTGCGGGTGCCCGTAGACCTGCTCGGAGACATCAAAGCCTCCGCCCAGCAGCGCGGATGTTCTGTGAACGAGTACATCGTCACGGTGCTCGCACGTGAGCATGACTACGTTCTGGCCCCGCCCCCGCGACCGGTGGCTCAGGAGCCGCTCCCACTCATCGAGGGACGGCAGCACGCAGCGGCGTGAACTTTACCGTTTTCACACGGAGGGAGATCCCGAAGGGTTAATCTACGACCGCTGATCGACAGCGGCCCATAAATGCGGAAGCCCCCGCGCTACCAGGCCTCAGAAACCGTACGCGAGGGACTTCCCCAATACACACACCAGATGACCAGGTTCGAAATCGTTTCGCACCGGCACCGGCCCCGGACCGCCGTAGACGGTTCTGGATCGCGCCCCTGCGTTCCGAGCTCGATTCTGTATGTCGTCTGGGTCTTTACACCTGGAGACCACCATAGACGATGAGTCCCCGGGTCGGCCAGTGACGCCCGGAAACTGCCGTCTCCGCGTGTCCCGATCTCGACCCGTCCCCCAGAATATACGGTTTCGCTTTTCTATGTCCCCCATTGGCAAAAACACCTCCCGGCGTGTCCGCCGCATGCTGAACATCGCCGGCGGCGACCTGATCGTCGCGCCCTCCGTCGAGCTCTGGCTCGCCGCCGTCGCGGCCGACCCCGAGGAGGCCTCGCGCCGCACGGACTGGTGGCGCAACACGAACGCCGTGATGCGGGCCGTCGCCCGCCGCATCGACGGACACATGATCACCTCGCCCAAGCGCGGCGGCACCTGGAGCGTCATGGCCGACGACGCCGGCGTCCGCCGCCGCACCTTCGCCGGGCGGCTCGCCTGGGCCAAGGAGCGCGGCTACCTGCTGCAGATCACCGAGGGATCGACCCCCCGCTACCGGTCCGGCACCTTCCGGGGCCTGCTCGACGACGGCCTCGGCAACCTCGCCGCCGAGTACCTCCTCACCATCCCCATCGACGCACTGCGGACCCTCGGGCTCGACGACGAGCAGGTGGAGGAGCTGATCCGCGAGCCCGAGCCCCAGCCCATGATCCGCGAGCCCTTCCCCGCCATGTCCCAGGAGGAGTGGAAAGAGGCCCCCTGGCCTGTGGAAACGCTGGCTGCGCGCGAAATTTGCACCCCCCGGGTTTCAGCTTTTTCACCGCGAGAAAGTAAACCCCTACGTGCGCGCGACGCGCGTGATACACGGCCGCGCTGGCCGAGCGCAAGCCCTCCGACCACGAAACCCGAGCGGCTCTGGCCGAACACCGTCACGCCGGGGAAGAAATCGGACAGACTCGAGGCCTGCGAGCGGCTGCGCTACGAGGACCAGACGCTGCGCGGCGTGTCGGCGAAGTACCTGCGGTCGCTGCTGCGTCCCCTCTTCGCCGCCGGGGCGACCCTCGCCGACGCCAAGTACGTGATCAACCACCGGCCGGACGGGCGGCCGTGGCCCAACACCGACCCGCCGCGCAACCTCGTCGGCTGGGTCCGCCACCGGGTCTCGACCTGGTTCGACAAGGAGACCGGCAGGCTCGCCGCCCCGCTGCCGTCCCAGGTCATCGCCAGGGCCGACCGCAGGCGCCGGGCCGAACAGGCCGCCCGGGCCGAGGAGCGGGCCCGGCTGGAGGCCCGGCGCGTGGACCCGCCCGCGGAGCTGATCGGGCCGCTGCGGGCCCGCCTGCAGGCCATCGCCGCCGCCTCCCGGGAGCGCCGGAAGGCCTCCGCCGACCAGCAGGTCCCCGCGCGGGCCTCCCGGCCCGGCACCGACCGGCTCGGCCGCCGCTGGGGCTCTCCGGGTGCGGGGGCCGGCGCGGCGATCGGGGCCTCGGGCGCGTGACGCACCGCCGGTCTCGGACGGTGTAAATCTACTGTGTAAAGGCCTATCTTCGCAGATGTCCGTATATCTCATCAATGCGTGGAGCAGCCAGGGAGCCGGAGGCGGACGACCCTCAGGAGACCGCGGACGCACCCTCCCGGCGCGGACCGCCCGCCCCAGCACCCGGCCCGACCTCCTACTGCGCCCCGCCGTGATCCTCGGACGGACCGCATCGGAGTACGGACCCCATTGACCGGACAAAGTCCTGAATCGGCCATTTACGGGAGAATCTGTTGACTCGCCGATCAAGATCCACTATGTCTTTGGGTCCAGAGGACTCCGAGACGAACGAGGCGGGAAAATGGCCGAGTCAGATCCCACGTCCACCCCGGGGAGCGCCCCGCCGGAGCCGGGACGGGAGGAGTACCGCGCCCTGCAGGCCGCGGCGTTCGACCGCATCGGAGAGCGCTACGACGAGGCCTTCCCGCACAAGGAGGGACAGGAGCGGGCCGGAGCCCGGCTGCTGCGCAGGCTGCCGCCCGGGGCCCCCGTCCTGGACGCCGGCTGCGGGACCGGCCTGCCCACCGCCCGGCAGCTGGCCGACGCCGGGATGGCCGTCACCGGGATCGACATCTCACCCGTCATGCTCGACCTGGCCCGCAAGAACGTGCCCGGGGCCCGGTTCCTCGAGGCCGACCTGCTGGACCCCGGCGACGCCCTCCGCGACGGCCCCGGCGACGCGATCGGCTCCTTCGACGCCGCCGTCGCCTTCTTCTCCCTGCTCATGCTGCCGCGCCGCGACATCGCGACGGCCCTGCGCCGCCTGCACGCCCTGCTGGTCCCCGGCGGGCTGCTCTGCCTGTCGATGGTCGAGATCGACATGGACGACGTGGGCTTCCAGTTCCTCGGCGCCCCCGTGCGCGTCACCGGATACCTCCGCGACGACCTGCGCGCCGTCGTCGAGGACGCCGGCTTCGAGGTCCTGGGCACCGACACCATCTCCTACGCCCCCGCCACCACGCAGGCCCCGCCCGAAGTCCAGCTCTTCCTCGACTGCCGGCGCCGTGGCGGCTGAACCGGCGCCGGAACGCCCCCCGACCCCGCCCGCCGTACCGCCGGACCTGGTGTTCCTGCACCGGGCCACCGCGCGCCTGGCCGAGGCGGACGACCCCGCCACGGCCGCCCGGCTGCTCTGCGCGGAGCTCGTGCCGCACCTGGCCGACGCCGCCCTGGTGCACCTGGCGGACCCGCCCGGACCCGCCTGCCGCCCGCCCGGCGGCCACCACCGGGCGGCCGCCCTGTCCACCGGCGCCCCCGGCACCCCGGACCCGGCCGCGCACCTCGCGGCGGCCGCCGTCCCCTCCCCCGGGACCCGCGCACGGGCCGCCGACCAGGACGGCGGGCGCAACGCCGGGCCCGGCACGCACGCGCTGGCCGTACCCCTGGAGGCACGGGGGCAGCGGGTGGGCGGCGCGGTGCTCACCCGCTGCCCCGCCCGGCCGCCCTTCGACGGCGCCGACGCGCTGGTCGCCGGCCAGCTCGCCGCCGTCGCCGCGCTGACCGTCCACCACGCCCACGTGCAGCTCGCCCACGAGGCCGTCACCGAGGTCGTACGGCAGAGCCTGCGCCCCGCGCCCCCTCCCCCGCTGCCCGGCGTGGACCTCGCCCACCGCTACCGGCCCGGAGACCAGCGGATGCTGGTCGGCGGCGACTGGTTCGACGTCATCCCGCTCTCGGGCTGCCGGGTCGCCCTGGTCGTCGGCGACGTCATGGGCCACGGCCTGGAGGCCGCGGCCATCATGGCCCAGCTGCGCACCTCGGTGCAGACCCTCGCCGCCCTGGAGCTCCCGCCCGACCAGGTGCTGCGCTCGCTGGACGACATCGCCAGGCGCCTGGCCGACGACTCCATCACGACCTGCCTCTACGCGGTCTACGACCCCGTCGCGCGGCGCTGCTCCATCGCGAGCGCCGGCCACCTGCCGCCCGTCCTGGTGCGCCGGGACGGCACCGCGGAGCTGCTCGACCCGGGCCCGTCCACCGGGCTGCCGATCGGCCTGGGCCGGCCCCCGATCGAGACCACGGAGATCGCGGCGGAGGACGGCTGCACGCTCGTGCTCTACACCGACGGGCTGGTGGAGTGCCGCGGCGACGACATCGGCGACCGCCTGGAGCGGCTGCGCGCCACGGCCGGCACCGCGGACGGCCCGCTGGAGAAGACGTGCGACGCCCTGATGACCCAGGCCACCGGGACCGAGGACGACGTCACCCTGCTCATGGCGCGGTTCCGGGGCATCCCCAGCGAGCACGTCGCGGGCTGGTTCCTGGAACCGCACAACCGGACGCCGGGCCAGGTCCGGGCGCTGGTCCGGCGGACCCTGCACGAGTGGGGACTGGAACATCTCAGCGGGCGGGTGGAGGCGGCGGCCGGCGAGCTGGTCGCCAACGCCTGCCGGCACGCCACCCGGCTCGTCTCGGTGCGCCTGGTGCTGACCGACGCCGTGCTGTTCGAGGTGGGCGACGACGACCACCGGCTCCCGGTGCTGCGCTCCCCGGGCGATCTCGACGAGTCCGGCAGGGGCCTGCACGTCGTCGCGGGGCTGACCGAGCGCTGGGGTTCGACCCGGGTCGCCGGCGGCAAGACCGTCTGGTTCACCTGCGGGACCTGAACTCCCCCCGCCGGGCCGGGAAAACGACTGTGCGACCCTTACGGATTTACATTGTAAATCCGTAAGGGTCGCACAGCACGGAACGATCAGCCGTAGAGACGGCCCACGATCGAACTGGCCCAGCGCATCCGCTGGACGACGAGTTCGGGGTGCTCCCCGAACTCCTGAGCCAGCGCCGCGGCGCAGCCCTCCTCGCCTCCGTGCAGGACGATCGCCTGGGAGATCATGGCGTCCGCGTCCTCGCGGTCCAGCAGGACGGAGGCGGACACGGGCGCGAGTGCCAGAGCCTCGGCTCGGACGGTGTTGTTCAGCTCGATGGTCATCAGGTCGTCATCTCCTCATCCGCCTGGCGTCGGATGGCTCTCCGTCGACGCTTCAATCTAGTGCTATTGACTGTGATCCGGGTCACGTTCCCGGTTGCGCTGCGAGCGCGGATTGGTTGCGCCCGGTGCCTGCGGCGGGGCATCGCCACGGGCACCGGGCACGCTTCAGGGGCGGTGCGCCGGAGATCTCAGGGCACTGCCCGGAATCCGGAGGCACCGCGGGCCGGGACCGCAGCGTGCGGGGTGGAGGACGGACGGGAGGCCGGGCGCGGGGCGGTGACGGCTCCGGCGCTCAGGGCCGTGCCGTACGGCAGTGCGCGGGCCGGTGGACCGGTGGGGGTCGTCGCGCGGGCACGCCGGCGCGATCGATCGCCGTTGCGGCGCATCCTGTGTCCCTTCCATGGCGCCCGGGAGCTCCCCCGCGTGCGGCGTCCCTGCCGCTGCGGGCGGCGGCCGCCGGAGCGTCCGCCGCGGGCTCGGGCGAGAAGCCCGATGACCCCGCATCGGCATCCCGGGCGGCGTCCTGAGGGAAACCCGGAAAAGGTGGCGGACAAGGCGGTTCCGGTCCCCGGTCTTCCTCAGGTGGCGTCGGCGAAGGCCGATGGAAGGGCTGCGTATGAGAGAGGGAGAGGACCGTCGTGGACGAGTTGGGCGACATCATCCAGGAGTTCCTGGTCGAGAGTCACGAGAACCTGGACCAGCTGGACCGGGACCTGGTGGCTTTGGAGCAGGACCCGGGCTCCAGGGAGATGCTCTCCAGCATTTTCCGGACTATCCACACTATTAAGGGCACAAGCGGTTTCCTGGCGTTCCACCGCCTGGAGACGCTCACCCACGCGGGCGAGTCGCTGCTGTCCCGGCTCCGGGACGGAGCCCAGCGGATGAACCCCGCCAGCGCGGACGCTCTGCTGGCCATGGTGGACACCGTGCGCACCCTGCTCGGCTCGATCGAGGAGAGCGGCGGTGAGGGCGACGTCGACGTCGAGCCGGTCATCGCCATGGTGGCGGCGTGCATCGAGGACCCGGCCGCGCCCAAGCCGGCCCAGGCCTCCGCTCCGGCACCCAAGGCCGAGCCGCGGCCTGCCGAGGCCGTGGAGTCCGCCGAGCCCACCGCACCGGTGCAGGCGCCCGAGCAACCGGAGGCGGCCGAAGCCCTCGCCGCCGAGGTCGTGGAGTCCGTCGAGACCGCCGAGGCCGTACCGGCCCGCGCGGCCAAGGGCCAGGCCTCCGACGAGCCCACCGGCCAGAACAACAAGCGCAGCATCGCCGACAGCTCCATCCGCGTGGACGTCGACCTGCTCGACACCCTGATGCGGCTGGTCGGCGAGCTGGTGCTGACCCGCAACCAGATCGTGCGCGGCGTCAGCGAGATCTCCGACCCGGCCCTGGTGCGCACCACCCAGCGGCTGAACCTGATCACCAGTGAGCTGCAGGAGAGCGTCATGAAGACGCGCATGCAGCCCATCGACCACATCTGGTCCAAGCTGCCGCGCGTCGTGCGCGACCTCAGCGGCGCCATGGGCAAGCAGGTCAAGCTGGCGATGGAGGGCAAGGAGACCGAGCTCGACCGCAGCCTCCTGGAGGCCGTCAAGGACCCGCTGACGCACCTGGTGCGCAACGCGGTCGACCACGGCATCGAGACCTCCGCCGAGCGCGTCGCCAAGGGCAAGGACCCGCAGGGCACGCTGACGCTGCGCGCCGCCCACGAGGGCGGCCACGTCGTGGTCGAGATCAAGGACGACGGCGCGGGCATCGACGTCGACCGGGTGGCGCAGACCGCGCTGGACCGCGGCGTCGTCACCCGCGACCAGCTCTCCCGGATGGACTCGCGCGAGATCATCGCGCTGGTCTTCCGGCCCGGTTTCTCCACCGCCAAGAAGGTCACCAACGTCTCCGGCCGCGGTGTCGGCATGGACGTGGTGAAGACCAACATCGAGCAGATCGGCGGCGCCGTCGACGTCGACTCGACGCTGGGGGCCGGCACCACGTGGCGGCTGACCATCCCGCTGACGCTGGCGATCATCCAGGCCCTGACCGTGGAGTGCGGCGCCGAGCGCTACGCCATCCCGCAGGTGGGCGTGGACGAGCTGGTGTTCGTGGACGGCCAGTCCGGCCAGACGATCGAGCACGTGTCGGGTGCGCCGGTCTACCGGCTGCGGGGCAAGCTCCTGCCGCTGGTGCGCCTGGACGAGACGCTGGGCCTGCCGGTCCGCAACAGCGACCGCGACGTCTACATCGCGGTGCTGCAGGCCGACGGCCGCCGCTTCGGCCTGGTCGTCGACCGGGTCCTGAACACCGAGGAGATCGTGGTCAAGCCGCTGAGCGGGCGGATGAAGGACGTCGGCGTCTACGCCGGGTCCACCATCGTCGGCGACGGCAAGGTCGCGCTGATCCTCGACATCCCGTCGCTGGCCCGCCGGGCGCACCTGGCCGCCGAGGCCGTCGAGCGTGCCCAGGTGGACCAGGCCGACTCCCGTCCCCGCGACAGCCACATCGAGCGCCTGCTCATCGCCGGCATCGGGGAGCGCCGGGTGGCGATCCCGCTCGACATGGTCACCCGCCTGGAGGAGTTCCCGGTGCAGCGGATCGAGCGGGTCGGCAGCCGGGAGGTGGTCCAGTACCGCGACCACATCCTGCCGGTCATCCGCCTGGCCTCGCTGCTGGGCTGCTACGACGTGGAGGAGGGCGAGACCGTGCCCGCGGTGGTCTACACCGAGCGGGGGCGGAGCGTCGCCCTGGTCGTCCAGCAGATCGTCGACATCGTCGAGGACCACATCGAGTCGCGCAGCGACCTCGACGACGACGGCCTGACCGGCTCTGCGGTGATCCAGCAGCGGGTCACCGAGCTGCTCGACGTGCGGCGCGCGATCCTCGCCGCCGACCCGCGGTTCTACGCGGAGATGTCCGAATCCATGGTGGGAGCCTGAGATGCCCAGTCGCCAGTACGCCACTTTCGAGGTGGCCGATCAGCTCTTCGGGGTCGACGTGGCCCAGGTGCAGGAGGTCCTGCGCTTCCACGAGTACACCCGTGTCCCGCTCGCCCCGACCTCGGTCGGCGGCCTGTTCAACCTGCGCGGCCAGGTCATCGACGCGGTGGACCTGCGGGTCCAGCTCGGCCTGCCGCCCCGGGACCTGAGCGTCCCGGCGATGAACGTCATCGTCTCGGTGGACGACGAGTGGGTGAGCCTGCTCGTGGACCGCATCGGTGAGGTCATCGAACTCGACGACGAGGCCTTCGAGCCGCCGCCGGACACGCTCGCGGGCGCCTACCGGCACCTGATCGTCGGCACGTTCAAGCTGGAGGACCGGCTGATGCTGGCCCTCGACGCGCGGCGCGCGGCCGACACGACCGTGCCGGTCCCGGCGCAGCACGCCGACGAGGCGCGGATGGCGCGCTCGGCCTGAGGCGGCGAGCCGTACGGCCTGCCGGGGGACGCCCCCGGCAGGGGCCACGGGGCGCGGGGGCACCTTCAGGGTGCGCCCGCGCCCTTGTCGTTCCGCCGTCGCGGTCGCGGCTCACGGCTCCTCCGCGTCCGGATCCTCCGGGGGCCCTTCCGCGTCCGGATCCTCCGTGTCCGGCGCCGGTGGGGCCGCCGCGCCGGCCGACAGCAGCTTCCGCGCCAGCACGCGGCAGCGGCTCCGGAGCTCCGGAGGCTCGATCACCTCGAAGTCGTGCCCCAGCGCGAGCACGTGCATGAGCACGGAGTCGAGGCTGCCGCCGCCGCTGAGCACCTCGCACCGCCCGCTCCCCCGCCGTCGCACGACGGCCGCCGACGCCGGGACCTGCGCGCGCACCGTGTCGGCGGGCGCGTGCACGAGGAAGCGCGCCCGGTGCGGGTAGACCCGGCTCGCCACGCCCTCCTGCACGTACGCCGCCGCGTCGGGCGCCGCCCGCGGGCGGAAGCGCCAGGTCCGGGCGGACACCTCGGTCATCCGGTCGACGCGGAAGCTGCGCCAGCCGTCGCGGTCGAGGTCGTAGGCGAGGAGGTACCAGCGCCGGTCGGAGGCGACCAGGCGGTGGGGCTCGACCCGCCGCGGCCGCACCTCGCTCCCCGACGGGTAGCCGAAACCGGCCTCGACCTGGTCGCGGCAGGCTCCGGCCAGCGTCATGAGCACCTGGGGGTCGACGGGCGTACGGCCTCCGCCGAAGGACTCCACCGCGCCGGAGAGCGCGCGCACCTCCTGGCGGAGCCGGGCGGGCAGCACCTGGTCGAGCTTGGTCAGCGCGCGGAGCGCGGCGTCTCCGGAGCCGGCGACCGTGCCTCCCGTGCCTCCCGGGTCGCCCGCGCCGGCGAGCAGCGAGAGCACGGTGGCGATCGCCTCCTCGTCGTCGAGGAGCAGCGGCGGCAGGTCCTGTCCCGGGCCGAGCCGGTAGCCGCCGCCGACCCCCTGGCCGGCCTGGACCCGGTAGCCGAGCGTGCGCAGCCGCTCGACGTCGCGCCGTACCGTGCGCGGCGTGACCCCGAGCCGGTCGGCGAGCTCGGGGCCGGTCCAGAGCCGGCGCTGCTGCAGCAGCCCGAGCAGGGTGAGCACCCGCTCCGTCGTGCCCCGCCCGTCATCGCCCGTCGCGTCCATGTGATCCACTTTGCCAGAGATAGCGGACCGATCCTGTCCGCCAGGCGTGTCAGGATGACGTCACGGAAGCGGACGGACCCGGCTGGAACCGGCCTGAACCGGACGCCGCCGCCTGACCGCACACGAGACCCGCCACGGACGGAGCAACACGATGAGCCGCCACATCCAGGTCACCTTCGACGCCCACGACCCGCGGGCGCTGTCGTCCTTCTGGCGCGACGCGCTGGGCTACGTGCACCCCGGCCCGCCCGGGGTCGAGCTGCCGGAGGGCGCCGACCCGCTGGCAGCGTGGGACGACTTCCTCGCGCGGGCCGGCGTGCCGGAGGAGCAGCGCAACTCGGCGTCGGCCATCGAGGACCCGGACGGGCGCGGCCCGCGGCTGTTCTTCCAGCGGGTGCCGGAGGACAAGGCCGGCAAGAACCGCGTCCACCTCGACGTCCGTGCGGCTCCCGGGCTGCAGGGAGAAGAGCGGATGGCGGCGCTGGAGACCGAGTGCGACCGGCTCGTCGCGCTGGGGGCGAAGCGGATGCGCCGCTTCGAGCCCGCTCCTCCGATGAGTGCCGGCTTCATCGTGATGGCCGACCCCGAGGGCAACGAGTTCTGTCTGGACTGACGCGGTCGGGCGGCGGTTCCGGGCCCGGTCCCCGGACGGTGCCGCCCGGCGCTCAGGCCGCGGCCGTCTCCGCCGCCGCCGCGGCCCCCGGCCCCACGACCGCCACCCCGCCCCCGC
>BMQD01000036.1 GCA_014647935.1 Planomonospora parontospora
GACGGGCGGGGACGGGTGACGGACCGCTCAGACGGGCGGGGACGGGTGACGGACCGCTCAGGCGGCGAGCCGCAGACCCAGGGCGGTGAGGTTGCTGCGGGCCCAGTCGAGCTCCTCGGCCAGCGCGCTGACGAGCGCGCCGGGGCCTCTCGTCCGCAACGGCACGGCCAGGTCGTGGATCTCGACCTCGATGTGGGCGGTGCCGCTCACCGCCCCGGAGAGCATCGCGGTGAGCGTGTCCTCCAGGACCGGGCGGGTACTCGGTAGCTCCCGGCAGGAGTCGCCCGCGTGGTTGTGGACGTGCCCGAGCTTGACCACGGGCGTGCCCGCCGCGGCCAGGCCGCGCAGCGCCGTTCCGGCCTCCTCCGTGATCCCGGCGCCCATCGTGCCCCCGGCCAGGTGGCAGGCGTCCAGGCAGACCCCGAGGTGCTCGGAGTCGATGCCGCAGACCCGCTCGAGGGCCTGCTCGGTGGTCTCCAGCACGCAGCCGGGCCAGGGCTCGAAGCCGACCCTGATGGTCTTGCCGGTCACGCCGTACAGGCCCCTCAGCTCGCGGGAGAGGCGTTCGAGGCGGCGGGCGGCGATCGCGTGCAGGTCGGCGGGCCAGTCGCGGCGCCAGCCGATGGGGATGGTGGAGATGCTGCCGAACCGCACGTCCTCCGGGAGCAGGAAGGCCAGGATCCTGGCCAGCGCCATCGTGTAGCGGTAGCGCTCGGGCTTGGCCCAGTCAGGTCCGGGAGCCTCCTGGTTGCGGCCGCCGGTGCCGTTGAGGCTGACGACCTCCAGGCCGCGCTCCTCCAGGGAGCGGCGGAGCCGTACCAGCTCGATCCGGTCGGCGGTGAGGTGGTCGGCGACGGCCGGCGAGAGCCAGAGGCCGACCCCCATCCGCTCCACGCCGAGGCGCTTGCGCACCGGGACCGCGTAGCGGGTCAGGTGCGCGATCAGGTTCTCCAGGTCCTCGGCGGGATGCACGCCCGCGTTGTAGGCCAGGTGGACGAGCGTCCCGTCCTCGTGCCGCAAGCGCATCGGGTGCCTCCCAGGCGTGTTCCGTGTAAGAGACTCCGGTCGTCCGCGGCCGCCCTGCGCCCGCGGGCCCGGCCTCGTGGGCCGTCGCGTCCCTTGTCTGCCGGGAACTCGACCCGGTCCGTCGAGCATCTCCCACCGGCGCCGATCCGCGCGTCACTCCCGGAGCTGACACGCCCGTACATCGCTGGGCTGATCTCTGGGACCGGTCCCCGCCGGGACGGAATGGTGTCCGGGCAGCCGGCGGGACGTGGTCCAGTTCGCTCTACAGAGTGTAGTACTACATTTGGTGGCGAGAAGCACCCTTGGGTAACAAATAGGCGGACCCCGCCGTGAGGTGCTCACGGCGGGGTCCGCCTTTGCCTGTCCGGCCGTTCGCGGCCGGGGTCGGTCCGTGCTGCGTCAGTGCTGGATCGGCTCCACGATGGAGGCGGCCGAGTCGGGGACCCGGTTGCCTCCCGGCGCGTTCTCACCGGCGAAGGTGAACTTGGCCTCCTCGCCCTCGCCCTCGATCGCGATCTTGACGATCTGACCGGGGCGGAGCTCGCCGTAGAGGATCTTCTCCGACAGCGTGTCCTCCAGCTCGCGCTGGATCGTCCGGCGGAGCGGGCGAGCGCCCATCACCGGGTCGTAACCGCGGTCGGCCAGCAGCTGCTTGGCTTCCTGGGTGACCTCCAGGCCCATGTCGCGGTCCTTCAGGCGCTCGGCCACCTGGGCGAGCATCAGGTCCACGATCTGGATGATCTCCTTCGGGGTCAGCTGGTGGAAGACCACGATGTCGTCGACGCGGTTGAGGAACTCGGGCCGGAAGTGCTGCTTGAGCTCCTCCTGGACCTTCGCCTTCATCCGGTCGTAGTTGGACTCGGTGTCGTTGGACTTCGCGAAGCCCACCCCGATGCCCTTGGAGATGTCCCGGGTGCCGAGGTTGGTCGTCATGATGATGACGGTGTTCTTGAAGTCCACCACCCGGCCCTGGGCGTCGGTCAGGCGACCGTCCTCCAGGATCTGCAGCAGCGAGTTGAAGATGTCCGGGTGGGCCTTCTCGATCTCGTCGAAGAGGACCACGGAGAACGGCTTGCGCCGCACCTTCTCGGTGAGCTGACCGCCCTCCTCGTAGCCGACGTAGCCGGGCGGGGAGCCGAACAGCCTGGAGACGGTGTGCTTCTCCATGAACTCGGACATGTCGAGCATGATCAGCGCTTCCTCGTCCCCGAACAGGAACTCGGCGAGCGTCTTGGACAGCTCGGTCTTACCGACACCGGACGGGCCGGCGAAGATGAACGAGCCACCCGGGCGGCGCGGGTCCTTCAGACCGGCGCGCGTCCGGCGGATCGAACGGGACAGACCCTTGATCGCGTCGTCCTGGCCGATGATCCGCTTGTGCAGCTCGTCCTCCATGCGGAGCAGCCGCTGGGACTCCTCCTCGGTGAGCTTGAAGACCGGGATGCCGGTGGCGGTGGCGAGGACCTCGGCGATGAGCTCCTCGGTGACCTCGGCCACGACGTCCATGTCGCCGGCCTTCCACTCCTTCTCCCGGCGCTCGCGCTTGAGCTGGAGCTGCTTCTCCTGGTCGCGCAGGGCCGCGGCCTTCTCGAAGTCCTGCGCGTCGATCGCGGACTCCTTCTCGCGCCGCACGTTGGCGATCTTCTCGTCGTACTCGCGGAGGTCCGGCGGCGCGGTCATGCGACGGATGCGCATACGCGAGCCGGCCTCGTCGATGAGGTCGATCGCCTTGTCCGGCAGGAACCGGTCGCTGATGTAGCGGTCGGCCAGCTGCGCGGCGGCCACCAGGGCGCCGTCGGTGATGGAGACCCGGTGGTGCGCCTCGTAGCGGTCGCGCAGACCCTTGAGGATCTCGATCGTGTGGCTGAGGCTGGGCTCGGCCACCTGGATCGGCTGGAAGCGCCGCTCCAGCGCCGCGTCCTTCTCCAGGTGCTTGCGGTACTCGTCGAGCGTGGTGGCGCCGATGGTCTGCAGCTCGCCGCGGGCCAGCATCGGCTTGAGGATGCTGGCGGCGTCGATCGCGCCCTCCGCGGCGCCCGCGCCGACGAGCGTGTGCAGCTCGTCGATGAACAGGATGATGTCGCCGCGGGTGCGGATCTCCTTGAGGACCTTCTTCAGGCGCTCCTCGAAGTCACCGCGGTAGCGCGAACCGGCCACCAGCGCGCCGAGGTCCAGGGTGTAGAGCTGCTTGTCCTTGAGCGTCTCGGGCACCTCGCCCTTGACGATCTTCTGGGACAGGCCCTCGACGACGGCGGTCTTGCCCACGCCGGGCTCGCCCACCAGGACCGGGTTGTTCTTGGTCCTCCGGGAGAGGACCTGCATGACCCGCTCGATCTCCTTGTCGCGGCCGATCACCGGGTCGAGCTTGCCCTCGCGGGCGGCCTGGGTCAGGTTGCGGCCGAACTGGTCGAGCACGAGGGAGGTCGACGGCGCGGCCTCCTGCGGCCCGCCCGAGGCGGCCGGCTCCTTGCCCTGGTAGCCGTGGAGCAACTGGATGACCTGCTGACGCACCCGGTTGAGATCGGCGCCCAGCTTCACCAGCACCTGGGCGGCGACGCCCTCGCCCTCGCGGATGAGGCCGAGCAGGATGTGCTCGGTGCCGATGTAGTTGTGACCCAGCTGCAAGGCCTCGCGGAGCGACAGCTCAAGGACCTTCTTGGCGCGCGGGGTGAACGGAATGTGCCCCGACGGCGCGGACTGTCCCTGGCCGATGATCTCCTCGACCTGCTGACGCACACCCTCAAGACTGATGCCGAGGCTCTCCAGAGCCTTGGCGGCAACGCCTTCACCTTCATGGATCAGACCAAGAAGAATGTGCTCCGTACCGATGTAGTTGTGGTTGAGCATCCGGGCCTCTTCTTGGGCCAGGACGACAACCCGCCGTGCGCGGTCGGTGAACCTCTCGAACATCTCGTCGCTCCTCACAGAGCGGTCAGGCAGGTCCGGGATATCCGGGCCCTGTCCTCCCGCATGGTAGCCCCGACCCGGCAACCGCTCTACGTAGAAGACGTTCCCCGAGAGCAGGGCGTTCACGCTCTATCCAACTACCTATCGGGGGTGCGATGTTCCCGATACGCCGCAAGCGAACGACGTTTATCGACCACTGAGACCGCATTCGCGACCCGGGTGCGCCGGAGAGGCCGTCCGGACCGCGGGTCCGGGCGGAAGCGCGGAGCGGGCCCCGGAACGCATCATGCGGTCATGGCCGCCACCGGACCCCACCGTGACCGCCATAACCGCATGATTCACCGGTCGGCGAACCGCTCTCGCCGACCACCGGTCAGTGCGTCGCCTCGTACTCTTCGACGATCTTGGAGGCGATCCGGCCGCGCTCGCTGACGTTGCGGCCCTGGGCCTTGGCCCATGCCCGGATCTCCGCGCTCTTCTCCCGGGTCAGCGCCCTCGTCCCGCCGGCACGGCGGCGACGGGAGGGCAGGGCCCCGGCGCGACGGGCGCTCGCCACGAAAGGCGAGAGGGAGTCGCGGAGCTTCTTCGCGTTTACGTCACTCAGGTCAATCTCATAGCTGGTGCCGTCAATCGCGAAGGAGACAGTCTCATTGGCCTCGCCCCCATCGAGGTCGTCGATGAGAATCTCCTGGATCTGCTTGGCCATCTACGCAATCCTTTCGCGGAGTATTGTTTCATTCGCTAGCCAAACATATACCCACGGTGAGAGCGCAGCAATTCCGGAGTCCGGTGATTCTCCCGCGAGAGCCGGGAAGAGGCGATCAGCCGTTCTGCGACTCGCCCTGATCGGCCCGTTTCGCGGGGCGACGACCGGCTGCCTCACTGCGAAGAAGCTTGAAAACTCCATACACGAAGACCCCGCCGACGACCGCGGGGGGTATCAACGCGGACATTACCTCGTACATTGGTCCTCACTCCGCAGCGGGGCGACATTCCGGGTCATGGGACTTTCCGTGGCGACATCGCGGTCCGGGGGCACGACCGGGCGGGCGGATCAGCTCACACATGACCATAGCGGCTTCCAGGAGCGATGTGCGTCCCAGGACGCCCATGACGCTCATCCACCACCTTAATGCTTCTCTCCAGGCGTCTTACCGGTTGCACTCCGTAAAGCGCCGGGGAAAAGAGTGACAGAGTGATCACAGATCGATCGCTTTCGGTGGCGGGCCGCATCACCGCAGGTCCTTGACCACCACGGTCCCGGCCAGCCTGTCGTGCGGTCCCCGCTGAAGGGGTTTGTCCATGAGGATGAACAGCGCCCCCGCGAAGCCGAGGACCGCGGCCAGGAGGCTCACCGCGGGAATGCCCGCGGTCAGGAGAACGCCCGGGTAGAGAGCCGCCCTCCTCGCCAGACCGGCCCGATCCGGGCCCGCGCCGCCGTACGGTGCCAGCCTGATCCCCATGAGTTTCTTGCCGATCGTACGACCGTCCCGGACGTGCAGGACATAGTCGTAGAGCGTATAACCGCCAAAGGCGATCAGACCGGCGAACAACCCCGGCAGCGCCCGGGGATCGGCGGTACGGCCTTCACCCGCCGGCGCGAGGAGGGAGTAGAACGACAGCGAGAGAATCCAGTAGAGCGCCACGAAGCCGACGGCGTCGATGATGCGCGCCGCCAATCGTTCCCACCATTCGGCGGGCGGCGGAGCGTCCGGGAGTGCCGGACACGGCGACGGAAGCGGCGGATCCGTCCGGCGGAAGGCTCCCTTACCGGATGGCGTTCCCGCGCCTCCCGAAGGAGCGGGAGTCCTCGCTCGGCCTCCGCCCGCCCCTCCGGTCCTCGCGGTCCGGGAAAGGGAGAAGCCCGTCCCGTCCGGGAGTTGCGGAACCGGCGCGGCCGTATAGGAGTCCGCGGACGGGGAAGAAGCCGGCCCGAGGTGATTGTCTCCGGGACGCGGAGAGGCGGCCATGGCGTTCCTCCCGCCGGCGCGAATGGTTTTGCAGTCCCCCGCAGTCTGCCCCGGGAAGACCTTCCGACACCGTTTTCCCGCCCGGGCATGAAAGCGGGGCCGGCGGTTCCTCCGCCGGCCCCGTCGATCACGGAACTATTTGATCTTCACGACCGCCGTCGAAGCGACCTTGTCGTGCAGGCACTGCTGGAAGGGCTTGTCCCAGAACTGCCAGAGCACGTTCACCAGGCTGAAGATGCTGGTGAGCCATCCGACGACCGGGATCCAGCGCAGACCCGCCGGGCCGTAGAGCACACCCGCGCGCTTGATGGCGGCGTCCGCCGAGAGCCCGCCGACCGTCGAGGCGCTCCCGACCGGGACCACCTTGATGCCCATGACCATCTTGCCGACGGTCTGGCCGTTCTGCTTGAGCATGAAGAACTCGTAGCCAGCGTAGATCAGGAACCCGAGAAGCGCGGTGACCAGGCTGTAGAGGAAGGTGCTCCCCTCGACGAGCCCGTTGGCGCTGAAGCTGTACGGCACGATCAATCCGGCCAGCGCGAAACTGAGGATGACCGTGGGGACCGCCAGGATCACCCCGTCGACGAGGCGGGCCACCAGGCGCTGCCACCACTCCGCGAGCGGAGCGGGGACTCCGGGGGGCGTCACGCCCTGCGGGGCGTAACCCTGCTGGCCGTACCCCTGGGGCTGGCCGTAGCCCTGCTGGCCGTAACCGGGCTGCTGACCGTAACCCTGCTGGCCGTAGCCCGGCTGGGCCGCCTGCTGGCCGTAACCGGGCTGGGCGGCCTGCTGGCCGTAACCCTGCTGCTGGCCGTAGCCCTGCTCGTGGGAGGCCGCCTGGCCGTAGCCCGGCTGGGCCGCCTGCTGGCCGTAGCCCTGCTGCTGGCCGTACGCGCTCGTGCCCTGCTGCCCGTAGCCGGGCTGCTGGCCGTAGCCGGGCTGGGCGGCCTGCTGGCCGTAACCCTGCTGCTGGCCGTAGCCCTGCTCGTGGGAGGCCGCCTGGCCGTAGCCCGGCTGGGCCGCCTGCTGGCCGTAACCCTGCTGCTGGCCGTAGCCGGGCTGGGCGGCCTGCTGGCCGTAGCCGGGCTGCTGGCCGTAGCCCTGCTCGTGGGAGGCCGCCTGGCCGTAGCCCGGCTGGGCGGCCTGCTGGCCGTAGCCGGGCTGCTGGCCGTACGCGCCCGTGCCCTGCTGCCCGTAGCCCTGCTGGCCGTAGGCGGGCGGGGTCTGCGGGCCCGTGCCCTCGCCCCGGTATCCCACGATCGTCACGTCGGGGTCGTGCCCGCCCTGGGCGTGCTGACCGTACGCGTTCTGCTGTCCGTATTCCGGCTGCCCCGACGGTGTGCGATCGCGGTCGGGATCATCCTGCGGATACGGCGGCTGTCCGGTGCTCACCGCGTCACCTCACTTCGACTGGGCATGTGTCTTATGTCAGACATGCATGCTTGCTGCTGCACAAGGTATCGACATAGGTAAGAACAGTCACCTTTCCTAGGAGTCAGCCCCGGCGTCATTCTCGCCGAGGTGCAGCAGCATCCTGGTGTTCCCCAAGGTGTTCGGCTTGACGTGTTCGAGATCGAGAAACTCCGCGACGCCCTCGTCGTAGGAGGCGAGAAGCTCCGCGTAGACCTCCGGGGAGACCGGCGTCCCCTGGATCTCGCGGAATCCGTGCCGGGCGAAGAAATCGACCTCGAACGTCAGGCAGAAGACCCGGCGCAGGCCGAGTTCGCGGGCGGCGCGGATGAGCTGGGAGACGATCAGGTGACCGATGCCCATCTTCCGGCAGGAGGGGTCGACGGCGACCGTGCGGATCTCGGCCAGGTCCTCCCAGAGCACGTGGAGCGCGCCGCAGCCGACGACCCGGCCGGCCCGCTCGGCCACCCAGAACTCCTGCACGTCCTCGTACAGCGTGACGGTGGCCTTCTCCAGCAGGCGCGGGCCCGCCCCGGCGTAGGTGTCGACGAGCCGCCTGATGGACCGCACGTCCGGGGTCCGCGCCCGGCGCACGGTGATCGTCTCCGCCTCGGGTACGGCCCGCGTGGGGAAGTGCTCCGCAACCTGCTCCATCATTCTCCTAGCGGGGGAACCACCGGATCCACCCGGCGGGAGGAATCCCTCCGTCATGGTTCCCGTGTTCGAAACGGTCAGGGCCTGGCCGTCGCCTACCTCGCTCCGAGGGAGGCGCGAAGCCGCTCCCGCAGGGAGCGGAGGAGTCACAACCGATCAGAGTACGTCCTCTGTCGTCCTTAGTTACGGCTCGTCCTTAACTCACCTCCCAGAAGCATCATGCGTCACCCGCCGTGAGCCGTACCACACCCCGGCGCCTTCCTCCGGCCGCCGGTCTCCCCGGATGCGGCAGCGCGGACCTGCGAAGACCTCACCCTGCGACCGGGAGCCGGGAACGCGCGGCGCAATCACATGTGGATCATGATTCCGCGTGACCTGTCCGTGATTTCCTTGTTTGAGAACCCTTACCAAGTTTGGAGTTCTGGTTGAGCTTGAACTCCCATTGCACTAGTGTCCAGGCTCGATGTCGGCTCACCCCGAGAGCCGGCCCGCCGAATCTCCGAGCCCGGAGAACCGGGGACCCACCTCCCTGAAGTCCCCCGGGGTGAATCCGAGACGCCGTCAGCGCTCTCGGTAGGGCTGCCTCCGGCCCGAACCCGTCAGCTAACCCGGTAGGCGGTGCGAGGAAGAGGAGCCTGTTGGTGAAGCGCACGCGCGAACGCGGGAGAGAGCATGCGGGCAAGCACGCCCGCTATCGAGAACGCACCCCGCACGGATTCCCGCTCCGGATCACCGTCGTCGCAGCCGTCTTCGCGTCCCTGACCCTCGGGACCCCCCTGGTCGCCACCGCCGACCCCCAGCCGAGCCTCCAGCAGCTCGCCAAGCAGGCCGACAAGCTGCACACGGAGATCGCCCAGCTCAGCGAGCAGTACAACGGGGAGCGGGTCAAGCTCAAGCAGGCCGAGCGAGCCGCCGCCGCCGCCAAGAAGACCCTCGCCACCAGCGAGTCCCAGCTGGAGTCCCGGCGGCACAAGGCCAGCCTGCTCGCGCAGAGCAGCTACATGACGGGCGGCCTGGGCGGCGGTCTCGCCTTCACCTCCTCCGGCGACCCCGACTCCTTCCTCGACCAGGCGGCCGCCGCCTACGCCCTCCAGCAGCGGCAGAGCGAGGAGGTCGCCCAGGTCAGCCGGGCGATCCAGGCCGCCGAGCGGGCGAAGGCCAGCGCGAAGGCGCGGACCGCCGAGGTCACCGCCCTCCTCGACAAACTCGGCACCAAGCGCACCAAGATCGAGCGGCTGGTCGCCCGGGTCGAGAGCAACCTGTTCCGGGAGGTGCGCGAGCGCGCCGGCGGCGGGGGCCGGGCCGTGAAGGTCGACATGCCGATCGTGGGCGGCGGGAAGGCCGCCGAGGCCGCCCGCTGGGCGCTCAGCCAGCAGCTCAAGCCCTACGTGTGGGGCGCCGAGGGTCCCAACAGCTATGACTGCTCGGGCCTGGTCATGTGGGCCTACCAGAAGGTCGGGATCAGCCTGCCGCACTACACCGGCAACCAGTGGACCGCGGGCACGCAGATCCCCAAGGAGCAGATGCGCCCCGGAGACCTGATCTTCTTCCACCGGGACCTGCACCACGTCGGGATCTACATCGGCGGGGGCCTGATGGTCCACGCGCCGCGGACCGGCGACGTCGTCCGCATCGCCCCGATCGCGGGCCGCCCGTTCGCCGGCGCCGTACGGATCGCGGACTGAGACGCGCCGTACGGCCCGCGGGCTGAGGCGGAGTCCGGCCGGACGCGGTTCCGGACCGCCCGGCCGGGCACGGCTCCGGGCCGGACGCGGGTCAGATCAGGCGGCGGCGGGCGGCCCATGCCACGGCCTCGATGGCCGTGGCAACGCCGATGCGATCGCAGATGCCGCGCAGCCTCCGCCGGACGGTGCGCCCGCTGATGTCGAGACGCCGTCCCACGCGGTCCACCGTGACCCCCTTGGCGAGTTCCGCCAGGAGGACGAGATCCTCGTCGCTCAGATCCACCTCGCTCACGGCCAGAAGGCCGCGACGGGCATCCACTACGACTTCTGGATATGCCATCTAGAGGTCCTCCCCCGCACCGGCATCCAGCCGTGAGTGTGATCGGAACCAATGCCGCCCGTCAGGAACGGTAAACGTCTTCTTCAAAGGTCGTCAAGTTCTGCTCTCCATAGATCCGGGGACCTACATTGACTTAGTGGCTATTACGTGAAGTACTGACGATATGTCGGGGTTTTGCGAATAAGCCGAGGCCGGACGGCGGCCGGGCGCGAACGGCTCGGCGACCGTCCGGCGAACGGCCTGCGAGCACGGACGAACGGCCTGCGAGCACGGGCGACGGCCCGGGAGCGGAACGCCCTCGCCGACGGGACCGTCCCGCCGCCGCGCCCGCAGGGTCGCCCCGTCCCGCACTGCACGGCAGGCATGAGACTTTTGTCACGTCGGTCACTGGAGCACCACGGCCGAAACAGAAGGAGCCTCGCGTCCGGCTGCCGGACGCGAGGCTCATTTCTCTGCATTCGTTAATAACCGCCGGGATGATTGATCTTCCGGCTATATAGGGCACGGCCGAAACGGAGTTTCTGATCCGTGCGTTGAAAGGCGCGCCCCGGCACGCGGGACGCACCGTCACGGCCGGGGGCGCCGCCCCCGGCCGTGACCGCCCGTCAGGCTCCGCCGGTCGGCTTGACCAGCGGGAACAGGATGGTCTCGCGGATGTTCTTGCCGGTGAAGGCCATGACGAGGCGGTCGACGCCCAGCCCCATCCCGCCGGTCGGCGGCATCGCGTATTCCAGGGCGGCGAGGAAGTCCTCGTCAAGCTGCATGGCCTCCGGGTCACCGCCCGCGGCGAGCAGGGACTGCTCGGTGAGGCGGCGGCGCTGCTCGACCGGGTCCACCAGCTCGGAGAAGGCGGTGCCCAGCTCGGTGCCGAAGCCGATCAGGTCCCACTTCTCGGTGAGCAGCGGGTTGTCGCGGTGCTGGCGGGCCAGCGGGGAGGTCTCCAGCGGGTAGTCCATGACGAACGTGGGCTGGATCAGCGTGTGCTCGACCAGCGCTTCGAAGATCTCCTGGACGAGCTTGCCCTGGCCCCACTTGGGGTCCCAGTGGATCTCCCGCGCGTCGGCCAGCTTGCGGACCTGCTCCAGGGAGGTCTCGGTGGTGACCTCCTCGCCGAGCGCCTCCGAGACGGAGCCGTACAGCGTGATCCGCGGCCACTCGGCCAGCCCGAGGTCGACCTCCACCCCGTCGTGCTCCACCACGGAGCGGCCCAGCGCGGCCACGGCCGCGTTCTGGATCATCCGCTGGGTCAGGTCGGCCATGTCGTGGTAGTCGAGGTACGTCCCGTACGCCTCGAGCATGGTGAACTCGGGGTTGTGGGTGGAGTCCGCGCCCTCGTTGCGGAAGTTGCGGTTGATCTCGAAGACCTTCTCGATGCCGCCGACCACGAGCCGCTTGAGGTAGAGCTCGATCGCGATGCGGAGGTAGAGCTCCATGTCGTAGGCGTTGATGTGGGTCTTGAACGGCCGGGCCGCCGCACCGCCGTGGATCGGCTGGAGCATCGGCGTCTCGACCTCGAGATAGCCCTCGCCGTGCCAGAAGTCGCGGATCGCGCGGACGACGGCGCTGCGGGTGTAGGCCATCTTGCGGGCCTCGTCGTTGACGATGAGGTCCACGTAGCGCTGCCGTACCCGCGCCTCGGGGTCGGTGAGCCCGGCGTGCTTCTCCGGCAGCGGGCGCAGGCACTTGGAGGTGATCGCCCACCGGTCGGCCAGGATGGACAGCTCGCCGCGGCGCGAGGTGATGACCTCGCCCTCGATGCCGATGTGGTCGCCCAGGTCGACGTCGCGCTTCCAGGCGGCGAGGGACTCCTCGCCCACCCGGTCCAGCGAGATCATGACCTGCAGGTCGCCGGAGCCGTCCCGGATGGTGGCGAAGCAGAGCTTGCCGCCGGTCCGCGACAGCATGACGCGGCCCGTGACGCCCACCCTGTCGCCGGTCGCGGTGTCAGCGGCGAGACCGGCGTATTTGTCGCGGATCTCGGCGTTGGTCGCGGTGCGCGGGAAGTTCACCGGGTAGGGGTCGACGCCCTCGGAACGGAGGCGGTCGAGCTTCTCCCGGCGCACGCGCATCTGCTCGGGCAGATCCTCGGCTGCAGTCACATGGTCGGTCACGCGGTCAAGGTTACCGATGTCCGCACGTATCTCCGATCCGCGCCCGGACCGTACCCGGCTACATGGTGTTGCGGTGGTAGATGAGCCGGAGTCCGATCAGCGTCAGCCACGGCTCGTGCACGTCGATCGAGGCGGACTCGCTGACCACGAGCGGCGCCGCGCTGCCGGTCGCGACCACCGTGACGTCGTCCGGGTCCTCGGCCAGCTCGGCCGCCATCCGCTCCACGATCCCGTCCACCTGGCCGGCGAAGCCGTAGATGATGCCGGACTGGAGCGCCTCGACCGTGTTCTTCGCGATCACCGACCGGGGCCGGATCAGCTCCACCTTGTGCAGCTGCGCCCCGGCCGCCGCCAGCGCGTCCACCGAGATCTCGATGCCGGGCGCGGTGACCGCCCCGACGTACTCCCCCTTGGCGGAGACGGCGTCGAAGGAGGTCGCGGTCCCGAAGTCGACGATGATGCACGGCCCGCCGTACAGCTGGATGGCCGCCAGCGCGTTGACGATGCGGTCGCTGCCGACCTCCTTCGGGTTGTCCATCCGGACCGGCACCCCGGTGCGCACGCCGGGCTCCACGACCACCGCGGTCACGTCGCCGTAGTAGCGGCGGCACATCTCGCGCATCTCGTTGAGCACCGACGGCACCGTGGAGCAGAGCGCGATGCCGTCGACGTCGGCCCCCTTGAGCAGCGGCGACTGCGCCAGCAGCCCCTGCAGCACGACCGCGACCTCGTCGGCCGTGCGCCGGGCGTCGGTGGCGATCCGCCAGTGCTCGATGACCTCTTCGCCCTCGAACAGGCCGAGAACGGTGTGAGTGTTGCCTACGTCGATGGCGAGCAGCATCAGTTCCCCCGAAGGTCCAAGGCGATGTCCAGGGCCGGCGCCGAGTGCGTGAGCGCGCCCACCGCAAGGTAGTCAACACCGGTTTCGGCCACGTCACGGGCCGATTCCAAGGTCAACCCCCCGCTGGACTCCAGCCGCGCCCGTCCGCCGACCAGGCGCACGGCCTCGCGGAGCCGCGGAACGGTGAAGTTGTCCAGCAGGATCTCCTCCGCTCCCTCCGCCAGCACCGGCTCGATCTGGTCGATCCGGTCGACCTCGACCTCGATCGGCAGGCCGGGATAGGCGTCGCGGACCGCACGGAACGCCTCGGCCACCCCGCCCGCGGCCACCACGTGATTGTCCTTGATCAGTGCCGCGTCCGACAACGACATGCGGTGGTTGACCCCGCCGCCCGCCCGGACGGCGTACTTCTCCAGCGCGCGCAGGCCCGGCAGGGTCTTGCGGCTGTCGCGGATCCGGGCGCCGGTCCCCTCGACCGCCCGGACCCACCGGGCGGTGAGCGAGGCGACGCCGGACAGGTGGGTGAGCAGGTTCAGCGCGGTCCGCTCGGCCGTCAGCAGGTCCCGGGTGGTGCCGGTGACGGTCATCAGCACGTCGCCCCGCTCCACCCGCTCGCCGTCCTTGACGTGCCGCTCGGTACGGCCCGCGCCGAGCCGGGCGAACACCGCCTCCGCGACCGCGAGTCCCGCGACCACCCCGTCGGCCCTGGCCACCACGTCGGCGGTGGCGGTCTGCCCGGCGGGGATCGTGGCGATGCTCGTCACGTCGCCGGCCTCCTGCAGGTCCTCCCGGAGCGCGGCCTCGATCACGGCACCCACCTCGGCCGGCTCCAGCCCCGCCGCGGTCAGCTCCTCGGCCAGGTGCGCGGGCACCGCGCCCCCGTGCGGACGATGGTTCATGATCATTCCCTCCCCTGTCAGGGTCACGTCGATGTGGCTCAGCCACCGGTGGTCGTCGCGGTCGGGGAAGTCCTCCCGCCAGTGTGACCCACGGGTCTCCTCGCGGGCGCGGGCGGCCTCCACCAGGGCGGAGGCGACGGTGAGCAGGTTGGTGGCCTCCCACGACTCGGTGCAGGGCTCGACCGCCACCGGCGTCCAGCGGGAGTTCACCAGGGCGCGGCTCACCTCGCCCAGGCTCCTCTCGCTGCGCAGCACGCTCGCGCCCCGGCTCATGTGCGCCTGGATCCGCGGCCGGGCCCGCGGGTCGACCAGCCCGGCGGTCCTGTCGTCGGTCACCGGCTCGCCGGGCGCCGGCCGTACGGCGTGCACGTCGGCGGCGATCCGCTCGGCGAAGACCAGGCCCTCCAGCAGGGAGTTGGACGCCAGCCGGTTGGCGCCGTGCACGCCGGTGCAGGCCACCTCGCCGCAGGCGTACAGGCCCGGCACGCTGGTACGGCCGTGCAGGTCGGTGCGGACGCCGCCGCTGGCGTAGTGGGCGGCCGGGGCGACCGGGATCGGCTGCGTGACCGGGTCGATCCCGTGCTCCAGGCAGACCGCGTGGATCGTCGGGAAGCGGGTGCGCCACTTCTCCTCGCCGAAGTGGCGCCCGTCGAGGTACATGTGCTCGGCGCCGGTCTCCCGCATCCGCCGCATGATCGCCTTGGCCACCACGTCCCGGGGCGCCAGGTCGGCGAGCTCGTGCACGTCCTTCATGAACCGCACGCCGTCGGCGTCGACCAGCACCGCGCCCTCGCCGCGGACCGCCTCGGAGATCAGCGGCTGCTGGCCGGTGGAGTCCTCGCCCAGCCAGAGCACGGTCGGGTGGAACTGGACGAACTCCAGGTCGCGCACGACGGCCCCGGCCCGCAGCGCGAGCGCGACGCCGTCCCCGGTGGAGACCGCCGGATTGGTCGTGGCGGCGTAGACCTGGCCCATCCCGCCGGTGGCGAGCACCACGGCGCGGGACCGCACGGCGCCCACGCCGTCGCGCGAGCCCTCGCCCATCACGTGCAGGGTCACCCCGGCCGCGCGGCCGTGCGCGTCCTTCAGCAGGTCCAGGACGAGCGCGTGCTCGATCACTTCGATCTCCGACGCCCGGACCGCGGCGACGAGCGCGCGCTGCACCTCGGCCCCGGTGGCGTCGCCGCCCGCGTGCACGATGCGGTTGCGCCGGTGACCGCCCTCGCGGGTGAGCTGGAGCCCGCCCTCGGCGTCGGTGTCGAACCGGGCGCCCGCGGCGATCAACCCGCGCAGTGCGTCCGGCCCCTCGGTCACCAGGACCCGGACCGCCTCGGTGTCGCAGAGGCCGACCCCCGCGACGAGCGTGTCGTGCAGGTGCTCCTCGGCGGTGTCGGCGGGGTCGAGCACGGCGGCGATGCCGCCCTGCGCCCAGCGGGTGGAGCCCGCCGAGAGCACGTCCTTGGTGACGACCAGGACCTTCGCCGCGGGGTCGAGGGCCGCCAGGCGGAGCGCCAGGGTCAGGCCCGCGATCCCGGAGCCGACCACGACCACGTCCGCCTCGACCGTCCATCCCGGCTCGGGCGCGGTCAGTTTCCGGGGGATCGGGATGCTCATGGTCGCCTCCTGTCTGTTGCGACGCCGTGCGTCGCGGCCCGGAGGCCGTGACCGGAGCCTCCGAGCGGGCCCGTGGAGGTCTGGGGGTCCACGGATTTCGTCACCATGACGATAACGCCCCGCGGAGGCCGGGGCTTCCCCGGGTCGGCAGGAGATCTCCTCCCCGGGCCGGCGGGGTCCGGGGAGGAGGCCGGGAAAGGCGCGGAGCGGCCCGGAAGGCCGGCCGGAGACGGGATCCCCCGCGCGGACCGGCCGAGCCGGGGACCGCCCTCGAGGAGAGGCCGGCCGGGGACGGGCCTCCTCGGAGGCCGGCGGAGCCGGGAACCCCCCGGCGGGAGGTCAGCCGGAGACGAGGTCCCCGCGCAGGCCGGCGGAGCCGGGGACCGGCTCGGCCGGGTCGTCGCCGAGATCGATGACGCGGTTGCCGCGGTCGACGTGCACGACCCGGGGCCGGAAGGTCCTGGCCTCGGCGTCCTCCATCTGGCCGTACGCGATGATGATCACCAGGTCGCCCTCGTGGACGAGCCGCGCGGCGGCGCCGTTGATGCCGATGACGCCCGAGCCCCTGGGCCCGGCGATGGTGTAGGTGACCAGGCGCGCGCCGTTGTCGATGTCCACGATGTGGACCTGCTCCCCGGGCAGCAGCCCGGCCGCGTCCAGCAGGTCCTCGTCGATGGTGACCGACCCCACGTAGTGCAGGTCGGCCTGGGTGACGGTGGCACGGTGGATCTTGGAGGTGAGCATGGTTCGGAGCATGCGCCGTTCACCTTTCGAAGGTCGCGCCGCCTCACGGGCGTGCACGCCGGACAGGGGATTGCAGAGCGGTACCAGACTACGGTCGGCCCAGCGTCAGAACAACGTTGTCGATCAGGCGGGTAGTCCCCGCCTTCGCGGCGACGGCGAGGACCGCCTCCCCCGTGTGGTCGTCGGGCACCTCGGTGAAGGTCGCCGGGTCCACCAGGACCAGGTAGTCGAGGGCCACTCCCGGCTCGGCGTCCAGCACCGCGCGCGCCGCCCGGCGGACCTCCGCCGGGGTCGGCTGCTCCGCGCCCGCGAACAGCGCCCTGGACAAGGCCAGCGCGGAGCGCCGCTCCTCCGCCGACAGGTAGCGGTTGCGGCTGGACAGCGCCAGGCCGTCCGCCTCCCGGACCGTGGGGGCGCCCACGATCTCGATCGGCAGGTCGAGGTCGAGGACCATCCGGCGGATCAGCGCGAGCTGCTGGGCGTCCTTGCGGCCGAACACCGCCGCGTCCGGCCGGACCAGGTTGAACAGCTTGAGCACCACGGTCAGCATGCCGTCGAAGTGCCCCGGCCGGGAGGCGCCCTCGACGATCGTGCCCATCGTGCCCGCCGTCACGCCGACCTGCCGGTCCGGCAGGTACAGGTCCTCGGCTGCGGGGGCGAAGACGACGTCCACGCCCTCGGCCGCGCACACCTCCAGGTCGGCGTCGAACGTCCGCGGGTAGCGGGAGTAGTCCTCCCCCGGGCCGAACTGCAGCGGGTTGACGAAGATGCTCACCGCGACGCGGTCGGCCCGCTCCCGGGCCAGCCGCATGAGCGAGCGGTGGCCCTCGTGCAGGGCCCCCATGGTCGGCACCAGCGCCAGGCCGGCCCTGCCGTCGGAGACCTCGCGGCCGACGCGCAGCGTCCGGCGGGCCTCGGCCAGCTCGGTGCGGTCACCCGCCACGATCAGGTCCATATGTTCCCTCCCAGGGCGTCCAGGAGGCGCTCGGCGGCCTCGGGCTTGAGCAGCCCGGCCGCGAGCGCCCGGTCCGCCGTGAGCCTAGCGAGGGCCACGTAGGCGTCCGCGGCCTCGGGGGCGGCGAGGATGAGCGCGTCCACGTGCTTGCGGACCGTGCCCGCGTCGCCCCGCACCACGGGACCGGTCAGCCCGGCCAGGCCGAGCCGGAGCACGTTGTCCAGGGCGGCGCCGAGCAGCGGGCCGAGCATCCGGCCCGGCTCGTCCACGCCGATCTTCCGCAGCAGCTCCGAGGACTCCGCGATGAGCGTGACCATGTGGTTGGCCGCGTTCGCCAGGGCCGCGTGGTAGAGCGCCCGGTCCCGCTCCTCGATCCAGACCGGCTCGCCCTCCATCTCGATGACCAGCGCCTCGGCCACCGGGCGGAGCGGTTCGGGCGCGGTGACGCCGAACGTGATGCCGGTCAGCCGGCTCAGGTCGTCGTCCCTGCCGGTGAAGGTCATCACCGGGTGCAGCGCCAGCGGGAGCGCCCCGCGCTCGACCGCCGGGTTCAGCACCGCCAGGCCGTACGCGCCGCTGGTGTGGACCAGCAGCTTGCCGCGCAGGTCGGCGCCCGTCTCGGCCAGGCCGGCGACCAGGCCGGGCAGCACGTCGTCGGGGACCGTGAGCAGGACGAGGTCCGCGCGGGCCACCACGTCCTCCGGACCGCTGGGAGCCAGGCCCAGCCGGTCGGCCGCCCTGCGCCTGGAGGCGTCGGAGACGCCGCTGACGGCCACGAGCCGGTGACCCGCCCTCGCCAGGGCGGCGCCGAGCGCCGAGCCGACCCGTCCGGCTCCGAGCACCCCGACTGCCAGCCGCGCCGGGCGATCACCTGTGTCCACGATGTCCCGTCCTTCGCCAACATGGAGCTGCATGCCCAGTCGTCCAGAGTAACGGGCCGAACCCCGACGGTGGCGTCACGGCACCCGCCCGGGGCTGTGGCGTCGGGGCGGCGATCCCACCGCGCGCCGGAGACCTCATGCCGTCCGCGCCATCGACGTCGTCCACGCCAGGGGCTCGTCGCACCGCGGGCCACCGTGCCGGAGGGCCGCCCGGAGACGGCGGCGGGCGCCGGACCGTTCCCCAGGGCCCGGCGCCCGATGATGCCGACACGAGTGATCAGCGCTGCCGGAGGGCACCGGGACCGCGCCCGCTGGGGGAGCGGGCCGGGCACCGATCGCCACCGGCGTGAGCAACGTTAACGCAAAGTGATTACAGGGAGCGGTAACCCGTTCACCCGGCGTGTCATCCCCGTCTCATGTGAATCCCTCGGAGAGGCGGGTAACGTCTCCGATCATGTGGCTCAGCTGGCGCGCCGCGACCGAGCGGGCGCTCTACGGCGAGAACGGCTTCTACCTGCGCGAGAGCCCTTCCCGGCACTTCCGGACCTCGGTCGGCGCCTCCGCCGTGTTCGCCGAGGCCGTGCTGCGCGAGCTCCTGGCGGTGGACGACGCGCTCGGGCGGCCGCCCGAGGTCGATCTGGTGGACCTCGGCGCCGGTGAGGGCACCCTGGCCGCGCGGGTCGCGGCGCTCGCTCCGGCGGACCTGCGGGCCAGGCTCCGGCCGACCGCGGTGGACCTGGCCCCCCGGCCGCCCGGCCTGCCCGCGGAGATCGTCTGGTCGCCCGTCCCGCCGGACCGGATCCGCGGGCTGGCGATCGCCAACGAGTGGCTGGACAACGTGCCGGTGGACGTCGCCGAGCAGACCCCGGACGGGCCGCGGCTGGTGCTGGTCGATCCCGCGACCGGCGAGGAGCGGCTCGGCGACCGGCCCGCGGCGGCCGACCTGGCCTGGCTGGACCGCTGGTGGCCGATGCGGGCGGCGGGCGAGCGGGCGGAGATCGGCGCGCCCCGTGACGACGCCTGGGCGCGGGTCGTCGCACGGCTGGCGCAGGGGCGTGCGATCGCCGTCGACTACGCGCACGCCTCGGGCGGCCGCCCGCCGTACGGCACGCTGGCGGGCTACCGCGACGGCGCGGCCGTCCCGCCCGTGCCCGACGGATCCTGCGACATCACCGCGCACGTCGCCCTGGACGCCTGCGCGGCCGCCGGGGAACGGGCCGGGGCCGCCACCGCCGCGCTGACCACGCAGCGCGAGGCACTGCGCGCCCTCGGCCTCACCGGGACCCGGCCCCCGGCCGACCTCGCCCGCACCGATCCGCACGGCTATCTCCGCGCCCTGGTGCGGGCCTCGGAGGAGGCGGAGCTGCTCGATCCCGGCGGGCTGGGCGGCTTCGGCTGGCTCGTCCAGGAGTGCCGCTGAGCGTCCGGCCCGTCCGGCCGCCTCACGGACCGGGCCGGGACCCACGGAGCCGGGACCCACGGAGCCGGGCTCCGCGGCCGTGCGCACCCCGGACACGGCTTCGGACGCGTCCCGGATGCGGACGCCGTTCAGCCGGGACCCGGGGTCAGACGCGGACCTGGAGGGACTCCAGACCGCGGATGACGTAGCCGGGCCCCCAGACGGGCTCGGCGGCGAGCTCCATCGCCGGGGCCCGGCGCAGCAGGGCGCCGAACGACTCGGCGAGCTCGATCCGGGCCAGCGGCGCGCCGAGGCAGAAGTGGATGCCGGCGCCGAAGGAGATGTGCGGGTTGTCCGCCCGGCCCACGTCCAGGCGGTCGGGGTCGTCGAACACCTCGGGGTCGCGGTTGGCCGAGCCGAACAGCAGGGCCACCTCGCTGCCGCGCGGGATGTCCACCCCGCCGACCGTGATGTCCTCCAGCACCCAGCGCTCGAACATCTGCAGCGGGGTGTCCCACCGCATCAGCTCCTCGATCGCGGTCGGCAGCAGGCCGTGGTCGGCGCGGAGCCGCTCCAGTTCGGCGGGGTTGCGGAAGAGGGACCACCAGCCGTTGCCGGTGACGTTGACCGTCGCCTCGTGCCCGGCGTTGAGCAGCAGGACGCAGGTGCCGACCAGTTCCTCCTCGGTGAGCGCGTCGCCCCCGTCGGCGACCTGCGCCAGCGCGCTGATCAGGTCGTCGCCGGGGTGCTCCCGCCGGTGGCGGGCCAGCCCCACGAGGTAGTCGGAGAACTCCGAGGCGGCGCGCACGGCGGTGTGCTGGGCCTCGATGGAGGGGTTGAGCTCGTACATCCCGCAGATGTCGGCGGACCAGGGCCGGAGCAGGTGCCGGTCGGCCTCGGGCACGCCGAGCATCTCGGCGATCACGGTCACCGGGAGCGGCTCGGCCACCTCGGCGATGAGGTCGCCCCCGCCGCTCTCGGCGAACCGGTCGACGAGCCCGGTGGCGAGCTCGGCGACCTTGGGGCGCAGGGCCTCGACCATGCGCGGGGTGAACGCCTTGGACACCAGCCGCCGCAGCCGCGTGTGCACCGGCGGCTCGACGTCGAGCATCCCGGCCCGGATCACCCGCCAGAACGGGTCCTGGAAGCCGGGGTCGTCGGGCCTGCCGAACTCCGCGTGGGTGGCCACGTGCAGGTAGGACCTGCCGAGCCTGCGGTCGCGGAGCAGCGCGTTGACGTCGGCGTGCCGGGCGACCAGCCACTGGCCGGTCGGTTCGAAGAAGCCGACCGGCCGCTCCCGCCGCAGCTCGGCGTAGACGTCGTACGGGTGGGCGACGAATTCCGGACTCCAGGGATCAAACTTCACACCGGCATCGTAATCCCGGTCAGACCCCGGTGGGCCTGTCCGTCCCGCCCTCTTCGCAGCGGTATCCCGGTCAGGCGCCGGTGGGCCTGTCCGTCCCGCCCTCCTCGTAGCGGTGGTGCAGCTCGACCGGCTCCTCGGCCCCGGCCTTGCTCCGCACGCGGATGTTGAGCAGTTCCACCAGCAGCGAGAAGGCCATCGCGAAGTAGACGTAGCCCTTGGGGATGTGCTGCTCGAAGCCCTCGGCCAGGAGCACGACGCCGATCAGGATCAGGAAGGACAGCGCGAGCATCTTGATGCTCGGGTGCCTGTCCACGAAGCGGCTGATCGGCCCGGAGGCGAACAGCATCACCAGGACCGAGACGACGACGGCCGCGACCATCACCCCGATCTCGTCCACCATGCCGACCGCGGTGATCACCGAGTCGAGCGAGAAGACGATGTCCAGGATCATGATCTGGAAGATCACCGCCCCGAAGGAGGCGGCCACCCTGCCCCCGGCGTGGCCGGACTTGCCCTCCAGGTTGTCGTGGACCTCGAAGACGCTCTTGCCGATCAGGAACAGGCCGCCCAGGATCAGGATCAGGTCGCGGCCCGAGATCTCCTGCCCGACGACCTCGAAGAGCGGCTGGGTGAGCCGGATGACCCACGACAGCGCCAGCAGCAGCGCCAGGCGGCTGAGCAGCGCGGCGAGCAGGCCCAGCTTGCGGGCCCGGTCCCGCTGCTCGGGCGGGAGCTTGCCCGCCAGGATCGAGATGAAGATGATGTTGTCGATGCCGAGGACGATCTCCAGGCCGACGAGGGTGAGGAACCCTATCCAGATCTGCGGGTCGGTCACCCAGTCCATCGCCGTCTCCTTCGCGGGGTCGTGCCGTTCCGTGGGGTCACGCCGCGTAGACGATCGGCGGACGCCGGTAGTTCCTGCCCACGATCGCCGGGATGATCCCGGCGCCGGGCGAGTCACCGAGCCGGGCAGGTCACGGAGCCCGGCAGGTCACGGAGCCCGGCGGGCCGCGGAGCCCGGCGGGCCGGTGGAACGGCCGACTTGCGGAACCGCGCCCGGTGATGGTTATAGTTCGCCTGTAGGTCATGAGTGCCAGTGACAAGCCCCGGCTCGCTGGCCGGCAACCCTCGCGTCCGCGGCGGGGTGCCCCGGGTGAGGACCTGGTCCGGCACGAGGTGTGCCGGGCAAGCGCGGGCTCCACGCACCAACGCCACCCGAGGGCTTGGGGTCCGATGACCTCGAAGGAGTCCTGGCGTGTCCGTCCTCGGAATCTTCACCCCCGCCCCCACCAGCGCCGGCGCCGGAGCCCGCCCCGTGTCCGCTGACCGGACCACCGCCGCCCCGGCCGCGGTCCCGGCGGCCCCGCTCCCCGGGCAGGCAGTCCCGGCGGCTCCGGAGGGACGGCCGATCCCCGCGGTGCTCGGCGCCGATCTGGAGGTCCCCGTCCGCGGCGGCAGGCTGGTCCCCTACGCCAACCTCGACTACGCCGCCAGCGCGCCGTGTCTGGAGCCGGTGAGCGCCGCGGTCGCCGCCGCGCTCCCGGCCTACTCCAGCGTCCACCGGGGCGCCGGTTACGCCTCCCAGCTCACCACGGCCCGCTACGAGCAGGCCCGGCACACGGTCCGCGCCTTCGTCGGCGCCCGCCCCGGTGACGCGGTGGTCTTCACCCGCAACACCACGGACGCCACCAACCTGCTGGCCCGCGCCCTGCCCGAGGGGACCACCGTCGTGGTCTTCGACACCGAGCACCACGCCTCGCTGCTGCCCTGGGCCGACGCCGTACGGCTGGCGCCCCCCGCCTTCCCCGGCGAGGCCGTCCGCGCGGCCGACGAGGCGCTGGCGGCCCTGGCGGACCGCGACGGCCCGAAGCTGCTCGTGGTGACCGCCGCCTCCAACGTCACCGGCGAGCTCTGGCCGATCGCCGCCCTGGCGCACATCGCCCACCGTCACGGCGCCCGCATCCTCGTCGACGCCGCCCAGCTCGTCCCGCACCGCCCGCTCAACCTGACCGCGCTCGACCTGGACTACGTGGTCTTCTCCGGCCACAAGCTCTACGCGCCCTTCGGCACGGGCGTGCTCGTCGGCCGCCCCGACTGGCTCGCGGAGGCTCCGCCGTACCTGCGGGGCGGCGGGGCGGTGCGGGCCGTGCACGGCGGCGCGGGCACCGCGGCCCCGACGACCGCGAGCCCGGCGACCGCGGACACGGCGGGAACGGGCACGGGCACGGCGGAGGTCGAGTGGCACGACGACCCCGAGGCCCGGCACGAGGCGGGCACCCCCAACGTGCTGGGCGCCGTCGCCCTGGCCGCCGCCTGCGACGCCCTCACCGCCACCGGCTGGACCGCGCTGGTGCGCGAGGAGGAACGGCTGCTCGCCCGCCTGCGCGCGGGGCTCGCCGGGATCGAGGGCGTGCACGAGCTCTCCCTGTGGGGCCCGGACCACCCCCGGGTCGGCATCGTCTCCTTCGTGGTGGACGGCCGCACCGCCCGCGAGGTCGCCGAGGCGCTCTCCAACGAGTACGGCATCGGCGTGCGGGACGGGAAGTTCTGCGCCCACCCGTTCGTCCGCCACCTGCTGGGCGGCGTCAAGGACGGCGGTTGTGAGGACACCGCCGCCTCGGCGGTGCGCGCCTCGATCGGCATCGGCACCACCGCCGAGCACGTCGACCGTCTCGTCGGGGCCCTCCGGGAGCTTGTCTCCCGCGGCTGACGTGGCAGCATGGCCCCTATGACGGAACGGGTCGTGGGAATCGGGGCCGGAGCCGCCGGGGTCGGTGCCGGTGCCGGTGCCGGTGGCGGCAAGGAGCTCGCGACCGAGGACATGGTCCTCAACATCGGCCCGCAGCACCCGTCCACGCACGGGGTGCTGCGCCTGCGGCTCACGCTGGACGGCGAGCGGATCAGCGCGGCCGAGCCGATCGTGGGCTACATGCACCGCGGCGCGGAGAAGCTGTTCGAGGTCAGGGACTACCGGCAGATCATCATGCTGGCCAACCGGCACGACTGGCTCTCCGCCTTCGCCAACGAGCTGGGCGTGGTCCTGGCCGTGGAGCGCATGCTGGGCATGGAGGTCCCGGTCAGGGCCGTCTGGGCCAGGACCCTGATGGCCGAGCTCAACCGGGTCCTCAGCCACCTGATGTTCCTCGGCTCCTACCCGCTGGAGCTCGGCGCGATCACCCCGGTCTTCTACGCGTTCCGGGAGCGCGAGACGCTCCAGGCCGTGATGGAGGAGATCTCCGGCGGGCGCATGCACTACATGTTCAACCGGGTGGGCGGGCTGAAGGAGGAGATCCCGGAGGGCTGGCTCGGCCGCGCCTCCGGGGCGGTCGAGGACGTGCGGCGGCGGCTGCCCGACATCGAGGACCTGGTCGTGGGGAACGAGATCTTCACGGCCCGCACGCGCGGCGTCGGCGTGCTCTCCCGGGAGCAGATCATGCAGTACGGCGTGAGCGGTCCGATCGCCCGCGCCTCCGGGGTGGACGTCGACCTGCGGCGCGACGACCCCTACCTGGCCTACGGCGAGCTGCCGGTGAAGGTCGTCACCCGCTCGGCCGGTGACTGCCACGCCCGGTTCGAGGTGCTGCTGGAGCAGGTGAAGGTCTCCCTGGACCTGGCCGACGCCTGCCTGGAGCGGCTCCGCGAGCTGCCTCCAGGACCGGTCAACCAGCGCCTGCCCAAGGTGCTCAAGGTGCCCGAGGGCCACACCTACGCCTGGACGGAGAACCCTCTCGGCATCAACGGCTACTACCTGGTCTCACGCGGCGAGAAGACCCCGTGGCGGCTGAAGCTCCGCTCGGCCTCCTTCAACAACGTCCAGGTGCTGCGCGAGATGCTCCCCGGTCACCTGGTGGCCGACATGGTGGCGATCCTCGGCTCGATGTTCTTCGTGGTCGGAGACGTCGACAAGTAGCGTGCTCCGTGGCCGGGGAGACCGCGAGCAGCGGCCGGGCGTCCGGCGCACCCCCGGATCATCCCCGGCGGTCGGGGGCGGCGTCGGGGTCCTCCGGCACCCGGCAGCAGTGCTCCAGGTAGAGCGCGGCGCAGACCAGCGCCACGCAGCCGAGGAACGAGCCGCCCGCGATGAAGAAGTCGCGGCGCGGCGTGTCCTGGTCGAGCAGTCCGGCCGCGTAGAACGCGAACCCGGCGAAGACGCCCGCGAAGACGGCGCCGCCGTACGCCGAGGCCTTGGCGAGGGCGACGAGGCGGGCCACGGCCAGCGGCTCGACCGGCTTGGTGCCCGGCTTGCGGCGGATCCTGGCCCTGGTCATCCAGCCGGTGTGGGCCTCGCCGAGCGCGAGCAGCAGGACCGTCGGGATCGCCGTCCAGGGCACGGCCGGGATGAACTGGTAGACCCGCTGGAGCACCGCCCAGGTCAGGATCGCGAAGACGACGGTGAGCCCGGCGAGCACGCCGGGACGGCTCGGCGTCACGCGGGCCCCCGCAGGGTCAGGTCGGCGCGGAGCCGTACCCCGGTCTTGTCCAGCCCGGCCAGCAGCTCGGCGACCGGCGTGCCGCCGAGCGTCGCGTCTGGGTCGGCCTGCAGCCACGGGACCAGCACGAACGCGCGCTCGTGCGCGCGGGGGTGGGGGAGGGTGAGCTCCGGGTCGCCGGAGACGACCTCGCCCACGCTGATCAGGTCGACGTCCAGGGTGCGCGCCCCCCACCGCTCGGTCCGCACCCGGCCGAAGGCGTTCTCCGCCTCCTGCGCGCGGGCGAGGAGCTCCCGGGGCGTGAGCGAGGTCTCGGCGACCGCGACGGCGTTGAGGTAGGGGCCCTGCTCGGGGCCGCCGACCGGGTCGGTCTCGTAGACCGGGGAGACGGCGACGAGGTCGAGGCCCGGCGTGGCGGCGAGCGCGTCGAGCCCGCCCTGCAGCGTGGCGAGCCGGTCGCCGAGGTTGCCGCCCAGCGCCAGCACGGCCCTCATGCCCGGCTCCGGGTGATCGTCACGACCACGTCGTCGAACGGGAGCGGGATCGGGGCGGCGGGCTTGTGCACGCTCACCTCCGCCGCGGTGACGCGTTCGCGGGCCAGGCACACGTCGGCCAGCCGCTGGGCGAGGGTCTCGATCAGGTCGACGGGCTCGCCCTCCACGACCTTCACCAGATCCTCGGCGAGCTCGCCGTAGTGCACGGTCTTGGTGAGGTCGTCCGCCGCCGCGGCGGGCGAGGTGTCCAGGAAGAGGGTGACGTCGAGGACGAACTCCTGGCCGAGCTCCCGCTCCGCCGGCAGCACCCCGTGCCGCCCCCGGGCCCGCAGGCCCCGCACGCTGATCCGGTCCCCGGCCACGGCCCCGTCTGCGGCTCCGGTCACGACACGCCCTCTTCCCCGTCCTCGTCGTCCTCGGTCTGCAGCACCGGTGAACCGTGGTGCAGCCAGAGCCGCCACCCCTCCGGCGTCTTGACGAAGGTGTTGCTCGCCACCACCTTGCCCGCGGCGAAACTGGAATCACCTTCGTCGCCCGCGGTGAGGATGTTCTCCTCGCAGGTGAGCACGGCGACGTCGCCGTGGACCATGACGTTCACGTCCGTCAGCACGAACTGGATGTAGGGGGTGTTGGCCATGATGAGCGCCCAGGAGCGCAGCACCTCGGCCCGGCCGGTCACGATCGGCCAGCCCGGGTGCACGCAGCCCACCTGCTCGGCGCCGGTCTCCTCGGCCCAGATCTCGGTCATCCGGTCCAGGTCGGCGTTCTCGATCGCGGTGTAGAACGCCTGGTTGACCGCCTCTATGGCGGCGGTGTCGACGCTCATGCTCTCGCTCCCTCGACTGCTGCGACCACGCGGACGGCGTCCGCGTTCGGGCGTACGTCGTGCACCCGCACACACCATGCTCCCGCCCGCGCGGCGAGGGCGGTGACGGCGAGCGTGGCGGCGTCGCTGTCCCCGAAGGGGCGCGGGGCGCCGTCCGGCCCGGCCAGCAGGCGGCCCAGGAAGCGCTTGCGGGAGGCCCCGATCAGCAGCGGGCGGCCCAGGCCGGCGAGCCGCTCCGTCGCGGCGACCAGCGCCCAGTTGTGCTCCGGGTTCTTGGAGAAGCCGAGCCCCGGGTCCAGGACGATCTGCTCCTCCGCGACCCCCTCGGCCAGCACGGAGGCCACCCGCTTGGCGAGCTCGTCGCAGACCTCGGTCACCACGTCGCCGTAGACGGCCCGGCTCTGCATCGTGTGGCTGTGGCCCCGCCAGTGCATGACCACGTAGGCCACGCCGGAGGCCGCCACGACCCTCGGCATCTCGGGGTCGGCCAGGCCTCCGCTGACGTCGTTGACCAGCCTCGCGCCCGCGTCCACGGCGGCCCTGGCGACCTCCGCCCGCATGGTGTCGACGCTGACCGTGACGCCCTGGCGGCTCAGCTCCCGGATGACCGGCTCGACCCGCGCCAGCTCCTCCTCCAACGACACCCGCGCCGCCCCGGGACGGGTGGACTCGCCGCCCACGTCCACGATGTCGGCGCCCTGCTCGACGAGCTCCAGGCCGTGCCGGACGGCGGCCGACCGGTCGAACCAGCGGCCGCCGTCGGAGAAGGAGTCGGGGGTCACGTTGACCACGCCCATCACCAGGCAGCGCCCCTCGTCCGGCAGGCCCGGGAGGGTACGGCGCCGCGCGTCGCCGCCGGGGGGCCGGTGACCGCCGCCTTCCCGCGGGTCCGGTGGTGCTGTCCCGTGCGGTGTGGTCATGCGGCCAAGCCTAGGTGCTCGCGCACGCCCGGCCGGGGCGTGGGTCCACCTCTCCGATAACGAATCAGCAGACCCACCCGATCAGCGGAGGATCAGGGCCATCGCCTCGGCCCGGGTCTTCTCGCTGTCGCGGAAGCTCCCCCGGACCGCCGAGGTGGTGGTCTTGGCGCCGGGCTTGCGCACGCCCCGCATGGTCATGCAGAGGTGCTCGCACTCGATCACCACGATGACCCCGCGGGGCTCCAGCACGCGCATGAGCGCGTCGGCGATCTGCGAGGTCATCCGCTCCTGCACCTGGGGGCGCCGGGCGTAGACGTCGACGAGGCGGGCGAGCTTGGACAGGCCGGTCACCTGGCCCTTGTCGTTCGGGATGTAGCCCACGTGGGCGACGCCGTGGAACGGGACCAGGTGGTGCTCGCAGGTCGAGTAGACCTCGATGTCGCGCACCAGGATCATCTCGTCGTGGTCGACGTCGAAGACCTTGGTCAGCACGTCCTCCGGGGTCTGGCCCAGCCCGGCGAACTGCTCCGCGTAGGCGCGGGCCACCCGGGCCGGGGTCTCCAGCAGGCCGTCGCGGTCGGGATCCTCGCCGATCGCGATCAGGATCTCGCGGACGGCCCTCTCGATCCGGGCGTGGTCGACCTGGAGGGGCAGGGGGGGCTCCACGCTCAGTTCCCGTCCCTGGCCGCGGTGTCGGGATGGCCGGCGCCCGCGGGGAGCGCGCCGTTGCCGGACTGCTCCTTCGGGGTCAGGATCGGCGGGCGGTTGGAGGGCAGCCGCTTGCCGTACCCGGAGTAGGACGGGCGGTGCTCCTTGACCACGACCGGGGCGAAGATCTGGAGGACCATCTCGCGGGAGAGGGTCTCCTTCTCCATCAGCTCCAGCACCAGGTTGTCGAGCACGTCGCGGTACTCGACGAGGATCTCCCAGGCCTGGTCGTGCGCGGACTCGATGAGCCTGCGCACCTCCTCGTCGATCGTGGAGGCGATCTTCTCGGAGTAGTCGCGCTCGTGGCCCATCTCGCGGCCGAGGAAGACCTCGCCGTTGCCGGTGCCGAACTTGCGGGCGCCGAGCTGCTCGCTCATGCCGTACTCGGTGACCATGCGGCGGGCGATGGAGGTGGCCTTCTCGATGTCGTTGGAGGCTCCTGTGGTGGGCTCGTGGAACACGAGCTCCTCCGCGGTGCGGCCGCCCAGCAGCATCGCGAGCTGGTCCATCATCTCCGAGCGGGTCGCGAGGAACTTGTCCTCCATCGGCAGCGTCATCGTGTAACCGAGGGCGCGGCCGCGGGACAGGATCGTGATCTTGTGGACCGGGTCGGAGTTGGGCAGCGCGTGCGCGACCAGGGCGTGACCGCCCTCGTGGTACGCGATGATCTTCTTCTCCTGGTCCGACATGACGCGGGTCTTGCGCTCCGGGCCCGCCATCACGCGGTCGATGGACTCCTCCAGGAGCTCCATCGTGATCAGCTTCTGGTCCGCGCGGGCGGTGAGCAGCGCAGCCTCGTTGATCACGTTCGCCAGGTCGGCGCCGGTGAACCCGGGCGTCCGGCGGGCGATGATGTCGAGGTCGACGCCCTCGGCGAACGGCTTGCCGCGGCCGTGCACCTTGAGGATGCCCTTGCGGCCCTCCAGGTCGGGGCGGTCCACGGTGACCTGGCGGTCGAAGCGGCCCGGCCGCAGCAGCGCCGGGTCGAGGATGTCGGGCCGGTTGGTCGCGGCGATGAGGATCACGCCGCCCTTGACGTCGAAGCCGTCCATCTCGACGAGGAGCTGGTTCAGCGTCTGCTCGCGCTCGTCGTGACCACCGCCGAGACCGGCGCCGCGGTGGCGGCCCACCGCGTCGATCTCGTCGATGAAGATGATCGCCGGGGCGTTCGCCTTGGCCTGCTCGAACAGGTCGCGGACGCGCGAGGCGCCGACGCCGACGAACATCTCGACGAAGTCCGAGCCGGAGATCGAGTAGAACGGCACGCCGGCCTCACCGGCGACGGCCCTGGCGAGCAGGGTCTTGCCGGTTCCGGGCGGGCCGTACAGCAGGACGCCCTTGGGGATCTTCGCCCCGATCGCCTGAAACTTGGCCGGGGCCTGGAGGAACTCCTTGATCTCCTGGAGCTCCTCGATGGCCTCGTCGGCGCCCGCGACGTCGGCGAAGGTGGTCTTGGGGGTGTCCTTGGTGATGAGTTTGGCCTTCGACTTGCCGAAGTTCATCACCCGAGAGCCGCCGCCCTGCATCTGGTTCATGATGAACAGGAAGAGCAGCACGATGAAGACGATCGGCAGGAAGCTGACCAGCAGGCCGAGCAGGAAGTTCTCCTGCGGCACGTCGGCGGTGTAACCCTCCTTGACGCTGCCGGCCTTCTTCTTCTCCTCGAGGAGGCTCATGATCTGGGCGCCCTGACCGTCGACCCAGGGCGACTGGATGCGGTTCGTCTCCTTGCCCGCGACCCTCACCGGATTGACGAGCGTCAGCTCCGCCCGCTGCTCCTTGTCGACGACCCGGGCGCTCTTGACGTTCCCCGCCTGGATCTGCTCCATCAGCAGGGAGGTGTCGGCCTTCGTGTAGTTGCCGTCACCGCTCCACATCGTGCTGACGAGCACGAGCAGCACGACGATGCCCAGGATCCACAGCAGTGGCCCACGTGTAAATCGCTTGAGATCCATCCGATGCGGAACCCCGGCGGGCCCGTCCCTTCCTGACCAAGGCCTGGCAACCCCGGGCGGAACCCGGGGTTCGCGGTATCCCTAACCGCTCCCCCTGACTACCCAGAGACGGCGTGAAACCACCTCTCGGTCGTCCGAAGGTACACCGGCGCGGCGCGCGGGGTAACCGCCCGCACGACACCGGCTCTGCCTTACCAACGTACGTCAGGCGGGTCCGTGTTCCCCGAAGCTCCGAACAATGTGGCTTTCCAGCCGATTTCGTGCTAGCGCGCTTCGCCCACGGCGTATTTTCAGCTTGCTCCGTAGACGTGCGGCGCAAGAGTCCCAATAAAGGGTAGATTGCGATATTTCTCCGCATAGTCCAGGCCGTAGCCGATCACGAACTCGTTCGGGATATCAAAGCCGACATAACGGACATCAATCGGCACCTTGATCGCATCGGGCTTGCGCAGCACCGTGCAGATCTCGACGGAGGCCGGGTTGCGCGACTTGAGGTTCTGCATCAGCCACGACAGGGTCAGGCCGGAGTCGATGATGTCCTCGACGACCAGCACGTGGCGGCCCGCGATGTCGGTGTCCAGGTCCTTCAGGACGCGGACCACGCCCGAGGACTTGGTGCCCGCGCCGTAGGACGACACGGCCATCCAGTCCATCTGCACCGGCACGTGCAGCGCCCTGGCCAGGTCGGCCATCGCCATGACCGCGCCCTTGAGCACGCCCACGATCAGCAGGTCCCTGCCCTCGTAGTCCTCGTCGATCCGGGCCGCGAGCTCCTTGATCTTGGCTTGGAGCTCGTCCTCGGGGATGAGGACCTTCGAGAGGTCCTTGCCCATGTCGGCTGCGTCCACCTGGGTCTTCCTTACGGGAGTGGCCTGCTGTCCGGGTCGCCGTCGTCCCCTCGTGGGGGATCTGCGACGAATATCAGGGTGCCACACCGCCGGACCGCGCCGATCCCCCCGGGTACCCCCACCGACCGCTGCCCCCGCCAGGCCGTGACCAGACGCTCCACCTGGAGGATGTGCCAGGCCGAGAGCGCGCCGGGCGGCGCCCCGGCGGTGATCGCGGCCCGCCGCAGCACCCGCCGCCGGACCGCCGCCGGCAGCCCCTCCAGCACCGGTACGGCCAGCGCCACCCCCTTCGGGATATCGCTGAGAGCGCAATCACCGGCGGCCGGGCCGCGGTCGCCGGCGGCCGGGTCACGCTCACCGGCGACCGGGTCGCGCTTACCGGCGGCCGGGTCACGCTCGCCGGCGACCGCCCGCCCGTAGGCCTCCTCCGCCCACGCGTCCAGGGCGTCCGCGTCGTCCCGGCACAGGCCCGCGGTGCGGGCGAGCGCTTCCGCGACGCCGGGACCGAGCTCGTCCTCCAGTGCCGGGAGGAGCCGCGTCCGGACCCGGACCCGGGCGTAGCGGCCGTCGAGGTTGTGCGGGTCCTCCCACGGGACGAGCCCGAGCGCCGCGCAGGCCGCGACGGTCGTGCCGCGCCCGAGCTCCAGCAGCGGCCGCCGGTAGATCCCCGTCCGCGCAGGCATCCCCGCCAGCGAACGCGTCCCGCTCCCCCGCGCGAGCCGGAGCAGCACGGTCTCGGCCTGGTCGTCCCTGGTGTGCCCGAGCAGCACGGCCGCCGCCCCGAGTCGCCCGGCCGCCTCCGACAGCGCCGCGTACCGCGCCTCGCGCGCGGCGTTCTCCGGCCCGCCGGACGTCCCCACCGTGACCGTCAGGACCTCGACCGGATCGAGGCCGAGCGGGAGCCCCGCCACCTCGGCCGCCTGCCGCGCCGAACCGCTCTGCAGCCCGTGGTCGACGGTCAGCAGCCCGGCCCGCAGCCCCGCCCGGGGCGCGGCGAACGCGAGCCCGGCGGCCAGCGCCAGCGAGTCGGCGCCGCCGCTGCACGCCGCCAGCACGAGGTCGCCGGGCTCCAGATCGGCCAGCGAGAGCCGTACGGCGCGGCGGACGTCGGCGACGGCGGGATGCGGACCCATCAGTTACATGGCGACGCTGCGCGTCGCGGCTCGGGGGCCGGTAACCGCCGTCTTCCCTCGTCACTCATCCGCTGCGCTCCTTCGCTCCTCAGTCCAGACGCCGGAGCCCTCTCGCGGAATCAGTCGGTGATCTCGGCGGCGGGGAGGGCGGGGGCGTCGAGGACGCGGGCGATCCAGCGCTCGGGATGGGAGATCTCGTCCTGGCTCGGGAGGGTCTCGGGGGAGGTCCAGACCTTGTTGAAGCCGTCCATCCCGGCGCGGTCGACGACGGCGCGGACGAAGGCGGAGCCCTCGGCGTACTGCTTCATCTTGAGGTCGATGCCGAGCAGCTTGCGGACCGTGCGGTCGAGGCGGGAGCCGCCCTCGCGGCGATGGTGGAACTTGGCCCGGATGTCGGCGACCGAGGGGACCACGCCGGGTCCGACGGCGTCCATCACGTAGTCGCCGTGCCCTTCGACCAGGGTCATCACCGCGGTGAGGCGGTCGAGGATCTCCTTCTGCTCCGGCGTCTGGATCGCGTCGATGAGGTTGCCCTCACCACCCCGGACCGCGTCGGCGACCGCGTCCGCGGCCGAGCGGAGCCGGTCGAGGAGCGTGGGGAGGTCCAGGTCGGAGGCGAGCAGGAACTCGGTCATCTGGTCCCGGACGTACGCCCGCAGCCAGGGGACGCCGGTGAACTGGACCCGGTGGGTCTCCTCGTGCAGGCAGACCCAGAGGCGGAAGTCGCCGGGGTCGACGCCCAGCTCGCGCTCTGCGTGGACGATGTTGGGCGCGACCAGGGTGAGGCGGCCGACCGGCGCCCGGCCGGAGGGGTCGGGCGGGAGGAAGAGCTCGTACTGCCCCAGGACCCGCGAGGCGAGGAAGGCCAGCACCGCGCCGACCTCGACGCCGGTGATGCGGGAGCCCACCGCGGTCACGACCGCCGGGGTCTGCCCCTTGCGGGCGGCCATCCGCTCGGTCAGCGGCTCCAGCACCACCCGGAAGCCCTCGACGTTGGCCTTGATCCAGCCCGGCCGGTCGACGATCGTGGCGGGCTGCGGCGCGGTCTCGGTGTCGATCCTGGTGAACTCCCGGACGTGGCCCTCGGCCACCCGGGACAGCCGCCGCAACTCGGCGACCGCCTCCCGCGCCTCCTCCCGGCTCACCTGCGGCCCGGGGCGCACCAGGCGCGTTCCGGTCGCTACGGCCAAGTCCCAGTCGATCACCTGCATACCGTCCACCGTACGTGCTGCTCTCCCGGACCGCGCGGATTACCCGCCACGTACGGTTCCGGCTCGTCTGCCCGGGGCGTGCGGTTCGGTCCGCCCGCCCGCCACGTGCGGTTCGGTCCGCCCGCCCGCCACGTGTGGTTCGGTCCGCCTGCCCGGGGTGTGCGGTTCAGTCCGCCGCGGAGGCCGCCACGGTGGCGGCCAGCCGGTCGAGGGCCGCCTCGGCCTTGCCCCAGCCGGGCGGGACCTCGTCGGCCAGGAAGGCGAACGCCACCAGCCGGCCGCCCTTAGTGGTGGTCAGCCCGGCCAGCGTGCTGACCCCGTCGAGGGTGCCCGTCTTCGCGCGGACCAGGCCGTAGGCGGAGTCGCTCTCGCCGAACCGGTGGCCCAGCGTCCCGGTGAACCCGGCGACGGGCATGCCGCTGACGATCGGGTGCAGCCGCGGGTTCGCGGGGGAGACCGCCAGCGCGAGCAGGCGTGCCAGCGCCGCCGGCGCGATGCGGTTCTTCGGCGACAGGCCGCTGCCGTCGTACACCCGGATCCCCTCGGCCGCGCCCAGCCTGGCCAGCACCTTGTGCACGGCGGCCGCGCCGCCGTCGAACGAGGCGGGCTCGCCCTCCTTGATCGCCACCTGCCGGGCCAGCGCCTCCGACAGGTCGTTGTCGCTGAGCGTCAGCGCCCGCTCCACCAGGGCGTGGACGGGCGCGGAGTCGACCCGGGCGATCTCCTCGGCGCCCGCGCCGGCCCTGGCCCGCCTGGCCGTCCGATTGGCGGCCTTGACCCCGTGCTTCGCCAGCAGCGAGACGAACGCCGCGTGCGCGGTCCTGGAGGGGTCGGAGACCCGCTGCCTGCTGCCGCGGGCGACCCTGCCCTCGTCGACCATGAGCGCCGTCACCGGGGCGGCCTGCCCCTCGGGCAGGTAGCCGGGCTTCCAGCTGGCGGCGGTGCGGCGGCCGGTGTAGAGGCCGTCGTCGTAGGCCACGGTCACCTTGGTGACGCCCCCGGCCTTGAGGGCCTCGGCCGTACGCGAGGCGAGGGAGGCCAGCGACGCGGGCCGGGGGTAGACCGAGGGGTCGATCTTCCCTGCCGTCAGGGTCGGGTCGCCCCCGCCGACCAGGATGATCGAGGCCGGCGAGGAGCCGCGGACCACGCGGGTGCTCAGCCTGGCGTCCGGTCCCAGCGAGGCGAGTGCGGCGATCCCCGTGACGATCTTCGTGGTGGAGGCGGGGGTGATGCCCCGGTCCCCGCCGCTGGCGAACAGCGTCTCGCCGCTCCGCACGTCGACCACCGCGGCTCCCACGTTCTCACCCAGTGCGGGGTCCCCCAGCGCCCTGGTGAGCCGTTCTGCCAAAGTAGTCTTGGCCGGGAGAGGTCCGTTCCCGCCCGCGGACAGGACCGGACCCGCGGTGACGACGGGGACGGCCACCGGCTCGGGCGAGGCGACCGGCCGTGCCTCCTTCTCCACCAGCGCGTCGCTGGCGAGCAGGTGGGCGCCGGCCGCGACGGCGAACAGCTGCAGCATGACGAGAGTGACCAACGCCACCCACCGATCACGCCGCATCATGTCGCCGGCCTCTCATCGATCCTCAGTAACCAATTACGCCTACGAGACATTAACGCCCGACCGGGACTGCCCGGGGGCTTGAGCGGAGGAACCGCGGTGGAGTTCGACGTTCTCGTTGAGATTCCCAAGGGACAACGGAACAAGTACGAGGTGGACCACAAGACCGGCCGGATGCGGCTGGACCGGATGCTCTTCACCTCCACGCAGTACCCCGCCGACTACGGCTTCATCGAGGGCACGCTCGGCGAGGACGGCGACCCCCTCGACGCCCTGGTGCTGCTCCAGGAGCCGACCTTCCCCGGCTGCCTGATCCAGTGCCGCGCGGTGGGCATGTTCCGGATGACCGACGAGAAGGGCGGCGACGACAAGGTCCTGTGCGTCCCCGCCACCGACCCCCGGATGGAGCACATCCGCGACATCCACCACGTGCCCGAGTTCGACCGCCTGGAGATCCAGCACTTCTTCGAGGTCTACAAGGACCTGGAGCCCGGCAAGTCCGTCGAGGGCGCCAACTGGGTCGGCCGGGTGGAGGCCGAGGAGGAGATCGTCCGCTCCATCCAGCGCGCCAAGGACGACGAGAACGGCGGGCACGGGGAGCACTGAGCCCGGCGTCCGCACGGGTCAGGTGGGACGGGTCGCGCCGACGAGGTCACTGCGCCAGATCGGCGCGATCCGCACGACGTCCCCGGTGCGCGGGGCGTGGACCATCATGCCGCCGCCGATGTACATGCCCACGTGGTGGATGTCGCCCGGATTGCGGGTGATCCGGCCGAAGAACACCAGGTCGCCCCGGCGGAGCCGGTCGAACGGCACGTGCGGGCCCGAGGTCCACTGCGTGCCCGTCCAGTGGTCGAGCCGGACTCCGACCCGCTCCCACGCCCGCATGGTCAACCCCGAGCAGTCGTAGCTGCCCGGCCCGTCCGCCGCCCAGACGTACGGCTTGCCGAGCTGGGTGAGCGCCCAGTCCGCGGCGATGTCGCCCCGGGCCGAGGAGCCCGGGCCGGACGCCCAGCCGGAACCGTCTCCTCCGCCTCCTCCGCCGTCCCCGTTGCGGACCCCGTTGCGGGCCCGCTCCCGCCGGAGCGCCGCGCGCCGCGCCCGCTCCTGGGCCGCGCGCTCGCGGGCGATCCGGGCCCGTTCCAGCGCCTCCGCCCGTTCTCTGGCCAGCCGGTCGGCGGTACTGCGCGCCGCGTCCGCCCGCCGCTCCAGCACCGCCCGCTCCACCGCCAGCCGGCGGGTCTGCGCGACCTGCTCGGCCACCGCGCGTTCCGCCGCCGACTTCGCCGCGTCCGCGCGCTCCGCCGCCGTCCGCCGCTCGGCGTAGGCCTCCGCCGCCTGCTCCTGGAAGACGACGAGCACCTCCCGGGCGTCGCGCAGCTCCCTGAGCCGCGCAGCCTGGCCGCTGCCCACGTGGGCCATGACGCTCATCCGCTGCAGGTAGCCCGCGTCCGCGCCACCGCCGCCCGCATCGGCCATCAGGCCCATCATCGGGTCCATTCCGCCGTAGCTCTGGGCGGCGAGCGCAGCCACCGCCCGACGGGAGTCCTCCACCTGGGCGCCGGCCGCACGGACCTGCTCGTCCGCCCGCCGCTGGCGCTCCTCCGCCTGGGCCAGCCGTACCAGCTCGCCGTTGTAGGCCTCGATCAGCTTCTCCGCCCTGGCCGTCAGCCCCTCGAGTTCGGCCTCGGCCTCGGCGAGCAGGGCCGTGGCCGCGCCGAGCCGCCTGTCCTGTTCGCGGGCCTCGGCGCTCGCACGGGCCACCTCGTCGGCGGACGGGCCGGGGCTGCCGGGCGCGGCGTCGGCCGGGAGGCCCGCCGCCACGAGCAGGGCGCAGACCAGACCGGCCACCACGGTGGCGCCGCGGCGCCGCTTCTCGACGGACTGCATGCATCACCCTCCTGGACCGCCGCACGCCTCCGCGGCGTACGGCGCCAGCCAGGATCACGCTCCGTCACTCTTCGAACAAGCGCGACAGGCGCGCTGTAATCAACCCAGGTAATCAGCAAGGACAGAGAAGACGTTGTATTCACCTGTCCGGGACGGAGACCCGCGAAGACGGGCATCGCCGAGCCGGAGTCGGTCCCGCGGGTTCGCCGTCCCGGAAGGGGCGGCCGACTGCGCGGGCGTCTCCGGACCGGAGCGGTCTCACGGGTTCGCCGTCCCGGAAGGGGCGGCCGACTGCGCGGGCGTCTCCGACGCGGTCGGCGTGGCCGACGTGTCCGGGGTCGGCGGCGGGGTCACCGGGGCGGGCGGTGTCGTCGCCGGCGTCGCCGGCGGGGTCGACGGCGGCTTCGGTGCGGAGGTGGACGGCGAAGGGGCCGGCTTGGGGGTCGGGCAGGGCTTGGGGCCCGGCCGTCCTCCCTGGTGGTCGCGGGGCGGCTGCGCCGGAGCGGTCGGCCTCCCCGCCGGCGGGCCGTCCGGGGCCGGAGGGGCGGGCCGCCACGAGGGCCCCGCGGGGCCGGGCCGGTCGGGGCGGTCGGGCCTCACCCCCGGGAAGAACCGGCCCGGCAGTGCCTCCGGCCCGGCCGCGCCCGCCTGCTGCCCGGTGCCCGCCTGCCGCCCGGTGCCTGCCGGCCCCGTGGGCCCGAGGGCGTGGGCGACCAGCTCCGGAGGAGCGGACTCCAGGGCCATCGGGCGCTCTCCGGCCTCGGCGCTCCACGGCAGGCGCACGCCCGGAGCCCCGCCCGCCGCGGGGAGGACCCCGGAGGCGATGCCCGATGGCTCCCCGCCGGGGCCCCCGCCGAAGTTGACGAAGATCATGGCGATTGCGGCCGCAGCCGCGACCGCAGCCGCCGCACCGGCCAGCGCGCGAACCCGGCCAGGGTCCCGGCGAGCCCTCGCGGGGGGAAACCCGGCGGCGTCGAGGACGCCGATCCGCCCGGCGGCGTAACGGCGGTAGGGGACGAGCTCGGGGTCGGTGAAGCAGCTCATCACCCGCACGCGCACGGTGTCCGGCAGGGGCACCCCGGGCAGCAGGTCGAAGACCTTGACCGCGGAGATCTGCCGGGACCGGTGCGGCGTGCAGGTGTCGCACCGGTTGACGTGGGCGACCATCCGCTCGCGCGTCTCCGGCGTGAGCTCACCGGAGAACCCGCCCAGGATCTCCGCCCGCTCCACGCAGTCGTAGGGCCCCTTGCGGGCGAGGAACTCGGCGGTCACCGCGTCGCGCAACCGGTCCTTGGCGGATTCGAGCAGGCGCTCGGCGTCCCGGTCCGGGATCCGCATCACCGCGGCGGCGTCGGCGACGTCCAGGCCGTGCCGGGCGACCAGCTCGAGGATCTCGCGGTCCTCCTCCGACAGTCCCCGGACGGCGTTCCAGGCCACCACCCCCAGGTCGGCGTCGCCGCCGCGCGGGACGGGCAGCTCCTCGGTCGCCGCCTCCCCCTCCCGGCCCTCCGCGGCCGCGCGCAGCCGCAGGCACTGCTCGCGGGCGAGGGCGTACAGCCACGCCTTCAGCCGTCCGGCGTCGGCGAGCACGTGGACGCGGTCCTCGGCGGTGATCAGGGTGTCCCGGAGTGCCACCTGGGCACCGTCCGAATCACCCAGCAGGGACCGGCAGTAACGGTAGACACCCTCGGCGTAGGAGTCGTAGAGCGCGGCGAGGGCGCCCGCATCACGGGCGCGCAGGGCTTCGACCAGGACGCTGTCGTTCATGTAGCAGACGGTAATAGCGCCGTAACTGCAAGTTCCACCGGTTCCCGGAAGACACGGCAACCGTATTCAGAATGTTAACAACCCCTGCAAAAAATGCCGCATTTCGCACATTCGTAAATCTTAGTTAATAGCCATTTGCCGGAATTAACGGTCACGGGGTGGCGGTCTCCCCCGGCAGGGCCCGCCGCCCCCGGTCCTCCTCGAACGGGGAGGTCGTCGGCTTGACGGTGTGCACCGGGACCGCGCCGCCCAGCGCCAGCTCCTCGTACGGCCGGCTGCTCGACCCCCACGTCCGCGCCACCACCTCGGCCCCGGCCACCTCGCCGGGGTCGGCGACGCTCTCGATGTCCAGCAGGAAGCGGCGCCTGCGGTTCTCCCGGACGTCGTCCACGAACGTCGTCCCGCCGCCGAGCAGCCGGCCCGCCGAGTCGCGCAGCAGCGCGGTCACCGCCAGGGTCCCCGCGGGGAGCCGGTACGGCGTGCCGACGTACCCGGTGACCAGGTAACCGCCGTCCTTCGGCCGCCCGGTCCGCACGCCGGAGACGGGGAACGGCTTGAAGGCCGAGACGATGCGGCCCGCCCTGCGCCACTCGGCCGGGCGGTAGCCGATGGTCACCTTCGCGGGCTTCTTCACCGCGAGCGCCTGCCCGGTGAAGGCGAGCGACCCCGCCGGGGGCACCGCGTCGAGCGGCTGCTCCATCCGGACGACCTCCTTGCCCCGGGCGTCCAGCCCCACCACCGTGACGACCACGTGCTCGCCGAAGTGCCAGGGGTTGGGGTTGGCCAGCACCCCGGCCCAGTTCACCACGTACCCGTCGTGGCGGTCCTCGCTCCGGACGACCGAGGAGACCTCCTCCGCGACCGTGAGCGCCCGGAGCTCGGGGGCGTCGTCGTCCTGCCTGCGCTCGCTCGCGCAGCCGGTGAGGAGGATCAGGGTGAGGGCGCCGAGGACGCCGGCGGTTCGGGTGATGTAGGCCACCCAGCCGTCATAGTCCCCGGCCGCGCGTGTCCTCCCCGGACACGCGGGGTTCAAGCGAACTCTTTAGCCCCGCTGCCGCAGACCTTGCCGATCGGCCCGGCTCCGGCGGACCCGCCGAGCCTCCGATCGCGGGACCGGCCGAGCCTCCGATCGCGGGACCGGCCGACCGGGGACTGGCCGACCGGGGACCGGGGATCGGCTGACCGGAGGCGCCGGCCCCCGCCCGCCGGGACGCCGGCCCCTGCGCCGGGCACCGGCTCAGCGCTTCCTGACGACCCGGCTCTCGTCCCAGACCGGCTCCGGCGCCTCGTACACCCTTCCGTCTGAGCCGAAGACCAGGTAGCGGTCGAAGTCCTCGGCGAACCACCGGTCGTGGGTGACCGCGACCACGGTCCCGTCGAAGGCGTCCAGCCCCTGCTGCAGCGCCTCGGCACTGGCCAGGTCCAGGTTGTCGGTCGGCTCGTCCAGCAGCAGCATCGTGGTCCCGGACAGCTCCAGCAGCAGGATCTGCAGCCGTGCCTGCTGACCTCCCGACAGGGTCTCGAACCGCTGCTCGGCGATGGTCCCGGCCAGCTCGTAGCGGGCCAGCGCCTTCATCGCCTCGTTCTTCAGCCGCGCGTGCTCGGTCATGACGATCTCGCACGGGGTCCGGCCGAGGAGCTCCGGCCGGGCGTGGGTCTGCGCGAAGTGCCCGGGGACGACCCGCGCGCCGAGCCTGGCCGTACCCGTGTGCCGGACGTCCTCCCCGGCGAGCAGCCGCAGGAAGTGCGACTTGCCGGAGCCGTTGGAGCCCAGCACCGCGACCCGCTCGCCGTACCAGATCTCCAGGTCGAACGGCTTCATCAGGCCGGTGAGCTCCAGCTGCTCGCAGATCACCGCCCGCTTCGCGGTCCGGCCGCCCTTGAGCCGCATGCTGATGAGCTGGTCCCTCGGCGCGGCCTCCGGCGGCCCCGCCTCCTCGAACTTCCGCAGCCGCGTCTGCGCCGCGTGGTAGGCCGCGGCCATGCCGTCGTTGTACTTCGCCTTCTGCTTGAGCATGTTCACCAGCCGCTTGAGCTTGGCGTGCTCCTCGTCCCAGCGCTTCTTCAGCTCCTCCAGGCGCTCGTTGCGCTCCCTGCGCGCCTGGGCGTAGCTCCGGAATCCGCCGCCGTGCACCCAGACGTTCCCCGACTCGACGGTGACGATCCGGTCGGCGGCGTTGGCCAGCAGCTCCCGGTCGTGGCTGACCAGCAGCACGGTCTTGGGCGTCTCGCGCAGCGCCTGCTCCAGCCAGATCTTCCCCGGCACGTCCAGGTAGTTGTCCGGCTCGTCCAGCAGCAGCGTCTGGTCCGGCCCGCGCAGCAGCGCCTCCAGCACCAGCCGCTTCTGCTCACCGCCCGACAGCGTGTTCACCTCGCGGTACTTGCACCGGTCGTACGGCATGCCGAGCGCGGCCATGGTGCAGGCGTCCCAGAGCACCTCGATGTCGTAGCCGCCCGCGTCGGTGTAGTCCGTGATGGCCTGCGCGTAACGCATCTGGGCCTTCTCGTCCTCGCGCTCCATCATCACGAGCTCGGCGGCCTCCAGCCGCTCGGCCGCCTGCCGTACGCGCTCGGGGGCGACGCTCACCAGCAGGTCGTACACGCTCCGGCCGTCGCGGATGCCGCCGATGAACTGCCGCATGATCCCCAGCCCGCCGGAGCTGACGACGCTCCCCTCCACCGGCTGGAGGTCCCCGGCGATGAGCCGCATCAGCGTCGTCTTCCCGGCGCCGTTCGGCCCGACGAGCGCCGCCTTCACGCCGTCGCCGACCCGGAAGGACACGTCGTCCAGCAGCGGCCTGCCATCCGGCAGGACGTATGTCAGATGCGCGACCTCGACGTGTGCCACAGCACTTCCCCCACTCTCAAGTCCTCGCGCAGGGTACATGCGGTTTCGTGTGTCGGCATCCGGATTTTCCACCGGTACGGCGAGCGTGGAGATCAGCTCTCCGCTCGATTCGCTAGCGCCGGGCTGACCCAGGAGAGACGCCACGGCAACCTCCGCCTCATCCGCGCCGACAACCGCCGAGCCGGAAGCACGCCGAGAGCATGCTCATCCAAGCCGGTCGGCACATCGAACTCGCCTGCAGCGGCGTCGAGACAGATCCCACAGGGGCCTGCCAACTCGTCTACGACGCCTCCCGGAAAGCCCTCGCGTCGATTCTGGAGAACCAGGGAGTACGTGCCACAAGCCGCGGTGGGCACCTTGCGGTGCTGGACGCGGTCACAGCTCAGCTGGATCCCCCGCTCGGGCAGGCGCTCCGCTCCTTCGACCGGATGCGCCGTCGCCGCAACAGCGCCGAATATCCGCGTCCCGACACCCCGGAGATCGCTCCCGCCGACGTCATGCAGGACATAGTGAAAGCCGAGCAGTTCATGGCTCTCGCCATCAAGGTGCTGGACCAGATGAGCCCGTACTGAGCCGCTCCCGCGGCCGACCACGCGAAAACACCGGCATCCCAGGAGACATGGCGACCACGTGGGACTGACCGACCTCGGCGTGACCCACGGCGGTTCCCGCTCTGCTGAACGGGAACGGCGTCCTACAGGCGCGGCGTCAGCCGGACCGGCGGCCTGCTCCAGGTGATCGGCGAACCACGGCACGGCGGGAGCGCCGTACGGCCCGCCGTCCGCCGAGGGCTCAGACGGTGAAGCCGCCGACCAGGTCGCGCAGGGAGCGGCTCATGCCGGCGAGTTCGGCG
>BMQD01000037.1 GCA_014647935.1 Planomonospora parontospora
TCCGGGGTGGTGGCGTGGGAGCTGGGGTGGTCCCGGGACGGGGTGGGCCGTCCTTCGGGGGGCGGTCCTTCTTCCGTTTCCCCGGGCTGCTGCCCTCGGGTGTTCTCAGGTTTCCGGACGGTCGGGAGCCCGCCGCCGGTACGGTGGGCAGCCATCGGCGGTATCGGAGTTCGGGCCTATCCGTCTAGGACTGGCCCCGTCCGCCGTCCCGCTCGGCGGCGACGTGCAGCAGCGGTTCGATCCGGAACGGGATCTGCACCGACAGGGCGACCGTGGTGTCGGTGCGCTGCACGGCGGGAGACGCCAGGACGCGGGCGATGATCTCCTGCAGGTCCGGGGTGCTCCGCGCCACCACGCGGCAGAGCAGGTCGGACTGACCGCTGGTGCCGTACACCTCGAGGATCTCGGGCAGGGCCCGCAGCGCCCGCACGGCCTCGGCCAGCCGGCCCTGGGCAATCTGCAGGGAGACGAAAGCCAGGATCGGGTAGCCGATGCCCTCAGGGGTCACGGTGGGGCCGAAGTCGGCGATGACGCCGCGTGCGGTCAACTTGTCCACCCGCGCCTGCACGGTGCCGCGGGCCACGCCGAGCAGGCGGGCGAGCTCGGTGAGTCCGATCCGCGGGTGGGCGCGCATGGTCACCAGGAGTCGGCTGTCCAGCTCGTCGATGACCATGTCGCCAGACTAGGCGATATGACCAGTGAGAACCAGGCACGACCAGGCGATCTTGCGCAGATCGCCCACTTTTAATGCTCGCTCTTGCCAGCGAATCCGAGAATTGCTGTCATTTCATTCATGTTCGAGGAAGCACAGTACTTCGCGCCGGTGGCGGCCAACGACGACGGCACGGTCGAGGTCCAGCTCGCCGCGAGTCATCCCGGTTTCGCGGACCCCGTCTACCGGGCTCGTCGCAACGCCATCGCAGCGCTCGCCGTCGGCTACGTGCCCGGCACGCCCATCCCGACGGCCGAGTACACCGAGCAGGAGCACGAGGTGTGGGCGATCGTCAGCCGGGAGCTGGCGCTCAAGCACCGCAAGTACGCCACGGCCGAGTACCAGCGGGCCGTGACGCGGCTGGGACTGCCGGGTGACCGCATCCCGCAGCTCCAGGAGGTGGGCGACCTGCTGGAGCCCCTCACCGGGTTCCGGTACATCCCGGCGGCCGGGCTCGTCCCGCTCCGGGACTTCTACGGGGTCCTGGCGGACGGGCTCTTCCACTCGACGCAGTACATCCGCCACCACTCCACACCGCTGTACACCCCCGAACCCGACGTGATCCACGAGGTCATCGGGCACGCCAACGCGCTGGCCTCCGACCGCTACGCGGCGCTCTACCGGCTGGCCGGGCAGGCGGCGCGCCGGGTCGAGAGCGACGAGGCGCTGGAGTTCGTCTCGAAGGTCTTCTGGTTCACGCTGGAGTTCGGGGTGATGACCGACGACGGCGAGCTGCGGGCGTACGGCGCGGGCATCCTGTCGTCCTACGGCGAGATCGAGGAGTTCCGGGGGATGGACATCCGCCCGCTGGACCTCGCGGCCATGGGCACCACCCACTACGACATCACGAAGTACCAGGACGTGCTGTTCCGGGCGGACTCGCTGGCGCATCTGGAGGACGTGGTCGGCGGGTTCTGGGAGAGCTGCGACGACGAGGCCGTGCTCCGGCTAATCGCCGAGGGGCGTCAAGGCTAGGTAGCTCACCGGCCCGCGGTTCCAGGAAACCGCCTCCGTTCGGCAGGCGCCCTTCTCACCCATCCTCATATGCCGCATTAATGGGATAAGTCCGATTCGTGGCTTCATGGGGAAGGCGGTGAGGGCGATGACGCGTCCGCGAGGTCCGTCCGCCGTGGCCGCGGCCGTACTGGTGCCCGCGTTGGTCTGCGGATGCGTGTCCCAGCGGGCCGCCTCCCGGGGCGCGGGGCAGGCGCGCGCGGGCCCACCGCCCGCCGTCGTCTGGCCGGCACCGTCCGCGGCCGCCGCGCCACCGGGGCCGCCCGAGATGTCCGGGGCCGAGCTCACCCGCACGCTGGACCGCTTCCTGGGGGCGCACGGCGGCGACATCACAGCCGCCGTGCGGGACCTGTCCACGGGCAGGGCCTATCACTACCACCCTGACCTGCAGCTGCCGACCGCCAGTACCTCCAAGGTCGACATCCTGATGGCGCTGCTGCTCCGGACGCCCTGGCGGGAACTGGGCACGGCGGCGCGGCGCGACGCCGACCGGATGATCCGCCTCAGCGACAACGACGCGGCGGACCGGCTGTATGAGCGTATCGGCCTGGAGACGGGACTGGCCGAGGCGAACCGGAGGTTCGGTCTCGAACGCACCTACGCGCCGCCCGGCCGGTGCGTCGACCTCTACTGCTGGGGGATCACGCGGACCACCGCGGAGGACCAGCTCCGGCTGCTCGCGGCGCTGGTCACGGAGACGAGCCCACTGAGGGCGGAGGACCGCGGACAGGTGGTCCGGTTGATGGGGGAGGTGATCCCCGAGCAGCGCTGGGGGATCAGCGCGGCGGCATGCGAGGGGGACCGGGTGGCGCTCAAGAACGGCTGGCTGCGGCGAGTGTCGAACGGGCGCTGGGTGGTCGTGAGCGCCGGGCTGATCAGAGGGCGCGGCCACGACTACGCCGTGGCGGTGCTCACCGAGGACAACGGGAGCATGGGCGCGGGCGTGCTCAGAGTCGAGGGTACGGCCGAGCGGATGCTGTCCGCGTTCCGCGGCGAGGGGGAATGCCGCGACGACCGGCGGGCCGGTGGGAACGGGAGGAACGGGGAAGGCCTGGAGCGCGGAAAAACGCGGGGAAAGGCGCCGGGAACGGCAAAAAGCCCCTGACGGGTGAGTGTCGTTGGCCAGACGACTCTCACGTCAGGGGCTTCCGCGCCGTTTCCGAGATAATTCACACCGGGCTGTTCCGGCCGGCCAGGATGGCCCGGAGGCGAATCATCTCCGAACGGCACCGCCCGGTATGGGAAGCCGGGCGTGCGTCATCGCCTCTAAGGGAGAGGATCAGTTGTCGATGATGCCGAGAAGGGCGAGGTCGATGAGGTCGTTCAGGATCTCGTTGTGGTTGCTGTCGTCGACGTAGGTGAAGTTGGGACGCTGCTTGTCGTCCCAGTCACCGGCCGACGCGACACCGGCCGTGGCCAGGCCCGCGAAAGCGGCGATCCCGGCGATGGCCGCACCTGCGAGAATACGACGGATCATGTTGCTTCCTCCATGGAAACGAAACGGGGAACTTCTGGAGACTCCTGCTGTAAGCCGTGTCCGGCTGACCGCTCGTTGTCGCGAATAAACATCTCGCACCGGCCGCGCGGCTTCAACGAATTAGCGCCAGGTTTCGGTCAAGGGCTGATGGCGCTTCTTTTGAAGTGAGCCGGTAGCGGGAGTATCCGGGTGATTTCCCGCGCCGATCGGAGATGATTGGAATATTTCACGGCCATGGGGCCGGGTTGTTTCGATCGACCGGTTCGCGTGAGTCGTCCGACCGCTTCGGGCGGCGCGGCGCATCGCGGTTCCCTCCGCGGCGTTCTCCGGCGCCTTCCCGGTGTTCTCGGCCCGGCACTTCCCCGTGTTCTCGGCACTTCCCGGCCGTGCCGGTTCGCCGTTCCGCTGCCGGCGTCCTCCCGCCGGTCCGGAGGGAGGACACGGGCGAAGGCGCGGTCAGCCGTGCTCCACCAGGCGGTATCCCACGCCGCGCACCGTCTGGATGAGCCGGTCGTCGTTGTCCCCGAGCCGGGCGCGCAACCGCTTGACGTGCACCGCGATGGTGTTGGTCGAGGTGGCGTCGGTGGAGTGCCACACGTGCCGCATGATCTGCTCGCGGGTGACCGTGCGGTGCGCGTTGCGCATCAGGTAGTGCAGCAGTTCGAACTCGCGCAGCGGCAGGTGGACGATCCTGCCGCCGACCCTCACCTGGTAGGCGTTGACGTCGAGTTCCACGTTGCCGACCACGAGCGTGCGGCGGATCCCCGAGTCGCCCTCGATCGCGGCCTGCACGAGAGGGAGGAGCTCGGGCACCCGGTACGGCCTGGCCACGCAGGCGGTGGCGCCGGCCGTGAGCGCCTGGACGGCCTGCTCGGCGTGGCTCTCGCCCACACCGAGCAGAACGGGCACGGCCCGCGCCAGCCGTACGGCGCGGATGAACTCCACCGCGCCGATGACGGGCAGCGAGGCGCTGACGAGTACGACGTCGGGCCGGAGCGCTCCGGCCTGCAACAGGGCCTGGGCGCCGTCGGAGACGCCCAGGACCTCCACGCCCTCGCGTTCGAGGGTCACGGCGAGTTCCTCGACCAGGGCCGACTCCGGATCGGCCACCAGCAGCATGGGCGCGGTCCGCGTGTCCCCGTCCACTTCGGGTGCCGTCTGCGGCTGGATCACCCGGATCCTCCAAGTAGGGGTATGTGGTTCAGCCGAAGCGGCCGGTGATGTAGTCCTCGGTCCGCTTGTCGCTCGGGTTGGTGAAGATGCGGCTGGTCTCGTCGAACTCCACCAGGCGGCCGTGCCGTACTCCGTCGGCGTCCACCTCGGCGGTGAAGAAGGCCGTGCGGTCGGAGACGCGGGCCGCCTGCTGCATGTTGTGGGTGACGATGACGATCGTGTAATCGCGCGTCAGCTCCTGCATCAGGTCTTCGATCTTGGTGGTCGCGATCGGGTCGAGGGCCGAGCAGGGCTCGTCCATCAGGATCACGTCGGGCTTGACCGCGATGGCCCGGGCGATGCACAGGCGCTGCTGCTGACCGCCGGACAGGGAGAGCGCGTTCTGCTTGATCTTGTCCTTGACCTCGTCCCAGAGGGCCGCCTTGGTCAGCGCCTCCTCGACGATGTCGTCCATCTTCCCCTTCACGCCGTTGACCTTCGGGCCGTAGGCGATGTTGTCGTAGATCGACTTGGGGAAGGGGTTCGGCTTCTGGAAGACCATGCCGATCCGGCGGCGGACCTCGATCGGGTCGACGTGGTCGCCGTACAGGTCCTCGTCGTGGTAGAGGATCTTGCCGGCCGCGCGGGCTCCGGGGATGAGGTCGTTCATCCGGTTGAAGCAGCGCAGGACGGTGCTCTTGCCGCAGCCGGACGGGCCGATCATGGCCGTGATCTCGCGGTTGCCGATGGTCATGTCGACGCCGCGGACCGCCTCGTAGTCGCCGTAGAAGACGCTGAGACCGGAGACGGTGAAGACGGGGTCGAGGGCTTCGATGGTGCGGGGGACCTCGGGGCCTCGCACGGAGACGTTCGGCACGGAGACTCCGATCTCAGCGGTCCCAGAAGTCGGCATGGGATTGCGGGGCACAGCGGTCCCGGTCGGCAGGGGGTTGCGGACGTCAGACATTGCGTTTCTCACCAGCGCTTCTGGTAGCGGTTACGGAGCCAGATGGCGACGGAGTTCATCAGCAGCAGGATCGCGAGGAGGATCACGATCGCGGCGGCCGCGAGGATGGCGAACTCCTCCTGCGGGCGGGCGATGAAGCTGTAGATCTGCAGCGGCAGCACGGTGAAGGTGCTCCAGACGCCCTCCGGGTTGAACCGGACCAGCGTCGCGGCGCCGAGCATCAGGAACGGCGCGGCCTCGCCGATCGCGCGGGAGAGCGCCAGGATCGAGCCGGTCGCGATGCCGGGGACGGACGCCGGGAGGACCTGCCGGTAGATGGTCTGCCACTGGGTCGCCCCGAGTGCCAGCGAACCTTCGCGGATCGACGGGGGCACCGCGCGGATGGCCTCACGGGCGGAGATGATCACGATGGGCAGCACCAGCAGCGAGACGGTGAGCGCACCCGTCATGACGGTGAAGCCGAACTGCATCCACCGGGCGATCATGCCGAGGCCGAGGATGCCGTAGACGATCGAGGGCACCGCGGCCAGGTTGGAGATGTTCAGCTCGATCAGCCGGTTGTACCACTTGGTCTTGTCCGCGTACTCCTCCAGGTAGATCGCGGCCAGGATCCCGGTGGGCAGCGCCATCAGCGCAGTCAGGCCGATGATCCAGAGGGTGCCGAGGATCCCGGACTGGATGCCGGCCGTCTCCGGGCGGCGGATCGAGGGCTGGTTCTCCCAGAGCGTCGAGTCGAGCCGGGGCCAGCCCTCCTCGACCACGTAGACGATCAGCATCGCCAGGAAGGCGATCGCGATCGCCAGGCTGGCCAGCAGCGCGATGCGGAACAGGTGCTCCCTGAGCGGGCGCCCCTTGCTCGCGAGCTGTACGGCGGAGCGCGGCGTGGAGAGGATGGCCATCAGTCGTAGACCTCGCGATACTTCTGGACCATGCGGGCACTGAGGTAGTTCATGGCGAAGGTCATGACGAACAGCAGCGAGCCCACCGCGAAGATGGTCTTGTAGGCGGTGGAGCCGACCGATGCGTCACCCGAGCCGGCCTGCGCGATGAACGCCGCCATCGTGGCCATCTCGTTCGCCGGGTTGAGGGTGAAGACGGACTTGAAACCGCCCGCGATCGCGACGATCATCGTCTCGCCCGCGGCCCGGGAGACCGCCAGGATGATCGCGGCGACGATGCCGGAGAAGGCGGCCGGGACGACGACCCGCACCGAGGTGATCATCTTGGAGGCGCCGAGGGCGTAGGAGCCCTCCCGCAGGCCGTTCGGGACCGCGGCCATCGAGTCCTCCGAGAGCGACGCGACGATCGGGATGATCATCACGCCGACCAGGAGGCCGGCGCTGAGCGCGTTCTTGCCGTCCAGGCCCAGGAACGGGAACACGTCCTGCAGCAGCGGGGTGACGAAGGTGAGGGCGAAGAAGCCGAAGACCACGGTGGGCACGCCGGCCAGGACCTCCAGGACCGGCTTGAGGACCTTGCGGACGCGCGGGGTGGCGTACTCCGACAGGTAGATCGCGGAGGCCAGGCCGAGCGGCACGGCGACCACGATCGCGATCAGCGTGATCTCGAGCGTGGCGACGATGATCGGCCAGACTCCGAACGCCGGCGGGTTGAACAGCGGTCCCCAGGTGGTCGAGCCGAAGAACTCACCGAGGCCGACCTCGGAGAAGAACTCGATGGTCGGCTCCAGCAGGGCCACCACGATGCCGACGGTGGTCAACACCGAGACCAGGGCCGCCAGCAGCAGGACGACCTTGACGGCGAGCTCGCCGTAACGCGGGCGCGACCGCGCCAGGGACCCGGAGGTCCTTGGCGCGGCCGTACGGTGCTGTGCCGACATCAGCCCTGGCTCTTCAGGGACTCGAGGTCGGACTTGAGCTTGGCCTCCTGCTCGGGGTTGAGCGGGATGAACTTCGCGTCCTTGGCGATCGTGCCGATGTTCGCCACGTAGTAGTCGAGGAACGCGGCGACCTCGGGCCGCTTCACCGCGGCGGCCGACGGGTAGACGAACAGCGGGCGGGCCAGCGGGGTGTACTTGCCGCCCTGGGCCGCCTCGACGCTCGGAGCGACGCAGCCGCTGCCGGAGTCGATCTCGATGGCCTTGAGCTTGTCGGCGTTCTCCTCGAAGTAGGTGAAGCCGAAGTAGCCCAGGCCGCCCTTGGCGCCGAAGACGCCGGTGACGATGTCGTTGTCGTTCTCCGAGGGGCTGTAGTCCTTGCGGCTCGCGCCCTCCTCACCGTTGATCTCGTCGGTGAAGTAGTCGAACGTGCCGGAGTCGGTGCCCGGACCGTAGAGCTTGAGCTCCTCGGCGGGGAACTTGGGGTCGACGTCCTTCCAGGTCTTGACCTTGCCCTCGGCCGCCGGCTCCCACATCTTCTTGAGCTGGTCGGTGGTCAGGCAGGTGGCCCAGTCGTTCTCCTTGGAGACGACCACGGTCAGGGCGTCGGTGGCCACCGTGAGCTCGGCGAACTTGATGCCCTTGGCCTCGCAGGCCGCCTTCTCCTCGTCCTTGATCGGGCGGGAGGCGTTGGAGATGTCCGTCTCGCCGTTGCAGAACTTCTCGAAGCCGCCGCCGGTGCCGGAGCTGCCGACCGGCACCTTGACCTGCGGCTGCTCCTCGCCGAACAGCTCGGAGGCCGCCTGGGTGAGGGGCGCCACGGTGCTGGAGCCGTCGGTCTTGACCTCACCGCTCAGCGCGGCGCCCTGGGACTCGCCCGGGGCGGCGGCGGCGGAGGAGGTGCCTTCGCTGGTGGGCTTGGCGTCGCCGCCGCAGGCCGCCGCGAGGGAAACGACGAGCGCGGCCGTCGCCACCGCGCTGAGGCGGCGCTGTCCACTGGTCACGGTTATGTTCCTTCTCCGTAGTGAGATCCGTTCTCGATGGCTCCGATGAAAGCGAGCGAAAGTGAACGGAAGTGAAACGACCAATGACCGGAGCCGGAAGACGTGAGCATTGCCGTGTGAATACCGTTCCGGGTGATCTCCATGGCTCTCACATGGGGATTCGCGCCCGTGGAGGGTGACGGGAGAACCCTGGGCGTGACAGGGGAACCCAGCGTCCGAGGGCGCCGGGTCACGGCCGGACGGGCGCGGTCGGACCGGCGGGCGCACATCGGCGGGCGCGAACCGGCGGTGCCGGAGGGGCGGAAGGCGGAGCGGGCGGACGCGGACCGGCGGGCGCGCATCGGCGGTGCCGGAGGGGCGGCACGGGTGGGTGGAATCGGACCGGCGGTGCCGGAGGGGGCGGACCGGTCGGGTGGCTCAGACCGATGGGGTGAGCGGACCGCCGAGGCGCTCGAGGACCTCGCCGTGCAGGGAGCCGTTGGTGCAGACCAGGCTCCCGCCGTCCAGGCCGGGGACACCGGACAGGTCGGTCCAGGTGCCGCCGGCCTCCTCGACGATGACGGTCAGTGCCGCGATGTCCCAGGGGGAGAGCTCGGGCTCGGCGGACAGGTCCACCGCGCCCTCGGCGACCATCATGTGGGACCAGAAGTCGCCGTAGGCGCGGCTGCGCCAGACGGAGCGGTTCAGCTCGAGGAACCGGTCGAGCCTGCCGGCCTCCTCCCAGCCGCCGAGGCTGGAGTAGGAGAAGGAGGCGTCCTCCAGGCGGGTGACGGAGGAGACCCGGCAGGGGGTGGCCTCGGCCAGGCTCCTGCCGGTCCACGCGCCGCCGTCGCGGGCGGCCCACCAGCGGCGGCCGAGTGCCGGGGCGGAGACCAGCCCGACGACGACGCGGCCCTGGTCCATCAGGGCGATGAGCGTGGCCCAGACGGGCACGCCGCGCACGTAGTTCTTGGTGCCGTCGATCGGGTCGACGATCCATGAGCGCGCGCCATGGCCGGTCGCGCCGAACTCCTCGCCGATGATCGCGTCATGGGGGCGGGCGCGCCGGAGGGTGTTCCGGATCGCCTCCTCGACCGCGCGGTCGGCGTCGCTCACCGGGGTCAGGTCGGGCTTGGTCTCGACCCGCAGGTCGACGGCCCTGAACCGGCGCATGGTCATGTCGTCGGCGGCGTCGGCCATGACGTGGGCGAGGCGGAGGTCGTCGTTGTAACCCGTCACGGAGGGCAACGCTATCGCGTCGGCGTGCCGTACAGGAGGGGCGGTGCATGTTCGGGAGGGGCGGACGGGTCTGGCCCTCGGGCCGAGGTGCACCGGCGGCCCTCGTCCGGCGGCACGACGGACGGACGGTCTGGACGGCGCGCGGACTCCGGCGCAGTACTTCATTACCCACGAGTAGCATCTAGGGCATGACCTTTGACGTGGGTGCCTTCATGCTGCAGAGCGTGCCGTTCGCGCGGACGCTGGACATCGCGTTCGAGAAGGTGGAGCCAGGCCTCGCGGTCTGCCGGATGCCGGACCGGTCCGACCTGCACAACCACCTGGGCGGTCCGCACGCCGGCGCCCTGTTCACCCTGGCCGAGTCCGCCTCGGGCGCCGCGATGCTCTCGGCCTTCGGCGACCAGCTGTCGCGGGCGACCCCGCTGGCCGCGAGCGCGGCGATCCGCTACGTGAAGCTCGCGATGGGCGAGGTCGTGGCCGAGGCCCGGCTCCAGGCGGACCGGGAGGAGGTCGTGGCCCTGCTCGACGCCGGCCGCCGGCCCGAGTTCGACGTCGCCGTCGGCATCAGGACCGCCGACGGCACCCCGGTCGCGGAGATGACCGTCGCCTGGACCCTGCGCCCCAACCGCTGAGGCTATGCCTCCGGACGTGCTCTCCGGGTCCGGCGGTCGTCCGCGCGGTGAACCCCGCTCCAGGCCCGCCTGCCGGGCGCAGCAGGACGACCCCGGGCCGGGCGGAGGCGTCAGGGGGCGTCAGGGGGCGTCCGGCCGCCGGTCGTCGTCGGGGGCGCCCTCGCGGATGGCGAGCAGGCGGCGGAGCGAGACGAGACGGGCGGGGTCGGCGCGGCCGGCCGCCACCCATCCGTCCAGGGCGCACTCCTCACCCAGGTGGTTGCAGCCCTTGGGGCACTCGACCGTGCCCTCGACCAGGTCGGGGAAGCCCGCCAGCACGGTCTCGACCGAGACGTGGGCCAGCCCGAAGCTCCGCACCCCCGGGGTGTCGATGATCCAGCCGCCGTCCGGGAGCGCCAGGGCCACGGCCGAGGTGGAGGTGTGCCGGCCCCGGCCGGTCACCGCGTTGACGTGCGAGACGGCCCGGTCGGCCCCCGGCACCAGGGCGTTCACCAGTGTCGACTTGCCGACTCCAGAGTGCCCGACGAGCACGCTGATGCGGTCCCGCAGCCGCTCCCGGACCTCGTCGAGCGTCCCCCCCTTGCTGACCACGACGTACGGCACGCCGAGCGGTGCGTACAGCGAGACGAGCTCCTCGGGCGGCGCGAGGTCGGACTTGGTGAGGCAGAGCAGGGGCTCGATGTCGGCGTCGAAGGCCGCCACGAGCATCCGGTCGATCATGCGGGGCCGCGGCGGCGGGTCCGCCAGCGCCGTGACGATCACGAGCTGGTCGGCGTTGGCGACCACGGGACGCTCGATGCCGTCGGTGTCCTCGGTGTCGTCGGCGGAGCGGCGGAGCATCGAGGCGCGCGGCTCCACGCGGACGACGCGGGCCAGCGTGTCGGGCGCGCCGGAGACGTCGCCGACCAGCGAGACCCGGTCACCGACCACGATCCCCTTGCGGCCCAGCTCGCGGGCCTTCATCGCGACGACGAGCCGGCCGTCGTCCCCGGCTCCCGAGGCCCGGTCCCTGGCCCGGCGCCGCTTCTCGCCGGCGGAGGGCCCGGCGGTCACCAGGCACGTGTAGCGGCCCCGGTCGACCGCCACGACGAACCCCTCGACCGCGTCCTCGTGCGCGGGACGGAGCCGGGTCCGGGGCCGGGAGCCCTTGCCCGGCCGGACCCTGACGTCGTCCTCGTCGTACTGCCGCTTCCTCAGCGGTCGCCTCCCAACATCCGCGCCCACATCGAGGCGAACTCCGGCAGGGTCTTGCCCGTGGTGGCGATGTCCTCCACCAGCACCCCGGGTACGGCCAGGCCGATCACCGCGCCGGCCGTGGCCATGCGGTGGTCGGCGTAGGAGTGGAACACCCCGCCGGTGAGCGGGCGGGGCCGGATCTCCAGCCCGTCGTCGGTCTCGTTCGCGTCGCCGCCCAGCGCGTTGATCTCGGCGACCAGCGCGGCCAGCCGGTCGGTCTCGTGCCCGCGGATGTGCGCGACGCCCCGGATCCGGCTGGGGGAGTCGGCCAGGGCCGCCAGGGCGGCGATCGTCGGGGTCAGCTCGGCGACGTCGCGCAGGTCGGCGTCGATGCCGGAGATCCGGCCGGTGCCGGTGACCGCCAGCCCGTCGGCGGTGAACGCGACGGAGGCGCCCATGCCGGCCAGGAGCCCGCGGAGCTGGTCGCCGGGCTGCGTCGTCTCGGCGGGCCAGCCGGGGATGACGACCGTGCCGCCGGAGACCATCGCGGCCGACAGGAACGGCGCCGCGTTGGACAGGTCGGGCTCCACGGTGAAGTCGGTGGCCCGGATCGGACCGGGCTCGACCCGCCAGACGTCGGGCTCGGAGTCGTCGACGTGCACGCCGCGCTCGCGGAGCATCTGGAGCGTCATCCGGATGTGCGGCTGCGACGGGATCGGCGGCCCGGAGTGCCGGACCGTCACCCCCTTGGGGAACCGGGCGGCGACCAGCAGCAGGCCGGAGAGGAACTGCGAGGAGCCGGACGCGTCGAGCACGACCTCCCCGCCGGTCAGCGGTCCCCGTACGGTGAAGGGCAGCGCGTCTCCGGTGACCTGCGCGCCCAGGGCGCGCAGCGCGGCCAGGATCACGCCCATCGGGCGCTTGCGCGCGTGCGGGTCGCCGTCGAAGGAGACCTCGCCGTCGGCCAGTGCGGCCATCGGCGGCACGAAGCGCATCACGGTGCCGGCGAGGCCCACGTCGATCCGCCCCCCGGCGGTGACCGGCCCGGGGACGACCGTCCAGTCGAGGCTGGAGCCGCCCTCGTTGGAGGAGGTCATCGTGGTGCCGAGCGCGCGCAGGGCGTCGGCCATCAGGTCGGAGTCGCGGCTGCGCAGCGCCAGCCGTACGGTGCCGGGGCCGTCGGCCAGCGCGGCGAGCAGCAGCGCGCGGTTGGTCACGGACTTCGATCCCGGCACCGGGACGGTCGCGTGGACGGGTTCGGTCGCGGTCGGGGCGGGCCACAGCGGAGCGGACGACATGTGATGAGCCTACCGAGACCGGCCCGCCGGACGGGAAACGCCGTGGGCGGCGGAGCGGGGGTGTCGTACGGGAAGCGCCGTGGGCGGCGGAGCGGGGTGCCGGGCGCGGAACCGTGCGGCCGAAGTGGCGGAGGGGGCGCCCGGGAGGCGCGGGAGGTGGCAGAGTGGGGACATGTGCGGAAGATTCGCGTCTGCGCGGGGTAAGCAGCAGCTGCTGGAGGAGTTCGAGGTCGAGGTCGACGGGGCCGCCGACGCCGAGCTCCGGCCCGACTACAACATCGCGCCGACCAAACCGGTCTACACCGTGCTCAGCCGGGCGCCGAAGGGCGACGCCGAGGACGGCCGGGCGGTGCGCCAGCTCCGCGTCATGCGCTGGGGGCTGGTCCCGTCCTGGGCGAAGGACCCGGCGATCGGCTCCAAGATGATCAATGCGCGGGTGGAGACCGTGGCGGAGAAGCCCTCGTTCCGCAGGGCGTTCAAGGAGCGCCGGTGCCTGGTCCCGGCCGACGGCTACTACGAGTGGGCCGTGCTGGAGGAGACCGACGCCAAAGGCAGGCCGAAGAAGCAGCCCCACTACATCCGGCCGGCGGACGGCGGGATCATGGCGATGGCGGGGCTGTACGAGTTCTGGCGTGACCGGGGCCGGCCCGACGACGACCCGGACGCCTGGCTCGTGACGTGCACCGTCATCACCACCTCCGCCGTCGACGCGGCGGGCAGGGTGCACGACCGCATGCCGATGCTGATCGAGCGCGACCGGTGGGGCGAGTGGCTCGATCCCGGGGTACCCGACGCACAGGGGTTCCTCATCCCGGCCGGTTCGACGGGGCTGGTGGCCCATCCCGTCTCCACCGCGGTGAACTCGGTCCGCAACAACGGGCCCGAGCTGATCGAGGCGCTGCCGGAGGAGTGAGGGCGGGCGCCGGGGCCGTCCGGGAAAACGGCTGGTGGCCGGTGTAAGAAGCGCGTGGAGCGGGCATCCGGTGAGGAAAGCGAATCCTCCGGCCGAACCCCCCGCGGCGACGCGGTCCGGGGACGCCGGGGGAGCCCACCCCTCGTGCCCGGCGGGAGATCCGGGGAATCCCGCCGAAGGCCGCCCCCACGTCCCGGAGGTGCGGGTCCGTGAACGACGCGACCGCGCGTGTGCGCCTGGAGAGCATGCTCAGCGAGCTCGACCGCTCCATCGGAATCCTGCGGGGGGACCCCGCGGCCCTGCGCGACCGCTCGGCGGCGGACGCCGGGTCCGACCTGGTCGACGCGGACCGCAACCAGGCCATGCTGGAGGTGGCCACCCGGCACCGCCGTTCGGTCCTGGAGGCGCTCAGGCGGATCGACGACGGGTGCTACGGCCTGTGCGTGGACTGCGGCCGGCCGGTGCCGGAGGGCAGGCTGGAGGCGCGTCCCGAGGCCTCCCGGTGCGTGCAGTGCCAGTCCCGCAGGGAGCGCCGCCGCTGACCTCCCGGACGCCGACGCGGCCGCCACCGCCTCCTGGCCGCCGCCCCGCGGTCCGTCAGCGGCCCGGTCCGTCAGCGGCCCGGCCCGTCAGCGGCCCGGCCCGTCAGCGGCCCGACCCGCCGGTCGGCCGTCCGGGGTCGGGCGACCGGGTCGGTCGTCCACCGTCGCGTCGGCGGGCCCGCCGGCCTCAGACCCGCCGGGCGCTGGCGACCAGGTGGATGCCCACGGTGTCGTCGTCGTCCGGGTGGGCCTCCAGCTCGGTGCGGACCAGCCAGTTCAGCGCGCGGGAGTCGGCCGCGAGGACGTGGTCGACCGTCGAGGGGGACAGCACCGTGCGGGGCCGTATCCACTCGACCTCCAGCCCGGCCTCGGTGAGCAGCTCGCGCAGCTGGGCGCTGCTGAAGCAGCGGGTGATGCTCCCGTCGGGCCAGGGCACGAGCATGACCTCGCTGGTCTGGCGCAGGTGGGCCCAGTAGTTCTGCTCGGCGAGGATCGCCATCCCCAGCACCAGGGAGTCGACGCAGACGAGCGCCCGCCCGCCGGGGCGCAGCACCCGGGCGACGTCGGCGAGCGCGGACTCGGCCATGAGCTCCAGGGACATCGACCGGTCCTCGGCGAGCACGGCGTCGACGCTGCCGTCGGGGAGGAAGCGCAGGTCGTCGGCGCGGACCTGGCGGACCCGTTCGGCGTCGCGCAGGACGGGCTGGCCCTCCACCGCCACCGCCCGGCGGAAGTCGACCACCTCGATCACCCGGTGCCCGGCCCGGGCGGCCTGCGCGGACCAGCGGCCCTGACCGCGGGAGAGGTCGAGGACGACGGAGGGGCTCCGGGGGAGCCAGCGGTTCAGCTGCTCGGCGACGACCGCGCGGTAAAAGGTCCAGTACGGCCCGAGCGTTCCTGAGCCGTTCAGCTCTTCGGCCGGGATGGGCAGCACAAGCGGCTCCTGGCGTCGGGGTTCCGGTGGTCTGAAGCTACCTGCCGGTACGTATGTTTTTCCCCGTACCGGGTCGTTCGTCACCTTCCATCTTGAGGGAACAGACGGCCGGACGGGCGTGTTGCCAACGAACAGCGCACACCCTTCCGGGAGGTTGGCAAGCGAATGCTCGCGTTGATCGAACCCGTCGCCCGCCCCGGTGACCGGCCTTTCCCTGGCGAGCGGGTATCCTCCGCTCAGTACGGTGTCCCGCGTGAGCCGGACTCCGGAGATCCTAAGGGGGTGGGTCCGGTCCCTGCGACAGATGCGGAGACTCTGGAACAGCGGAGCGAGCGGTTCGAGCGGGACGTGATGCCCTACCTCGACCAGCTCTACTCCGCCGCGCTCCGGATGACCCGGAATCCCGCGGATGCGGAGGACCTCCTCCAGGAGACCTTCGCCAAGGCCTTCGCCTCCTTCCACCAGTTCCAGGAGGGCACGAACCTCAAGGCCTGGCTCTACCGCATCCTCACCAACACCTTCATCAACAGCTACCGCAAGAAGCAGCGGGAGCCCAAGCAGGCCGGCACCGAGGAGATCGAGGACTGGCAGCTGGCGAGGGCGGAGTCGCACACCTCGACGGGGCTGAAGTCCGCCGAGATCGAGGCGCTCGACCACCTGCCGGACAGCGACGTCAAGGACGCGCTGGCGGCGCTCCCGGAGGACTTCCGGATCGCGGTCTACCTCGCCGACGTCGAGGGCTTCCCCTACAAGGAGATCGCCGAGATCATGGGGACCCCCATCGGGACCGTGATGTCGCGGCTCCACCGTGGCCGCCGTCAGCTGCGGACGCAACTCGAGGACTACGCCCGGGAGCGTGGCCTGGTTCCTGCGGAGGGTGCAAAGTGAGCTGTGGAGATCACCACGACACGGACTGCCGCGAGGTCCTGGACAAGGTCTACACCTACCTCGACGGCGAGCTCGACGAGGGCGACTGCGCCGACATCCGCCAGCACCTGGACGAGTGCGGCCCGTGCCTGCGGGAGTACGGCCTGGACCAGGTGGTCAAGCAGCTGGTGGCCAGGCACTGCGGCTGCGACGCGGCGCCCGAGGACCTGCGGGCCAGGATCCGCGACCGGATCGATCAGGTCCGCGGCGAGCTGGCGACCTGACCCCTGGGACCTCTCGCACGTGCGACGCAGCGCCCGAGGCCGGGATCCGCGGCGAGCCCGCGACCTGACCCCTAGGATCTCTCGTACGACGGCGGCCGCGCGGGCAAGCGGGTGAGCCCTCCCCGGAAGAGGTGAGAGGCCCCCGCGGGAGCCCGGCCGCGGCCAGGCAACGAGAGCGGGGGTCGGCATGCGGGTGCTCGTCACCGGAGGGGCCGGGTTCATCGGGTCGAACCTGGTGGACCGGTTGCTGGCGGACGGTCACGAGGTCGGGGTCGTGGACGACCTGTCCTCGGGGAGCCGGCGCAACCTGGCCGGGGCGGAGGGGGACCCGCGCTTCAGCCTGCACGAGATGGACATCCTCGACCCCGCGCTGGCCGGTCTGGCCACCGACTTCCGGCCGGAGGTGGTCTGCCACCTCGCCGCGCAGATCAGCGTGCGCAAGAGCGTGGCGGACCCGGTCCGCGACGCCCGGCTCAACGTGGAGGGCACCGCCGCGGTCCTGTCCGCCGCCCGCCGGGGCGGCACGCGCAAGGTCGTCTTCGCCTCCTCCGTAGCGGTGTACGGCCGTCCCGCGGTCATCCCGGTCCCCGGGGACGCCGCGACCGACCCGCGTTCGCCGTACGCCGCCTCGAAGCTGAGCGCGGAGGTCTATCTCGCCGCCTTCAAGGCGCTGCACGGCATCGACTACACCACCCTGGTGCTCTCCAACGTCTACGGTCCCCGCCAGTCGCCCGAGGGAGAGGCCGGGGTGGTCGCGATCTTCACCGACGCGCTGCTCAACGGGGCCCCCACCGTGGTCTACGGCGACGGCACGCAGACGCGCGACTACGTCTACATCGACGACGTGGTGGACGGTTTCGCCCGCGCGTGCGGGGAGGCGGGCGGCGGCGGGCGGTTCAACCTGGGCACCGGGGTGCAGACCACCGACCGGGAGCTGCACACCCTGGTCGCGACGGCGGCCGGGGCGGCCGACGAGCCGGGGAGCGCGCCCGCACGACTGGGAGACCTGCCGGCGATGGCGGTCGACCCCGCCCCCGCGGCCGAGGCGCTCGGCTGGCGGCCCCGGACGGATCTGGCGACCGGGCTGAAGCGCACCGTCGAGTGGGCGATGACCCGCTCCGCGGCCCGGCAGGGATGACGGCGGACGGCATCCGCGCCGTCCCGTCGGCCAACTCCTCGTGCTGGGTTGGTTACGCTTTGCTTGCGATTGCCGGTCCGTCCTGCCGGATCCGATTCGCTTCTGTAGCCTGAGACGCGAAATCAACGTGGAGGCAGCGCATGTCGAAGGAAACGGTCAGCCGGGCGCACCCGGGGATCTCCTGGACCTGAACACGCGCCCGTAGGACCCCTAGGGTGGCCGCATTGCGTGGACTGCCATGGTTTGCCAAGGTCTACCTTGTCGCCGTGATCGGGACGGCCTTCGGGCTGCTCGTCCACGGCGTGGCCGGGAACGGCAGGATCGAGCAGCTCGAATGGTCCACCCTGCTGGTGCTGGCCCTGCTGTTCCTGGTGTGCGAGTCGATGCCGACACTCCTCAGTGTCAGGCAGGCCGCGGTCTCGGTCAGTTTCTCGGCCGCGCTCGCCGCGGTGGTGCTGACGGGTCCCGAAGGCGCGGCGCTCGTCGGCATGACGGCCGTGCTCAGCGTGCGCCCGGGGCTGCCGCTGGTGAAGCGGCTGTTCAACGGCGCGCAGTTCGCGCTCTGCGGCTACGTGGCGGGCTGGGTCTACGAGAGCCTGCTCGGCCGGCCCGCCGGGGTGCCGGGCGTCGGGGGCGGCGGAGGCGTCGAGTTCAGCGACCTGATCGTGCCGTTCGCGGGCGCGGCGGCGGTGTTCGTGCCGCTGAACTTCGTGCTGATCGCGCTGGTCCTGGCGGCGACCGGCCAGGCCGACCAGGTCCCGCTGCGCGGACTGGCCCAGTTCATGGTCTCCTACCTGGGATACGCCACCTTCGGCCTGCTGATCGCCGGGCTCTGGACGACGGTCAACTCGATCGCCGCGGTGCTGGTGCTGATCCCGCTGTTCGTCGCCCGCTGGGCCTTCGGCCAGTACCTCGCCCAGCAGCGCTCCTACGACGCCACGATCGCCGCGCTCTGCCAGGCGGTGGAGACGAAGGACTACTACACCCGCGGACACTGCACCCGCGTCTCCCGGGCCTCGGGGATGATCGCCGAGGAGATCGGGATGGGCTCGGAGCGGCTGCGCGCGATCCGCTACGCCGGGATGCTCCACGACGTGGGCAAGCTGGGCGTGCCGACGAAGGTGCTGCAGAAGGAGGGGCCGCTCACCGAGGAGGAGTTCGCCGCCATCCAGCTCCACCCGATGCGGGGACTGGAGATCGTGCGGGGCATCGACTTCCTGGACGAGGCCTTCGCCGGGATCATGCACCACCACGAGCGGCAGGACGGCAGGGGCTACCCGATGGGGCTGGCCGGTGACGAGATCCCGGAGTTCGCCCGGATCATCGCGGTGGCCGACGCCTTCGACGCGATGACCTCCGACCGCTCCTACCGCAACGCGCGGTCGGTCGAGGTCGCCACGGAGGAGCTGCGCAAGGGGGCGGGCGCCCAGTTCGACCCGGTCATGGTGAACGCCTTCCTGCGCGCCCTGGACCGCCAGGGGTGGGAACCGCCGTGCAAGGTGGCGGCCCCGCCGGCGGACGCGGCGGAGACCACCACCAAGGACCACGACGACCCGACCGCCCCGATCCAGGTGGTGTCGGACGTGACCACGGGGACGGAACGATGACGAACACGGCCGCTCTCACGGCCGCGCGGGCGTTCCGGCGGCTCGACTCCGGGCAGGTCCTGCTCATCTCCGCGGCGGGCCTGATGGCGCTGGCGGGCGTGGCGTACACGGCGGCGGTGGGGCTGGTCCAGGCCGAGTTCGCCATCGGGTTCGGCGCGCTGATCGCGGCGGGGGAACTGGCCAGGCTCACCATGCCGGGCAACCGGGAGGTGGCTCCGATCGGAGCCGCCGCGGCGCTCGGCTACACCCTGCTGCTGGACGTGGGGACCACCCGGGCGGAGCATCCCGCCCTGCAGGTCGTCGCGGTGACGGCGGTCGGGATGGTGGCCGGGGCGCTGCCGCACCTGGCGGTCGGGCGCCCGCCGCAGCTCGACGCGCTGGCCCGCAGGCTCCTCACCGGCTCCCTGCTGGCCATCGCCTACCGCCCGCTGGCCGAGCCGCTCCGCCTGACGACCCTCCCGCCCGACGGGAGCTGGACGCCCGCGCTGGGCGTGATGACCGCGTTGATCCTGGTGACGGTGCTGGTGGACGTGTTGCTGGCGGCCGTCCTGCGGGCGGAGCAGGTGCGCGCCGCGTTCGCGGTGGCCGTCCGCGACGAGCTGCGGATGGCCGCCCCGCTGGGCACCGCGGTGGCGGCCTCCGGCGTCCTGCTGGCGCTCGCCTCGCACAGCATGGACATGGCCGCACTGCTGGTCTTCGCCGCTCCGCTGCTGGTGACCCAGGTGGCCTTCCGCAAGTACGCGGGGATCCGGGCCACCTACCTGCAGACCGTGCGGGCGCTCTCGCAGGTGACCGAGGTGGCCGGCTACGTCGAGCCGGGACACTCGCGCCGGGTGAGCCGCCTGTCGGTCGCCGCCGGGCGGGAACTGGGCATGGCGGAGCCCGAACTGCTGGAGCTGGAGTACGCCGCGCTCATGCACGACATCGGCCAGCTCTCGCTCCGCGACCCGATCCCCGGCGGCGCGACCGTGCTCACCGACCCGGCGCAGGCGCGCCGCATCGCCGAGCTGGGCGCCGAGGTGATCCGGCAGACGGGGGTGCTGGACCGGGTGGCGGAGATCGTCCGCCGCCAGTGCGAGCCCTGCGGTACGGCGCCGCCGCTGTCGAGCCGCATCATCAAGGCCGCCAACGCCTACGACGACCTGGTCGGCGGCTCCACCGACCGTGACCGGGCGGGGGCCGCGCTGGAACGGCTCCGACTCGGTTCCGGAGTGGAGTACGACCCGGCCGTCGTCGAGGCGCTGGCGCGGGTCACCGGGCGTCTCGCCCGCTACTGATCCGCTCACGAGGTGCGCTCTCACGGCTTGTCGCACCGGGGTTTCCCGCCCCGCGCATTGTAAGTTTCCTACAGTTCGCGCCGCTGTGATCAGTGGCGTCGGGCGAAAGGCTGTGCCGAGATCTCGGCCATAGGGTGGAGCGGTCGAAAGGGGCCACTACGTGTTCGAGTCTGTCCTGGTCGCGAACCGAGGCGAAATCGCCCGGCGCGTCATTCGCACGGTCCGCCGCATGGGGGCGAGGGCCATCGCGGTGTACTCCGAGGCCGACGCGGACCTGCCGTTCGTGAAGGAGGCCGACGAGGCGATCCTGTTGGGTCCCGCCAATCCCGCGCAGAGCTACCTCGACGCGGGCAAGGTGATCGAGGCCGCCCGCGCCTCCGGCGCGCAGGCGGTCCACCCCGGATACGGCTTCTTCTCCGAGAACGCGGACTTCGCGCGTGCCGTGATCGACGCGGGGCTGGTCTGGATCGGCCCCTCGCCCGAGGCGATCGAGCGGATGGGCGACAAGATCAACGCCCGTAACCTGATGGAGGCCGCGGGCGTGCCCGTCGCCGCCGGGACCAGGGAGCCGGTCACCGACCTGGAGCAGGCCGTGGCCGCCGCGGCCGGGATCGGCTACCCGGTCATGGTGAAGGCGGCCGGTGGCGGCGGCGGCATCGGGATGGGCGTCGCCCACGACGAGGCGGGGCTGACCAAGGCCTTCGAGACCGCCGCGCGCGCCGCGGCGCGGTTCGGCGGAGCCGAGGGCGGTCCCGCGATCCTGCTCGAGCGCTACATCGAGCGCGCCCGTCACGTCGAGGTGCAGATCCTCGGTCTCCCGGACGGGAGGGTCGTCGCGCTGGGCGAGCGGGACTGCTCGGTGCAGCGCCGCCACCAGAAGGTCGTGGAGGAGACCCCGTCCCCCGGCATCACCCCGGAGCTGCGCGAGCGCATGCTGGCCGCGGCCGTACGGGCGGGCGAGGCCGTCGGCTATCTGGGCGCCGGGACCGTGGAGTGCCTGGTCGACGCGGACGCGCAGGACTTCGTGTTCCTGGAGATGAACACCAGGCTCCAGGTCGAGCACCCCGTCACCGAGCTGGTCACCGGCGTGGACCTGGTGGAGCAGCAGCTGCGGATCGCCGCGGGCGAGGCGGTGGACCTGCGGGTGGCCCCCGCCGGGCACGCGATCGAGTTCCGGGTCTACGCCGAGGACCCCAAGCGGTTCTTCCCCGGACCCGGCAAGATCGACGTGTGGGAGGAGCCGTCCGGGGAGGGCGTGCGGATCGACTCCGGCTACGCCGCCGGCAACACGGTCACGCCGTTCTACGACCCGCTGATGGCCAAGCTGTGCGTCTTCGGCCGGACGCGGGACGAGGCCCTGGAGCGCGCCCGCAAGGCGGTGGCGGGCTTCCTGGTCGAGGGCCCCAAGAACAACCTGCCGTTCTGCGCCGAGCTGCTGGAGCACCCCGAGTTCGTCTCCGGCGACTACGACACCGGACTGGTGTCCCGTATGAGGGCCTGATCGTTCTGGCACAGTTGGAAGGTGCGGGCGGCGGGCCGGGCACGGAGGATCGGGCGCGTACGGCGCGGCATGACTCGTCCCTGCTCCGGCGGAGGCCGGAGCGGGCGCGATCGTTGACAGTGACAGTGATGGGAGTTCCCGGTGGCTGAAGTACGCGCGGAGATGGTGGCGAACGTCTGGAAGGTGCTCGTCAAGGAGGGCGACACCGTGGAGGACGGCGACACCCTGGTCATCCTGGAGTCGATGAAGATGGAGATCCCGGTCATCGCGGAGGACGACGGTGTGGTGGCGCAGCTCAAGGTGGCCGAGGGAGACGTCATCCAGGAGGGCGACCTCATCGCCGTCATCGAGTAGCCCCCGGCCGGAGCCGCGCCGCGCGGGAGGCGACCGGCCGGGGTGCGGCGGGTGCGGTCGGCGGACGTGCCGGCGAGGGAGCGCTCGCGGTCAGCGGACGTGCCTGGCGAGGAAGCGCTCGCGGTCGACGACCACGCGCTCGATCGTCCCCGTCGCGACGGTCGCCTGTCCGTCGCGTGCGGTGAAGGCGAAGACCAGCCGGCGGCCGTCGACCTCGGTGAGCTCGGCGGAGATCTCGACGTGGGCGCCGATCGGGCTGGCCGCCAGGTGCTCCAGGGCGACCCTGGTGCCCACGGAGGTCTGGCCGGGCCCGAGGACGTCCGCGACCGCCTGGACGGTGGCGCGTTCGGCGAAGGCGAGCAGGCGGGGAGTGCCCAGCACGGGGACGTCGCCGCTGCCGACCTTCACGGCGGTGTCCTCCTTCTCCACCATGATGAGCAGCCGGGAGCGCAGACCGGGAGCGAGCGTCATGCGCGTCAGCATAGGGTCTGAGCCGTGACCTCATACTGCGATCACTGCGGTCTCCCGGCCGATGCGGGCGAGCACGCGTCCTGCCTCGCCGCGCGGGCGATGGAGCCGCCGCGCTACTGCTCCCGCTGCCGCCGCCGGATGGTGGTCCAAGTGACCCCGCTGGGCTGGTCAGCCCGGTGCGTGGAGCACGGCACGCTCAGCGGATGACCGGTCCGCGAGCCGCGCCGGGCCGCTCCGCGGCGGAGGACGCGGGGCTCGCCGTGACCGGCGCCGGGCCCGGCGTGGAGGGGGCGGATTTCCCGTTGCGGACCGGGCCGTCCGACTGGACGTGGCAAAATATGTAAATACCCCCAAAGTTTGGACTTTTGTGTCATGCTGCCGCTCGTCCCACAGCGAGCGGGCAAACGGCATACAGGCCTTCGTTATGCTGCCGTGACGTTGCCGCGATACAAATCCGCTTTGTTGGAGAACCCTGGGGTGGGAGTGGAGAGGGTTACGGGGGAGTAGTCATGGTGGCCCAAGGCACGACGCTGGCCGGGCGGTATCGCTTAGATACCCGCATCGGTGCCGGCGGCATGGGCGAAGTGTGGCGCGGCGAGGACACGGTCCTGGCCCGCACCGTCGCCGTGAAGGTGTTGCTTCCGGGCCGCACCGACGATCCGGGGTTCCTGGTGAGGTTCCAGGGCGAGGCCCGGGCGATGGCGACGATCAATCATCCGGGGGTCGTCGACGTCTACGACTACGGGGTTCACGAGGTGCCCGGCGCGGGGGCGACGGCATACCTGGTGATGAAGTTCGTGGACGGCGAGCCGCTCGACCGGCTGCTCGGCAGGCTGGGCAGCATCGCCCCCGGCGCCGCGATGGAGCTCATCGCCCAGGCGGCCTCGGCCCTGCAGGCGGTCCACGACCAGGGCATCGTCCACCGGGACGTCAAACCCGGCAACCTGCTGGTCCGGTCCGACGGCACGCTCGTGCTCACCGACTTCGGCATCGCCAGATCCGACGCCGCCAGCCGGCTGACCGACGCGGGCATGGTGCTCGGCACCGCCTCCTACTGCGCGCCCGAGCAGGCCGAGGGCGCGCCGGTCACCCCCGCGGTGGACATCTACGCCCTGGGCGTGGTCGCCTACGAGTGCCTGGCGGGCCAGCGGCCCTTCGACGGCGACAGCCCGGTCACGATCGCGCTCAAGCACATCCGGGAGGCTCCGCCGCCGCTCCCCGAGCGCATCCCGCCGGTGATCCGGGCCCTGGTGGAGCGGGCCCTCTCCAAGGACCCCGCCCGGCGCTTCCCCAGCGCCGCCGCGATGAGCACCGCCGCGCGACAGGCGATCGCCGGCCCGGAGACCGGGGCGACGGCGATCCCGTCGGCCCAGCTGCCGATGCCCGGAGCCGTGCAGGGCCTGGCCGGTCAGGGCGCCGCCCCGCGGCAGGACGGTCCGTACCCCGAGACCGGCTGGAGTGCGGCCGCGCAGCCGACCGCCGGATGGCAGGCGGCCTCGCCGGCGCCGCCCGGCACGCCCACCGAGCTCTCCGCCGGGAGGCGGGGCCGCCGGGGCGCGAAGCCCAAGCGCCGGGGCGGGCTGCTGGCCATGGCCTCGGCGGGCGCCGTCGTGGTCTGCGCCGGACTGGTCGCGGTGGCGCTCAACACCGTGGCGGCGAGTTCCGAGGTGCCGCCCGTCGACAGGGACCGGCTCGCGGCGACGGATCCGCCCGCCAAGCCCGTCGGCACCGAGCCGACGAAGAGTCCGTCGCCGAAGCCGAACAAGACGCGCCCCAGGCCCACCCCGACGCAGAACCACCAGGTCCCCGACCCCACGCCCGAGGTCAGCGAGGAGCCGAAGCCCACCCCGACCCCGTCGAAGAGCCCGTCGCCCAAGCCCACCCCCACGAAGGGGACCCCGACGCCGACCCCGACCCCGACGCCGGTGGCGAAGAAGAAGGTGCCGAACGTCACCCAGTTGCCGCTCGCGGCGGCGCTCCAGCAGCTCAAGAACGCGGGGCTCAAGGCCAAGCCCCAGTACAGCGGCGGATCCGACACGCAGAAGTGCTGGATCGTCTACCAGCAGTACCCTCCGGCGGGAGAGATGCTGGACCCCCGGGTTCCGGTCGAGCTCATCGCGGACGCCGTGCCGTGCTCGGGTGACTCGGCGCCGACCCCCACGCCGACGGCGACCAAGGGCTGATCCGCCGAGGCATCCGGCCGGGATCCCGCGCGGGCTCCCGGCCGGATGCCGGGCCCGCCGGGCCCGTGCCCCCTGCGGGAGGCCTCACACGCCGGTGGTGGTGCGCGGGTAGGCCACGGACGGGTCGGTGGCGATGTTCACCATGTACGGCACGCCGGAGTCGAACGCGCGGCGCAGCGCGGGACCGATCTGCGACGGGTCGGTGACGAGCTCACCGCCGCCGCCCAGGGCGGTCACCACCTGGTCGTAGCGGCACTGCGGCTGGAGCTCGGCGGCCACGTCGTAGCCGTAGAGCATCTGCATGGGGTGCTTCTCCAGACCCCACATGCCGTTGTTGCCGCAGATCATCACGACCGGCAGGCGGTGCCGTACGAGCGTGTCGACGTCCATCAGCGAGAAACCGGCCGCGCCGTCGCCGAGCAGCAGCACGACCTGCGAGGAGGGGCGGGCCAGCCGGGCGGCGATCGCGTAGCCCAGGCCGGTGCCCAGGCAGCCGTAGGGGCCCGGGTCGAGCCAGTTGCCGGGCTGGCGGGGCTCGACGTACTTGCCCGCGTAGGAGACGAAGTCGCCGCCGTCGCCGATCACCACGGCGTCGTCGGCGAGGATCCTGCCGAGCTCACCGTAGATCCGCATCGGGTGGATCGGGTCGGAGGCGGACTCCAGCAACTGGACGTCCCCGGCGATGGCGGCCCTGGACGCCTCGGCCAGGGTCGACAGCCACGGGGCGTAGGTCTTGGGGGAGACGCCCGCCTCGGCGCACGCCGAGGTCAGGCCCCAGAAGACCAGGGACAGGTCGCCGGCGGCGGCCCCGGCGGGCTTCATGTGCGTGGCGACCTGCGACGGCGCATCGGTCAGGTGCACCACCTTGGCGAGCGGCGCGCCCTCCTTGCCCCCGAACCAGCCGTAGCCGAGCCGGAAGTCCAGCGGGGTGCCCGCCACGATCACCAGGTCGGCCTGGGAGAAGGCCAGTCCCCGGGCGCGGTTGACCAGCAGCTCGTGCCCGGCCGGCAGGATGCCGCGGCCCTGGCCGTTGGGGATGACCGGCAGGCGGTACTCCTCGGCGAAGCTCCGGGCGACCTCCTCGGCGCGGTCCATCCACACGTCGGAGCCGAGCACCAGGATCGGCCGCTCCGCCTCGGCGAGCAGCCCGGCGATCTGCGCGAGGGCGCCCGCGTCGGGTTCGAGCGGAGAGGGGGTGAGCGTCTCGGTGTGGTGCTCGGCCGCCGGGGCGAACAGGTCGTCCATGTGGAAGTCGAGGAAGACCGGGCCCCGGTGCGGGGCGATGGCCGTGCGGAAGGCCATCTCGACGTCCTGCCCGACGGAGTCGGCGCCCGAGCCGGTGAAGGCGAGCTTGGTGACCGGCGCGAGCAGCGGCGGGTGGTCCATCTCCTGCAGCGCTCCGGAGCCCCAGCGGGATCTGGGGGCCCGCCCTCCCATGACGACGACGGGAGAGCCGTTGAAGTGCGCGGTGGCCACGCCGCTGACGCCGTTGGTGACGCCGGGCCCCGCGGTGAGCACGGCCAGGCCGGGCCTGCGGGTGAGCCGGGCGGTGGCCTCGGCGGCGAAGACCGCGCTCTGCTCGTGCCGCACGTCGAGGATGGACACGCCTTCGTGCACCGCCCCGTCGTAGAGCGGGAAGACGTGCCCGCCGGACAGGGTGAACATGGTTTCGATGCCGTAGGCCTTGGAGACGGCGACCGCGATGTCACCGGCGTGCTTGGGGGACGACTCCATACCGCGAAACCTACCAGTCAGTCACTTAGCCGGACAGGGGAGTTGCTCGGGGGTGTTCGTGGCCTTCTACCTCCCCAGATTCCCCCCTGTCACACGCGTGCGCATCGAGATCCGCCGTACGGAGAGTTACGTTCCCGCTACTTTCCGATGACCGAGGTGGGCGACCGGGTCACAGCGTGTCGGAGAGCGCCTTGATCGGCATCCGCAGGTCCGCCAGCAGGCCGAGGTCCTGCTCGGCGGTGCGGCCGAGGGTGGTCAGGTAGTTGCCGACGATGATCGCGTTGATCCCGCCGAGCATGCCGTCCCGGGTCCCCAGGTCGCCCAGGGTCAGCTCACGCCCGCCCGCGTAGCGCAGGATCGTGCGCGGCAGCGCCAGCCGGAAGGTCGCGATCGTCTTGAGCGCCTCGCTCCCCTCCAGCAGCGGGAACCGCTCGAACGGCGTGCCGGGGCGCGGGTTGAGGAAGTTGAGCGGGACCTCGTCGGGCGCCAGCTCGCCGAGCTGCCCGGCGAACTCGGCCCGCTGCTCCAGCGTCTCGCCCATGCCCACGATGCCGCCGCAGCACAGCTCCATGCCGGCCTCGCGGACCATCAGGCAGGTGTCCCAGCGCTCCTCCCAGGTGTGGGTGGTGACGACCTTGCCGAAGTGCGACCTCGCGGTCTCCAGGTTGTGGTTGTAGCGGTGCACGCCGAGGGCGGCCAGTTCCTCCACCTGCTCCCGGGTGAGCATGCCCAGCGAGCAGGCGACGTTGATGTCGACCGCCTCCCGGATCGCCGCCACACCCTCGCGGACCTGGTCCATGAGGCGCCGGTCGGGCCCGCGCACGGCGGCCACGATGCAGAACTCCGTGGCTCCGGTCGCCGCCGTCTCCTTCGCCGCCTGGACGAGCGACGGGATGTCCAGCCAGGCGGCGCGGACCGGCGAGGGGAACTGCCCCGACTGGGAGCAGAAGTGGCAGTCCTCGGGGCAGCCGCCGGTCTTGAGGGAGATGATCCCCTCGACCTCCACCTCCGGGCCGCACCACTTCATCCGCACCTCGTGCGCGAGGGCCAGGAGGTCGGCCAGGCGGTCGTCGGGCAGCTTCAGGCACTCCAGCGCCTGGGCGGTGCCGAGGCCCCGGCCCTCGTCCAGGACCTGCACCCGGGCGATCTCGAGGATGTCGCTCAACTTCTGACTCCACTCTGCGGTGACGGCTAGGAGGAAACGAGGGGAACGGGGGACCCGGAACCGCGCGGAGCCGCGGAGGCCGCCGCCCGGCACCACTCCGCGCCGTTCCGCGCTGCTCGGCACTACGGGGACTACGGGGACTACGGGCAAAGCGTAAGGGTGCTCCTGAAGGCGGCGGGGTCGAACCCGCCGCCCAGGACCGGGCTCAGCCCCGAACGCGCCACCCGGGTGAAGGACTCGCGGTCCAGCCCGCCGGCCCCCTCCGGCAGCACGCCCGCCAGCGGCCGGGCGGCCAGCATCTCCAGGTCCGCCACGTTGCACCGCTCGGCCAGGCCGGGTTCCGCCGGCCACGAGCCGATCACCAGGCCGGCCAGGTCGAGACCGCGGCCCGCCACGGCCTCCAGCGTCAGCGCGGTGTGGTTGAGCGTGCCCAGCGCGGCCCTGGCCACCACCAGCACCGGCGCGTGCAGCATCCGGGCCAGGTCCGCGAGCGTGAACCCCTCCTCGTCGAAGCGGACGAGGAGCCCGCCCGCGCCCTCCACGACGACCAGCCGGTGCGACCCGGTCAGCTCCTTGATCCGCACGGCCGCCTCCGCGAGGGAGACCGGGGGCAGCCCCGCGACGCGCGCGGCGGCGGCCGGGGCCAGGGGATCGGGGAACCGCGCGAGCTCGAACGTGGTCGTCACCCCGGACAGTCGGATGACCTCGTCCAGATCCCCGGGCTCGTTCTCCCCGACGCCGGTCTGGGCCGGTTTGACCACCGCCACGGTCGAGCCCCGCTCCCGCGCCAGCGCCGCCACGGCGGCCGTGACGACCGTCTTCCCCACCCCGGTGTCGGTCCCGGTGACCACGAGAATGCTCATCCGCCTCAGCCTACGGGGAGCCCGGCCGCGGGCGCGGGGCGGCGTGCCGTGCGCTCCCGTCGGGGGCGGGCTGGACGGGAGCCCTCAGGGACGGCGCAGACGGGTGACGAACTTGTAGCGGTCGCCGCGGTAGAGCGACTGCGCCCACTCCACCGGGTTGCCGTCGGCGTCGAAGGCGTGCCGGGTGAGCAGCAGCATCGGCAGACCGACGTCGACGCTCAGCACCTGGGCGTCGTACGGCGTCGCCAGCACGGTCTCGATGATCTCCTCGGCGTCCATCAGCCGCACGTTGTAGGCGTTGTGCAGCGTCTCGTACAGCGAGGAGTGCACCTCCAGCTCCCGCCGGAGCCGGGGGAAGCGGCGGGCGGACAGGTGGGTGGTGTCGATCGACATCGGCTCGCCGTTGGCCAGGCGGAGCCGGTGGATGCGGAGTACGCGCCCACCGGGGTTGATCGCCAGCCGGCGGGCCAGCGGCTCGTCGGCCGTGACGTAGCTGATGTCCAGGATCTTGGTGTCGGGTTCCAGGCCGACGGTCCGCAGGTCGCCGGTGTAGGAGGTGAGCTGGAGGACCTGGGCGACCTTCGGCTGCGCGACGAACGTGCCCTTGCCCTGGATGCGGACCAGGCGGCCCTCGACCACGAGCTCCGACAGCGCCTGGCGCACGGTGGTCCGCGAGGTCTCGAAGCGGACCGCGAGCGTCCTCTCCGGAGGCAGCGCGCTGCCCGCCGGCAGGCTCTTGGTGAGGGAGAGGAGGCTCCGCTTGACGTCGTAGTACTTCGGGATCCGGGGGGAGTCGTCCGTCATGGAAGCTCCTCGCCCGCAGGGGCGGAACCCGCCCGGCCGGCCGTGCCGGGCCCGCCGTGCCGACCGGCCCGCTCACCGCGTTCGCTCACTTGCCCACCTTCATCTCGGCGACGGCGGTGAGAGCACCCCGGATCACCGCGAGATCATCGGAACTCAGATTGGCCCGCGCGGTCAACCGCAGGCAAGAGCGGCCGACCGGCACCGAGGGCGGCCGGAAGCATCCGGCCCGCACTCCGTGTTCCGCACAGATGGCGGCGGCCCGCAGTGCGGTCTCGGGCCGGCCGAGGACGACGGGGACGACCGCACCTGCCGGCTCGCCGGTCTCCAGGCCGAGTTCGCGGGCCATCGAGGCCAGCTCCCTCGCTCTGGTCCGCACGCGTCCGGGCAGTTCGGGCTGATGGTGAAGGATATCGACCGCGGCGAGTGCCGCCGCCACGCTGCCCGGGGCCAGCCCGGTGTCGAAGATGAACGAGCGGCCCGTGTCCACCAGGGTCTCCACCACCTCGGGCGCGCCGAGCACGGCTCCGCCCTGGGAGCCCAGCGATTTCGACAGTGTGACCGTTCTCACAACCGTCCGTTCACCGGCCAGACCCGCGGCGTGCACCGCGCCCCGTCCGCCGGGCCCCACCACGCCGAGCGAGTGCGCCTCGTCCACCACCAGCAGCGCGCCCTGCCGTACGGCCGCGGCGTGCAGCTCCTCCAGCGGGGCCAGGTCCCCGTCCACGGAGAAGACCGCGTCGGTGACGACGAGCGCGTGCTCCTCGGCGCGGTCGGCCAGGGCCTTCTCCACGGCGGCCGCGTCCCCGTGCGGGGTCACGGCCACGGGGGAGCGGGAGAGCCGGCAGGCGTCCACGATCGAGGCGTGGTTGCCCGCGTCGGAGACCACCAGCGCACCGGCGCCCAGCGCCGCGACGGCCGCCAGGTTGGCCAGGTAGCCGGAGGAGAAGACCAGCGCGCCCTCGGCCCCTGCGAAGGCGGCCAGCGCCTCCTCCAGCCGGGCGTGCAGCGCGGTGGAGCCGGTGACCAGGCGGGAGCCGGTGGAGCCGGTGCCCCAGGCGCGGGTGGCCTCGACGGCGGCCTCGGCCAGCCGCGGATCCTTCGCCAGCCCGAGGTAGTCGTTGGAGGCCAGGTCGATCAGGCCGTCGTCGTCGGGCGTGCGGGCGCGCAGGGTGCGCCTCAGTCCTGCCGCGCGCCGTGCTTCGGCCGCGGTCCGCAGGCGGGCCAGGGGATCCGGGGTCTGCTCCATGGGGGCATCTTCGCAGTTCCGGATCGGCCGATTCGCGTTCAGGCCAGCAAAGAACGCATGATGCACGGGTGCCGACTCTTAGCGACCTGGCGGTCCGCCACACCGCGCTCGACGATGCGGACCTCGAGTGGATGCACTCGCTGGTCTCCGACTGGCAGCTCCTGGCCGACCTGTCGTTCGCCGACCTCATCCTGTGGATCCCCCTGAAGGACGGGTCGGGGTGGATCGCGGTCGCGCAGATGCGCCCCACCACCGGGCCCACCGTCTACCACGACGACGTCGTGGGCACGACCATCGCCAGGGGCGAGCGCGAGCTCATCGACACCGCCTGGGACGAGCGGAGGATCTGCCGCGAGGGCGACCCCGACTGGTCCACCGGCGTCCCGGTGCGGGAGGAGACCATCCCGGTACGGCGGGCGGACCCGGTACGGCGGGCGGACCCGGCCGGATGCGCGCCCGGCGCGTCCGTGCCCGGCGGGCTCGCGCTCGGCGGGCCCGTGCCCGGCGGGCTCGCGTCCGGGGGGCCCGTGCCCGGCGGGCTCGCGTCCGGGGGGCCCGTGCCCGGTGGACTCGCGTCCGACGGGTCCGCCGTCGGCGGGGCCACGAACGGGGCGGCGAACAGGGCCGCCCCCGTCGGGCCGGCGAACGGGGCGGCTCCAGGGCAGCGCTACCTCGGGGTGATCCAGCGCTCGACGAACCTGTCGTCGGCGCGCACGCCGTCCCGTCTGGAGCTCACCTACCTGCAGAGCGCCTCGGACCTGGCCCAGATGGTGGCCGAGGGCCGCTTCCCGTTCTCCGGTGCGGAGCCGATCCTGGTGCGCTCGCCGCGCGTGGGCGACGGCCTGCTCCGGCTCGACCGGGCGGGCCGGGTGACCTACGCCTCGCCCAACGCCCTGTCGGCCTACCGGCGGCTGGGCCTGACCGCGGACCTGGTCGGTGCGGAGCTGGGCCGTACGACCGCCACGCTCTGCTACGCCGACGAGCCCATCAACGAGAACCTGATGATCGTGGCGAGCGGCCGGGAGCCCCGGGAGACCGAGGTGGAGGCGGGCGGCACGGTCGTGCAGCTGCGGGCGATCCCGCTGGTGGTCGGAGGCGGGCGGATCGGCGCGCTGGTGCTCATCCGCGACGTGACCGAGCTGCGGCGGCGCGAGCGCGAGCTGATGACCAAGGACGCCACCATCCGGGAGATCCACCACCGGGTGAAGAACAACCTGCAGACGGTCGCGGCGCTGCTGCGGCTGCAGGCCAGGCGGCTGCAGGTGCCGGAGGGGCGGGAGGCCCTGGAGGAGGCGGTACGCCGGGTCGGGTCGATCGCGATCGTGCACGAGACGCTGTCCCACACGCCCGAGGAGCAGGTGGACTTCGACGACATCGCAGACCGGGTGATCGCGATGGCCAGCGAGGTGTCGGCCCCGGAGGCGCAGGTGGTGCCGCGCCGCGTCGGGACGTTCGGGGTGCTGAAGTCGGAGATCGCCACCCCGCTGGCGATGGTCCTCACCGAGCTGCTGCAGAACGCGGTCCAGCACGGGCTGGCGCAGCGGCCGGGCAGGCTCCAGGTGATCGTCTCTCGGGAGGCCGACCGGCTGGACGTGATCGTCTCCGACGACGGTGCCGGCCTGCCCGAGGGGTTCGACCTCGAGTCGTCCACCAGCCTGGGACTGCAGATCGTGCGGACCCTGGTGGTGGGGGAGCTCTCCGGGCGGCTGGCCATCGAGCCGCGCCGGGGCGGCGGGACCGAGGTCACCCTGGCGATCCCCCTGCCGGGGGCCTGACGCGGTCTGCGGAGAGCGGCCAGGCGGCGGTGCGGGCCGCCGCGGCGGGCCCCGGTCGGTCCCGGGGCCCGTGCCGGTCAGGCTGCTCGGGCCGCGCTCGGGTGGCGCTTCAGGCGCGGGCGACGCCTCAGGTGGTGGCGCGGGCCGTGCGCGTCAGGCTGCGCGGTGTGTCAGGCGGTGGCGCGGGCGCGGGCGCGGGCCGTGCGGCGCTTGAAGGCGCGGCGCTCGTCCTCGCTCAGGCCGCCCCAGACGCCGGCGTCCTGCCCGGACTCCAGAGCCCACTTCAGGCAGGCCTCGCTCACGGTGCACGTACGGCAGACCTGCTTGGCCTCTTCGATCTGCATCAGGGCGGGGCCGGTGTTGCCGATCGGGAAGAACAGCTCGGGGTCCACGTCACGGCAGGCAGCTCGGTGGCGCCAGTCCATGCGTCCACTCCTTCGTAAGAGGAGCCCTTGCGCGGCTCCGACGGCTCACTTTGTGAAGACTTTCACTAACAAGCGCGAGCGACCTCCCGGCCCTGGGTCGGTCCGGGAGTGTTCGCGGTGATCGCCGGTGGCCTCAGAGTGAAGGTGGCCACTCAAAGGTCCTACGTTCCGACGTCACTGCTGAGAGTGTCAGCTACCCCGAGTGCAGGCAAGAGGTTTGGTAAAAGGTTTTCGGGGATAGGAGTGTCGGATACGTCACACAATGACGATATGTAATCCGCTATGCCAATACTTGTAACGCATTGGGGGTAGAGCGGAAGATCACCTGCTCGACCTCCCCCAGATAGTCGCCGTCGAGCTGGAAGGCCACCGGCCGCTCGGCGGTCAGCGTGAACTCCTTCTCGTCGTGGAGCTGCACCAGGTGCCGGCCGGTCGGCAGGGTGTCGCGCGTCCCCATGATCTGCGGCATCAGGCTGAGCATGGACGGCAGGCCGAGGCGCTGGAGCCCCAGGAGGTCCAGCCCCGTCTCGAAGCTGGCCCAGGGGGTCGGGCAGACCGGCCGAGGGCCGATGAAGCTCCACGGCGAGGTGTTGGAGACCACCGCCATGAAGATGCCGTCGGCCGGGGGCACGCCGGGGCCCTCCAGGCGCATCGCGGCATGGCGCTTGTCGGTCGACAGGTAGTGGCGCAGCGCGGTGTTGACGTAGCGCGCGGGAGTGGCCTTGCGGCCCGTGCCGCGCATCCCCTCGACCGCCCGGATGACCTCGGCGTCGTACCCCAGGCCGCTGCAGAATGTGAAGTAGCGGCTGTGCCCGTCCCACAGCGCCTGGCCGAGCCCCACCGTGCGCCGCCGGTCACGGCCGACCGCTTCCAGCACCACTCCGGTGGCCTCGACCGGATCGTTCGGCAGGCCGAGCGCCCGGGCGAAGACGTTCGCGCTCCCGCCGGGGATCACCAGCAGCGCCGGCCGGTCGGCCGCCACCTCGCCTTCCTCGGCGTCGAGCAGGCCGTTCACCGTCTCGTTGATCGTGCCGTCACCGCCGAGCACCGCGACCACGCCGAACCCGTCGGCGTGGGCCGTACGGGCGAGATGGGCCGCGTGCCCCCGGTAGCCGGTCTCCTCGACCGTCAGGTCCATCGTCGCGCCCAGCGCCCTGATGAGCACGTCCCGCGTCCGCTGGTTGGTGGTCGTGGCCTTGGGGTTCACCAGGAGCATCGCGCGCATGGCGCCAGCGTATCCGGCAATAACAGCCCAGAGGCGACGAAAGCGGTGTCTATCGACGTCGGCTGTAGGGTTGCCCTGTGCAGAACCGCCCGCCGACCCTCACCGTCGCCGCCGCCGTCCTCGCGCTGGAAGGACTCACCGCCCTGCTCCTCGGCGGCTACGTCGCGGTCGAGACCGTGGTCGGGAACCCGTCCGATGCGATGAGCTCGGCCTTCGTCGCCGGTTTCGGGCTCCTCGTGGGAGCGCTCCTGCTCCGGGTGGCCTGGGGACTGCTGCGGGCCGAGAAGTGGACGCGGAGCCCGGGGGTGCTGACCCAGATCTTCATGGTGCCGGTCGTGGTCACGCTCTTCCAGTCGGACCGGGCCCCGCTCGGCGGCCTCCTGGCCGCCGCGGTGGTGACCGCGCTGGTCGCGCTGCTCTCCCCGCCGACGACCCGGGTCCTCTACGGGGACGCGGAGCCGTCGGACGGAGTCGGGAGCGGCGGGGCCTGAGCGGCAGGCCGGTCCGGCAGGCCGGACCGGCGGGTCAGTCCTCGGCCGTGAGGCCCTCGCGGAGCTGGGTCAGGGTCCTGGCCAGCAGCCGGGAGACGTGCATCTGCGAGATGCCCAGCTCGGTGGCGATCTGCGACTGCGTCATGTTGCCGAAGAACCGCAGCAGCAGGATCCGCTTCTCGCGCGGCGGGAGCCGCTCGAGCAGCGGCTTGAGGGACTCGCGGTATTCGACGCCCTCCAGGGAGTCGTCCACGATGCCGAGGGAGTCGGCCACCGCGGGCGCGTCGTCGTCACCGGAGTCGGGGGCGTCCAGGGAGACCGTGGAGTAGGCGTTGGCCGACTCCAGACCCTCGAGCACCTCCTCCTCGGTCATCTTCAGGAACGCCGCGAGCTCGGCGACGGTGGGCGCCCGCCCCTCGCGCTGCGACAGCTCGCTGATCGCCTTGGTGAGCGAGAGCTTCAGCTCCTGCAGGCGGCGCGGCACCCGGACCGCCCAGCCCTTGTCGCGGAAGTGCCGCTTGATCTCGCCCACGATGGTGGGCGTGGCGTAGGTGGAGAACTCCACCCCGCGGTCCAGGTCGAAGCGGTCGATCGACTTGATCAGGCCGATGGTCGCGACCTGCGTCAGGTCGTCGAGCCACTCGCCCCGGTTGCGGAAGCGCCGGGCGAGGTATTCGACCAGGGGCAGGTGGAGCTCGACGAGCTCGTCACGGATGCGCTGGCGTCGCGGGTCGTCGGGGGTCAACTCCGCCAGTTCACCGAAGAGCGTGCGCGCGCGAACCCTGTCGGGGACCGCGTGGTCGCTGGTGGCCATGGCACGAGTCCTTTCCGTCACGCCGGCCTCGCCGCGCCTCGACGCTTGCGGAGCACGATCGCCATACGGTCGGGGGAGTCGGTCACGGCGTCCACGTCGTCCGCCAGGGCGGTGAGCACCATCCAGGCGAACTCGTCGCGCTTGGGCGGGGAGCTGCCCACCGTGCTGACCTCGACCCGGACCCGCATCTCCTGTCCGGTGAGCTCGAACTCGGCCGTCAGGTCGGTGCCCGGCACGGCCTGGGTCAACAACATCGCACACGCCTCGTCGACCGCGATCCGGAGATCCTCGATCTCGTCCAGCGTGAAGTCCAGACGGGCGGCCAGCCCTGCGGTGGCCGTACGTAAAACGGACAGATATGCGCTCACAGCCGGCAGCCGGACGCTCACCACGTCACGGATCCCGCCCGCGTCGACCGCGGGCGCCTCGGTGTGCTCAGTCACGTTCCTCCTCGCAAGGTCGCTGACTGCAACCTACCGCCCCCAGGTGGCTGTTGGCCCGATCAGACTCGCGATCGGGATGATTTGGAACGGGAAAAAAGGACGTTCCGCGAGGTGGGAGGAGCGGCCCACCGGCGCCCCGCGGGGCGCCGGTGCGCCTTGCCCTGCGCGGTCGCGAATCCGGCCGCGGCGGCGGATCAGGCGGCCTTGGTCTCCCAGAAGATCTTGGAGATCTCCTCGATCTTGGCCAGGAGCTCGTCGGCCTTGGAGGAGTCGACGGTGCCCTTGGCCGCGGCGGCGCCCGCCAGCTTGGTGGCCTCCCAGAACAGCTGGTGCAGCTGGGGGTAGGCCTCCAGGTGCTGCGGCTTGAAGTAGTCGGTCCACAGCACCCACAGGTGGTGCTTGACCAGCTGGGCCCGCTCCTCCTTGATGATCAGCGCGCGCGTGCGGAAGACCGGGTCCTCGTTGGCGGCGTACTTCTCCATGATGGCCTTGACGGACTCGGCCTCGATGCGGGCCTGGGCCGGGTCGTACACGCCGCAGGGCAGGTCGCAGTGGGCGGACGCGACGTGCCGGGGGCGCAGAAGTCGTGCGAGCATCGGAAAATCCTTCCTTGATGCTGAGATCAGCATGGTCCTTGAACGACCTTACTCGCCTCCGCCAGGCCCGCGCTGAAAGGGGTTCGCGCTCATGAGAGTCCGTGTCGAGGGGGATTCCATGCTGCCTGCGCTGCGTCCCGGCGACTGGCTCTGGGTACGGCGCGGCGCCCCGGTCCGGTCCGGGGACCTCGTCCTCGCCCGGCTCCCCGCCGACCCGTCCCGGCTGATCGTCAAACGCGCCGCGTGGCGCGACGGCGAGGGCTGGTGGCTGGAGAGCGACAACCAGCGCGCCTCCGGCCGCCGGGACAGCTGGGACTTCGGCCCGGTCCCGGTGGTGGGGCGGGTGGTCGCGCGCTACCGGCCGCCGCTGTCCTGGCCGACCTTCTTCCGGGCCCGGTAGGCGGCGACGTTGGCCCGGCTGGCGCACCGCTCCGAGCAGTAGCGCCGGGACCGGTTGGAGGAGGTGTCGAGATAGGCCCGGCGGCACGGCGCCGCCCGGCAGAGCCCGAGCCGGTCCGGACCGAGGTCGGTGACGATGGTGGCCAGGCCCATCACCGCGCCCACGATGTACTGGTCGCAGAAGCGCCCGCCCTCGGTGAGGTGCAGGTGCCACGGCTCGCCGTCGTGGTCGGCGATCTGCGGGTGGACCGGGTGGCGGCGGAGCAGCGCGTTGAGCCGGTCGACGACCTCCCGCTCGTCCCCGCCGGCCGCGGCCTCGAAGACGGCCACGAGCTCCTCGCGCAGGCCGCGCAGGGCGTCGAGGTCCCCGGGGGTGAGGCGGTCGGTCTGCCGGGGGCGGCCGCTCTCCTCCAGCAGGGTCCGCAGCCCTTCCAGGCCGGTGAGGCGGTCGGGGTTGTTGACGAGCAGCACGGCCAGCTCGGCGTAGGAGATCAGGTCCACCGGGAGTTTCCGTAGAGGAGTCGGAGTAAGGGGTGTTCAGGGGTTCAAGTATTACATGTGAGCGGGTTAACGTCCGCGGTAACGAAAGTGTGGGCCACCTGTCACCTGCCGGAGTCTCACCATGTGGCACAATCGAGCAACGGGTGACCCCCGAACCCCTCCAGGCGACCGTCTCCAGCGAGCACGTCCCGAGCGGCTACCGAAGCCGGGCCAGCCTCCTGCGGCGCCTACGAAGGAAATGTCCGTCTGACTGATTACAGGGGTCGCTGTGGCAATCTCGCCATCTTCCATCTCCCTCGAAGCCCTCGATCTGGACCCGGCCTTCGCCCTGCACCGCGGGGGCAAGCTGGAGGTCCGCTCGTCCGTCCCGGTCCGCAACGCCGACGACCTGTCCCTCGCCTACACCCCGGGCGTGGCCAAGGTCTGCACCGCGATCGCCGAGGAGCCCGAGCTCGCAGCCGACTACACCTGGGTCTCGAACGTCGTGGCCGTCGTCTCCGACGGCACCGCGGTGCTCGGGCTCGGTGACATCGGTCCCGCCGCCGCCATGCCCGTCATGGAGGGCAAGGCCCTGCTGTTCAAGGAGTTCGCCGGCGTCGACGCCGTGCCGATCTGCCTCGACTGCACCGACGTGGACGCCCTGGTCGAGACCGTCGTCCGGCTCGCACCCTCGTTCGGCGGCATCAACCTGGAGGACATCAGCGCGCCCCGGTGCTTCGAGGTCGAGGACCGGCTGCGCGACCTGCTGGACATCCCGGTCTTCCACGACGACCAGCACGGCACCGCGATCGTCGTGCTGGCCGCGCTGAAGAACGCCGCCCGGCTGACCGGCCGCTCGCTGGGCGAGCTGCGGGCCGTGGTGGCGGGCGCCGGTGCCTCCGGCGTCGCGGTCAGCCGCATCCTGCTGAACGCGGGCATCGGCGACATCGCGGTCTCCGACTCCAAGGGCATCGTCCACCGGGGCCGCGGCGACCTCAACCCGGTCAAGGAGGCACTGGCCCGCGACACGAACCGGGCGGACCTGCGCGGCTCCACCGAGGAGGCGCTGGCCGGGGCCGACGTGTTCGTCGGGCTGTCCGGCTCGACGGTCTCCGAGCGGGCCATCGCCTCGATGGCTCCTGACGCGATCGTCTTCGCGCTGTCCAACCCGACGCCCGAGGTCCACCCCGAAGTCGCCAGGAGGCACGCCCGGGTGGTCGCCACCGGCCGCTCGGACTTCCCCAACCAGATCAACAACGTGCTGGCCTTCCCCGGCGTCTTCCGCGGGGCGCTCGACGTGCGGGCCACCACCATCACCGAGAACATGAAGGTCGCCGCCGCCGAGGCGCTGGCCGCGGTGGTCGGCGACGACGAGCTCTCCGCCGACCACGTGATCCCCAGCCCGTTCGACGAGCGGGTCGCCCCCGCGGTCACCGCCGCGGTCGTCGCCCAGGCCCGCGCCGACGGGGTCGCCCGGCTCTGACCCGGTGCCGGTCCCGCGCGACCGGGCCACCCGCCCGCCGGTCCCGCGCGACCGGGCCACCCGCCCGCCCGTCCGAGGGCCGTCCGCCCGTCCGAAGGCCGTCGGCTCCCGCCGATCGCACCGATCCCGCCGATCCGGCGGCCACTCCGATCGCTCCTGGTCCGGGCCCCACCGGCCCGTCGTCCGGCGCATCCCCCGAAGAGCCCCCGCCCGACCGGCGGGGGCTCTTCTTTGCCGATGAATCTCAATTCTTTTACGGAACGTGCTATAACAAGTTCTCTCCGTTACCTTTACCTTCCGGGCCGGGGCATGCGCGGGCACCGTCGTGCCCGCGGGCGGCCCGAGCGCACCCCCCATGCGCTCGGTGATTCTCGACGGCGAGGAGAACGATGGAACGCCAGCCGAACCGCTCACTTCAGCGGCTCATCGCCGAGGCCGGGTTCACCTACAAGGGGCTGGCCCGCAACCTCAACGAGCTCGGCCGGGCGCGCGGGCTGTCCGGGCTGAAGTACGACCACAGCTCCGTCCTGCGCTGGCTCGGCGGCCAGCGTCCGCGCGAGCCGGTCCCGGCCCTGCTCGCGGAGATCTTCTCGCTGCGGCTCGGCCGGACGGTCACGCCGGAGGACATGGACATGTCCGCGACGACTGCATCCCTCGACGTGGGGCAGGAGTTCCCGCACACCTGGGACGAGGGGGTGGCGAGCGTGACGGCGCTGTGGCGGGCGGACGTGGAGCGGCGCAGGTTCCTGGTCGACTCCACCTTCGCGATCGGGGCCGGTTCGGTCGGAGCGGTGCGCTGGCTAACCCTCCCCACGGAGTCCCGCCCCGTCGCGGGCGGCTCCCGGCGGGTGGGCACGACCGACATCGCCGCGATCCGGGAGGTCACCCGGTCCTTCGGCGAGCTGGACAACAGGTTCGGCGGCGGCCGGATCCGCTCGGCGGTGGTGAAGTACCTCGACACCGCGGTCGCCCCGCTGCTCAACGACGGCTCCTACGCCGAGGCCACCGGCAGGGAGCTCGCCTCGGCCGCCGCCGAGCTGACCCGGCTGGCCGGCTGGATGGCCTACGACCTCGAGCACCACGGGGTCGCCCAGCGCTACCTGATCCAGGCGCTGCGCCTGGCCCGGGGGGCGGGGGACCACGGCCTCGGCGGGGAGATCCTCGCCGGGATGAGCCACCAGGCCGCCTACATCGGGCAACCCGCCCATGCCCTCGACCTGGCCCGGGCCGCCCGGCTCTCGGCCCAGCGCGCCGGGGTCTTCTCCCTGCTGGCCGAGGCGCACGCGCTGGAGGCCCACGCGCAGGCCCTGCTGGGCGACCGTACGGCCTGCCGCGCCGCGCTGCACCAGGCCGAGCTGGCCTTCGACCGCAGGAGACCCGGTGACGAGCCCGAGTGGATCGCCTACTTCGACGAGGCCTACCTGTCGGCCAAGGTCGCCCACTGCTTCCGCGACCTGCGCGACGGGACGCAGGCCGTACGGCACGCGCGGCGGTCACTGGAGATGGACGGGCGGTTCGTCCGCGGGCGCATGTTCAACCTGTCGCTGCTCGCCGCGGGGCTGCTGGAGTGCGGCGAGCTGGAGGAGGCCTGCACGGCGGCGGGCGAGGCGCTGGAGCTGGCGGGAGGGCTGCAGTCGGCGCGGACCCGGTCCTACGTGACCGACCTGCGCCGGAGGCTGGAGCCGCACGCGGCGGAGCCCGCCGTCGTGGAGCTGAACGAGCGGATCAGGGAGCTCACCCCGGCCTGAGCGGGAGCGGAGGACGGAAAGGGGGTCCGGCGGCACGCCGGACCCCTCTTCCGTCCCTGGGCGGTTCCCCGCTCCTACTTGAGGAGCTCGCCCTTGTCGCCGACGATCCGCGTGTTGCGCACGATGAGGGCCTGACGGTAGGCCCCGGCGGCGTCGCTGTCGAAGTACGGCGAGCTGACGAAGTCCACCCGGTCGTTGCCGTCCTGGTCGTGGAAGACGCTGGTCACGCCGTTGACGTAGCCGAGGCGCTTGGCGCTGCTGTACTTGATGAGCCAGGGGCCGCCGTCGGCGCCGCCGGTCATCGAGCACTTCAGCGCCGCGTGGTTCTCGACCTTGTAGGCGTTGGAGGCGTAGGTGCGGGTGTTGGTCCTGCCGTAGCAGTACTTCATGGTCACGCCGGTGAACGGCTTGTCACCGTCGGGGTGGGCGTCACCGGGGTAGCCGAAGGCGTAGACCGGCTGGCCGACCTTCTGGTTCCAGGCGAATCCCTGACCGCCGACGGCGTCGCCGAGGCGGCCGGTGTCCTTGGCCTGGCCGACGTAGTAGCGGTCCCGGAAGTACTTGATCGTCTTACCGGTCTTCACCCACTGCTTGACGTAGTACTGGGTCTTGAACCAGGCGGTCTGCGCGTCGCTCTTGCCCGCGTAGGTCAGCTTGCCGAGGAAGCCGCCCTCGGCCTTCTTCCTGTTGAGCTCGTCGTACTCCTCCTTGGAGATCGCGAGCGGGCCGTCGACGGCGTACTGCTCGCCGTTGACGTCCGAGGCGGTGCTCTTGGCGGCGGCGTTGTACGCCGACTCGACGACCTCGACCTTGGTCAGCGTCTTGGCGCCCTTGTAGTCGTGACCGACCTTCTCCGGGGTGACGTCGAAGTCCTTGGACCAGTACGGCCCGGCCTCGCCGTACTTCTCGAAGCCCTCGGCGTACTGCTGCTGAGCGGTCTTGCCGCCGGGGACGTCCTTGAGCTCCTCGTGCTCGGCCCACTTGCTGCCGGTCCAGGCGGAGAACTCACCCTTGGTGACCTCCTTCGGGGCGCTGAGCGCGAAGCCGTTGTAGACGGCGACGAAGGCGTAGTCGTGGTCGAAGTCCTCGTAGGCCGCGAAGTTGTAGTGGGTGAAAGCGGCCTGGCCGACGTAGACGCCCCACGGGGCCTTGCCCTGGTAGTAGCCGGGGACGAAGACCCACCGGTCCATGACGTCCCGGTTGCCCTCGACGTCGTAGACGCAGTGGCCTGCGGTGGCGACCAGGTTGCGGTAGGTCGACTGGATCGAGGTGGCGGAGCACCAGCGGTAGTCGCCCTTGTGGTCGACGAAGAACACCTTGCCGACGGTCTTGGGCAGGTTGACGTTCTTCACCTTGGCGGTGGCGGCCTTCTCGCCGCCGATCGGCGCCACCGCGCCGGGCTTGCCGTCGGCGACGCTGCCGCCGCGGCCCGTGGCCAGCCGGGTGACGGCCTTGGCGTCCCGGTTGTACTGCGTGGCCTTCTTCAGGGCGGCGCCGTTGGAGCCGAGCCAGAAGGAGGCCGCGGAGTAGGCGTCCGCCTTGCTCGCGGAGAGGTTGTCGCGGGCCCACTCGGGGGCGGCCTGCGCGGGTGCGGCGGTGGCGAGGCCGGTCGCGGTCAGGGCGGCGGCGGTGAGGGCGCCGCCGAAGGCGGGGAGGAAGCGCTTGGCTCGGGGGATCACAGAGGGCTCCATGTATCGGGTGCGGGCGCCCGGTGCGTCACAGGCGTCACAGGAGGGGTTCCGGAAACCCTATCGACTCTGGCTTTTGCCCTGCTAGGTGACTTGCTGGGAGTTCTGTTACTTTTCCTGACTCGTTCTGACCCGTCGGGGGAATGGCCGAGGGGCCCGGCGGAGATTCCGCCGGGCCCCTCGGGTGGAGCTGGG
>BMQD01000038.1 GCA_014647935.1 Planomonospora parontospora
CGGACATCCTCCCCACCCGCATGTGGCGTTCGGGTACGGCCCGCACCGCTGCCTGGCCGCCGCCCTCGCCAGGGTCGAGCTCACCGAGGCGGTCAGGGCCCTGGTCACCCGGTGCCCCGGCCTGCGCCTGGCCGGAGCACCGGAGTCGGTGGCCTGGACCGACGGCCTGGTCTACCGGCCGGTCGCCATGCACGTCACCACGGGGGGCGGCGTGCCGGAGCGGCCGGGATCCTAGTAGGAGGGACGGCCGGGCTCGCCCCGGTCGCCTCGGTCGCCCTCGAACTCGATGCGCTCCTTGCGGACCTGCTCGGAGACGGCCTCCTCGTCGGTGACCTGCTCCTTGCCCAGGCGGACCCGCTCGACCGGGACGGTCTTCTTCTCCACCGTCGGCCGCTCCTCGTGCAGGGTCACCTCGTGCTCGGCCTCGCTGATCTCCGGGCCGCTCAGCGACTCGTCGAGGTTGGCGTCGGTGATCGGCTCGCGCTCCAGGCGGACCTCCTCGCGGGTCACCGGCACGCTCATCTGCTGCTCCTCGGTGACCACGTACTTGCGCAACCGCGCCCGGCCGGTCTCGTGGGTCTCGGTGCCGACGTCGAGCCGCTCCTCCGAGCGGGTCATCGCGTCGTCCCGGCCGCCGAGGTCCGAATCCGCGGTTCCGGAGCGGCCGAGGGTCTCGTCCCCGCGCAGGTCCGAGCCCGCGGTTCCGGAGCGGCCGAGGGTCTCGTCCCCGCGCAGGCCCGAGCCCGCGGACCCGCCCGCGCCGCGGCGCTCGTCCTCGGTGAGGCCCAGGCCCAGGCGCTCGCGTTCGCGCTCACCGCCGGAGTGCGCCCAGCCGCTCTCGCCCGGCCGGTTGGCCTCCTGCCAGGAGCGCTCCCAGTCGATGTCGTAGTAGCGGTAGAGCTCGCGCTCCTCCTCGGCCGACAGGTGGCCGCCGGCGTCGACGTCGACGTTGGGAGCGTGCTTGACGCGGTCCTTGTCGTAGGAGACCTCGATGTGGTCGGAGACCACGTCTGCCGCCCGCGTCGGGACGAAGGTCTCCTTGGTGCCGAACAGGCCCGTCTTCACGCAGAGCCACTCGGGGCGGCCGGTGGCGTCGTCGAGGTAGACGTGCTTGACGTCACCGATCTTGTCGCCGTTGGTGTCGTAGACGGTCTGGTCGATCACCGTGTTGATCTGCTCCAGGGTGATCATGGTTTTTCTCCTTGATTGTCCCTTTTGTTCCTTTCGTTGGAGGGCCATACCACTGTCGGCCGGAGAGAAACCTCTCCGGCCGGAGGATCATCGGGTGGAGGATCGTCGGGCGGCGAGCCGGCGCCGGGAGACGCCGGTCGGCGAGGGGCGGTGCCGCCCCGGGTCAGGGCGCGTCGAAGCGGATGGCCCGGAGCAGGTCGGCCGCGGGGCGGTCCAGGATCGTGACGCTCGCCGCCGGGGGGAGGGCGCCGGTCCGGGCCCGCGCGACCAGCGTCCGCCAGCGGCGGCAGTGCCGGGCGAAGAGCGGTCCGGCCACCACCCGCCCCCGGGTGACCTGCCCCTCGCGGGCGGTCTTCGGCTCGACGTCGAGCATGACCAGGTGCAGCCCGGTGCCGTTCAGGCGGGCGATCCAGGCCAGGCCGTACAGGATGTGCGGCCAGGTGCCCCGGCTGTGCGCGACGACGGCGTGACCGGCGAGCAGGGCGCGGACGATGCGGGCCATGTGGGTGGTGTGCACGACGGGGGTGCGCAGGCGCACAGGCAGCGACGAGAGGCGGGGCGCCCACCAGGCGCGGGACTGGCGCGAGTCGATGACCTGCGCGCCTCCCGCCGTCACGGGCCCCGTCTCGTCGCCGCGCAGGCCGTACAGCCGGTCCAGCAGGGTGCTCTTGCCCGCGCCGGGCAGGCCGGTGAGCAGCACCAGGGAACCCGCCGGATAGGCCAGGTCCCGGACGGACGGGGGACAGGCCGGGGTGGCGGCCATCGCGTGCACCTCGCAGGGGGTCGGGAGACGTCCTCCCATCATGCGTGCCTGGGCGCGCCCGTGTGCGGGTAAACGGCCGGAGACCTCTGCGGACGTGCGGTGCCGGGCGTCCGGCGCCGGGTCGCAGGCCCGCAGAGGCCGCCGGGGCGCCGCCCACGGGTCACGGCTTGCGGGCGACGACGCCGAACTGGGCCACTTCGGAGGGGGCCTCGCCGAGGTCGGCGAACTCGGGACGCCAGCGCGAGCACGACACGATGCCGGGCTCCAGCACCTCGAGGCCGTCGAGGAAGCCGGCGATCTCCCGGCTGCCGCGGGCGGTGATCGGCGGGGTGGCGTGCTCGTTCCAGAACCGCATGGCCTCGGCGTTGGCCTCCCCGCCCAGCTCCAGGGTGGGATGGGTGAGCACCAGGTGGCTGCCGGAGGGCACGGCGTCCATCAGCCGCCGCACGATCCCCCGGGCCTCCCCGGTGTCGAGGATGAAATTGAGGAGCCCCAGCAGCATGACCGCCACCGGCCGGTCGAAGTCCAGCGTCCCGGCGGCGGCCTTCAGGATCGCGCCGGTGTCCCGCGCGTCGGCGTCGACGTAGTCGGTGGCGCCCTCGGGTGTGCTGGTGAGCAGGGCCCGGGCGTGCACCAGCACCATCGGGTCGTTGTCGACGTAGACGATCCGCGCGTCCGGCGCCACCCGCTGCGCCACCTCGTGGGTGTTGTCGACGGTGGGCAGCCCGGTGCCGATGTCGAGGAACTGGCGGATGCCCGCCTCGCCCGCCAGATGGCGGACCGCCCGGCCCAGGAACGCCCGGTCGGCGCGCGCGACGTGCACGATGCCGGGGAACATGCCGAAGACCCGTTCGCCGACCTCGCGGTCGGCGGGGTAGTGGTCCTTGCCGCCCAGCCAGTAGTTCCACACCCGGGCGTTGTGCGCGACGCCGGGGTTCAGCCCGCTCGGCTCGATGGGGGTCCGCTCGTCCTCCACACGCCCTCCTCGGCGTCCGCGTCTCCGTCGATCATGATGATGATAGTGAATTGTCTGCTTATGGGGCCCGGCTCGCGCTGCTCGTCCCGATCCTGCGCGGTACGGCTGACGCGGCCGTGCAGGCGTGGAAAACTTGACCCGGCCGGATGGGGCGGTTTTGCCGTGGAGGGAGCGGGCTTGCGTACAGTTCCGTCGGTAGGCGACCACACCGAGGACCACGCCTCCGATCTCGGGCAGGCGGGTCCCACGGTCCTGCGGATGCTGGTGGGCGCGCACCTGCGCCGCCTCCGCACGGCGTGCGGGATCACCCGCGAGGAGGCGGGGAGGGCGATCCGGGCCTCCGACTCCAAGATCAGCAGGCTGGAGCTGGGCCGCACCGGGTTCAAGCAGCGGGACGTGGCCGACCTGCTCACCCTCTACGGCGTCACCGAGGAGGCCGAGCGCGAGACCCTGCTCGCGCTGGCGGTGCGGGCCGGAGCGCCGGGCTGGTGGCACGAGTACGGCGACGCGGTCCCCCACTGGTTCGACGCCTACCTCGACCTGGAGCAGGCCGCCTGCGTCATCCGCACCTACCAGCTCCAGTTCGTCCCCGGCCTGCTGCAGACCGAGGACTACGCCCGCGCGGTGATCGCCTCCTCAGCCCGGGACGCCTCCCCGGAGGGGATCGAACGCCGGGTCGCGCTGCGGATGCGGCGGCAGCGGCTGCTGCACCGACCCGATCCGCCCAGGTTCTGGGCGGTCATCGACGAGGTGGCGCTGCGCCGTCTGATCGGGGGACGCGCGACGATGCGCGCCCAGATCGAGCGGCTCATCGAGCTCGCCGAGCTGCCCCACGTCACCATCCAGATCATGCCGTTCGGCGCCATCGGCCACGCCGAGACCGCCGGGCCGATCACCGTCCTGCGCTTCCCCGAGGGCGAACTGCCCGACGTGGTCTACCTGGAGCAGCTCTCCGGCGCCGTCTACCTGGACAAGGAGGCCGACACCGCGCGCTACCGGTACGTCATGAACCGGCTGAGCGTGGAAGCCGGGCAGCCGTCCGAGACGGCCGAGATCCTGCACCGGATCCTCGCGGAGACCGGCCAGACCGGCTGAGCCCGCCGCCGTCGAGAGCCCGGCCCCGCCGGTTCCGTGCGGCGGGCCGTACCCGCCGCGCTCGCCGCGACCCGGCCGCGGGCCCGCCGGAGCCCGGCGGCCTGCGTGGAGTGTCCCTTTCCGCGGGGAGTTGGGCTATGGTCGGAGGCGATGAGGGAACCGCGGTGGGGCACACGCAGGCCCACTGCCGTAGCGGCCGTGGTGGGCCTCGTCTTCGTGGTCCTCTTCTTCGCGGTCGCCCCCTCCTCCTGGTCCACCGGCCGGCGGTCCGCCGACGCCGGGACCAGCCTGCAGATCCCCCACACCGGCGGGACGCACCAGTCGACCGCCCCGAGGGTGCTGGCGGGCGGTGCCGAGCACCTGCCCACGCCGGGACAGCTGCGTTCCCTGCCCGCCGTGGGAGAACCCGCCGCGCTCCTCGTCCTGCTGCCGCTCACCCTGCTGGGCGCGGGCCCGGTGACGGGTTCCCGGCGCTGCGCCCGCCGGGTCGTCACCCCGCGCAGCCCACCGCTGCCCTAGCGTTCTCCGTCCTTTCCCGGACCTCCGCCGAGCCCGCCGCACGCGGCCTCGACGGGGGTCTCCCGGCTGTGCGTCCCGCGCGGTTCCGCGCGTCCGCCGCCGGCCGGGACCGGATCCCACGGTGACGGGCCGCGACCGGCCCGAGCCGTCAGCGAACCATGCAAGGAGTCGGTGTCGTCATGGGTGACATCAGATCGGCGAGCAGGCTGCTGGGCGAGTACCAGCGGCACACCGCGCAGTTGGAGGAACTGCGCGCGCTCCTGCACGAGCGGCTCACCGCCGCGCGGGAGGAGTGGAGGGCCCTCACCGAGGGCGGGCGCGAGCCGGAGCGGCCCGCCGGGGACGGGCCGGTCCCGCTGGCCTGGGGGCGCGCCGAGCGCGCAAGGACGGCCGTCGCCGAGATCGAGGCGGCGATCGAGCGGCTGGACTTCGGGGTCTACGGCACCTGCGGCCGATGCGGGACGTTCATCGCGCTGGAGCGGTTGCGGAGCGTCCCGCACACCCGCCGCTGCGCCGCCTGCGACGACGGGAGGAAGTGAGATGACCGTCGGGACCCACCTCAGCAGCGTCCAGCTCGGCACGATCCGGGAGGAACTGGAGGAGCAGCTGTTCCGGTGGAACAAGCGGCTGGCCGAACTGGAGGCGGCGGTGAACGGCGACGCGGTGGAGGTGTCGGAGAAGGCGGAGCTGCTCGCCGACATCGTCTCCGCGGAGCGGAACGCCGCCGTGGTGCGCGACGCCCTGGCGGGGATCACCGGGCTGACCTACGGCCGATGCGACGGCTGCGGTTCCGCGATCCCCTACGAGCGGCTGAAGGCCAGGCCGCTGGCGCGGCTGTGCGTGCAGTGCCAGCGCAGCCACGAGACCCGCTGAACCGCTGAACCGGCGTCACCGCGGCCGCGGTGACGCCGGAGACGGAGATGGCCCCCGGCCGCCGGTCAGGCGGCCGGGCGGAGCGCGGCGGCCTCGGCGGCGAGCTTCTCGATCCGGGCGTAGTCGCCCGAGGCGAGGGCGTCGGCCGGGGTGAGCCAGGTCCCGCCCACGCAGCCGACGTTCGGCAGCGCGAGGTAGTCGGGAGCCGTCGCGAGCTTGATCCCGCCCGTCGGGCAGAAGCGCACGTCGGGCAGGGGACCGCCCAGCGACTTCAGGTACGGCAGGCCGCCCGCGGCCTCGGCCGGGAAGAACTTCATCTCGGTCAGCCCGCGCTCGGCCAGCGTCATCACCTCCGACGCGGTCGCGACGCCGGGCAGGAACGGCACGCCGCTGCCCTCCATGGCGTCCACCAGCGCGGCCGTGCTGCCCGGGCTGACCAGGAACTTCGATCCGGCCTCCACCGAGGCGGCGACGTCACGCGCGGTCCTGACGGTCCCCGCGCCGATCACGGCCTCGGGCACCTCGGCGGCGATCCGCCTGATCGCCTCCAGCGCGGCGGGGGTGCGGAGGGTGACCTCGATGACCGGCAGGCCGCCCGACACCAGGGCGCGGGCCAGGGGCACCGCGGTCTCCAGGTCGTCGATCACGACGACCGGGACGACCGGGGCGATGTCGAGCAGACTCATGCGTACTCCAGGTTGGACGTGTTCGCCAGGCGCTGGGCCAGCCAGGCCGCCGCGCCGGTGAGGGCGGGCTGCGGAGCCACGATCAGCGTGGTGGCGATGGCGGACAGGTAGTCGTCAAGGGTCGGGGTGGCCTCGAACCTGCGGCGGAAGTCGCTGGCCAGGACCCGGTCCACGATACGGGGCAGCACGCCGCCGCCGAGATAGACGCCGCCGCGGGCGCCCAGCGTCAGCGCGACGTTCCCGGCGAAGGTGCCGAGCAGGCCGCAGAAGACGTCGACCGTCTCCGCGCAGAGGGAGTCGTCGAGCCGGTCCACGATGTCGGCGGGGGCCAGGCGCGGCGCGTCCACACCGCGCACCAGCGCCAGGGCGCGGTGCAGCCGGGTCAGGCCCGGTCCCGACAGCAGGTGCTCGGCCACCACGTGGCGGGCCCCCTCGGAGTGCAGCGCCCGGACGATCTCGCGGTCCCGCTCGTCCAGGACCGGCACGGTCACGTGCCCGCCCTCACCGGGCAGGGGGATCCACCCCTCCGCCGCGGGCACCAGACCCGCGACGCCGAGGCCCGTCCCCGGGCCGAGCACCGCCTTGACCCCGCGCGACGGCTCGGGGCCGCCGAAGGAGACCAGGTCGTCGCCGGCCAGGTGCGGCAGCGACGCGGCCAGCGCCTCGAAGTCGTTGAGCAGCTCGACGTGCGGGATCCCCAGATCTCGCACCGAACCCGACCACCCGGCGTTGGTCAGCCGGTAGCGGTCGCCGTCCACCGGCCCCGCGATCGCCAGACAGGCCGCTCCCGGCCGAACTCCGCCCGCATGGTCTGCGAGATAGGCGGCTACGGCTTCGGGGAGCCCGTCGTGGTCCCGGCCGGCCAGCACGGCCACCGACTCCGGCCGGCCACCGGGCTCGGTGACCAGCCCGAACCGGGCGTTGGTGCCGCCGATGTCGGCGACGAGCCAGGGGTGGCTCATGCGTCCCCTCCGTCGGACGGGACGGCCTTCCCGGCGTCCTCGGCGCCCCCGGTGTCGGTGTTCCCGGCGTTCCCGGCGTTCCCGGCGTTCCCGGCGTCCGCGGCGTTCACGGTGGCCGGGGCCGATCCGGCGTCCGAGGCGCCCCCGCCGGAACGGGCGGCGCTCTCGGCGCGGCCGTTGAGGGCGAAGATGCCCGCGCCGCGCTCGGCGGGGCCCGCCGCGGCGCGGAAGGCGGCGAACAGCTCGCGGCCGGTGCCGACCCACTGGGCGTCGGTCAGCGGGGCGCCCTGCGGGGTGCGGGCGGCCAGCTCCTCGGCCGGCACCAGCAGTTCCAGGGTGCCCGCCGTGGAGTCGAGGCGGATCGGGTCGCCCTCCTGGACCAGCGCGATCGGACCGCCGTGGGCGGCCTCGGGCGACAGGTGGATGGCGGCCGGGACCTTGCCCGACGCGCCCGACATGCGGCCGTCGGTGACGATCGCCACCCGCTGGCCGCGGTCCAGCAGGACCGACAGCGGCGGGGTGAGCTTGTGCAGCTCGGGCATGCCGTTCGCGCTCGGGCCCTGGTAGCGGATGACCGCCACGAAGTCCTGCCCGTCCAGTTCGCCCGCCTCGAAGGCGCGCAGCAGCTCCAGCTGGTCGTCGAAGACCTTCGCCGGGGCCTCGACCACCAGGTGCTCGGGCTTGACGGCCGAGACCTTGATGACCGCGCGGCCCAGGTTGCCGTCGAGCATGAGGGTGCCGCCGTCGGGCGAGAAGGGGTCGCTCACCGGCCGCAGCACGTCCAGGTCGCCGCTGCCCTCGGTGCGCTCGGTCCAGACCAGCTCGCCGTCCTTCAGCTCGGCCGCGGAGCGGTAGTGGTCGAGTCCGTGCCCGGCGACGGTCAGCACGTCGCGGTGGAGCAGCCCGGCGTCGAGCAGGTCGCCGATGAGCACCTGCATGCCGCCCGCGGCCTGGAAGTGGTTCACGTCCGCCTGGCCGTTGGGGTACATCCGGGTCAGCAGCGGCACGGCCTTCGACAGCGCGGCCAGGTCGTCCCAGAGCAGCTCGATCCCGGCCGCCGCCGCGATGGCGACGATGTGCATGGTGTGGTTGGTCGAGCCGCCGGTGGCCAGCAGCGCCACGCAGGCGTTGACGATCGCCTTCTCGTCGACGACCTTCCCGACCGGGGTGTACTCGTCGCCGTGCGCGGTGATCTCCACCGCCCGCCGGCCCGCCGCCTTCGTCAGGGCCTCGCGCAGCTCCGTGCGCGGGTTGACGAACGTCGCGCCCGGCAGGTGCAGGCCCATGACCTCGATCATGACCTGGTTGGAGTTGGCGGTGCCGTAGAACGTGCAGGTGCCGGGGGAGTGGTAGGACTGCGACTCGGCGTCCAGCAGCTCGTCCTTGCCGACCTTGCCCTCGGCGAACAGCTGCCGGGTGCGGGCCTTGACCTTGTTGGGCAGGCCGGAGGTCATCGGCCCGGCGGGCACGAACACCGCGGGCAGGTGGCCGAAGTGCAGCGCGCCGATCAGCAGGCCGGGCACGATCTTGTCGCAGACGCCCAGCATGAGCGTGGAGTCGAACATGTCGTGGGAGAGCGCGATCGCGGTGGCCATCGCGATGACCTCGCGGCTGTAGAGCGAGAGCTCCATGCCGGGACGGCCCTGCGTGATGCCGTCGCACATCGCGGGGACCCCGCCGGCGAACTGGGCGACGCCGCCCGCCGTACGGACGGCGTCCTTGAGGACCGCCGGGTAGGTCTCGTACGGCTGGTGCGCCGAGAGCATGTCGTTGTAGCTCGACACGATCGCCACGCCGGGCCTGACGCTCGCGCGCAGGGCCGGCTTGTCGATCCCGGCGGCGGCGAAGCCGTGGGCGAGGTTGGCGCAGCCCAGGCTGGAGCGGGCGGGGCCCCGCCCGCGGGCGGCCTCGGCCTCGGCCTCCAGACGCGCCAGGTAGGCGCCGCGGCTGGCGCGGCTGCGCTCGATCAGGCGGTCGGTGACCTCTTGGACGACGCGGTTCATCCGGCCTCCTCCATCGGTGTGGGTGTCGGTTCGCTCGGTCGGGTCGGTCGGGTCGGTCGGGGCGGAGCCGTCGTTCACGCGGGGTCCTCCTCGTGCCAGGCGCGGCCGCTGCGGTCGACGAGCTCGTGCGCTCCGGCCGGGCCGGAGGTGCCCGCCGGGTACGGCTCGGGCAGCATGCTCTGCGACTCCCACTCGCGCAGGATCGGGTCGATCCACCGCCAGGCGGCCTCCACCTCGTCGCGCCGCATGAACAGGGTGGGGTTGCCGGCCAGGACGTCCATGAGCAGCCGCTCGTAGGCGTCGGGCACGCGGCCGGAGAAGGTCTCGGCGAAGCTCAGGCTCAGCGGGACCGGCTTGAGCGCCACCTCGCCCGCGCCCGGCTCCTTGGCCATGATGTGCAGCCGGATGCCCTCGCTCGGCTGGAGCCGGAGGACCAGCCGGTTGGGCGCGCTGCCCGGGAAGATCGAGTGCGGCACGTCCTTGAACTGGATCACGATCTCCGAGCACCGGTACGGCATGCGCTTGCCGGTGCGCAGGTAGAACGGCACTCCGGCCCAGCGCCAGTTCTTCACCTCGGCGCGGATGGCCGCGAAGGTCTCCACCCGGTGGGAGGCCTCGGTGGGCGGGGTGCCGTCGGGCTCGTCGAGGTAGCCGGGGACCTGCACGCCGCCGGACTCACCGGCGGTGTACTGGCCGCGGACGGTGAAGCGGTCGACCTCGCTGCCGGTGATCGGCCGCAGCGACTCCAGGACCTTGACCTTCTCGTCCCGGATGGACTCGCGGTCGTTGCGCGCCGGCGGCTCCATGGCGACCAGGCACAGGAGCTGCAGCAGGTGGTTCTGGACCATGTCGCGCAGGGCGCCGGCGTGGTCGTAGTAGCCCCGGCGGCCCGGCGTGCCGACGGTCTCGGCGACGGTGATCTGGACGTGGTCGATCCAGAGGGAGTTCCAGATCGGCTCCAGGAACGCGTTGGCGAAGCGGAGCACGAGCAGGTTCTGGACGGTCTCCTTGCCCAGGTAGTGGTCGATGCGGAAGATCTGCCGCTCGTGGAAGATCTCGCCGACCTCGTCGTTGATGTGCCGGGCGCTGGCGAGGTCGCGGCCGAGGGGCTTCTCCAGCACCACCCGAGAGGCGGGGGTGACCAGGCCGGCGCGGTTCGCCTCGCGGCAGAACGGGCCGAACGTCATGGGCGGGCTGGCCAGGTAGAAGACCCGGTCCCGCTCCTCGTGGCCGGCGAGCAGGGCGCCGAGGCGCTGCCAGCCGGTGGGGTCCTCGCCGGAGATGTCGATGGTGACGTGGTGCAGGCGGTCGAGGAACCGCTGCCAGACGCCGCGGTCCCCGGCGTCGTCCACCGGTACCGAGGAGCGGACCTCGGCGTCGACCTTGCCGCGGAAGTCGGCGTCGTCGAGCCCGCCCCGGGACATCGCGATGATCCGGGTCCCGGGGGCGAGCAGCCCGTCGCGGTCGCAGTGGTAGAGCGCGGGGAGCAGCTTCCGCATGGAGAGGTCGCCTGTGCCGCCGAAGACGATCAGGTCGGCGGTCTTGGGGGTCTCGGACATGAGGGAGCTCCGTGGTGATCTTCCGGTTTGAGGATAGATCGGACACTAGCCGGGTCTTGTGCTTTACACAAGCGGAGTTTTGTCATCTGAGATGAGAAAGTCCGAACCTTTCATTTCCAAAAGGGGTGTGGTTCACTTGGCCGATGCCTCGACGTCCCGCAGCCGCGCTCGCCACGAGCGGCGAGGTGCTCCGCCTCATCCGCACCGGTGAAGCCGTCACCCGTGCGGACATCGGACGTGTCACCGGCCTGTCCCGGCCCGCGGTCTCCCTGCGCGTCACCGAGCTGCTGGACCGGCGTCTGATCGTGGAGGACAACGAGGGCCCCTCCACCGGCGGGCGCCCGCCCACCCGCCTGGCCTTCAACGCCGCCGGCGGCGTGGTCCTGGTCGCCTCGCTGGGCGCCAGCCGCGCGCAGATCGCCGTCTGCGACCTCGCCGCAGGAGAGCTGGCCCGCGCCGACCTCGCCGTCGACGTGGAGGAAGGGCCCGACGTCGTGCTGCCCCTGGTCATGCGGACCTGGGAGGAACTTCTCGGCGACCGCCCCGCGAGCCTGATCCGGGCCGTCGGCCTGGGCGTCCCGGCGACCGTGGAGTTCGCCGCGCGCCGTACCGAGAGCGCCCGCATCATGGCGAGCTGGACCGGTGTGGCCATTCCGCCGATCATCGCCGAGCGCTTCCCCGTGCCGGTCTTCCTGGACAACGACGTCAACGTCATCGCCATCGGAGAGCACCGCGCGGTCTACGCCGGCCAGGCCGACGACCTGCTGTTCATCAAGGTCTCCACCCGGATCGGCTCGGGCGTCATCGCGGGCGGCGAGATCCTGCGCGGCGCGCTGGGCGCGGCCGGGGAGATCGGCCACATCCCGGTCCGCGACGGCGGGGGAGTGCTCTGCCGCTGCGGCAACACCGACTGCCTGGACTCGGTCGCCAGCGCCACCGCGATCCTGCGCAGGCTGCGCTCCCGGGGATACGAGGTCAAGACCCTCGCCGACGTGGTCGCCCTGGTCCGGGGCGGGGACGCCGAGACGATGACGGTGATCCGGGACGCCGCCCGGATGCTGGGCGAGGTCGTCGCCAGCGCGGTCAACATCCTCAACCCTGCCGTGGTCGTCCTCGGCGGCGACGTCGCCGAGACCTTCCAGCCGCTGGTGTCGGGGGTGCGCGAGGTCGTCTACCGCCGCTCGACCGCGCTGTCCACCCGCAACCTCCGCATCGAGCGCAGCCGCCTCGGCCCCGGCGCGGGCATCGTCGGTTGCGCCCACATGGTCCTCGACCACGTCCTCTCCCCGGAGGCGGTCGACTCCCCGCCCTGACCCGCGGAGGCTCCCCGCCCTGACCCGCGGAGGCTCCCCGCCCTGACCCGCGGAGGCTCCCCGCCCTGACCCGCGGGGGCACGGCGTCCCGGCACGCACCGTACCCGCGCGATGGCGTGGGGTGCCCGGATCCGGGGCAGGGTGCATTGATAGTGGACGTCGTGCGGAGCGGATTCGGGGAGCGGTTCCGCCGGGCCTCCCGGACGGGGATGCCGGTGGTGGTCCTCATCGCGCTGCTCGTCGCCGTGACCGGCACGGCCCTGTCGGTCTGGGTCGGCGCCGCGCTGCGGGAGGCCCAGCAGCGCGGCGCCGAGCAGCAGCTGGACCGGCGCACGGCCCTGGTCACCGACGCGGTGGCGACCGAGAGCGGCCGGTACGCCGACACGCTCCGCCTCCTGGCCGCCGCGCTGGGGTCCCACGCGCGGCTGACGAAGCCCGAGTTCGACCAGACGACGCGGGTGCTGGAGGGCATGCGGCTGGCCGGGGCGACCTCGATCGCCCTCATGGTGCCGGCCACCGCCGAGCAGATCCCGCGTGTGCAGGAGTTCTGGCGCCGCCGCGGCGTCCCGGACCTCGTCCTGAACGCCGAGGGGCGCGCGCACGAGCACGTCTTCTCCGTCCTCAGCCGGTCGCTGGACGGGTCCACCCGGACGGCGACCGGCATCGACGCCAGCCAGGCCCCCGAGTCCGCCCGCGCCCTGGCCGAGGCGCGCCGCAGCGGCCAGGTCACGGTGTCCGACACCTATCGGCTGATCCGCGACCGCTACCTGCCGCCGGAGCGCAGGCAGCTCTCGATCGTGCTGACCGCGCCGGTCTACGGGCCGGTCGAGGGCGACCGGAGGCCGTTCGTCGGCTGGGTGCTGATGGGGGTGCGCGGCCAGGACTTCATCGGCGCGTCCCTGCGGCGCGCCGCGCAGGGGCTGAGCGACGTGCGGCTGCTCGCCCGGCACGGGGACGGCTCCCTGGTGCCGATCGCCGAGCTGCGCGGCAGGGCCCCGCGCGAGGTCCCCCGGGACCTGCACCGCACCACCTCGGTGCAGGTCGCCCAGCGCCACTGGCAACTGGAGATCGCCGCCGCCTCCGCGCTGCTGCCCGGCGCGCACAGCCCCCTGCCGCTCACCGCCACGGCCGCGGGGACCGCGCTGAGCCTGCTGCTGGCCGCGCTGGTGTCCGCGCTGGGCGGCGGCCGGGCCCGGGCCCGGGCCCAGGTCGTGGCGGCCACCGCCGGACTGCGCGCCGCCGAGGCCGACGCCCGCCGCCAGGCCGGGCTGCTGGCCGCGGTGCTCGACAGCGCCAGCGACGGCGTCGGCGTGGTCGACGGGCAGGGCCGCTTCCTGATGAACAACCCCGCGGCCGGGGAGATCCTCGGGGTCCCGCCCGCCGCGGGAGGGCCGGAGAGCTGGCAGGACCACTACGGCATCCTCCTGCCGGACGGCAGCGCGCCGTTCCCCACCGAGGAAATGCCGATGACGCAGGCACTGGCCGGGCGGCGCGTGGAGCAGGTGCCGATGATGATCCGCAACCGGGCCCATCCCGAAGGGATCGTCCTCTCCGTCTCGGCGCAGCCGCTGGACCCGTCGGGCGGGCGCTCCGGCGCGGTGACGGTATTCCGCGACATCACCGCGTTGCGCGAGCACGAGGCCGAGCTGGCCGCGTTCGCGGGAGTCGTCGCCCACGACCTGCGCCGCCCGCTGACCGCGATGCGCGGGTTCGTCGAGCTGGTCCGCGACGAGCTGGACGAGCTGGTCGGCGAACTTCCCCCCGAGTCCTCCGGGGCGGCCGGCGCCGGGGTGTCGCGGGAGCCGGAGGTGCGGGCCGTGGCCGGCGAGTGCGTGCGCCACCTGGACCAGGCGCTGGCGGGCATCGCCCGGATGGCCGGCCTGATCGACGACCTGCTGGCGTACGCCACGGCCCGGGACGCCACGCTCCAGCCGAGGGAGGTCGACCTGGACTCGCTGGTGCGGGAGATCGCCGCCGAGCACCTGACCGCGGCCGCAGCCGAACCCGGCCGGCCCGCGCCCCGGATCGGCGTCGGCCCGCTGCCCGCCGTGCACGCCGATCCGCCGCTGGTCCGGCAGCTGGTCGACAACCTGGTCGGCAACGCGGTCAAGTACGTCCGGCCCGGGCAGGGCGCAGAGGTGGAGGTCCGATCCCTGCCGGCCCCGCCGGGGCGGGTGCGGATCGAGGTGGCCGACCGGGGCATCGGCATCCCGCCGGGCCAGCACCAGGCCATCTTCGCCGGATTCCACCGCGCGGTCGGCGGCTACACCGGGACCGGCCTGGGCCTGGCCATCTGCGAGCGGATCGTGGAGCGGCACGGCGGCGCGATCACCGCCGAGGACAACCCGGGCGGCGGCGCCCGGTTCCGTTTCACCCTGCCCGCCGCCGAGGACGAACCCGCCGTCGAGCACAGACCCGGTGCCGAGGACGGACCCGGTGCCGGGGACCGGCCCGGAGGACCGTCCTGAGCGGTACCGTTCCGGGCGGGGTCAGCCCGCCTCGGTCATCCCCCCGCGCTGCTCGCGGTTCCGGTTCTGCCGGCGGACGGCCATCCCCATGTCCACGGCCGCCACCACGGCGAGCACGGCCATCACCGCGGTTATCCAGACGAGGCCCGCGGCGAAGCTGAGCACACCGATGGCGATGGCGGCGATCATGGCGAACGAGCCCAGCCGGATGTGGACCACGTCGCGGGGCGTCGCCGGGACCATCGTCTTGCCGGTCCTGGACGTCTGCTCCGGACGCTGCGGTTCGTGAGTCATATCGCACCCTCCTCCGTATCAGACCGCTCCCGTACCCACGGCGATCCCTCCCATGCGCCGCCTCGCGGGCAAGGCCGTACGGCCGCGCGGCGGTGGGAGGCCCCGGCGAATGTTCCGGTGCGGGGCGGGAAGGGGCGACGGGCACGAGGACACGGACGAGCGGAAAGAGGTGATCGCGCGATGCCGGCACGCGAGGAACTGCCGTCGACCCTGCGGCGCTCTCCCAAGAAGGCGCAGGAGACCTGGATCAAGGCGCACGACTCGGCGGTGGAGACCTACGGGGAGGGCGAGCGGGCGCACCGCACGGCGTTCTCCGCGCTGAAGCACTCCTTCGAGAAGGTCGGCGACCACTGGGAGCCGAAGCAGGAGAAGGGGCCCTCCGACGCGCAGGCGCGCAAGAGCACCCCCCGGGCGGGGAAGACCGCCGAGGGGGTGGACGAGTCCGCGTCCAAGGAGCACCTGTACGGCATCGCCCGGCGCCTGGACGTCAGGGGACGGTCGGCGATGACCAAGGGGCAGCTCGTGGAGGCCATCAAGAAGGCCAACAGGAAGCGCACGGCGGACGCCCGCTGACCTGGCCGGCCCCGCGACCGGCGGCAGCCGGTCCGGGGCCGGCCCCGCGCCGGACGCCGGACGGCGGCGCCCGGTGTTTGGAACGCGGCATTTTTCCGAAGATTCTCCCCGCCTTCGCTATAAGCCGGTCGGCAGCGGATAGGAAACGCCGGAAGCGAACGCAGCAGGGAGGGAAGCGTCATCATGACGGACGTGTCGAGCATGGGACCGCAGCCGGGTGACGAGCGTCCGGTGCTGACCAACCGGCAGGGCCATCCGGTATACGACAACCAGAACCAGCGCACGGTCGGCGCCCGGGGCCCGGCCACGCTGGAGAACTACCAGTTCCTGGAGAAGATCAGCCACTTCGACCGGGAGCGCATCCCCGAGCGGGTGGTGCACGCCCGCGGGGTCACCGCCTACGGCTTCTTCGAGGCCACCGGTTACCTCGGGGACGAGCCGATCAGCCGCTACACCCGGGCGAAGCTCTTCCAGCAGGCGGGCAAGCGCACCGACGTGGCCGTGCGGTTCTCCACCGTGATCGGCGGCCGGGACTCCTCGGAGGCGGCCCGCGACCCGCGCGGCTTCGCGGTGAAGTTCTACACCGAGGACGGCAACTGGGACCTCGTCGGCAACAACCTGGCCGTCTTCTTCATCCGGGACGCCATCAAGTTCCCCGACGTCATCCACGCTCTCAAGCCGGACCCGGTGACGTTCCGCCAGGAGCCCAACCGGATCTTCGACTTCATGTCGCAGACGCCCGAGTGCATGCACATGCTGGTCAACCTCTTCAGCCCGCGCGGCATCCCGGCGGACTACCGGCACATGCAGGGCTTCGGCGTGAACACCTACAAATGGGTCAACCAGCACGGAGAGACGCATCTGGTCAAATACCACTGGATGCCCAAGCAGGGCGTACGGAGCATGACCGTCGAGGACGCGTCGGCCGTGCAGGCGACCGAGCTGGGGCACGCCACCAAGGACCTGCACGAGGCCATCGACCGGGGCGACTTCCCGGAGTGGGAGCTCCTGGTGCAGATCATGACCGACGAGGAGCACGCCGAGCTGGACTTCGACCCGCTGGACGACACCAAGGTCTGGCCGGAGGACCGGTTCCCGGCGCGGCCCGTCGGCCGGATGGTCCTCGACCGGAACGTGCAGAACAACTTCGCGGAGAACGAGCAGATCTCGTTCGGCACCGGCGTCCTCGTCGACGGGCTGGACTTCTCCGACGACAAGATGCTGGTCGGCCGGACGTTCTCCTACAGCGACACCCAGCGCTACCGGGTGGGCCCGAACTACCTGCAGCTCCCGGTCAACCAGGCCAAGAACGCCGACGTGCGCACCAACCAGCGCGACGGCCTGATGACCTACCACGTGGACGGCGCCGGGGAGAACCCGCACGTCAACTACGAGCCGTCCATCAACGGGGGCCTGCGCGAGGGGCGGTTCCCCACGCACGACGAGCAGGGGCCCATGATCACCGGGCGCCTGACCCGCAAGCGCATCCCGCGGACCAACGACTACAAGCAGGCGGGCCAGCGCTACCTGCTGATGGAGCAATGGGAGCGCGACGACCTCGTGCACAACTTCGTCACGCTGCTGTCGCAGTGCGACCGCCCCATCCAGGAGCGCATGGTCTGGCACTTCCTGCTGGTGGAGGACGACCTGGGCCTGCGCGTCGGCGAGGGACTGGGCATCGGCCCGGACGACGTCTCGCACCTGGAGCCGCTGGCCGGCCAGGACCTCACCGAAGAGGACCTCGATCGGCTGTCCAGGCTGGGCAAGAACGGGCCGCGTGACGTGGACGGCCTGCAGATGACCCACTGCGTCCCGAACCAGCGGGCGGTCGTCACCCGCGGCTGAGGCGGACGCCCGCCCGCGGCGCGGACGCCCACCCGCGGTGGGCGTCCGCGCCGCGCCGGACCCCCGGCTCCGCCGGGGGCGGGGCGGTCCCCGGTGGTCCCGGGCGGTCGGAGGGCGCGGGGTGGTCAGGTGTACCGGGAGGCGGGGGAGGCGGGCCGACCCGGCCTCAGCCCTCCCGCATCCGGGTGAGGAGCTCGGCGAAGTCGGCCTGCATGCGGGCGGCCTCGGCCGACAGGTCCTGGGAGAGCCCGGCGATCCGCGCGGCCACCTGCCCGGTCGCCTCGGCCGAGCGCCGCACGCTCACCCCCCGCACGCCGCCGCCGTCACCGGCGATCGCCGCGGCGACCTCCTCGGTGCTGGTGCCCAGGCTGCGCACGACCCCGGCCATCCGGTCGATGACCTCCGCCGCGCCCTGCGAGGTGTTCTGGATCGCCTCCACCTCCCGCGCGATCTCGTCGGTGGCCTGCGAGCTCTGCTGCGCCAGTTCCTTGACCTCGTTGGCCACCACGGCGAAGCCCTTGCCGACGTCGCCGGCCCGGGCCGCCTCGATGGTGGCGTTGAGCGCCAGCAGGTTGGTCTGCGCCGCGACCCTGCGGATCACCTCGACCACGCCCCCGATGGTCTCGGCCGCGGTGGTGAGACCGTTGACCGTACCGCTGGCACTGGTCGTCTCGGTGGCCGCCTGCGCGGCCGTCGTCGTCGACTGCTCGGCCAGGTGCGAGATCTCCCGGACGGTCTCGACCAGTCCGCCGGTGGCGGAGCCCAGTTCCTCCGCGCCGTCGCGCATGGCCAGTACGGCCTCGTCGAGGCGGGCGACCACCGCCGAGACGGTGCCCTCCAGCTGCGCGGCCAGCGTCTCCACCGAGCGGCGGCGCTCCTCCTCCGCCCTGGCGCGCAGCTCCTCGTGCTCGTGCTCCAGGGCCTGCTTGCCGGAGAGGTTGTCGCGCAGCACGCCCAGCGCGCCGGCCATCCGGCCGATCTCGTCGCGCGACACCGGTGGCAGCGCCACCTCGTGGTCGCCGTCGGCGAGCTTGCGGGTGGCGGCGGTCAGCGCCCGCACGGGCCGGGAGATGCTGAGCCCCACGACGGCGAGGACGCCCAGGACGGCGAGCACGACCATGCCGGTCTGCAGGATCGTGGCCTGCTGCTTGTCGCGGATGATCTCCTGCATGTCGCCGACGTAGATGCCGGTGCCGACCACCCACTCCCACGGCTCGAAACCGGCCACGTACGACAGCTTGGTGACCGGCTCGTCCTCGTCGGGCTTGGGCCACTCGTACTCGACGAAGCCCGCGCCGGAGGCGCGCACCGTCTTGACGAACTCGACGAACAGCAGCTTGCCGTTCGGGTCGGCGTTGGCGGACAGGTCCTTGCCGTCCAGTTCGGGCTTGGTCGGGTGCATGACCATGAACGGGCGCATGTCGTTGATCCAGAAGTAGTCGCCCTCGCCGTAGCGCATCGCCTTGACCGCGGTCAGCGCGGCGGCCCGCGCCTGCTCGTCGGTCATGGCGCCCTCCTCCGCCTGCCGGTGGTAACCGGCGATGACCGAGTGGGCGGTCTCCACCAGGCTCTGCACCTTCGCCTTGCGGGCGGCCAGTTCGGTGGGCTCGACGTCGGCGAAGCGGATGGCGCCCACGGAGAGCACGCCGATGACGGCGACCGTCGCGAGCACGGCCAGTTTGGCCAGGATGGGGATGTTGCGCAGATTCGGCATGGCGGTGACCTCTCAGGGCTGCTGTGCGCTCCTGATCGGCCGGAGGTCCCGCGAGCTGAGTGATTTGGGTTACATCCCCGCGACGGGAACATCCCCGCGACGGGAACATCCCGGTGGCGGGCTGCCCGCCGTGACCGGCCGCCTCCCGGTGACGGGCCGCCTCCTGGTGACGGACAGCCTCCCGGTGACGGACAGCCCTCCGGCGGCGGGCCGGTCCGCCGGAAAGGCCGCCGGGGCCGCCCCCGGCGTCGGGAGCGGCCCCGGCGGCCGGACGGGACCCGTCAGTCGGTGCTCAGCGCGTCGAGCAGGTCGCCGACCGGGCGGTCGGGGAGCGCCCGGGCGACGTCCGCCAGCGCGACGATGCCGACGAGCTTGTGTCCGTCGATCACCGGGAGCCTGCGCACCTGGTGCGAGGCCATCGTCCGGAGGATCTCGGCGGCGTCGTCGTCGGCGCCGATGGTGACGGCCTCGCCCTGGGCCAGCTCACCGGCCAGGCAGGACTTGGGGTCCTTGCCCCGGGCGAGCACCTTCACCACGATGTCCCGGTCGGTGAGCACGCCCTTCAGCCGGTCGTCGGTGCCGCAGATCGGCAGCGACCCCACGCCCAGGCGCGCCATCTTCCCGGCGGCGTCGATGACCGTCTCGTCCGCGTTCACACATTCCGCGTTCGGAGTCATGATCTCCCGTGCGGTCGTCATCCTCGCTCCTTTCGACGGTTTCGGAATCCTGCGGCTTCCCGCCGCGGGCCGGATGAAACCGGTCCGGCATGAAGGGTGAGCACGGGGATAGAAGGGATGGATGAGCACTGCGGCGCTGATCGTCATGGACATGCTGAACCCGTACGACCACCAGGACGCCGACCTCCTGGCGGAGAGCGTCGAGCGGATCGTGGAACCGCTGGCGGACCTCGTCGGCCGGGCGCGCGGCAGCGAGGACGTCGAGCTGGTCTTCGTCAACGACAACCACGGCGACTTCACCGCGACGCGGGACGACATCGCGGCCCTCGCGCTGAAGGGCAGGCGCCCCGACCTGGTCGAGCCGGTGCTGCCGCCGGACGACAGCCCCTTCCTGGCCAAGGTGCGCCACAGCGGTTTCTACGGCACCTCGCTGGAGTACCTGCTGAACCAGCGGGGCGTCGAGACGGTGATCCTGGCGGGGCAGGTGACCGAGCAGTGCGTCCTGTACAGCGCGCTCGACGCCTACGTGCGGCACTTCTCCATCAGGGTGCCGCGTGACTGCGTGGCGCACATCCACCCCGATCTGGGGGACGCGGCCCTGCGGATGATGGAGCGCAACATGGGGGCGGAGATCGTCGGCTCCGACCGCTGCCTGACCGGCTGACCGGCGGAGATCGCGCACGCCGTTTCCCGGCCGGGGATCGCGGGTAGCCGGGCGCGGTGTCTGAGATATCGCGATTACAGCGCTATGTGCCCGCACGGCAGGACCTCCGGGTCCGGCTGCGGCTGTCCGTCACCGAGTTCCTGCTCACCCCCCTGCTCATGGTGCTCGGGGCGGTCGCCCTGGCGCTGGGCTCCGTGCTGGTGGACGTGTCGTCGCCGGGCTGGTCCCCGGACGTCCGGAACCTCTTCCTGCGGCTGTTCCCGCACGAGAACCTGGTCGGGATGCTGCGGGTGATCGCGACCGGGCTGGTCACGGTGACCACGCTCACCATCTCGGCGCTGCTGGTGGCGATCTCGCACACCGCCACGACCGTCGCGCCGGTGGTGTTCGACCAGTTCCTGCGGCGCCGCGCCAACCAGGCGTACTTCGGTTACGTCGCGGGCTGCGCCACCTACACCTACCTGGTCATGGCCGTCTCCCGCCCCCGCTGGGCCGGGGTGGGCGCGCTGCTGGCCATCGTGCTGGCCGCCGGGGCGCTCGTCCTGCTGGTGTTCATGGCCTACGTCATGATCGACCAGATGCGGCCGACCTCCGTGGTCCGCTCGATCCAGGACCTGGCCTTCAGCGCGCGCCTGCGCCAGCTCCCCCTGCTCGCCCGCTCCCGCACGAGGCCGGTGGTGGACGGCGACTCCCTCCCGGTGACCACCCGGGCGACCGGGTACGTGGTGGACATCAGCACCGCCCGCCTGGAGAAGCTGCTCGCGCCGACCGGGGACGCCGTGGAGGTCGCCTTCCAGGTGCGGATCGGGGACCTGCTCGCCTACGGGGACACCGTGGCCCGCATCCGCGGGGGAGACGAGGAGTCCCGCCGCCGGATCGCCGACGACGTCCTGGACTGCGTGACGATCGACCGGGTCCGCAACGCCGACGTCGACCCCGACCACGCCATCGAGCAGCTCGGCAACATCGCCTGGGCGGCCACCTCCACCCGGCAGAACCCCGACGTGGCGCTGGCCTCCGTCGGCGCCCTGCGCGACCTGTCGGCCCGGTGCGCCGCGGCCGGCGTCCCGGAGGCCGCGGCGTACGGAGGACCGCTGCCGGTGGTCTACGACGACGCGCTGCAGCGGCGGATCGTGGCGGCCCTGGTGGACCTGGTGGTGGTCAGCACCTCGTCCCGGCAGCACCAGACCTGCGCGGTGGCACTGTCCACCCTGGCGGAGATCCTGCCCCAGCTGCCGGACCGCGACCGCGACCTGGCGGTCAAGAGCCTGCAGCGGGCGCTCCCGGCGACCCTCTCCCACGTGGCCAGCGTGGAGATGGGCCGGGGCCTGGCCAGGCTGCGCGCCGCGTTCGACACGATCGGCCGGGAGGACATGGCCGACCAGGTCCGGGACATGGGACCGAGGCTGGTCCGGGAGAGCGGGCTGGAGGACGACCTCATCGACCACCTCGACGACAACGACATCACCGGGCCCCGGCCGTTCCGCTTCCGCTGACCGGGCCGGCCGGGGTCACCGCCGCCCCGGTCCCGCGGCGGGCAGGCGGACGGTGAAGACGGTGCCGCCGCCCTCGCCGGGGGCGGCGGTCACGGTGCCGCCGTGCGCCTCGACGATGGCCTTGGTGACGGCCAGGCCCAGGCCGGTGCCCTTGATGCCGGCCCGCCGGGCGGTGGAGGCGCGGAAGAACCGGTCGAACAGGCGGGGGTACTCCTCGGCGGGTATCCCGATGCCGGTGTCGGCCACCGTCACCGCGACCGTCCCGCTGGTGCACCCCTCGTCCCCGTGGCCGCCGTCGCAGCCGGCGGTGACGGTGACGGTCCCGTGCTCGGGGGTGTACTTGACCGCGTTGGACAGCAGGTTGTCGAGCACCTGGCGGAGCCGTACCGGGTCGGCGCGGGCGGGCAGGTGCAGGGCCAGGTCGGTGGTGAGGGTCAGGTGCTTGGCCGCGGCGGCGGCCCGGTGCTCGTCGACGGCCTGGCGGACCAGCCGGGTCAGCGAGACGGGCCGGGGGTCGACGGTGATGTGGCCGGCGTCCAGGCGGGCCAGGTCGAGCAGGTCGTCGACCAGGTGCTGCAGGTGGGCGGTCTTGCGGTCGATGACGTCGGCGAACATGCGGGGCTCGTCGGTCAGGTCGGGCAGGTCGGCGAGCATCTCGGCGTAGCTGCGGATGACGGAGACGGGGGAGCGGATCTCATGGCTGACCAGGGCGACGAGCTCGTCCTTCATCCGGTCCAGGTCACGCAGCCGGCGCACCTGCTCCTGCTCCCTTTCCAGGAGGCGTTCACGCTCCTCGGCGATCCGGTGGCGTTCGGTGACGTCGGTGCAGATGCCGTCGGCCAGCAGCCGGCCGCCCTCGCGGCGGGGGGCGGCGCGGGTCCAGATCCAGCGGGTGACGCCGTCCAGGCCGACGACCCGGTACTCGGCCTGCGCGGGCCTGCCGGAGGCGACCGCCTCGTGCAGCCCGCAGAAGGCCTCCAGGTCGTCGGGGTGGACGAGGCTCTCGGTGAAGGCGGCGGCGTCGATGCCGAGGGGGACGTGGCCGCCGAGGATCCCGGCGGTGCTCTGGCTCTGGTACGTCCGGCGGGCGTGGCCTCCGTCGTCGATCTCGACGGTCCACACCAGGTCGTCCAGCTGGGCGACGACCTCGTCGAAGCGGCGCCGGCTGGCGGTCAGGGCCAGGGCGAGGTCCTCGGCGCGGCGGCGCTCCATGAAGCGGCCGATGTGCGCGCAGACGCCGTCGAGCAGATAGAGCAGGTCGTCGTCGGGCTCCTCGACGGTCTCGGAGAAGAAGGCCAGTACGGCCAGCACGCGCTCGCCGCTGCGCACCGGCAGCCCCACGGCGGTGCGCAGGCCCGCGTGCAGCGCGTGCGGGGTGCGCAGGAAGCCGCCCGGCTCGTCACGCAGATCGGGTGTCCACGACCGGCGGCCGGAGGCCCACACCCGGCCGGGCAGTCCTTCCCCGGGCCGGACGGTCATCAGTTCCGGACCGGTGAACTCCGAGAGGTCGTGGCCGGGCTCGACCCAGGAGCCGGTGCGGGAGATGCGCTCCCCGCCGGGATCGACCTGCCAGTACTCGCCGCAGCTCCAGCCGAACGCGCCGGCGATCGCGCCGAGCACGCCGCAGGCGGCCTGCTCGACGGAGCCGGCTTCGGCGAGCGCCTTGATCACGGCGTACTGGGCGTCGCGGAGCACCTGGATGCGGTGGTGGTCGGTGATCTCCCGGCCGGTGCACATCGCCCCCAGCCGGCGTCCGTCGGCGGTCTCGATCGGCCGCCCGTTGACCGTGAACCGGCGCGGGGGCCTGCCCGGGGCGCGGACCACCACCTCCTGGCCGTCGAAGCGCCCGCTGACCAGCGCCCGGACCACCGGCGCCTCCTCGGGGGCGAGCAGGGTCCTGCCGTCGGGACCGAACAGGTGGTAGACCCGCGGCCAGGCGATCATGTCCACCGGCTGCTCCGGCGCCTGGACGAACTCGCGCATCGGCTCGTTGAAGCGGACCAGCCGGCCGTCGGTGTCGCAGGCCGCCACCCCGACGTCCAGGCTGTCCAGCAGTGCGGACAGGAACGTCCGCTCCTCCTCCAGCTCCCGCCGGACCTCCTGGAAGCTCGACTGCGAGGCGATCACCGCCTCCGCCGTCGCGGCCAGCTCCTCCAGTGTCTCCAGATCCTCCGGGCTCCACGGGCGGGGGCGGTGGTCGATCACGCAGAGCGTGCCCAGGGGCCGGCCGCCGGGCTCGTGCACCGGGACGCCGGCGTAGGCGGCCAGCTCGCCCCGGGCCACGGCGACGATGTCGCGCCACCGTTCGTCGCCGCGGGTGTCGGCCACCGCCAGCGGGGTGTCGCCGAGGACCAGGTGGCGGCAGACGGACTGGGACAGAGGGCTCTGCCGCTCGGACAGGGACGGGCTGGTCCCCTCGGTGCTGACGACCACCTGCCGGTCCTCGGTGATCAGCGAGACCCGGGCGATGGGCACGTCCAGCAGGCGGGCGGCCATCCGGGTCACCCGGTCCAGCAACGGCGACCGGGGGGCGTCCAGCAGACCGGTGGCCTGCAGGGCCTCCAGCCGTCGCGCGTCACCGACGCGGTCCATGGTCTTCACACTCCCACCTCCCCGAGCATCGCTCCCTACCCGGCTCTAGGTGATTAAGACCCTTATATCCTTTATCTTATTAAAAATACCTTTCTCTGGTGTTATGGCTCACTTCTCGACCGTCCCGGCTCAGCCCTCGACGTCGGTCGCACGGTGCGGCGCGCCGACCGGCTTGGACTCCGGCGACCCCCGCTGGCGCAGGTACACCGAGAGCACGACCATCGAGAGCACCGCCAGGAACTCCGACTGCCAGTTCTGCAGGGTCCGGTTCCAGAAGTCGGCCGAGGTGACGTACCCCCACCAGCTCAGCGGGTCCTGCAACCGGGAGAGCCGTTCGGAGTTCCAGGCCGCCAGCCCCGCCACCGACTGCGCCAGCCACGACAGCAGGAAGACCAGCCCCATCACCAGGCCGAGGGAGTTGCCGTACAGGGTCTGCCGCAGGTCCGTCGCCCTGGCCCAGGCCGGGCCGTCCGGCCGGGCGTGCGGGCCGACCTGCTGGTCGGCGTCGCTCTCCGGGCCCTCCTTGCCGGGCTTCTTCGACTCCGGCGAGCCGCGCTGCACCCACCAGACGGTGGCCAGGATGAACAGCAGGAACTGCAGGTACTCCGACTGCCAGTTCTCCGCCACGTCGACGGCGAAGTCCGAGGAGGTGACGTACCCGGCCCAGGAGACCGGAGCCCCGCCCTCGGCGAGCTGCCGGTCGTTGTACGCCGCGGTCCCCGCCACCGACTGCCCGGCCAGCGCCAGCGCGAACAGGCCCAGGAAGAACAGGCTGAGGGCGTTGTCCCTGACGAAACGTCTCACGGTCCTCCTCCTACCGGTGCAGCAGGCCGATGGCGAAGACGTACGCCAGGCCCGCCACGATGACGACGACGGTCACGGCGAACATCACCCGCATGGTCACCCCTCCACCTCGCACGAGTACGGCAGCGCGCCGCGCGGCCGGCAGCCCGCCGCGCGCACCAGCCAGCCCTGCGGGAAGCGGTGCAGGAAGACGGTGTCGCGGGCGAGCCGTACCAGGGCCTCGTCCCCCCAGACCTCGGCTCCGCCCGGCGCTCCGCCGGGCAGGTCGAGTTCCAGCACGGCCTGCTCGCACCCCTGACCGCCGGACCTGAGGCTCGCGGCGGCCTCGGGGGCCAGCAGTGCGCACGCCCGCCCGCCCTGCCCGGCGGTCACCGCGGCGTAGAACGACTCCGCCGCGGACCGGGCCGGCTCCCGGTCGGCGGACGCGCAGCCCGCCGACGCCGCTCCGGCGGCCAGCGCCACCGCGGTCGCCAGGATCACTCTCGTTCTCATCCCCGCCCTCTGCCCCGGCGATCACGTGAGTCACCAGGGGAGACCACCGGATCAGCCCCCGGCCGCCTCGCCGAGCAGGCGGTCCCAGTCGGACAGGAACCGGGGCAGGCCGTAGCGGGCCAGGGCGGCGGCCCGGGCGTGCTTGCCGACCTGCCGGGCCAGCTCCGGCTCCCCGGTGAAGGCTTCCAGGGCGGCGGCGAGCACGGACACCCGGGTCGAGATCACGCCCGCCTCCGGCGGGACCGCCTCCACGGCCTCGGTCGCGGCCAGCGCCACGACCGGCATGCCGATCATCATGGCCTCGATCAGCGAGAGCCCCAGCGAGGTCCACCGATAGGGGTGCAGGTAGACCCGGCGGCGGGCGAGCTCGGCGTGCATCGCCGCCTGCGGCAGGTCCTCGAAGGCGCCCAGGGGGATCCCCAGGTGCCCGGCCAGCCCGGTGACCTTCATGCCGAACACGTCCAGCGGCGCCTCCTCGGCGAACCGCGGCAGCAGGTCGGTGCCCGCCACGCGGGTGCGCCGGACCGGCTCGTTGACGACGACGGCGGCCCGGGGCAGCTCGCCGGTGTAGAGGGGGCCGGGGTCGAGGACGCCGTGCTCGATCACCCGTACGGGGGCCCGGCCGTTGTCCCAGAACAGCGCGTTGAAGTGGGTCACGTGGACCAGCGGGACGTCGTCGCGGTCGGCCAGCGGGTGCCGGGTGGCCGGGACCTCGCCCTTGGGCGTGTTGTGCTCGACGTAGACGGCGGGCACGTCCCGCCCCGGGCGCCGGCCCAGCCACCGCTCGGCCAGCTCGGTCTCGTGCGGCCGCTGCAGGACGACCAGGTCGACCTCCTCCTCGCGCAGCCGGTCGGCCGGCACCTCCCGCACGGCCTCCGGCCACGGGAAGGTCCGCGCCCGGCCGCGCCCGTCGGGGCCCCGGTCGGGAGTGAGGGGGACCAGGTAGTCGTGGGCCCCGTGGACGAAGGACGTGGTCCACGAGCCGTGCACGTGCCAGAGCAGGATCCTCACGACACAGCTCCCCGGGCGGGGACGGGCACGGCGGAGCCGAGCGCCAGAGCGACCGCGGCGGCGAGGTCCGGGGCGACCTCCGGGGCGGCGGCGACCTCCTCGGGCAGCGTCACCTCCGTCGGGACCAGGATGCCGCGCGCCCCGGCGGCGCGGGCCGCCTCGACGTCCCGGCCGATGTCCCCGATCACCACGCAGTCGCGGGGGTCCGCGCCGAGCTCCTCCGCCGCGCGCAGGACCAGCCCGGGGGCGGGTTTGCGGCAGCCGCAGCCGCCGGCGTCATCGTGCGGGCAGACCGCCCACACGTCGAACGGGCCGAGCAGCTCCTCGACGCGGGCGTTGACCGCCGCCAGCTCCTCCGCGCCGATCAGCCCCCTGGCCACCCCCGACTGGTTGGTGACCACGCCGACCCGGACGCCCGCGCGGCGGAGCCGGTCGAGCACCTCTCCGGCGCCGGTGACCGGCTCGACCAGCTCGGGCCGGCGGTTGTACGGAACGTCTTTCACGAGTGTGCCGTCACGGTCGAAAAGAATGGCGGCTGGTCGTTCGTCGTGCGGCACTTCATTCCTCCCGAATGCTTCGTCCCTTGCTTTTCCCTATCTTCCCGTTTGCCCGGGGGTTAACCGAGAAAAAAACTACTTAGAGTGACAATGTGCTGGTTGCAAGCCGTCTAGCTGCACTTCTATCGGGGTGCGGTGTTTGAGAAGCGCTCCTCTCGGTAGTGACTAGGTGTCTGCGGGAGGCGAATGCATGAAATTCCTTGGATTGAATGCGATCTTTCATGACCCGGCGGCGGCCCTGGTCGTCGACGGCGAAGTGGTGGCGGCCGCGGAGGAGGAGCGGTTCAGTCGGCGCAAGCACGGCAAGCGCCCGGTGCCCTTCTCCGCCTGGGAGCCGCCCGAGCAGGCGGCCGCCTGGTGCCTGGCCCGGGCGGGGCTCAAGCCCGAGGACCTCGACGGCGTCGCCTACTCCTACGACCCCGCGCTGGTCCGGCCCGGTCAGCAGGGACTCGACGAGCGCTGGGAGGACCTGCGCACCACCTACGCCCGCCGGGCCCCGAACTTCCTGGCCACCGCGCTGCCCGGCCTCGACCCGGCGCAGGTCCGCTACGTGCCTCACCACGTCGCGCACGCCGCGTCGGCCGGGCTGGCCGCGCCGTACCGCGACTCGGCCGTCCTGGTCTGCGACGGGCGCGGTGAGGCGGTCTCGCACCTGGCCGGGCGCTACGCCGACGGCGAGCTGACCGTCCTGGCCGCCCAGGAACTCCCGCACTCGCTCGGCCTCATGTACGAGGAGGTCACCGAGCACCTGGGCTTCATGCGCTCCAGCGACGAGTACAAGGTCATGGCCATGGCCTCCTACGGTGAGCCGCGCTTCCTCGGCGAGCTGCGCGAGCTGATCCGCGCCACCGGCGACGGCGGGTTCCGCGTCGAGCCGGTCGACTGGGCCGGCTACGCCAAGCGGCTCGGCCGGGGGGAGCCCTGGTCGGAGGACCACGCCGACCTCGCCGCCAGCGTGCAGAAGCGGCTGGAGGAGGTCCTGCTCGACCTCGCCCGGTGGCTGCACGAGCGCACCGGCGAACGGCGGCTGACCATGGCCGGGGGCGTGGCGCTCAACTGCGTCGCCAACACGCGCCTGCTGGCCGAGGGCCCCTTCGAGGAGCTCTGGGTCCAGCCCGCCGCGGGCGACGCGGGCACCGCGCTCGGCGGGGCGCTGCACCTGGCCCAGGCGGCCGGGGAGCCGGCCGCGCCGATGCCCGGCGCCGACCTCGGCCGCGGCTGGACCGACGAGGAACTGGCCGCCTGGCTCGACGCGGCGCGGGTGCCGTACGACCGCCCCGCCGACCTGGCCGCGGCGGTCGCCGCCGAGCTCGCCGCCGACCGCATCGTCGCCTGGTTCCAGGGGCGCAGCGAGTACGGCCCGCGCGCGCTCGGCCGCCGCTCCCTGATGGCCCACCCGGGCCGGGCCGCCAACACCGAGCGGCTCAACGACGTCAAGGGCCGCGAGCAGTTCCGCCCGATCGCGCCGATGGTGCTCGCCGAGCGGGCCGCCGACATCTTCGAGCGGGGACCGATCCCGAGCCCCTACATGCTCTTCGTCCACGACGTGCGCCCCGAGTGGCGCGACCGCATCCCGGCCGTCGTGCACGTCGACGGCACCGCCCGGATCCAGACGGTGGACCGGGCCGGCGACCCGCTGCTCGCCCGGATGCTGCAGGAGTTCGAGGTCAGGACCGGGCTGCCGGTCGTGGTCAACACCAGTCTCAACACCGCCGGGCGGCCCATGGTCGACGATCCCCGCGACGCACTGGAGTGCTTCGGCTCGGCCCCGGTCGACCTGCTCGTCCTCGGCCCGTACCTGATCCACCGGGGGAAGGTGTTCGCTTCATGATCACTGTTGTCGTGCCGACGATCGGCCGCCCCACCCTGACCGCCACCCTGGCGGCACTGGAGCCCGGCACCGACGTCATCGTGGTCGACGACCGCCCGGACCCGCTCGCGGGCGACGGCTGGGAGGCCGACGGCGTTCCCCCGGACGGGCCCGCCGCCGCGCCCGGCGGCCCGCCCTTCGTCGGCCCGGCCTCGCTCGGCACCGACGCCGACGTGCTGGCCGCCGTACGCGCGGCCGGAGGGCGGGTCACGGTCCTGCGCTCCGGCGGCCGGGGACCGGCCGCCGCCAGGAACACCGGGTGGCGGGCGGCGTCGACGCCGTGGATCGTCTTCCTCGACGACGACGTGATCCCCGAGCCCGGCTGGGACAAGGCCGTCCGCGCCGACCTGGAGGACCTGCCCGCCGACGTGGGCGGCAGCCAGGGGCGCATCGAGGTGCCGCTCCCGGCCGGCCGCAGGCCCACCGACGCCGAGCGCAACACCGCGGGGCTGGCCGACGCCGACTGGATCACCGCGGACATGGCCTACCGGCGCGAGGTCCTGGAACGGACCGGTGGTTTCGACGAGCGCTTCCCGCGCGCCTACCGGGAGGACGCCGACCTCGCACTGCGCGTGCAGGCGGCCGGATACCGGCTGGTCAAGGGGGAGCGCGTCACCCGGCACCCGGTCCGCGACGACGGCTTCTGGGCCAGCGTGCGCTTCCAGCGGGGCAACGCCGACGACGCGCTGATGCGGCGCGTCCACGGCCCCGGCTGGCGGGCGATGCTCGGCGGCGCGCCCGGCCGGCTCCGCCGGCACGCGCTCGTCACCGGGTTCGGCCTGCTGGCGGCCGGGGCGGGGCTGGCCGGGCGGCGGCGGACGGCCGCCGCCGCGGCGGCGGCGTGGGCGCTGCTGACCGCGGAGTTCGCCTGGGCGCGCATCGCCCCGGGCCCGCGCACCCCCGAGGAGATCCGGCGGATGGCGGTCACCAGCGCGGTCATCCCCCCGGCGGCCTGCGCGCACCGCCTCCGCGGCGAGCTGAGGGCGCGCCGATGACGGACGCCTGCACGGGCCCGGAGCCGGGTCCACCCGAGCGGCCTGCCGCGAACCGGGTGGACCGGGCGGACGGGGCCGACCAAGCGGACGGGGCGGACCAAGCGGACGGCATGGACCGGATGGACCGGATGGACGGCATGGGCGGGGCGGGCCCGCGGGCGGGGACCGTGCTCGTGGCGCGGCTCGACAACGCCGGCGACGTCCTGCTGGCCGGGCCCGCGATCCGGGCGGTCGCCGCCCGGGCCCGGGAGGTCGTCCTGCTGGCGGGCCCGCACGGCCGCGCGGCGGGCGAGCTCCTGCCCGGCGTGTCGCGGGTGCTGGAGTGGCGCACCCCGTGGATCGACCCCGAACCGCCGCCGGTGTCCGGCGCCCACGTCACCCGGCTGATCAGGGAGATCCGGCGGCTGGCGCCGGAACAGGCGCTGATCTTCACCTCCTTCCACCAGTCGCCGCTCCCGCTCGCGCTGCTGCTGCGGCTGGCGGGCACGCCCAGGATCGCCGCGATCAGCACCGACTACCCGGGATCGCTGCTCGACGTGCGGCGGGTCGTCGACGAGGACGGCGAGGACGCGGACGTGCCCGAGGCCGAGCGCATGCTGGGCCTGGCCCGCCAGGCCGGCTTCGACCTGCCCCCCGGCGACGACGGCCGGCTCGCCGTACGGCGGCCGCTGCCCGACGCCGGCCGCCTGACCGGGCCGCCCGGATACGTGGTCGTGCATCCGGGCGTCTCGGCGCCCGCGCGGGCGTGGCCGGCCGAGAGCTGGGCCCGGCTGGTCCGGCTGCTCGCCGCCGAGGGCCGCAGGGTCGTGGTGACCGGTGGCCCCGGCGAGCGGGTGCTGACGGCGAGCGTCGCCGGACCCGCCGACCGGCCCGCCGCGGACGCGTTCACCGCGGGGGCCGCAGCGCACGGGCTCACCCCCGGGGCCGCCGAGCACGGGCTCGCCCCCGGGCACCGGGCGCCCGCCGGGCCGGGGAGTGTGCTCGACCTCGGCGGGCGGACGAACCTCGCCGAACTGGCCGGGGTGATCGCCGGAGCGTGCGCGGTGGTCGCGGCCAACACCGGCCCCGCCCACCTGGCCGCGGCGGTCGGCACCCCCGTCGTCAGCCTGTTCGCCCCCGTCGTCCCGGCCGCACGCTGGGCGCCGTACGGCGTGCCGTCCGTCGTCCTCGGCGACCAGCACGCCCCCTGCCGCGGGAGCAGGGCCAGGAACTGCCCGATCCCCGGCCACCCCTGCCTGTCGTCCGTCCCGGCCGAGGAGGTCGCCGAGGCCGTCGGCCGCGTGGCCGCGCCAAGGGAGGCAACCGTATGAGAATCGCTCTGGTGTCCGAGCACGCGAACCCGCTCGCGGCCATCGGCGGAGTCGACGCCGGCGGGCAGAACGTGCACGTGGCGGCGCTGGCGGCGGCGCTGGCCGAGCGGGGACACGAGGTCGTCGTGCACACCCGGCGCGACGACCCCGGCGCCCCCGACGCGGTGGCGCTCTGCCCCGGCGTGACCGTGGAGCACGTCCCGGCCGGTCCCGCCGCCCCCGTGTCCAAGGACCTGCTGCCGCCGTACATGCCGGCCTTCGCCGCGCACCTGCGGCGGCGCTGGCGGCGCAGCAGGCCCGACGTGGTCCACGCGCACTTCTGGATGAGCGGCCTGGCCGCGCTGGAGGCCGCCCGGCCCCTCGGCGTGCCGGTCGTGCAGACCTTCCACGCCCTCGGCACGGTGAAGCGGCGCTGGCAGGGCACGGCGGACACCAGCCCGCCGCAGCGGATCGCCGCCGAGACCGCCATCGGGCACGGCGCCCAGCTGACCGTCGCCACCTGCACCGACGAGGTGAACGAGTTGATCGCGATGGGGGTGCCCGCCGAGCGGGTCACCATCGTGCCGTGCGGCGTCGACCTCGAACTGTTCCACCCGGACGGCCCGGCCGCGCCGCGCGGGCGGCGGCCGCGCATCCTCAGCATCGGGCGCATGGTGCCGCGCAAGGGCGTCGGCACCGTCGTCGAGGCCCTGCGCGCCCTGCCCGGCGCCGAACTGGTGATCGCCGGCGGCGCGCCGGACGACGAGGAGGCGCGGCGGCTGGAGCGGCTGGCCGCCGCCCACGGGCTCTCCGACCGGGTCAGCGTGGTCGGCAGCGTCGGCCGCGCCGACGTCCCCGCCCTGATGCGCTCGGCCGACGTCGTGGTCAGCGTGCCCTGGTACGAGCCGTTCGGCATCGCCGTCGTGGAGGCCATGGCCTGCGGGATCCCGGTGGTCGCCTCCTCCGTCGGCGGGCACCTGGACACGGTGGCGGGCTGCGGCATGCTGGTCCCGCCCCGCCGCCCCCGGGCCCTCGCCCGGGCCCTCAGTGACCTGCTGAAACGCCCTGACCTGCGTGCGGCCCTCGCACTGTCCGGCGAGCGCCGCGCCAGATCCGGGTACGGCTGGCCCCGGATCGCCGAGCGGACCGAGGCCGTCTACCTGGACGTGATCACCGGCCACCGGACCCGGGGCCGGATCGCCGCCGCCGCGGGAGGCTGAAGAACCATGCACCCACACCTGTCACGCCTGAGCACCGCGCTCGCCGCGGTGGACGACGAGACCGAGACCATCGCCGGCTGGGGGCGGAAGCTCGCGGCCGTGCTCACCGGCGGCGGCCGCCTGCTCGCCTGCGGCAACGGCGGATCCGCCGCCGAGGCCCAGCACCTCACCGCGGAGCTGGTCGGCCGCTTCCGGGACGACCGCCGGCCGTACGCGGCGATCCCGCTGCACGCCGACACCTCCAGCGTCTCCGCGATCGCCAACGACTTCGGCGCCCAGGAGGTCTACGCCCGCCAGGTACGGGCGCACGGGCGCCCCGGGGACGTCCTGATGTGCCTGTCCACCAGCGGTTCCAGCCCGAACGTCCTGGCCGCCGCGCTCGCCGCCCGCGAGTGCGGCCTCACGACCTGGGCGCTGACCGGCCCGGCGCCCAACCCCCTCGCCGACCTCTGCGACGACGCCCTCCCCGTGGCGGCCGCCGACACCGCGACCGTCCAGGAGGTGCACCTCGCGGTGATCCACATGCTCTGCCACGCGATCGAGGAGGCTGCCGCATGAGGCCGGGGCCGCTCGTCGTCGTCGGCGACACGCTGCTCGACGTGGACGTCGAGGGCGAGGCCGAACGGCTCTGCCCCGACGCGCCGGTCCCCGTGGTGGCCGCGGGCCGCCGCAACCGCCGCCCCGGAGGGGCCGGTCTCGCCGCCCTGCTCGCGGCCCGCACCGGGGCGGAGGTCGTCCTGGTCACCGCGCTCGGCGACGACGAACCCGGCCGGTGGCTGCGGGAGGCGCTCTCCGGCTCGATGGAGGTGGTCGGGCTGCCGCTGCGGGGCGGGACCGTCGCCAAGACCCGGATCCGGGTCCGGGGCCAGACCCTGCTCCGGCTCGACACCGGCGAGGGCCGGGCACATCCGCTCGGACTCGGCACCGGCGAGGGCCGGGCGCATCCGCTCGGGCTCGACGCCCGCCGGGCCGCCGCGGCGCTCCGCGGCGCGGGCGCGGTCCTGGTCTCCGACTACGGCCTCGGCACGGCGGAGGCCCTGCGGGAGACGACCGCACTGACCTCGGCGCCGGTGGTCTGGGACCCGCACCCGCGCGGGCCGGTCCCGGCCCCCGGCTGCGCGCTCGTCACGCCGAACGAGGCCGAGGCCCGGCTGCTGTGCGCGCCGGAGCCGTACACCTCGCCCGAGCAGGCGGCCCGCCATCTGGCCCGCGCGTTCGCCGCCGAGGCGGTGGCCGTCACCCTGGGCGCCCGGGGTGCGGCCGTCGCCCGCCGCGGCGGCGCGGTGGTCCGGGTCCCGTCACCCCAGGTGGCGGCCGGAACGGACGCGTGCGGCGCGGGCGACCGGTTCGCGGGGGCCGCCGCGCTGGCGCTCCGCGACGGCGCGCGCGCCGAGGACGCCGTCGCGGCGGCGTCCCGCGAGGCCGGAGGCTTCGTGGAGGGCGGGGGAGCGGCCGCCGTCCGGCTGCCCGACCCGGCGCCCGGCGGCCGGCTCCCCGGCCTGGGCGACCGGCCGCGCACGCCCCTGGAGGTCGCCCAGGTGGTCCGCGCCGCGGGAGGCAGGCTGGTCGCCACCGGCGGCTGCTTCGACCTGCTCCACGCCGGCCACGTCAGCCTGCTGCGGCGGGCCAGGGCCCTGGGCGACGCGCTGATCGTCTGCGTCAACTCCGACGACTCCGTCCGCCGCCTCAAGGGGGCCGGGCGCCCCGTCGTGGGCGAGGAGGACCGGACCGAGGTGCTGCGCGCGCTGGAGTGCGTCGACGCCGTGGCGGTCTTCGACGAGAGCACCCCCGCCGCGCTGATCGAGCGGCTCCGCCCCGACGTGTGGGTCAAGGGCGGCGACTACACCGAGTCCGACCTGCCCGAGGCCGAGGTAGTCCACCGCGCGGGCGGCGAGACCGTCATCCTCCCCCTGGTCCCCGGACAGTCCACGACCAACCTGATCGCCGCCGCCCGCGCGGCGCTGTGAGACCTGGAGGAACGGCAATGCCTGCGACACTGGGGAACATCCTGATCACCGGCGGCGCGTCCGGCCTCGGCCTGGCCTGCGCCGAGGCCGTCGCCAAGGCCGGCGGGCGGCCGCTGGTCGCCGACGTGAACGTCCCCGCCTACGACGTCGAGCACGTGGTGGCCGACCTGTCCGACCGCCGCGAGGCGGAGCGGGCCGTCACCGAGCTGGCGGAGCGGGGCGGAGGGCTCGACGGGGTCGTCACCGCCGCGGGCACCGACGCCTGCGGCCGCCTGGCCGACGTGCCCGCCGACCGCTGGGAGCGGGTGATCCAGGTCAACCTGCTCGGCACCGCCTCGGTCGTCCGCGCCGCGCTGCCGTACCTGACCGCCTCCCGCGGGCGGGTCGTGACCTGCGCCTCCACGCTCGGCCTGCGCGCGCTGAGCGACGCCACCGCCTACTGCGCGTCCAAGTTCGCCGTCGTCGGGTTCACCCGGGCGCTGGCGGCCGAGCTCGCCGGGCAGGTGGGTGTGACCCTGCTGATCCCCGGCGGCATGCAGACCCACTTCTTCGACGACCGCGCCCCGCAGTACAAGCCGGGACCCGACGCGCGGCTCAACAGGCCGGAGGACGTGGCCGCGGCCGTGGTGTTCGCGCTGAGCCAGCCGGAGGGCTGCGAGGTCAGGGAACTCGTCGTCTGCCCGTCCACGGAGACGTCGTGGCCCTGACCGGGGCCCCGGCCGCGCGCGGACCGCGATGAGCGGGCTGGACCGGGCCGGGACGGCGGAGCGCGGGAAGGGCCGGACGGGAGGGGACGGCGACGGCCGGGCCGGGACGGCGGAGCGCGGGAAGGGCCGGACGGGAGGGGACGGCGACGATCGGCCCGTGCTGCTGGCGCTGCGCGCGCTCGGGCTGGGCGACCTGCTCACCGCCGTGCCCGCGCTGCGGGCGCTGCGCCGCGCCTTCCCCGGCCACCGGATCACGCTGGCGGCCCCGGCGGCGCTGGCCGGGCTGGTGCCGCTGATCGGCGCCGTCGACGAGCTGTGCGACGTGCCCGGACCGGACCCGGTCCCCGAACGCGTCCCCGTGGAGGCCCCGAACATCGCGGTGAACCTGCACGGCCGCGGCCCGCAGAGCACCGCCGCGCTGCTGCGCACCGGGCCGGGCCGGCTCCTGGCCCACGCGCACCCGGAGGTCCCCGGGGCGGAGGGCCCGCGGTGGTGCGAGGAGGTGCACGAGGTGCGCCGCTGGTGCGGCCTGCTCGGCTGGTACGGCCTGCCCGCCGACCCGGCCGACCTGCTGCTGGCCGATCCCGCCTACCCGCCCGGCCTGGCGGGTCCGCCTGGTACGCCCCGTCTGCCGGGTCCGCCTGGTACGCCCGGTCTGCAGGGCCCGCCTGGCCTGCCCGGTTCACCCGGTTCACCAGACTCGTCAGGTTCGCCCGGCCCGTCAGGTTCACCCGGCCCGTCAGGTCCGGCGGGACCGGCACCGGCGGGAGAGCGGACCGGCCCGGTCCTGGTCCATCCCGGAGCCGCGTACCCCGCCCGGCGCTGGCCGCCGGAGCGATTCGCCCGGGTGGCGGCGGGACTGCGCGAGGCCGGCCACGACGTGGCGGTCACCGGCGGCGCGGCGGAACTCGGCCTCGCGCGGCGGGTGGCAGCCCTCGCCGGGCTGCCCGCCGACCGGGTCCTGGCCGGGCGCACCGGCCTGCCGGAACTGGCCGCCCTGGTGGCCCGCGCCCGGCTGGTCGTCTGCGGCGACACCGGGGTGGCCCACCTGGCCAGCGCGTTCGCCACCCCGTCCGTGGTGCTGTTCGGACCCGTCCCGCCCGCCCTGTGGGGGCCGCCGCCCGGCGGGCCGCACACCGCGCTGTGGGCCGGGTCGCGTGGAGACCCCCATGGAGAGCGGCCCGATCCCGGGCTGCTGCGGATCGAGGTCCCGCAGGTCCTCGACGCCGCACTCGACCGACTGGAGGTGAACGTCCGATGAGTCTTCCGACCCACCGGCGAGACGGTGACGGCGCCCGGCGGGGCGCCCGCCGGGCCGTGGTGACCGGCGGAGCCGGCTTCCTCGGCTCCTACCTGTGCGAGCGGCTGATCGAGCGGGGGACGGAGGTGATCTGCATGGACAACTTCCTGACCGGCTCGCCGGACAACGTCGCGCACCTGATGGGCCGGCCGGAGTTCCGGCTCGTCGAGTGCGACCTCACCGGCTTCGTGCACGTGCCCGGCGACGTCGACCTCGTGCTCCACTTCGCCTCGGCGGCCTCCCCGGTTGACTACCTGCGCCACCCCATCGAGACGCTCAAGGTGGGCAGCCTCGGCACCCTGCACGCCCTCGGCCTCGCCAAGGACAAGGGCGCCCGCTTCGTGCTCGCCTCCACCAGCGAGGTGTACGGCGACCCGCTGGAGCACCCGCAGCGGGAGGGCTACTGGGGCAACGTCAACCCGGTCGGGCCGCGCAGCGTCTACGACGAGGCCAAACGCTTCGCCGAGTCGCTGACCACGGCCTACCGCAACTCGCACGGGACCGACACGGCGATCGTGCGGATCTTCAACACCTACGGGCCGCGGATGCGCCCGCACGACGGCCGCGCCATCCCCACCTTCATCCGCCAGGCGCTGTCCGGCGAACCGATCACCGTGGCCGGCGACGGCGGCCAGACCCGCTCCGTCTGCTACGTCACCGACACGGTCGAGGGCATCCTCGCCCTGGCGGAGAGCGACTTCACCGGCCCCGTCAACATCGGTAACCCGGCGGAGCTGACCATGCTCGCCCTCGCCGAGACGATCCGCGACCTGACCGGATCGTCCTCGCCGATCGAGTTCGTGGAACGGCCCGCCGATGACCCGGCCGTCCGGCGGCCCGACACCTCGCTGGCCGAGTCCCGGCTGGGCTGGCGGCCGGAGGTGGACGTCCTGGACGGGCTGCGCCGTACCATCGCCTGGTTCACCGAGGAGCTCCGCCGGCCCGAGCCGGTGTCCCGGGGGCAGGGCGCACCGGTAAATTAAAGATCATGACATATCCGGATCCGCGGTATCTCGGCGACGGAGGCGAGGTCAACGCGACCTTCCGGCCCGCCGGGCACGAGCCCGAGCTGACCTATCCCAACGGCGGCACCGTGGTGCACTACCTGGCGACGGGGGCCTCCACGGGCGGGAGGTTCGGCCTCTACCGGTGGGACATGGGCCCGAACCCGTCGGGGCCGGACGCGCACTTCCACCGGTCGATCTCCGAGTCGTTCTACATCCTCTCCGGGACGGTGCGGATCTTCGACGGCGCCCGCTGGATCGACACGGCCCCGGGGGACTACGTGCACGTCCCCGAGGGCGGCGTGCACGCCTTCCGCAACGAGTCGGGCGAGCCGGCCTCGATGCTGCTGCACTTCGCGCCCGGAGCCCCACGGGAGGGGTACTTCGAGGGGCTGGCGGAGTTCGCCGTCTCGGGACGGCCCAGTGAGGAGGAGATGACGGAGTTCTTCATCCGGCACGACACCTACTGGGTCTGACAGCGGTTCGCCGGACGGACGAGGGGAACCGCCGTCGTGCCGCGGGTCCTGCTCCCGGTTCCCCGGCTCTGCCTCTGCGCCGCGTCGGCGGGTCTCGTCCGGAGCGCCCGGATCAGAGGTCGCCGAGCTCGCCGAGTGGTCTCGTCCAGTAGTCCCGGTCGAGGGCATCGCCGTCGAGGGAACCCTGCGCCCCGGGGAAGGGGCGGCCCGGGGCGATGACGATGTGCATGATCTGGTTGAAGGTCTTGAACGCCTCGTCGTCGCCGACGCGGATCTCACTGCCGTTCATCCGCCGGTACCAGTACTTCTGCTCCTCCTCGATCCGGGGGAGGAGCTCGCTCCGGCTCAGCGTCCGTGCCTCCTCGACGGTGAGGAGCTTGAAGCGTGGCATACGGCGATTGTTCCACAACACCCGGCGACATCCAGGACCGCAGGGGAGGGGCGTCAGTCGACGTAGGCGTTGGTGATGCTCCACGGGCCGCAGTCGGAGCCGAAGGTGCCGCGGTCGCAGCCCTGGACGACGAAGGCCCACCTGTCCGTCGCCCTGCCGTGGCTGACGGTGTCGTCGTAGTCGACGGCCACGTTCTTGGGCAGGGACAGGGCTCCGCTCCACGGGGTCAGCCGGGCGACCTTCACCTGGTGGGTCCGGTTGCCCAGGTGGGCGTCCTTGCTCCAGCGGACGTTGAAGAAGTCCCAGTCGCGGCCCAGACCGCTCCACCGGAAGACGATCCTGTTCCCCGACTCGTAGACGCGGACCAGGGTGCCGCCGCCGAGGTTCGGGGACCAGACGATCTTGCCGTTGCGGAAGCCCTGGTAGGAGCCGCGTTTGCCGGCGTAGCCGTACTCCTTGGTGACGGGGCAGCCGTAGGCGCTGTTCTGGCCGCCGTTGGAGCGCCACAGATCGCCGATGAGGCTGCCGGCGGGGGCGACGAGGGAGGCGTCGCACGCGGTGCGGGCGGTGGCGGCCCGCGCCGCGGTGGCGGGGGCCAGGAGGGTGAGACCCGCGACCGCCGCGGCGGCGGTGGCGAGCAGGGTGCGGGCGGTGGGCATCGGAGGGCTCCTTCTCGTGCCTGGTGGCGGTCGGGGGTCAGTGCGCGAGGTCGATGGAGGTGGGGATGCTCCACGGGCCGCAGTCGGAGCCGAAGGTGCCGCGGTCGCAGCCCTGGACGACGAAGGCGAACCTGTTCACCTCGTGGCCGTTGGTCGTCGTGCCGATGCCGTCCTTGACGTAGGGGGACATCACGTACTGGCCGCTCCACGGGGTCAGCCTGCGGACCTGGACCTGGGTGGCCCGGCCGCCGTCCTTGCTCCAGCGGACGTTGAAGAAGTCCCAGTCGCGGCCCAGGCCGCTCCACTTGAAGACGATGTTCTGGCCCTTGCCGTAGACGCGGACCAGGGTGCCGCCGCCGAGGTTCGGGGACCAGACGATCTTGCCGTTGCGGAAGCGCTGCCAGGAGCCCTGCTTGTCGGGGTAGCCGTACTCCTTGGTGACGGGGCAGCCGTAGACGCTGCTCTGGCCGCCGTTGGAGCGCCACAGGCCGCCGATGAGGCTGCCGGCGGGGGCGACGAGGGAGGCGTCGCACGCGGTGCGGGCGGTGGCGGCCTGCGCGGTGGTGGCGGGCGCCACCACGGCGGCGGCCGTCGCGACCGCCGCGGCGAGGCCGAGGAGTGAGCGGGAGGTGCGGCTCATCGGAGGAGTCCTTCCGGAAAAGGGGTTCGCGCTGACACCTCGTATGTACGACGAGCTGCTTTCACCCGGCCTGCCCCGGCTTGAGAGCGGCTTACTCGGAGCGCATTTCATGAAAAATGGCTTAGATTCAAAGAGTCAAGGCAACACATTGGGCCGGGGTTCGGTAGCCGAGGCACTTGCG
>BMQD01000039.1 GCA_014647935.1 Planomonospora parontospora
AGGACGGGGAACTGGTCGCCGAGAACGACTACACCGCTGCCTGGAACGCCGGCGGTGGGATACTGATCGGCCGCAGCAAGCTCAACGGTGCCTACCAGCACTCCTTCCGCGGCACCATCGACGAACTCCACGCCTACAACCGGGTGCTGACCACCGAAGAGATCACCGCCCTGCACAGCGGTCGCCTGCCGACTGCCGTCACGCAGCAGACGGACCCGAAGACGACCACGCAGGAAGCTCCCGCCCAGGAGCCCGCCATCGTCTCGCCGCCCACGGCGATCCTGTCGGGCATGGTCAACCGCCCCGGCGGCGGCCCGGTCACCGCCAAGTACTACCTGTACGACGACAAGGGCACCCCGGTCGGCTCCGCCCCGCTCGGTGTCCGTATCGCCAACGGCGGTGAGCGCGCCTCGTTCCAGGTCCCGGACGGCATCATCCAGCCGGGCGCCGCCTACACCTGGCGGATGCAGGCTTGCGCCAGCGCCGAAGATGGCACCGGGGAGGTCTGCACTGCCAAAACCGAACCGATCGGCTTCGCCGTCCCCGGCACCCCGGCCGAGTCGCCCGCCGTGGACGTCCGGCGCCTGACTCTGGGCAAGGACAGCTTCGTCATCAAGACCACCAAAACCGACCCCACTGCCTGTGACAGTGCGCCGTGTCCGCTGGCCGATTCCGCCACTATGCAGGTCGGCGGTACCGGGACGGGCAAGACCGCGACGGTGCTGGGAATCAAGCTCAACGAACTCCCCGACGGGGTACAGCTTGCCGAGGCGGTCCTCAAACTGGGAACCCCGACCTGTGCCGCGGGGTCGTGTCCGGCTGACGCTGTGATCACCGCGACGCCGTTGCTGGACCCGGTAACAGCCGAGACCACGGGTTCGGACGCGGCGGCCAACGCCGACCCCGACATCACCCATTCCCTGCCGATTGCCACCCCGCAGGCCGACATCAACGGAAGCGCGTACCAGTGGCTGCTGCTCACCTCGAACAAAGAGGAGGGCATCACCTTCGGGGAAGCGACCGTCGCCGAGCAGCTGTCGATCGCCTTCACCTATCAGCCCCCAGGACCGCCCAGCAAGGTACTCAATCTTGTCGCCTCCCCCGGTGACGGTGGTGCCATCGCCAGCTGGGGACTGCCGCAGGACAACGGGGCGTTCGCGATGCTCGACGGGTATGAAGTCGAAGTCTCCCAGGGCGACAGTGTCGTGCGCACGCTGACCGTCACCGATCCGACTGTGGCCATCACCGGTCTGACCAGCGGTACCGCCTACACGGTGAAGGTCCGGGCGAAGACGCGGTTCGGCGCGGGTGAGTGGGAATCGGCCACGGTCACACCCAAGGCGGTGCCGCCGCCCCCGTCCCCGTCGCCGTCCTGGGACTGCGCGCCCAACCCTGGCGCGCGTGCCCTGGCCACAGACGGGCAATCGGGGTCGTCGGCACAGGAGTATGCGGACCGGATCAAGGAGTACTACCAGGCTCAGGACGCCGTGCTCGAGGGGCGCGCGGCCACGGTGTGGCAGGCTCCCGGGGTGACCGCTGAGGCACCGGGTACCGCGAAGCTCTCGCTGCTCAATCCCGTGCTGGTCAAGGAGAAGCAGGCGCTTGAGGCCGCGGGTGTCTCCCGTTCGGATTCCACGGTGACCGTTGAGAACGTGGTTCCGCGGGAGGCAGCCGATGGGACGGTGCAGGTGACCGCGACGATCAAGCGGGCGTGGAAGGAGACGTCCACCACCGCATTGCGTGCGCGGGCGGCCAGTAACGCGGGTGGCGTCGTTGAGCCGAGTGAGCCTTCCATCGATGTGGTCGCTTTCGACCGGTGCGGTGACATCATCATGATTCAGGTCCCGATCGAGGTGGAGGAGGACTCTACCGACTTCCAGGACCGCGGTGGTTGCGGAGCACCGGCAGCGCGCGGAGCACCGGCAGCGCGCGGGGCGCAGGCATCGAGTCGGTGCGCTGGCCCTCCTTCGGGCACCCCTGGATCCTGTACCGTTCCGTACGCCGCCGACTACATGCTCCACGGAAAATGCCCGCATGCGGTTGACATTGATGAGGAATCACGCATAGAACTGCGCCACCCATCTTGGATTAAAACATCGACAGTGCTTTATGTAATGGGAGTAACCAATGATGGTTGCTCCGCTCCAGTAGTTGGAGACAGGCCAGTAAAGGGGGTAAATTTCCGTGTTGCCTGCGATTCTCACGATTACGGATACGGACTAATTAGAAGTGGATATCTGCCATTGGAAAAGAGGGCCGCTGTAGATTCTGTGATGTATCACATTATGAAGAAAAACATCTGCAGCGTATTGGACAATGGCGATCCAATCTCCAATTCTGTCGCAAAATCCCATCGGCGCATCTGTATGGATTGGGCGCATGTGTTCTATGAAGCGGTGCGCGCGTTCGGAGGAAAGCACATAGGGCCGATTGTGAAGAGGCAATAAACACTAGCGCATAGATGCGGGAGTGATGATATTAATCACATTCATCACTCCCGCAGTGCGGGTTGACACCTCCGAACATTCCATGACGCTAACCTCGATGACCTGCGTGCTCAGCAGGACGGAAGGTGAATCCGTGACTTAACGGATGATCTTACTGTTTGTAAGATCGTCGCTCGCTGAAGGAAGTTCGGTCCAGATAGCCGCCAGGGGCCTGGTAGCCGACTGGCGGTATGTTAAGCCTCCCTTGAACGCCTGTGGACGACACAGAAGCTGGAACTGGCGACGGCATCCTCGGTTGCTGATCAACGCATTATACGCTTCCCGAAAACTGCCATTAGAATGCCGAGTGGCGTAGTAATGGCCATAAAAGCGAGGAAGGCTAGCGCATCGATGCGGATATTCATGTACGGTTGATAGGTGGTTATGTACCACTCGTCAAGGGCGGCCAAGAACCAAGCTGAAGCGGTTAACAGCAGATAGCCCGATCCCGGTCGCGTGCGACGCAAGATCAAGTAGAGCGCCACAAATACCAATCCGCCGACAGTCAAAGGCGGGACCTGATACAGCATCCCAATCATGTCATAGATCATGTAGTCATTCCATTCCAGTAGATTGAGTCTGAGCTATACTGAGGCGATCATAAGTTCTGGGATCTTTGAGAAAATCGGAAGGCGAGTCGCCCCTGCTGGAGCGGCAGGTGGATCATCTGGATATCCGAAAAATACCAGAACTTATGATCTCCTCAGTATTAGGATAGGTCGATGTCAGCTCCCATTGGATGAACTATACAGCGCACCCTTTTCATCCTTGAGTGGGCCTGTGATTCTGTAGGACGGCGATGGTTTTGCGCGGATGCCCGGCCCTGCCGGGGTTACAGCGGAGCTTATAGAGGACGCTAACCTTGATCTTTCGCGATCTTCGTGTGGTCCTGAAACGTTCGGCTGAGGTCAGGCCGCGAGGCTGAGCCTCTGGTCTGAGCTGGGATACCAGCGGGCGAAGTCGGTTTCGAGGTCGTGGTTGAGGACGCTGGTGCGGATCTGCAGGAGCAGGTGGGCGCCGCGGGGTGTCCACCTCATCTGTTGTTTCTTGACCACGCGGCGGCTGATGATGTGGTTGACGGTGGTTTCGGCGGTGGCGCTGGAGATGGCCTCGGGTCCCGCGTCGATGATCGCGTCGCTACCGTGGCGCCCGTCGCCGGACACGCCGAAGGGACGCAGGCCATGGACACCATCCACCAGCTGAAGGTCAGCCTGCGGGGCGTTCAGCCGGTGGTGTGGCGGCGTGTGCATGTGGCCTCGACGGCGAACCTGTGGGAGCTGCACTGCATCATCCAGGCGGCGATGGGCTGGGAGAACATCCACCTGCACGTCTTCGTCAAGGACTGGATCGAGTACGGCGACAATGCCAAGAGCGGCTACGACGTGACGCTCGCGCGGCTGCTGCCCAAGGCCGGGGCCCGGCTGGCCTACCGCTACGACTTCGGTGACCGCTGGGACCACGACATCGAGGTGGAGAAGATCCACCGCCCGGCCAAGAACGTCGCCTACCCGCGCTGCAGCGCCGGCGGCCGCGCCTGCCCGCCCGAAGACAGCGGCGGCAGAGCGCTCAGCGGATCTGCCGCCTGTCCTTGATGGACGACCCGACACGAAGGGCTAACCAGAGCAGGCCGGCCTGCATCAACCCGCCGACTGTTGTCATGATCAAGGGAAGGAGGTTCTGCAGCAATGGGGGGCCGACCTCGGCGTAGCAGAGTCCGGACGACTGACAAAGGTCAAGCGTGGCGGTCCCCAACGGGTAGGTGGCGGGAGCGATAAGCATGAATTCCAGACCACTGCCACTCCCGCCAGCGAAGCTTGACACGCTCAAAGCGGCCAGCACGACGATCACAGCGGCATACGCGCTAGCTGTAACCCCGGCCGTTGTGGGTCCGGAGTGATCTGGTTTCGCTGACACTCCACCCTCACACAAGGTCGCAAAACGGAACATCTGGCTGAAAGGGTATGCGGGCGTGAGCCCTCCCACGTCCGTCAGCACCGAAGAGCGCTACCGCCAAAATTCGGTCCGATTCTCCCCAGAGGCCGACACGACCGGGAGCCGCCTCATCTCCGGTCGGAAAACCGGAATCATGATCGCCTGCCGTCCCCGCCCGGGGTGTTTTCCCAGGTCGCAGGCGTCCCGAAAACGATCGTTTTCGGGACGGCCGGGGGAGATCATCGGCAGGGTGGTGTGTGACTTTCATCGGTGAGTGGCGCTGAAGCTTCAGCACCATCCGACGCCGGTCCGCCGCGCGTCGTTCACAGCGGCGGCGGAGGAGCGCCTCCGAGGAGGCGCCGTGCGATGAGCAGGGCCTCATCCGCGGGGGTGGCGTCCGCGCCGCAACCGGGGCCGTCGGCCGCCGGAGTGGAGATGAAGGCCTCGATGGCGTCCATGTGCTCGGGCTGCAGACCTCTGCCGGGTGACGGCGCGATCAGCAGGGCCCGGCCGCCCCTGGTCAGCTCGTCATGGACCGGCCCGCTCTCGGGCACCTCGACGTCGTCGGTCCAGATCAGCCGCCGCCCGCGTGCCAGGACGTCGCGTGCGGCGGCGAGTTTGGCCGCCGCCGCGGCGCTGGCGGACAGGTGGCCGGACCAGGCGCGGGCCAGGCGGGGCAGGGCGAACAACCGCTCCAACTGGTCGACGTCGGCGCACCAGGTGCTGCACCAGCAGATCTCGACATCACCGGCCCGGTGCAGGGCGCGGATGCGATCCAGCAGAGCGGGCGCCCAGCGCATGCGGTAGGCGTTACTGCCGGAGTAGGCGGTGCCGCTGCGCGGGGCGGCGCCCCAGCCGGGCCGCGAGGCGTTGATCACGCCGTCGACGTCGAGCAACCACACCGGCCGATCCATCAGCCGGAGTGCTTCTCGTCCGCGCGGTGGAGGTCGGCGGCGTTCATGATCTGTCTCCTGTGGGCTGCGAGGTGAGGTAGCGGTGCAGGGAGGTCTTGGGGATACCGGTCTTGGCCGCGATCGTGCCGAGGGACTCGCCCTGGGCCTTGAGCAGCCGGGCGTACTCGATCTTGTCTGCGGGGTGGGCGACGGGTCGGCCGATGCGGCGGCCGCTCGCTTCGGCGACGGCGCGGGCGTGGGCGGCGCGCTCGGCGGTGTAGGTGCGTTCCATCTCGGCGAACAGGGCCAGCAGCAGGAAGGCGATGCGGCCCATGCCCGCGTCGGTGGTGTTGATCGGCAGCGGGTCGGCCAGGGACTGCACGCCGATGCCCCGCTCGGCCAGGTCGTGCACCAGGTTGAGGACCTCGCGCAGGTTGCGGCCCAGCCGGTCCAGGGTGTGCACCACGATCGTGTCGCCCGCGCGGGCGTAGGCCAGCAGGGCGGTCAGGCCCTCGCGTTCGATGCTGGTGCCGGTCTTCTTGTCGGTGTAGATGTGCTCGGCCGGGATGCCGGCGGCGGCCAGGGCGTCGAGCTGGCGCTCCAGGGACTGCTTGGTGGTGGAGACGCGGGCGTAGCCGAGTTCGAGACCGCGTGCGGGGTGATCGAAGGCCGGGGACATGCCGAGATCGTACCGGAAGCCGTCTCCGTACGGTCCTTGTGGAACGGCATTTGTGGAATGGCTTCTGGAACGGATTCCGGCCGGTTTCGGGGGTCCGGCGGCGGGGGCCGACGCGCTGTTCCACTTCCAAGGAAGTGGAACAGCTGACCAACCTCTGCCATCGGGCCCGGGTACCGGCCGGAATCCGCTCCACGAATCGGCCCACAACGCCGTTCCGTGAAGGTGGTACGGAGACGATCCCCGGTACGGCTCGGGGATGGCGTCCGCTTCCGAGCACTCTCCCCGAGGCCGGCAGACCATCACCGGCTTCTCCTCCATCTGGCCGATAAGGCTGGGCGAGGGATGTGCCGTGACGAGTCAGAGATCATCATCTGTGATGATCTGAACATGAGACGCATGAGCATCGCGCTGGTGATGGCCGGGCTGCTGAGCGTCGCGATTCCCGGGGGCGCCGTGCACGCGGCCCCTGAATCGGGCTCTCTCGACTCCGTCGTCAAAGCGATCAAGAAGCAGTTCGCGGAGAAGAGCAGCGTGCGCTTCTCCGTCAAACGACGTGGCGGGCCCTTGCCCGCGATGGACATGAAGGCGTCCGGTGCGTATCGCTTCAGGGCTTCAGGGGTGTACGCCGCCGACACCACGGAGATCTCCCAGGAGCCAGATGGGACGGGCCGCTCCCGGGGGATCAGCATCGGCCGGGAGTTCTACTCCCAGGCCTACGTGCGGTCCAAGGAGGGCAAGTACGTCTGGAAGTCGCCGTCGACGGTGGGGAAATGGAGCTACGGGCGGAACCTGGCCGGGGTCATCTGGGGAGAGGACTTGATCAACGGGATCAACCCGGGCTTCCTCAAACTGGGTGCCGCTTACGGTGCGACCAGCACCGACGGTGGCACCTTCGAGGGAGTGAAGACAACCCTCTACAGCGGCACGGCGATGGTTTCCCAGCTGGGTGAGCGGCAGGCCGGAATGTTCTTCGGGACCGAGGAGGATGCCACGTGGGGTGGACCGATCACCTGGAGACTCTGGGTGGGCCCGGATGATCTGCCGAGACGTTTCCACGCCGTCATGAGGTTCACCCGCCCGGAGGGCGGCGACGGCGAGACCATGACGATGAACATCATCTATCGGGGATGGGGAACCCCCGTCAAGATCACGGCCCCGCCCCAGCACCTCATCACCTACGATTGGTGAGCGGCGACCCCTGACCAAGACCTGGTCCTTACCCTCTGTCGTAAGCGGCACTGGGAGCTGGCCCTCTTCTTCTCCGGGGAGTTTTCCCGGCGCCGCCTGCCGGGCCGCACCGACATTATCCGGGGAGTTCCCAGTTCCGCTCCCCGGATAAGGAGAGTTATCCGGGGAGCGGCGGAGCTTTCTCGCTGAGCGTCTGGCTTGCTGCCCTGCCTCACTGGACTTGAGGCAGTCTCATCGATCATGGGGCGTACAGCTGTTCGTCTCATCTGAATGAGGCATGATCGTCAAAAATGTCGATCACCAACGCCGACGATCGTCGGAAGTCGGTGCGCAGGAGGTAAGGGATGGCCAAGCTGATCAGCGCGTTGACCGATGACGCAGCGATCAAGAACTTCCTTGGGGTCGTCTCGGCGCTGACAGAGGCGGATGCGAAGATCGCTGGCTCCTATTGGGACGTCGAACCCGGGCCGGGCGAGTGGATAAAGGTTGGCCTCGATGTGGTGAGGCTCGACTCCGGCTGGGATGCCGATGTCTACGTCCGCTACGAGCTGTGGGATGGTCGGCCGCTGTCCAGCCAGGATGACGGGTGGGACGACAACTGGACCGGTGCGATTTCTTTCACCTCCGGCCAGGTCACCGCTTTAAGCGCGTCCCTCGATGGTGAGGACACCTACAACGAGATCTTCGATCTCGGCCGGGGGGAGAGCACCTGGGAGGTCTGCGTGCAGAGGAAACGGCTGGAGAACGACCGGGAACCCGACTTCCCTCGGCACATCTATCGCATCGATCTTTTCCGGTTGCGCTTCTGGCCTCCGGAGAATCCATGGCTGCATACACCGCACAACGAGAACGGCCTCCCCACGCCCTCACAGCGATGAGTTCCATCGATATGCCTCACATCAACGAGACGGTCTCGCCCTGAGCTGTCCCATCCAATCTGAGGCAGGACAGGTCAATCCCCGTAGCAGTGCAACATCAGGCCCGGCTCCGCACGCCAGCGCTCCAGCAGCTCCCGCAGGGCCGCGATCAGCGCGCGTTGCACGTCATCACCGGCAGCTGTCTCCAGCCGATCGACATCAGCCGCGATCCGCGGCAGATCGCGATAATCGAGCACCGTGTCCGACCACGGGTCCAGGTGCCCAAGGACCTGGAGCCTGCCCCCCTCGGAGCGGTTGACCAGCGACAGCAGCACGTCCACCTCCACATCTAGCAGCCGGCCGCGCTGCCGGGCCGTCTCCCACTCCGCGGCGGTGGCGCGGTGGTGCTCGCGTCGCTGCGCCCGAGTGGCCCGGCGCAGGCTCTTGGGGCGTGGCTGCGCCGGACGCAGCACCAGCAGCAGTCCCATCCTGGCGAGGGTAGCGGCCTCGGGCCGACTCCACCGGCGGCGAGAATCCCTCGCACCCCGGCCGGCGCAGGCCAGGGGCAAGTTCGACGGCCCGCAGGGGTCCTGACGCGCTCAGCCGTCGAAGCGTCTCCAGTCGATGCCCAGGTCACCGAGCGGGCGCAGCACGCCGCGGTGCGTCGTGCCGACCCCGACATCGCGCTCCTCGCCGCCCCACGGGCTGACGTAGGCGACCAGGCCGGGGGCGAAATAGAAGGACGTCGGCGACAGCGGCCACAGCCACGCCCGCAGCGGTACCCGGTGCAACCCGCCGGTCAGTTAACCGACGAGCGGTGCCGGAACGATCGTTTCTGGGACGGCCAGCGAAGATCATCTAGGTGACGATGTTTCTGTCGATTCCCGTAGTCGTGTTCACCAGCTTCCTGGCGTTATGCGGCTGGTTGCAGCAGCCTTCGGAACTTCCGGATTCCCGTACTCCCGTGCACTACCGTCGATCTTTGTCCGTACTCGTGTGCACAACGGTGAGGTCGGCATGGTCGACGGTGTGGCGAGTGTGGCGGAGCTGGGTGTGCTGACGGCTTCGGCGCAGGAGTGGGAGGTCGCCGTCCGCCGGGCCGAGGTGATCGGCCGGTTGGCTCGGGAGCCGCGGGTTCGGGTGGCGGCGGCGGATGAGGCGGCGGCGGAGTTGGGGATCTCTCGCCGGCAGGTGTACGGGTTGCTGAAGCGGTGGCGGACGGGTTCGGGGCTGGCCTCTGACCTTCTTCCCCGGCGATCGAGTGGTGGGCGTGGCCGGGGCCGGTTACCGGAGGAGGTCGAGGCGCTGCTTGTGGAGGTGATCCGGACGCGGTACCTGTCCAAGCAGCGCCGTTCGGTGACGACGGTCTACAAGGAAGTCGTCCGGCAGTGCCGGATCCGCGGCCTGCCGATCCCGTCGCGGGGGACGCTGGAGCGCCGGATCGCGCGGCTGGATCCGGTGGCGGCCACCACGGCCCGGCAGGGTGCGGACGCCGCTCGGGCGTTGCGGGCGGCGGGCGGGGAGCCTCCGGTGATCGAAGGGCTGCTGGAGCAGGTGCAGATCGACCACACGGTCGTGGATCTGGAGATCGTGGACGAGCGGTATCGGCGGCCGATCGGCCGGCCGTACGTCACGGTGGCGATCGATGTGGCGTCGCGGTGCGTGTGCGGGCTGGTGGTCACGTTGGAGGCGCCGTCGGCGCTGTCGGTGGGCTTGTGTCTGGCGCACATGGCGACCGACAAGCGGCCGCAGTTGGAACGGCTCGGGGTGGACACGGCCTGGCCGATGTCCGGCAAGCCGCGCGAGATCTATGTGGACAACGCGGCGGAGTTCAAGAGCGAGGCGCTGCGGCGGGGCTGTAATCAGCACGGGATCGCGGTGGCGTGGCGGCCGCCGGGGCAGCCGCATTTCGGCGGGATCGTCGAGCGGCTGATCGGCACGATGATGGAGATGGTGCACGAGCTGCCGGGCACCACGTTCTCCAACCCGGCCGAGCGGGGCCGCTATGACAGCCAGGCGGCTGCGGTGCTGACCTTGGCCGAGCTGAACACGTGGCTGGCGGTGGCGGTGGCGGTCTACCACGGCCAGGTACACGGCACGCTGAGGCAGACCCCGGCCGGACGGTGGGAGCAGGGCGTCGCCGAGGGAGGACGCCCGGCGACGGTGGTGAGCGAGACGGCGTTCCTGGTCGACTTCCTGCCGGTCGAGCGGCGGGTGCTGAGCAGGACGGGCTTCACCCTCGATCACGTCCAGTACTTCTGCGCCGGCCTCAAGCCGTGGATCGCTCGCCGCGGGCAGCTGGGCAAGTTCGTTCTGCGGCGCGATCCGCGCGATATCTCCCGGATCTGGGCGCTGGACCCCGACGGCGTCTCCTACCTGGAGGTGCCGTATCGGACGATGTCGCGGCCGCCGATCAGCCTGTGGGAGCAGCGCGCGGCGATCGCGGCGCTGCGCGAGGCGGGCCGCGATCAGGTGGATGAGAACGCGCTGTTTGCGATGGTGGAGCAGATGCGGCGGATCGCCGAGGACGCGGCGGCCACGACCCGCACGGCCCGCCGTGCAGTGGAGCGCCGTGCCGCGGTCCCGGCCCGGGCCGCAGCGGCACCGGCGATGCCCCCGCCTGCGGATGTCGGGCCTGTGGCGGCCGCGGCGCCGTTCGAGGTGATCGAGCAGTGGTGAGCGATGCGGAGGTCCGGGATCCGGAGGATCTGTCACATCTGCATGAGAGCGCCCGGCGAGTGGCGCGGCTGCCCGCGGCCGAGCGGCTGCGCTATGTGCGCGCCGACCGGTGGATCGGCTACACCCGTGCCACGCAGGCCTTGGAGAGGCTGGAGGAGCTGCTGGCGTTGCCGGCGCGGCAGCGGACACCGAACCTGCTGCTGATCGGTGCGACGAACAACGGCAAGTCGATGATCATCGAGAAGTTCCGGCGGTCGCACCCGGTCATCGCGCACCGTGATCGGGAGGAGATCGTGGTCCTGGTGGTGCAGATGCCTTCGGACCCGCATGTCGGCCGCTTCTACACCGCGCTGCTGGCCGGTCTGGGAGCGCCGTTGCGGCCGGTGATGAAGCTGGCTGTGCTGGAGCAGCTGGCGCTGCGGCTGCTGCGCGAGGCCGGGGTGCGGATGCTGGTGATCGATGAGCTGCACAACACCCTGGCCGGGCACGGCAGCGCCCGCCGAGAGTTCCTCAATCTGCTGCGCTTCCTGGGCAACGAGCTGAAGATCCCGCTGGTGGGGGTCGGCACCCGCGAGGCCCACCTGGCGATCCGCTCCGATGACCAGTTGGAGAACCGGTTCGCGCCGTTCGCGCTGCCGCGCTGGCAGCCCGATGCCGAGGCGCGGTCGCTGCTGGCGAGCTTCGCCGCCTCGTTCCCGCTGCGCCGCCCCTCGGCGATCTCGACGCCGGAGATGGCCGAGTACCTGCTGACCCGCAGCGAGGGGACGATCGGCGAGCTGTCGGCGCTGCTGAGCGAGGCGGCGATCGTGGCGATCGAGTCGGGTGAGGAGTCGATCAACCAGCGGACCCTGCTGATGACGACCTACAGCGGGCCGACCGAGCGGCGCCGGTTGTTCGAACGCGAGCTCTTGTGAGCGGTGGTGGTGCCCGCCGGTGGCCGGTCCACCCGTCGCCGCGACCGGGCGAAGCGCTGTCGTCCTGGCTCGGCCGTCTCGCTGCACGCTACGAGCTGACGGTTGCGCAACTGCTGACCCACAACCTCGGTCCGGCCTCGGCTCTGGTCGGGAAGGCTCACGAGGACGACCTGGACTGGGATCCGCCCCGGCCGGTGCTGGAGGCGCTGGCGGAGCGGACCGGGGTCGAGGTCGCCGAGCTGCGGTTGGCGACGATCGCCGGATGGGTGCCGTGGCTGCTGGAGAGCCTCGAATCCGCCGACGGCTCGCAGGCTTTCCACACCTACGCCCGCCAGGACTCGGTCCTGCTCTGCCCGGGAGAGGCCGGCACCAACGTCGTCGGGCGATGGCGGCCCTGGCTGCGGGCCGAACGCCCGACCCGCCGGGTGCCACGGTGGATCTGCCCTGTCTGCGCCGCCGACCCCGACCGCGGTACGCCGCTCACCGCGATGCTCCCGCTCATGCTCGGCTGCCCCGAGCACGTGTGCCGCCTCGAAGCCGAAGGCGACGTCGCCCTCGCCTTCGCGCTGGGACGGCCGCCTCCCCACCGCACCGTGTCCGAGCACGTCCTGGCCCTGGACCGGCTCACCCGAGAAGGCTTGACCTCCGGCACGGTCTCCCTGCCCCGCCGGGCGGTACACGTCGGCGTCTGGCTCCGGCTGCTGCGCACCCTGCTGGACGAGGTCAGCATCTCCTCCTCGCGCATCCACCGGCACTCGGCCGCCGCCCTCGAACTGATCTGGGACGCTACGGGTCGGCCGCTGCGGGCCGGCCTGACCGTGTGGCGGCCCTATGAGCAGCTTGATCGGGCATGCCAGGAAGCGATGCTGGAGGCCGCAGCGGTCGCGCTGCACCTGGCCGAGAGCGGAGCGATCACCGTCCGCGGCACGCTCGGTCCTGCCTTGATGCGCGAGCCGCACCGGGCCGTCTACGACGGCGATCCGCCCCGGCGCGCCGGCGTGGCCGACCGCCGAGAACACCTGCGGGAGGAGCTCATCACGGCACTCGAGACCGCCCGCACCGACCCGGCCGTCGCCCGCCGGCTCCTTGTCATGCTCGCCTCCTCCAGCCGGACGCTCTCGATCTTCAACCGCAGACGCCAGGACCTCATCGACATCGGCGTCCCCGAGCGCTACCTGCCCGGCCCTCATGAGCTCGGCCGCGCCGATCTTCTCCCCGGCCGGCGGCCCTGACGACCGGTCAGCGTCTCGCGCGGTCGCGGTCGCGGTGGCGCCGGGCGGCACGGATCTCGGCGTCGGCGACCTTGTCATCCAGCAGCGCATACAGCTGCGTCGTCTCGGCGGAGGCGTGGCCGAGGCGGCGACGGACGGCTTCGATGGACACCCCCGCGTTGATCAGCTCGGTGGCGTGCGCGTGGCGCAGCTGGTGGATGCTGATACTCACTGCGGCCGCGGCGCAGTAGCCCTTCCACCGGTGGTGGGCGGCGTCGTACGACAGCGGCCCGCCCGAGCCGTTGACGCTGGCCCGAAACAGGGGTCCGGCACCGTATCCGGCGCGGGCCAGGTACAGCCTGAGCAGCGCGACATAGCCGCGGTCGTCCAGCAGCACGGTCCGCACGGTGCCGCCCTTGCCACACAGGCGCACGTGCTCGTCGTCCAGCCGCAGGTCCAGATCCTCCACGTAGATCCCGCACACCTCGGAGGCGCGGGCACCGCACACGTACGCGGTCTCGAACAGCACCCGATCCCGCAGCCGGTCCAGCGGAACGTCCTTGCGGGGCCGCCGAGAGCAGATCACGGCGAGGACCTTGGCGACGTCGGCGGCCGCAGCCGGCCGGGGCAGGCTCTTCGGCACCTTGACCGTGTCGATGCGGTCCATCGGGTTGGCGTCCAGGAGGTCGTGCCGGATCGCCCACTTGGCGAAGGAGGCGACGGCGGCGCGCTTGCGCTTGCGGCTGGCCGCCGACAGGTCGGCGAGCTCGGCCAGGAAGGCCCGGATCGGCGCGGCGGTCAGCTCGGCGAGGTCCTCGCCGTGGTGGGCGGCGAACGCGATCAGGTCGCCGCGGTAGGCGCGCCGAGTGTGTGCGGAGGCGCCGGCGTTGGCCAGGTCGGTGAGGAAGTCGTCCAGGTGCCGGGCGAGCGGGTGGGCGCGGCCGAGCTGCTCGGCGATGACCGGATCCATCGTGCCGCCCCCCATCCGCTGAGTTGCCAGATAACCGGAAAACGAAGCTCCGCGCCGGACGACAGCCGCGCAGCTCGCGCTACCCCGGTGATCGCTATCTTGCCAGATAACGAAGGTTATCCCGAAACCAGATCACGTGGGGGAGCACCGGTTCACCCGGATCCGGCAGGATGATCACATGACGGCGAAGAACGACAGGCGGTGGAACCACAACATCCACTACCACCCCCGCATCCTTCACACGGTTCCCGACGGCGCCCGGCACGCCCTCGACGTCGGCTGCGGCGAAGGCATGCTCGCCCGCGAACTGCGCCGGGCCGTGCCGCACGTCACCGGCATCGACCTGCACGCGCCCAGCATCGACCAGGCGCGCGCACACCCGGACGACGTCGACTACCTCCTCGGTGACGTCCTCACCCACCCCTTCGAGCCCGCCTCGTTCGACGTCGTCGCGTCGGTGGCCACCCTGCACCACATGGACGCCGCCACCGGGTTGACCCGTATGCGCGATCTGCTGCGCCCCGGCGGGGTCCTGGCCATCGTCGGTCTCGCCCGCAGCACCATGCCGGGCGACCTGCCGCGCGACCTCGCCGGTATCGTCGCCGGCGCCTTCCACCGCGCCGCCAAGGGCCACTGGGAGCACCCGTCCCCCACGGTGTGGCCGCCGCCGGTGACGTATCGGCAGATGCGGGCGGTGGCCGCCGAGATCCTGCCGGGCTCCCGGTACCGTCGTCATCTCCTGCTGCGCTACAGCATCACCTGGCGCAAGCCGCAGGACTGAGCGGGCCGACCAGGTCGGCGTCGCGGAGCACGGCCTCGCAGCGGCGGCCATCCGGCCCGCGGGCCCCGAAAGGCCGGTCCCGAGACCTTGAACAGGGTGATCCGCCGCCTACGGCGACTCCGCGGCCGCCGGGGAGCGCCGGCGCCGCTGCGCGCCGAGGAAGCGGACGACGACGACGCCGATGCTCACGGCAGCCGCGGCCCACACGATCGTCTTGCCGATGGCCGCGATCACCTCGTTCCTGCCGGGCGGAAGCACGATCATCTGGACGGCGGCGCCGACCGGCACGGTCAGTCTCGCGAGCAAGCCGATCACTCCCGGACGCGCGATGCACGCACCGACGGCACCCAAAGGCGCCCCGAAGACGACGCTGGTGACCCACCACACGAGCGGCTCGGCCATGTACCAGGAGGACAAGGGGCCGCCGCTGCGCAGAGTCTCCGCCACGCTGTAGGCGGCCGTGGCCGCGAGCAGGGCCAGCGCACCCGCGGCGGCGGCCCGGGCCAGCGCCGCGGGGCGATCTGCTCCGGCGCGGCAGGCCAGCCATCCCACGGTGACCGCCAACCCCGCCCACGCCCAGCCGGAGTCCAGCAGCACGCTCACGACTTCCGCGATGGACCACCCGCTGGTGGTGTAGTCCTCGCTTTCGAGGTCGGCGTAGCTGTGGGCGGCGGCGTTGGCGAGGGAGGTCGCTACGCCGAATCCCGCTCCGGCCGCCGGCGCCCCTACGAGGATCCCCGCGAGACGGGGCGCACGTGAGCGGTCCTGCCGTTGACGGCCGTGTCGCTGATGATCGGTCACGTATGCCTTCCTACCGCACACGGCCTGATCGCGGCAGTGACCCGGCTGCTCGTCATCGGAACCGCCCCTACAGGCCAGGTGACGGTGGACGACCGGTGTGCACAGGGCTACGGACATCCATGCAGACGACTTCGGAAATCGACAAAAAGAGTGTGTCGGAAGGTCCCGCAGAGCCTTCAAAAACCTCTTCAATAACCTCGAACGTTCAACAACCTTCGAAGACCGTTTGTTGAGAGGATTGGAGATGTGACGACCCCTCTGGAGCCGCCCGCCGACCTGCTGGCCGCCTTCCCATCCCGATCCAGTGAGATCCGTATCGGTTACGCCCGCGTCTCCACCGGCGGGCAGAAGCTGGAACGCCAGCTCGACGCTCTCACTGCGGCCGGATGCCGGCGGATCTTCGCCGACAAGAAGTCCGGCAGAACCGCCGAGCGGCCCGAGTTGGCCGCCTGCCACGCCTTCCTGACCGTCGGGGACACTCTGGTGGTGCCGTCGCTGGATCGCTACGGCCGCTCGCTGGCCGACCTGATCGCCATGGTGGGTGAACTGCGCAAGCGCGAGATCGGTTTCACCTCGCTACACGAGAACCTCGACACCACCACCCCGGGCGGGCGGCTGGTCTTCCACGTCTTCGCCGCGATGGCCGAGTTCATCCGCGAGCTCATCGTCGCGGGCACCCGCGAGGGCCTGGCCGCAGCCAAGGCCCGCGGCCGGATCGGCGGCCGGCCCAGCGTGGCCACGCCTGAACTGCTGCAGGCGGCCCGGGACCTGCTGCCCAACCCCGCCCACTCCATCACCTCGATCGCCCGGCTGCTCGGCGTGAGCCCCGGCACGCTCTACAACCACATCCCAGACCTGCGCGAGCTGCGAGCCAGCCGACCGGCGGCACTGGAAGGGGGCAGATCAAGTACGCCGGAAAGGGGTAATAAGGCCGGTCAGAGGCCGTGACTGTTGTTTACTCGGCATGGCCGTCAGGCGAGCCCGGCGGAGGGACGCGTGATCCACTGTCCGACAAGTCGCTGGATCTCCGGCATATGATCATGCGCCTATGAGCGACATCACCGAACCCCCGATCGCCCGGGTGGACGTCGTGCGCGAGACCCTTCACGGCATCACGCTTGAGGACCCCTACCGGTGGATGGAAGCCGGAGGCGAGGAGTTCCACCACTGGCTGGACGGCCAGGCCAGGCATGCCCGCGCGCACCTGGACGCCCTGCCGCACCGCGCCGGCCTGCTGACCCGGATCCGCGAACTGGGCAGTGCGCTCACGCAGAACTTCGGCCTGGCGATGGCAGCCGACAGGGTCTTCGCCCTGGTACGCGAGCCGGACGCCCGCGTACCGGTGCTGACGGTGACCGAGGCCGACGGAGCGAGCAGGGTCCTGTTCGACCCCGGCACGGTGCCCGGCGACGGGCACCACGCCATCGACTGGTACGTGCCCTCCCCCGACGGCCGCCACGTCGCCTGCGCCGTCTCCGCCTCCGGGTCGGAGGACAGCTCCATCCACGTGATCGACGCCGATTCGGGAGCTCTGCGGGAGACGATCCCGCCCACGACGCGTTTCGCCTTCCTGAGCTGGCTGGAAGATGGCCGGTCGTTCGTCTATCACCGCTATCCGGAGCAGCACCTGTTGGACAGCCGCTCCTTCCTGCACCAGCTGGGCGCCGACCCGGCGCAGGATGCGGTGGTGCTGGCCCGCGGCCTCAACCCCCACATTGAGCTGACTCCGCGCGACCGGCCTTTCCTGGTGGTGCCGCCACACGGCGAGTGGATGCTGGCGATCATCTCCCACGGCGCGCTCAGCCCCTGGCCCTGGACCAGCGAGCAGCTGAGCGACTGCACGATATACGTGGCGCCGCGCGCCGGGCTGGCCGACCCGGCCGCCTGCCCGTGGCGGAAGGTCGCGGGCGCAGCCGACGGTGTGACCACCTTCGCCACCAGCCGCGACACCCTCTACCTGGTCTCCCACCGGGACGCGCCGCGCTCGCGCGTGCTGGCCGTTCCGTTTGCCGCACCCGATCTGTCCCGCGCCCGGGTGGTGGTGCCCGCGGGTGAGCGGGTGGTGGAGTCGGTGCGGGTGGTGGGCGACCGGCTGCTGGTGCGCGATCTCGACGGTGGCGTCAGCCGGGTACGGCACGTGCTCCTGTCCGGCGGCGAGCCCGCCGACCTCCCGATGCCGGTGGAGGGCGCGATCCTGGAGTGGACCACCCACCCGGCGCGGTCCGAAGCCCTGCTGCTGGTGGCTGGCTGGACCGACGCGCCACGGCTCTACCGCTACGACGGCCAGTGCCTCCAGGACACCGGGCTGGCGCCCCGCTCACCGGTGGACTTCGGTGATGTGCACGTCCGCATGCTGCACGTGCCCGCGCGGGACGGGACGCCGGTCCCGCTCACGGTCATCCACCACAAGGACTTGGAGTTGGACGGCGACAACCCGGCCGTGCTCACCGGCTACGGCTCCCACGGGTTCATCGACCTGCCGGAGTTCCGTCCCGAGATGCTTGCCTGGTACGAGCGCGGCGGCGTCTACGCCGTCGCGCACCTGCGCGGCGGCGGCGCCTACGGCCACCAGTGGCACGAGGCCGGGCGCGGCGAACGCAAGGAGGCCACCATCACGGACCTCATCGACTGCGCCGAGCATCTCATCGCCCTCGGCTACACCCGCCCGGGACGGCTGGCCGCCGAGGGCGCCAGCGCCGGCGGCATCCCCACCGGCGGCGCGCTGGTGCGCCGCCCCGATCTGTGGGCGGCCATGGCGATGCACGCGCCGACGGTGAACGCCACGCGCAACGAGTTCACCGAGAGCGGGCCGATCAACGTGCCCGAGTTCGGCAGCTTCACCACTGAGGAGGGCCTGCGCGATCTGCTGATCATCGATGCCTACATGCGGGTCCGGGACGGCGTGCCGTACCCGGCGGTGCTGCTGACCACCGGCCTGCGCGACGCGCGGGTGCCGCCGTGGCAGCCGGCGAAGCTGGCCGCCCGCCTTCAGGCGGGCACGGCTTCCGGCCGACCGGTGCTGCTGCGCGTCGAGGAACACGGCGGGCATGGCGTCGGCTCGACCAGAGACCAGGAGCAGGCACTGCTCGCCGACGTTCTGGCCTTCGTCCTGCACGCGTCCGACGACTCATGATGGCGACAGACATGTCGGGCACGGCACGAGCCCTCAGCCACATCGCGGTCCTGCCGTCCGGTGGCCCGGTCGATCCCGGCCTGTGCGTGACGCTCAACCTCCACCCCGACGGCCCGGTGGGCGAGCTGACGATCCTCGACAGGCCAGCGAGGACGGCGTCTACCTGTCCCAGTTCGTCACCGGGACCGGCCACAGGGGCCTGACCACCCATCCCGGCGGGGACCGGTGGCGCTGGAAGAGCCGCATCTTCGCGCGGGCGCCTACGACGAGGCGCCCGCGCGACAAGGTCGAGCAGGCCGTCACCGCGTGGGTGGCGGCGCGTCGTCACGACGTCGCCTACCGCGGCAAAGCCATCAAAGGGCCGTGGTGGCGGGCGCTCGGGCGGCGGCCGGGCGGTGACGAGGGCCAGGAGGACCAGAAGCTGCGTTCAGGCGACGCCGGACAGATCCAGGCGCTTGTCCATGTCGAGGTGGAAGCGGCCGTAGGGGTTGATGTGCGACCAGAACAGCGGTGACAGGCCGCGCCGGTCCTCGGCCGTGAGCCGCCGGGCCCAGGCCGGGTCGGCCAGCACCGCCTGCAGCAGCAGGGTGTTGACGTAGACCAGGCAGGATTGCAGCAGGTGCAGCGCCAGCATGGAGACCTCGGCGTGCTCACGTTCGGCGCCAGTCAGCACGCCTTCCTTGCCGTAGAAGATCGCATCGTTGGCGCCGTTCCAGTTCTCCACCACCTGCAGGCCGCTGTTGATCTCGCGGCGCAGGTCCTCGCTCGCCAGGTAGTCGCAGGCGAAGACGGTGCGCACCACCCGGCCGAGCTCCTCCATCGCCCGGTAGACCGGCTGCTTGGGGCCGCCCTTGGCGAACCGGCGCAGCACCTGCTCGGCCTCGGCGGTACCGAGCCGCAGCGCGGTCGCGTATTTGATCATCTGGTCGTAGTGGCGGCCGATGAGGTCCCAGTCGATGGGCCGCTGCTTGAGCACCCGCTCCAGGCGCGGCCAGCGGTTCGGGCCGGCCTCGGGCGCATACAGCCGGATCGAGCCGATGGTCTTCAGCCGGGGCAGCAGCCGAAACCCCAGCAGTTCGGTGAAGGCGAACCCGACGACCGAGGCGCCGTGGGTATCGGTGTAGTTGGCCTGCACGTCCGCGTCGGTGCAGTGCCGCAGCAGCCCTTCGATCATCGCCGCGACCTCCGAAGAGGAGCAGCTTTTCAGCTGGGAGTAGATGCAGGCGCGGCCTTTGTCGACGTGCCAGTAGATCATCACGCCGTAGCCGCCGTAGCGGGCATGGAACTCCGTCATCAGGTTCGACTCCCACGAGCCGAACCGCTTGGAGTCCGAGGCGGTGGCCGTCGCCTCGCCCCACCAGGCCGCATCCCGCATGGCCAGGGTCTCGTTGACCACGCACGCGATCGCCGCGCGCAGGTTGTCGCGGGTGATGTAGGTCGCGCGGACGCGGCGCAGGGCGGCCTCGTCCTGGCCGTGCTCGCCGGTGGCGGCCATCTGCCGGATGCCCATGTTGGTGCCCAGCGCGAACAGGCACAACAGGAGCCGCCGCTGCACGGTCGCCTTGTCCAGCACCTCGCGGCTGGCCACCGAGGAGAACGCATCGGTGAACCGGGTGAGGAACGCGGCGTCCTTGAGGATGTCGAGCAGGTCGATGGTGCCCCAGCGGCGCTGAACCTCAGCCTTGAGCGCGGAAAGGTTCGTCGGCTCGGCCTGCTTGGCCAGCTTGGGCACGCTGATCCACGGCTGGCCGCCGCGGGTGATGATGCGCACCCCGCCTGTCGTGCCCTGGGCCAGGGCGGCATCCAGGCGCTCTAGCGCGCTGCTCATCCGCGTCTGCAGGTCGGCGATGAACGCGGCCGCATCCCGCGGTTTGGCCAGGGCGGCGTAGTGCACGTCGCGGTTGTCGTCGAAGTCACCGGGCAGGTCCTCCTCCGGGTCGCGCCAGCGGCCGGCGCCCTCGACGTGGACCTCCCGGCGGCGCAGCGCCTCACGTAGCGCGATCAGCACGCACAGCTCGTACGGGACGCGCTCGATCCGGCCGCTGGCGGCATCGGTGACCGCCTCACTCCAGGCCTTGGGCACCACGCCCTCGACCGGCACGACCTCCTCGGCCGGGTACAGCCGCTCGTCGCCGGGGGCGCCCGTGTAGCGGGCCAGCAGGTTGATGGCGTCCATCACCGGCCGGTAGGCGGTGTTGTTGCACCGGAAGACCAGCGCGCCCAGCAGCGGCGCCAACATCCGCCGGTAGTAGTGCGAGTAGGAGCCGCGCAGCTGGTAGCGCACCCGCTCAGCGATGACCTTCTCAGTGGCCATCAACTCCCGGGCCAGCTCCCGCAGCGTCTTCTCCCCGCCCGGCACCGCGGGAAAGACCACAGCCCGGACGGTCTCGTCGGGACGCTCCAGCGCGGCGGTCACCATCCGAGTGAAGATCCCGCGCTTGCCCGGCACCGGGGCCAGCTGGCCGATCAGCTCCTTTTCCACCCGCTTTTCCGCCCGGGCGCCGATCCGATGGATCAACCCGATCAGCAACTCCACCAGCGCGTCGACCAGCTCGGCCTGCCGCGTCCAGCACAACGCGGTCAGCAGCGTATAGCGCACGGGGGTATCGCAGGCGAGAAAGTCCGAGGGGTACATCCGGGCCGCCCGCGCCCGCCAGGCCGCCACGATGCGGTCGGAGACACCGGCGAAGACCTCCTCGCCCAGGCCCAGCCCACGCACCGTGGCCAACTTGCCGATCTCGGTCAACAGCGTCTCCAGCCCCAGCGGACCCGGATCGGCCTTCAGCTGCGCCAGCAGCCCCGGCCGGGCCAGCAGCTCCTCCAGCCGGCCGCACACCAGAGGCCCGAGCCGGTGTGTGATCTGCGCGGCGAAGGCGTCCTCGAACCGGCGCCCCGCCGAGGCGACCACCCGTTCGACCTGGCCGTCGCTGGGCGGCTCGATCTTCTCGCTGCGGCAGCGCCGCAGCAGCGCGTCGGCCAGGCGGCCGGAGTCGGTTTCCACCGGACACACCTCGGCGGCCAGCCAGCGCGCCCACCGCTCCTCGTCGTCCTCGCCGGCCGGCCGGGTACCGAAGGTACGGCGGATCTGCGCCCGGTGGTACTCGATAGTCCGGCCGTGCCAGGCATACTTGGCGAACAGGGACGGCTCCACCTTCACCAGTGAGGCGACGTAGTCGACCGCGGCCGGTGGGACTTCTTCGGGGTAGGCGGGGAAACGGCCCTCGATCTCGTAGAACTTCAGCAGCAGCGCGAACCCCAGCCGGGTCGCGCCGCTCTTGTTGCCCACCAGGCCCCAGTCGCCCTCGACCAGCGTCCAGGCATCGATCAGCTCGTCCGGCTCCCACTCGCTCCGCATCCGCGCGCCCTTTCCTCGATCACCGATCCCCGACGAATGGAGATCACGATCAAGGGGAAGGTGTCCGCTACCGGCAGGTATGCACCACCCGTGATGGTTACGCACTGAAGTTGATATCTACCGGTCAGTTACTTTGCGGCTCGCCGTAACTTCGGGAGCACTGGGCCGTACAGAAGCTGCCCGCGCTGGTGCGCTCCTTTTTCGCCGATCCGCTCTGGCCTACATCGGGGAATGCCTCTGAAGAGTTCGGAAACCTACGAACTGGTTAGATATAATCGGCAATCGTCCGGCCTCCCAGCGGGCGAGGTGTCAATAGAGCTTGCACGCGAGCGGTCATCACGCATCCCCAAAGCGCTCGAACGACCATTAAAGGATTGATGCCTGGCGGAACGTTTTATTCAACGAACTAATGGTAGCCGCAGCAGTCTATCCCTCTCCAGACTTAATGGTATAATAATATGAAATACAGTGTCTATATTTGAGGATTTTAGGGTACACAATGAAAGATGGGGACAAAGAGCAGGATCAAAGCCTAATTGAGCTCGCCCGCTCCTATTTGGACGAGGGAGACTCTTTTCCGGATTCTCTATATCCAGACATGAGGGTGCGGAAAATCATCACTGACCGCGTGCCTGAAATGGAGGAATTTATTCGCAGACTCGAGGAGGATGCGGAGGAGGATGGTGGATGTGTGACGCTTTGGAATTATATATACGGCCTGGCTGACACCCTATTCTCCGCTATTGAGGAAAAAAATATTGATTTATCATTCCGATGTCTCCAAGCGACAGAAGAGCTTCTAAAATACCCCTCTCTTCATGTAAGGGAGCTTGTTGTCGAACAAATAGTCGAAAGCCTCTCGGAGCTCCCTTCCGAAATTTATGATCTGTGTGGACCTCGAACTGTCGAACAGATGGGAAATCTATAGCTGGTGGACTGAGCATGAAAGATGGGAGTTGTGCCGCTTCGGCAATCTAGCCTTGATCTTTCGCGATCTTCGTTTGGTCGGCTGAAGCGTTCGGCTACGGTGTGTTTTCGCGACCTAGCCAGCGCAATCACCCGGCTGTCGCGCCGGGTGGGCGGGGTTCCCCTGGCACGTTGGATTCCTCCTACTCGGCCTGGAACTCCTGTAGCTCCGGCGAGCCGCCACTGTGTTGATCAGTGGGCACGGCGGCGGGGTGCCAGCACCTCGGTGACCTTGGCGATGGCCTCAGCGCCGGGTTTGACGTAGCGCATGGCGGTGCGGGGGTTCTTGTGCCGGGTCTTGCCCATGATGAGCTGCAGCGGGATCTCCGCCTCGCCCAGATGGGTGGCGGCGCTGTGGCGCAGCTGGTGCAGGTCGAGCCCGGCGTAGGTGTCCAGCAGGACGCGGGCGCGATCGTAGCCGAGGCGGGCGCGGCCGGTGTGCGGGCAGATGTCGGCGGCCGCGGGCCGGCGAGCAGGGACGGGGCGGCGCTCGGACAGGAACAGCGGGCCATGGGTCCGCGACGTGCCGTCGGGCAGACGAAGCAGGCGGGGCAGCAGGTGGGCGGTGCCGGACTCCCAGTACACCCACTCGACGGCGCCGCCCTTGGAGCGGACCGGGGCCCGGCGACCTTCCAGGTCGAGGTCCTCGACGTTCAGGGCGAGGACCTCGGCGGCGCGAGCCGCCGTTTCATACAGCATCCGCCACAGCGTCTTCTCCCGCAGGGGAACGTCGCGGCGGCTCAGCAGCCGGTGGATCGCGCTCTTGGCCACGGCGCGGGTCTCGTCGGCCCTCTCACGGCGCCGTTCGGCCTCGGCCGGCACCGACGGGGCGGTCCAGTACTTCTTGGCCTGGCACCAGGCCAGCCAGGAGGCGACGGCGGCGCGGTTGCGGTTCCAGGTCGCCGGCGCGCGCTCGCCCCACAGCTCGGTCAGCGCGGCGCCGATCTCGCTGTCGGTGACTTCGGCCAGCGGCCGGTCGCGGCCGAGCAGGGCGATGACGCGGTCGATGGCCGAGGCGTAGGCGCGGTGGGTGTTGGGGTTGGCCGTGCGCGCCGTGGACAGGAAGGCGTCGGCGGCCGCAGTGAGGGTGACGTGCCCGCCGCGCAGCACGGCGACCTTCGGCGCCGCGCTCATGCTGGCCGCCGGGCGGGGCTCGTTGAACCGGCTGGGGGGATGTACCGGATAACGCGCCGGAGTCGCGCACCGCCCTGGCGAAGGCATCCCCTGGTCGACGCGCTGCCATGATCGCTCGTGTACGTGAGAATAGCCCATTATCACGTACATGGGATAGTGGGCGAACCGAGGGGTCCCGCGGCGATCATCAGCGCGCCGACATAGGTTTTCTCTCCGTGCCGCTGTTGCTCAGAAAATTCGCGGTCCTGTCCTGGTAGGAGGTGAAGCGGGGCGGCGTTGCGAGCTGTGGCCGTCAACCTCGATGGTGGCCGGTGCTGCGTTCCTCAACGGGTATGGAGATTGTCACCGCTCGGTTGCCCTGACCAGGGGAATCCTTCCTGGCGGGAGGGTTCTGCCATGCCGAAACTGCTGCGCGCTCGAGCGCCGCGCGATGCCCAGGAAGAACGCCAGGTCCGCAAGCTCGCCGGAGCCCGTCACGCTCCAGCCGACTGGATCCAGCGCGCCAGGATCGTGGTGCTGAGCTGGAGCGGGATGCGCGGCCCGGCCATCGCCGAGCGGGTGGGCTGCCATCCGGAAACGGTGCGCCGCCGGCTGCGCCGCTTCAACGCCGAGGGTCTGGACGGTCTCGGCGACCGGCCCGGCTCCGGCCGCAAGGCCCGCCTCACCCAGGCCGAACGCTCACAGATCATCGCGCTGGCCAAGAGCACCCCGCCCGGCAGGTTGCGCTGGCGACCCTGGGGCGAACCGGAGGCCGACGACGAGACCGGTCCGGCGGTGTGGACCCTGGACGCGCTCACCGCCGCAGCCCGCGGGCAGGGCATCGCCGTCGGCCGCTCCCAGGTCCGCCGGATCCTGCTGGCCGAGGGGGTGAGATGGCGGCGCACCCGATCCTGGAGCACCAGCAAAGATCCCGGGTTCGCCGTAAAAGAACGGTGATCGTCGGCCTGTACACCGACCCGCCCGAAGGCGCGGTCGTCGTGTGCACCGACGAACTGGGGCCCGTCACTCCGCGGACGTTCCCGCCGGCACCGGCCTGGTCAGGAGACGGACACCGGATCAAGGTCCCCCTGGAGTACCGGCGCGGACCGGCCAAGACCTGGGTCTACGGCGCGCTGCGCGTGGCCGACGGCACCGCGGTGACGATGACGTCCCCGTCCCGCAACAGCGCGTCCTATCAGGAGTTCCTGCAGAAGATCGAGGACGCCAACCCCGGCACCGGCGACATCGTTGTGATCGCCGACAACCTGTCCAGCCACAACAGCCTCGCCACCCGAACCTGGCTGGCCGAGCACCCGCGGATCCGGCACGCGTTCATCCCGGTCGGCGCATGCTGGCTCAACCTGCAGGAAGCGTGGTGGCGGATCTTCCGCCGACATGCCCTGGCCGGGGTGTCCTTCGCCGGTCCGGGCGACATCGACTACGCCACCCGCATCGCGACCGCCCAGCTCAACCAGCAGGCCAGACCCTGGGTCTGGGGCCGGCCGCCACCGGCTCCCCGACGCCTGCGCCGCCGGCTTGTCTACATGCTTTGAGGAACGCAGCACCGGTACTACATTCGTAGATCTTGATTCGTTTGACTGCGTCACGGAATGTGGTTGGTCCATCGTCAGTACGTGACGTGCGCTCTGACCTACGATCTCGTCGTGTCCTGGGATGCGGAACTGACCGCGCTGATCACGCGCATCGCCGGCCCCCTGTTCACCCGGCCCGAACCCCGCCAGGCCTTCGCCGACCTGGTGCGCGCCTTGCTGGCCGACGTACCCCGCAAGAACTCCTGGCAGCTGGCCGACCACATCGGCCACGCCACCGCCCACCGCTTCGAGCACCTGCTGGACCGCGCGAAATGGGACGTCGACGCCTTGCGCGACGAAGTCCGCTCTCACGTGATCGCACATCTGGGCCGCGCCGACGGCGTGCTGATCGCCGACGACACCAGCGCGATCAAGAAGGGTCAGATGTCCGTCGGCGTGGCCGACCAGTACTGCGGCCTGACCGGCCAGGTGGAGAACTGCCAGGTCATGCCCATGCTCACCTACGCCTCCGCCGCCGGGCACGCCTTCGTCAACCGGCGCCTGTACCTTCCCGAGTCCTGGGCCGGTGATCCGCAGCGGCGGGCACGGGCCGGGGTGCCCGAGCACGTCGCCTTCCGCACCAAACCGCAGCTGGTGATCGACATGCTCGCCGAGGAGCTCGCGGCCGGCACCCCGTTCCGCTACCTGTGCGCCGACTCCGGCTACGGCCGCGACCCGCACCTGTGCGCGTTCTGCCACGAACGGGCGATCTCCTACGTGATGGCGGTCCCGGTCGACCTGCCGCTGGTCGCTGCCCGAGGTGGCGTCGAGCCGGTCGGGCACGTGCTGGACCGCATCCTGGCTCTCGGCCGGGCCGGGGTCTGGGAGCGCCGCTCGTGCGGGACCGGCACCAAGGGCTTGCGCGTCTACGACTGGACCGCCCTGGCAGTCGCCGTGGCCGGGCAGGCGCCCGCGCCCGGCCACGCGCACACGCTGCTGATCCGCCGCTCCGTCAGCGCCCCGACGGAGGTGGAGTTCTTCCTGGCCCATGCCCCGGCCCGCGTCCCGGTCACCGAGCTGATCGACGCGGCCGGGATGCGCTGGAAGATCGAGGAGAACAACGAGCACGGCAAGGACCTGCTCGGCCTGACCTCCTACCAGGTCCGCAAGTGGACCCCGTGGCACCGGCACGTCACCATCGCCATGCTCGCGCTGGCATTCCTGGCCGCCATGCGTGCCGCCCTGCCCGCCGACGCCGACGAGACCGCGGGCAAGGGAAAAGACCGCCTGCTTCTGGAGGCGCCGGCGGGCTGAGGCTGCTGTGGCTCTCACTCGCCGGGATCCGCCGCGTCCTGGCCCGGCTGCTCATCCCGGCGGCCAACGCCATCGATCACGTCCTGGCCTGGTCACACTTCCGGCGGCTCCACCAGACACGCGCTCTGATCAGCCATTACCGGCGACGCGGTGACCCACTCCCACCGGACCTACGAATGTAGTACTGACGAAGAAATCCAGGCGTCATGAGGCGCCCAGGGCGATCGTTCTCGCTGTTTCCCCAGGTGGCAACCTGGAGGTATGAGGTACTCCGACAGAAGCGGAGGACTGTCCGACACCGAACGAGAACGGCGCGAGGTGCTGCGGCTTCGGGCAGCGGACATGTTCTCCGGAGGAATCCAGCCACCGCGGGTGGCCCACCTGCTGGGCGTGACCCGCAAATCCGCCTGCGAGTGGCACCGGACCTGGCAGAAAGGCGGCAAGGCCGCACTGCGCTCCAAAGGCACCGCCGGCACCGGCTGCAAGCTCACCGACGAGCAGACCGACCGCCTGGAGGCGCTCCTGGCCGAGGGCGCGGCCGCGCACGGCTGGGACGACCAGCGCTGGACCGCTGCGCGGATCGCGCTGCTGATCGCCGAGACGTTCCACATCCACTACACCCCACGCGGGGTTACCTACCTGCTCCAGCGGCTGGGCTGGTCGTTCCAGGTCCCGGCGCACCGGGCCGCCCGGCGCGACGAGGACCAGGTCGCCACCTGGGTCAAGCGGACCTGGCCCGCGATAAAAGCACCCGGGCGGCCTGGGACTCCTGGCTCTGCTTCGCCGACGAGTCCGGCCAGAGTCTGAGGCCGCCCAAAGGACGAACGTGGGCACCCGCGGGCCGCACGCCGGTCCTGCCGGTCGCCTATAGCGGAGCGGGACGGACCTCGATCGCCGGGCTGCTCTGCGTCAAGCCCGGCCGGCGGACCCGCCTGATCTACCGCACGCTCACCTACCACCGCCGCAAGCACGAGCCCAAGGGCTTCGGAGAGGAAGCCTTCCAGGCCCTGCTGAGCGCCGCGCACGCCCAGCTCGGCGGGCCGATCTCGCTGGTGTGGGACAGCCTTCCCGAGCACGTCAGCGCCCGAATGCGCGCGTGGATCGCTGCTCAGGCCGATTGGCTGCTGGTCTACCGGCTTCCGCCGTACGCGCCCGATCTCAACCCGGCCGAGGGCATCTGGTCCAACCTGCGCACCAAGGTCCTCAACTTCGCCGTTCACGGCATCGACCAGCTCACCGCGTTGATCAAGAGCCGGCTCAAATCCATGCAGTACCGGCCCGACCTGCTGAACGGGTTCGTCGCCGAGACCGGTCTGACAATCGCTGATCCGACGTAACCTCCGGCTTTCTTGCTCAGTACAGGCCGGTGACGCGCAGGGTCTCCAGCAGGAGCAGGGCGCCTGATTGGAAGAGGAGACCGGATGCGTCGGCGGAGGTGGTAAGTGCGGCTGGAGTGCTAAATTGTATCCGGCAGATTGTCCAATCTTGGGCGAGGACAATAATTGTCGACTAGACAATCCCACCATTGCAAAGTGTACTCACCTATCATAAATATGTCCCCAGCGACACCGAGAGCTTTCCCGGCAGCACCAACAGAGCGAAGGAAACCTCCGCGGGGGGTACCGGTCCTCGGAGCATGTGTCGGCTTACCTCTCGAATCGTACGTAAATTTTTCTCCAGTTATATGGGCTACTGCAGACTTTTTCAAGACATTTTTTACCGATCCGGCAAATGACTGCAATCTTTTACCGTCGCCCTGCAGCCATGTAGTGATCTTCCCTGTCGAATCGGGGACGTTGTTCAGAACATTCCAGAGTTTAGTGAACTCGACAAGAGCCACCCGTCTGTCAGCGGCGGATAGGAGCTTGTTACCAAGCTTCCTGTTCGCCTCCAGCAGGTTGGCTAATTCCGACATTAATCCAGCGGCCTTGAGCGGATGGTATCTCCCACCGATCGTAAGGCCAGTCTTAAGTTCGAACTCCAGTCCTGTGGAGACCGTTCCGTCCCCTACTACGCCAGCCTTTGTCCCTGGACGGGCATAGATCCCTCCATCTCCCGACATTAAGATTTTCTTGAGCCTTTCATTTGTGACGCGAGGAGGCTGGGCTGGCTTATTCGGAATCCATCGCGTGCCGTCCCAGCGGTGTGTAGCGCGGAGTCGAACACACTTTTCACTGTTGCTTCCACGGCAAGGGTCTGGCGCGCTACCGCGCCCACCTTTTTTGGAAAAGTAAGCCCTAGAAGTACCATAGGCACCCCCTACCCCTCCCCCTCCTCCTGCTGCTACTCCTCCATTGTTGTCTATGTCTCGTATGGCCTTCCAGATTTCAGCGAGATCCTCCAGGGTCGCAGATGGGACTTTGTATATATTCATGTACAATTTTTGCGCTTCGGGTCCGGCTTCCCAATAGCCTTCTGGTGCTTGCCCGCCGTTATGCATGAAGCCAGCCCGCTTGGCTTCGGTAGGGTCGAACTCTGGAGCCCACGCCATAAACCCGAAGTTTTTGCTTTCGAAATCATCGATTCCGGTGTAAACAAGAGGGCCGGCAGGCTGGCCCCACGTGTACAAGCAGTCCAAGCCGCTGCAGCCCTTGATGGGTGTGTCCCAGCCACTGTTTCTGTCGTTGACGAAGTAGTCGCTGAAGTCGATGGAGTCGCTGTCGGATGATGACCAGGTGCTGCTGGCCCCGGGGGCGCTGGTGGTGCCAGGAGTCCGGATCGCGGCGTGGCCGCTGGGGTCGATGCTGGTCAGCGGGCCAGCATTGCCATAAGTGTAGCGATTGGCCTGCACCGACGGGTCTGGCGACAGGGTGGCGCTGTCACGGGAGGCGAAGACGCCGTTGCCGGGCTGGTACCAGCGGGCGTGCATGTTGACCTTGCCGGTGTCCGGGTCGGTGTAGTCGCCTTGGTAGCCGACCGAGCGTTTAGTACCGGTGTGGTGGGTGACCTTGCCGAAGGGGTCGTAGGCGACCGAGTCGACCAGCGCGGCGCCGGTGAAAGTGGCCACCACATCACCGTGAAGATCGCTCATCACTCCGAGCGCGGGGTCGCTGCCTTCCTGCAGACTGAGTAGGTCGCCGAAGGGATCACGGCCGTACTTAGCCTGCAGAGCACCGACGCCATCGTTGATGGCAGCGATGTCATTGGTCACTCCGGAGTAGATGAACCGTTGCTGATTGGTGCCCTTGGTACGAGAGGTCATCCGGCCGAAGGCATCGTAGCCGTAGGTAGTCTCACCGTCGGAAATGAGCTGGTCGAAGGCGTCGAAGACGAGGTTCTTGGTCACCCCATTGGTGGTCTCGGATGCGAGGGTGCCGCGGGGGGTGTAGGTGTAGTCGGTGCCGCCGCCGGACATCAGCCGGTTGCGCTCGTCGTAGACGAAGCTTTCGTCTCCGGCTTTGATCCGGTTGCCAGCGTCGTCCCAGGTGTAGGCGGTGACTTTTCCGTCGGGGGCGATCCAGGAGGTCAGGCGTCCGGCATGGTCGTAGTCGTAGGTGTTGGTACCGGCGTCGGCGGTGCCGGTGGTGGTCTTGGTGGTGAGGTTGTTGTCCTTGTCCCACCCATAGGCAATCTTCAACAGTTCAGTGCCGGTGCTGCTCTTCAGCTCCTGGGAAGTGAGCCGGTCGAGTGCGTCGTAGGTGTAGGCGTGGGTGGTAGCCGGATCAGTAGTGGTCTTGCTGGTGAGCCGGTCGGCCTTGTCGTAGTCGTAGGCGAGGGTACGGCCGGTGACCGGGTCGGTCGCGGTCTCCAGGCGACCAGCGTTGTCCCAGGTGTAGGTGGCGGTGCCTGTGACGTCGATGCGTTGGGTGGGATTGCCCAGAGCGTCGTAGGTGTAAGCCGCGACTTGATTGCCGGCCTTGGTCACCTGGGTGAGCAAACCGCGGTCGTTGTAGGCCAGGCCGTAGTCACCGATGGCGGTCGGACGACCGGACTGGTCGTAGGTGAAGCTCCGTTCCGGAGTTGTGATCGAGGCGCCGGTACCGATCTGCTTGGTTACCTGGCCAAGAGGATCGAAGGTGCGGTCGAGGCGGATGCCGCCCGGCTGCAATGTGGTAATGCTGTTGCCAGCCGCGTCGTACAGGTGAGTCCAGGTGCGGTCGGCGGTGTTGGGATGAGCGGTAGTGGGTGGTTCGATGACTGATTCGACCAGGCCAAGGGTGTTGTAGGTGGTCCAGGTGGTGTTACCGCGGCCATCGGTCAAGCGGGTGCGAGCGCCGGTGGCGTCGTAGCCGAACGTGGTGGTGATCGATTTATCGACGGAGATCGGTTCGATCAGCTTCGTCAGGCGGCCCAGGGCGTCGAACTCTCGCGAGGTGACGTGTCCTTCGCCGGAGGCAGTGTGGATCGGGTTACCAGCTGGGTCGTAGTCGAAGCCGATCGTCCGGACCACAGTCCCGGACGGGTCCAGGTCCTTGGCGGCGGTTTGCCGTCCGGCCAGGTCATATTCGGCCTCGGTGACGTTGCCGAGCGCGTCCGTGGTCTTCACCGTGCGGCCGATGGCATCGTAGACAACGGTGGAGGTGTTGCCGCTGGGGCCGGTAGTGGCAGTGATTTCGCCGATGGCATTGACTGTGTAGCTGGTGACCTTGTTGTCCGGCGCCACGGTCTTGATGAGGTTACCGGCGGTGTCGTAGGTGAAGGTGGTGGTCAGCGCGGTCGTGGTGGGTTTGCGCTCGATCTGGGTCTGAGTGATTTGCCGCCCGAGATCGTCGTAGGTCACTTCGGTCCGTGCACCGGTCGGATCGACGGATGCCAGTTGCTCACCCAGTAGGTCATATTCCGAAATCGAGACACCGCTCGACCCCGAGGCGCTTGGCAGCGTCACCCGCACCGGGTTGCCTAGCGCATCGTATTCGGTGGAGGTCACATACCCGCGGGGGTCGGTGACGGCCGTAGTACGGCCCGCCGCGTCGTAGGCGTAGCTGGTCTTGGGGGTGAGGGTGCTGCCGCCCGGTAGGGCGTAAGGCGGCATGACAGTGGACGTCAGGCGGCCGGACTTATCGAAGGTAGAGACTGAGACGCGGCCTTCGGCGTCGGTGGTGTGCGTCTGTCGGCCGATGTTGTCGTAGCCGTATCGAGCCGTCGGCCGGCTTTCGGTGGCCGACCCGTTCTTTTCGATTCTGACCTGCGGGGCAGTCGTCTCCACGAGTCGCCCCAGTAGGTCATAGCGCATAGTGGTGGTGAAGTCGGCCGCGGTCGCGCCGGAGGTGTTGCCGCGAGGGTCGATCTGCTCAACCAGCAGCCCGCGATCGTCGTACACCCAGGTGGAGGTCAGGTCGGCATCGCCGTTCTCGATGACCTGTCGGGTCATTTGGCCGCTGGCGTTGTAGGCGTATTCGACTGACTCGATTCGGCTGCTACTACCGGAGCCGGTAAACGTCCTCTTGATGACGTTATTGCCCTTGTCGTAGTCCATGGCGGTGGTGCGCTTTAAGCCGTCAGGATCGAGGATCGTCGAAGTTAGCCGACCAGCCGCGTCGTAGGCGTAATCCGTCTGCTCCTTGCCATCGCCGGTCACTCGACGGATGAGATTTTTGGCCGCGTCGTAGGTATTGGTCTCCAGTACCACATCCGTGGCTGTGGTGGAACCGTTCAACCGAGCATCATCAGCAATCACTTGCGAGACCAAGCCGTCACTGAAGTAGGTGTAAGACGTCTTGCGGCCCATCGCATCCACCTGGGTCGCCAAGCGTCCGCCAGGGTCGTAGGCGAAGGACTCCAGCACCACATCCTGAGCGGCTTGCGGGCTGACTGGGCTACCGGTCCAGTTCTTGAGTGTTCGGGAGGCCAATTCACCGCGTTCGGTGTAGGCGAAAGTGGTGACTGTGCCCACCGGGTCGGTCATGCTGGTCCGCGATCCGGTGTTATCCCAGGTGGATCGGGTAACGCTGTTCTCCGGGTCGATCACCGACGCGATGTGGCCGGCGTCGTCGTAGGCGTAGGTCATCGTCTGCGCCGGATCACTACCGGTCAGATCGGTGAAAGTCTCGGTGAGCGGGTTGCCGTCGGCATCGTAGGTGTAGGCCGTCTTGGCCGTGTGCGTCACATCGGTGATCTCGTTTTTCACGCCGGGACCGGTACTGCTCAACAATCGTCCCCTGGCGTCATAGACAAAGTGCGTGGTCACACCATTGGGATGAGTCTGGGATACCTGAGTTGTGGTGATCAGTCGTCCGATGGCGTCGTACGCATGCTTGGTGACCGCACCGAGAGGGCTCTTCACCTCAGTCACGTCTCCGGACGCAGTATAGGCGTAGGTGACTTCGTTGCCCTTGGCGTCCTCCTGGGAAGCCACTAACCCTGCCGGTGTGTTACCACCGCCAATGGCTGGTTCAGTGCCGTCGGTGTAGGAGATGCTCGTCGAACGGCCGTCGGGGAAGTCACCGGTCGCCGGGAAGATCGTCTTCGCCGGTTCCCCGTGGGAGGTGTACTCCGTGCGGGTGGCGTAGGTGTCGTCGGTGGCCGAGGAGGAGCGGCCGTCCCGGGAGACGGTCATCTGGTCGTTGCGCGGGTCGAACAGCTCGTCGACCTTCAGGTAGTAGTCGAAGTACTCGGTGGAGCAGGCCTGCGCGGTCCGGCAGGTCTTCTTGGCGATCACGTTGCCGCGCGCGTTGAACGACAGCTCGGTTTCGTTGCCGTTGCGGTCGACGGCTTTGGTTGGGAACCCGCCGGTGTCGTAGCTGTAGCGGGCGGTCTGGCCGAGCTGATCGCTTTTACTCACCGCACGGTTGCCGCGGAGCGGATCGTTGACATAGGACAGCGTCCCGCCGCGGGGGTCGGTCACCGTGACGGTCGCCAGCGTCTGGGTGCTGGAGGCGGTGGCATACGCCGGCGCCGACAGCTTCCAGGTGCCGCCGTGCCGGTCGGTGTGGCTGGTCAGGCGGCCGCCGTCGGCGGCATAGGCGTTGCTGGCCCAGGTGCGGCCCGAGGCCTGGGTGACCGTGGCCAGCTGCGGCTGCGGCGCGCGGGCCGCGTAGTGGGCGCGCACCAGGCCGAGCCCGAGCGGCTTGCCGTACACGGCGACCTCGTCGATGTCACCGTTGAACGCGAACGCCGCGGTCGAGCTGGTGGTCGCCGGCCAGGCGGGCGAGCCGGTGCCGTAGCCGATCCGGGTCTCCCACTGGTCGGCGTGCGTGATGGTGCCCGCCAGCGTGCCGACGGCCTGGCCGTCCAGGAACAGCGTCTGGGTGTTTTCGGCGCCGGACAGCACCACGTGGTGCCAGACGCCGTCGTTCACCTTGGCCGTCGAGGTGATGGGCGTGGATGCGCCGGTGTAGAACTGGCCGCGCAGCTTGCCGTCGGTGCCGACGTAGACGACCGGGGTGAAGGCCGACGGGGCGTTGGACGCCGCGTTCTGGTGGCCGATCACCGTGCCGGAGGCGGTGGTCTTGAACCAGGCCTCCACCGCCAGGGTGCCGCCCTGGCCGCTGATGGTCGCCTCCGGCAGCGCCACATACGCCGAGTTCGCCGTCCCGCGGAAGCGCATGGCCGTGTCCGGGACGCCGCCGAGCGCGCCGGGCACGGCGGCGGTGGCGTCCGCGGCGCCGGCGAGCGTGGCCTCTTCGGCGCCGGGGCGCCAGCCCACCACGTTGCCGATCTTCGTGCCGGTGGCGGTGGCCGTCTCGTTCAGCCGCCAGTAGCCCTCCGGGCCCGCGTCCAGCACCAGGCTGCGATACCGCGAGGCGTCGCTGTAGGTGTAGGTCACGCACGCGCCATCGGTCGCGGGCGGGCAGACCTTGGTGAGTTTGTCGCCGTCGTAGCCGTAGGTCCAGGTGATCGGCGTGCCGTCGACCGGGTCGGTGGACACGGCCGTCACGTGAGCGCCGGTCCAGGTGAACGTCAGCGACCGGCCGCCGGTCGCGACCACCTTGGCCAGCTTGCCGTCGGTGCCGTAGGTCAGCTCGTTGCCGCGGCCGCGCCGGTCGGTGAGCTTGGTCAGCCGGCCTGAGGCGTCGAACCAGTAGGAGGTGGAGGATTTGTCCATCAGCCGCCAGCCGCCCCCGGTCACGGTCGCGAGGGTGGCGTAGGTGCCGGCCGGGGCGGCGTAGGTGCCGTCGCCCTTGGCGGCGAATCGCAGTTGCTGGCCGTCGGGGTAGGTCACCAGCAGCGTCGCGGTCTGCGGCTCGTCCTCGATGCGCATGTCCCAGCGGCTGGTCCAGCCCGCGCCGAACGCGCCGTCGGTGCGCGGGTCCAGGCTGTTGTAGGTGCGGGTCACCGTCAGCGGCGGCCCCGCGGCGGGCACCGTCAGGTCGCTTTCGGTGTGGGTGTAGTTGCCGGCCGTGTGGCTGAACTCGCGGCCCTCGGTGCCGGCGGTCAGCAGTGAGTTGATCGTGCCCTGCTCGGGGGTGGGGGTGAAGGTCCGCCAGGAGGAGGTGACCGTGGTGGCGCTGCCGGTGGAGGCCTTGGCGAACCACCAGTACGTCTGGCCCCACTTCAGCTTGTCCTCAGGGACCTGCCAGCTGCCGGACTTGTCCCACTCGGGCGAGTCCTCACACCACGTCCACTTGTCCGGGGTACCGGAACACACCTGGAACCAGTACACGACGGGTGCCTCGTTGACCGGCTGGGCGTGCGCCGACAGCACCGGCGTCAACGTGCCGACCTGGGTGTTGTTCTCCGGGGAGAACGTCAGGAACGGCAGCGCGCTGACGGTGGCCGACTGCCACTCGCTCCACGGGCCCTTGACGCCGGTGGTGGTCACGCCCTGCACCCGCCAGCGGATCAGCCAGCCGTCCTTGAGCTTGCCGGCCGGGATCTGCGCCCAGGCGTTGGTCCCGGACGCATACGAGGTGGTCGCGGTGGCCGCGTGGATCGGCCCGGTGCCTTGCCCGGCAGGGGCGGCCGGATCGTGCTCCACCTCGACACCGAGGAAGGAGGCGCGGTTCTCGGGGTCGGTGACCTTCGCATACAGCCACGGGGTCAGCGATCCGGCCTTCCAAGACGCCGACCCGCGGACGCCGGGGTTCATGCCCAAGCCATCAGCCAGCGGTTTCTTCAGGTCGACCGTGGCGCTCTGCCAATCGGTCCACGCCCCCTTGACGCCGGAAGTGGTCACGCCCTGCACCCGCCAGCGGATCGCCATGCCGTCGGTCAGCTTGGCCGCTGGCACCTTCACCCACGCGTTCGCGCCGGAGGCGTAGGAGGTCGTGCCCTTACCCGACCAGATCAGCCCCGAGCCCTGACCGGCCACCGGGTCGTGCTCGATCTCGGCGGCCAGGTAGGAGGCGGCGCTGTTCGCGCTGGTCACCTTGGTGTAGAACCAGGGCGTCAGCGATGAGATCGTCCATCGCCCGTCTGCTTGCACACCCGGCAGAATCCCAAGGCCGGTCCCCGCGGGCTTGTTGACGTCAATCTTGGCTGATTCCCAGCCCGACCACGGACCCTGCACGCCGGAGGTGGTGACCGCGCGGG
>BMQD01000040.1 GCA_014647935.1 Planomonospora parontospora
CGGCGTCCTTGCAGGCGCGGGCGATTCGCACGGCGATCTCACCGCGGTTGGCGATCAGGACTCTGCGGATCACGGCGCCCGCCTCCCCGCCGTCCAGGAACGCGGCGACCGGTAGCCGTGCGGCTTCCAGCGGGGCGCGGGCGGGAGCGCGCGGGCGTCCTCCCCGTCCCGGCCCGCGGCCGTCCGGTACAGCACGCAGATCAGTGCGGAGAGTTCCTCCGGCGTCGGGTCTCCTGCCACGACGCGCAGTATGCGGTCGTCCATCACATCGGCGGGTTTCCGTGCTTGCGCTCGGGCGCGGGGACGTGCTTGGCCTCCAGCAGCCGGAGCGAGCGGACCAGGGTCGCCCTGGTCGCGCGGGGATCGATGACGTCGTCCACCAGTCCTCGTTCCGCGGCGTAGTAGGGATGCATGAGGGTCCTCCTGTAGTCCTCGACCCGGACGGCGCGCTGCGCGGCGGGGTCGGCAGCGGCGGCGATCTCCCGGCGGAAGACGACGTTGGCCGCCCCCTCCGCGCCCATCACCGCGATCTCGTTCGTGGGCCAGGCGAAGGAGAGGTCGGCGCCGATCGACCGGGAGTCCATCACGATGTAGGCGCCGCCGTACGCCTTGCGCACGATCACCTGGATGCGCGGGACGCTCGCCGCGCAGTAGGCGTACAGCAGCTTGGCGCCGTGCCGGATGATCCCTCCGTGCTCCTGGTCGGCTCCCGGCAGGAAGCCCGGGACGTCGACGAGGCTCACCAGGGGGATGTTGAACGCGTCGCACATCTGGATGAAGCGGGCGCCCTTCTCCGACGCCTTGATGTCCAGCACGCCTGCCAGGTGGGCGGGCTGGTTCGCCACGACTCCCGTCACCCGGCCGTCGAAGGCGGCCAGCCCGCAGATGAGGTTGGGCGCCCAGCCGGCGTGGAACTCGAAGAACTCCCCGTCGTCCACGATCTCCGCGATCAGCCGGGACATGTCGTAGGACTGCGTGGGGTCGGCGGGCACCAGGTCCAGGAGCGCGTCGTTGACCCGGTCGGGCGGGTCCGCGGAGGCGATCCGCGGAGGCAGTTCCCTGTTGTTGGCGGGCAGCAGGGAGAGCAGGTGGCGCACGTCCTCCAGGCACGAGACCTCGTCGGGGTAGACGAACCCGGCCACCCCGGAGAGGGCGCCGTGCACCTGCGCGCCGCCCAGCGCGTTGTGGCTGATGTCCTCACCCGTCACCGCCCTGACGACGTCGGGACCCGTGATGAACATCTGGGCGGTGTCCTGCACCATGAACACGAAATCGGTGAGGGCCGGCGAGTAGGCCGCCCCGCCCGCGCACGGCCCGAGCATCACGCTGATCTGCGGGATCACTCCGGAGGAGCGCACGTTGCGCTGGAAGATGCCGCCGTAACCGGCCAGTGCCGTGACGCCTTCCTGGATCCGCGCGCCCGCCCCGTCGTTCAGGCTGATCAGCGGCACGCCCGCGGCCTCGGCGAGGTCCATCGTCTTGTGGATCTTCTCGGCGTGCGCCTCGCCCAGCGCCCCGCCGAAGATCCGGAAATCGTGGGCGTACACCATCACGTCGCGCCCGTGGACGCGTCCCCACCCGGCCACCACGCCGTCGGTGTGCGGGCGGCGCCGTTCCAGGCCGAAGCCGGTCGCGCGGTGCCTGCGGAACGCCTCGACCTCCACGAACGAGCCGTCGTCCAGGAGCACGTCGAGCCGTTCCCGCACCGTCAGCTTGCCCTTGGCGTGCTGCCTGGCCGTGGCCTCCCGGTCGGGGCCCTCGTGGACGCTGTCCCGGAGCAGCTCCAGTTCCGTCACCCGGTCGCGCATCGACTCCCGCGGCAGACCGTCGACCCGGACCGGGACGGCTCTGATCTCTTTCTCTACACGCATGCGGGTCTCCTCAACGCTGCGAATAGATCACACGGTAGGAAGGAGGAGAGACCGGTCACACCCCTAGCCGCCCCGTACCGGAGCCGCCCGTCCGCGGGCCCCTCAGGCGCACGAACCGAAATAGGTCGAATAGGCGGACGGGGAGAGCGTCACCTGGATCCGGTAGGAATGCGCCGCGTCCGCGATCCGGAACATGACGCTTATCTCCGGGTAGACGGCGCTCAGCCCGAGGCCGGCGAAGTAGTGGTCGCTGTCGAAGGCGATCCGGAACAGACCCCGTTCGAAATCCATGCCGCTCCAGTCGTCGACACAGCCCCTGCTGTCGGTCTCGGCGCCGGCCACCACCGTCCAGACGTCGTCGACGACCTGCTCCAATCGCGCCCGCACTCCGGCGGCCGAACGCCCATACACACCATCCAACGCCTGCACGGTAATGCTCATCTCTAGTGGAACACCAATCTGCCGGAGCCTGCGGCTACGGACCGGCTCGCGAAAAGGCCCGGGATCCTCCCAGGCGTCACCGGAGGCGACGGGGCTCGCCGGTCAGGCCCTCCGGCCAGCGTGCCCGATCCCGCTATCAGGAGGGCTTCGCACTGCTATCCACGGGCGGCTCCCGGTTGTGCGGACGCCTTGAGCTGCTCTGATGGCACGGTAGAAGCGATCGGATACCGGGCGGATGGCGGGGTTTCCTAGATTCGGGACAACAACAGCGGCGGCCCGCTCCCCCGGCCGCGCGAGTCGACGACAAGAGGTCGAAGATGAAAAAGAACGTCCGCACCCGGATCATCCGAATCGCCGCCGCCGCGGCCTTCCTCACCGTGGTGACCATTCCCGCGAGCGGTGCGGCCGCTGCTTCCGCCCCGGCCCCGGCCGGCCCCGCCTACTGCTGCTCCCCCTGGCCGTGATCCGCAATTCAATCGCCCCGGTATTTCATTCCATGAAACACCGCCGGAACCGCGGATATAATCTTCGGAAAAAACGGTGCGCCGGGTGACGGTTTCACCGGGGACGGAATTCCGTCTTCGCCGGCGGCTACCCGCTGACGGGAAGTCGCGATGACAAGGCCCTTTTCCGATCATTACTCAGAGTTGTCAGACCCGGGCGGGAGGGCGGGAGTCCACAGGATCCACCGCCGCCCTCCCCCCGGACGTCGCACCGCGGTGGCGCACCCGCCCCGCCCCGCACCCGAACTCTCGTCACGGAGGGTAATCGATCTCGGTTGCAGGGCCGGTCGGTCCGACCGGGCCGAACGAAGGTGAAACCGCAATATTCCACGACGCAACCAATAGGCGCGGCACCCGCTTCACGGTGCCGCTCCGGTGCCGGTCAGCCTTTGACAACCCCTCTGAACTCGTCCGACACGACATCAACCGGGTTGTGCTGGCGTACATAGCGCCTAACAAGTAATATTCTCCGCGAAAGCTGTTAAAGCGCGTACGGCCTCTCCCGCACGGTGATCCATCCACCAGGCGGGGGAGATCCACACGGGATGAGCGCTGCACTTCACCACCCGTCGAGCAGTGAGAACTGCGCGCACGGGCGGGGGAAGCTTTCCTCAAGGAGAAATGCGGGTGGAGTTTCACATTCTGGGCCCTCTTGAGGCCACTCTCAACGGCCGGAGGGTGGACCTCGGGGGCACCAGGCAGCAGACCGTGCTCGCCGTACTCCTCCTGGACGCCAACCGCGCCGTCACCGTCGGGCGGCTCATGGAGGCGATCTACGGTGACGACCCGCCGACGACGTCGCGGGCCCAGATCCAGATCTGCATCTCCACGCTCCGGCGGCTGCTCGCCTCCCACGGCAGCCCCGACATGATCTCCACGCAGTCGCAGGCCTACTCCGTCCAGGTCCCCGACGACCGGCTCGACTCCCGCCGCTTCGAGAACCTCGTCCTGCGGGCGCGGCACGCCCGCAAGGAGAGCGATCGCGAGGGGGCCGTCACCCACTACCGGGAGGCGCTCTCCCTGTGGCGCGGGCCCGCGCTGGACGGCATCGAGAGCAGGTTCGTCCAGTCCGCCGCGAGCCGGCTCGACGAGCACTGGATCTCCACCACGGAGGACTGCATCGACCTCGAGCTGGACCTCGCCCGCCACCACGAGGTGGTCGCCGAGCTCGCCGCGCTCACCGAGCGCCATCCGCTCCGCGAGCGGCTGCGCGCCCAGCTGATGATCGCGCTGTACCGCTCGGGCCGGCAGGCCGAGGCGCTGCAGGTCTACCGCAGGGCCAGGCAGGTGATGATCGACGAACTGGGCCTGGAGCCCAACGAGCGGCTCCAGCAGCTGGAGCACGCCATCCTCACCTCCGATTCGAGTCTCGACCTGCCGGTGCAGCCCGTGCTGCTCACCCCCGAGACCCCGTCCGCCGTCCCCCGCCTCCTGCCCACCGACATCGCCGACTTCACCGGGCGGACCAAGCAGATCGACGACATCCGGCAGCGCCTGACGGCCTCCGTCGAGGATCGCTCCAGCTTCGCCGTGCCGATCATCGTCCTCGTCGGCAAGCCCGGGATCGGCAAGAGCACGATCGCGGTGCACGTGGCCCACTCCGTCGTCGAGGAGTACCGCGACGGCCAGCTCTTCGCCGACCTGCACGGCGGCGCCTCCCGCCCGGTCGGCCCGATGGAGGTGCTCGAACGGTTCCTGCGCGCGCTCGGGGTGGTCGGCACCGCGGTCCCCGACGGCCTGGAGGAACGCGCGGAGATGTACCGCGCCCTGCTCGCCGACCGCCGGATGCTCATCGTGCTGGACGACGTGGGCAACGAGGGCCAGGTCCTGCCGCTGCTCCCCGGCAGCCCCGCCTCCGCCGTCATCGTCACCAGCCGGAGCAGGCTCACCGGCCTGGCCGGCGCCGTCCACGTCAACGTCGACGTCTTCGACTCCGCCCAGGCGATGGACCTGCTCGCCCGCATCGCCGGGGCCGACCGGGTGCAGTCGGAGACGGGGGCCGCCACGGCGCTGGCCAGGCTCTGCGGGCGGCTGCCGCTGGCCCTGCGCATCGCGGGCGCGAGACTCTCCGCACGTCCTCACTGGAGCATCGGGCAGCTGGTCGAGCGGCTCGAGGACGAGACCCGCAGGCTCGACGAGCTCAAGCACGGCGAGATGGGCATCCGGGCGAGCATCTCGCTCACCTACGAGAGCGTCGGCGAGGAGGCGCGGCGGCTCTTCCGGCGGCTGGCGGTCCTGGAGTCGCAGGTGTTCTCCGCCTGGGTCGGCGCCGCGCTGCTGGAGCGGCCGCTGCCCGAGGCGCAGGACCTGCTGGACGACCTGGCGGACGCGCAGTTGGTCGAGCCCACCGGGACCGGGCAGGGCGTGCACACCCAGTACCGGTTCCACGACCTCATCCGGGTGTTCGCCAGGGAGCGCCTCGCCATCGAGGAACCGGCCGCCGAGCGCAGCGCGGCGCTCGCCCGGGTGCTCGGCGGCCTGCTCTCCCTGGTGGACGCGGCCCGCCGCCGCGAGTACGACAACCGCATGCTGATCTCCAGCACCACCGCCGTCTGGTCGCCCCCGGAGAGACTGGTGGACCAGCTGGTCGCCGCACCGCTCGACTGGTTCGAGCGCGAGCGCCCGATCCTCGTCTCCGGCATCCGGCAGGCCGCGCAGGCGGGCTTCAGCGAGATCTGCTGGGGGCTCGCCATCGGCGCGGCCACCTTCTTCGAGTCCCGGGTCTACCTGGACGACTGGCGGGAGACCCAGCAGATCGCGCTCTCCACCGCCCGCCAGGCCGGGGACGTGCGCGGCCAGGCCGCCATGCTGTACTCGATGGGCTCGCTCGCCAGCACCGAGCAGCGGTTCGACAACGCCCGCCGCGACTTCGAGGCGGCGGTCAGGCTGTTCGAGGAGATCGGCGACGACCAGGGCGTCGGCATGACCATCGCCAACGTCGGCTACCTCGACCGGATGAGCGGCCGGCTGGAGAGCGCCGCAGCCCGCTACGAGCAGGCCCTGGAGATCCTCCGCCGGACCGGCGACCAGACCACGCCCATCTTCGTGCTGCACAACCTGGCGCAGGTCAGGCTGGAGTGCGGTGACTCCGGCGGCGCCAAGCGGCTGCTCACCGAGGCGCTGCACCTGGTCCGGGGCGGCGTGAGCAGGAGGACCGAGGCGCAGGTGCTGCACCGGATGGGCCACACCTGCCTGCAGGCGGACGAACCCGTCATGGCGGTGGAGGCCTTCGGCCAGGCGCTGGAGGCCGTCCGCGAGATCGGCGACTCCACCGGGGAGACCTACATCCTGTACGGCCTCGGCATCGCGCGGATGCGGCAGGGCGACCTCGCCGAGGCGGGCAGCTCGCTGCGGTACGCGCTGATGCTGGCCAACGCCTCCGGTGAGCGGCTCGCGAAGGGGCGGACCCTGGCGGGCCTGGGCGAGCTGGCCCTGTCGGAGGAGAGCCCGGCGGAGGCCGTGGGCTACCTCCGGCAGGCGCTCTCGCTGTTCGGCACGATGAGCATCCCGCTCGACGAGGCGCACGCCCTCGGCATGCTCAGTGACGCGCACGCCGCGCTGGGGGACGCCGCGGAGGCCCGCACCACCCTGGCGGAGGCGTTCTCGGTGATCGACCGGATCGACCCGCCCGCCGCGCAGCGCCTGCGCGTCCAGCTCACCGACCGCGTCCGGGAGCGGCGGCCGCACCCCGGGCCGTCCCCCTACACGGAGACCGGCGCCCCCTGACCGGGTCCGGCGCCCCCGTGATGTCGGCCGGGGGCGTTCTTCCCCGGCCGCACGGCACCTACGCTCGCTGGTGTGACCGCTATCGAGAGAACGGGTGGCCGGCTGCTCGCGATCAGCGACCTCCACATCGCCCACGAGGAGAACCGGAAGGTCCTCGACGGACTGCGGCCGGATTCGGACGACGACTGGCTGCTGGTCGCCGGGGACGTCGGCGAGTTCGCCGCCGACGTCGAGTGGGCGCTCCGCCTCCTCAAGGAGCGGTTCTCCACCGTGGTCTGGACGCCGGGGAACCACGAGCTGTGGACGCTGCGCGACGATCCGGTCCAGTTGCGCGGTGAGTCCCGCTACCGCCACCTGGTCGAGATGTGCCGGCGGATCGGCGTGATCACCCCCGAGGACCCGTATCCCGTCTGGACCGGACCCGGCGGCCCGGTGACCGTCGCCCCCCTGTTCCTGCTGTACGACTACAGCTTCCGCCCGGCGGGGCTGTCGCAGCGGGAGGCGATGGAGTGGGCGCACGAGACGGGGGTGGTGTGCACGGACGAGTTCTTCCTCCATCCGGACCCCCATCCCAGCAGGGAGGCCTGGTGCCGGGCGCGGGTCGAGGAGACCGAGCGCCGCCTCGCCGCCCGCACGCCCGGCGTCCCCACGGTCCTGGTCAACCACTTCCCGCTGAACGCCGAGCCCACCCGGGTGCTGCGCCATCCGCAGTTCGCCCAGTGGTGCGGCACCGAGCTCACCCGGGACTGGCACCTGCGGCACGACGCCCGCGCCGTCGTCTACGGCCATCTGCACATCCCGCGGACCACCTGGCACGACGGGGTCCGGTTCGAGGAGGTCTCCCTCGGCTACCCGCGGGAGTGGCGCCGGTGGGACCGGCCCGGCTCGCCGTTGAGAACGGTGCTCCCCGTCCGGGGCGCGTGACCGGGACCGGCCGGAACAGGGGTCCGCGGCACCCGAATAGGGGGTCGTCCGCCTGGAGGCAGAGGCCTCCCTTATGGCTCAATGGAGAGCACCGAGAATGCGATTCCACATGCCTTTCCGACGCCGCTGGCCGACCGGGCTGACTCGCGGTGAACGGCACAGAGAGGATGCCGCACGAGCATGACAGACACGAACGTCGACACCAGTCCCTGGATCAGGCGGTTCCATCCCGCACCGGACGCCGGCGCCCTCCTGGTCTGCCTCCCCCACGCGGGCGGGTCCGCCCCGTTCTTCTTCCCCGTCTCCAGGGCGCTGTCGCCCTCGGTGGACGTGCTGGCGGTGCAGTACCCCGGCAGGCAGGACCGCCGCGGCGAGCGGTGCGTGGACGACCTGGACGAGCTGGCCGACCTGGTGACGCGGGAACTGCGGCCCGGGCTCGACCGCCCTGTCGCGCTCTTCGGCCACAGCATGGGCGCCACCCTGGCGTTCGAGGTCGCCAGGAGGCTCGAAGCCGAGGGCACCGTGCCGCTCGCCCTGTTCGCCTCCGGGCGGCGCGCGCCGTCCCGCCACCGCGAGGAGCGGGTGCACCTGACCGACGACGCCGGCCTCATCGCCGACCTGAAGCGGCTGAGCGGCACCGACGCCCAGGTGCTCGGCGACGACGAGATGCTGCAGGCGATCCTGCCGGCGGTGCGCAGCGACTACAAGGCGGCGGAGACCTACCGCTACCGGCCGGGTCCCCGGTTGAGCTGCCCGATCATCGCCCTCACCGGAGACGCCGACCCCCACGTGACCATGGCCGAGGCCGAGGCCTGGGGGGAGCACACGGACGCCGCGTTCACCCTGCGCGTGTTCCCTGGCGGCCACTTCTATCTCAGCTCCCACGCCGCAGCGGTGATGAGGGAGATCACGGACCACATCTCGGGCCGGGCCGCGCGCCCGCGGCAGGACGTACGGAGGGAACACCAGTGATGACCTCGGAGATCGACGACATCGTCCGTCTTGACGGCGTGCAGAAGGTCTACGGCAGGGGCAGCGGCACCGTGACGGCGCTCGCCGGGGTCACCGCGGCCTTCGGCCGCGGCACCCTCACCGCCGTCATGGGCCCGTCCGGATCGGGCAAGAGCACCTTCCTTCACTGTGCGGCCGGACTTGACCGTCCCACGTCAGGATCGGTCAGGTTCTCCGGGGAGGAGATCACCGGGCTCGACGAGGTCGCGCTGACCAAGCTGCGCAGGGAGCGGGTCGGCTTCATCTTCCAGTCGTTCAACCTGCTGCCCTCGCTGGACGTGGTGCAGAACATCACCCTGCCGCTGAAGCTGGCGGGCCGCACACCCGACTCCGCGCTCGTCTCCGACGTGATCGCGCGGGTCGGGCTCGCCGACCGCAGGCACCACAGGCCGGCCGAGCTCTCCGGCGGCCAGCAGCAGCGGGTGGCGATCGCGCGGGCACTGGTCACCCAGCCTGCGGTGATCTTCGCTGACGAGCCGACGGGCGCACTGGACACCCGTACCGCGCTGGAGGTGCTCGACCTGCTGCGCGACTCCGTCACCCGGGCCGGCCAGACCGTCATCATGGTCACCCACGACCCGGTGGCGGCGTCCTACGCCGACCGCGTCGTGTTCCTCGCCGACGGCCGGCTCACCGACGAGCTGCACCGCCCGACCGCCGAGGCGGTGGCGGACCGGATGACCCGCCTCGGCGCCTGGGACGCGCGTCCGGTGGGGGGGCGGCGCTGATGCTCGGCATCGCCTTGAGCAGCCTGCGGCACCGCGGGAGCGCCTTCATGGCCGCCTTCGTGGCCATGTTCCTGGGCGCCGCGGTCGTCTCCGCCTGCGGCGGCCTGATGGAGACGGGCATCCGGCTCGCCATACCGCCCGACCGCCTGGCCGCCGCCTCGGTCGTGGTGACCGGCGACCAGTCCTACGAGATCCCCCAGGCCGCACCCGCCGCGAAGAGCGCGGGCGGCGAGGAGGACGAGGAAGAGGAGGAGGAGTCCGAGTGGGTCACGCTCCCCGAGCGCGTCCGGCTCGACGCCGGCGTGACCGACAAGATCGCGGCCGTGCCCGGCGTCGCCAGGGCGATCGGTGACGTGTCCTTCCCCGCCGCGGTGGCGGACGGCCTCCGGGCGACCGGGCACGGCTGGGGGTCGGCGGAGCTGACGCCCTACACGGTCAGCAGCGGCACGCCGCCGACCCGGCCGGGCGACGTCGTGCTCGACGCGGGACTGGCCGCCGAGGCCTCGGTCGGAACCGGTGACCAGGTGCGGATCTCGGCCGGCGGGACCACCGGCACCTACCGGGTGAGCGGCCTCGTCACACCTCCCGGCGACCGGGAGGTCGCGGAGGCGCCCGTCTTCTTCCTCTCCGCCGACGTGCAGAACCTCACCGGCCGCGGCGGGAAGGTGGACGCCGTCGGCATCCTGGCCGCGGCGGGCGTCGACGCGGAGGAGCTCGGCGCGCGCGTCCGGACGGCGCTCGCCGGCCAGGGCGCGGTGGTGCTCACCGGCGACGAGCGCGGCAGGGCCGAGTTCCTGGAGTCGGCGGTCGGCAGCGAGAGCCTGATCACCCTGGCGGGGGTGTTCGGCGGGCTGCTGATCATCGTTGTGATCTTCGTGGTGGCCAGCACCCTGGGGCTCTCCGTCCACCAGAGGCAGCGCGAGATGGCGCTGCTGCGCGCGATCGGCACGACCCCCGGCCAGGTCCGCCGGCTGGTGCTGGGCGAGGCGATGGTGATGGCCGTGTTCGCCGCGGCGCTGGGCAGCGTGCTCGGCCCCTACCTCGGCGGCTGGCTGTTCGACCGGCTGGCCGGCGCCGGCATGGTGCCGGAGAAGGTGGTGTTCCACCAGGGCTGGATCCCCGCCCTGATCGCGGTGAGCGTGTCCCTGGTCACCTCGTTCGCGGCGGCTCTGGTGGCCGCCAGGCGCGCCGCGCTGGCCAAGCCGACGGAGGCGCTCGCCGACGCCGCCCTGGAACCCGTCAAGATCGGCTGGTTCCGCCCCGTGCTGGCGGTGATCTGCTTCGCCGGCGGCATCGCGCTGGCCATGGTGACGATGCTGGTCATGGAGGGTCCGCAGGCGGCCGCCACGGCGGGACCCGCGGTGCTGCTGTGGGCCATCGCGCTGGCGCTCCTGTCCCCCGTCATCACGAAGGGGATGGTCGCCGTGCTGAGCGGGCCGTTCCGCCGGATCTCCGCGCCGTCCGGCGAGCTCGCGGTGACCAACGCGCGGACCCGGATCGTCCGGGTGGCCGCCGCGGTGACTCCGATCATGCTCGCGACCGGGGTGGCCACCGCCAACCTCTACGTCCAGACCACCCAGGTCGCCGCGGGCGAGCGCGCCTTCGTCGAGAGCCTGCGGGCCGACGCCGTGGTGACCTCGCCGAGCGGAGGTCTCGCCCCCGGACTGCTGGACCGCGTCCGTGCCGTCCCCGGGGTCACCGCCGCGTCGGAGTTCGTCACCAGCACCGGCTTCGTCGAGAGCCCGTACGACGCCGGCACGCCCGAGGACGGCTGGCAACTGCGCGGGGCCACCGCCGAGGGCGCGGCCCAGACCATGGCCATGACCGTCGCCTCCGGTGCGATCACCGATCTCCGGGGCGACACCGTGGCGCTGACGGCCGAGCACGCGCGGCGCCTGTCCCGGAAGGTGGGGGACACGATCACGATGCGGCTGGGCGACCGCTCGCGGGTCGACCTCAGGATCGTCGCACTGCTGTCCGCGGGACCGGGCGCCGAGACCGTCGTGCTGCCCGCCCGTCTGCTCGCCGCCCACACCACGGCCGGCCTGCCCACCCAGATCCTGGTGCGCACCACGCCCGACGCCGACCTGGACCGGCTGTCCGAGGCCATCGGCGGGCTCGGTGCGCAGGTCTCCGGCCGGGACGCCCTGATCGCCGCCCACGGCGAGCAGGAGCAGACCCAGGCGTGGGTGAACTACCTGCTGGTAGGGATGATCATCGTCTACACCGCGATCTCGGTGGTCAACACCCAGGTGATGACCACGACCCAGCGCCGCAGGGAGTTCGGCCTGCAGCGGCTCACCGGGGCCACCCCGCGCCAGGTGATGGAGATGACGGGCGTGGAGGCCGCGCTGGTGGCGGTCATCGGCATCGTGCTCGGCACCTTCGCCTCCCTGGTCAGCCTGGTCCCCTTCAGCATCGCGGTCAGCGGCACCCCGGTGCCCTCCGGCCCGGTCTGGATCTACCTGGTCGTGGTCCTCATCGCCACCGTGCTCACCCTGGGCGCCACCTGGCTGCCCACCTGGCTGGCCATGCGCGTCCGGCCCGCCGAGGCCGCCGTCGCCGCGTACTGACACCGGTCCCGTCCTTCGCCCCGCCCCGCCCCGGGAACGGGCCGGGGGCCCGCACCGCGCCGCCGTGCTCCCGCACGGCGGCGCTTCCGCGTGCCGCACGAAGCCGGATGCGCCGACGTCACTGCCCGGGCAGCGCCGCGCGGACCTGCCAGCCGCTGTCACCGGGCTCGAGCGTGACCGCGAGCTGTTCCAGGCTGGGGCGCCCGGCTTCCTCCCATGCCTGCAGGTAGTCGCGGAGCTTGGCCAGCGCCGGGGAACCGGATTGGTTGGCGCGCAGTTGCCCGCTGTCAGTGAGCATCGCGGCGTTGCGGCCGGAGGAGAACCCGACGCCGGCGTCCCAGTCGGGTTCCCCGCTGCCCCACGTGGTGAGGCTGGACGCGCCGAGCGCATGGTCGCGGGCGGCGAGGTAGGCGCGGGCGTCGCGCCAGGCGGTGGCCACGGCCGGGCCGTCACCGCCGAGAAGGTACTCCTCGACGTGGCCGGGGTGATCGAGCAGGGCCAGGGCGGCGGCCGGGTCGTCGTCGCGGTCGCGCCACGCCACGGAGATGTGGGACTGGCCGTTGTGGGCGTCGACGTAGAACAGCGGCGCGCCGAGGGTGTCGTTGACGACGCTGGCCATGTCGACGTAGACGGCGGCGCCGAGCTGCAGGTCGGCGAGCGTGCCCTGCCCGGTGACGGTGGCGCGCAGGTGACCGACCGCGCGGGCCACCGGCGCGACGTAGACCGGCGTGGAGATGATCCCGCCGGGGACGACCTGCTTGACCCATGCGGCCGGAATGGACGTCGGGCTGCACCAGCCGACGATGAGATCGAACGGGCCCAGGTCGGGGGCGCCGTCGTGGCCGTCGCCGCAGGCCGTGCACGTCCGCAGGCCGCCGTTGCTGGCCTGGACGGTGCCCGACCCTCCGCAGACGTTGCAGGTCTTCGCCTGCAAGGGCTGCGGGACGGCGGTGGGGACCGCCGGACAGGGCTGGATGGGGATCGCGATCGGGAACGCGTCGGCGCCCGGTCCGGCCGTGAGCCGCGTCGCGGCCGGCGAGACGGGAAGCAGGGGGGTGCGCCTGCCGGTGATGGCCATCGCAGAACTCCTACGGGCGGAAGGTCCGGCACCGGTCGGTGCCGCGTCTTCACCGTGCGCCCATCCGGGGCGAAGCAGCAGATGAGAGGGCATGCGCAGACCTGAGCCACTCGTGCGAGGCTTGCGCGTTCTTGCGTATTCCCGTGACGGGCCGTCAACTCCGGCTTACCGTGGGCTGAGCACTCCCTCCCAGCCCTCGGACGGCAAGGGGCACGACGTGCACAAACCGATCACCAACCACCAGCTGCACGCGCTGATGGCCGAAGCCGGCTACGACCGCTCCCACGCCGCCTTGGCCCGCCAGGTCAGCCGCGCCGGCGCCACCAGGTACGGTCTCGTTCTGCGCTACGACGGCGCCTCGGTGTACTGGTGGCTGCGCGGCCGCTGCCCCGAGCAGCCGGTCCCCGAGCTGATCGCCGCGGTGCTGGGCCACCGGCTCGGCCGCCCCGTGCCGATCGCAGAGCTCGGCTTCGCCCGCCTGGCCCAGGTGCCCGACGCTGAGACGCTGGTGTTCCCCGGCTCGCTGGACGCCGCGGTCACCGCCTCGGCCGCGCTGTGGGCGAAACTCAGCCGGCCGTCCGCCGATGCGGCGCAGCCGTTCGTGCCCGCTGCGGCGGTCGACGCCGGATGGCGCTGGCACTTCGACCCGCCCGACCACGACCTGGCGCGCTCCGGCAGCCGCCGGGTCGACACCGACGACGTCGAGCGGTTGCGCACCTGCCAGGACCAGTTCCTCGACCTGGACCGGCGCCACGGCGGCGGCCACGCCCGCACGTTCCTGGCCGAGTTCCTCTCCCGGGACGTCGCCCCCATGCTGCGCGGCTCCTACACCGACGCTGTCGGCCGGGAGCTGTTCGCCGTGGCGGCCGAACTCACCGGCACACTCGCGTTCATGGCCTACGACGCCGCCGACCACGCCGCCGCGCAGCGCGCGTTCACGCAGGCGCTGCGCCTGGCCAAGGCCGCCGGGGACCGCACGTATGGCGCGCATGTGCTGGCCAACCTCGCCACGCAAGCGATCTTCCTGAATCTGCCTGCCGAAGCCGTACGGCTGTCCCGGGCCGCCGTCGAAGGCGCGGGCCGCCGCCCGGCTCCGGCGGTCGCCGCGCGGCTGCACACCACCGACTCAACCGCGTGCGCGCTGGCCGGTGACCTGCCCGCCTTCCGGGCCGCGCTGCGCCGGGCCGACCGTGCTCTCGACCGCGACGACGGCACCGGCCCGTCGTGGGCGCGCTACTTCACTCCCGCCCACCTGGCCGGGACCGCGATGCGCTGCCTGCTCGACCTCGACCGGCCCGCCGAGGCCCTCACCCACGCTGGCCAGGCGCTGCAGCTCGCTCCGGGCAACGCCCGCACCCGCGCCTTGCACACCGCGCTGACCGCGACCGCGCACGCCCAAGCCGGCCACATCGACCAGGCCGCCGCGCTCGGCATGCGGGCTGCAGGCCTGGCCCGGCACCTGCGCTCCCGGCGGGTCCAGGCCCGTCTGGCCACGCTGGCCAGGGCGCTGGCCAAGCATCAGGCGTGCCGGAGGCCCGCGACTTCCTTGAAGTGACGAAAGCCGATCAGTGAACTCACTGGGTGCAGACCGGACACCGAAGGTAGCGTGATCAGATGAGCAAGCCGCACCTTGAGCCCTCCGAGTGGTATGCGAGCGTGCCGACGGTCTACACGTCGGCGTGCATGCTGCTGACCGACGAGCACGACCGCGTGCTGCTGGTCAAACCCAACTACCGGCCGTACTGGGCGATCCCCGGCGGCGTCGTCGAGGCGGACGAGGCCCCGCACGAGTGCGTCGCCCGGGAGATCACCGAAGAGCTCGGGCTGACCGTGCCGGTGGGAGAGCTACTGGTGGTCGACTGGGCTCCGCCGTTCGAGCAGCGGCCTCGGACCATGGTCAACTTCCTGTTCGACGGCGGCACGCTCACCAACCCGAACAGGATCCGGTTGCAGGTCGAGGAGCTCGACGCCGCCGAGTTCTTCACCTGGGAGGACGCGGCGGCGCGGATGCCGGCCAACACCGCGACGCGCATCCCCGCCGCCCGGCGCGCCCGCAAGAACGCCCGCACGGTCTACCTGCCGGCCGACAGCGCCGTGTAACGGCCGCAGGTCTCCGCCGGTGCCCGCCGTGGCCGGAGGGCCGAGTCACCGGTGCGAGCCTGCCGTTCGAACAGCGGCCGCGACTCCAGCTGCCGGTCGTAGTCCTGGGTCAGACGGTGGCCGGCACCCGGCCGCGCGGCCGGAGTGCTGTTGCCTCGTCATCGTCGGCGGCCGCGGCGTGGTGTGAGGTAAGCGCGGTCTGCTCAGCGGGTGTCAGCACGCTCAGCCGGACCCGTTCCCCGTAGGGGACGAAGTCCAGGGCGAGACGGCGCGCGACGTAGTCGGTGATGGACGACGCGGTCGGGACCTCCGGGTCGTTGGTCATGCCGCGCGGGTCGTAAGCGGCGTCCAGCAGCGCCTGGATGACCTCCACGACCGGGGCGCCGTGCCGCAGCCCGAGGTTGACCGTGTGGTGAAGGGCGTCGGCGAGCCCTGCGAGCGTCGAGCCGTGCTTGCCGAGCCGCACCATCACCTCGGTGAGGGTGCCGTCCGCGGCCATCGACGTGATCAGGTACCCCTGGGCTCCGCCGACTTCGAACCTGCGGGTCATGCCGTGCCGCCCGTTGGGGCGGGGTGCGGGCACGGGTGACATGGTGGCCTCCTGGGTGGCGGTCAGGGAGTCTGCTCGCCGCATCATGCCGCACACCAGCCTCACCTGTTCGGCGTTCGAAGCTTCTCCCCGCCGCGGTTCGGTCCCCGTCGCCGGAACCGGTCGACGTCGCGGGCTGGGAGGAGACGGCGGAGGCCGGGACCCCGTGAGGGCTCTCACGGGGTCCCGGCCTCCCGGCGGGTGGTGCGGCGGCTCAGTCGGCGACCGGGGCGGGCTCCGCCTCCACCCCTGCGGGCTCGGGTTCCGCCACGGCGGCCTCCTCCTTCTCACCGGCGTAGGAGATGTGGCGCAGCCGGAGGATCGCGAAGACGGCGGCGGCGAGGGCGACGCCGATGCCCACCGCGGCGCCGAGGTTGAGGGAGCCGGTGAACGCCTCCCGGGCCACGGCGAGCACCGTGGAGCCGTCCTCCGCGGGCAGCCGGGAGGCCGCCGCGGTCGCCGCGCCGACGGTCTCGTACGCGCCGGGCGGCACCTCCGCCACCGGCCCGGCGGAGAGTCCCGCGGCGAACTCCCGGCTGTAGACGGCGGCGCCGACGCTGCCGAAGAGCGCGATGCCGAAGGCGCCGCCGAGCTCCTGGAAGGTCCGCTGCAGCGCGGCCACCGAGCCCGCCTGCTCCTCCGGGGAGACCGAGACCACCATGTCGGTCAGCAGCGGGATGACGGTCGAGACGCCGACGCCGATGGCGGCGATCCCGCCGATGGTGAGCAGCAGGTCGCGCTCCAGCGTCAGCTGGGACATCGCGGTGAACCCGGCGGCGACGACGAGGAACGCGGCCGCGATCACGTAGGCCGGCCGCACCCGGCCGACCAGGCTCGCGGCGACCGGCGCGCAGACGCCGGTGAGGACGGGGATGACGAGGAACCACAGCCCGGCTTCCAGCGGCCCCATGGACAGCACCTCCAGGAGGTACTGCGTGCTGAACAGCCCGAAGCCGATCACGCAGAAGAAGGCGGTGAAGGTGAGCGCCAGGGCCGGGCCGAACCCCCGGTGGGCGAACAGCGCGGTGTCGATCATGGGGTGCGACAGCCGCGTCTGCCTGACCACGAAGACCGCGGCGAGGGCCAGGCCCGCCGTCACGCCCGCCGCGGACAGGGCGCCGAAGCCGTTCGCGGTGATCTCCTTGAAGCCCCACACCAGGGCGAACACCGCGAGGAGGGAGAGCAGCGAGCTGAGCACGTCGAACCTCTCGGTCCGGACGCGGGGCAGCCGGAACTCCGGGACCAGCAGGGGGATCAGGACGAGCAGGACGGCGATCACCGGGATGTTGATCAGGAAGATCGAACCCCACCAGAAGCTGTTCAGCAGCAGCCCGCTGACGATCGGGGCGACGCTGACGCCCGCCGCCACGCCGACCGACCAGATGGCGATGGCCGAACGGCGCTGCCTCTCGTCATGGAAGACGTTGCGCACCAGCGCCAGCGCCGACGGCATGAGGGTCGAGGCCGCTAGGCCCTGCACCGCGCGGGCCGCGATGAGCATCTCGGTGGTCGCGGCGAACGCGACCGCGGCGGAGGCCGCGCCGAAGACGGCCGAGCCGATCAGCAGCATGCGCCTGCGGCCGATGATGTCGCCGATGTTCCCCATCGTGATCAGGAACGCGGCGAGCACGAACCCGTAGATGTCGATCATCCACAGCTGCTGCGTGCTGCTGGGGTTGAGGTCTGCCGCCATGGACGGGACCGCGAAGTACAGCACGGTGATGTCCATCGAGACCACGAACGGCGGGAGTGTGAGCGCGGCCAGGGCGATCCATTCCTTGCGCCCCGCCTGCGGACTGGTTCCTGTCATGCCCTCACCATACGTTTGTAATAGACGCCTGTATATGACTTACGTATATATGGTTTCTTGTCTAAGACGCTTGTCTTAGACAAGGTAGGATCACCGCCATGGGACACCGCGACGACCTGCTCACCGGCGCCAAGCGCTGCCTGGTCGAAAAGGGATACGCCCGCACGACGGCACGGGACATCGTGGCCGCGTCCGGCACGAACCTGGCCTCCATCGGCTACCACTACGGATCGAAGGAGGCCCTGCTCAACAAGGCGCTCATCGAGGCCGTGGTGGAGTCGGGCGACGAGCTCGGGCGGGCCGTCGCCGCCGAGGCGGACGCCGACCCCGGCGCCGACCCGGTCAGCCGCTTCCAGGCCGTCTGGACGCGGATCATCCAGGAGTTCTCCGACCACCACGAGCTCTGGGCGGCCAGCCTGGAGATCTTCGGCCAGGTCGACCGCGTCCCGGAGATCCGCCAGGCCTACGCCGACGCCATCCAGGAGGGCCGCGAGGGCATGGCGGCGATGTTCCGCCGCATGTCCCCGGAGACCGGCGCGGAGTCGTCGCCGGCGGTCGGCTCGTTCCTCCAGGCGCTGGCGACGGGTGTCATGGTGCAGTGGCTGGTCGACCCGGAGCGGGCCCCCACCGGACCCGAACTGGCCGAGGCCTTCCGGACCCTGCTGGCCTGGCAGCGGGGCGCCGCGGCCGGCGAGGGCCCCGCGCCGGAGTGAGACCGGGCCTTTGACGGACGGGGTCGGGCCTGCGGCGGGCGGGGCCGGGCCCGCGACCGCCCGGCCGTCACGGGTCACCCGCCCACCGCCGGCGTCCGGCCCGCCGCCTCGGCCGCCAGCCGCCCCCGGTCCACCTTCCGGTTGGAGTTCAGCGGGAACTCCCCGACGTGGCGGTACTCCCTCGGCAGCATGCCCTTCGGCAGGCTCCGCCGGAGCCTGCGGGCGAGCTCGACGGGCGGGGCGGGCACCCCGGTGTAGAAGACGACGAGCTCGGTGCCGTTGGGGCCGGGCCGGGTCACGGCGACGGCGTCCTCGACGCCGTCGCACGACCGGATCTCGTGTTCGACCTCGGCGAGCTCGACCCGCCAGCCCTGGATCTGCACCTGGGAGTCCAGGCGCCCCAGATAGAGCAGTTCCCCGTCCGCCAGGCGCCGGACCCGGTCCCCCGTGCGGTACCACGCGCGCCCGTCGTGCTTGAGGAACCGGCCGTCGTCGTCCTCGGGGTCGAGGTAACCCGCCGTCATCTGCGGACCGGTGACGCACAGCTCGCCCTCGTCCTCGGCGAACCCGCCGCCCTCGGCGAGCAGGAGGTGGTCGTGCCCCTCGTGCAGCGCGCCGATCGGCACGAGGCCGTTGACGCCCAGGTCCGCGGAGGTCTCCGGCGACCAGCGGTGCCCGGTGACGGTGACGGTGAGCTCCGTCGGCCCGTAGAGGTTCTCCACCGCCGAGCCGGGTGCCGCCGCCTGCCAGTCCGCGGCGTCGGCGCACCGCAGCGCCTCACCCGCGAAAAAACTCCACCGGAGCGTCGGGAAGGCGCCCGGGGCCAGGCCGCCCGTCTTGCGGGCGACGGAGATGCCGGCCGGGGTGGAGAACCACACGGTCATCCCCCGCTCGGCGAAGAAAGCCGGCAGGTCCCGGTAGGCCTGCGCGGGGACGGGGTGCACGCTCGCTCCGGCGCCCCAGGCGCAGAACATGTCGAACATCGCGCAGTCGAAGTTCAGGTCGAAGGTCTGCGAGAAGACGTCGTCCGGACGGAAGTCGTACCGCTCGTCGAGGAGCCCGAAGTAGTGGTGCGTGCTGCCGTGGGTGATCGGCACGCCCTTGGGACGCCCGGTCGAGCCGGAGGTGAACAGGACGTAGGCGACGTCGTCGGCGCGGACCCGCGCCGGTGCGTCGAGGGCGTCGCCGCCGGAGACCGGGACCGTGCGGAGCCGCGTCCCCGCGTCGCCGCCGGGCGCGACGACGGGGAGGTCCAGGGAGGTCTCCGCCAGGGCCGCGAGCCCGCGCCCGTCGGCCAGCACCACCGACGCCCCGGCCGCCCGGAGCATGCGCTCGGTGCGGACCGCGGGGAAGTCCGGGTTCAGCGGCACCACGGTGGCACCGGTGTAGAGGGCCGCGAGGATGCCGACGTACGACTCGATCCCCTTGCCCGCCAGGACGCCGACGGCCCGCGGGGGTTCCACGGGGGCGGCCAGGAGCGCGCCCGCCCACCGCAGGGCCAGCCGGTGGGCCTCCTCGTAGGAGACGGTCTCCGCGCCGGCGCGGACCGCCACCCGCCCGGGCGAGCCGGACAGCCCCCGGAGAAAGCGCTCATGTAATCCGCATCCGATTGTCTCCGTCATTCTTCCTCCGGGAGGACAAGGGTTAACAAGGGTTGCCGTTCATGCGGAGCCGGTTCTACCTTCACAGCGAAGAAGTCCGGCGCACAGCCCCTGGAAGATTCGGAGCCATCATGTTGGAGAAGCAGTTCGAGGAAATTCTGCGCAGACATCTGCCGTTCATCTCCGCGGATGAGGAGATGACCTGGGAAAGCGACCTCCGCGATCTCGGCCTGGACTCCGTGGGGATGGTCGACCTGCTCTCCCAGCTGGAGGGCGAATACCAGGTCAGATTCGTGGACGAGGCGCTGGAAATGGAGACCTTCGCCACGCCGGGAACGCTCTGGGGCGCCCTCTCCCGGCTGATCGGCACACCGGCCTGAGCGAACGCGCGGAAACGCCGCCCGGAGTCCGCGGACCCCGGGCGGCGTTCTCCGTCCGGTCCGGCCGCCCATTCAGCCCGCCGCCCTCAGGCTCCGCGGTCTCAGGGCGACCCGCGGGGTGACCGGCACGACCTCGAAGCTGGAGGTGGTGCACCGGACGCGCCCGAAGAGCGCGTCCGGACCGGACACGTAGAGTCTCCGCACGTTCAGCCGTCTGAGCCCCGCCACGGCGCGCGGCCACCGCACGGGTTCCACGAACCCGTCCAGCAGCATCTCCCGCACGCCCTCGCCCGTGTCGAGCAGCCGGCCGTCCTGGTCGGCGACGACCGGGATCCGCGGGTCGGCGAACCGGAGCCCGCCGAAGACCTCGCGCTCGACCTCGTCCCGCAGCGGGGCCAGGGCCCTGGTGTGCATGGGCGGGTGCATGGTGTACAGGGGCATGCCCCCGGCGGCGCGCAGCCGCCCGGTCAGCCAGTCGAGCCGCCCCCGCTCCAGGGTGAGCATGTGGAAGTCGTCGTCGACGTGGCAGGACAGGTCGTACCACTCCCCGCGCTCGTCCAGCTCCCGGAGGATCCCGTCGAGCCGCTCCTGCGGGGTGCGTGCGAAGGACTGGGTCACCAGGTCGCGGTGGTCTCGGGCGGTGTGCTCCTCCAGGGCGCGCGCGCACCGCAGGACCATCAGCACGCCCTCCTCGAAGGTCAGCGCGCCGGAGTAGACGGCGGCCACCTTCCCGCCGAAGCTGGGGCCGACGCAGACCTCGGGCCGGATGCCGAGCTCCTGCTCGGCCCACCGGGCCAGGGCCAGGCAGTTCACCATGAACGCGACCTGGGCGTGCTCGGTGTAGTCGCCCACCGAGTCGCGGTAGCGGTCGAAGAGGGAGTAGCCCAGGACGTCGTCGGCGCCGGCCATCAGCCCGCGCGCGACGGGGTTTATCAACATGAACTTCGCCAGACCGGCGAAGTCGGAGGGACCCATTCCGGGAAACATGATCGCAGGGTCCAGCTGGAGATCGGTCTTCATTCGTCTGCTCCCCGCTACGCGAACAGGGTTTGGCCGTCTCCCCAAGTCTCCATTCGGCGCGGCACGCCCATAACCCCTACCCGCCCCTATCCGGAATATCGTACGGCCGTCGGATAAGGGGTCCCTAGGGGCTGACATGACTATATGCGCGCATATTCTTCTTAGCAGATTCGACTTCTTCTTAGCAGATTCGACGCGATTCCCGGTCGACACCCCGGATCGAAAGGCGATCTCCAGATGACCGATTCCACCGGTCCTTCGGACAACGGTTCCGAGCCCAGCCCCTTTCCGATGGACAGGGGAACGTGCCCGTTCAGCCCGCCGCCCGAGTACGCCGGGATGCGCGCCGCCGGCACCCCCGCCAAGGTGAGGCTGCGCTGGTCCGGCAAGGAGGTCTGGGCGGTCTCCCGGCACGAGGACGTGCGGCAGGTGCTCAGCGACTCGACGATGAGCTCGAACTGGAAGCTGCCCGCCTACCCCCTCCAGGTCCCGGTGCCGGACGAGATGCTCCAGCAGCTGGAGCTCCCCCTGGTCGCCATGGACCCGCCCGAGCACAGCGCGCGGCGGCGCGTCCTCATCCCGGAGCTGACGGCCCGGCGGGCGCAGGCGCTCCGCCCCCGCATCCAGGAGATCGTGGACGAGCACATCGACGCCATGCTGGCGCAGGACGGTCCCGTGGACCTGATCCAGGCGCTGGCGTTCCCGGTGCCCGCGCTGATCTTCTGCGAGCTGCTGGGCGTGCCGGCCGCCGACAGCGACTTCTTCCGCCGGGTCGCCGAGACGCTCGTCAGGAGCGACGTCGAGCAGGAGGAGATGATCAGCGCCCAGATCGAGATGGAGGCCTACCTCGACAAGCTGGTCTCGGAGAAGGAGGCCTCCCCGGGTGACGACGTGATCAGCAGGATCATCGTCAAGAACCGCGAGACGCCCACGATCGAGCGCCGCGACATCCTCAACCTCGCCAAGAACCTGCTGTTCGGCGGCTTCGACACCACCTCGAACATGATCGCTCTGGGGGTGCTGGTCCTGCTGGAGCACCCGGAGCAGCTCGCCGAGCTGCGCGGCGACCCGGGGCTGGCCCCCAACGCCGTGGAGGAGCTGCTCCGCTACCTCAGCATCGCGGACTCCAGCCCGGCCCGCGCCGTACTCCAGGACGTCGAGATCGGCGGGACGCTGATCCGTGCGGGCGAGGGCGTCATCGCGCTCACCTCCTCGGCCAACCGGGACGAGAACGTCTTCCCCGACCCCGACAGGTTCGACATCCACCGGGACACCTTCGGCCACTCCGCCTTCGGCCACGGCATCCACCAGTGCCCCGGTGCGAACATCGTGCGGGTGGAGCTGGAGGTCGTGTTCACCACCCTCTTCGCCCGCATCCCGGAGCTGCGGCTGGCCGTGCCCCGGGAGGAGGTCTCCTTCAAGAGCCACACCCTCGTGCACGGCGTGAACGGCGAGCTCCCGGTCACCTGGTAGCCCGGCCCTGCGGCAGGAGCGGTACGGCTCCGCATGCGAGAAGGGACCCGCCGCACCATGGCGGGTCCCTTCTCGCATGCGGAGCCGTTCTCACGTGCGGAGCCGTTCCCGTGCGCCGGGGCGTCCTCGTGCGGTGAGCCGTCCTCGTGCGGTGAGCCGTTCTCACGACCGGGCTGCGGGCACGGCGTGCGGGCACCGGGCGGGACCCGGTGCCCGGCGCGCTCAACCGCACAGCTTGGTGAAGCTCTCGTCGATCCGGCCGAGGACCTCCGCGACGTGCGGGACCCGCAGCGGGTCGGCCGCGTGCAGGGCCTCCCACTGCTGCTCCTCCGTGTCGCCGTACAGGACGGCGGTGGCCATCTTGATCCGCAGCGCCCGCCCGTCGTCGCCGAGGTGGTGGCCGCCGAGCACCGCCACGCCGAACGCGTCGAGCAGGTGGCGTTCGAACGAGGCGGAGTCGGTGACGGCGTGGCGGCCCAGCGTCTCCCGGAGCGGCTCGAAGTCCGGGTAGATGTAGAAGCCGCCGGTGGGCGGGCGGCACGAGGCGCCCACGCCGGCCACGATGCGGTGCACCTCCCGGGCCACGATCCCGTGCAGCCGGGCGCAGGCCGCCCGGTGCCGGAGCAGGGCCTGGGGCTCGGCCAGCGCGTAGGCCGCGACCTCCTGCATGGGGTTGGCCAGCGTGGACCACACCTCGCTGGCGACCGACAGGACGCCGTCGCGGATCCGCTCCCCCGCCGGCCCCTCCGGGAAGCGGATCACGCCGATCCGCCAGCCGCCGATCGCCAGGCTCTTGCTCAGTCCCGTGGTGACCACCGTACGGCGCGGCGCCACCTCGGCCGGGCCGAGGAACGGCAGGTCCGGATCGTGCACGAGATCGCGGTAGATCTCGTCGCTGACGATGAGCAGGTCCTCCTCCTCGGCGATCGAGCAGAGCTCCCGCACCAGCTCCGGCGGCGCCACGGTGCCCGTCGGGTTGTCCGGCATGGTGAGCACCATGATGCGGGGGTCGTGGCCGAGCACCCGCGCGGCGCGGATGGACTCCCGCAGCGCCCCGGGCTCCGGCACCCCGCCCCAGTCCTCGGGGATCGGCACGCTGATGGCCGTCTTGCCCGCCAGGTGCGCCTGGGGCGCGTAGGTGTTCCAACACGGGCGGGGCAGCAGCACGTCGCCGGGCACGACCATGTTCAACGCCATCAGCAGGGGCTTGCTGCCCGGAGCCACCACCACCTGGTCCGGCTCCGTCGGCATCCGCCGCCGCGTGAAGTAGCCCGCCGCGGCCTCCCGCGCCGCCGCGCCGCCCGCGACGGGGCCGTAGCCGTTCCGCGCCGCACCGGTCACCAGCTCGGCCATCAGGGGAGGGAAGACGGGCAGCCGGGCCTCACCGAACCCGAGGTGCACGATGGACTCGCCGACGGCCCTGCGCTCCGCCACCAGCTGGTTGAGCGCAAGGTTAGGCGAGACTCTTCGACTGACCATTGCCAGATCCTTTCGGGGTTCCGCGTACGGCCTCCGCCAGGTCGGCGGGGGTCGACGTGTCGAGCTTGAGCTCGTCGAGCCACGAGGCGTCGGCCGAGTAGTGGGCCCGGAAGGGCCGGCCGACCAGTGCGGGGTTGCGCGCCTGCAGCATGCGGAGCCGGAAGAAGCGCCCCTCCGGGGTCTGCTCGACGCCGTCCACCGCGACCTTGCCCGGGGTGGCCGACATCACCGGGCCGCGCACGGTGCGGGCGAGGCCGGGCAGTTCCCGGTAGGCCGCCCTGAACACCTCCACCGACCTGGCCAGGGGAACCTTGAAGTAGTCGTGCGGGCCCGTGTCCCGCTCCACGAACATGTAGTAGGGCACCGCGCCGGCCGCCAGCTCCGTGCGCCACAGCTCCGCCCACGTCTCGGCGTCGTCGTTGACGTGCGCGATGATCGGTGCCTGGCAGTAGACCAGCGCGCCGGTGGACCTGATGCGCCGGAGCGCCTGCCGCGCGAGGTCGGTGCCCAGCTCCCGCGGATGGCTGAAGTGCGCCATCACGGCGAGGTTGCGCCCGGAGGCCACCACCTCCTCGAACAGCCGCAGCGCGTCGTCGGCGTCCTTGTCGGTGACGAAGCGCTGCGGCCAGTAGGCGACCGACTTGGTGCCGATGCGGATGGTCCGCACCGTCGGCACCCCCAGCAGCGGTTCCAGGTGGCTCCGCAGCCGCGCGGTGGACATCACCATGGGGTCGCCCCCGGTGACCAGCACGTCGGACACCTCGGGGTGCTCCCCCAGGTAGGAGACGAGTCCCTCGGGGCCGGGCGCGGCGAACCGGAGGTCGGCCTCCCCGACGAACTGCGCCCAGCGGAAGCAGTAGGTGCAGTAGGAGTGGCAGGTCTGGCCCTGGCCCGGGAAGTAGAGCACGGTCTCGCGGTACTTGTGCTGCAGCCCCGGCAGCTCGGCGCCGTCGTGCCGGGGGACGTTCAGCTGCATCTGCCCGGCCGGGTGCGGGTTGAGCCGGGCCCGGATCCGCCGGACGGCGGCGTCGAGCTCCGCCCTGGAGCCGCCCTCGCCGGACAGCCGCGCCAGCAGCAGCTCGTCGTCCGCCGTCAGCATCCCCCGCTGCGGGAAGACCAGCTGGAAGATCGGGTCCTCGGGAGCCCGGCGCCAGTCGACGAGCTGCGAGAGCACGTACTCGTTCACCCGGAAGGGCAGTACCAGTGAGAAGAGCCGCACCGTCTCCCGGACGTCCTCGGGGAGGCCGTACCGGGTGGCGATCTCGTTTATCTGACGCGGCCCGTAGGCCCGGAATCGCGCGGTGTCGGTGACGCTCGCAGCCAGCAGGGTCATGCGCGTAGTCCTTCGGTCTCAAGGATCAGGTGACGCCGGACCGCGCCGCCAGCGCGGCCCGGTCGAGTTTCCCGTTGTGGGTGACGGGGAGTTCGTCGAGCACGTGGAGTTCCTGGGGAACCATGTAGTCGGGCAGGGCCCGCTTGCAGAAGGAGCGCAGCCCCGCCCGGTCCAGGGGGCCCGCCCCGGGGGACGCGACGACGAACGCGCTCAGCAGGGGGTCGGCGCCGTCCCGGTCCAGCACCAGGGCGGCCGCGGCGCCGACCCCGGGGAACTCCCTGAGCCGGTGCTCCACCTCGCCCAGTTCGACCCGGTTGCCGCGGATCTGCACCTGCGAGTCGACGCGGCCGCAGTAGTACAGCTCCCCGTGCTCCCCCCGGTAGGCGCGGTCGCCGGTACGGAACACGAGCTGCCCGGACCGGGGGTTGAGCGGGTCGGGGACCAGCACGGACGCGGTGGTCTCCGGGTCGTCCCAGTAGCCGGTGAACAGGGAGGGGGTGCGCAGGTGGATCACTCCGGCGGCGCCCGGCTCGTCGACCACCCGCCCGGCCTCGTCGACGAGAGTCATCTCCGAACCCGGGTAGGGGAAGCCGATGGAGAGCCGCTCCAGGTCGTCGGGGACCGGGCTGGGGACGTCCGTGAGCGAGGCCGCCATCACCTCGGTGGGGCCGTAGCAGTTGACGACGCGGGTCCCCGGCAGCAGTTCCTGGAGCCGGCGCAGCTCCGCGAGCGGGAACTCCTCGCCGGAGAACAGGATGCCGCGCACCCGGTCCAGCCCGGCGAGCAGCTCGGGTTCGTGCCGCAGGACCGGGCGCCAGATCGACGGCACCCCGTTGACCTGGGTCGCCTCCGCGTCCCGCAGGAAACCGAGGAAGCGCCGGGGCCAGCGCAGCAGGGTCCGCGGGACCGGCACCACCGCCGCCCCGCTGCCCAGCGCCAGGCCGATGTCCAGCAGCGCGAAGTCGAACTGCAGGGGCGAGGTGGTCGCCACCCGGTCGGCGGCGGTGACGATGCCGTGCGAGAGCATCCCCCGGTAGAACGCCAGGACTCCGCGGTGGCTCATCACCACGCCCTTGGGGCGACCGGTCGTGCCGGAGGTGAAGATGATGTACGCCGGGTCGATCCCGAGGGCCTCGCGGCGCCGACCGCCCGGGGACGCCGCGGGCGGGCGGTCCACCTCGAGCCCCGCCGGGCCGAACCGCCCGGTGCCCACCTGCTCCGGCAGTCCTTCGCGGGTTCCGCCGTCGGCCTGGAGGTGGAGCGCGGGGGCGGCGGCGTCCACGATCCACCGGAGCCGCTCGTCGGGCGTCTCCGGGCTCACCGGGACGAACGTCAGCCCCAGCGAGGAGCAGGCCAGGAACGCCGCGATGGCCGAGGCCGAGGTGTGCGACTCCAGGACGACCCGGTCGCCGGCGCGGAGCCCCAGCCCGTCCAGGACGACCGCGTAGTCGTGCGCCCGCCGTTCGAGCCGCCGGTAGGAGACGGTCCGCAGACCGCCCTCGGCCGAGAGCTCGACCACCGCCGGGCTGTCCGGCGCCGTGCGGGCGGCGGCCAGCATGAACTCGTGGACCGTGTCGGCCCGCGGGTACGGGGAGAGGAGGTCTTCTCTGATCGTGTCGTTCATCGGCGTCCCAGTCACTCGGAGGTCTCGAGTTCGTTGTCGAGGATCGCGAAGAGCTCGGCCGCGGTCGCCCCGGCGATGTCGTCGTCGACGGAGGGGGCCCCCTTGTCGAAGAACTCGTCGCGCAGGTGGGCGGCGACGGCGGTCACCGAGGGGTGGTCGAAGACCAGCATCGGGATGATCCGCCGGCCGGTGACGGCGACCATCCGGTTGCGCAGTTCCAGCGCGCTGAGCGAGTCGAAGCCCATGTCCAGGAAACCGCGGTCGACGTCGACCGACTCCGGCCGTTCGTGGCCGAGGATCTCGGCCGTGTGGGCGCGCACCATCTCCACCAGGGCCCGGTCGCGGTCGGCCGGCTTCATCCCGGCCAGCGCGCGCATCAGGTCCCCGCCGTCGGAGGCGCCGGAGCCCGCCGCCTGCCGGGCGGGGACGCGCACCAGGCCGCGCAGGAGCGCCGGGACCTCGCCGGTCCGGGTGCGCAGCGCCGCCGGGTCCACCCGCAGCGGCGCCACGACCGCCTCGGCGGCGCCCAGCGCCGCGTCGAAAGCGGCCAGGGCCTCCTCCTCGGTGAAGGCCGGCAGGCCCTGCCGCCGCATCCGGTGCAGGTCGGCGTCGCTCAGCTCGCGGCTCATCCCGGTCTTGACGTCCCAGGCGCCGAACGCCATCGACAGCGCCGGCAGCCCGCGCGCCCGCCGGTGTACGGCCAGCGCGTCCAGGAACACGTTCGCCGCCGAGTAGCCGGCCTGGCCCGCGGCCAGCACCATCCCGCCCGCCGAGGAGAACAGCACGAACGCCGGCAGGTCCATGTCCGCCGTCAGCTCGTGCAGGTGCCAGGCCGCGTCCGCCTTGGGCGCCAGCATCGCGTCGACCCGCTCCGGCGTCCACTCCCCGACCAGCGCGTTGTCGACCGCTCCAGCCACGTGGACCACGCCGCGCAGCGGGTGGGCGGTGGGCACGTCCGCCAGAAGCCGGGCGAGCGCGCCGCGGTCGCCGACGTCGCAGGCCGCCGTCGTCACCCGCGCGCCCAGCGCCTCCAGCTCCTCGCGCAGCCCGGCCGCGCCGGGCGCGTCCGGGCCCCGCCGGCTGGCCAGCAGCAGGTGCCGCACCCCGTGCTCGGCCACCAGGTGCCGCGCCACCAGCGCGCCCAGGCCGCCCGTGCCACCGGTGACCAGCACCGTGCCGTCCGCGTCCCAGCCGGGGGCGTCCGCCGGGGAGACGGCCGCCCGGACCAGCCTCGGCACGGAGACGCGGCCGGCCCGCACGGCCGCCTCGGTCTCCCCGGAGGCCAGGACCGCGGCCAGCGCGCCCCGGGACTCCTCGGAGCCGTCGGTGTCGACCAGCACGAACCGGCCCGGGTTCTCCGCCTGCGCCGCCCGCACCAGACCCCACACCGGGGCCGTCCGCAGGTCCACGTCCTCCCCGGGCAGCGCCACCGCGCCGCGGGTCACCACCACCAGGCGGGAGTCCGCGAACCGCTCGTCGGCCAGCCGGCCCCTGATCGCCTCCAGCGCCTCGGCGACGGCCGACCGCACCCCCTGCGGGACGTCGTCCCCCGCGGGTACGGCGCACTCCAGTACCACGTTGTCCGGGACCTCCCCCGTCCCGGGGAGGTCCTCCCACCGGGTCCACGGCACCGAGCCGGCCGTGGCGGGCATCCGGACCCACTCCACCTGGAACAGCGCGTCGCGGCGCGCGGCGCGCCCGGCTCCGAGCTGCTCGGCGGAGACCGGCCGGAAGGTCAGCGCCTCCACCGACGCCACCGCCGCGCCGGACGCGTCGGCCAGCTGCATCGCCACGGTGTTCGGGTCGCGCCAGGACAGCCGGACCCGCAGCGCGTCGGCCCCGGCCGCGTGCAGCGACGCGCCCGACCAGGAGAACGGCAGGAGGGTCTGCTCCTCGGGCTCGTCGTCGGCGACGCTCAGCGCGTGCATCGCGCTGTCGAGCAGCGCCGGGTGGACTCCGAACCGGCTCGCCTCCTGCCTGCCGTGCTCGGGCAGGGCGACCTCGGCGAACACGTCCGTGCCGCCCGGGCCGCCCTTCCAGGCCGCTCTGAGGCCCTGGAACATCGGGCCGTAGCCGTAGCCCTGGGAGAGCAGCAGGCCGTACGCGTCGTCCACGTCCAGCCGGGTGGCGCCCTCGGGCGGCCAGGCGCGCAGGTCGAACGGGGCCTGCACCGCGTCGCGCCGGCCGAGGAGGCCGTCGGCGTGCTGGACCCACGGCGCGTCCGGCTCCCCCTCGGCCCGGGAGTAGACCGCCAGGGACCGCCGGCCCGCCTCGTCCGGCCCGCCGACCAGGACCTGCACCCGGACCGCGCCCTGCTCGGGGAGGATCAACGGCGCCTGGAGCGTCAGCTCCTCGACCACGTCGCAGTCCGCCTCGGCACCGGCCCTCATCGCCAGCTCCAGGAAACCGGTGCCGGGGAGCAGGAGGCTGCCGAGCACGTCGTGGTCGGCGATCCACCGCTGGTCCGCCGTCGACAGCCGGCCGGTCAGCACGATCCCGCCGGAGTCGGCCAGGGCCGCCGAGGCGCCCAGCATCGGGTGGTCGGGGGAGGTCAGACCGGCCGTGGCCACGTCGCCCGCGGCGGGCCGCACGTCCTCCCAGTAGCGCTGCCGCTGGAAGGCGTAGGTCGGCAGGTCCACGCGGCGCGCGCCGGAGCCGGCGAAGAACTCCCGCCAGGCGACCGGGGTCCCGCCGGTGTACAGGCGGGCCACCCCCGACAGCAGGGCCCGGTCCTCCTCCTGGTCGCGGCGCTGCAGGGGCACGAAGACGGACTCGCCGTCGCCGCCGACGCAGCCCTCGGCCAGGCCGGTCAGGACGGCGTCCGGGCCCACCTCGACGAAGGTGGTGACCCCGCGCCGCTCCAGCGCGCGCACCCCGTCGGCGAACCGCACCGCCTCGCGCACGTGCCGTACCCAGTAGTCCGCCTCGCGCAGCTCGCCGTACAGGTCGCCGGACAGGTTCGACACGACGGGGATGACCGGGCCGGAGTAGGCCACGCTCTCGGCCACCTCGCGGAACCGCTCCAGCATGGGGTCCATCAGCTCCGAGTGGAACGCGTGCGACACCCTCAGCCGGGAGGTCCTGCGCCCCCGCTCCGCCAGTGCGGCGGCGACGGCCAGCACCGCCTCCTCCCTGCCGGAGACCACCACGGAGGCGGGGCCGTTGACCGCCGCGATGCCGGCTCCGCCGGTCAGCAGCGGCGCCACCTCCGCCTCGGAGGCCTGCACCGCCACCATCGCCCCGCCCGCCGGCAGCTCCTGCATCAGCCTGCCCCGCGCCGCCACCAGCCGCGCCGCGTCCGGCAGCGACATCACCCCGGCCACGTGCGCCGCCGCCAGCTCGCCGACCGAGTGCCCCAGCAGCACGTCGGGGACCACGCCCCACGACTCCAGCAGCCGGAACAGCGCCACCTCGAACGCGAACAGCGCCGGCTGGGTGAACTCCGTCCGGTCCAGCGAACCGGCCGCACCGCTCCGCACCACCTCGCCCAGCCCCCGGTCCAGGTGCCGGTCCAGCTCCGCGGCGACCGCGTCGAACGCCGCGGCGAACACGGGATGGGCGGCGTACAGCTCGCGCCCCATGCCGGCCCGCTGCGCCCCCTGGCCGGAGAACAGGAACGCCGTCGCCCCCCGGGAGCGGGCGGTGCCCCGCACCGTCCCCGCACCGGCCCGGCCGCCGGCCAGCGCCTCCAGCCCGGCCAGCGCCTCCAGCCGGTCGGCGGCCGGGACCACCGCCCGGTGCTCCAGCGCCGCCCGGCCGGACGCCAGCGAGAACGCCATGTCGGCCACCGGCGTCCCGGGCTCCTCCCGCATGCGGGCGGCCAGCCGGCCCGCCTGGTCCCGCAGCGCCTCGGCCGTCCGCGCCGACACCACCAGCGGCACCACCGGCGGGACCGGCCCGGCGGCCGGTTCCTCCCCCGCGGGCGGCGCCTGCTCGATGATGACGTGGGCGTTGGTGCCGCTCAGCCCGAAAGACGACACCCCCGCCCGGCGGGGGTGACCGTTCTGCACCCATTCGCGGGCCTCGGTCAGCAGCTCCACCCGGCCCGCAGACCAGTCGACCTGCGGGGTCCGTTCCTCGGCGTGCAGCGTCCTGGGCAGCACGCCGTTCCGCATCGCCATGACCATCTTGATCACACCGGCCGCACCGGCGGCGGCCTGGGTGTGGCCCATGTTCGACTTGATCGAGCCCAGCCAGAGCGGCCGGTCCTCGGGCCGGTCCCGGCCGTAGGTCGCCAGCAGCGCCTGCGCCTCGATCGGGTCGCCCAGCCGGGTGCCGGTGCCGTGCGCCTCGACGGCGTCCACGTCGCCGGGGTCCAGGCCGGCGTCGGCCAGCGCCTGCCTGATGACCCGCTGCTGCGAGGGGCCGTTCGGCGTCGTCAGGCCGCTCGACGCGCCGTCCTGGTTGATCGCCGACCCCCTGATCACGGCCAGGACGGGGTGGCCGTTGCGGCGCGCGTCCGACAGCCGCTCCAGCAGGAGCATGCCGGCCCCCTCCGAGCAGCCGGTGCCGTCGGCTCCGGCGGAGAAGGACTTGCACCGGCCGTTGGCGGCCAGCCCGCGCTGGGTGTTGAAGTACACGAACATGTCCGGCGTGGCCATCACGGTGACGCCGCCGGCCAGCGCCAGCGAGCACTCCCCCGACCGCAGCGCCTGCACGGCCAGGTGCAGGGTGACCAGCGACGACGAGCACGCCGTGTCCACCGAGACCGCGGGCCCCTCCAGGCCCAGCGTGTAGGCGACGCGCCCGGTGACCAGGCTGCCGTCGCTGGTGCCCGTACCGTAGTCGTGGTACATGACCCCGGCGTACACGCCGGTCCGGCTGCCCTTCAGCGACGCCGGGTCGATGCCCGCCCGCTCGATCGCCTCCCAGGCCGTCTCCAGCATCAGCCGCTGCTGCGGGTCCGTGCCCAGCGCCTCGCGCGGGGAGATCCCGAAGAAGTCCGCGTCGAAGTCGGCCGCGTCGTGCAGGAAACCGCCCTCCCTGGCGATGCTCCTCCCGGCCTTGCCCGGCTCGGGGTCGTAGAGCCCGTCGAGGTCCCAGCCGCGGTCGCCGGGGAAGCCGGAGACCGCGTCGACGCCGTCGGCGACCAGCCGCCACAGGTCCTCCGGCGAGGCGACGTCACCCGGGTACCGGCACGCCATCCCCACGATCGCGACCGGTTCGGCGGCTCCGGCGGTCAGCTCGGCGTTCTGCCGGCGCAGGCGGTCGTTCTCCAGCATGGCCCTGCGGAGGGCCTCCACTATCTCGTCGACGGACGTGTTCACGGAACACCCTCTCGCTCAGTTGGATTCGCCGGTGGCGAGTGCCGCGCGCACCAGATCGTCGACCGCCATGCTCTTGATCGCGTCGCTCCGGTCGTCCGGACCCGCCGGCTCCGGATCCGGCTGCCCGGGCTCCGTCCGCTCGGGACCCGCCAGCTTCAGCAGCGCCTCCAGCAGGCCCGCCTCGCGCAGCCGCGTGACCGGGATCGACTCGATCGCCCTGCGGATCGCCCCCTCGTCCGCCTCCTCGGCCCGTCCTCCCCCGGAGGCCGGTACGGGTGCCGCCGGGATGCCGGGCAGCAGTTCGGCGAGCAGGAACCCGGCCAGCACACCGGGGTTGGGGTAGTCGAACATCAACGTCGCCGGGAGGCGGAGACCCGTGGCGGACTGCAGCCGGTTCCTGAGTTCGATCCCGGCCAGCGAGTCCAGCCCCATCTCGGTGAAGCCCTTGTGCGGTTCGATCGCCGAGGGCTCGTCGTGGCGCACGGCGGCGACGTGGGTCCGCACCAGGTCCAGCAGGACGCGCTCGCGTTCGCGCTCCCCCAGGCCCGCGAGCCGCTGCTCCAGCGTCGCAGGCCCGGCGGGTACGGCGGGCGCCCCGCCCTGCTGGGCGACCGGGGTGCGTGCGGGGCGACGCGCCCGGGTGCCGACGACCTCGCGGAAGATCGCGGGGACCTCGCCTCCGGCGGCCATCGCCTCGGTGTCCAGCCGCATCGGGACCAGCACCGGTTCGCCGAGGCCGATCGCCTCGTCGAACAGCACCAGCCCCTCGGCCGAGGAGATCGGCGGCAGGCCCATCGCGGCCATGCGCTGCTCCTCCATGCCCGCGTCGACCCCCTTCCCGCCCAGGCCGGTCGGGGTGGTCCACAGGCCGTAGGCCAGCGCCGTCGCCGGGAGGCCCGCCGATCTGCGGTGCCGGGCCAGCGCGTCGCCGAACCTGTTGGCGGCGGCGTAGTTCGCCTGGCCCGCCCCCATCACCAGTCCCGAGACGGAGGAGAAGATCACGAACGCGGTCAGGTCCGCGTCCCCGGTCAGCTCGTGCAGGTTCCAGGCGCCGGCCACCTTCGGCCGCAGCACCCGGTCGAACTGCTCGGCCGTGAGGGACCCGACGAGGTTGTTGTCCATGACGCCCGCCGCGTGCACGACCCCGCGCAGCGGGTGCTCGGCGGGGACGCCCGCCAGCACTCCCGCCAGCGCCTCCCGGTCGGCCACGTCGCACGCGGCCACCGTCACCCGGGCGCCCAGTTCCTCCAGCTCCGACCGGAGCGCCGCGGCAGCGTCGCCGTCCGGGCCGCTCCTGCTGGTCAGGAGGAGGTGCCGGACGCCGTGCACCGACACCAGGTGGCGGGCGACCAGCGCGCCCAGGCCGCTGGTGCCGCCGGTGACCAGCACCGTCCCGGACGGGTCCCACGGCGCGGGGGCCGCCGCGTCGGAGGCGGGCACCCCCGCCAGCCTCGGCACCCGCACGTCCCCGGCGCGCAGCGCCATCTCCGGCTCGCCCAGCGAGGCCAGGAACGGCGGCACCCCGGGGCCGTCCACGTCGGCCAGCAGGAACCGGCCGGGATTCTCCGCCTGGGCGGCCCGTACCAGACCCCACACCGGGGCCGACCGCACGTCGACGTCCTCGCCGTCGACGGACACCGCGCCCCGCGTCACCACCATCAGCCGGGTGGCGGCGAAACGCTCGTCGTCCAGCAGGACCCGCACCGCCGCCAGCACGCCGTCCAGCGCCGAGCGCACAGCGCCGGGCACGTCGTCCGTTCCCGGGGCGCAGGGGAGCACCACCAGTTCCGGCGTCTCCGGAGCCGCGAGCAGGGCCGCGAGATCGGCGAAGACCGGGACCCCGGTGAGGCCGAGTCCGTCGGAACCGAGCACCGCCCAGTTCCCCGGAGCGGCCTCTCCCGCGGTGCCGACCGGCAGGTGGCTCCAGCCGATCCGGTAGAGCGACTCCCGGTACCGGGTACCGGTGGAGGCCGCCGCGGCGGCGGCGATCCGGTCCGGCGTCACCGGGCGGACCACGAGCGAGTCCACGGTCGCCACGGGCATGCCCAGGCCGTCGAAGAGCTCGAGCTTCACCGAGTCCGGGCCGATCCCGTTGATGCGCACCCGCATCCGCGCCGCGCCCCCGGAGTGCAGCGAGACACCGGTCCAGGCGAACGGGAGCTGGGAGGCCCCGATGTCCTGGGGCATGCGCCCGCCGAGGAAGTCCGTCGCGCTGAGCGCCGCGTCCAGCAGGGACGGGTGGACGCGGAACTCCGCGGCCTGGGCCCACGCCTCGTCCGGCAGGGCCACCTCGGCGAAGACCTCCTCCCCGCGCCGCCAGACCGCGCGCAGGCCGCGGAACATCGGTCCGTAGTGGTAGCCCTGGCTCGTCAGGTAGTCGTAGACGTCACCGATGTCCACCGGCTCCGACCCGGCGGGCGGCCACACGCCGTCGCCGCCGAGCGGTTCCGGCGCCGGCGGGTCTCCGACGGCGAGGAACCCGGACGCGTGCCTGGTCCACATCACGTGGGGCGGAGCGTCCTCGACCCGGGAGTACACCGCGATCGGGCGGGTACCCGCGGCGTCCGCCCCGCCGACGACGACCTGGACGGAGGTCCCGCCGGTCGGCGTGAGCGGCATCAGCGCCTCGATGGTGAGCTCCTCGACCAGGTGGCAGCCGACCTCCTCGCCGGCGCGGAGCGCCAGTTCCACGTAACCGGTGCCGGGCAGCAGGAGCGTGCCCTGGACGGCGTGGTCGCCCAGCCAGGGCTGCGTCGCGATCGCCAGCCTGCCGGTCAGCACCACGCCGTCGCCCTCGGGCGAGACCACCACGGCGCTCAGCAGCGGATGACCCGCCGCCGCCTGGCCGGTCATGGCGACGTCTCCGCTCGCCTTGGCGGGGCCGTCCAGCCAGTAGCGGCGCCGGTCGAACGCGTAGGTGGGCAGTTCCACCCGGCGCGCGCCCGACCCGGAGAAGTACCGCTTCCAGTCCACGGCCATGCCATGCGCGTAGGCCTGGCCCAGTCCGGTCAGCAGCGTCTCGACCTCGTCCCGGCCCCGCCGCTGCAGCCCCACCGCCTGCACGGCACCCGCACCGGCACCGGAGTCCGCGCCGCCTGCGGAGTCCTCGCCCAGGGTCTGTACGGCCAGCGCGGTCAGCACCGCGTCCGGACCCACCTCCACCCACCGCGACACACCCAGATCCGCCCGCGCCACGGCCACCGCATCGGCGAACCGCACCGACCGCCGCACATGATCCACCCAGTACTCCGCCGACCCCCACCCCGCAACCGAACCCGTACCGGAAGCCGCAGAAACCCCCGAGGCCTCGGAACCAGGAACAGAATTCACGGAAGTCCCGGAAGCCGCTGAACCGGGCAGGGAACCCCCGGAAGACCCGGCGCCCGGCACCGCAACCCCGACCCCGGTCACCGGCGCGCCCGTCACCGTAGAGACCGCCGTCAGCGGCGCCTCCACCTGCCGGTAGGTCACCGACTCGGCCACCCGCCGAAACCCCTCCAGCACCGGC
>BMQD01000041.1 GCA_014647935.1 Planomonospora parontospora
GCGGGGGCGGTGGGGCGGCCGGTGCGCTGGGTGCGGCCTTCGATGATCGCCATGATGGGCTCCTCGGGGGGGTTTTCGTCTCTCGGTTACGTCACCCAGTACATCGGCTCGCACCCCCGGTTCCGCAGAGCCGTACGGCTCGCCCGGGCCGACCCGAAGTCCCGGCGTGGAAGGACTTTCGGCCCTGCCCCGCGCACCCGCCCGCGCAGGAGGACCGTGGTCACGACGGAGTGCGGCTTCCGGCCCTGCCCCGCGCACACACCCGCCGGGGAGGGCCGGAGACCGGCCCAGGCGCCCCGCACCGGGGACCTCAGGCGGCGCCCAGCCACAGGTCGGGGCCGAACACCTCGTAGTGGACGTCGCGCGCGGCGACCCCCGCCCGGAGGAGTTGGGCGCGCACGTCCCGCATGAACGGCAGCGGGCCGCACATGTAGACGACCGCGCCCTCGGAGACGTCCACGTCGGACAGGTCCATCCGGCCGGAGCGGGCGCGGCCGCAGGCCCCCTCCTCGTACCAGAAGACCCGCTCGCCGCCGGGCAGCGCCTCGGTCAGCCGTTCCATGTCCTCACGCAGGGCGTGCTCGGCCTCGGACCGGTCGGCGTGCAGCACCAGGACGCGGCGGGTGGCGCCGGTCAGGGCCAGGTGCTGCAGCATGGCGGTGACGGGCGTGCAGCCGATGCCCGCGGAGACGAGGACGAGCGGAGCGTCCCCGTCCTCCAGCATCACGTCGCCGAACGGGGCGGACAGGGTCAGCTCGTCCCCTTCGGCCACGGTGTCGTGGAGCAGGGCGGACACCTCCCCGTCCGGAGAGCCCTCCACCCGCGCCCGCTTGACGGTGATGCGGCGCAGCCCGTCCTCGCCGTGCCCCGAGAGGGTGTACTGCCGGAGCTGGTGCACGCCGTCGGGCAGCTCCACCCGCACGCTGACGTACTGGCCGGGGCCGGCGGGCGGGACGGGTTCGTCACCGGTCGGGGCCAGCACGAAGGACACCGTGTCCGCCGTCTCCTCCCGCCGCTCGACGACCCGCCACCGCCGCCAGGTGCGCCCGCCGCGCGCCCCGGCCTCGGCGTAGATCCTCGCCTCCATCGCGATCAGCCCGCCGGCCATCAGCCAGTAGACCTCGTCCCAGGCGGCGGCGACCTGCGGGGTGACGGCGCCGCCGAGCACCTCGGCGATCGCGGCGAAGAGGTACTTGTGGACGATCACGTACTGGTCGTCGGTGACGCCGACCGCGGCGTGCTTGTGCGCGATGCGCGAGAGCAGGTGGTCGGGGCGCTCGTCGGGATGGTCCAGCAGCGCGGTCGCGAACGCCGCGATGGAGCCCGCCAGCGCCCTGCGCTGCTCACCGTTGCGCTGGTTGCCCCGGTTGAACACGCCGTCGAGCAGCTCCGGGCGCTCGGCGAACATCGTGTCGTAGAACCGCGCGGTGATCGCGTCGAGGGACGCGCCCACCGCGGGGAGAGTGGCGCGGACGGTCGCGGCGGACTCGGCGGACAACATGTCGACCTCCAGGGACGGCGGAACGGAGATCCCTCTTAATTGGAATCTAAGATACAGATTAAGAGGCGGATCCGCCGCTCTCCTACCGGGGGTCGTCCGGCCGCCGGAGCGGCTGCTCCCCCGCGGAGGTCAGGGAGAGCAGGACGGGCCCCGTGGGCGCCGCCACCAGGGAGTCGACCGTGACAACGTCGAGGGAGGCGTAGAAGGACTCCTGCGCCTGGCGGAGCGCCGCCCGCAGGCGGCAGGCCGCCCGGAGCGGGCACGGCGGGTCGTCCTCGCACCCCACCACGTCGTCCGCGCCCTCCAGCGCGCGGACGATGCCGCCGACTGACGCCCTGCGCCCGGCCTCCGACAGCCGCATCCCGCCGCCCCGCCCGCGCCGGGCCTCCACCAGCCCCAGCTCGCTCAGGCGCGCCACCGCCTTGGCCGCGTGGGTGTACGGCACGGCGAGCATGTCCGCGACCACCCGGGTGGTCAGCAGCTCGCCCTCCCCCGCCACGGCCAGCCGCATCACGATGCGCAGCGAGATGTCGGTGAAAGCGGTCAGACGCATGGCCTTACGGTAGGCGCTCCGCGTCCCTGCTCCGCGGGCCTCGGCCGTACGGCCCGCCCGTACGGCTCACCGAGCGGCCCGTCCGGGCGGCCCGCGGGACCGGCGGCCCCTCGGAGAGCGAGCCGGAACGCGAGCCGGAGCCGCGCCGGAGGCGCGGGGCGCCGGGCGGGGATGGATGGACCCGACCGGGCCGGGTACGTCACCGGTTCGATGTTCCCGAACCGAGGAGTGATCGTCCGATGAGCGAATACCAGCGTTCCCGCACGATGACCGCGCCGCCGGAGACGGTGTTCGACAGGGCCAGCGACCTGGACCGGCTGGACTCCTGGCTCCCCCGGGACCTGCACGTGCGGGCCGAGGACCCGCCGGCGGTGACCGTGCACGAGGACGGCAGCGGCAGGGACGAGCGCGCGCTCTTCCGGGCGCAGCGCGACCAGCTCCGGCTCGAGTGGGGGACGCGCGACGACAGCCGCTACGCGGGCTGGCTGCAGGTCGCGAGCATCAGCGACCAGGCCAGCGAGGTGACCGTGCACCTGTCGTTCTTCGACGAGGAGCACGCCCCCTCCGGCGACGAGGTCGACCACGCCCTGGAGAAGAGCCTGGAGCGGCTGGCCGAGCAGGTGCGGGTGTAGGTCCGCCGGAACCACGCGGGAGAGACCGCACCCGCACCCAGACGGGCCGCCGGAACCGCGCGGGAGAGACCGCACCCGCACCCGCACCCGGGCGGCCCTCCCGCAGGGGAGGGCCGGGGACCGCCTCCCGGTCAGAGGTGCAGCTTGCGCTCACCCGCGCCGTGCCATTCCAGCAGCAGCACGGTGGCGTCGTCCTGGAGCTGCCCCTGGTGGTAGTCCAGGACGCTGCGGACGAGGCGGCGCAGGGTCTCCGGCACCGGCAGCCCGTCCGCGTTGCGGCGGATGATGAAGTCGGCGAAGCGGCTGAGGCCGAACTCCTCGCCGTCGCGGTTGCGGGCCTCGGTGATGCCGTCGGTGTAGAGCAGGACGCGGTCACCGGGTTCGAGCTGCTCCTGGCAGAGCGAGACGGGAAGGCCCAGGTCGAGGCCCACGGGGTGGGCGGGGTCGCACTCGAGGGTGGCGACCCAGCGCCCGCCCCGGATCACGATCGGCGGGTGGTGCCCGCGGGTGACCCAGGAGAAGACGCCGCTGCGCAGGTCCAGCTGGGCCAGGATCGCGGTGGCGAAGCGGCTGCCCCGGCCGAACTCCTCGATCAGGGCGTGCTCGATCGCCACGCTCGTGGTGATCAGGTCGGCTCCCTGGCGGCGGCTGTTCCGGCAGGCGGCGACGGCGAGGCTCGCGGTCAGGCCGGCGGAGGCGTCGTGACCCATCGCGTCGAAGACCGCCAGGTTCACCAGGTCTCCGGCGAGGGCGTAGTCGAAGGCGTCGCCGCCGATCTCGTAGGCGGGCTCCAGGACCGCGCCGACCACCACCTCCTCGTTGGCGAAGGTCAGCGGCGGCATGAGGTTCCACTGCATCTCCGCGGCGACGCTCATCGAGCGGGTCCGCACCAGCCGGGCGTAGGAGTCGCTCTGCGAGCGCTTGCTCACCATCAGCAGCGCCACCAGCGACGCCAGGGCCCGCATGTCCTCCTGGACCCGCTCGTCGGCGCCGTCGGCTCCGTCCGCGCCGATCCGCAGCACCCCCAGGCGCTCGGTGCCGTCCAGCAGCGGCACCCACCAGCCCCCGCCGCCGTCCCCGCCCGGCCTGGCGATGATCCGCATCTCCTGGAAGGCGCGGCCGGCGAGGGTCCCCTCGATCCGCAGTTCGTCCCTCTCCAGGTCGGGGTCCTCGTAGGAGTGCACCCCGTGCCCGGTCAGCAGGCGGAGCACCTCCTGGCGCAGGTCGGCCACGTAGATCAGCACCTCGTTCAGTCCGGCGTGGGCGGCGCACTCCTCGACCAGGGACGGCAGCTGCTCCATCCCCGACAGGTGGCTGCCCCCGACCAGCCCCTCCAGCATCCGCACCCGGCCCGCGGAGACATCCATGGCGCCGTCCCCTCCCCGCACGCGACGTCCCGGGCTCCGTCCTCCACCCCCTGGACGCTCCGCGGCCCCCTGCGCGGCAGGCGGGAACGCGGAGCCGGAACGGCCCCGGACCCTTCTCCTACCCCGGCCGCTCGATCCCAAGTCACCGTCCGTCCCGCCGGCGCGCCTTCAGCTCACCGTCAGCGCCCCGCGGGCTCCACCACCGACGCCTCGCGTACGGCGGAGCGGGGCCGCAGGGAGCCGGCCAGCCCGACGCCCGCCAGGGAGACGGCCGCGATCAGGCCGAACGCGGCGGGCAGCGAGGTCACGTCGGCCACCCAGCCGATCACCGCCGGGGCCACCAGGCCGGACAGGTAGGTGATCGTCGCGATCCCCGCCACGCCCTGGCCGGGCGTCGGGGTGGCGTTGCCCCCGGCGGCGAAGACCAGCGGCACGGTCACGGCGACGCCCAGGCCCAGCAGGACGAATCCGGCGACGCCCGGCCCCGGGGTGCGCGCGACGGCGACCAGGACGCAGCCGGCGGCGGCGAGCAGGCCTCCCGCGCGGACGGTCAGGACCGGCCCGAGCCGGTCGACGACCAGGTCGCCCGCCAGCCGGGTGACCGACATGGCCAGGGAGAAGACGGCGAAGCAGGCCGCCGCGAGTCCGGCTCCGGCACCGGTGACGTCCTCGATGTAGACGGCGGCCCAGTTCCGGCCGGCGCCCTCGGCGAAGGTGGCGCAGAACCCGACGACGCCGATCGCGAGAATCGCCCGCGACGGCACGGCGAACCGGGGCGGGGGCTGCTCCCCGGGCTCGGGCCGGGTGTCGAGCAGCCCGCGGCTCACCACGGCGCCGGCGACCAGCAGCACCAGCGCCGTCGCCGCGTGGTGCAGGCGCGCGTCGACGGCGAACTCGGCGGCGAGCGCGCCCACGCCCGCACCGGCCAGGGCGCCGACGCTCCACATGCCGTGCAACCCCGACATGACCGAGCGGCCCAGCCGCTGCTCGACGACCACTCCCTGGGCGTTCATCGCGACGTCGCACGTGCCGGCCGCGGCGCCGTACAGGAAGAGCGCCGCGCAGAGCCAGGGGAACCCGGGGGCCAGGGTGGGGAGCGCGAGCGCGGCGCACCACAGGGCGAGCAGGACCCGCGTCGCCGTCCGCCCGCCGTACCGGTGGACCAGGCGGCCGGACATCGGCATGGCCACGAAGGCTCCGAGCGCCGGGAAGAACAGGGCGAGTCCCAGCGCGGCGGAGTCCAGTGCGAGGTGGTCCTGCAGCCACGGGATGCGGGTCGCCCAGCTCCCGGCGACCGCGCCGTGCACGGTGAACACCGCGGCGACGGCGATCCGGGCACGTTTCGTATCGGTATGCATGGGTTCAAAATTAACAGGTAGGCTCCCTGATGAAAAACGTCTTTTTCCGGCCGTGGACAATGGGCGGCATGAGGACCGCCACCCCGCAGCTGGCCCGAGTGATCAACGACCGCCTCGCCCTCGACCTCCTGCTCGAGCACGGGCCGCTGACCGCCCCCCAGCTCCGGGAGCTCACCGGCCTGTCCCGCCCGACCGTGTCCGACCTGATCGAGCGGTTGCAGGCGAACGGGCTGATCGCGGTCACCGGGGAAGCCGGGGAGGACCGCCGGGGGCCGAACGCGCGCCTCTACGGCCTCGTCGCCGACCGCGCCCACGTGGCCGGCGTGGACGTGCGCCGCGACGCGGTCAACGTCACGGTCGCCGACATCACCGGCCGGACCGCCGGCTCGGCCGCGCGGCCCCTGCGGGCGGGCGACGACCTGGCCGGGACCGTCACCGGCGCGGTCGCGGAGGCGGCGGGCCCCCGGGCCGTGCACGCGGTCGTGCTCGGCGCCCCCGGCCTGTTCCACCCGGCCACCGGGAGCCTGCTGACCGACAACGGCGTGCCCGGCTGGCGGCCCGACCTGCCGCACGTCCTCGGCGCGGGCCTGGGCGCCCCCGTCACCCTGGAGAACGAGGTCAACCTCGCCGCCGTCGCCGAGCACCGCGCCGGGGCCGCCCGCGACCGCGAGGACTTCGTCCTGCTCTGGCTGGACGACGGGGTGGGCGCCGCGGTCGTCCTCGGCGGGCGGCTGCGGCACGGCGCGTCGGGAGGTGCCGGGGAGATCGGCTGGATCAAGCTGTCCGGCACGCCGTTCTGCGACCTGGTGGGCGCCGCGGCCGTCCGCGACCTCGGCCGGGACGCCCTGGCCGCCAGGATCGCCGAGGGCGTCCTGGCCGCGGTCGCCGTCCTGGACCCCGGCCTCGTCGTCCTCGGCGGCCGGACCGGGCGCTCCGGCGGGCAGGACCTGGCGGAGCTGGTGGGCGGGCACCTCGCCGTGCTCTCCCCCGCCCCCACCCTGGTCCGCGCGAGCACCGTGGAGGGCAACGCGGTCCTGCACGGCGCCGTCTTCACCGCCCTGTCGATCGCCCACCGGGACGTCTTCGGCGGCCTGCCCGGCTGACCGCCGGTCACCCGACCGCCCACCGGGACACCTCCGGCCGCGTGCCCGGCCGGTGGCGGGCCGGTGGCGGGCCGCCCGCCGGAGCGCCTCCGGGCAGCCGGAGCCCGCCCGCCGGGACACCTCCGGCGGCATATCCGGATGGCGCAGGAATGGCCGTACGGCCGCGTCCCCCATATCAGGGAATTCCCCGGCGGTCTCCCCCGCGGCATGAATCTTTCATCTGTCCCGCGCCTCCGCCACCCCTGCGAACTGGTCGTACTCCCCCGGAACGGTCCCGCCGGACCGCCTTTCGTTTACACCTTTGTAACGGCGGCTTAGAGTCCGATCCGCGTAAGCGCTTCGCTGCAGTCGATCGGTAAGTCCGCCATCCCCGAAAGGTCGGTCAGTTCAGTGCGCAATTGGCGAAGGATCGCTGTCGCCTGCGCGGTCACGTTCATGTCCGCGCTTCTCGCGGTCGTCCTCGTTCCGAGCTCGGCCTCGGCTCACGGCGCCATGATGGTGCCCGGCAGCCGGACCTACTTCTGCTGGCAGGACGGGCTCAGCCCGCAGGGGAACATCGTCCCCATCAACCCGGCCTGTGCGGCGGCCGTCGCCCAGAGCGGCGCCAACTCCCTCTACAACTGGTTCAGCGTGCTCCGCTCCGACGGCGCCGGGCGGACCCGCGGCTTCGTGCCCGACGGAGAGCTGTGCAGCGGCGGCAACCCCAACTTCACCGGGTTCAACCGCCCCAGCACCGAATGGCCGGTGACCCATCTGACCGCCGGGCGGCAGATCCAGATCAAGTACAACAAGTGGGCCGCCCACCCGGGCTGGTTCTACCTGTACGTCACCAAGGACGGCTACGACCCCACCAAGCCGCTCACCTGGAACGACTTGGAGGAGCAGCCCTTCGACACGGCCGACCACCCGAACAGCGTCGGCTCGCCGGGCACCAACGACGCGCACTACTACTGGAACGCCACCCTGCCTTCCGGTAAGTCCGGCCGCCACGTCATCTACTCGGTGTGGAAGCGCTCCGACAGCGCCGAGACCTTCTACAACTGCTCCGACGTCGTCTTCGACGGCGGCAACGGCGAGGTGACCGGCGTCGGCCGCGACTCGGGCCCCGACCCGGACCCGACCATCACCCCGACGTCGACCCCGACCGACGGCCCGGCCTCCTGCACCGCCTCCTTCAAGACCGTCAGCACCTGGTCGGGCGGCTTCCAGGGCGAGGTCACCGTGAGCAACCCCGGCTCCTCCGCCCTCAACGGCTGGACCGTCAAGTGGACGCTGCCCAGCGGGAGCAGCCTCAACAGCGTATGGAGCGCCAGCCACACCGTCTCCGGATCCTCCGTCACGGCGAAGAACGCCGACTGGAACCGGGCGGTCCCCGCAGGCGGCTCGACCACCTTCGGGATGACCGGTAACGGCGCCCCCGGTTCCCCGTCCCTGACCTGCACCAGTCCCTGACCGATCCGGGTCCCGGCCGGCCCGCCCGGCCGGGACCCCTCCCCTCCCGAGGAGGACAGCCGTGACGCAGGGGAAAGCCACCACGATCCTGGGCGCCCTCTCCCTGGGAGCCGCGGTGGCCCTGCTCGCGGCGGCCTGCGTCGGCGGCGGCGATCCCGCGGCCCGGCACACCGCCGCGCATCCGATGGTCCCGGCGGGCACCTCCGCCGCCCTTCCGGCGCCCTCTCCCCCGGCGCCGGCGGGCGCGTCCTCCTCGCTCCCCGCCGACCCCTCGGCCCTGCCCGCGCCCCCGGCCCGCAGCTGCAAGGCCACGCTCAAGCTCGTCGAGACCTGGCCGGGCGGGTACCGCGCCGCCGCGACGATCACCAACACGGCCGACACGCCGCTGGGCGGCTGGTACATCCAGTGGGTCCTCCCCAAGGGCGCGACCATCACCCAGGCCTGGAACGGCACCCACATGCAGAGCGGCCCCATCGCGATGATCCACGCGCTCGGGGACGACAGGTCCGTCCTGGCGCCGGGCGCCACCGCCGCCGACATCGGCTTCGTCGGCGCCGCCCAGTCGCCCCCCACCTTCACCGAGATCACCTGCGGCTGACCCCGGAAGGACCGGGCGGACCGGTTCCGCCGCCCACATCCACATCGGCGAGAAGGACTGCTGGGGCAAGGGCTACGGCACCGACGCCACCCGGGTGATCTGCCGGTACGGCTTCCACCGGATGCGGCTGCACTCGATCGCGCTCTGGGTCGTCGCCGAGAACGCGGCGGTGATCCGGGTCTACGAGAAGGCCGGTTTCTCCGCGGACGGCAGAAGGCGCCATTCCTTCCGCCGTGACGGGAAATGGCACGACCACCTCATCATGACGCTCCTGGAAGGCGAGCCGACCGGCTGACGTCCGTACCACGGGGAAAACATGTCGCGCCGGGCCGTCCCGGCGTGACATGCTCGGTCCGCAGAACACGGAAAGGAAACCGAAATGCGCCTCCGACGCCGAATGAACATGCCCGGGTGGGCTCGCATGTGACGATCGGCGATGTCATGTGCGAGCCGTCCCGGGCATTCGGACCGGGGCGGCTCTTCGCATTCCCGGCGGGTGGGGGCGCTGGCGTGCCCGGTGGTTTCATAAGCCGCTCAAGGTGGGTTCGATTCCCACACCCGCCACGCGGCACCCGGCCTCCGTGGCGCAGTGGAGAGCGCGCCTGCTTGCGGAGCAGGAGGACGCTGGTTCGAATCCAGCCGGAGGCACCGAGGAACACAAGATGGAGAGCCGCTCCCGATCCTGCGGGAACGGCCCTCACGGCATCGCGTCCGGCTCGCGGACGGCGGGGCCGCCGGATGCCACGGAGATGCGGCGACCGGCCGGGACCCGGCTGAGCGCCAGGACGCTCAGGCCGAACAGCAGCACGCCCAGTGGGACGTGCAGGGTCTTCAGCTGCGCGATGCCCAGCGCCACCTGCACCAGTACGAGCCCCAGGAACCCGGCCGCGTAGAGGATGGGCCCGGGCGGGCCGCCGCCCGGCCGCCACGCCAGGATCGCGGCGAGCAGGTGCAGCACCGCCACGGCGAACACCGTGTACGCCGAGGCGCTGTGCAGCACCTGCCCGTCGGGTGAGGTCAGCAGCAGGCCGGCGGTGACCGGCGCGGCGAAGAGGGCCAGGGTCTGCAGGGCGATCACGACACGGAGGAACACGGATGACTCCTTGACTGCGGCGGGGCGGGTGATGCAGGTGACGACGTCCACCGGGTGGTCCTAGTCCTGCCGCCCCACCGCCCAGAGCCGGAGCTTGTCGGGGTTGCGCACCGCCCAGATGCGTGCGATCCGGTCGTCCGCGACCTCGAACGCCATCACCGCCGTGATGACGCCGTCCTGCTCGGCCACCAGACCGGGCCCGCCGTTGACCGTCCGCTCCCGGATCGTCAGGCCGGGCGACATGCCGGCGACGGCCAGGGCGTAGCGTGCGATCTGCTCGCCGCCTTCGATGGGGCGGAGCACGGCGCTGACCAGTCCGCCGCCGTCGGCGGTCATCGTGGCCTCGGGGGCGAGCAGGCCGATCAGGGCGCCGATGTCCTTGGCCTCCCACGCCCGCTTGAAGTCCCGGATGACATCGGCGCTCCGGGCCGCCGGGGCCGGGGGAGCCTGTGCGGCGCGGATGCGGCGCCGGGCCGAGGACGCCAGCTGGCGGCAGGCCGCCGGCGTACGGCCGACGATCCCGGCCACCTCGGCGAAGGGGTAGCCGAAGACGTCGTGCAGGACGAACGCGACGCGCTCGGCAGGGGTCATCGATTCGAGCACGACGAGGAAGGCCATGCCGACCGACTCGTCGAGGGTGACCCGGTCGGCCGGGTCGGCCGGGTCGGCCGAGGCGGCGCCCGGCCGTCCGCTGATCCACTCCGTGCGGCCGGGCAGCGGTTCGGGGATCCATTCGCCCACGTATCTCTCCCGCCGGGCCCGTGCCGAGCCGAGCAGGTCCAGGCAGATCCGGCCGGCGACCGTCGTCAGCCAGGCGCCGGGAGACCGGATGGCCTCCTGCTGCTGCCGGGACATGGCGTACCAGCGGGCGTAGGTCTCCTGGACGACGTCCTCGGCGTCGGCCAGGGTGCCGAGGAGCCGGTAGGCGAGACCGATCAGGTGGCGCCGCTCGCCGGCGATCACGCTCAGGCCCTGATCGGGCCGGGCGTGTCCTGGTTCGGATGGGGCGGTCATGGTGTCGTCGGCTCCCTCGGTGCGGTTGCGCTCACCTGACCGACGAGACAGCGCGCCGGACTGTGAGGTCGGCGCGCCGCCTCACGTTCCCGGCGGTCGCGCCGGATAGCGAGGACCGCGGCACGTCGGTGTCACGCGGCAGGAGGGCCGGGACCGGGTGCGGGAGCGGGAACGCGGTGGTCGCCGTCAGACCCCGGCCCCCTCCCGGAGGATCCGCACGGCGGGCGGGCCGGTCCGCCCGCCGTACGGCGTCGGCCCTCCGGGCGGGCGGGGCGCGCGGTAGCTTGGGGGCGTCCATCACAAGGGGAAGAAGATCGTGACGACTTCTATTCATCAGCGGATCGCCGAAGAGCTGGGCGTGCGCGAGCGGCAGGTGCAGGCCGCGGTGGAGCTGCTCGACGGCGGGGCCACGGTGCCGTTCATCGCCCGCTACCGCAAGGAAGCCACCGGCATGCTCGACGACGCGCAGCTGCGCACGCTCGAGGAGCGGTTGCGCTACCTGCGCGAGCTGGAGGAGCGGCGCACCGCGATCCTGGAGTCGGTGCGGAGCCAGGGCAAGCTCGACGACGCCCTCGAGGCGCAGATCATGGCGGCCGACTCCAAGGCCCGCCTGGAGGACGTCTACCTGCCCTACAAGCCCAAGCGGCGGACCAAGGCGCAGATCGCCCGGGAGGCCGGGCTCGAGCCGCTCGCCGACGGCCTGCTCGCCGACCCGTCGGTCGACCCGCAGGCCGCCGCCGCGGCCTTCGTCGGCGAGGGGGTGCCCGACGCGGCCGCCGCGCTGGACGGGGCCCGCGCCATCCTGGTCGAGCGGTTCAGCGAGGACGCCGACCTGGTCGGCGAGCTGCGCGAGCGGATGTGGAGCAGGGGACGGCTGGTCGCGGCGGTGCGCGAGGGCAAGGAGGAGGCCGGCGCGAAGTTCTCCGACTACTTCGACTTCGCCGAGCCCTTCACCAAGCTGCCCTCGCACCGGATCCTGGCGATGTTCCGGGGGGAGAAGGAGGAGGTCCTCACCCTCACCCTGGAGCCGGAGGAGGAGCCCACCGGCACCTACGAGGCGTCCATCGCGCGCCGGTTCGGCGTCTCCGACCGGGGGCGGCCCGCCGACGGGTGGCTGGCCGACACCGTGCGCTGGGCGTGGCGCACCCGCATCCTCGTCCACCTCGGCATCGACCTGCGGATGCGCATGTGGCAGGCGGCCGAGGACGAGGCGGTCCGGGTGTTCGCCGCCAACCTGCGCGACCTGCTGCTGGCCGCCCCGGCGGGGACCCGGCCGACGATGGGGCTGGACCCCGGCCTGCGCACCGGGGTGAAGGTCGCGGTGGTGGACGGCACCGGCAAGGTCGTGGCGACCGACACGATCTACCCGCACGAGCCGCGCCGCCAGTGGGACCAGTCCCTGGCCACGCTCGCGAAGCTGGCGAAGGACCACGGCGTGGAGCTGGTCGCGATCGGCAACGGCACCGCCTCCCGGGAGACCGACAGGCTCGCGGCCGACCTGCTCAAGCTGGTCCCCGGACTGACCAAGATCGTGGTCTCGGAGGCCGGCGCGTCGGTCTACTCCGCCTCCGCCTACGCTTCGCAGGAGCTGCCCGGCCTGGACGTCTCGCTGCGCGGCGCGGTGTCCATCGCCCGCCGCCTCCAGGACCCGCTGGCCGAGCTCGTCAAGATCGACCCCAAGTCCATCGGCGTCGGCCAGTACCAGCACGACCTGGCCGAGAGCAAGCTCTCCCGCTCGCTCGACGCGGTCGTCGAGGACTGCGTGAACGCGGTGGGCGTGGACGTCAACACCGCCTCGGCGCCGCTGCTGACCCGGGTGTCGGGCATCACCTCCGGCCTCGCGGAGAACATCGTCGCCCACCGCGACGCGTGCGGCCCGTTCCGCTCCCGCCGGGCGCTCAAGGACGTCGCCCGGCTCGGGCCCAAGGCGTTCGAGCAGTGCGCGGGCTTCCTGCGCATCCCCGGCGGCGACGACCCGCTCGACGCCTCCAGCGTGCACCCCGAGGCCTACCCGGTGGTACGGCGCATCCTGTCGGCGACCGGCGGCGAGATCACCAAGGTGATCGGCAACACCGCGGTGCTGCGCTCCCTCAGGCCGCAGGACTTCGTGGACGACACGTTCGGCCTGCCGACCGTCACCGACATCCTCTCCGAGCTGGAGAAGCCGGGCCGCGACCCCCGCCCGGCCTTCAAGACCGCGACGTTCAAGGAGGGCGTGGAGAAGATCTCCGACCTCGCGCCCGGCATGCTGCTGGAGGGCGTGGTCACCAACGTGGCGGCCTTCGGCGCGTTCGTCGACGTCGGCGTGCACCAGGACGGCCTGGTCCACGTCTCGGCGATGTCGCGCACGTTCGTCAAGGACCCGCGCGAGGTGGTGAAGCCCGGTGACGTGGTCCGGGTGAAGGTGCTCGACGTCGACATCCCGCGCAAGCGCATCTCGCTCACCCTCCGCCTGGAGGACGAGGCCGCGGGCCGCTCTGAGCAGGGCGGCGGCCAGGGCGGCCGGCACGACGGCCGGCCGGGGAACCGCCGGCCGGAGGGCGAGGGGGAACGCCGGGGAGACGGCCGGGAGCGCGGCGGGCAGCAGCGCGGCGGCCAGGCCCGGGGCGGACAGCAGCAGGGCGGCCGGCCGCGGGGAGGCCAGCCGCGCAACGCGCCGGGCGGTGCCATGGCCGAGGCCCTGCGCCGCGCCGGTCTCGACGGCGACGCCCGCGGCCGCTGAAGCCGTACGGCCGCCGCCCCGCCGGGCGGCGGCCGTACCCACCGGATGTCCACCGCGTGCCCGCCGGCCGCGGTGTCCTGCTCCGATCACGGTGTCTCCGGCCGCGTCGTCCTCCGGTCGGAGATCAGCGGCGCAGGTAGAGGTCGCGCAGCAGGGCGATCTCGGCGCCGTGGTGGACGACCTCCCGGTTGATGTGCAGGACCAGCGCTGCCATCGGGTGGTCGGCGAACGGCCCCTCGGCGGGCCCGCACGGACGGCCCAGCCCTTCGGCGCCGAGCCCCCGCACCCCCTCGATCCAGGCCGCGTAGGCCCCGTCGAGCATGTCCAGCGCCTCGCCCGCCGTCCCCGCGTACGCGAAGCCCTGGTAGTCCGTCGGCGGCCCGCCGAAGTGCGCGGCGTTCCTGACACCGAGGACGCCCACGATGAGGTGGCCGAGCCGCCAGGCGATGGTCGTCACCGGCGCCGGATCCGGCTCGGGCCAGGCGTAGTCGATGACGAAGTCACCGGCTCCGACGCCGCGGTCCGGGTCGGCCGGGTCGCGAGGGCGGACGTTCCAGCATCCGGGGACGGGCTCCCACAGGTATTCGTCGTCGCTCAGGCCGTCGAGGCGCCGCCGCAGCTGGTTCTGCCAGTGCCAGTCGAGCTGGTCGACGAGTTCCCGGTTCCAGTCGATGGTCATGCCTGTGATGCTACGAGCGGGCGCTCGTTCCCGTGCGCGTCGTGCCCGTCTCGGATGGCGCCCGGCGAGCGCGGGCCGTACCGCAGGGCGGGCCGCACGATCCCGCCGCCGTACGGCCCCGGCCCGGGCCCGGGCTCCGATCCCCGGGCCCGGGGATCAGAGCAGGCGCCGGATGTCGCCGTAGGCGCGGTAGAACCCGCCGCGCCCGGAGGAGCGGACGCCCTCGACGAGATAGCGGGCCCCGGCCTCGCGCACGTTCTTGGGGAACTGCACGTTCCACCCGGAGTCGTAGCCCTCGCTGACCACCCGGACCCGGAGCCGCTCCCCCTCCCGGAAGCACTCCACGACCACGCCGCCGTCCGCTCCGGCCGCGCCCGCCGAGACGCTCTCCACGGAGACGGTCTCCAGCGCCGTCTCCGGCTCCACCGCGGCCAGCCCGGCCGCGGCCTTGACGTCCACCGGCTCGGGGACGGTGCCCGACTGCGCCGCCCTGATCGCCTCCTCGGTGGCGTCGATGCAGGCCAGGGTGCCGTCGGTGGTGACGATGTAGAGGCGGTCGTCGAGGTACTGCATCGAGAAGGCCGAGCCGCAACCGGTGGCCAGCTTCCACAGCCGCGTGCCGTCGGCGGCGAAGCAGTAGACGGAGGAGTGGTTGTCCCCGGCGAAGACGTACCGGCCGTCGGGGGCGGTGGCGCAGGAGAAGACGGAGCCGTCGCAGCGGTAGACCGCCTCGCTCCGGCCGTCGGACTTGCGCAGGCGGTGCACGGCGCCGCGCGAGGTGCCCGCGTAGACCGAGCCCTCCTCCTGCCAGCCGAACAGCACCTCGCCCTGCACCCCGGTCCGCCAGGCGGGGGCGCCGTCGGCGGCGTCGTACCGGGCCACGCCCGTGGAGGTCCCGTGGTAGACGGCCTCGTCGTCGCAGCGGACCATCCAGCCGGAGTCGCCCTGGCCGCCGCGCGCCCACTGGAACTCGTCCTCGTGGTCGATGGTGGTGACGCGCCCGGCCCGGTCGGACACGCCGAGCACGCCGTCGTGGATGTCGAGCCAGTAGATGTCGACGTCCTCGGCGATCTCGTAGGCGACCCGGGGCACCTTGCCGCTGAGGTCGTAGACCTTGCCGTCGTCGGCGCCCGCGTAGATCCAGAAGTCGTCGGCGACGATGCACTTGACGCCGTCGGGCAGCCGGAACCGGCCGGTGACCGTGCCGCCGTGGGTGACGGTGTAGACGTCGCCCCGCTGGTTGCCGACCCAGCAGCGCTCGGCGTCCACGAAGATGCCGAAGGCCGCCGCGCCGCTGGCGAAGCGCCACAGCACCGGGGCCTGCTCGGCCGTGGAGCGGGAGCTGACCATGCTGCGCCGGGTGACCGCCCGGGCCTGGCGGACCCCGCGGACCGCCGGGGCGTAGCCCTTGCGGACCTTCTCGCCGATCTTCTTCGCCGCGGCGGCCTCGGCCTTCTCCGCGGTGGCGAAGGCCGACACCTTGGTCTGCCCGCTCTCCCCGATCCGGCCGTAGCTGATCGTCACCTGCGTCCCGTCGAGCACCACCTCGTAGAACTTGTGCGAACCGCCGCCGTCCTCGGACAGTTCCAGGTAGGTGCTCCGCGCCGCCATGTCACGCCTCTTTCGTTGATCGACTTTCGGCGGAGCGTACGGCAGGCGAGCGACAAAACCATAAAAGTCAGGAGAAGTACCGGCGCGGGTTGTCCACCAGCATCCGGTCGATCTGCGCGTCCGTCACCCCGGCCTCCCGCAGCGCCGGGAGCACGTCGTCGTGGATGTGGTCTTGACGCGCTCCCCGGCCTGAAGGCCGGGGATTCAGCCCGTGCCGCGTCTGCGGCACCTCTGTGGCTTCCTGTTTCACCGGGTCCCGCCCTCCGCTAGGCGGCGGGTCTTACGGTCCCTCCGCAGGCGTTTAACCTCTCGGCCCGTCCGGCCGCGAGGATGTTCTTCGCCGCGTTGACGTCCCGGTCGTGGACCGCGCCGCATGGGCAGGTCCACGACCGGATGTCGAGCGGCATGGATTCGGCGAGCGTCCCGCAGGCCCCGCACATCTTCGAGGAGGGGAACCAGCGGTCGATCCTGATGAGGGTGCGGCCGTGGCGGGCGGCCTTGCGGAGCTTCTTCGCCGCCCGGCGCAGGAACCGGGGATTGTCGATCTTCCGGCCGTCCGACAGCACCGCGAAATGCGTCAGCCCCAGGTCGATCCCGACCTCGGCGGCCATCTCCGGCAGAGGCTCCTCACCCGCCTCCACAACGAAGCTCGCGAAGTACCGCCCGGCCGCGTCCTTGACGACCGTCACGGACGACGGCTCCGACGGCAGGGACCGCGACCAGCGCACGTCCACGTCGCCGATCTTCGGCAGGCGCAGCTTCCCTCCCGCCGTGACGGCGAAGCGGGCGTTCTTCGTGAAGCGGATGGCCTGCCGGTTGTCCTTGCGTGACCGGAACCGGGGAGCGGCGACCTTCGGACCCTTGCGCTTACCGGAGACCGAGGCGAAGAAGTTGCGGTAGGCGGTGTTCAGATCGGCCAGCGCCTGCTGAAGAACGACCGCTGAGACCTCGCCCAGCCAGGAGCGTTGCGGCGTCTGCTTCGCCGCCGTGATGACCCGCTTCGACAGATCGCCGTCCGAGATGTACGGCAGGCCGTTCGCGTGGGCTTCCTGTAGTCCATTCGACGTCCGGGGTGAGTCCCCTGCTCTCGACCACGCACTTGAGGAAGGCCGCCCTGACCCCGGTGTCGGCGATCGTCCGCACACCCTTGGCGGCGCCGCCCTGCGGTCACACGAGCTCCTCGACGCGGACGGCGTGCCGGTCGTCGTCCCCGAAAGCACCTGTGCGCTGCTGAGGGACGGCGTGCCGGTCGTCCCGGGAAGCGTCCCTGCGCGGCCGGGGGGCGGTTCCGAGCGTCCCGGCCGCGCCCGCGGTCCCCCAGTCCTGGGAGCGGCCGTGCCGGCGGAGCCCATCCGCCCGGGCCGGCGCTCCCCGGCGCCCCGCGACCGCCCCACCGGCCGCCCCACCGGCCGCCGGGACCGGCCTCCCACGGCCGCGGACGGGTCCGCTCCCCAGCACCAGCCCGAGCATCGCCAGCACCGCCACCTCGGAGACGACCACCAGCCGCTGGATCGCCCCGGTGGGCACGCCGGCGGGCTCGAGGCCGAGCATCCGCACCGCGTACGGCACGACCACCAGGACCAGCACGCCCAGCGAGGCCAGGCTGAGCGCCTTCACCGCCCTGGCGTACGGCCGGCCCTCGTGCCGCCGGGCCAGGATCAGGCCGGCGATCGGCATCGCCAGGAAGGCCGCGAAGGCGGCGTAGCGGTGGATGCCGCCGGACATCGAGAGCGGCACCCCGGGCCGGTCGGTGGGGAAGGCCCCGACCAGCAGCATGCACAGGCCCCAGACCCCGACCAGCAGCGCCGCCTTGCGGTCCTCGCCGCGGCGGGCCAGCAGCACGGCGAAGGCCGTCGCGCCCACCGCGAAGAGCGTCAGCGAGGTGGGCAGCAGCCAGCCGTCCGGCTCGAACGCGTACTCGCTGATCACGGTGTGCAGCGGGTCGAGGCCCGCGGCCACGTGCAGCCCGATCATGGACACGGCCCCGGCGCCGATCGCCGCGTAGCCGAGGAGCATCGTCCGGGTCCCGGAAGTCTCTGTGCCTGCTGTTCCTGCCATGGCTCAACCATCGCGGCGGGCCAGGTCACGGACCATCCGAGATGATCCCCAGGGATCCCTGAGCGCCCCCGGAGGAACCCCGGGAGGGGGTGGGGCGGGCGTCAGGGGGATGCCCCACGCAGGAGGCCCGTGAACTGCGCGAAGACCGCCCGGGGTAGGGCCCGCCCCCTCAGGGTCGGCGCGCCGGGAGGGGGCGGCTTGACTTGGAGTGCACTCGAAGGTGCACGGTGGTGCCCATGGGCATGACGGGCATCACCATCCAGGAGGCCTCCCGGACGTCCGGGCTGAGCGCGCACACGCTGCGCTACTACGAGCGGATCGGGCTCGTCCCCGAGGTGGGACGCGACGCGGCGGGGCACCGCAGTTACACCGGCGCCGACCTCGCCTGGCTGGAGTTCCTGACGAAGCTGCGCAGGACCGGGATGCCGATCGCCGACATGTGCCGCTACGCCGAGCTCGTCCGCCGGGGACCGGAGACGGCGGCCGAGCGGCGGCGGATCCTGCAGGCGCACCGGGAACGGGTCCTGGAGCGCATCGCCCAGCTCAACGGGGACCTCGCGGTCCTCGACCGGAAAATCGACATGTACTACGGGATGGAGAGCTCATGAACAAGCGACGTCTTGGCGCCGGCGGCCCGGAGGTGTCCGCGCTCGGGCTCGGCTGCATGGGGATGTCGGAGTTCTACGGCACGGCCGACGAGTCCGAGTCGGTCGCCGTCATCCACCGGGCGCTGGAGCTCGGGGTGAACTTCCTCGACACCGCCGACATGTACGGCATGGGCCACAACGAGGAGCTGGTCGGGCGGGCGATCGCCGGCCGCCGCGACGAGGTGGTGCTGGCCACCAAGTTCGGCATCGTCCGGAGCGCGAACCCCGCCGAGCGCACCATCGACGGCAGCCCCGAGTACGTCAGGAAGGCCTGCGACGCCTCCCTGCGCAGGCTCGGCGTCGACCGCGTCGACCTGTACTACCTGCACCGCCGGGACACCCGGGTGCCGATCGAGGAGACCGTCGGCGCGATGGCCGAGCTCGTCGCCGCCGGCAAGGTCGGCCATCTCGGCCTGTCCGAGGTGAGCGCGGAGACGCTGCGCCGGGCCCACGCGGTCCACCCGATCGCCGCGCTGCAGAGCGAGTACTCCCTGTTCACCCGCGGCATCGAGCAGGAGATCCTGCCGGCCGCCCGGGAGCTGGGCGTCGCGCTGGTCGCCTACTCGCCGATCAGCCGGGGCCTGCTCGGCGGGACCCTGCCGCCCGCCGGGGAGCTGCCCGACGACGACTTCCGCAAGTACCTCCCCCGCTTCACCGGGGAGAGCGGGGCGCGCAACGAGGCGCTCGTCGCGGAGGTCCGGAAGATCGCCGACGAGGTGGGCTGCACCCCGGCCCAGCTCGCGCTGGCCTGGCTGCTGACCCGGGGTGAGGACGTCGTCCCGATCCCCGGCACCAAGCGGCTGCGCTACCTGGAGGAGAACGCGGCGGCGGCCGGCATCGAGCTGACCGCCGGCCAGGTCGCCGCCCTGGAGTCCGCCGTGCCCGCCGAGGCCGTGCTCGGCGACCGCTACCCGGACATGTCCTCCATCGAGCAGTGATCCGGGCACGGTGCGGGACCGGGCACGGCACGGATGCCGGGGCCCGGCCGTACCACGCGTCGTCGAGGCGCGCTCCGATCCTTCATCCGCCTGAAGACGGATTTCAGGGGTGAAAGATCCCTCTACGCTCTGTTCCCATGAGTCACCGCCCGCCTCCCACCGTGGTCGACTGGACGGTCGCGGTGGCCGTCGCGCTGTTCGTCGCGCTGTTCGTCGCGGTGACGGTGTCGGTCACCGGGCCTCCGGGAGCCGGTGACGTGGCGGTCGCGCTGCTGATGGCCGTCGCCGCGGGCGGCGCGGGCGTCGCCGTCCGCCGCCACCGGCGGCTCGCGGTGCGCGCGCGGGAGCTCGCGGTGCAGGCGGAGGAGCGCGGCGAGCTGCTCGCCCGGGAGGCGGTGACCGAGGAGCGGGTCCGCATCGCCCGGGAACTGCACGACGTCGTCGCGCACAGCGTCAGCGTGATGGTCATGCAGGCGGGGGCGGCGCGGCTGATGCTCGACCCCGGCCAGGCCGCCCAGCGCGAGGCGCTGACCGTGGTGGAGGAGACGGGGCGCGAGGCGGTGGAGGAGCTGCGCCGCATGGTCGGGCTGCTCCGCACCGGACCGGACGGGGAGGGGCTCGCCCCCCAGCCCGGCCTGGCCCGGCTGGACGACCTGGTGGAGCAGGTCCGCGCGGCGGGGCTGGAGGTCGCCCTGAGCGTCGAGGGCGTGCCCTCCCCGCTCCCGACGGGCCTGGACCTGTCGGCCTACCGGATCGTCCAGGAGGCGCTCGCCAACACCCTGCGCCACGCCGGCCCGACCAGATCCGAGGTGACGGTCGCCTACCGGCCCCGGATGCTCTGCCTGGACATCGTCGACGAGGGCCCGCGCGACGGCCGCGCCCCCGCCCCGGCCGGGACGGGCCACGGGCTGATCGGCATGCGCGAACGCGTCGCCCTGTTCCACGGGCGGCTGTCCGCCGGCCCCCTGCCGGAGGGCGGGTACGGCGTGCGGGTCTCCCTGCCGCTGGCCGGGCGGATGACGGTGGTCTCCTGACCGTCTCCGCCCTGCTCGCCGGCGACCGGGCGACGATCCGCCGCGGGCCCGGCGCCGTCATCGGCGCCCGGCCGGACCTCCGGGTGGCCGACGTGACCGACGTGACCGCGGACGGCCGGGCGCCGGTGGAGCCCACGCGAGCCGCCGGGAGCGTCAGCGGCGGAACCGCTCCGCGATGGCGTTGAGGCTCTCCGCCAGCCCCGCCAGCTCCGTGGCGGCCGCCTCCGTGTGGGCGGCGCCGTCCCGGGTGGTGCGGGTCGCCTCGGCGAGGCTCAGGATCGAGCCGGTGATGTCGTCCGAGGACCGGGAGACCACGTCGATGCCGTCGCCGATGGAGCGGGTGGCCTGACTCTGCACCTCGATCGCGGTGGCGATGGAGCGCTGGATCTCGTCGATGCGGTTGATCACCGATCCGATGCGGCCGATCGCCTCGATCGCGTCCTCGGTCCCGCCGCGCATCGCCGAGACCTTGCTCTCGATGTCCTCGGTGGCGGCGGCGGTCTCCTGGGAGAGGTCCTTCACCTCGCCGGCGACGACGGCGAACCCCCTGCCCTGCTCCCCCGCCCTGGCCGCCTCGATCGTCGCGTTCAGGGCGAGCAGGTTCGTCTGCCGCGCGATGGAGTTGATCATGTTGACCACGGCGCCGACCTCCCCGCTGGAGGCCCGCAGCCCCTCGATCGTGCGGTTCGTGGTCGCGGCCAGCTCCACCGCCTCCGCGGCGACCTCGACGGCCTCGGCGACGGCGCCGTTGATCTCGCGGATGGAGCCCTGCAGGCTCCGGGCCGCCTCGTGGGTCGTGCCGACGCTCCGCCCCACCTGGTCCACGTTGGACGAGGCGCTGTGCGCCTGGTCGGCCGCGGTGCGCGCGCCGCCCGCCAGTCCCCGGCTGGTCTCCGAGAGCCTCCCCGAGGCCGAGATGAGCGCGGCGGCGTTGTCGGCGATCTCGCCGATCGCCTCGCGGACCGTGGTGACGACCTCGTCGATGCTCCCGGCGAGGTCGGCGAGCTCGTCCCCGCCGCCGATGTCCGCGCGCGCGGTGAGGTCCTTGCCCGCCAGCGCCTTCATCGCCTGCACGCAGGCGTCGACCCGCCGCGACACGCGGCGCGCCAGCAGTACGGCGGCGCCGCCCAGCAGTACGGCGGCCAGTCCCGCGGTGGCCAGGGTGAGGGCCTTGGCGTCGGAGGCCATCGCCTCGGCCGCCTCGGAGGACTCGTCGGCCTTCTCCGCGATCGACCGCGCCAGTGCGGGCAGCGCCTCGTCGAACCGGGCGTAGCGGCTCTCGAAATCCGGCCGCGCTGCGGCGGCGCCGACCTGCCCGGGATCGCTGACGACCCGGCTGGCCAGGGTCACCACCCGCTGCCCGGCGGCGATCATCTCGTCGACCGTGCCGTCGAGCTCGACCACACGGGGAGCCAGCTCCGGCCGGGCGCCGACGACGTCGGCCAGGCCCTCGCGCAGGTTCGCCACGTGCGTGCCCAGCCGGTCCAGCACGGCCTGCCGCTCCGTGCTGTCGCGCGTGGTCAGCGCGTTGAGCACGTCGCCCCGGAACGCCACCCGGGCGCTGTCGGCCGTGCCGACGGCCCGCAGGGCCGTCGCCGAGGCGCGGGCCGCGGCCTGCGCCTCCTCCAGCCGGGAGATGCCCCGGTGACCGATCAGGCCGGCCGCGGTGACCAGGAGGAACCCGGCGGCCGCCAGGGCCAGGATCTGGTGCCGGATCGTGAGTCTCATCAGTGCCTCTCCGCTCTCTCGCAGCATGGATCGGCCGACGATCCGCGGAGCTGAGGACTCAAGTGACGCCGGTCACTGCCGATTCCCCTGTCAAGAAGCGACAGCTCCACCGAGTACCCAGGGACGTCCCATGCGCCTGACCCCATGGCTCGCGGCTCTCACCGCCGGCATCGCCCTCACCGGATGCTCCACCGGCCCGGCCGCGCAGGAGCCCGCGCGGCCCCCCGTCGCCCAGGTCTCCTCCGCCCGCGCCCACGTCCCCGACGACATCCGGCGGGCGGGGGTCCTGGTCATCGGCTCCGACCTGTCCTACGCGCCGATGGAGTTCACGGAGGGCGGCGAGCAGAAGGGCTTCGACGTGGACCTGGCCCACGCCGTCGCCGCCCGGCTCGGTGTGCGGGCGGAGCTGCGGCAGACGCCCTGGGGCGACCTGCTGGGTCACGTGGAGACCGGTGAGGTCGACGCCGCCATGGCGTCCATCACCGACACCGCCGAGCGGCAGGCCCGCGTCGACTTCGTCGACTACCTCAACGTCGGCTCGGTCGTCGTCGCGAAGGGCGCGCTGGACGGCGAGGGGATCACCGCCCTGTGCGGGCGGCGGGTCGCCGTCCCGGCGGACACCATCTACGTCGGCCTCGCCCGGGCGCAGGACGCCCGCTGCCCCGCGGGCCGGAAGATGACCGTCGTCACGGTCGGCGCGCTGGCCGACTCCAAGAAGGCGGTGCTCGCGGGCAGGGCCGACGCCTACCTGGAGGACTTCCCCCCGGCCGCGGTGGCCGTCCGGGAGAACCCCTCGCTGCGCATGTCCGGCGCGCAGATCGAGGCCGCGCCGTACGGCATCGCGATCGGCAAGAACCGGGGCACCCTGGCCAAGGCCGTCCAGCTGGCGCTGTACGAGCTGTTCCGCGACGGCACCTACGACGCGCTGCTGGAGAAGTGGGAGATCGGCGAGGGCTCGCTCAAGACCGGCGCCGTCAACGGCGGCGCGTGAGCCCGGGGTGCCCGGACCGACGGCACGTGAGCCCGGGGCGTCCGGACCGGCGGCGGGCCTCCGGTCCGATGGCCGCTGACCAGTGAGAACATCGTGACCCGGAAGCGATCTGCGGGGATTACCCTCCGTTGACATGAAGAGTAAGAAGCTCGCCGTCGTAGGCGTGGCCACGGCGGCGGCACTGGCCGTTCCCGCGGCCGCCTCGGCGTCCTCCCCCGAGAAGTCCGTGACGGTGACCGTGATGGGCACCTCCGACCTGCACGGCAACACCCTCAACTGGGACTACTTCAAGAACGCCGAGTTCGCCGACGGCAAGGGCAACCACGTCGGCCTGGCCAAGGTCTCGACCCTCGTCGACCGGGTCAGGGCCGAGCGCGGCGCCGGCCGGACCCTGCTGTTCGACTCCGGCGACACCATCCAGGGCACCCCCCTGGCGTACTACTACGCCAAGATCGAGCCGGTCAGCGAGACCGGGAGACTCCACCCGATGGCCCGCGCGATGAACGCCATCGGCTACGACGCGGTCACCTTGGGCAACCACGAGTTCAACTACGGCCTGCCGCTGCTGGCCACCTGGGTCAGGCAGATGAAGGCCCCGGTGCTCGGCGCCAACGCCGTGCACGCCAGGAGCGGCCTGCCCGCCTACCGGCCGTTCGTCATCAAGACGATGAAGGTCAGGGGCGAGAAGCCGGTCAAGGTCGGTGTGCTCGGCCTGACCAACCCGGGCGTGGCGATCTGGGACAAGGCCAACGTCGAAGGGAAGCTGCGCTTCACCGACCTGGTCGCGAGCGCCAGGAAGTGGGTGCCGGTCATCCGCGGGCTGGGCGCCGACGTGGTCGTGGTCACCGCACACGCGGGCGACAACGGCCTGTCGTCCTACGGCGGCGACCTGCCGGTCGAGAACGCCTCGGCGCTCGTCGCCGAGCAGGTCCCGGGCATCGACGCGGTGCTGTTCGGGCACGCGCACAACGAGGTGGCGCAGAAGTTCGTCACCAACAGGGCCACCGGCCGGCAGGTGCTGCTGTCCGAGCCGGGCAAGTGGGGCCAGCGGCTGAGCGTGCTGGACTTCACCCTCGCCAAGCAGCGCGGCCGGTGGGTGGTGACCGGCAAGTCCTCCGCGCTGCTGAACACCAACACCGTGGCCGAGGACCCGAAGATCGTCGCGCTCATGAAGGAGCAGCACGACACCACGGTCAAGTACGTCAACACGGTCGTGGCCCAGTCCAGGGAGCAGCTGTCCGCGGCGGAGTCGCCGTACAAGGACACCCCGATCCTGGACTACATCCAGAAGGTCCAGACCGAGACGGTCGCCAAGGCCCTGGAGGGCACGGCCGACGCCGCCCTGCCGGTGCTGTCGATCTCGGCGCCGTTCAGCCGGAGCGCGGTCTTCCCGGCCGGGCCGGTCAGCGTCCGCGACATGGCGGGCCTGTACATCTACGACAACACGCTGATGGCGGTGAAGCTCACCGGCGCCCAGCTCAAGGACTACCTGGAGTACTCCGCCCGGTACTTCAACCAGCTCGCGCCGGGCGCCCCGGTGGACCTGGCGGCGCTGACCAACGCCGGCGGGACCCCCGACTACAACTACGACCAGCTGGCCGGCGTCACCTACGACGTCGACGTCGCCAAGCCGGTCGGCCAGCGCATCGCCGGCCTGTCCTACCAGGGGCGGCCGGTCGCCGCCGACCAGCAGTTCGTGGTCGCGATCAACAACTACCGGCAGTCGGGCGGCGGCGGCTTCCCGCACGTCACCACGGCCCCGGTGGTCTACAACGCCCAGGTGGAGATCCGCCAGGCGCTGATCGATCACGCCACCGCCACCGGCACCATCGACCCGGCGGCCTTCGCCGAGGCCAACTGGAGGCTCACCCGCGACGGCGCGCCGCTCTTCTAGCGGTTCCCGCCCGCGGAGGTGCAGGGGCGGCCGGTCCTCCGGCCGCCCCTTCCCGTTCCCGGCCAGGGGCCCTTCACCGTTCCCGGCCGGAGGCGGGGTCGCGGTCCGGGCCACCGGACCGCCGTACGGGTCCCGCTCAGCGGGCGGGGCCGTCCTGGCCGAGCCCCAGGTCGTCCAGCTCCTTCAGCAGCGCGGACCTGGAGTCCTGCGGCAGGGCGGGCGCCTTCGCGCGGCGGCGCTCGCGGAACAGCCAACCGCCCACGAGGCCGCCCAGGAATCCGAACAGGTGGCTCTGCCAGCCGATGCCCTCCTGCGGCAGCAGCCCGACGAAGTAATCGGCGAAGCAGAATGCCATGACCACGCCCACCACGATGTCGATCGTGTTCCGGTCGAACAGCCCACGCACCAGGACGTAGCCGAAGTAGCCGAAGATGACGCTGCTCGATCCCGCGCTCACACTGCCGACGTCCGACGTGAGCCACGAGCCGAAGCCGCTGACCACGATGATGAACCCGGTCACGCCGAGGAACTTGACGACACCCCGGTAGGCGGCCAGGAATCCGAAGACGAACAACGGCCCGGAGTTGCCCTGCAGATGTCCCCAGTCCCAGTGCAGGAAGGGCGCCGAGGCGATGTCGGGCAAGCTGGAGAGCTCGCGGGCCTCCCTTCCGTGCTCGTAGGCCAGCCTGTAGCCCGAGAGCGCGTTGGGGATGTGCAGCGCCCAGATGAGGGCCAGGAAGCCGACCATGACCCAGAACGCCTTCCGGGCCTCATCGATCATGATCTCGGCCGTGCGGCCCTTGGCTTCCACCCTGTTCCTCCCGGTTGTCCGCTTCCCGCAGCCGGACCAGTATCCGGGCGCAATGTCACGAATAAAGCCGGGCCGCTCCCTCCAGCCCACCAGACGGCGGGGAAGACGGCCTCCCACGCCCCGCAGGCGCAGGCCGGACCGGGGTCGGACCGGGCAGGGCCGCTCCCCCGCCGGGGCGGGTCAGCCCAGCCGGGCGGCGAGCACCTTGGCGCGGGCGAGCTGGACCTCGCGGGCCTTGCGCGCGGCGAAGTTCAGCAGCGGCCGGGCCCAGGCGTGCACGACGAGCGTGTCCTCGACCTCGGTCCCGTCCCCGGACTCCGCCAGCAGGAACCGGTAGTCCATCCGCACCCCGCCGGGACTGTCGACCTTCCCCTCCACGGCCGCCGGTGCGCTCCGCAGCGTCACCCTGATCGGGTTCTCGTAGGTGAGGCCGAGGACCTTGAACCTCTCCACCGCGACGTAGCGCGACTCGTCCTCCCCCTGCTGGATGTCGCGCACCGCGACGACCAGCGGCGAGAGTCCCACGTAGCTCTGCGGCTGGCTCAGGTGCGCCCGGAGCGCGGCTGGGGTGTTCCGAACATGAAAGGTATGTCGCAAAGTAACTTTTGGCACCGATCTGCCCCCAAATGAAGATCTTTATGGGGAGACAGTAACGGGTTCGGCCATGTACCACCGGGCGTTCTTCTCACCTCGCGCGAGCGAGTCGAGGCGGCGGGGCAGCTCCCTGCGGGAGAAGGGATCGGCGGCGGCGTTGCGGATGTGGATGCCCACGGCGTACATGTCCCGCACCTCCATCAGCGTGGAGTAGCCCGGCCACGACCTCAGGTCGCTGCCGTAGGCGTCGGCGAAGGCGTCCACGTCGGCCGAGGTCAGCCCGAAGCGGCGCTGCCCGTGGTAGGTGTGGACCAGGTCCCACTCCCGGGGTCCGACCGCCACGCCGTCCCAGTCGCACAGGACCACGTGGCCGTCGGCGCAGCGGAGCAGGTTGTCGATCCAGGCGTCGCCGTGCAGCAGCACCGGCGGGCCGTCGGCGTCGAGGTCGGTCCAGCGGTCGGTCAGCTCCGCGATGCGCTCGCTCAGCCAGGCGCGCTGCCCGGAGGTGAGCACCGCCGAACGGCTCACCGCCCCGCGCACCTCCGCCAGCGGGTCGGCGAACCGCTTCAGCGGATGCGGCGGCACCGGCAGCCGGTGCAGGCTGCGCAGGATCTCGCCCAGCTCCGTGGTGGTGGGCCGGCCGCTGGCCGGGACGTAGTGCCAGAACGTGACGACCCGGCCGCCGTGCTCCACCGGCTGCTCGGAGATCTCGTCGGCCGGGCGCACCGCCGGGAACCCCTGGCCCGCCAGCCACCGGGCCACCGCGAGCACCACCGGCAGCCGGGCCCGCGCGCCGGGCGCGGTGGCGATCCGCACCACGATCTCGCTGCGCAGCTTGAAGACCGCGTTGCTGCGCACGCGCAGCAGCCGCGCGCCGCGGTGGTCGATCCCCATCCCGTCGCAGACCTCCCGCAGGATCGCGAACGCCTCCGCGGCGAGTGCGCTCATGAGCCCGCCGAGGAGGCACCGGCGAGCAGGTCCGCCAGCCGGCGCACCGCCGGCGCCTTCCGCAGCCCCGGCCGGATCACCGACAGCAGCGCCCGGGCCCGGTCCACCACGATCGAGGTGCGGTGCTCCGGCGGCACCTGGAGCAGGGCCTTCTCCGCCAGCCGGCAGCCCTCCTCCTCCTGGCCGCCGCGCACCCGGTGCGCGGCCTGGTCGAGCAGGATCAGCACCGGGTCGATGGTGTAGGGGCCGGAGGGACCGGGCGCCCAGTCGACCTCCTCCCCCAGCTCGATCAGCGTGCCGATCCGGTAGAACTGCAGTCTCCGCTCGGAGAAGCGGAACGCCAGGTGGTCGTGGCCCTCCGGAGGCATCCTGGCGAAGATCTGCTCGGCCTCGGCCAGCGCGACCCGGGCCGCCTTGTGCTCGCCCATCCTGGCCAGCGCCCGCGCCTCGGCCGCCGCGCCGAGCGCCGCCGGGGAGCTGGGAGCGTTCCCGGCCAGCATCCTGGCCTCGCGGGCCAGCCGGACCGTCTCGGTCAGGTCGCCGTAGTAGTAGGGCAGCATCGCCTCCTGGGCCCGGACCAGGGCGCGCAGCCGCAGGTCGCCCATGTCGTCGGAGGCGGTGCGGGCGGTGCCGTACCAGGCGTGGGCCTGGCGGGTGTCGCCGAGCTTCATCAGCGCGTCCGCCGAGAGCAGCGCGAGCATCACGGTGGCGTTGAGCAGCCGGCGCTGGAACATCGCGGGCTGCCGGGCGGCGACCAGCGTCCGCACGTCCGACAGCTCCAGCGTCAGCCGGTAGAGCATCGGCAGCGGCGCGCTGGTGATGTACTCGCGCCGGTAGCGGACCACCTGCTCGTCGAGCCGGTCGAGCTGCTCCTCGGTCACGCTCGACACCGCCAGCGTGCGGTCCAGGTCCTGGCGGGCCCGCTCGACCTCGGCCATCAGCCGGCCGCTCATCGCGAAGCGCGAGCCGAGCAGCGCGTGGTGGAACAGCGCGCGCCGCTCGGTGTCGTCGTCACCGCGGCCCGCGGTCTCGTGCAGCGTGCGGGCCTCGCCGCCGGCGACCACCACCACCTTGGCGCCGTCCGCGCCGTCCTCGGCGTAGTCGCCGGCCAGGCCGAGCCGTACGGCGTTGGCGCGGTAGAGCCGCGCGAGCAGCTCGATGGTCTGCGGACGGGGGCGGGCGCGGTGGTTCTCCCAGGCGTTGAGCAGGTCGATGCTGGCCCTCGCCTCGCCGAGGCCCTGGCGCTCGCACAGCTCCTCCAGCTCGCGCACCGCCTCCCTGGCCGACCAGCCGCGGGCCAGCCGGTGCGCCTTGAGCAGGCTCACCCCGCAGCAGCCGTGGATCGCCTGCGCGGTCTGCCACGGAGTCCACTGCCGCGACTCCGCCTGCTCCCGCCAGCGTCTGGCGCAGGCGGGCGAATGTTCCCCTCGGGCCACGGCGCCCCTCCCGGTCGCTGTTCGCACAACATTAACGAGGGCGCACCGCAGAGTAATCAGACCTGTGCACCACAGTTCCTTTACCCGTGGTTTCCGCGCGGAATACCGGCGGGTTCCTCAGGTAATCCACGGTTCCGCCCTCCTTCCGGGGAAGGAAACCGATTGCCGTTCTGCTCTCCAGGCCGCACCCTGCGGGAAAGACAGACACCAGCGCCCGTCGGGGGTGATCCGGATGACGACTGACCGGGGCGAGGCAGTCGACCATTTGCGGCGTCTCGCCGCCCAGCTGGAGGCGCAGTCCTTCCGTACGCGCCTGCAGACGCGGGAGGGGCCCTCCCCGCGCCTGCACGTGATCAATCCGATGGCCCCGGCCAGGACCGAGGACGTGCTCGCCGCCCACGAGGAGGACGGCGAATGGTGGTTCTGGCTCTCCTGGGCGGGACGCATCGGACACGCCGAGGACGTCGCCACGGCGGCCGAACGGGTCGTGAGCGTGCTGCAGGTGATCCGGAGATAGGTGTTTCTTGGGTGGCACATGGGTAACACCCGTGATCAAGAGCAGAAAGGAGCGGCACGTGAAAAGGACTCAGATCATCCAGCGCCCGCGTCCGCCGCGCAAGCCGGTGTCGCTCGACCTCCGGACGCCGTCCGGCCGGGTGCTCCCCTTCTGAGGGGGCTCCGGCCCGGCGCGGCCCGTCAGCCCGGCGCCCCGGGGTCCGGCACCCGCCGGTCCGGGGGCCTCCGCCAGCCCGGCACCCGTCAATCCAGCACCCGTCAGCCCGGCACCCGCCGGTCCGGCGTTCGTCAGTCCAGCGCCCGGGAGAGGTCTTCGGCGTAGAGCCAGCCGGTCGCCCTCTCGTAGAAGTACCGGAGGACCAGCGGCATGACCAGCTCGTTCATCCGGCGGCCGACCGGACCCGCCGTCTTGGCGTCGCGGTTGGCGCTCGCGGCCCTGGCCATCTTCGTCAGGCGGGCACGCCGCTCGCGGTCGTAGCGGGCCAGCGCGGCGGCCACGATGCCCGCACGCGCCCCGTCCCTGCTCCCACTCCCCCGGTCCTCAGCCCCACGACCTGCGCGGCCCTCCCGACCCGTACGGATCTCCTCCCGCAGTGCCCGGCCGAGGACGACGGCGTCCTCGATCGCCATGGACGCGCCCTGACCGGCGCCCACGGGATGCGCGGCGTCGCCCACCAGCACCGTCCGGCCGTCCTGCCAGAGCGGCACCTCGGCCAGCACGTGGTGGAGCACGAGCCGGTGGAGCCCGGTCGTCGCCCGCATGATCTCCAGAGGGACCCGCTCCGACCGGTAGAGCTCGGCCAGCCGTTCCAGCCCGATGTCCGAGGGCTCCCGGGCGTCGGCGACCTGGGCCGACCACCAGATCGTCCCGTCCGGGCGGACGATGTGGACGAAGGCCCCGTTGCGGCCGAAGGTCATGTTGAACGTCCCCGGCTCGGTCGCGGCGCTCCGCGGCACCCCCTCCGACACCCCGGAGATGCCGTAGAGGCCGCCGTAGCGCGGCACCGGGGCCGCCGGGTCCAGCGCCCTGCGGACGGCCGACCAGATCCCGTCCGCCCCGACCACCAGGTCCGCCTCCTCGAAGAGCGCCTCCGTGAGGGGGCCGCCCGCCGGGGAGCCCTTCCGAGGAGCCTTCCCCGCCGGGGCTCCCCCGGCCGAGGCGGTCCCGGCGGAGGCGGTCCCGGCCGAGACGCTCTCCACCAGGACGCCCTCCGGCTCGAACCGCCGGCCCGTGACGATCTCCGCTCCCGCGCGCAGCGCCGCGGCGCGCAGCTCCTCGACCAGGTGGCCCCGCATCAGCGTCACGCTGTTGCGCGGGTCGCCTGACCGGCGCCCGCGGGGCACGTCTCCGAGCAGCCGCCCGGAGGCCCCCCACATCCGCTGGCGCGGCACCTCGAACCCGCGCCCGGCCACGGACTCCGCGCAGCCCAGCGCGTCGAGCGCGCGCAGTCCGTTGGAGGCGAGGCTCAGGTAAGAGCCGACCTCCCCCGCGGGGTCCTCGTACGCCTCGATGACCGTCACCTCGGCCCCCGCCCGCCGCAGCGCGATCGCACTCGCCGCCCCGGCCACCCCCGCGCCCACCACGACCACCTTCACGACATCTCCCTGAATCTAGATTCACCGAATTCAAATTCAGTATGCGGGTTGCTACCGTCGGGGTCAAGAAGGGGCGAGGAGGACCTGTGGGAGTGCGCAAGGCGAAGGCGGCCGAGACCGAGGCCGCGTTGAAGGACGCGGCCCGCCGCCTGTTCGCGGAGCGGGGATACGTGAACACGAAGATCACCGACATCACCGCCGCCGCCGGCCGGGCCACCGGCTCCTTCTACGACCACTTCGCAGGCAAGGAGGAGCTGCTCCAGGCGCTCCTGCGGGACATGAACGACCAGGCCGACGCCGAGATCGCCGCCTACGACCACCCCCGCGACCACGACCTGACCGACCGCGGGCAGCTCCGCGACCACCTCGCCGTCGCCTGGACGGTCTTCCGCGACCACCTGCCGGTGATGGTCGCCCTCCACCAGTCGGCGATGACCGAGAACCTCGGCTCCGGCCGCGCCTGGAAGAGCCTCACCGAGGACACCGCCGTCCTCCGCGACCACCTGGAGTACCTCCGGGAGCGGGGGCACCGGCTCCCCGGCGACCCCGCCCTGGTGAGCGCGGCGATGGGCGCGATGCTCTCGATGCTGGCCTACGCGGTGCTCACCTCAGGCGAGAAGGGCCCGCAGATCACCGACGACCAGGTGGTCGACACCCTCACCGACCTCCTCCTGCACGGCCTGGCGGGCCCCGGGGCCGACCGACCGTAGCGGTGTGGCAGGATCGCGATCATGCGTTACATCGTGATCGGGGCGGGAGCGGTCGGCGGCACCATCGGAGGGCGGCTCTTCCAGGCCGGCCACGAGGTGCTCCTGGTCGCCCGCGGCGCGCACCGCGACGCGCTCGCCCGCGACGGCCTGCGCCTGCTCACCCCCGAGGCCGAGCACCGGCTCGACGTCCCGGTCGCCGACGGCCCGGTACGGCTCCGCGACGACGACGTGCTCGTCCTGGCCGTCAAGTCGCAGGACACGGTCGCCGCGCTGGAGCCCTGGCCCCGGCACGCGCCGGTGGTGTGCGCGCAGAACGGGGTCGCCAACGAGCGCATGGCGCTGCGGCGCTTCGAGCGGGTGTACGGCATGTGCGTCTGGCTGCCCGCCCTCCACCTCGAACCCGGCACCGTGGCCGCCTACGGCGCCCCGAAGTCCGGCCTGCTCCAGGTCGGCCGTTATCCGGGGGGCACCGACGAGCTGTCGGAGCGTTTCGCCGCCGACCTGTCCGCCGGCGGCTTCCTCGGCCTGGCCGTACCCCACGTGATGCGGTGGAAGTACGCCAAGCTGGTGGGCAACCTGGGCAACGCCTACGACGCGCTCTGCGGGGACTGGACCGGCAGCGACCCGGTGATGGAGCGGGTGTTCGCCGAGGGCAGGGCCGTGCTCGACGCGGCCGGGATCGCCTACGCCTCCATGGAGGAGGAGCGCGGCAGGCGCGGCGACCAGGTCGAGCCCCGGCCGGTCGGCGGGGCCGGACGCGGCGGCGGCTCGTCCTGGCAGAGCCTGGCCAGGTCCAGCGGCTCGATCGAGACCGACTACCTCAACGGCGAGATCGTGCTGCTCGGCCGCGAGCTCGGCGTCCCGACCCCGGCGAACGAGGTCCTGCAGCGCGAGGCCGGCCGCTTCGCCCGCGAGCACCTGCCGCCCGGCTCGATGTCCCCGCAGGAGCTCGCCGCCCTCGTCGACGCCGCCCTCGCCGGCACCGCCTCCGCCTGACCCGTCCGGCACCGCCTCCGCCTGACCCGTCCGGCACCGCCTCCGCCTGACCCGTCCGGCACCGCCTCCGCCTGACCCGTCCGGCACCGCCTCCGCCTGACCCGTCCGGTGCCGGCGGGACCTCGCGTACCCTCCTTGTCCGTCGTGCCGGGGACCTCCGGAGAACCGGGTGTGACCGGTGTCACTCGAACACCGGGCCGCCGGCGGACAGGGACGGACGTGGACCATTCCCTGCGAGAAAGAGTGCGGTCCGGGGATCCGGCCGCGTTCGGGCGGCTCTTCGACGAGCACGCCCGGACCGTCTACCGCCACGCCCTGCGCGTGTCGGGTGATCCCTCCGCGGCCGAGGACGTCGTTTCGCTGACCTTCCTGGAGGCCTGGCGGATCCGGAAGCGCGTCCTGCCCGGCGACGAGAGCCTGCTCCCCTGGCTGCTCGGCATCACCACCAACGTCCACCGCAACGTCGCCCGCAGCGCCAGGCGGCACCGGGCGGCCCTGGAGCGGCTGCACGAGAACGACGTCACCCCCGACTTCTCACACGAGCTGGTGGAGCGGGTCGCCGACAGCGAGGAGCTGCGCGCCGTCCGCGCCGCGCTGGGGCGGCTGCGCCGTACCGACCGCGAGATCTTCACGCTGTGCGTCTGGTCGGGCCTCGACCACGCCGCCACCGCCCAGGCCCTGGGCGTCCCCGTGGGGACGGTGCGCTCCCGGCTCTCCCGCGCCCGCGCCCGGCTGCGCGAGCTCACCGCCGAGGAGCTGAGGAAGTCGCGCTCCGGGACGCAACGCCGCGACGGCACCGGACAGGTACAGGCAGGCCGCCGGAGCGCGGCCCGGTCGACACAGGAGACAGCCCGTTGACTTCCTCCCCCGCCCTAAAGGCGGGGGATTCCAGCGGTCGCCCGCTGGGGTTCCTGCTTCACCGACGACCGCCCCGTCCGGGAGGACTCCCGTTGAGGTCTTACACCGTCTCCACAGGCAGACGCCGCCAGCCCGGCGGCCAGGATGTTGCGTGCCGCGTTCACGTCGCGGTCATGCACGGCGCCGCAGTCGCACGTCCACTCGCGGACGTTCAGCGGCAGCTTCCCGCGGATCGTGCCGCAGGCTCCGCACAGCTTGGAGCTGGGGAACCAGCGGTCGATCACGACGAGTTCGCGCTCGTACCAGGCGCACTTGTACTCCAGCATGGAGCGCAGTTCCGTCCACGACGCGTCCGAGAT
>BMQD01000042.1 GCA_014647935.1 Planomonospora parontospora
CACAAGACAGTGATCTTCAACGAAAGATCACTCTCTTGGTGGACGTTTCGCAACAGTCACTCAGAGGGCGCCGGGCGGGCGGGATTCGAGGATGCGGGCGAGCAGGCCGGTCAGGCGCTCGCGCTCTGCGGCGCCCAGGGGCGCGAACCACTCCCGCTCCCTGCGGGTCTGCTCGGCGAATGCCGCGCGGACAGCCGTCTCGCCCTCGGCGGTCAGCTCGATCACCACTGCCCGCCCGTCCTCCGGTAGCGGGCGGCGTTCCACCAGCCCGTCCCGCTCCAGGGTGTTGACCGCGTTGGTCACCGCCGAACGGGACATGGCCGAGATCTCGGCGAGCCGAGCGGGCCGGGTGGGGCCGAGCAGCCAGAGCTTGAACATCAGCCGGAAGCCGGGGAGCGTCCAGCCGCGCGGGCGGTGGATCCGGGTCTCCAGGTCGTTGACGAGCAGGTAGGCCAGCTGGAGCAGGTTGTAGGCCAGCCCGAACGCCTCGGCGTCGGCCGGCGGCGGCATGGCGGCCAGGCGCTCGCGCGCGTAGGCGGCGTACCGCAGGTCCGCCGGGACGTCCGGGGGACCCGCCCACAGGTCGTCCTGCGGACCGGCGCCGTCCCGGGGATCCGTACCGACTCCGTCCACCGGCCAAGTCTTGCGCAACGGGCCACCCGGCGTGAATATTGTTATGGCCATAACAATCCGTCGTCGCAGCGGCGGCGTTCCCGGAGGAGCCCGTGCGCATCGTCATCGCCGGAGCCGGCATCGGTGGGCTGGCCGCCGCGCTCAGCCTGCACGCCGCCGGGTTCGAGGACGTGACCGTCCACGAGACCGTGCCCGAGATCCGGCCGCTGGGCGTGGGCATCAACCTCCTGCCGCACGCCGTGCGGGAGCTGACCGAGCTCGGCCTCGGTGACCGGCTCGCGAAGATCGGCGTCGCCACCGCCGAGCTGGCCTACTTCAACCGGTACGGCACGGCGATCTGGTCCGAGCCCCGGGGACTGGACGCGGGCTACGCCTGGCCGCAGTACTCCGTGCACCGCGGGCGGCTGCAGCTGCTCCTGCTGGAGGCGGTCGCCGAGCGGCTGGGACCGCGGGCCGTACGGACCGGTTGAAGGATCACCGGCCCCGGTGACGAGGACCTGCTGATCGGCGCGGACGGCATCCACTCGGCGGTCCGCGCCCACCTGTTCCCCGGTGAGGGCCCGCCCCCGTGGAACGGCCTGGTGCTGTGGCGCGGCACCACGTACGGCGAGCCGTTCCTGACCGGCCGATCCATGATCATGGCCGGGGACGGCACCCAGAAGTTCGTGGCCTACCCGATCGAGACCGGCGGGCGCGCCCTGATCAACTGGATCGCCGAGCGGCCGCTGGACGGCGAGGCCCCGGACCGGGGGAACTGGAACCGCCCTGCGGACCTCGCCGAGATCGGCCGGCACTTCGCGGACTGGCGCTTCGACTGGCTGGACGTGCCGGGCGTCATCGCCGGGGCCGAGGCCGCCTACGAGTACCCGATGGTGGACCGCGACCCGCTGCCCCGCTGGACCTTCGACGGCGTCACGCTGCTGGGCGACGCCGCCCACGCGATGTACCCGATCGGCTCCAACGGCGCCTCCCAGGCGATCATCGATGCCCGGGTGCTGGCGCACTCGCTGGCCCGCGGCGACCTGGCCGCCTACGAGGTGCTGCGCCGCCCCGCCACGACCGCCCTGCAGCTGTCCAATCGCGAGATGGGCCCCGAGGTCGTCATGAAGCTCGCCCACGAGCGGGCGCCCGGCGGGTTCAACGACATCGAGCAGGTCATCCCCTACGCGGAGCGGGCCGGGATCGCCGCCGCCTACAAGCGCACCGCCGGTTTCGCCCCGGCCTCGCTCAACGAACGCCCTTCCTGGAACGCCACCCGGTGAACCACCGGGCCACCGAGCCACCGGGTCACCGCACCTCTGAATCACCACACCACCGAACCATTCCCCCCGAACCACCACACCAGCGGACCATCGGACCGCCGGGCCGCCGGACCGCAGGCCCCCGATGCCCCGGACCTCCCCGCAAGCCCCTGGAGCGCCGCCCGTGAACCTCGAACCGCTCGCCGCGTTCCACGTGGAACTCGACCCGATCCTCGATCTCGGCGACTCGCAGTGGGGCCGCCGCCGGGTGATCAACATCGTCGGCGGGTCGTTCGACGGCCCCCGCCTGTCGGGGGCCGTGCTGCCCGGCGGGGCCGACTGGCAGGTCGTGCACGCCGACGGCATGGCCAGCATCGACACCCGCTACACGCTGCGCACCCACGACGGCGCGCACCTGTACATCTCCACCAGCGGCGTGCGGCACGGCCCACCGGAGGTCCTCGGCCGCCTGGCCCGGGGTGAGGAGGTGGACCCGTCGGCGTACTACTTCCGGCTGTTCTGCCGCTTCGAGACCGGCGACGAGCGCTATCTGTGGCTCAACCGCACGCTGGCCGTGGCCTCCGGTGCCCGCGCCCCCGGCGCCGTCCGCTACGACGCCTATGTCCTGACCTGACGACGGCCCGGCGGCCCGACCCCACTCCCGCCCACCTCTTCCCCGAGGAGCCCCATGCCGAAGCTCGACCGCACCCCGCTGGCGATCACCGCCGAACACGACGTGCCCGTGCCGATGCGCGACGGCACGATCCTGCGCGGCGACGTCCACCGGCGGTCCGAGGGCGGGCCGTTCCCTGCGCTGCTGGTCCGCACGCCGTACGGCGAGGGCACGTTCCGGTCGGTTCCGGTGCGGTCCGCGCTGCAGGCCGGGTTCGCGGTGGTGCTGCAGCACTGCCGGGGGCGCGGGAGCAGCGACGGCGAGTTCCGGCCGTGGCTGGACGAGGGTGCCGACGGTCACGACACGATCGCCTGGATCACCGCGCAGCCGTGGTCGGACGGCGAGGTCGTGATGAGCGGCATGTCCTATCTGGCCGGGTGCGCGCTGCAGGCCGCCGCGACGCGCCCGCCGGGGCTGAGGGCGGTGGTCGCCGCGGTGACGCCGCACGACTTCCACGACGGCCTGAAGTACCACGGCGGGGCGTTCGCGCTGGGCTCCGCCCTGGGCTGGGGCGCGATGCAGGCGATGCTCGGGCTGGTGCACGGCATGGAGGCGGGCGAGGACGCCGGCGCCGGGCTCGGTGAGCTGCTGCCGGTCCTGGGCGACCAGGCCGCCGCGGCCCGGACCCTCCCGGTGCGCGACGTCCCGGGCATCCCGTGGTGGCGGGACTGGACCGGTCACCCGGAGCGGGACGAATACTGGCAGGACCTGGCCGAGACCCTGCGGCACGACCGGATCGAGGTGCCGGTCATGCACGTCGCGGGCTGGTTCGACCTGTTCCTGTCCGGGACGTTGGAGAACCACCACCGCCTGGGCGGGCCGCTGGTCGTCGGTCCCTGGTCCCACACGGCGCTGGGCGCGACCGGCACCGGTCGGCTGGACTTCGGCTTCTCCGCCTCCGCTCAGGCGATCCGGCTGGAGCAGCGGCAGCTGGCCTTCCTGAAGGGCGAGGACACCGGCCCGGCCGTGCAGATCTTCGTGATGGGCGACGACGTCTGGCGGGACGAGGAGGCCTGGCCCCTGGCCCGCGCCGTCGCCATCCGCTACCACCTGCACTCCGACGGGTCGCTGTGCACCGCTCCCCCGTCCGCCGCGGAACCGGCCACGTTCACCTTCGACCCGCGCGATCCGGTCCCCACGGTCGGCGGCCCGCTCCTGCTGCCCGACGTCACCAACGTCGGCCCGCAGGACCAGCGCGACGTGGAGCTCCGCCCGGACGTGCTCTGCTACACCACCGAGGTGCTGGCCGCCGACGTCGAGGTGACCGGGCCGGTCTCGGTGACCCTGCACGCCGAGACCTCGGCGGCCGCCACCGACTGGACTGCCAAGCTGGTGAACGTCCACCCCGACGGGCGGGCGATGAGCGTGACCGACGGCATCGTCCGCACCGCCGAACCCGCCGGGACGTTCACCATCGACCTGGTCGCCACCAGCCAGGTCTTCAAGGCCGGCCACCGCATCCGGGTGGAGGTCTCCAGCTCCAACTTCCCCCGGTTCGACCGCAACCCCGGCACCGGCCGCCCCGCCGCCGAGGCCACCGGGGCCGACCTGGCCCTCCAGCACCAGAAGGTCTTCCCGGACTCCTACATCACCCTCCCGGTCGTCCCTCGCTAGCGGCCCCGCCCGCCCCGTACGGCGGAACCCGGTCCGCCCGATCCCCTCGGTCCGCCCGGTCCGCCCGGTCCGCCCGGTCCACCCGATCCACCCGATCCCCTCGGTCCACCCGATCCCCTCGGTCCATCCGGTCCGTCCGGTCCGCCCGGTCCACCCGGACCGAGGGGCGGCCGGGCGGACGGGTCGCGACGACCACGGTGGCGTCCAGTTCCTCGCAGACGGCCACCTCCGGCACCAGTCCCGCCCGGGTGACGATCCCGACGGCCGACGGCACCTGCCGCCCGCTCGTCTCGAACAGCAGGCGGCCGCCCGGCGCCAGCCACAGCGGCGCCCCGGCGGCCACCCGCCGCAGGACGGCGAGCCCGTCCACGCCGCCGTCCAGCGCCACCCGCGCCTCGTGGAGGCGGGCCTCCGGGGGCAGGAGCGTGATGTCACCGGTGGGCACGTAGGGCACGTTGGCGAGCAGGACGTCGACGCGCCCCCGCAGCGCTGCGGGCAGCGGTTCGTAGAGGTCGCCCCGGTACACCCGGCCGCCCAGGGCGGCGAGATTGCGGCGGGCGCAGGCCACCGCGGCGGGGTCGATGTCGGCGGCGTGCAGCTCCACCCCGCCCAGAGCCTCGTCCAGGGCCGCGCCCAGCGCGCCCGAACCGCAGCACAGGTCGACGACGACGGACCCCGGACGGGCGAGGGCGGCGGCCCGGTGGACGAGGAACTCGGTGCGGCGGCGGGGCACGAAGACCCCGGGGTCCACGGCCACCCTCAGGCCGCAGAACTCCGCCCAGCCCAGGACGTGTTCGAGGGGGAGCCCGGCGGTCCGCCGGTCCACCATGGCGGTGAGTTCGGCGGGCGTCCGCGCCGTGGCGGCGAGCAGCTCGGCCTCGTCCTCGGCGAAGACGCAGCCGGCGGCCCGGAGCGTGGCGACGACGGCGGACAGGTCGGCGCGTAGGACTGCGGGTGGGGTTTCAGAGGCGAGCGCGGCGCCGGGCGACGCGGAGGCGGATCGGATGTGCGGTGACGGCTGAGCCGGCATGAGAGCCCTTCGGAATTCCGATGGGTGCCCTCTCGGTCACCTAGGCCGGGTGGACCGCACGGCCGTGGGAGGAGAGCACCCGGCCTGATCTGGCGTTGATGGGTCTCACCTCCTCCGGTACGTCCACTGCTGGGGACGGCAACGCTACCCAGCCGGGCCCCGCCGCGCAAACATGCCGGCGCCGGCCGTCGTCAGGGCTGCTGCACGGCCAGGCGGATCGCGAAGCCGACCAGCAGCACACCGGTGGCCTGCTCGACCCTGGCCCGGACCCGGGGCGCCCGCAGCAGCGCGCCGATCCGGTCCACCACCACGTTGTAGAAGCCGAACCAGAGCAGGTACAGCCCGGCGAAGATCGCCGACAGCAGGAGGGCCCGGCCCAGCGTGTTGCCGTGGGCGGGCAGGAACTGGGGCAGGAAGGTCACGAAGAAGAGGGCGACCTTCGGGTTGAGCACGTTCGACAGGAAGCCGTTGCGGACGTGCCGGAGGGGCGGGCCCCCGTCGGCCGGGACCTCCGTGACGACGGCGGTGGCGGCGGCCGTCCGGCGGCTGGAGCGCAGCGCCTGGACGCCCAGCCAGAGCAGGTAGACCACGCCCGCGACCTTCAGCACGGTGAAGGCGGTGGCCGAGGCCAGCAGCAGGGCCGAGAGCCCGATCGCGGCGGAGGTGGCGTGGACGGCGAGCCCGAACAGGCCGCCGGTCATGGTCAGCAGGCCGGCGGTACGGCCGAAGGCGAGGGCGTTGCGTGTGATCAGGGCCTGGTCGGGCCCGGGAATCATGATCATTACAAGCGCCGTGACCGCGAAGGTCGTCAACATGGAACGGGGGTCTCCCTGGACATGTGGTGGAAAAGTGCCTTGTGGGCGCGCTCATCCTATTTGCCCCTCACTTCAACACGCGCGGCGGGCGGCGACAGTCGCGCCGCCCGCCGCCGCACTGCCACCACCTGCGGCGGCCCGTGGCGGCCCGCCGCGACGCAAGGAGGCGGCCCCCGAACTTTTGCACTAGTGCACATCAAAGGAATTTCCCTGCTTGTTTAGGTGCCGATCGGTCATCTGCGTACGGTGTTCACATGAGATATCTGGAAGGGCCCTTCGCTCCCGTCACCGAAGAGGTCACCGCATACGATCTCCCGGTCACCGGGCGGATCCCCGCCGAGCTCAACGGCCGCTACCTGCGCAACGGGCCCAACCCGCTGGGCGTGGAAGACCCCGTCGTGCACATCTGGGGCATGGGCCAGGGCATGGTGCACGGGGTGCGACTGCGTGACGGCCGGGCCGAGTGGTACCGCAACCGCTTCGTGCGCGTCCCCGGCTTCGCGCCCATGGTGCACGTGATCGAACACGCCCGGCGCACCTTCGCCATGGCGGAGGGCGGCCTGCCGCCCGCCGAACTGGACGAGGAGCTGAACACCGTGGGCGTGTGCGATCTGGGAGCGACCGCGGAGGGGTTCACAGCGGGGGCGCACTCCAAGCACGACCCGCTCACCGGTGAGCTGCACTCGCTGTCGTACATGGTGGGCCGCGACTTCGTCCAGCACATCGTGACCGACGCCGGGGGAAGCGTCGTCCGGACCACCGCCGTCCCCATGACGCGGACGCCGTTCATGCACGACTTCGCGCTCACCGAGAACCACGTGGTCCTGTGGGACACGCCCCTGGGCTTCGACGGGTTCGACTGCCGGTGGTCGCCGGGGCACCCGACGCGGGTGGGCGTCATGCCGCGGGCGGGCGGCGAGGTGCGCTGGTCGGAGATCGATCCGGTCCATGTCAGCCACACGCTCAACGCCTACGACGACGGTGACTCGGTCGTGGTCGACCTGGTCACGGCCGGGGGCCCGTTCGATCCCGCCGCCCCCGGGGCGATCCGGCCTGCGCTGGACCGCTGGACGATCACACCGGACGAGATCCGCCAGCGTCGCATCGACGACCGGCCGCAGGACTTCCCCCGTGTGAACGAGGCGCGCGCCACCCGCCCGTACCGGTACGGCTACTCGGCCGCCACGGCCCTGTACGGGATCCCGTTCGCGCCCGAGGGCGCGCCGCCGGACGACGCCTTCACCAACGCCCTGGTCAAGCATGACCTGGACCGGGGAACGGCCGAGGTGCACAGGTTCGGCTCGGACGAGGCGGTCGGGGAGGCCGTGTTCGCCGCCACGGGGCAGGGGGAGGACGAGGGGTACCTGCTCACCTACGTCCACGACCCCGTCCGCGGCGCCGGCGACCTGGTGATCCTCTCGGCCCAGGACTTCACCGGCGAACCCGTCGCGCGCGTCCACCTCCCCGCCAGGGTGCCGCTCGGCCTGCACGGCAACTGGCTGCCCGACCGCTGAGGCGTGGCAGCATGGCGTCGTGAACGATCCGCGACCGCCGTACCTCCGGATCGTCGCCGACATCGAGCGGCGCATCGCCGACGGAGAGCTGCGGCCCGGCGATCCCATCCCCACCACCAGGGCGATCATGCGCGAGTGGGGCGTCGCGATGGCGACGGCCACCAAGGCGCTGGCCGCACTCAAGCAGGCAGGCGCCATCGAGTCCACGTCCCGGGTCGGCGCCGTGGTCGCCCACCGGAGGCTTCCCTCGCGTTCGACCGGGAGTCTCGACCGCGACCGCGTCGTCCGCGTGGCCATGCGGATCGCCGACGCCGGCGGCCTCGCCGCGTTGTCCATGCGGGCGGTGGCGGCCGAGCTCGGGGTCGCCACCATGGCCCTCTACCGGCACCTCGAGGCCAAGGCCGAGCTCACCCAGCTGATCGCCGACGCCGCGTTCGCCGAGATCGACTATCCGGAGCCGCCGCCGGGATGGCGTTCCCACCTGCGGGTGGCCGCTCGGCTGCAGTGGGCGGCCTACCTGCGCCATCCCTGGCTGCCGCGGCTCGTGTCCGTCACCCGGCCGGCCATGCTGCCGGGGCAGCTGGCGTACGGGCTGTGGACCCTGCGCGCGCTCGACGGCCTCGGCCTGGACCCGGGCACCCGGATGCACGTCTACGCCACGATGGTCAACTACGTGCGGGGGACGGCGGTGAACATCGAGAGCGAGGCCGGCGCCGAACTGGACACGGGGATGACCAGCAAGCAGTGGCTCACGGCCCGGCTCTCCGTCGACGGGCCGCTGATCGCCCAGGTCACGGAGCCGGGAGCGGAGCTCGATCTGGAGTCCCTGTTCGCCTTCGGCCTCGAACGCCTGCTGGACGGCCTGACCACCGTGATCACACCCCGGGAGACCCGCCGGTGACCGGGCCTTCCCCGGAGCCGGCGCGGCGAGCGGCAGCCGGATCGGGCCCGGCGGCGCCGTGCCCACGGGCGTGTCCCGCACGGCGCGCGCAGCGTGGCGGGATCAGGTGACGGCGAGCCGCCGCCGGTACCGCTCGTCGCGCCAGTGCTCCTTCTCCAGCACCTCCGCCAGGGTGACCGCCGCGTCGTGGACGTCCACGTGGCGGATGTACAGCGGGGCGAACCCGAACCGGAGGATGTCCGGGGCGCGGAAGTCCCCGTGCACACCCCGGTCGATCAGCGCGCGCATGACCGGGTAGCCCTCCGGATGGGTGAAGCTCACCTGGCTGCCCCGGCGCTCCGGGTCGCGCGAGGTGACCAGCCCGAGCCCGTACGGCGCGCACAGCTCCTCGACCAGGTCGATGAAGAGGGAGGTGAGCGCCACGCTCTTGGCCCGCACCTCGGCCAGGTCCGCCCGCTCCCAGATGTCCAGCGAGGCGTTGAGCGAGGCGAAGGAGAGCACGTGCGGAGTGCTCACGGCGAAGCGCCGCACCCCCTCGGCCGGGCGGTAGCCGGGCTCGAACGCGAACGGCGCGGCGTGGCCGTGCCAGCCGGTCAGGATGTGCTCGGCGTCGGCCTGGTGGCGCGGGTGCACGTAGACGAACGCCGGAGAGCCGGGGCCGCCGTTGAGGTACTTGTAGGTGCAGCCGACCGCGAAGTCGGCCGGGGACACGTCCACCTGGTAGGCGCCCGCGCTGTGGCACAGGTCCCAGACCATCAGCGCGCCGGCCGCCTGGACCCGCGCCGTCACCTCGGCGGTGTCGTGCCGGTTCCCCGTCCGGTAGTCGACCTCCGACAGCAGCACGCACGCCACGTCCCCGCCGGCCAGCGCCTCGTCGAGGCCCTCCGTGCCGCGCACGTCGCGGATCTCGTAGCCGCCCAGCGCCCCCGCGAGCCCCTGGACCATGTAGCGGTCGGTCGGGAAGTTGTCCAGGTCCGAGACGATCACCCGGCGCCCCGGGCGCAGGCGGAGCGCGGCCGAGACGGCCTTGACGATCGCGATCGAGGTGGTGTCGCCCACCACCACCTGCCCGGGACCCGCACCGATCAGAGGGGCCAGCCGGTCACCGGTGGAGGTCGGCAGGTCGAACCAGCCGTCGGCGTTCCAGGCGCCGACCAGGCGGCCGCCCCACTCCTCCTCCACGACCCGGGCGACCGCCGCCGAGGCGCGCTTCGGCGGGGCGCCGAGCGAGTTGCCGACCAGGTAGACCGTCCCGTCGGGCAGGACGAACTCGTCCCTGAGGTGCCGGAGGGGATCGGCGGCGTCGAGGGCGGCGCAGTCCGCGCGACTGATGGCCATGAATCATCTCCCGGTTGGGTCCTTACCAGTCCTTCCATCATCCAGTACGGGAACCCGTGCGGCCACCGGGCGGTGCCGCTCCCCCCTCGGCCCCGATCAGGGCCGCCGCGCGCTCCGCCGTACCCCGGGCCCAGGGGCCCGTGGTGGCGGCGCCGAGGACGAGCACGGCGGCTCCGCAGCCGGTGATGATCCACCAGGCCGTACGGGCGGCCCCGGTGAAGCCGGCTCCCGCGGTGACGGCCTCAGCGCCCACCCCGGCGGCGATCACCGAGCCGACGACCGCGACGCCCAGGACCTGGCCGACTTGGCGGCTGGTGGAGGCGATCCCCGCCGCCACCCCGGCCTGCGAGACCGGCATCCCGGAGACGGCCGTGTTCGTGACGGGGGCGTTGAGCAGGCCCATGCCGACGCCGAACAGGACGAAGGAGGCGAGCAGCAGGGCGTCGGAGGAGCCGGGGGAACCGAGGCCGCCCGCCGCCGGCAGCCCCCCGCTCAGCGTCATCGCCGTCCCCGCCGCCAGCAGCGGCGGGCGCGGCCCGCGGGCGGCCACCAGCCGCCCCGAGAGCGGGGCGGACAGGAGCATCATCGCCGCCATCGGCAGCAGGTACAGCCCGGCGTGCAGGGCGGTCATGCCCCGCACGTCCTGCAGGTAGAGGGTGTTGACGAACAGGAAGCCGCCGAGCGCGGCGAACCCGCACACCGCGATGCCCGCCGCCCCGGCGAACGGCGCGCTCCGGAAGAACCGCGGGTCGATCAGCGGGTCGTCCCGGCGCCGCTCGTAGGCCGGGAGCACGGCCAGCGCGCAGAGCGCCGTCGCGAGGCAGGCGACGATCACCGGCGAGGTCCAGCCCAGGACCGGCGCCTCGATGATCCCGAACGTGAGCGGCCCGAGCACCAGGATCACCAGGAACTGCCCGACGGGGTCGATCCGGCGCGCCCGGGCGGCCCTGGACTCCGGGACGAACATCGCGGTGAGGACCAGGGCGGCCAGCCCCACCGGCAGGTTGATCAGGAAGACCAGCCGCCAGCCGGCCGTCTCCACGAGCAGGCCGCCGATCAGCGGCCCGGCGGCCATGCTGATGCCGATCACGCCGCCCCAGAAGCCGATCGCGCGGGCCCGCTCCCGGGGGTCGGTGAAGGTGTTGGTGATGATCGACATCGCGACCGGGTTGAGCATCGACCCACCGACCGCCTGCACCGTGCGGAAGGCCACCAGCCATCCCAGGCCCGGCGCGAGGCTGCACAGCACCGAGCCGGCGGTGAACAGCACGAGCCCGGCCTGGAAGACCCGGCGCCGGCCGATCCGGTCGGCGGTGGAGCCGGCGAGCATCAGCAGCGAGGCCAGGACCAGCACGTAGGCGTCGATCGTCCACTGCAGCCCGGAGACCGACGCGTCGAACTCCCGGCGGATGGCCGGCAGGGCGACATTGAGGATGGTGGTGTCGAGGCTCACCAGCAGCAGGCTCATACAGCAGATCGCCAGCACGCCCATGCGCCGCCGGTGGGTGAGGTCGGCCATCGGGGCACTCCGGAAGGTCGTCGGTGGAACACCGTCGGCGGGAGATCGTCGGCGGATCGTCGTCGGGTGCTGCGCGTGGAACGCGGTTCGCGCGAGATGAATCCTCACATTTACCCTCGTCCCACGCGTATCACCCGGTGACGGGGAACGGATGCCGGGGACGGCCGTTCCGCTGTCCTAGGCTGGTCGTCAGGAGAACGAAGATCCAGGAGGGCTCCGTGGAAGCTCGGACCGAGACGGTCACCGTCGCCGACGGCTCGTTCGACCTGCACCTGTGGCTCCCGGCGAGCGGTGGCGGCCCGGCCGTCCTGCTGGTCCAGGAGATCTTCGGGGTCGGGCCGTACATCCGCAGGGTCGCCGAGGACCTGGCCGCACTGGGCTACGTCGTCGGGGCTCCCGACCTGTTCTGGCGGATCGAGCCGCACTGGGAGGCCGAGCACACCGAGGCCGGGACGATGGCCTCCATGGAGGTGGCCTCCCGCCTCGACTTCACCCACGCCGTCTCCGACGCGGCCATGGCCCTGGCGCACCTGCGGGCGCTGCCGGAGTCCACCGGCCGCAGCGGGGCGCTCGGGTTCTGCCTGGGCGGTTCGATCGCCTACGTCCTGGCCGCCTCGGTGGAGATGGACGCGCTGCTCTCGTTCTACGGCTCCGGCGTGCCGGACGCGGTCGGCCTGATGGAGAAGATCTCCTGCCCGGCGCTGCTCGTCTTCGGCGGTTCCGACCCCTACATCCCGCGCGACCAGGTCGCCAAGGTGGAGAAGGCCGCCGCCGGGCGCCCCAACGTCGAGATGTACGTCGCGGAGGAGGCCGGTCACGCCTTCCACAACCACGAGGCGCCGCAGTTCCACCACCCCGAGGCCGCCCGGGCCGCCTGGGCGCATGCCACGGCCTTCCTCCGGAGCCACCTTCCCCTGACCTGACGGACCGCGCGGCGGGACGGCCGGGCTGGCATCATCGCCCCGTGGAGCAGGCATGGCACACATGGGGATATGTCGTCATCGCGGCCGTTTCGGCCGTCCCGGCGGCCGTGCTCGCCGCGTTCCTGCTGGCCCGCCGCCGCGGGCGCGCCGGGCACCCCGCCCCGTGGCGGACGGCCGCCGCCGACGTGGGCGCCCTGGCCGGGACCGCTCCGTGGATCTGGATGATCCTGACCCCCGGGACCGCGCAGGGGGTGAACCTCGTCCCCCTGGTCGACCTGGCCCGGCAGGTCGGGCAGATGCCGCCGGGAGCGGCGTTCGTGCAGGTCGGCGGCAACCTCTTGGTCCTCGCCGCGCTCGGCGCGCTGCTCCCGGTCCGCTCGGCGCGGCTGGCGTCGCTCCCCGCGGTCGCGGGCGTGGCCGCCGCGGCCTCGTCCGCCGTGGAACTCCTCCAGTACGGCCTGCGCCTCGGCCGGGTCAGCTCCGTGGACGACGTGCTCCTCAACACCGCCGGAGCCGTACTCGCCGCGCTCGTCACCCGCCGGTGGTGGGCACGGCGATAGCGGTCAGGACCGTTCCACCGAAACGGACCAAGAAAACCCCCGTGGATCACCACACGGGCACGATCCACTCAAAAGAATCCCGGTACCAACCTCTGTATCTGTGCGATCGTGGACAAGGCGGGGCAAGTTCTCTGGAGACGCCAAACCCGGTTGGTGACAGAGGGTGATCAAACGTGCAGCAGTCCCCGGTACCTCCCGAGACCCCGATCTATCGGCGCATCGCCGACGGGCTCCGCGAAGCGATCCTGTCCGGCGAACTCCGTGACGGGGACCGGCTTCCGGGCGAGAACGCCCTCATGGCGCAGTACGGCATCGCCCGTGCGACCGCCAGGCAGGCGCTGTCGGTGCTCATCAACGAAGGGTTGGCCGTGCCCAAGCGCGGTTCGGGGGTCTACGTTCGGCGGTTCCGGCCCATCAGGCGGCACGGTTCCCGGCGGCTCTCCCGTGAGCACTGGGGCCAGGGGCAGGCCATCTGGGAGTCCGACACCAGGGGCCGGCCGTACACCGTGAACGAGGTGCAGCTCGACAGGGAGACCGCCGAGGAGGACGTCGCCCGCGTGCTGGGCGGGCCCGAGGTCTGGGTGCGGCGGCGGCGCTACTCGGTGGACGGGCGGCCGGTCCAGCTCTCGGTCTCCTACTTCCCCGCCGGCCTGGTGGAGGGCACCGCGATCGTCCAGGAGGACACCGGCCCCGGCGGCGTCTACGCGCGCCTGGGCGACCTCGGCCACGCCCCGGCCCACTTCACCGAGGAGGTGCGGGCCCGGATGCCGCACCCGCACGAGACCGTTCAGCTGGACCTCCCGGCGGGCACCCCGGTCATCGCGATCATGCGGACCGCCTACACCTCGGCCGGCGTGCCCGTCGAGGTCAACGAGATGGTCCTGGACTCCGCCTCATATGTACTTCAGTACGACTTCGACGCATAGATCAAGGCCGCCCGTCAACCGGTAGGTTGACCTGACCCCTGCGATCATTGATTTCTCTAGAGAGGTGTCGCACCGTCGGAGGTGGAACGTCACAGCGGTCCTGGGCGCGGGGAAGGTGCATGGATGTCTTTCGACCGGCATCTGGCGGAGATAGCCCGGGAGTTTCCCGACTGGACGATCTGGCGGAGCGACGCGGGCCGGTGGTGGGCCACCCGCCACCACCCGCTGAGCTCCGCCCAGCGTGAGGCGGGCTGCGCGATGACCGTCGACGCGGACGACGCCGAAGGACTGCGTCGGCGCCTGCGCGACCAGGAGGAACGTTCCGGCGGGACGCTCCGGTGAAACGTCGGCCGAGAGCCGCCCGGTGCCGCGGTCAGCGGAGCGCTCGCGGCTCCGGCGCCGGGCCCCAAGATCGCGGAAGCCCCCGACCCTATCGGGGGCGGGGGCTTCCGCTCGGACCTCCTGAACCGCTCGGACCATCCGGGCCGTCCGGACCTCCTGAACCGCTCGGACCATCCGGGCCGTCCGGACCTCCTGAACCGCTCGGACCATCCGGGCCGTTCTGCATCCACGGGCGGGACGGTGCCGTCCCGCCGGCGCACTCTCCTCAGCGGGAGGCGACCTCACTTGCGGGTGGCGAGCTCCCCGTCGCCGCCGCGCGCCGGCCCGATGCCGAGGACGGTGTCGTCGGAGACCACGACGCGGCGCCCCCCGGCGGGGCCCTGCTCGTCCTCGTCCTCGTCCTGGACGATCACCCGGACGGCCTCGACGTCGATCTCGGGGTCGGAGCCGGAAGCGGTGCCCGGATCGGTGCCCGAATCGGCTCCGGCCTCGGTGCCGGAGCCGGTCTCGGGACCGGTGCCCGGCGCCTCGTCCCCGCGCCCGTGCCGTGACGGGGCGCCGGAGGCGACGAGCACGCCGGGAACCGGCAGAGGCTGCGCGGCGGCCGCCGGAGGGAGCACCGCCGCCTCGTCGATGAGCGGGCCGGCGCTGCTCTCCCGGTGGAGCAGGTCGCCGAGGACCGTGCCCATCTCGTTGAGGCGGCGCATGACCTCGCGGTGCGTGTCGGTGAGGTAGGCGACCCGGCGGCCCGTGCTCTCGTCCAGGACCGCGGCGCGCTGCTGGGCGGAGCTCAGTGTGGAGTGGGCCTCGGCGTTGGCCGAGGACACCGTCGACTCCGCCTCGCTGCGGGCCCGGGTCAGGGTCTCCTCCGCCTCCGCGCGGGCGCTCTCCAGCGTGCGCTCGGCCTCGTGGCGGGCGGAGCCGATCATGCGCTCCGCCTCGCTGCGGGCCCGGGTCAGGGTCTCCTCCGCCTCCGCCCGTGCCGCGCCCAGCGTCTCCTCGGCGTCGCCGCCCGCCTGGGCGAGCAGTTGCTCGGCGGTGGCGGTGGCCTCGGCGACCCGGCGCTCGGCCTCCTGCTGCGCGGCGGTGAGGATGCCCTCGGCCCGCTCGCGGGCGGAGCCGACCAGCCGCTCGGCCTCGGCCGCGGCCTCGTCGCGGAGGCGGTTCGCCTCGGTGTCGGCGACCTCGCGCTTGGCCGCCGCCTCCTCCTCGCCCAGCTTCAGGATCTGGCTGAGCCGCTGCCCGAGCTCGTCGTAGTCCTGGGGCGCGTCGGAGAGCCTGCGCCGGGCGTCCGCCAGCTCCAGCCTGCTCTGCTCCGCCTGGTCGATCGCCCGCGCGACCCGCTCCTCCAGATCGCGGATCTGGTTGCGCGTCCGGATCATGTAGTCGTGCACCTGGCGGCGGCTGTAACCACGCATGACGACCTCGAACGAGTCCTCATGCATCAGGTCGGGAAAGCTCTCGTGCTGGTTCGTCATGGCGCTACCCGTGGAGGTCGTGGGGCGGAAAAGGAGAAGTCAGAGACGACTCTGCTGCCAACCCTCCGCAATCGCAACCGGAACGGGGACATGCTTGCGAAATATCGGACAGCGCGCCTCTCGTACCATCGTCCCCATGAACCGCGTCTCCCACAGTGTCCCTCACATCGCGGCCCTCGACGGGAACGCCGTCCCGCAGGTCCACCCGGACGCCTACGTGGCCCCCGGCGCGGTGGTCGTCGGCCGGGTACGGCTCGGCCGCGCGGCCAGCGTCTGGTACGGCTCCGTCCTGCGCGGGGACGACGAGGCCGTCGAGGTCGGCGAGGAGTGCAACGTCCAGGACCTGTGCTGCCTGCACGCCGACCCGGGCGAGCCGGCCGTGCTGGAGCCCAGGGTGAGCCTCGGGCACAAGGCCGTGGTCCACGGCGCGTACGTCGAGACCGGGGCGCTCGTCGGGATCGGCGCGATCGTGCTGGGCGGGGCGCGGATCGGCGCGGGCTCGCTGGTGGCGGCGGGCGCCCTCGTCGGCCCCGGCAAGAAGATCCCGGCCGGCGTCCTGGTGGCGGGGGTGCCGGGCAGGATCGTCCGAGAGCTCACCGACGACGACCGCGCCTCCTTCGCCCGCACCCCCGACAACTACACGGCCAAGGCCGCGCGCCACCGCGCCGCCACCGTCCTGCCGGTCCCTCCGCCCGTCTGAACCCGCCCGTCTGAACCCGCCCGCCCATCCGAGGCCGTTCCGATCGCGGCCGCCCGTCCGAGACCGCCCGTCCGAGACCGCCCGTCCGGACCCGCTCCGGTCGCGGGGCCGTACCCGTCGCGGTTCCGCCCCCGGCGCCCGGCCGACCGGCGGGGACCTCGGTAGCATGACGCCGTGCGGCAGTGGGACGGTTTCGACGCCATCGAGGGCGACGTGCGCACCATGGTCACCGACCCCCGGTGGCCGGCGCTCCCGTTCCCCGCGCGCGCCCAGGCGATCGCGCTGCGCACCCTGGCCACGCCGGACGACGGCCTGTGGCGGTTCGGCTCGCACGCGCGGTGGTACCGGCAGGATCCGGTGGACGGCCGCTGGCACCTGTCCCACCCGCCCGCCGACCCGCTGATGCGGGCCGGGGCCCGGGTCGTCCAGGTCGCCTCGGCGGTCCCGCCCCAGCTGGTCCCGTCCGGTCCGGACTTCACCGCCGACCGGGGTTCGGTGCAGGGCTTCGTCGGCCCCGACGTGCCGTTCGAGATCACCGAGCGGGTCCGCGACCTGCTCGCCGCACAGCGGGGCAGGCGCCCGGAGGACTTCCCGCTGCACGGCCCGTTCGCCGGGCTGTTCGCGGCCGAGGTGGCCAGCCCGGTGGCCGCGGTCTGGGGCACGCTCATGTGGTGCGCCTACGCCCCGGCCTTCGACGGCAACGAGGTGCTGCTGTCGATGTTCGGGGAGTTCCTGGCCCGCCCGCTCCCCGGCGACGAGTGGGTCCGCTGGCTGCCGCCCGCCTCGCTCGGCGACCTGGTCGCCCTGTACGGCGAGCGCGTCCGGGCGGGCCACCCCGAGGCGGGCCGCCGGCTGGTGGCGCTGATGGCCGCCACCGCCGAGGCCGTCCGGACCGACCCCCGCTTCCGCCCCCGGGCCTCCGCGCTGCTGGCGATGGTCTCCCCGGTCCTGCACCGGACCGGTCAGGACGCCGCCGCGGCCCATCACGGCGACGACGCGGTACGGCACATGTGGCTGTCGCGGTGCCCGTCCCACGTGGCGCTGTCCGAGTCGTCGCCCGGCGACCACTTCCAGCACGCCGTCTACGACCTGGTGCGGACCCTGGGCTTCATCGCCCGCAAGGGGGCCGACCCCCGGGCGGTGGCGGCCTCGCTGCTCGCCGCGGACCTGTCGGCCCACGCGCCCCGGGCCGCCGACCGGCTCTACCCGTGGCTGGATCCCGAGCTCCGCCACATCCTGCACGTCGTGCTCACCGACCCGGCGCACCCGCTGCGGGGCTGCTGGCCGCGCGCGGGCGGCGTCCCGGACTTCCCGTCGGCCTCCGCGCTGCCCTCGGCGCTGCACCCGCCGGACCGCGCCTCGGCCGCGGCGCTGCTGGGCTCGGCCTACGCCACCGGGCTCGCCTGGTGCCGGCTGTCGGGGACCGAGGTGCCGGAGCGGGGGTTCGCGACGGCCGCGGCGGTGGTGCACCGGCTGACGCACGAGCGGGACGATCCGCTCCCCGGCGTTTCAGGGCCGTATCCACACCTGCGCCACTTTTGACGCATCTCAGTGGATTTAAACTACTAATCCGGTTATTTCATCCTTACTTCCCCTATACCCTTCTCGCTCCCGCTACGCCCCACAATTAGCTGAATCGTGATCTCGCAATCGGGAAATGATCCTTCGGGGTACGGACCGGTACCGGAGGGAATGGCCCCGATGGGCCATGGGCACGAAAGACCGCCCGCCGTACCCTCGGAGTGGGTGTGGGCTGCGGAAGGAAGGACGACGCGGTGGGGCACGACGACCTGGACCTCAGGGTCCACGACCGTGTCGCGTTGGACGAGATCGCGCTCTATGCCGAGGTGCTTACCGCCGTCGCTGACAGCGAACGGCCTCTCACCTTGGCCGAGCTCGACAACGCGCTCGGATTGAGCGCTTCGGCGATCTGCTGAAGCCACGGCAGGACACGGTGAACCCGTCCGACACCGGTCCCGGGCCCCCTCCGCAGGGGGTCCGGGACGTGGTCCGAAAGGACGGTCCGATGACTAGTCAGGAGCGCACCAGCCGGGCGATCGCCGCGGAGGCCTCCTTGACCTTCTCCTCCGCCTCCGGGCCCCCCGTGCTGATGGCCTCCGCGACGCAGTGGCCGATGTGGTCCTCCAGCAGCCCCAGCGCCACGGCCTGCAGCGCCCGGGTCGCGGCCGAGACCTGCGTCAGCACGTCGATGCAGTAGGAGTCCTCCTCGACCATCCGCTGCAGACCCCTGATCTGTCCCTCGATGCGCCGCAACCGGGTGAGATAGGCCTGCTTGTCTCCGCTGTACCCATGCATGACCCAACGGTACCCGGGTCAGGAGCGGCCGGAGGTCTCGGCGATCAGTTTCTCCCACCGCTCGGCCACGACGGGCGCCCCGTGGGCGGCCGCGGCGTCGAGCGCGCCCGCGGCGAGCTCCCGGCGCCTGCGCTCGTCGTCGATGAGCCCGAGCAGCGCCGCGGCGTACGCCTCGATCTCGCCCTCCCCCTCGCGGACCAGGACCCCGCTGCGCCCGTCCGCCACGAACTCCCCCGGCCCCCGCGCGCTGTCGAAGCCGATCACCGGGACCCCGCTGGCCATCGCCTCGATCACGGTCATCCCGAGCACCTCGGCCCGGGACGTCACCGCCACGATCGACGCCTTGGCGAACTCTCCCCCGAGGTCGGGGGTGGTGCCCATGAAGTAGACGTGGTTGTGCAGGTCCAGCTCGGCGACCAGGGCCCGCAGCCGCCGCTCCTCGGGGCCCCCGCCGTACAGCCGCAGCCGCCAGTCGGGGCGCCTGCCCGTGATGAGGGCGAACGCGCGGATCAGCCGGTCGTAGGCCTTGACCGGCACCAGGCGCCCGCCTGCGGCGACGATGCGGTTGTCCATCCGGGAGCGCGGCCAGGGCCCCGCGGGCAGCGCGTCCGGGATCATCCGGACCGCCGCCGCGCCCCCGGCGGCCCCGGCGCCCCCCGCGCCTCCGACTCCTCCCGCGCCCCCGCCTCCACCGCCCAGCAGGCGGTCCCACTCCTGGCGGCCGGTCTCGGTGGCGGCGACGACCGCGTCCAGGCGGGGGTAGAACCTCCTGATCGGCCCCGGCACCGGCGGGCGGCCCCACTCCCGGGCGATCCGCACGATCTCGCGCGGGGCGTGCCGGGCCGCCTGCACGCCCAGTCCCGGCCGGGTGGTGATCAGCACGTCCGTCCGGAGCCCGCGCAGCCGCCGCCACAGGGCCATCTCGGTGCGCATCTGCCCGGCCGGGAGCAGGTGGCGCACCCCGGGCCTGGCGTCGACCAGCCAGGAGAGCCGCACCTTGGACCCGACCGGGAAGAAGGGCCGGTCCCTGTGGCGGCGGACGCTGACGATCTCCACGTCGTGCCGCTCCGCCAGCTCGCCCGCGAGGTTGACGACGGAGCGGACGTCGCCGCGCATGCCGTACACCGAGGGGACGAGCAGGCAGATCCTCACCCACCCACCTCGATCCTCAACTCGTCGTCGGCGGTGTAGCAGGGCCTGATCGGCACCCCGTCGATCCGGGCGGCCGGGTAGTGCAGGCGGCGGCGCTTGCCGTCCACGTCGTCGAGGCGCGAGCCCAGGCGGAGCGGGCCGGGCAGGCCGTCGACCTCCAGCACGGGCTCCCAGACGCCCGGCCGCTCGGGCGCGGCGTCGACCACGTCGCACAGGGAGAGCGCGGCGTGGAAGCGCACGCCCTGGACCGTGGCGGCGACGGAGAGCTCGGCCTCGGGCCCGCTGCGGCGCAGCGCCAGCCGCGCCTCGTGCCGGGACTCGTCGTCGTCGAGCCCGGTGAAGGCCAGCAGCCCGGTGACCTCGAAGCGGCCCTCCCGGAACCAGACCGCGCGCACCTCGGCGAGCGGCTCCACCTTGTCGATCTTCAGGGCGAGGAAGCCGCCCTGGGTCCGGTAGGCCCGGTAGGCCAGCGAGCGGCGGCTCAGCGCGTAGGTGTCGAGGTGGTCGAGGGAGAACCCGGGGTCGATGCTGCGCAGCCGCGCCCGGGGGCCGTCCTGGGCGAGGTAGGCGTCCCAGCGGCCGGGGGTGAGCGTCAGCGGGGCGAGGGAGACGGCGAGGGTCGCGTCCCGCGCCTTCGTGGCCGAGGCGCCCAGCGGGACCCGGCGCTCGGTGGTGGTGGCCCGGTGGCGCAGGACCAGCTCGGCGCCCTCGGCGAGGGGTTCGTCGATCGCCAGGCGGAGGGAGAGCACGTCGGCCAAGGTGACTTCGGCATCCGTGACGACGGCACGCACCGCCGGCCCCCTCCCCGTCGAATGAGCTACGCGACGTTGAGGTTACCGTGATTTTCCCGTTATGTGGACAGCCCTAGACGGAGAAGTTTCGGGCCGACTGTCCTTTTCAAAGAGGCATTACAACGAGTCAGGCGCGGCCCGCAAAAAAGCGGACCGCGCCCGGCCTGTGAGCGGAAAGACGATCAGGAGGCCTCGACCGGCTCGCCCTTGACGGACTTGATCAGCAGCTGCGAGACGTCCACGACCTCCAGCGTCTCCTTGGCCTCACCGGAGTTCTTCTTCTCGTTGATCGAGTCGCCCAGCATGACGAGGCAGAAGGGGCAGGCGGTGGAGATGGTGTCCGGGTCGGTGGTCAGCGCCTCGTCCACGCGCTCGGTGTTGATGCGCTTGCCGAGCCGCTCCTCCATCCACATCCGCGCGCCGCCGGCGCCGCAGCAGAAGCCGCGGTCCTTGTGGCGGTGCATCTCCTGCGTCTTGACGCCGGGCACCTTGGCCATGATGTCGCGCGGCTGGGAGTAGACCTTGTTGTGGCGGCCGAGGAAGCACGGGTCGTGGTAGGTGATCTTCTCCTCGATCGGGGTGACCGGGACCAGCTTTCCCTCGTCGACCAGCTTGGCCAGCAGCTGGGTGTGGTGCACGACCTCGTAGGTCCCGCCCAGCTGGGGATATTCGTTGGCCAGGGTGTTGAAGCAGTGCGGGCAGGTGGCCACGATCTTCTTGACGCCCGCCTCGTTCAGCGTCTCGATGTTCTGCTGCGCCAGCATGTTGAAGAGGAACTCCATGCCCAGGCGGCGGGCCGGGTCACCGGTGCAGGCCTCCATCGGGCCGAGCACCGCGAACTTCACGCCGGCGATGTGCAGCAGCTCGGCGACCGCCTTGGTGGTCTTCTTGGCCCGGTCCTCCAGCGCGCCCGCGCACCCCACCCAGAACAAATATTCGACATCTTCGCCCAGCTTTTCATCGATCAGCTGGACCTCGAAGTCGAGCTCCTCGATCCAGTCCGCCCGCTTCATCTCGGACATCCCCCACGGGTTGCCCTTGTTCTCCAGGTTCTTGACCATGACGCCGGCCTCGGACGGGAAGTTCGACTCCACCATCACCTGGTAGCGGCGCATGTCGAGGATGTGGTCGATGTGCTCGATGTCCACCGGGCACTGCTCGACGCAGGCGCCGCAGTTGGTGCAGGACCACAGCACGTCCGGGTGGATGACGCCGTCCTCGCCGACCAGCGGCTTCTCCAGCAGCGCCAGCACGTCCTGGCCCTGGTGCGCCCGCTGCTCCTCGCTCATCATCAGGTACGGCGCGACCGCGAAGGCGTGGTCGCGCTGGTCCAGGATGAGCATCTTCGGGGAGAGCGGCTTGTCGGTGTTCCACGCCGGGCACTGGGACTGGCAGCGGCCGCACTCGGTGCAGGTGTAGAAGTCGAGGAAGCCCTTCCAGGTGGTGTCCTCGATCTTGCCGCGGCCGAGCCGGTCGCCGTCGAGGTCCTCGTCCTCGAAGTCGACGACCTTGCCGTCGATACGCATCTCCGGGGCCGCACCCATGGCGTCGGGCCGGCGGGAGAACATCACGTTCAGCGGCGCGGTGAAGATGTGCAGGTGCTTGGAGTTCACCACGATGACCAGGAACACCAGCATGAAGCCGATGTGCAGCAGCAGCGCGATCTCCTCCAGCAGGTGGCTGCTGGGCAGGATCGAGGCGACCGCCTCGGAGGCGAACGCACCCGACTCGTAGGGGAAGTTCCCGGTGTTCACCGCGGCGGCGCGGGCGAGGAAGAGCGTCCAGATGATGTTGAAGATCATGAACAGGACGAGCCAGGCGCCGCCCAGGTGGGAGCCGGAGAAGCGGGAGCCGCGGCCGAGCCGCTTCGGGGAGTTCTTGATCCGGATGACCGTGAAGGCGACCAGGCCGAGGAGGCAGGCCACCGCGATGAAGTCCTGCAGGAAGCCGAGGACCGGCCAGGTGCCGATGATCGGGATGTGGAAGTTCGCCCGCCCCGTGATCGCACCCTGGATGATCGCGCCGTACGCCTCGATGTAGACGGTCAGCAGGATGAAGAAGGCCCACATGACGAAGAAGTGCGCGACGCCCGACGGCGTCCACTTCAGCAGCTTCTTCTGCCCGAGGACCTCGACCAGCTGGGCCTTGACCTCCGCGCCGACGTTGTTCCTGGCGTATTCGATCCGCTCGGGCGCGGGCGGCCCGACGACGGCGAGCTTGTACAGGAACAGGACGCGGCGCGCGGCGAGCGCGAGCGCGGCGACTGTCATGACGAGCCCGATGATGGCTACCCAGAGCACGGGTCCTCCCACAGACGGCGTTGGCTGCCAGCGAATGACCGCCGGTCATCCACAGTGACCACAGGTCGCCCCGAATCCTACCCATGGGTAACTTCCACCCGGAATGGGAAACGCGGTGAACGTGGTCACCATATGGTCAATTCCCATTCTAGAACAATGCTCTATACTCCTGCGGGCGCCCCCCGGTCAGCGGGACCCGTCCAGGTAGCGCTGGACCGCCGGGGCCAGCAGCGCCACCAGCTCCTCGACGCCGGCCGAGGCCAGCGGTTCGAGCTCGAGCACGTACCGGGCCAGGACCACGCCGAACAGCTGCGCGAACGCGGCCTCCATCCGGATCGGCGGGATGTCCAGCGCCTCGGCGACCCGCAGCAGCAGGGCGTGCGTCATGAACTCCCGGATCATCCCGGCGGCCTTCTCGTTGGTCATCGCCGTGCGCACCAGCGCCAGCAGCGGCTGGCGCGCCTCGGCGTCCGAGGTCACCGTGAGGATGAAGCGGACCAGCCGCTCGCCCATCTCCTCGCGCGGCCCGGTGAGGACCTGCGGGATCACCTCGTCCGGGACGATGGGCAGCTCCATGGCCGCGACGAACACGCCCTCCTTGCTGGTGAAGTAGTGGTGGACCAGCGCCGGGTCCACCCCCGCCGCACGGGCGATGCCCCGGACCGTGGCCTTGTCGAACCCCTTCTCCGCGAACGTCCTGCGCGCCGCCGCGAGGATCTCCCCCCGCGTGTCCGCCGACCCGGGCCTGCGCCCCGGCCGGCGCCCCGGGCGCTGCCCGTCCGTCACCGTCACGCGTTGGCCGAGGCCGCGAGGTGCAGCCGGGCGAAGGCGAGCGCCTCCGCGAGGTCGTCGACGCGCTCGGTACGGCTGGCCGCCTTGCGCGTGTTGACCTCCAGCACCACCAGGCCGCCGAAACCGTTCGCCGCCAGCCGCTCCAGGATCGGCGCGCACGGCTGGTTGCCCCGCCCGGGGACCAGGTGCTCGTCCTTGTTGGGGATGCCGACCCCGTCGGCCAGGTGCAGGTGGGCCAGCCGGTCGCCGAGCTTGGTGAACATCTCCCAGGCGTCGGAGCCCGACACCGCCGTGTGCGAAAGGTCCAAGGTGACCTGCGGGAAGTCGTAGTCGACGGGGTTCCAGTCCGGGGAGTACGGGACGACCTTGTTGCCGCGCGCCTTCAGCGGGAACATGTTCTCCACCGCGAAGACCACGTCGGTCTCCTCGCGCATCCGGGCCAGGCCGGTCTCGAAGTCGCGCGCGTAGTCGCGCTGCCAGCGGAACGGCGGGTGCACCACGACCGTCTGCGCCCCCACCCGCTCCGCGGCCCGCTGGGCGCGCTTGAGCTTGGCCCACGGGTCCTTGCCCCACACCCGCTGGGTGACCAGCAGGCAGGGCGCGTGGATCGCGAGGATGGGCAGCTGGTAGTGGTCCGACAGCCGCTCCAGGACGTCGATGTCCTGGCTCACGGGGTCGGCGCCCACCATGATCTCCACGCCGTCGTATCCCAGGCGCGCGGCCAGCTCGAAGGCGTCCGGTGTGCGCTCCGGATACACCGACGCCGTGGACAGCGCGATCTTGGCGCTGGGCACTCGGATGACGCTCATCGGAGCCTTCTCGCCTTCGGGGTCGGAGTCCATGTCGTCCATGTCGCGCGGACGCCGCGACGCCGGTCGCCCCGCTCGTCCACAATGCCAGACTAAGCGCGCCCGGGGCCGAATGGCGTCCAGCCACCCCTGTGCGGCCCGGATCACACCGATCGATCGCCCGGATACGGTGTGGGGATGCCGCGGTTCGTCAAGGGGGCCATCCCCAGCCCCAACATCTGGAACACCCCGCACGTCTACGAGCTGGAGAACCGCGCGGTCGACCCCGAGGGCCGGGCCGCGGCCGCGATGTCCGCCGTCCGCCCGCTCGCCGGAGCGACCGTGCTCGACGTCGGCTGCGGCACCGGCTACCACCTTCCGGCGCTGTCCGCCGAAGCCGCGCGCGTCGTCGGCGTCGAGCCGCACGCCGACCTCGTCGAACTCGCCCGGCGGCGCTGCCGGGCCCTGCCCGGCGTGGAGGTCCGCGCCGGCACCGCGCAGGCCCTGCCGCTCCCGGACGCCTCGGTGGACGTCGCCGTCGCCCGCTGGGCCTACTTCTTCGGACCCGGCTGCGAGCCCGGCCTGGCCGAGCTCTCCCGGGTCCTGCGGCGCGGCGGCACCGCCTTCGTGATCGACGTCGACGCCTCCCGCGGCGACTTCGGCCGCTGGTTCCGCCGGTCGATCCCGTCCTACTCGCCGCAGGCCGTGGCGGACTTCTGGGTCCGCCAGGGCTGGCAGGCGCAGCCCCTCGACCTGCGCATGGCCTTCGAGCGCCGGGCCGACCTCGAGGCCGTCCTGCGCATCGAGTTCACCCCCGAGGTCGCCGCGCAGGCCGCCGCCGAGACCCCCGGCCTGGAGATCGCCTACCCCAACCTGCTGCGCTGGAAGCACTTCTGACCGGGCGCGGACCGGCCGGACCCGCTCCGGCCTGACCCGTCCCGACCCGACGGGTCCTGATCCGGACCGGCCGGGGGCCGCCGGACCGCGGGCCCGTTCCCGTCACGCCGCCCGCACGAGGTTCCACCGGCGCACCAGCGGCGTGACCGCCCCCGTCAGCAGCAGGACGAGCAGCGGTGCCGCCACCGCCCCCAGCAGGAACCCGGCCGCGACGTCGTGCGGGTAGTGCACGCCGACGAACACCCGGGAGAAGGCCATCAGCACCGCCAGCGGCAGCACGAGGGCGGCCAGCCCGCGCCAGGCGAGGACCAGCGTGCCCGCCGCCGCCGCGGCGATCACCGCGTGGTTGCTCGGGAACGACCAGTCCCCCGTCTCGGGGCAGGCCGCGATGGTCGCCGCCAGCCCCCGGCACGGCCGCTCCTCCCGGACGAGCACCTTGACGATCTCGCTGAGCAGGTAGACGGCCACCACGGCCACCGGGCCCAGCAGGACCAGCGCCATGTCCCGCGGCTCCCTCCGCCGCGCCCGCCACCAGGCCAGGGCGAACAGCAGCACGAAGACGAGCAGCCCCGCATCCGTGCCCGTCTCGGCGAGGGCGTGCACCCACGCGGGGGTGCCCTGGGCGAACTCGACGATGTCGCGGTACACGGCCGTCCTCCTGAGGGGATGGTGAACACGGGGTGAACGAACGATCTTAGGCGGCTCTCCGGCGCCCGCGGGCCCGTTCCCCAGCGGAACAGAACGCCGCCGCTTGACCTTGACACCGGCGTCAGGGATTACGGTCGCGGAGGAGGAGGGCCGGATGCGGATCGGAGAGCTCGCCCGCCGGGCGGGGGTCAGCACCAGAGCGCTGCGCTACTACGAGCAGCAGGGCCTGATCACCGCGCGGCGGTCGGCCAACGGGTACCGGGAGTACGACGAGGACGACCTCCGGCTCGTCGCCGAGATCCGCGCGCTGCTCACCGTGGGGTTCACGCTCGCGGACGCCGAGCCGTTCGTGGCGTGCCTGCGGGCCGGGAACGCCACGGGCGGATCGTGTCCCGAGTCCGTGGCCGTCTACCGGCGGAAACTGACCGAGATCGACGAGGAGATCCGCACGCTGCTGGTCCGGCGGGCCGAGGTGGCCGCGCAGCTGGCCGGCTCCTGCCCGGGATGTCCGACAGGGAAGCAGGGAGAGAAATGATCACTTTGACCGCGGAGAACTTCGACGAGCAGGTGCTGCGCAGCGACAAGCCGGTCCTGGTGGACTTCTGGGCCGAGTGGTGCGGGCCGTGCAAGATGATCGCGCCGGTGCTGGAGGAGATCGAGGCCGAGTACGGCGACCGCCTCACCATCGCCAAGCTCAACGCCGACGACCACCCCGAGATCTCCGCCAGGTACGGCGTGCTCGGCCTGCCGACGCTCAACCTCTACTCCGGCGGCGAGGTCGTCCGGCAGATCAGGGGCGCCAAGCCCAAGCGCATGCTCCTGGCCGACCTCGAAGGCCACATCTGACCGGGCCCGGTCTCCGGGTGAAAGTTGTCGGCCCGGGCCGGTAGCGTGCGGCCATGGCAAAGAAGGTCGGCTATCGCTGTGGTGAGTGCGGTTGGCAGACCGCCAAGTGGGTGGGGCGCTGCGGCGAGTGCCAGGCCTGGGGCACGGTCGAGGAGGAGACCGCCCGCGGCGGCGCGCACGTGGCCTCCCCCGGTGCGGTGTCGGCCCCGGCCGTCCCGATCGGCCAGGTCAAGGCGGAGGTAGCGCACGCCCGCAGCACGGGCGTGCCCGAGCTCGACCGGGTCCTCGGCGGCGGTCTGGTGCCCGGGGCGGTCGTGCTGCTGGCCGGGGAGCCCGGCATCGGCAAGTCCACCCTCCTCCTGGAGGCGGCCTCCAAGATCGCCCGCGGGCAGACCGTGCTCTACGTCACGGGAGAGGAGTCCGCCGCCCAGGTCCGGGTCAGGGCCGACCGGATCGGCGCGATCCACGACGACCTCTACCTCGCGGCGGAGACCGATCTGGGCGCGCTGGTCTCCCACGTCGAGAAGGTCCAGCCGGGCCTGCTCGTGGTCGACTCCGTGCAGACGATCGGCTCGGCGCAGGCGACCGGCGTGCCCGGCGGGGTGACCCAGGTCAGGGAGGTGGCCGGCAACCTGGTCAGGCTCGCCAAGGAGCGCGGCATGTCCACGGTCCTGGTCGGCCACGTCACCAAGGAGGGCTCGATCGCCGGCCCCCGGACGCTGGAGCACCTCGTCGACGTCGTGCTCCATTTCGAGGGCGACCGCCACTCCCGGCTCCGCATGGTCCGCGCGATCAAGAACCGCTACGGCCCCGTCGACGAGGTCGGCTGCTTCGACCTGCACGAGGGCGGCATCGAGGGCATCACCGACGCCAGCGGGCTGTTCGTCTCCCACCGCGCCGAGCCCGTCCCCGGCACGTGCGTCACGGTCACCATGGAGGGCACCCGGCCGCTGCCCGCCGAGGTCCAGGCGCTGGTCGCGCGGACCGAGGCCCAGCAGCCGCGCCGCTCCTCCTCCGGCCTCGACCCCTACCGGGTGACCATGGTGCTGGCCGTGCTGGAGCGGCGGCTCAACGCCAAGCTCGGCGGCTGTGACGTGTTCACCGCGACCGTGGGCGGGATCAAGCTCGCCGACCCCGCGATCGACCTGTCGGTGATGCTCGCGGTGGCCAGCGCGGCCGGCGACCGGGCGCTCCCGTCCGGGCTCGTGGTGCTGGGCGAGGTGGGCCTGGCCGGAGAGCTCCGCCAGGTGCGCGACGTACGGCGCCGCCTGTCGGAGGCGGCGCGACTCGGCTTCACCCGCGCGCTGGTCCCGGCGGGCTCCCTCGACGCCGGCCGGGGCAGGCGCGGCGAGAGCTCCCTCGTCCGGGCCGACGGCCGCTCCAGCTTCGCGCCGGGTTTCGACGTCGTCGAGGCGGAGAACGTCTGGGACGCCCTCAACCACGTCACGTCCTGAAGCCCGGGGCCCGCCGCGGGCCTTCGGTAAGCTGGGCGCCGGACCCCGGTGACGGCTTTCGGACCCGCCGGGCTCTCGACACGGACCACGGGGGTCAGGTGGCAGCAACCGACAAGGGCCTCGACGAGCGCCGCAGAGCCGTCCTGGCCTCGGTCGCGCCGGGCACCGCGTTGCGCGACGGCCTGGAGCGCATCCTGCGCGGGCACACCGGCGGCCTGATCGTGCTGGGATACGACCGCGTGGTCGAGGAGATCTGCAGCGGCGGGTTCGAGCTGGACGTCGAGTTCTCCGCGACGCGGCTGCGCGAGCTGGCCAAGATGGACGGCGCCATCGTGCTGAGCTGCGACGGCCACCGGATCGTGCGCGCGGCCGTGCACCTGGTGCCCGACCCCTCCATCCCCACGGACGAGTCCGGCACCAGGCACCGGACCGCCCAGCGGGTCTCGGTGCAGACCTTCTTCCCCGTCGTCTCCCTCAGCAAGTCCATGCGGATCATCGCCCTCTACCTGGACGGCGTCCGCTACGTGCTGGAGGAGTCGGCGGCGATCCTGTCCCGGGCCAACCAGGCCCTCGCCACCCTCGAGCGGTACAAGTTCCGGCTGGACGAGGTCTCCGGCACGCTGTCGGCGCTGGAGATCGAGGACCTGGTGACGGTCCGCGACATCGCGGTGGTCCTGCAGCGGCTCGAGATGGTCCGCCGGATCTCCGACGAGATCGCGGACTACGTCGTCGAACTCGGCACGGACGGCCGGCTGCTCTCCCTGCAACTGGACGAGCTGGTCGCCGGGACGGAGAGCGACCGCGAGCTCATCGTGCGCGACTACCTGCCCGTGACGGGCCGCCGGGCCCGCACGGTCGCCGGAGCCCTGCACGAACTGGACGGCCTCTCCTCCACCGCCCTGCTCGACCTGGCCTCGGTGGCCGGCATCCTCGGGCACACGGGCGCCGACGCCCTGGACTCCCCGGTGAGCCCGCGCGGTCACCGCCTGCTGGCCAAGGTCCCGCGGCTCCCCACCGCGGTCGTCGACCGCCTGGCCGACCAGTTCGGCAGCCTGCAGAAACTCCTGGCCGCCAGCACCGAGGACCTGCAGGAGGCGGGCGGCGTCAGCGAGACCCGCGCCCGCCACATCCGTGAGGGTCTGTCCCGCCTCGCCGAGTCGTCCATCCTGGAGCGCTACGTCTGACGGACGCGACCCGGAAGCAGGCCCCTCCCAGCCGGAACCCGTCCGGAGGGTACGTGCCCTTCCCGGGACGCGCCGCTCCGCCCGGAACAGCGATCCCCTCGGAAGCCGGTCTCCTCGATGCCGGTCCCGGAGGGCTCAGGAGGCCAGTTCCCCGAGCATCGCCTTGATCTGCGCGGAGCGCGACAGGTCGATCCGCCGGGCCAGCTCGACCACCTCGGGATGCCGCCCGTCCCGGATCTCGGCGCGGGCCATCTCGACGGCGTTGTGCTGGTGGGCGACCATCACGTTGAGGAACCTGACGTCGAACGCGGCTCCGGTCGCCCTCCTGAGCGCCACAGCCTCCTCGGGGCCGGTGACGTGCAGGCCGCCGTGCGCGTCGTGAGCGTGCGCCTCGGCCTCCAGGGGGCGCCGCCAGCGTTCCAGCCGACCGGCCATGGCCTCGGCCTCCTGGTCCTGGGTGGCCGCGATCGCCGCCGCCAGTGCCTTCACCGTGCCCCGGGCGGAACGGGAGCCGGCCAGGCCCGCCAGCTCCGCCCCCTGCCGGTTGTGGGGGATCATCATCTGCAGGAACATCACGTCGGCGTCGTTGAAGGAGCCGGCCCCTGCCGGACCGTCCTCCCGGACGGCCACGGCCCTCCCGGTCCCGGCGGGACTCCCGGTCCCGGTGAGGCCGTCCTCGGCGGGCACCGTGGCCGCAGGGTTCCCGGAGGCTGGGGCGGTGGCGGGGCTCTGTTCCGCGGCGGGCACCCGGGCGGCGTGACCGGCATGAGGGCCGGCACCGTGACCGGCATGGCGACCGTGCGAGTCGGCCTCCGTCCCGCACCCGGAGAGCGCCAGCACGCCCGTGACGGCGAGAGCGAGGGCGAGGGCGAGGCGCCCGACGGAGGCCGCCCCGCGGGCGCTCACGGGCACCGTCTCATCCGTGTCGCCCACCGGTGTCGTCTCGTCCATTTCATCTCATCCGTGTCGTCTCATTCGCGTCGCCTCTCCTGGTCGGAACCGGGTTCCCGCCGCGCGGGCGCCGCACCGGGGCGGCGCGGCGCCCGCGGACCGGTCAGACCCGCTGCCAGAGAGCCGGGACGTTCGGCGGCTCCCACCCGCCGAGGGCGGTGTGCGCCTGGATGCACCGGTAGGCGGCACCGCCGTAGGTGACCTTGGCGCCGACCGCGTACCAGGTCCCCGCCTTCCACGTCCCGCCCGGGGTGGCCGGGGGCGGGGTGGACGGCTTGGTCGGAGCCGGGGTCGGCGCGGGCGTGGACGGCTTGGTCGGAGTCGGGGTGGGGGCCGGGGGCGGGGTGCTTCCGCCACCGCTGCCGCCGCCGACCTGCAGGTCGATGCACGAGTAGAAGGCGTTGACCGTGTCGGCGATGTTCCAGACGGCGAGGACCTTCTGCCGCCCGCTGTAACCCGACAGGTTCACCACGTGCGAGACCGTCGCACCGGGCTGCCTGCCCCCGTCGTTGAAAGTGGCGATCTTCTTGTTGCCGATGTAGTAGTCCCAGTGGCTGGTGGAGTGGCGAGCGGTCAGCACCCAGTTGAAGGTCACGCTGTTGCCGACGGGTGTGGCCGGCCAGGCCCTGCTCTCGTCGCTGAGCACGGAGAACCGGCCGACCCCGCCGTGGCAGTTCATCTGCCCCTTGGGGCCCTCGACGCTCTGCGGCTCGTAGACGATCGCGCCGCAGTTCGCGACGCGCCCCTGGGCGCACATGGCCTGGCGGCTCGGCGGCGACGACACGTAACCGTGGGCCAGGGCGGGGGAGGCGGCGAAAACCGTGGCACCGAAGCTGACCGCTGCCATGGTGAGGAGCGTGGCCGTTCTACGCATTTACCATTCCTTGCTCGGGGTCTGCGGAAGGCGGATGACGATGCCTTCCCTTGCGGCGGACGAACGCCCGGCCCTTTTTCCGGACCGCCGCAGAAAGGACGCGGTCATTCAGGGGCCGGATCGCGCCGGATCACGGAGCGGGCCCTCCAGTCCGGGACGGCCTGCCGGCAGGCCGCCGGCCGTCTCCGTGACCACCACCCGAGGGGACATTGTCCCCCAGGTCAGAGGTTATGAGTGTCGTTCGGGAGCCGGGCCACCGGGTGGCCTCCGTCCCGCGCGACCCCCGCCGGGCCACCCGGGCGCGGCCTTCCCGCCGAGGAGGCGGCTCACCTCGTCCGGCGGCGCGGAGAAACGGCGGGGAATTCTCACGAGAGGGCGTCTCCTTCATACTCCGTGAAACTGGTTATTTTTATAGCACGGAAAATGAATCGCCCATCTTATGGGAGGCTTAAATCGCCTTCAGCGCCACCATAACGGCGCTCGGGAGAACTCCGGCCGGAGAGACCGCCCGGAGGCATCACGACGGCCCGGCCGGAGAGACCACCCCCGCCGCCCGGCCGGAGGCATCGCAACAGACCGACCGGAGACCACCCCACAGCCCGGCCGGGGGCCGGATCCCGCCGGCCGCCGCCTCCGCACCGCCGTCAGCGCAGGTGGAAGACCACCTTGTCGCTCTTCAGCCGGGGGGCCCGGACCATGGCCACATAGGTCCCCGGACGGGCCTCGGCCCGCTTCGCCCTGCAGTCGGATCCCGACCTGCGGCGGTCCCACTGGATCTGCCGGACGTAGGGGATGCCGCGCTCCAGCTTGCGGATGTCATCGGTCTCGCCGCTGAGGCAGTCGGCCGACGACCAGACGCGGTCGTCACCCGAGGTGATGCGGACCTCCGTCGTCCGCGGCCCCACGTCGGCCGTGCACATCACCTTGCCGGTGTTGACCAGCGTGAGGATGAACCGCGGACGCTCGTCCGCACCGTAGACCTCTCCCTCGCCCATGAGGCTCAGCACCAGGTCGGCGGCGTCGCAGGCGTCCCCCGGCCGCTTGGGCCGGGGGACCGGCTTGGCCGGCCTCGGGGAGGGGGTCGGAGCCTTCGGGGTGGGAGTGATGGCGGCCACCGGCAGGGTGGCCAGGAGCGGGTCCGGGGCGGGCGACCGGCTCGTCGGGGCCGCCTGGGCCTTCGAGGCGCTCTCCGGCCCGCCCGCCGCCGAGCAGGCCCAGGCCACGATCGCGACCACCACGAGGACGGCGACGAGCGCGATCAGCCGGCGTCTCCAGTAGACGTCGACCCCCATGTCACTGCGGAACGTGTCCGGATCCATGCGCACAGTATGGGGAGCCCTTGGGGAAGCCCGGCGGCGACCCGCCGTTCCCCTACGGTTCCTTGGGTAAACATGTCGGCGGGCGGCACTATCGTCGAGGCGTGGCCAAGCGCAATCTCCTGCTGACTCCCGTTCTCGAGTGGTATGCCAGATGCGCCCGCGAGCTGCCGTGGCGCGAGCCCGGCGCCACCCCCTGGTCGATCCTGGTCAGCGAGATCATGCTCCAGCAGACGCCGGTGGTCCGGGTGCTCCCCGTCTGGACCGAGTGGATGGAGCGCTGGCCGACCCCCGCCGCCCTGGCCGCCGAGCCTCCCGGTGAGGCCGTACGCCACTGGGGCCGCCTCGGCTATCCGCGCCGCGCCCTCAACCTGCACGCCTGCGCCCGCGCGGTCACCGAACTGCACGGCGGACGGGTCCCCGCCGACCACGCCACGCTGCTCACCCTCCCCGGCGTCGGCGAGTACACCGCGGCCGCGGTCGCCAGCTTCGCCTTCGGCGGACGCCACGCCGTGCTCGACACCAACGTCCGCCGGGTGCTGGCGCGTGCCGTACGGGGGGAGGAATACCCCCCCAAGGCCACCACCGCCGCCGAGCGCGTGCTCGCCGAGTCCCTGCTCCCCGGGCCGGAGGACGCGCCCGTCTGGGCCGTCGCCGTGATGGAGCTGGGCGCCCTGGTCTGTACGGCGCGTGCCCCCCGCTGCGCCGACTGCCCGATCCGCGACCGGTGCGCCTGGCGCCTGGCCGGCAAGCCCCCCTACGAGGGCCCCGCCCGCAGGGGCCAGACCTACGCGGGCACCGACCGCCAGTGCCGCGGCCGTCTCCTGGCCGTCCTGCGCGAGGCCCACGGACCCGTCCCCAAGGCGGCCCTCGACTCCGTCTGGGACGAGCCCGTCCAGCGTGAGCGCGCCCTCGACGGCCTCGTCGCCGACGGCCTGGCGGAGGTCCTCGACGACGGCACCTACCGTCTGCCGGGCGGCCCGCCCGCTCGTCCCCCCGGCACGGGATGAGCCCCCGGACGGCGCAGCAGGGCGGCACAGGACCGTTCGGACGGCGGGACCGCCCGGCGGGTGGGCGGCGGCTCAGGCGGTGACGGGTGACGGACCGCTCAGACGGGCGGGGACGGGTGACGGACCGCTCAGACGGGCGGGG
>BMQD01000043.1 GCA_014647935.1 Planomonospora parontospora
GCGGGGGCGGTGGGGCGGCCGGTGCGCTGGGTGCGGCCTTCGATGATCGCCATGATGGGCTTCTCGGGGGGGTTTCCGTCTCTCGGTTACGTCACCCAGTACATCGGCTCGCACCCCCGGTTCCGCAGAGCCGTACGGCTCGCCCGGGCCGACCCGAGGTCCCGGCGTGGAAGGACTTTCGGCCCTGCCCCGCGCACCCGCCCGCGCAGGAGGGCCGTGGTCACGACGGAGTGCGGCTTCCAGCCCTGCCCCGCGCACACGTCCGCCGGGAAGGGCCGGAGACCGGCCTCGGGTGCCCCGCACCGGGATATAACGCGGCGACCAGGCGGGACCGGACCGGAAGGCGGAGCCCACACGGGACCGGAAGACAGGAGGCAACTAAGCGGACAATCTTGACATACTCCCTGTATGTCGCCCTCCGCGTTCTTCCTCCTCGTCCTGCTCGCGCTGCTGACCGTCACGAACCTGCCCCGCCGCGGCCGGGCCGCGTCGCACAGGGACGCGGACCACGGGGGCGTGGTCGTCTACTGGCGGCCCGGCTGCCCGTACTGCATGAGACTGCGGACGCGGCTGCGCTTCACGCGGCTGCGCTACAGCGAGGTCAACATCTGGAAGGATCCCGAGGCGGCCGCGTTCGTCCGCTCGGTCGCCGACGGGAACGAGACCGTGCCGACCGTGACCGTGGCGGGAAGGGCGATGGTGAACCCGTCCAGGAGCCAGGTGCTCGAAGCGGCCGGAAGGCACCTTCCCGCATCCGGCGGCCGGGAGCGGGACGGTGATCCGAGGCCGTGACGCTCACCGCCCGCCGGTGACTCCTCCGCCCTCGGCGACGGACCCGCCCCGGGCGCGCACCACCGCGACGGGGCAGCGGGCGTGGTGCAGCACTCCGTGGCTGACCGAGCCCAGTACGGCCGAGCCGAGCGCGCCCAGACCCCGCGATCCGACGACGACGAGGTCGGCGTCCTCCGAGGCGTCGCAGACGGTCAGGACCGGGTGTCCGCAGACCACCGTCCGCTCCACCTCGACCTGCGGGTACTTCTCCTCCCAGGGCAGCAGCGTCTCCTCGGCGACCTGCCGCTCGGCGGCGAAGAGGTCCTCGACGAGCGGCGTGTAGGCGGTGGCGCCCGGCCCGAGGACGGGCATGTGCCAGCTGTGCACCGCGTGCAGGCGGGCGCCCCGCCGCACGGCCTCGGCGAAGGCGTAGGCCAGGGCGGCCGCCGAGTGCTCGGACCCGTCGAATCCCACCACGATCCGGCCCCGCACCTCCTCCGGCACGTTCCTGGCCACCACGACGGGCGCCGCCACGTGGCCGGCCACCGCGAGCGAGACCGAACCCAGCACCAGCCCGGTGAAGCCGCCGAGACCTCGGCTGCCGACCACGACCTGCTCGGCGTCCTCGGCCTCGCGGCGCAGGACCTCGGCCACCCGGCCGGATTCCAGCACCGCGCTCACCTCGATCCCCGGCGCGACCCCGCGGGCCACGTCCCGCGCCACGTCGGCGACCTCCCGGCAGTGCTCGCCGACCGAGTCGCGGAAGCCCGGGGGTGTGTCCAGCGGGATGTCGAGGGTCCAGGGTTCGCAGACGTGGACGATCCGCAGGGCGCATCCGCGCCGCGCGGCGTCCTCCGCGGCCCAGGCGACCGCGGCCGTGGAAGCGGGTGAGCCGTCCGTGCCGACCACCACGTGCGCCGTCGTCCCCGCGTGCGCCGTCCTGTCCGCATGTGCTGCCATGTCGTCCTCCTCGGGGGGTCCGCTCCCATTCGACCCCCGTCGCGGCGCATGCCGCAGCGGGCGATGGACCCCGTGGGCGAGGACCTTGGTCCTCTGGCCTCAGAACCTCCCCCGCGGTGGGATGAAGATGCGGGGGATGTGGGGAAGGTGCCAGATGGACCGGTCGTACGGCCCGCCCGCCGTCACACGGGACCGGCTCCGCGAGGGGGACTGAAGAATGCACGTCAAGGTCAAGGACGTGATGACCACCGATGTGACGTCCGTCAACGGCTGCACGCCGTTCAAGGACGTGGCCGAGGTGCTGATCAACCACGAGGTGAGCGCGGTCCCGGTCGTCGACGGCGAGGGCCACGTCCTCGGCGTCGTCTCCGAGGCCGACCTGCTCCGCAAGGAGGAGTTCAAGGAGCAGTACTACCAGGAGGGATACCAGCCGCCGCTGCGCGTCCGGCTCCGGCACCGGCTCGGCGGCCGGGAGGACACCCGGCGCAAGGCCGTCGGGGACACCGCGGCCGAGCTGATGACCGCCCCGGCGGTCACGATCCGCTCGCAGGCCTCGATCGTCTCCGCGATGCGGCTCATGGACGAGCGCGGAGTCAAGCGCCTGCCGGTCGTGGACGCCGAAGGACGGCTGGAGGGCATCGTCAGCCGCCAGGACCTGCTCAGGGTCTTCGTCCGGAGCGACGCCGAGATCGCCGAGGAGGTGAACCGCGACATCCTGCGGCGCCCCCTGTGGTCCGGCCCGAACGACGCGACCGCCACGGTCGACCGCGGGATCGTCACCCTGGCCGGGCGCATGCGGCTCCGCAGCGACGCGCACCTGGTGGCACGGCTGGTCCAGCGGGTGCACGGGGTGGTCGACGTGGTCGACCGGCTGGAATGGGACGCCGACGACACGCCCCGGTGGAAGAGCCTCTAATGGAAGCTACCGGGTCAACCTCGGATAGGCCTCGATGGCAGGCTCGGTGCCTGATGGCCGCCGGTGAGTGAGCACTCCGAGCCTCCGGACCATGGGTCCTACGGTCAGACCGCGCCCGCGGTGGGCGTCCTGCCCGCGGCGGCCACCGGCTCCCGGCGGGGATCCGCACAGCGGTCCCGGCAGGCCGCCACCGGTCACCGGTCACCGCGAGGTCACGGGGCCGGCGTGGCACGGCGGCCCCGGTAGGCGCGCTGTCGGCACGCGTGCGAGCAGTAGGTGCGGGGACGGCCCGAGGCGGGCTGCGCCACGGCCGTGCCGCACACCACACACGCCATTATTTCGTCACCAGTTTCGTCACTCCGGGTTCGGATGAGCACCTCGACACCGTCGAGCACCCGCTGCAGGCCGAACTCGAACGGATCCTCGGGGCGGTCGTAGCCGCCCCCCTCCCACACGGCCGTCAGCACGGGATGAGCGCCGAGTCTCTCGAACAGGGAGTCACGCGCCCCCCACCAGGCCTCCTCACTCACCCCCGTGCGCCGCTCGACCCTGGCCTCCTCCGCCAGCCGGACGGCCTCCCCGCCCACGAACCGGCCGACGAGGCCCACCACGGCGACCATCTCGGACGGGGCCAGGCCGGTGCCGGCCACCGTGCTCAGCGCGTACTCGTAGTCGGCGACGGTGTTCGGCCCCGGCACGCGGCGGGTGCCGGGCACCTCGGCGAGCCAGGGGTGCCGGCGGTGCAGCTCCCAGCCGCCGCGCGCCCAGGCCTCGAGCCGGGCCCGCCAGCCGCCCGGCCCGGCGTCTCCGCCCTCCGCCCCTCCCGCGCGGGGACCCTCCCGGCCCGCACCCGCACCCGCACCCGCACCCGCACCCGCACCCGCACCCGGGCGGATCTTCTCACCCGCCACCGCGTCGCACATCAGGTCGACGAGCTGCTCCTTCCCCCGGACGTGGCGGTAGAGGGACATGGTGGTGAAACCGAGCCGCTCGGCGACCCTGCGCATCGAGAGCCCTTCGAGGCCCTCGGCATCGGCGGTCTCCACGGCGGCGCGGACGATGCCGTCGACGCTCAGCCCCTGCCGGGGGTCCCCGTGCCCCCGGCCCTTCCAGAGCAGCTCGACGGTGCGCTCCGGGTCCTCCCTGTCGGCCATCCCTCTCCCCCATCGGTTGACGCCGCAACCCATTCAGTGTTTATTCTGTATACCTTGTGTACGCCATAAACGTAATGAGGTGCGCGTCGATGAACCATGTCCACGTCTCCCCCACCGGCGACGACTCCGGCCCCGGCACACCGGAGCGGCCCTTCGCCACCCTGGAGCGGGCGCGCGACCACGTCCGCGCGCTCAGCGGAGACGTCACCGTCCACCTGCGGGCGGGCGTCCACACGTTGACCGCGCCCCTCCTGCTCACCGGGGAGGACTCAGGCCGCGACGGCCGCCGGATCGTCTACCAGGCCCACGGGTACGGCACCCCCGGCCGGGAGGAGGCGGTGGTGAGCGGCGGCCGTGAGATCCGGGGCTGGCACGAGCGGGACGGGCTCTGGCTGGCCGACGTCGGCGACCTCGACACCCGCCAGCTCTACGTCGACGGCCGCAGGGCCGGGCGGGCCGCGCTGGAGGGCATCCCCGGGAGCGTGACGGTGACCGAGACCGGTTACGTCACCGACAGCACCGACCCGCAACGCTGGGGCAATCCCGCCGACGTCGAGTTCGTCTACCGGGGCGTCTATCCCTGGACGGAGGCGCGCTGCGGGGTCGCCGCCGTCTCCGGTGACGAGCACTCCACCACGATCACCATGGACCGGCCCGCTTTCGCCTGGGCCGCCGAGCTGTACAACTCGGTCGTCCCCTGGGCGGGCGAGTCGCACGGTCCCGGACTGCCCACCCGCGTGGAGAACGGCGCGGGCTTCCTGACCGAGCCGGGCACCTTCGCCCTCGACCGGTCGGTCCCCGGCCGGCACGTGCTGCTCTACCGCCCCCTCCCCGGCGAGGACCCGGCCCGGACCCGGGTCGTCGCACCCGTGCTGGAGACACTGCTGCACGCCAGGGGCGTGCACGACATCGCCTTCCGGGGCATCGTCTTCGCCGACGCCACCTGGCTGCGGCCGGAGCGCCCCGAGGGCTTCCTGCACTACCACGGGACCGGCTACTACGAGGGCGGCGGCGTGGAGAAGGCCGTGTTCGCCGAGGGGGAGGCATGGGTGACGTTCCCCCGCGAGTCCGCCGCGATGCCGGGCAACGTGGTCTTCGAGGACACCGGGCGTGTGCTCGTCGAAGGCTGCCGGTTCACCCGGCTGGGCGCCGTCGGCCTGGAGTTCTCCGGAGGCAGTGTGGACAACAGGGTGCTCGGCAGCGTGTTCACCGACATCTCCGGCGCCGCGCTCGCGATCCGGCCGCCCTCCCCCGCCGAGGGCCGGGGCAACCGGGTGGAGGACAACCGGATCCACCACGTGGGGGTGGAGTACGCCGGTTCGCCCGGCATCGCGCTGTCCGCGGCCCAGGACTCCGTGATCGCGCACAACCACGTCAGCGACGTGCCGCACTGCGGGATCGTGCTCGGCGGCGGCGAGGGCGCCCGCGGCGCGCGCGTCCTGCACAACCTGGTGCACGACACGATGCAGGTGCTGGCCGACGGCGGTGGCGTCTACCTCTCCGGACCGCAGGGCGACTCCGCGGAGACCGCCGCGGTGGTCCGGGGCAACGTCGTCCGTGACACGCTCACGCCGTACAACTTCGCCCTCTACACCGACTACGGCGCCTCCTGGGTCACCGTCGAGGGCAACGCGGTCCACGGCGCGGACAACACGGCCGTCCTGCAGGTCTGGCCACCGCTGGAGAACGTCGTCTACCGCGGCAACTTCTGGGACGCCGACCCCGTCGGCCACGACGCCCCGCCCGCCGGCGTCGTCTACGAGGGCAACGTCACCGTCCCCGGCAGGGAGGAGTTCCAGGAGGCCACGGCGGAGATCCTGCTGCGCGCGGGACTGCGCTCCCTGGGCGGGTAGCCGCACGGAGCAACGGCCGCGCCCCCACCGGCCGCACGGCGAGGCGGTCGCCCGGTGAGGCGGCCGCAGTGCCGGCGGCCGTGCGTCGAACGTGAAAAAAGGGGTAGTTCGCGCCTGTGCGCGTCCACGACTGGTTCCTCACCGCCGCCGAGCGCGGCAACCCGGCCACCGTGATCGACTCCCGGCACGGCGACGGCACCGCCTGGTCCACCGGCAACGCGGTCCGGCCTCTCGTGCACGGCTCCGCCTACTTCGCCGACCTGCTCGCCCGGGTCCGGAAGCTGCGCGAGGGCGACCTGCTGTTCTTCACCGACTGGCGCGGAGACCCCGACGAGCGGCTGGACGGCCCCGGCACCGAGGTCGCCGAGGTGTTCGCGGACGCCGCCCGGCGCGGCGTCGTCGTCAAGGGCCTGCTCTGGCGCTCCCACTGGGACCGGCTCCGCTTCAGCTCCGAGGAGAACCGCAACCTCGGGGAGGTGATCGAGGCGGCGGGCGGGGAGTACCTCCGCGACATGCGCGTCCCGCCCGGCGGCTCGCACCATCAGAAGCTCGTGGTGCTGCGGCACCGTGACGACCCCCGGCGCGACATCGCCTACGTCGGCGGGATCGACCTGTGCCGGACCCGCCGCGACGACGCCTCGCACGGCGGCGACCCGCAGGCCGCCCCGATGGCGAAGGTGTACGGCCCCCGGCCGCCCTGGCACGACGTGCAGGTCGCGCTCCAGGGCCCGGTCGTGGGCGACGTGGAGGCGGTCTTCCGGGAGCGGTGGACCGACCCCAAGCCGCTGACCCGCAACCCCATGCACCGCCTCGCCGACCTGCTCCGCCACGACGACACGCACGCCGACCCGCTGCCGCCGCAGTTCCCCGACCCGCCCGCGTGCGGGCCGCACGCCGTACAGCTGCTGCGCACCTACCCCCAGCGCCGGTCCCGCTACGCCTTCGCGCCGGAGGGGGAGCACAGCGTCGCCCGCGGGTATCTCAAGGCGCTGCGCCGCGCCCGGTCCCTGATCTACATCGAGGACCAGTACCTCTGGTCGCCGCAGGTCGCCGCCTCCTTCGCCGAGGCGCTCCGGGCGCATCCGGAGCTGCTGATGATCGGCGTCCTGCCGCTCCACCCCGACCAGGACGGCCTGATCGCCGGGACCCCGCAGGTCCTCGGGCGGCAGCAGGCCCTGTCCGTGCTCAAGGAGGCCGGCGGGGACCGGGTGGCGGTCTACGGGATCGAGAACCACCAGGGCACACCCGTCTACGTGCACGCCAAGGTCTGCATCGTCGACGACACGTGGATGACCGTCGGCTCGGACAACTTCAACCGCCGTTCCTGGACGTACGACTCCGAGCTCACCTGCGCGATCCTGGACGGGGCGCGGGACCCGCGGGAACCCCGCGATCCCGGCGGGCACGGCGACGGAGCACGCCGCCAGCCCCGGGAGCTGCGGCTCGCGCTCGCACGCGAGCACCTGGACCGCGACGACGGGGACGACGACGGCCTGCTGAATCCGCGCGCGTTCTTCGACGCCTACGCCGCCGCGGCGGCCGCCCTCGAACGCTGGCACGCCGGAGGCCGCCGCGGGCCGCGCCCGGCGGGACGGCTGCGCCTGCACGAGCCCGGCCCCCTGCCGCCCTGGACCGCCGCCCTGGCCACGCCGCTCTACCGCATGCTGTGCGACCCCGACGGCCGCCCACGCGCCATGCGCCGCGCCGACACCTACTGACGCCTGCCGAGGACCTCCTGTTGCTCCTGTTGCGCGCCCGGTTGACGGGGCTCCTTGCGGTGCCGGGACGACCGAACCACCTGGGCCCGAGGCGCCGCCCGGCCGCGCACGGGTCGTCGGCTAGATGTGTCGGGCGTAGCCGTCGAGGCGGTCGGCCAGTTCCTGCGGCCGGGAGAGCATCACCATGTGGCTGCCACCGATTTCGTCGGGGACGACGTCCAGCCGCTCGCGTGCGATCCGGCGCATGAACTCCGGGCCGAAGAACCGGTCGTCGCGGCAGATCAGCACTCTGGTCGCCACCTCGGGCCAAGCCGTCAACGGCCAGGGCTCGACCAGCGAGCGTTCGGCGTGGCCCTGGCCCCGGCGCATCGCTTCGGCGGCCAAGGCAGGCGACACGTCATGGCAGAAGGCGGCCACCGGGTCGTCTTCGCTGCCGTCGCCGCCGGACGCTTCGAAGCCGGTCGCGGTCCACCAGTCACCTGGCGGCTCGCCCGGTGCGGGGATCATGCCCGCCAGCAGGACCAGCAGGTCGGCACGGACCCTCTCGCACACCAGCGGACCGACGAACCCGCCCCAGGAGTGGGCGACCACGACCAGGTCGGTGCGCTCGCCGATGGCCTCCACCACCGTGTCGGTGAGCTCGGCCAATCCCGCCGTCTCCCGTTCGAGGGGCAGGTCGACGGCGACGACATCGTGGCCCCGGGCGCGTAGCTCGGGATCGAGCAGATGCCACTGCCAGGCGACGCCGCCGCCGCCGTGGATCAAAACGAACGTCGCCATGAGCGGATGTCCTTCCTCTGGAGATGAGAGTGATCATCGCTGTTGCCACCGACAGTTTCCGAACCTGCCGCCGGCTCTCCACAGGTTTGCCGTCTTCCTGTCGAGCGCCCGGTCGTTGTCGGTGAGACGGAGAATTCCGGTCGGCGGTGAGGCCCGGAGGAAGCGGAGGCGGCCGCACTGCGCCGCTACCTGGAGCGGCGCAGTGCGGCCGGTGCTGGAGGCCCTGACCGCCGACGGGAGCGGCCTGCCCGCCGTCGCCGCCTTCTTCGAGCGGCTGGTGGCGGCGCACTGGCCGACCTGCCGGCGGCCGTTGCGGCAGCCGAGCCGTCTCCCGCCCCCGATGCCGCCGGTATCGGTCACTGACATCCGAGCGTGCCGCCGCAGTGCGACCGGTGGTCGGCCGCCAAGCCCGGTTGACACCACGTAGGACGACTTCATCGACCGAGAGGTCCGGCGGATGCACGACTGGCTGAGCCGGTGCTCCCCCGCCCCGAGCGCGCCGGCGGCGCCGTATCCGACGACACCGCGTCGGCGAACGCCTGACGCGACCTGAGTTCGACTACCTGAGTTCAACGATCGGAGAGAGACATGTTCGTGGTGTTGCTGCGGTTCTCCGCCGACAAGAGCGCGGCCGAACGGTACATGCCCGGCCACCAGGAGTGGATCGAGCGCGGCGTCGACGACGGAGTGTTCCTGCTGGTCGGCGGCATCCAGCCGGGACTGGGCGGCGCGATCGTGGCGCACGGCACCTCGCGGGATGACCTGGAGGCCCGCGTGGCGGCCGACCCGTTCGTCGAACAGGACATCGTCAGCGCGGAGATCGTCGAGATCGCGCCATGGCTGGCCGACGACCGGCTGAAGTTCCTGCTCGCAGAGCCTGTCCTGCCCTGACAGGGCGGGGGCACCGCATGCGTCCCAGGGCGGGCCCGGGGGCGCATGCGCCGGTGCCCGCCTGCCATGGCAGAGGACCATGATGAGATGCCCGTACCGACGCCCGGTCCGCAGCTGCCGCGCTGCTCCTGGAGCGGCACCGCCCCGGAGTTCCTGGCCTGCCACGACACCGAATGGGGCTTCCCCGTCGGTGACGACCGCCGCCTGTTCGAGAAACCGTGCCTGGAAGGCTTCCAGTCCGAACTCAGCCGGCGCACCATCTCGACCAAGCGGAACAACTTCCGCGCCGCCTTCGCCAGCTTTGACGTCTCCGCCCTGGCCCGCTTCACCGCCCGCGATGCCGAGCGCCTGCTCCAGGACGCCGGCATCGTACGGCACCGCGGCAAGACCGAGGCAGTGATCAACGACGTCCGCCGCGCCGAGGGCCTGCGGGAGCGGGAAAGATCGCCGGCCGCCTTCGTCTGGCGCTATGAGCCCGAACCGGCAGACCTGCCTGCACACCATGTTGCGCGCCAGTTGTCGACAGTGCCCTGCGCCCGGTTGTTGTCAGTGGCTGCCGGACAGCTGCTCGGCGAGGGTGTTGTGCAGCTGCGCGCCAGCCAAGGGATGTCCGGTTCGTGCCGCGACGGGCCAGTGCGATCCTCCTGGCAAGGTCCCCCGGCGGAAGGCGGGCCAAATGGCGTTATGAGTTTGTCCGACTACGGCGGGCGTAGGCGCGGGCGGCGCGGGCACGGTCGCCGCAGCGCACCGAGCACCAGCGGCGGCGGCCGTACCGCAGCAGGTAGCGGCTGCACGGTGGCGAGCCGCAGGCGGTCAGGCGCTCGCGGTCGGGGCCGGTGAGCAGGTCGGCGGCGCTGGCGGCCAGCGTCGCCAGGGCGTGCTCGACGATCTGGGTGGCGGGATGGGCGGCGGCGCGATACAGGCCCCGGGTCGGCTCCCAGGCCAGCAGCAAGGCCGCGGGGGCGCGAGTCAGGGCGTCGTTGACGGCGCTGAGCGCGTCGGCCGGGGCGGGGTGGCCGTCGAGGTGGGAGGCGAGCAGTGCGCGGATGTGCTCGCGCAGGGTGCGCAGCTGGGCCGCGCACCTCTCCTGCAGCCCGGCGTCGAGGCCGGCGGGGGCCAGATCGTGCTCGATGAGCCACTGGGTGCCGGCCGCCGGGCTGCCCAGAAGGTCGAGGAACCGGTCGCCGGGCAGGGCGAGGGCGCTGTTGGCGAAGTCCAGGGCGAGATACTGCTCGGCTCCTGGCGCGGGCGGCACCACGGGCGCGGCGGTCACGGTCTCCTGCATGGCTCTCATGGTAAGAGTTGTCATCATCCATGAGAAGCGACTACCGTGCATCACGGATAAATCGACTCTCATCCGTGAGGTGTTTCTGTGATGGCCATCACCGGCACGACCGGCGAGCAGATCCCCGTCCGCGCCTTCGGCGGCCCGACCGCCCTCATCGAGTACGGCGGGCTGCGCCTGCTCATCGACCCCACCTTCGACCCTCCCGGCGACTACCCGCTCCCCAACGGCCGGACCCTGACCAAGACCGCGCCCCCGGCCGCCTCCCCGGCCGACCTCGGCCGCATCGACGCGGTCCTGCTCTCCCACGACCAGCACCCCGACAACCTCGACCACTCCGGCCGGGCCCTGCTCGCCGACGTCCCGCTGACCCTCACCACCCCCAGCGGCGCCGGCCGCCTGGGCGGCACCGCCCAGGGCCTCGCCCCTTGGCAGTCCGTCGACCTGCAGCGCCCCGACGGCGGCACCGTGACCGTCACCGCTGCCCCCGCTCTGCACGGCCCCGAGAACGCCCCCGACGTCGAGGCGATCACCGGCGAGGTCGTCGGCTTCGTCCTGACCGCCCCCGACCTGCCCACGGTCTACGTCAGCGGCGACAACGCCTCCCTGACCCTGGTCGGGCAGGTCGCCGAGCGCTTCGGCCCCATCGACACCGCCGTGCTGTTCTCCGGGGCTCCCCGCCTGCCGATCTTCGACGGCGCCCCGCTGGTCCTCGACAGCGCCCAGGCCGCCGAAGCGGCGAAGATTCTCGGCGCGCGCCGGGTGGTGCCCGTTCACTGCGACAGCTGGGCCCACTTCACCGAGAGCCGCCAGGACCTGGTGGACGCCTTCACCGCCGCCGGCCTGACTGAGCGCCTGCAACTGGACTGAACACGCCCCCTGACCGATGCCTCTCCACCAGACCGTCAACCCTTCAGCGCCGGCCGCGGCCGGGTGTGTTGCGCGCCCGGCTGCTGGCAGTGAGGCTGAGAATTCCGGCACCCTCGGCCGTACCGGTGACGGCCCGTCGGACAACAGTCCTTCCGGCCCGGTCAGCATTAATCCATTGACGGAGTGAGTACTCACTCCTAATGATGAAGTGCATGACGCACACCCCCACCCGGCGACGAGCGCCGGCAATGAGTATCGAAGACCGCAGAGCGATGATCGTGGCCACGACGCTGCCACTAGTCGCCGAGTACGGCGCCGCGGTCACCACCAACCGCATCGCCCGCGCGGCCGGCATCGGCGAAGGCACCATCTTCCGGGTCTTCACCGACAAGGACGACCTGCTGCAGGCGTGCCTGGCCGAGGTGATGAACCCCGAGCACGTGCTGCGCGAACTGGCCTCGATCCCTCTGGACGATCCACTGGCCGACCGGCTGGTCCAGGCGGCCGAGGCGTTGCGCGCCCACCTGGAACGTATGGGCACGGTGATCGGCACCCTGCACGCCTCCGGCCACCAGCGCGGGCGACCGGCCGCCGACCGACCCGCCCCGGGCGGCCGGGAAGCCTCGATGAAGGCGACGCACGAGGCCCTCACCGAGCTGATCGAACCCGACCGCGCAGTGCTGCGCCTGGAACCGGAGACGATCGCCTCGGTCTTCCTGGGGATGCTGTTTCCCCGCTTCCACCCCGCCTCCGGTGAAGCCGGGCCGTCCTCGCACGATCTCGTCGACATTCTCCTGCACGGCGTCGTCACTGCTCCGGGGAGCCCGGTATGACCATCACGCTGAACCACACCATCGTGCCCGCGGCCGACCACCGGCAGGCGGCCCGCTTCTTCGCCTCGATCATGGGCCTGGAGGAGCTGCCGCCCGCCGGCCGAAGCGGCCACTTCGCCCCCGTACGGATCAACGAGCAGCTGACCCTGGACTTCATGACCGTGGCCGATCCCGTCGGCATGCATCTGGCCTTCGACGTGGACCCGGCCACCTTCGATCAGATCCTGGCCCGCCTGCAGCAGGCCGGCGTGCCCTACGGCAACCGTCCCACCGAGCCCGACAACGGCCGCATCGACCACCCGCTGTGTGCGCGCGGGCTGTTCTTCGTCGACGACGCCCGCAACTTGTATGAGGTGATGTCTCCGGCCTGATCCCTCAAGCCGGACCACCGTCCCTGCTTCCGGAGTGGCTCGATTTGATTTTGTTCGCGAGCTTGGGCGCCCGATGTTCGCGACTTTCGGCACCACGTTGCCGGCGCCGCGTACCGAGATGTTCGTGAGAACCGGCACCACTTGTGGATCTTGTCCGTCGGTGGCGCCGGTGCTAAGGCCTGTCCTGTGAATCTTCTAACGCTGATTCAGCCAGCTCGTCGCTCGAAACTATGCGGAGAACGTGATCGATATCATCGGCCGGTGGCGGGCCTTCGAAAAGACGCTCCGCGACCGCGAGTTCGACTGGGGATCGCACTTCGCCCCGGCACAACTCCGCTACGCCCGCTCCGCCGAGCATCCGCGCGGAGCCGGCGTGGATCACCTCCTCCCCGCCGACTACCGGGCGTTCGTTTCCGAGGTGGGATATCCGGTCATCGGGTTCGGCTACTACGACAGGGACGGGATCTCCTTCTTTTTCCGGGCTCCAGCGGCATGCTGCCTTAGCTCCGGAGCCCCGTTCACCCTCCGTGCGATCAATCATGACCCGAGCCGGATGTGAGTACGGGATCTGCCGACGAGCGCGCACTCCTGGCTTCCAGAGCGACGTCACGTGACGAGCACGGCGGTGAGCATCGAGAGATACGACTCATGGGCGAGACGCAGGCTGTCAAGGTCGGACGCCTCGAACCACGCCACAGCGTCGTGCTCGTCCGGCGCGGCGTTGACGGGTGTTCCGGTCCACCTGTCGACCAACCAGATCTGCATGTCGAACGTCGCGGTCCGGATCTCATGCATCGGCGGGCCGGACGGCTCCGGTGCCGTGATTCCCAACTCCTCCCGAAGCTCGCGGACAAGGCTCGCTTTCGGATCCTCCCCCTCCTCGACATGACCGCCCGGCAGGTCCCACACGTCGGGATACCACCGGCGTCCGGCGCTTCGATGACACAGCAACACCCGATCGCCGTCGCGAAGAACGGCCGTCACAATCCGGACCGGGCCGGAGTCGTCAGCGGAGATCGTCATCGGCACATTCTGACCCGTGTGGATCTGCCGCAGACAAGGCGCGTCCCGCCGCTGGCCTCCGTCACCGTGCGTGAGTGATGTGCTGGCCGACGACAGACGTATCCCGAGCCGCCCGGCCAACTCGGCGAACGCCCCGCTGGTGTACTGGGTGGATTCAGACGATCAACGCAACACTGCTGGTGGATGGGTGGATCGTGACTCGGATGGGTCGGCCGGTGTCGACCTCGGCCTGGCGGATCCAGTAGCGCACCGCGGTCTCGGCCGGATCGAAGTCCTTGGCCACCTGGCCGATCGAACGGTCTCCGCGTTGGCACAGCTCGACGATCTCCGCCTTGAACTCACGCGTGAACGAGCGACGAGGACGCGGTTTCTTCTTCCCCATGTGCTCCATCATGGACATCCTTTCGGGGGCGAGCCCCTGATCTCGGATGTCCGTCAAACCAGAACAAGCCCAACGTTACTGACATCAACCGGGCGCTCAACACCTCGTCCGGCGCCGCGCCCGGCCGCCGGACGACTCCGTCTCACTGCACCTTAAAACTGCCTTATATCCGTCTTATGGCACCCAGGGAACGTCGGCCGCCGGGAGAGCATGGATCCGCCCCTGCGGAGAACAGGAGACCTTCCCGTCCGCAAAGAGGCTAGGCATCCCCCGACCTGGAGTGATCCTTGCGAAGAACCACCATCGGCTCTCTGGTCACGACGGCAGCGCTGCTGTTCCCGATGGGCGCCGGAGTCCCGGGCCCGGCGAGCGCCGCCACGGCCGCCGCCCAGTCGCTGCGCCTGCAGTACATGACCACCTCCACCGAGGCCCTCACCGATCAGGTCGAGCCGCTTTTCAAGATCGTCAATGGCGGCACGGCCCCCGTCGCGCTCAGCCAGGTGAAGATCCGCTATTACTTCAAGGGCGAGACCGGCCACCGCTTCGCCTGCTCGTGGGCGAGGATCCGCTGCTCCACCGTGACCGGCCGGTTCGTCCCGCTGGCCAAGCCGGTGCGCGGCGCCGACCGCTACCTGGAGGTCGGTTTCACCTCCGGAAGGCTGGCGCCCGGCACCGACACCGGCGACCTGGAGCTGCGGTTCCACCGGCCGGACTGGCGGACGTTCGACCAGTCCGACGACCACTCCTTCGGAGCGGGCCGTACGAGCTACGCCGACTGGGACAGGGCGACCGTCCACGTCGGCGGCAGGCTCGTCTGGGGTGCGCAGCCGAGCGGCACGGGCCCGACGCCCACCCCCACGCCTCCTCCCGCCACTTCCACACCGAAGCCCCCGGCCACCCCCGCGCCGAAGCCCTCGGCCACCCCCGCGCCGGGAGGTTCCAGCGGGCAGGGAACGCTCTTCGACGACTTCGCCTACACCGGCCCGTCCGACGCGAGGCTCGCGCAGCACGGCTGGCGGGTACGCTCCGGCGGCGGCGGTCCCGGCGTGTCCGGGGCCGGCTGGTCGCCCTCGGCGATCACCTTCCCCTCGGTGAACGGCGACCGCGTCCTGCAGCTCAGCGCCTCCACCGACGGCACCGGCGCGGGCACCGTACAGTCCGAGCTGTCGACGACCCGGCGCAAGTTCTTCGAGGGCACCTACGCCGCGCGGGTGAAGTTCAGCGACGCCCCGGTCTCCGGCCCCGACGGCGAGCACGTGGTGCAGACGTTCTTCACCATCACGCCGCTGGAGAGGAGCATGGACCCCGACTACGGCGAGCTGGACTTCGAGTATCTCCCCAACGGCGGCTGGGGCGAGTCCGGGCCCACCATGTTCACCACGACCTGGGAGACCTACCAGGCCGAGCCCTGGAAGGCCGTCAACACCCACACCGCGGAGCGGGCCAGCTTCGCCGGCTGGCACGACCTGGTCCTCCATGTCTCCGGCGGACGGGCCAGGTACTACGTCGACGGGCGCCTGGTCGCCGACCACGGCGGCGAGCACTATCCCGAGACACCGATGTCGATCATGTTCAACCAGTGGTTCATCGAGCTGCGGAGCGGCTCCGCCCCGCGTGACTACCACCAACAGGTCGACTGGGTCTACCACAGCAGGAACGAGGTCGTCCCGCCCGCCGACGTGCGCCGCAGGGTCGAGTCGTTCCGCTCGGCCTCCACCGCCTTCGTCGACACCGTCTCCGGTTGACGCACTCCCCGGAGCCGGGCCCACCGCGCGACGCGGGGCCGGACGTGCCGAGGAGCGCGCCGCGGACCGGCCTCATCCTCCGGGGCCGGATCCGCCCGCCGAGCCGGGGGCCCCGGGACCGACGGCTCCGGGACCGACGGCTCCGGGACCGACGGCTCCGGGACCGACGAAACGGCGGTGGAGCCCGGCGGCCTCCTCCCGGCCCAGGAACGGCGCGGCCGCGAGCCACGCGGCGGCCCCGGCGCCGTCTCCCGCGACGGCGATCGGCGGATCCCCCCACCGCCGCCGGAGCAGGTCCACCACGGCCCGCCGCACCGGTCCCCCGCTCGTCAGCACGCCGCCGGCCAGCACGATCGGCACGTCCGGGCCCGGGTCGTGCACCCGGGCCGCGGTCCCGGCCAGGCGGGCCGCGGCGCCGGCCACGATCTCCTCCGCCGCCGGATCCCCGAGGCGGGCCGCCCGGACGACCAGGGGTGCCAGCTCGGCCAGGGCGAGCGGGTGCCGGGCCTGTGCCGCGGTGGCGAGCAGGTCGGCCAGCTCCCCACCGGAGCCGGGACCACCGGAACCGGCGGCCCCGGCCCTCTCGGCCTCGGTCCTCCCGGTCACGACGCTCCCCTGGCGCCCTCCGGTCCTTTCGGCTCCCCGGGATCCCCCTTCGACCTCGGCCTCCGCCGCGACCCCGGGCAGCAGGTGCCCGACGACGAGCCGGACCAGCGGGCCCAGGTCGCGCCACGGCCGTCCGGATGCGGCCTGCCGGACGGCGGTGCGGGCCGCGGCCCGGCCGAGCCAGAACGCCGAACCCTCGTCGCCCAGCAGCCAGCCGTGCCCGTCCGCCACCGCCACCGCCTCGCAGCCGGTGATCCTCGCCGCGACGGCCCCGGTGCCGGAGATCAGGACGGTGCCGGAGGGCGCGGCCGTGCCCGCCGCGAAGGCGACCACCGCGTCGCCCACCACCCGGGGCGGGACCGCCGGTCCGCAGTCGGACACGGTCTGCTCGAAGACCGCCCGCACGGCCGGGTCCAGGAGCGCCCCCGCACCGGCGAGGCCGACGGTCACCCCTCTGACCTCGGCCGGATCCACCGAGGCCAGAGCCTCGCGCACGGCCAGCCCGAGATTGGCGAACGCCCGCGCGGCGCCGAGCGCCGCCGGATTGCCGCCGCCCGCCCGGCCGCGGCCCACCACGTCCCCCCGCGTCGTGACGGCCACGGCGCGGGACGACGTTCCGCCGGCGTCCACACCTAACACCAGATCCATGTGAAAATTATTACCCGAAATGCTTGACTGGGCCATGCTGCGAGCATAATTTTCACCGTAAGGACGAAGGGGTGACGGTGGAGCTGCTGCATCTGATCAGGACCGAGCAGGACGAGATGCCCGAGGCGCTGCGGAAGGTGGCCGAGGTGATCCTCGCCGCCCCGGCCGCCGCCGCCCGGTTGACCATCGTCGACCTGGCCGAGCGGAGCGCCACCTCGACCGCCACCATCACCCGCTTCTGCCGGGCGCTCGGCTTCGGTGGCTACGCCGAGCTGCGCGTCGCCCTCGCCACGGAGACCGGCCGGGTCGCGCAGCAGCGCTGGGAGACCGACATCGGGCAGGAGATCCTGCCCGATGACGGACTCGAGCGGGTGCTGGGCGTGGTCTCCGGCAACGACATCCGGCTGATCCAGGAGACCGCCGCGCAGCTCGACCTGGCCTCCGTGGAGAAGATCGCGAGCGCGATCGCCCAGGCCGGCCGGGTGCTGCTGTTCGGGGTCTCCAGCAGCGCGGCGGTGGCCAGCGAGATGGAATACCGCCTGCAGCGCATCCGCGTCCCCACCTGGAGCAGGTCCGACGCGCACAGCGCGCTCACCGACGCGGCGCTGCTCGGCCAGGGCGACGTGGCGATCGGCATCTCGCACAGCGGCAGGACCCGCGAGGTCATCGAGGTGCTCGCCGAGGCCGGCAGCCACGGCGCCGTCACCGTGGCGGTCACCTCCCATCCGAGGTCGCCGCTGGCGGAGGTGGCCGAGCTGGTCGTCACCACGGCCAGCAGGGGGACGACGTTCCGCTCCGACGGCTTCGCCGCCATCCACTCCCAGCTGCTCGTCCTCGACGTGGTCTACGTCTCGGTCGCGCAGCGCACCTACGAGCGCACCCGGGACGCGTTCGACCTGACCGCCCGCGCGGTGACCGGGCACCGGCTCCCGGAGGGAGAGAAATGAGCGCAGAGACCGGCACGGCCGCAGGGACGATCGCCCCTCCGGATCCGGACGCCTACGTCCGGCACGTCGCCCGGCTCGTCCGGGAGATCCCCGTCGAGCAGGCGGGTCCCATCGCGGCGGCGGCCGGCCTGGTCGCCAGGGCGCTGAACCGGGGCGGCGTCGTCCAGGCGTTCGGCTCGGGGCACTCCGAGGCGGTCGCCATGGAGATCGCCGGCCGCGCGGGCGGACTGGTGCCGACCAACCGGCTCGCACTGCGGGACATCGTCTTGTACGGCGGGGCAGACCGCACGGAGCTCGAACGCTACGACCTGGAGCGCGACCCGGCGGTCGCGCACCGGATCCTCGACACCGCGCCCGTCGAGGCGGACGACCTGTTCGTGATCATCTCCAGCTCGGGCGTCAACGGCGTCGTCGTCGAGCTGGCCTCCCTGGTGAAGGAGCGCGGCCACGACCTGGTCGCCCTCACCTCGCTCGCGCACAGCTCCGCCGTACCGACCAGGCACCCCTCCGGCCGCAGGCTCTGCGACCTCGCCGACGTGGTGCTCGACAACCGCGCCCCGTACGGCGACGCGGTCCTGCCCCTGCCCGGCGGGGGCGCCGTCGCCGCCGTGTCCACGATCACCTCTGTGCTGCTCGCCCAGCTCGTCGTCACCCGGGCGGTGGCGGAGCTGCTCGCCGCGGGCCAGGCTCCACCGGTCTACCTGTCGGCGAACGTCCCGGAGGGAGACGCGCACAACCTCGCCCTGGAGGCCCGCTACGCCGGCCGCATCCGCAGGGGCGGCTGAACCGTCCCCGAGTCCCGGCTCAGGGCCCCGCGCCTCACCGGGTCCCGGGGACGGACCCCCGCGGCGCGGCGCACCCGGTCTCCGGGGACCGGGCGGGGACACCCGCCGCACCCGTACATCCGCCCCTCACACCGCACCGCACGCATCCGCACCGCACGCATCCGCGACGGAGGCCGTCTTCGTCATGCCGGGAAACACCTCGGGGGCCGTTCACAAGGAGATCCAGCCATGCGCCGAACCCCCTGGAAAACCGTCCTCGCCCTAGCGCTCCCCCTCCTCCTGGCCGCGGTCGCGCTCGCCCCGCCGGCCACCGCCGCCCAGTCGCTGCGCCTGCAGTACAGGACCAGCTCCACCGCGGCCGTCACCGCCCAGGCCGAGCCGTGGTTCAAGCTGGTCAACGACGGCGCCGCTCCCGTCCCGCTCGCCCAGGTCAAGATCCGCTACTACTTCCGGGGCGAGACCGCCTACCGCTTCGCCTGCTCGTGGGCCGTGGTCGGCTGTTCCACCGTGACCGGCCGGTTCGTCCCGCTGGCGGACCCGGTGCCGGCCGCCGACCGCTACCTGGAGGTCGGCTTCACCTCCGGGACGCTGGCGCCCGGGGCGGACACCGGTGACCTGCAGCTCCGCTTCCACCGCACCGACTGGCAGAACTTCACGCAGTCCGACGACCACTCCTTCGGCGCAAGCCGTACGGTCTACGGCGACTGGGACAGGGTGACCGTCCACCTGGACGGGCGACTCGTCTGGGGCACGCCTGCGGGCGGGGGCGCCGAGCCCACGCCGACGGTGACGCCGACGGTGACCCCGACCGGTGAGCCGGGCGGCCGGGGCGTCCTGTTCGACGACTTCTCCTACACCGGACCGTCCGACCCCCGGCTGGCCCAGCGCGGCTGGACCGTGCGCTCCAGCGCGGGCGGCCCCGGCGTACCCGGCGCCACCTGGTCCCCCTCCTCGGTGACCTTCCCGTCGGCGGACGGCGGCCAGGTCCTGCAGCTCGACTCCTCCACCGACGGCACCGGCGCGGGCACCGTCCACACCGAGCTGTCCACGGCCGTCCGCAAGTTCCACGAGGGCACCTACGCCGCCCGGGTGAGGTTCAGCGACGCCCCGGTCTCAGGCCCCGACGGCGAGCACGTGGTGCAGACGTTCTTCACCATCACCCCGCTGCGGCAGAACATGGACCCCGACTACGGCGAGCTGGACTTCGAATACCTCCCCAACGGCGGCTGGGGCGAGCCCGGCAACATCCTCTACGCCACCAGCTGGGAGACCTACCAGGCAGACCCGTGGCAGGCGGTCAACGTGCACACCGAGGAGCGGGCGAGCTTCGCCGGCTGGCACGACCTGGTCGTGCAGGTCTCCGGCGGCCGGATCCGCTACTACGTCGACGGGCGCCTGTTCGCCGACCACGGCGGCGAGCACTACCCCGAGACCCCCATGTGGATCATGTTCAACCAGTGGTTCATCGACCTGCAGGGCAGCTCCGCCCGGCGCACCTACCGCCAGCAGGTCGACTGGGTCTACCACAGCAGGAACGAGGTCGTCCCGCCCGCCGACGTGCTGAGCAGGGTCGGCGCCCTCCGCGCCGCCTCCACCGCGTTCACCGACACCGTCCCGAACCCCTGAGGACCCCCGGTACGGCTCCCGCGCGGGAGCCGTACCGGCTCCGGTCCGTACCCCGGCCGTGCCCGTGCCCGCCCGGCCCGCCGGCCGTACCCCCTGGAACCGGCCCGCGGGCCGCACCCCCGAAAAGAGCAGAGACACGATGAAGCACCGACTCCTGGCCGCCGCGGCCGCGCTGGCCCTGGCCGCCACCGCCGCCGCCTGCGGCTCCGGCTCCGGCGGCGGGTCCGCCGCCCCCGCGGACTCCGGGCCCGTCAGGCTCACCGTCTGGATCATGGACGGGAGCGTCACGGACGAGCTCGTCAAGCGCTTCGAGACCGGCTACGAGAGCGCCCACCCCGGCGTGGACCTCGACGTCCAGATCCAGGCCTGGGACGGCATCGGTGAGCGGACCACCGCCGCCCTGGCCAGCACGGACGCCCCCGACGTGATCGAGGTCGGCAACACCCAGGTGGCCCAGTACGCCGCCAGCGGCGGGGTCAGGGACCTCAGCGGCGAGGTCGCCGACCTCGGCGGCGCCGACTGGATCCCCGGCCTGGCCCAGCCGGGCAACATCGACGGCCGGCAGTACGGCGTACCCTGGTACGCCGCCAACCGGGTCGTCGTCTACAACAAGGACCTGTTCGCCAAGGCCGGGATCGAGGCGCCGCCCAGGACCCGCGACGAGTGGCTGGAGATCACCGCCAGACTCGACCGGGGCGGCGACCAGGGCATCTACCTCACCGGACAGACGTGGTACGCGCTCGCCGGGTTCGTCTGGGACGAGGGCGGCGACCTCGCCGTCAAGGAGGGCGGCAGGTGGAAGGGCGCCCTCGACACCCCGCAGGCCCTGGCCGGCATGGACTTCTACCGGCGGCTCCAGGCCCTCGGCAAGGGGCCCAAGGACGCCGACGAGGCCAATCCCCCGCAGCACGAGGTGTTCGCGCAGGGCAGGGTCGCCCAGATGATCAGCGTGCCGGGCGGCGCGGCCCGGGTGTTGGAGGTCGCACCGGAGATGAAGGGGAAGCTGGGCTTCTTCCCGATCCCCGGCAAGACGGCCGACAAGCCCGGAGCGGTGTTCACCGGCGGTTCCGACCTGATCATCCCCGAAGCCTCGCGGCACCCGGACGCCGCCTACGCGGTGGTCAAGGCCCTGGCCGGGGAGGACTTCCAGACCGAGCTGGCCAAGACGATGAACTTCGTGCCGAACAGGGCCTCGCTGGCGCACGTGCTCGACGCCGACGAGGGCACCGCCGCCATGGCCCGGGGCGCCGCGAACGGCAGGGCCACGCCCAACACGCCGAACTGGGCGGCGGTCGAGGCCACCTCGGTGATCAAGCAGTACATGACCGCCGTGCTCACCGGGAAGGACCCGGCGACCGAGGCGCGCAAGGCCTCCGAGGCCATCACCACGACCCTCAACAGCGGATCCTGAGGACCCGCGTGCGGACCAGGAACCTCTGGCCCTACCTGCTCATCGCCCCCACCGTGGCCGGGGGCGTGTTCCTGCTGCTCTACCCGCTGCTGCGCGCCGCGCTGATCTCCGTACAGCACTTCCGGATGGGCGAACTCGTCCGGGGCGGCGCGCGGCTGACCGGCCTGGACAACTACCGCGAGCTGCTGGCCGCCGAGGAGTTCTGGGCGGTCACGCTGCGCACCTTCGGCTGGACCGCGGTCAACGTGGTGCTCATCGTGGGCCTGTCGACCGCCGTCGCGCTCATGCTGGCGCGGCTCGGCCGCCGCATGCGCGTCGCCCTGATGAGCGTGCTCGCCCTGGTCTGGGCCACCCCGGTCATCGCGGCCACGACGATCTTCCAGTGGCTGTTCCAGTCGGAGCTGGGGATCGTCAACCGGCTGCTGGTGGCCCTGGGCTTCGACTCGTTCCAGGGCCACTCGTGGTTCGCCGACGGCGGGGCGATGTTCGGCGTGCTGGTGGCGCTGGTGGTCTGGCAGTCGGTGCCGTTCGCCGCGCTCACCCTCTACGCGGGTCTGACCACGATCCCCGCCGAGCTGTACGAGTCGGCCCGGATCGACGGCGGCACCGGCCCGCAGATCTTCGCCCGGGTGACCTTCCCGATCCTGCGGCCGATGTTCGCGCTCGTCACGTCGCTGGAGGTGATCTGGGTCTTCAAGTGCTTCCCGCAGATCTGGGTGCTCGGCCAGGGCGGGCCCGACGGCGCGACCACCACGCTGCCGGTCTACGCCTTCAAGGTCGCCCGGGTCCTGCACCGCTACGACCTGGGCTCGGCCGTCGCCATGCTCACCGTCGCCGTCCTCGCCGTCGCGCTGGCCGGCAACCTGCGGCGGATGCTCCGCCAGGAAGGAGCCGGATCGTGAGGACGCTCCCGGCAGGAAGGAGCCGGCCCGCGGGAACGCGTCCGGCCGGAGGGAGGGCGGGCGGCGGGGCGCCCGCCGGGGTTCCCACCGGGGCGGCGCGGCGGAGGCGGGCGGTACGGCCCGGCAGGATCGCCCTCAACGCCTGCGCCGCGGCCGTGCTCGCCGTCATGGCCTTCCCGGTCTACTGGATGTTCGCCACCGCCTTCCGGCCGACGGCGGAGATCCAGGCCGGGACGCCGGGTCTGTGGCCGGCGCACCCGACCCTGGAGCACTTCGCCGCCGCCGTGGCCGCCGACGGGTTCTGGACGTTCTGGCGCAACAGCCTGGCCGTCACCGCCGCCGCCGTGCTGCTGGCCCTGACGGTGGCCCTGCTCTCGGCCGTGGCCGTGGCCCGGATGCGCTGGCGCGGCAGAGGACCCTTCATCGTCATGGTCTTCGCCGCGCAGATGGCGCCGTGGGAGGCGCTGCTCGTGCCGATGTTCGTCATCGCCCGGGACACCGGGCTGCTCGACTCCCTGGCGATGCTCACCGGCGTCTACTTCATGATCACGCTGCCGTTCACGATCGTGACCCTGCGCGGATTCCTGGCCGCCGTCCCCGCAGAGCTGGAGGAGGCCGCGCTGGTCGACGGCTGCACCCGCCCGGCCGCCTTCCGCAGGGTGATCTTCCCGCTGCTCGCACCGGGGCTGATGGCCACCTCGCTGTTCGGGTTCGTCACGGCGTGGAACGAGTTCGCGTTCGTCAACGTGCTGATCATCAAGGACCGTGACAAGCGCACCCTCCCCGTCTGGCTCTCGTCCTTCCGCGACGTGTTCGGCACCGACTGGGGCGCCACCATGGCCGCCGCCACCCTGTTCGCGCTGCCGGTCCTGGTGGTCTTCCTGTTCCTGCAGCGCCGGGTGGGCGCGGGCCTGACCGCCGGCGCGGTGAAGGGCTGATCCGTCTCCGTCACCCCGCCGCTCCCTGAGGGGAGCGGCTTCTCAGCGATCCGCCCCCGCAACCTCATGAGCGTGCTGCGGGTTTCCGCTCACCCCGGGCCCGACCGGCGGGATCCGTCCGCGACGGCTCGCCAGCTTCGGGCACCGGAAACGGCCCCGCCGCCCGCAGGCGGGACCGGTTCGCATCCGTGCTCGCGCCCGGGCGTCACCGGAGCCGCTTGGCCACCAGTTCGTACCGCACCGCGCAGACGTTGCGCCCGTCGTAGGAACCGAGGAGGGTGATCTCCCGGGGTCTCCCCGCCGTGTACCTGTCGACCTGTGCCTGGTCCCAGGTGGTGAAGTCCTCCACCTTGCACTCCCCGGTGCCCGTGTGCCTGCGCTCGTCGTCGTACCTGTCCGTCGTCTGGAGGTGGGCGGCGAACCTGATCCGCGCACCGAAGGCGCCGCGGACCGTCACCGTGTTGTTGTCCTTCAAGTAGTCCGTCAGGCAGCGCTTGTAGGTATCGGTCGTGCACAGCGGGCGCTGGGCCAGGTCGTAGTCGTTTCCGGTGCCCAGGAAGGCCGGGTGGTCGGGGAACTCGTCGCTGGACCAGCTCTCTTCCCGGTCCCAGGAGCGGGCCCGGCGGTCCCAGGTGCCGAGGTTGCGGACCCGGGGGGTGACCGGGGAGCCTCCCTCCACGCTCATCGAGGCGTTGACCCGCTCCCAGCCGCCGCACTCGTAGCTGTAGCTCAGGCTGGGAGAGAACCTGCCGCCGCCGCGCTGCGGCGGTCCGGTCGGGTCGCAGCTCATGCGGTCGCTGAGAGAGAGCGTCTTCCAGGTCACCTGGAGCTCGAAGTCCGCGGCGGCGGCGTCAGCCGGGGCGGTCGGCGCGAGAACGGCCGCCGTCACCGCGGCGGCCGCCAGGGCCGCACGGAAGAAAGCCTTTCCACAAGAAGCCGAATCCATTTTTTTCCTTCCGATCGGTGTAATGAATTTCCGACGCATCCGGGTGCGGAGAAGGCGCCAAGACGTCATCCGACAGCCGCTCAACCATCGGAAATGCTCTGCACCTGAAATATAAATAGCCCGGGAATAAATTCGTCATGGGAGAGGAATGCATTCCGCATGGTTCTCGCATGGCCCGGCTCGGCGCAGCGGCACGACGTCGGCCGAACACAACGAAGACGAACCACCGTGACGATCGTCCTCAGCGGCACCGAGTTGCCGGGCATGTCGCGCAACGGGCGCAAGGGGGCACTACCGCATCCGCCTGCAGCCGGCCTGGTCGCCGCGGGAGAGGGCGATCACGCCACCCGGCGGCCACCGATCATGGCGCGCCCCGGACCGGGCGACGAGGTCGTCGCCCACCGCAGACCGTGGAAGCGACGTCGACGGAGCCGGCGCGAAGGGCGTCGGGGTCGTCGTCCCGTACCGGACACGCTTTCTCAGAACCGGGTCTCGGCCAGGTCCGCCCAGGCCGTGACCTCCTGCCCGTCGCGGGCGAGTTCGGCGCCCGCGGCGGCGAGCAGCCGCCGCATGGGCGTGTTGCCGGCGGATCACGTAGGTGGTCTCCACCGGCTCGCCCGACAGCGATCTCGCCCGGTGGAAGTCCAGGAACGCCTGCCGCCGCCCGGCCGTCCATCCGGCCGGCCCGTCGACCGGGGGCATCACCTCGAGCGGATCGGCATCCGCGACGGCGGCGTCGAGAAGCTCCCGCAGCGACGTCTCGTCGAGCGGCTGCAGCGTGACGTCCGATCGCATTCGCCCACTCCCGCTTCGCGTTCGGCCCATCGGGCGCGCGGCCCGGTACGGCCCGCCCGGTCGATGGCACAGATCGCCGGGAACGCGCTACCTCCCGCCGACCGGCGGGCGGACGCCTGGCACCGTTCCCCTGGCGATGTCGGCCAGGGTGATCTCGGTGAGCAGCCGCTCCTCATGGTCGCGCAGCACGCTCCACACGTCGGCCAGCGGCCCGGCGACCCCCGGATACCCGCCGTGGTCGCCGCCCTCCGGGACGCCCTCCACGATCGTGACGACGTCGGCCAGGGTGATCTCCTCGGCCGGCCGGGTCAGCCAGTAGCCGCCGTCGGAGCCGCGCCTGCTGTGCAGCAGCCCGCCCCTCCTGAGCTGGAGCAGGATGTTGTCCAGGAATCTGCGCGGGATGCTCTGGGCCTCGGCGATCCGCTCGGCGGGCACGGGGCCGGGCGGCGCGGCGGCCAGCTCGGCCACCGCGCGCAGGGCGTACCGGGTTCGGGCTGAGGTCCGCATGACGGCTCAGTCGGCGGCCTGGTGCAGGCCCCACCGGCGGCGCAGGGCGTTGTCGGCGGCCCCGAACAGCAGGTCCACCACGATGCCGATCACCAGGATCACGATCATCGTCGCGAGCAGGCCCGGCGAGTCGGCCAGTTCCCGGGCGAAGTGCAGTTGCTCGCCGAGGGACGGCTGGTTGGCGATGATGACCAGCAGCTCGCCGGCCATCAGGGAGCGCCAGGCGAAGGCCCAGCCCTGCTTCAGCCCGGCCAGGAACGACGGCAGGGAGGCGGGCAGGATCACGTGCCGGTAGAGCCGGAGCCGCCGCAGGCCGAGCATGTGCCCGGCGCGCAGCAGGATCGGCGGGGTGTAGTCGACCCCGGCGATGAGCCCGTTGGCGATGGACGGCGCGGCGCCGAGCACGACGACGAACATGATGGCGCTCTCGGTCAGCCCGAACAGCAGGATCGCCAGCGGGAACCAGGCGATCGACGGCATGGTCTGCAGGCCGGTGATCAGCGAGCCCACGGCTCGGCGCAGCGGGCGGATGCGCGAGACGAGCGCACCGGCCACGAGGCCGACCGCGATCGCCAGCGCGAACCCGGCGACCGCGCGCCGCATGGTGACGGCCACGGCCGTGTAGAACTCCGCTTCGCCGAGGCGCTCGGCGAGCACGCCGAGGGTCGTGACGGGGCCGGCGAAGACGTACTCGGGCCACCAGCCGGCCAGCACGACCAGCTGCCAGGCCACCAGGACGAGCGCGACGGCGGACGCGATGGGCCAGATCCCGGACCAGGTCCGGGAGGCGAGCCCCCTGCGCTGCCGGGTGGTCAGCTCCAGCGCGTCGAGACCGGCGAGCTGCCGGGCGTGGACGTCTCCGCTCCGGGTGCCGGCGTCAACGGACATCTCGGGCCACCTTCCAGGGTGCTCCGCCGACGGCGGGAGGGGTCGGGACGGCGAGGGCCGCGAGGGCGGGGTCAGCGGCCATGGCGCATGACCTCCTCACGCAGCCGGTCGGTGATCCGGCCCGCCTGCTCGGCCACCTCGGCGGAGTCGGTGCGGCGGGGCCGCTCCAGCGTCACCGGGAAGTCCTCGACGACGCGGCCGGGGCGGCTGCTCAGCAGGACCACCCGGTCGCCGAGCCGTACGGCCTCGCGGACGTTGTGCGTGACGAACAGGACCGACAGGTTCCGCTCGCGCCAGATGCGCTCCAGCTCGTCGTGGAGCAGGTCGCGGGTCATCGCGTCCAGCGCGCCGAACGGCTCGTCCATCAGCAGCACGTCGGCGTCCTGGGCGAGCGCGCGGGCCAGCGCGACCCGCTGGCGCATGCCGCCGGAGAGCTCGTGCGGGCGCTTGGCGCCGAACCCGCCGAGGTGCACGGTCTCCAGGAACTCCGCGGCGCGCGCCCGGCGCTCCGCCCGGGTCACGCCCTTGGCCCGGAGCGCCATCTCGATGTTGGCCGAGACGGTCAGCCAGGGGAAGAGCGCCGGCTCCTGGAACATCATCGCCACCCGGCCCCCGTCGGCCTCGATCCGCCCGGCGGTGGGCCGGTCGAGCCCGGCGACGAGGGACAGCAGGGTGCTCTTGCCGCAGCCGGAGGCGCCGAGCAGGCAGACGAACTCCCCGGCACCGACGTCCAGGGAGACCTCGTCGAGGGCCAGCAGGCCGGTCCGGCCCTGGCCGTACATCTTGGAGACGGCCTCCAGCCGGACGGCGGGCCCGCGGCCCTCCGCCCGGCCGGCGGCCTGCTCCGTGAGCGGAGCGGTCACGTGTTCCTCCTCTTGCCTCGGCGGACCCCGCCGGGGAGCCTCACTTGTCGGAGATCTGCGGCCGGCCCCTGGCGGCGAGGACCTCGTTCAGGATCTTCAGGTCGTAAATGCCGGTGAGGTCCACCGGCTCGAGCAGCCCGACCTTGACGGCGTGGTCGGCGCTGCCCACCAGGGACGAGGCGATCGGGTCGTTGGTGAAGGTGATGTTCTTGAAGGCGCCGTCGAGCACCTCGGGCTTGAGCGGCTTGCCGGCCAGCTTCTCCAGCGCGGCGTTGGCCGTCTCGGCGGCCTCGGCCGGGTCGGAGGCGATGAGCTCGTTGGCCTCCACGTGGGCCTCGATGAGCTTCCGCACCGCCTCCGGGTGCTCCTTCGCGAACTCCTGGCGGACGATCAGGTGGGTGATCACGAACTCCTTGCCCGGCCACAGGTCCCGCTCGTCGACCAGCACCTTGCCGCCGCTCTCGGTGATGAGGCGGCTGGCGAACGGCTCGGGCACCCAGGCGCCGTCGATGTCGCCGGTGGCGAAGGTCTGGATGGTCTGGGAGTTCTCCTGCGGCACGATCGAGACCTCGCCGCCGCCCTTGGTGTCGGTCTTGACGCCCTTGGAGTCGAGCCAGTGGCGCAGCGCCACATCCTGGGTGTTGCCGAGCTGCGGGGTGGCGATCTTCTTGCCCTTGAGGTCCTCGACGCTCTCGATGCCCGGTTTGACGACGAGGAAGACACCGCCCGAGGCCGCCCCCGCGACGATCTTGATCGCCTGGCCCTTGGACTTGGCCCAGGCGTTGATGGCCGGGTTGGGGCCGACGTAGGTGGCGTCGACCGCGCCGGAGAAGACCGCCTCGATCGCGGCGGGGCCGGCGTTGAAGGTGCTGGTCTTGAGCGCCGTGCCGGAGCCGAGGTGCTTGGCGTACAGGCCCTTCTCCACCCCGACCAGCGCGGTGGCGTGCGTGATGTTCGGGAAGTAGCCGAGCCTGACCTCGGCCGGTCCGCCTCCGCCGCCGGCGGCCGCGGCGGTCGTCCCGGCGGGCTCGGCGTTCCCGCAGGCCGCCGCCAAGGTGGTGAGCGCCAGTGCGGCCAGTGCGGCCACCGCTCCGCGGGCCCTGCGAGCGTTCATGAGTTCTCCCTATTTCCCACTTATTTAGTAGATTTAGTGTGTTTATAGAGCCCCGAGACCTCCGCGTCAAGCCGGATGCCGGATTCGTCCGCGAACGGCCGTGTCCCCGGGCCGCGCGGTCTGCGCGGCCCGGGGACACGGGGTACGGGGGTATGGGTGCGGTCGCCGGTTCGCCGGGCGCGGCCCGGGAACCCGAACGGATCTACGAGGTGAGACGGGCCGCCTCCGCGCCGGCGGCCCGCAGCCGCCGGGTGCAGGGGTGGCGGGGCAGAGAGAAGACGTCGTCCACGTCCCCCTCCACTGCCCGCCTTTGGCCATGGCTCCCGAGACTCCCGAGCTCATCGCCCGGTAGGGGGCCAGCGCCGGGCAATTGTAGATGCGGTAGTCGATCTGGATCCCGGCATCGGTGATCGCCCGCCATGTGGCCGACAGCAGTTCGATGTAGTCGCTGCCGGTCAACGCGAGAGGGACGTAGCCGGCCGCGGTGACCAGCGCAGCGTGGGCGTCGTTGGGCGAGGTGGCCCGATCGGGGGTGAACGGGTGGCGCAGCCCGTCATGGGGGCGGCTCTACCAGCCGGCGACCACCCACTCGTCGGAGAGCTCCTGCAGGTCCGGTAGCGACCAGGTGGCCCGCTCGGCCGCATCGGTGCCGCGCCGGGTGGTGTCGCGGCCGGTCAGGTGGGCCAGGAAGTCCGGGGCGTGCTTGCGGGTGCGGCCCGCCTCCGGCCACAGCAGCCAGAACGGCTACGACACGATGGCGGTGACCGCGGGGTCGAAGTCCAGCGCGATCAGATGGTCGCGCTCCACCCACGACTCGAACCCGATCCGGCGCCCTTGCGTCGCCGACCAGTACCAGCCCGAGTAGTTGCGCTGGCCCTTGTAGGAGGGGAACGCGCGCACCGGATCATGCAGCTCGCCGGCCACCTGCGGCAGCCATGCCCACGGCATGCGCCGCTCAGTGCCGTCGCGGGCCACGTACACCGCTTCCAGCCCGTCACCCGATTCCGGCGCCACCTGTGTGTCGATCACCCTCCGATGATCTCCGCTGGCAGGGGTCGCGATCAGCACCGAATCTGCCCGGAACGTGGTTCACGCGCCTGCGCCGATGCCGCGTCAGGGCACCGGTAATCCCTGCGGGCGGGACCGGGACGGAAGTCCCACCGGCCGCAGGACCTTGGAGACGTGGACACGAGCCGTACGGCTCTGCGGAAAGGGCGAGGCCAGACGATGTACTGGGTGACGTAACAGAGAGAAGAAAGCGGAACAGGAGCCAGTCATGGCCGTCATCCACGGACGCAAGCCGGTCAACGGCCACGTCACCACCCCCATCACCACCACGCCCGCCGCGCAGGAGCGTACCCCCGTCGTCTACGCCTGGGCCGCCGCCCGCATCGCTCTGGGCTGGGTGTTCCTGTGGGCTTTCGTCGACAAGATGTTCGGCCTCGGCTTCGCCACCCCCGCCGCCAAGGCCTGGGTCAACGGAGGCAGCCCGACCACCGGCTTCCTCAAGGGCAGCGGCGAGAACGCCCTCGGCGGCTTCTTCAGCGGCCTGGCCGGGCAGGCCTGGGTGGACTGGCTGTTCATGCTCGGCCTGCTCGGCGTCGGCGCCGCCCTCATCCTCGGCGCGGGCCTGCGGATCGCGGCCGGCGCGGGCGCGACGATGATGCTGCTGATGTGGGCGGCCCAGCTGCCGCTGGAGACCAACCCGTTCATGGACGACCACATCGTCTACGCCATCGTCCTGATCGGCCTGGCCGCCGCCCACGCCGGCGACACCCTGGGCATCGGCACCTGGTGGGGCAAGACCGCCCTGGTCAAGCGATTCCCCATCCTGAAGTGACCGCCTGCACCACGCCCGTCCCCTGAAAGACCAGGGGACGGGCGTTCGCTTTTTCGGAAAGGGCCGCCGTGCGGCGGGAGCCTCGGGCGAGCCCGGGAGACCGATCGGAAAACACATCGGAGATGTCATGGTCCCGATGGCGTCCGGGGTGGGGACCAAATCCTCTAGGTGATCAAGAAAGATGCGAGAGGAGTCGGATCCATGGAGAAACTGCAGCGCATCGACGCCTACTGGCGGGCCGCCAACTACCTTTCGGTCGGACAGATCTACCTGCTGGACAACCCCCTGCTCACCGAGCCCCTCGCGGTCGAGCACATCAAACCCCGCCTGCTCGGGCACTGGGGCACCACGCCGGGACTGAACTTCTGCTTCGCCCACCTCAACCGGATCATCGCCGAACGCGACCAGGAGATGATCTACATCGCCGGTCCCGGGCACGGCGGACCCGCCGCGGTCGCCCACGCCTGGCTGGAGGGCTCCTACACCGAGAAATACCCCGACATCACCCGGGACGCCGCGGGCATGCGGAAACTCTTCCGCCAGTTCTCCTTCCCCGGCGGGGTGCCCAGCCACGTCGCCCCCGAGACGCCCGGCTCCATCCACGAGGGCGGCGAACTCGGCTACGCCCTGGCCCACGCCTACGGCGCGGCCTTCGACAACCCGGAGTTGGTGGACGCTGGTCTGCCCTGTGGAGTCGCGTTTCTGAATTGTCATGCCACGATGGTCGTGTTCTCGAACTCTATCGGAGTCAACATGCCGAGGCTGCTGTGCCGCCGACAGACCGGCGGCGCCCCCGGTGCCATCGCCCACGTGGTCGACCAGCTCGGCGTGTACCGCAAGGCCCTGCGCGGCTGGGTGCACCAGGCCGAGATCGACGACGGGCAGCGGCTCGGCACCTCCACCAGCGATGCCCAGAAGATCACCGAACTGGAGCGCGAGGTCCGCGAGCTGCGCCGCGCAGGCAAGATCCTCAAGACCGCGGCCTGTTTACGGTGCCGGGCGTCCGTCCCGGATCAGAAATAGGCCTCGACCCGGCGGCCGGAGATCTGCTCCACCGGGAGCACGATGTAGTGGTCCCGGTGCTCCGGCCGCTGCCCGTCCCGGGGTGTCCAGGGCGCCAGGGGCAGGTGGGCCAGCCGGCTGAACTCCTCGCGGCCCTCCGGAACGGCGCGTGCGTGCCCGATGACGGTCACCGACCATCCGGTCCGGCCGGCCTCGTCGAACGCGTCGGCCTCCAGGGCTACGACCGCATCGCGCACCGCGGCCGCCAGCTTGGACCCGGCCCTGGTGCGGATCACCAGCCGTTCTCCGTCCAGCGCGTAGTTGACCGGCTGGATGGCCGGCAGCGCGCGGTCGGTGAAGACGATGCGCCCGAGCGGCGCCGAGGCGAGCAGTTGCATGGACTCGGCCCGTGAGAGCACCCGCAGGTCCGTGGAATCGACTTTCATGTCTCCAGCATCGGCCTGGCCACTCTTCCTCACCAGGGACGAAGGTCTCCCCGCTCGCCGCGTTCGGCCTTGAGCCGGGTGACCAGCGCCGCAGCCTGGGTACGGCGCTGCATGTCGAGCTTGCCCAGCAGGTTGGAGACGTAGTTCTTGACCGTCTTCTCCGCCAGGAACATCCGCTCGCCGATCTGCCGGTTGGTCAGCCCCTCGCCGATCAGGTCCAGGATCTGCCGCTCCTGCGCCGACAGGGCCGCCAGCGGGTCCT
>BMQD01000044.1 GCA_014647935.1 Planomonospora parontospora
CCACGCCAGAACGCCGCCTGCCCCGCCGCCACACTCCCCGGCTCGGCCTCATCCCCCAGCAGCTCCCGCTGCCAGAGCGCGTAATCGGCGTACCGCACCGGCAACGGCGCCCACCCCGGCTCCCGCCCCTCGCAACGGGCCGCATACGCCGCGATCACATCCCGCGCCAGCGGCCCCATCGACCACCCGTCCGCCGCCACGTGATGCACCACCAGCAACAACACCTGCTCCTCGGGAGCGGTCTCGAAGAGGAAGACGCGGAGCGGAGTCTCCGCGGTGAGGTCGAAACCGCGTCCCGCCGCGGCGGCCAGCGCCGGTCCGAGCCGGTCGGCCTCGACACGGATCACCTCGACGGGCGGTTCGGCGGCGTCGAGGATCCGCTGGAACGGCACCCCACCCACCTCCGGCAGCACCGTCCGCAACACCTCATGCCGCCCCACCACATCCCCCAACGCCCACGCCAGCGCCCCCACATCCACCCGCCCCACCAGCCGCAACGCCACCGGCAGGTTGTACACCCCCGACCCCGGATCCAACCGGTTCAACACCCACAACCGCCGCTGCCCGAACGACAACGGCACCCCCGTCCCGCCCTCAGAGCGCGCCACCGCCCGCACCGGCGGACGCACTACCCCCGACCCCTCCTCGACACGCGCAGCCAGCCCCGCCACCGACGGCACCTCGAACACCGCCCGAACCGAAACCTCCACCCCCAAAACCGACCGCACCCGACCCACCAACCGCACCGCCAGCAGCGAATCCCCACCCAACGCGAAAAACGACTCCTCCACCCCGACCGACTCCACCCCCAGCACCTCGGCGAACACCCCGCACAACACCTCCTCCACCACCGACCGCGGACCCCGCCCCCCACCCGCACCCGACACCTCCGGCACCGGCAACGCCGCCCGATCCAGCTTCCCGTTGCCCGTCAACGGCAGCCCCTCCAGCACCACCACCGCCGACGGCACCATGTACTCCGGCAACCGCTCCGCCGCGAACCCCCGCACCACCTCCGGCACGAGCGACACCTCTCCCACGCTCCCCCCGGAACCGCCCGTGCTCCCACCCAGACCCTGCGGACCCGCCGGCACCGCGTCCACCCCGGCACCCGCCGTGCCGCCCCCACCGATCACCCCGCCCGCCGTACCGCCCGGCACGACGTAGGCCACCAGCCGCCGATCCCCCGGCCGGTCCTCCCGCACCACCACCGCCGCACCCGCCACCCCCGGACACCGGGCGAGCACCGCCTCCACCTCACCCGGCTCGATCCGGAACCCCCGCACCTTCACCTGCGCATCCGCCCGCCCCAGAAACTCCAGCACCCCATCCGCACGCCACCGCACCACATCCCCCGTCCGATACATCCGCTCCCCCGGCGAACCAGACGAACCAGACGAACCGAACGGACACGCCACGAACCGCTCCGCCGTCAACGCGCCGCGGTTCGCGTACCCCCGGGCCAGCTGAACTCCGGCCAGGTACAGCTCACCGGGCACCCCCGCCGGCACCGGCCGCAGCCACCCGTCCAGCACGTGGACGCGGGTGTTCCACACCGGACGGCCGATCGGCACGGAGGTCGCGCCGGGCTCGGGGCGGTGCTCCCACGCGGTGACGTCCACGGCGGCCTCGGTCGGGCCGTAGAGGTTGTGCACCGGAGCGCCCAGCCGCTCGGCGGCCCGGTCGGCGAGGTCCGGCGGGAGCGCCTCACCGCTGCAGAGGACCCGGCGCAGCGGCCACGGCTCCGGGTCCAGGCCCGGGTCCCGCTCCAAGTCCGGGTCCGCGTCCGCGTCCGCGTCCGGACCCGAGGATTCCATCCCTCTCCCGAAACCCCCACCAGACGGCTCGGGGACGGCGCCGAGGAAGGCGGCGAGCATCGACGGGACGAAGTGCACGGTCGTGATCCGCTCCTCGCGGATGACCCGGGCGAGGTAGGCCGGGTCCCGGTGGCCGTCGGGCCGGGCGACGACCAGGGTCGCACCCACCTGGAGCGGCCAGAAGAACTCCCAGACCGACACGTCGAAACCCGCCGGGGTCTTCTGCAGCACCCGGTCGCCGGGGTGCAGGCCGTACCGCGCCTGGGCCCAGCGCAGGCGGTTGACGATCGCGCCGTGGGTCACGACCACGCCCTTGGGGCGGCCGGTCGAGCCCGAGGTGTAGATCACGTAGGCGGGGTTCTCCGGTACGGCCCGCCGGCCGGAGCCCTCCTCCGGGACATCGGCCGGACCGGCGGCGGCCGTCCGTCCAGGGCCGATCACCAGGCCAGGGCCGATCACCAGGACCGGGCGCGCGTCCTCCAGCATCGCGGCGATCCGTTCCTCCGGCAGCCCAGGGTCGATTGGCAGGTAGGCGCCCCCCGCCTTGACCACCGCGTACATCGCGACGACCAGATCCAGGGAACGGGGCAGCCGCAGTCCCACCACCCGCTCGGGCCCGACGCCGTGCGCGACCAGCAGCCGGGCCAGCCGGTCGGCGCGGGCGTCCAGTTCGGCGTAGCTCAGCTCTTCGTCCTCGGAGACCAGCGCCGGCGCGTCCGGGGTGCGGGCCGCCTGCGCCTCGAACAGCTCGGCCAGCGTGCCGGGCGGCGGCCCGCCCGAAGTCCTCCCGAGGGTCCCATCCGAAGCCCTCCCGGCGGTTCCGTCCGAAGCCCTCCCGAAGGTTCCGTCCGGGGCGTCCGCCATGGTGGCGTTCCACTCCCGCAGGACCAGGTCCCGTTCGGCGGCCGGGAGCACGTCGAGCCGGGAGACGAGCGTCCGCGGCCCCGTTCCCCGTCCCGCGCCCGGCGCCCTCGGAGCTTCCCGTCCCGCGCCCGGCACCTCCGGAGTTTCCCGCTGCACACCCGGCGCCCCCGGCGCTCCCCGCTCCGTGTCCCGCCCGGATCCGGTCTCCCCCGCCTCCGCCTCGGCGGCCAGCGTGCCGAGCAGGTGCCGGAACCGGTCCAGCAGGCGGACGGCCTCCGCCCCGGTGAACGCGTCCGGCCGGTACTGCAGGCGGAAGCGGATCCGCTCCCCGGGGATGACCAGCAGCGTGACCGGGTAGTGGGTCGCGTCCGCCACGTCCGCGGCGGTCAGCCGCAGGTCGCCGATCTCGGTGCGCGGGTCGACGGGGTAGTTCTCCATCACCAGCAGTGCGTCGAACAGGGGGCCGCGCCGGATCTCGGTCAGGCCGAGGTGGTGGTGGGGCAGCAGCTCTGCCTGCTCGTCGCGGAGCCTGCGCAGCAGGTCGCCGAGCGGCTCGTCCGGGCGGAGCCGTACCCGGACCGGGAGCGTGTTGACGAACAGGCCGACCATGCGCTCGACGCCGGGCAGCTCAGGCGGGCGGCCGGAGACCGTGCCGCCGAAGACGACGTCGTCACGGCCGGTGAGCTGGGCGAGCAGCAGGCCGAAGGCGGCCTGCACGACCGTGTTCAGAGTTGTGGAGCAGGTCCGGGCCAGCGCGGTCAGTCCCCGGCTCACCTCGGAGCCGAGTTCGGCGGTGACGCGCTCGGGCGGGACGGGCACTGCGGAGGCGGCGAGGGCGGGCGCGACCAGCGTGGGCCCGTCCACCCCGTCGAGCGCCCGCTCCCACGCCTCCCGCGCCGCCGCCCGGTCCTGCCGGGCCAGCCAGGCCAGATACTCCTTGTACGGCGGCGCGGGCGCGGGCTCCTCCCCCGTGTACAGCGCCAGCAGCTCGGCCGCCAGCAACGGCGTCGACCAGCCGTCCAGCACGATGTGATGATTGGTGAACACCAGCCGGTGCCGCTCCGGCCCCAGCCCCACCAGCGCGAACCGCACCAGCGGCGGCCACGCCGGATCGAAACGACGCCCCCGCTCCTCGGTCGCCACCCGCTCCGGATCCACACCCGCCACCTGGCGCCAGGGCACCTCCACCCGCCGGTGCACCAACTGGACCGGTTCGCCGGCGCGGAGCTCGAAGGAGGCGCGCAGCACAGGGTGCCTGGCGACCAGCCGGTCGGCGGCCCGCCGCAGCCCCGCCGCGTCGAGAGGGCCCTCCAGATCGAGGGTGAGCTGGGCGGTGTAGACGTCCGTGTCGAGCAGCGAGTGGAAGAACAGGCCGTGCTGGAGGGGCGCGAGCGGCCAGGCGTCCTGGATGTCCGGGCCGAGCTCGTCGAGGTCCCGCTGGGTCAGCGGGACCCGCACGTCCGACGGGGTGAGGCCGCCGCCGGTGTGCCGGGACAGGCCGGTGAGGGCCTGGGAGTACGCCTCGGCCAAGGCGGCGACCTCCTCCTCGGCGTAGTGCGCCCCGGCCCAGGTCCAGGTGAGGCGGAGTGTGTCGCCCAGGGCGACGGCGTCGATCTGGATCCCGTGCCGGAGCGGCGCCCCGGCGTCCCGGCCCCCGATCAGGCCGTCGCCGGCCGGTTCCCAGTCCTGCCCGGAGGACGTGATCCGGCCGAGGTAGTTGAAGCCGATCTCCGCCTGAGGCAGGGCGGCGAGGACCGGGGCGGCGTCGGGGTCGAGGTGGCGGAGCAGGCCGTAGCCCAGCGGGTCGGGCAGCGCGCGCAGCTGTTCCTTGACCCGCTTGACGGCCTCTCCGGCGGCGGGCCCGCCCGTGGTGAGCTCGGCCCAGCCGGTGGTGCCGGCTTCGCCCGCGTCGATCCTGGCCGGGTGCAGGCAGGTGAACCAGCCGACGGTCCTGGACAGGTCCGTGCCGCCGGGAGGGCCGCCGGGAGGTCCTGCGGTCAGGTCGTGGCGGCCGTGTCCTTCGAGGTCGACCAGGATGGAGCGTTCACCGCGCCACCGCGCCACCGCCGCGGCGAGCCCGGCGAGCAGCACGTCGTCGGCCCGGCCGTGGAACGCCGCCGGGAGCCTGCCCAGCAGCGGCTCGGTGACGTCACGGGGAAGCTCCACGATCAGTTCGCGCCGCGAGTCCCACGTCCCCCACCCCGGAGCGGAGCCGTCCGCGTCGCCGCACCGCCCGCCCGGACCACCCGCATCCCCACCCGGACCACCCGCATCCCCACCCGGACCACCCGCGCCACCCTCCAGGCCATCCGCATCCCCGCCTGAACCGTCCGCATCCCCGCCTGAACCGTCCGCGTCGCCGTACGGCATGCGCGCGGAGTCGTGAGCCGCGACCGGGACACCGAGGGCGCGGACCCAGCCGTCCAGTTCGCCGGCCCTGCGCCGGGCCTCGTCCCGGAGTATCCGCGCCCACGTGCGAAACGAGACCGGCACCGGAGCCAGGGCGGGAGTCTCGCCCCGGCGCGCCGCGTCCCAGGCCGCGAACAGATCCGGCAGCAGGATCCGCCACGACACCCCGTCCACCGACAGGTGATGGACCGTCACCACCAGCCGGCCCGGCACCCCCGGACCCGCGTCCAGCCACACCACCCGCACCATCCGGCCCGCCGCCGGATCCAGCTCGGCCCGCGACCGCGCCGCCGCCTCGGCCACCACCCGCGACCATTCCCCCGTGGAGACCGGCACCCCGCCGCCCGTTCCCGGACCGGCCGTTGACGTCCCCGGTTCCGGACCGGCCGGATCACCGCCCGTCCCGGCGCGGCGCACGCAGTCGGCGGCCCGGACCGCGCCCGGGGGCAGCACCTCCAGCGCCGGCGGCCCATCGGCCTCCGGGTCCCGTTCCTCCAGCCGCGCCCAGCCGTCCGGGCAGGTCAGCCGGAGCGCGTCGTGCCGGTCCAGTACGGCCTGCAGCGCGGCCGTCAGCGCCTCCAGCCCCAGATCCGGCGGGACCCGCAGCACCACCGTCTGGCTGAACCCGCCGATCGGCCCGCCGCCCTCGGCCAGCCACCGCATGATCGGGGTCGCGGGCAGGGGTCCCACCCCGTCGGTGTCCTCGGCCGCCTCCGGCCCGGTCTCCTCCGCGACGAGCGCCAGGGCCTCGGGGCTCCGGTGGCGGAACACCTGCCCCGGCGTGATCGCCAGGCCCGCCTCGCGGGCCCGGGCGACGAGCCCGATCGCCAGGATGCTGTCCCCGCCCAGGTCGAAGAAGCCGTCGTCGGCGCAGACCCGGGGCAGCCCGAGCACCTCGGCGAACAGCCCGCACAGCAGCCGCTCGCGGTCGCCGGACGGTTCCCTGCCGCCGCGCTCCCAGACCGGGGCGGGCAGTGCGGCCCGGTCCAGCTTGCCGTTGGCGTTGCGCGGCAGCTCGTCGAGGATGACGACGGCGTGGGGCACCATGTAGTCGGGCAGCGACCGCCGGGCGAACTCGCGCAGCGCGTCCGGATCCAGCGGACCCGCCGCATCCACGGCACCCACCGCACCCGCATCCGCATCCGCCACGCCCACGGCGCCCACCGGACCTTCGGCCCCTTCCCCGGCCACCGCACCCGCCGGACCCTCGGCGCCTTCCGTCCTGACCGCACCCGCCGTGTCCGCCGAACCGACGACGTAGGCGACCAGCCGCCGGTCCCCCGGCCCGTCGGCGCGGGCCAGCACCACCGCCTGCCGGACCAGGGGGTGCGCCGCGAGCGCCGACTCGATCTCGCCGGGCTCGATGCGGAAGCCCCGGATCTTGACCTGCTGGTCGGCCCGGCCCAGGTACTCCAGGCTGCCGTCGGCGCGCCACCGGACCAGGTCACCGGTGCGGTACATCCGCCCGCCCGGCGTGAACGGGTCCGCGACGAACCGTTCGGCGGTCAGACCGGGCCGGCCGAGGTAGCCGCGGGCCACCGCGGGGCCGGAGACGTGGAGCTCCCCGGCCGTGCCGGGCGGGACCGGGCGCAGGGCCGCGTCGAGGACGTGCAGCCGGGCGCCGAGGACGGGGCGGCCGATCGGCGTGTCGTCCGGGGAGGTCAGCGGATCGCTGGTGGTGACCACGACGGTGGTCTCCGTAGGCCCGTAGACGTTGACCATGCGGCGGCCGGGGGCCCAGCGGCGGACCAGCTCCGGACGGCAGGCCTCGCCGCCGACCAGCAGGGTGCGCAGGTCCGGCAGCGGCGCCTCGGGGACCGTCGCCAGCGCCGCGGGGGTGACGAACGCGTGCGTGATCCGCGCCTCGGCGAGGAACCGGCCCAGCGGCACACCGCCGTACACGTCCGGGGGCGCCAGGACGAGGGCCGCGCCCGCGGAGAAGGCCATCAGCCATTCCAGCACCGCCCCGTCGAAGCCGATCGAGGCGAACTGCAGCACGCGGCTGCCGGGGGTGACGGCGTACCGGCCGGTCCCGGTCCGCGCGTAGGCGGGCAGGCCGGCGTGGGTGACGACGACCCCCTTCGGGCGGCCGGTGGAACCGGAGGTGTAGACGACGTAGGCGGGGTGGCCGGGCAGGATCGGTCTCCCGGGGTCGGTCGCGGGCAGGCCCGCGCCGTCCCAGACGTCCAGGTCGACGATCGCCGGAGCGGGCCTGCCGGGCGCGGCCGCGGCTCCGGTCGGCTCATCCGCCCCCGGCCCGGCGACGCCCGCCCCGTCTGCACCCGCCCCCGGCCCGGCGATGCCCGCCCGAGCCGCATCCGCCCCCGCCGCGTCCGCCCCGGCGGCGACCGGCGCGGTCGCAAGCGGCCCGGCGGCGAGCAGTCCGGTGGTCCCGCCTCCGGTGACCACGATCGGCGGGGCCGCCTCGGCGAGCATGACCGCCAGCCGCTCGGCCGGGTGGCCGGGGTCGAGCGGCAGGTACGCGGCCCCGGACTTGAGGATGGCCAGGAACGCGACGACCATGTCGGCCGAGCGCGGGACCGACAGCCCGACGTGGCGTTCCGGGCCCGCACCGAGGGCGATCAGGTGGTGCGCCAGCCGGTTGGCGCGGGCGTCCAGCTCCGCGTAGGTGAGCTGGGTCTCCCCGGCGACCAGCGCGACGGCCCCGGGGGTGCGCCGTACGTGCTCGGTGAACAGGTCCACGGCGGTGCCGCCCGGGACCTCGCCCGGTACGGAACCCCAGCCGGCCAGCATTTCCCGCTCCCGCCCGCCGAGCAGGTCGAGCTCACCGAGGCGGCGGCCGGGACCGGCCTGGGCGATCCCGGACAGCAGGCGGAGGAACCGCCCGTGGTGCCCGGCCAGCTCGGCCTCGCCGTACAGGTCCGGGTGGCCGTCGAAGTCGACGCGGACGCCGCGGCCGTCGGAGCCGCCGGGATCGCCGTAGAGGTTGACCGACAGGTCCTCGACCGGGCCGGTGGCCAGCGGGTGGGCGGTGGCCGGGTGCCCGGCGAAGCTCAGGTCGTAGTCGAAGCGCATGATGTTGACCACCGGCCCGAACAGCCGCCCGCCCAGCTCGCGCCGGAGGTCCTCGTACCGGTACCGCTGGTGCACCAGGAGCCGCCCGACCTCCCGGTTGACCTGCCCGGCCAGCTCGCCGAGCGTCGTCTCCGGGCCCGCGGCCAGGCGCAGCGGGAGCACGTTGGAGAGCATGCCGGGGGTGCGGCGGGCGAGCGGGGTGGTCCGGGCGGTCACGGCCAGGCCGAGCACGACCTCCCGGGCTCCGGTCATGCGGGCGGTGTAGGCGGCGACGGCCGCGATCACGAGCCCGGAGACGGAGGTGCCGAACCCGGCCGCCGCCCGCTCCAGCGCATCGGCATCCCGGCGCTCCAGCGTCGCGCTCCGCCGCCGGAACCGGCAGGTGAGCGGGGCCGTCCCGGAGGCCGCCGCGAAAGCCGCCGTAGCGGCCGCCCCGGAAGCCGCGCCCGCTCCCGGATCCACCGCCGCGGGCGTCACCGCCGAGAGCGACGGTACGGCGGGCAGCCCGGCCAGCCGGTCCAGCCAGTGGCGGCGGTCGGCCTCGTGCCGCGCGGAGGCGCGGTAGGCGGCGTCCTCGGCCAGCAACTCGGCCATGGAGCCCGCCTCGCCCGGCCCGGGGTCGCGGCCCTCGGCGAGCGCGGTGTACACCTCGGCCAGCCTCCTGGCGACCATCGGCCCGCTGTAGCCGTCCATGACCACGTGGTGGCAGCGCAGGTACCAGAAGTAGCGGTCGTCGGCCACCCGGAGCAGCGCGGTGGCGACGAGCGCGTCCCCCGGGAAGGGCGACTCCAGGTCCGCCCGCATCCACTCCAGCGCGGCGTGTTCGTCGCCCGGGTCCAGGAACGGGCAGTCCAGCTCCCGGATCCGCACCGTCTGCCCCGTGCCGGTGACGCGCAGGTGCACGGCCCCGACGCCGCGCGCGGCCAGCCGGACCGCCGCGGCGAAGAGCACGGGGTCGACCGGTCCGGCGATCTCGATGTACTGGGCTATGCGGATCGGGTCGCCCGGGGAGATCAGCTGGGCGCGCCAAATCCCGTCCTGGGCCGCGGACAATGGCAGGAGGGAATCCGAGTCGAGCACCGTCGCCACGCTTTCCATCTTCACCGGGACAATGTGTTCCGGGCACGTAAGAGCACATCAGAAAGGCGGAAACGCATTTTCCCCGACCATCCGCCCGCATTTGTCACCTGGCAGTGAATCACACGCCCGATCCATCGAGCAATAATTCGAATTGTCACATGCCGCTAAAACCGCCTTCCCTTTTTTCGCTTTTCCCGACGACCGCGGGGGCGGATCTGAGGATGACGCGCGGCCGTACCGGCCGCCTGGTCCTGAGCACGACCTGGGGCCGGATCAGCGGGGTGCGCGCCGCCGGGCCACCGGGGACCGCCGGCGGCCGGGCGCCGCTCCGCCGGGCCGGGCCACGCGGCGGACGGAGCGGGCCGCGGGACAGGCGGCCCGGCCACCAGACGGCGTCGCCGATGTCCAGGGTCAGCGCGGTGACCAGCACCGAGCGGACGACCATCGTGTCCAGCAGCACGCCCACCGCCACCGCGAAGGCGAGCTGCACGGTCTGGGAGAGCGGCAGCACGACGAGGACGGCGAAGGTGCCCGCGAGCACCACCCCGGCGGAGGTGATCACTCCGCCGGTCGCCTCCAGGCCGAGGATCGCGCCGCGCGCCGTACCGTGCCGGTGCGCCTCCTCGCGCACCCGGTGCATCAGGAAGATGTTGTAGTCGACGCCGAGCGCGACCAGGAACACGAAGACCAGCAGCACGAACCCCTGGTCCACCCCGGCGAAGCCGAACAGGTGGGTGAAGGCCAGCGCGCTGATCCCCAGCGTGGCCAGGAACGACACCACGACGGTGGCGAGCAGCAGCAGCGGCGCGACGAGCGAGCGCAGCAGCAGCGCCAGCACCGCGAAGACCACCAGCAGCACCAGCGGGATGATCACCTTGCGGTCGCGCTCCGCGCCCCGCTCCAGGTCGGCGACGAGCGCCGCGTTCCCGCCCACGTTCACGTCGGGTGCCGCCACGGCGCGCAGCCGGTCGCGCAGGGCGAGCACCTCGCGCCGCTCGGCGTCCCGGTCGCCGGACGGGCGCACGGTCACGTTGAGCAGGACGTCGCCGTTGCCGGCCGCGCCCAGCGTGATCGCGGTGACCTCGGGCCGCTGCGCGGTGTCCAGGATCACGTCCCTGACGTACCGCTCCCCGGTGACCACCTGGACCGGGTCGGCTCCCCCCGCCGGGAAGTGCCGGGCCGCGGCCTCCTGCCCGACGACGGAGTCCGGCCTGCCGAGGAACACGTCGGCGTTGCCCAGCCCGCCCTCCCGGTAGGCGGTGAGCCCGGCCGAGCAGACCGCCAGCACCGCGAGGGTGGCCGACCACACCCGCCGGGGGTTCCGGGCGATCCCGCGCCCGAGCCTCCCCCAGAACGCGCCCCCGGCCGCCGGACCGCCGTCGTGCGGGCCGGGGTGCGGGTCGTGGTGCGGGTCGTGGTGCGGGATCGCCGGCCAGAACACCCAGCGGCCGCAGATCACCATGACGGCGGGGAGCAGCGTCATCATCGCGAGCATCGCGCCGGTCACGCCGACCGCCGAGACCGGCCCCAGGCCCTTGGTGGAGTTGAGCTCGGCCGCCGTCAGGCAGAGCAGGCCCGCCACCACGGTCGCGGCGCTGGCGACGACGGCGGGCCCGGCCCGGCGCAGCGCGACCGCCATCGCCTCGTGCCGGTCGGCGTGCCTGCGCAGCTCCTCCCGGTAGCGGGCGACGATCAGCAGCGCGTAGTCGGTGCCCGCCCCGATGACCAGGACCATCAGCAGCGAGACCGCGACGCTGCTGACCGTGATCACCTCCGCCGCGGCCAAGGCTCGGTTCACGCCCATGGCGACGACCAGGCCGACCAGCACGGTGCCGAGCGGCAGCAGCCAGAGCACGACGCTGCGGTAGGTGACCAGCAGCACGACCACCGCCACGCCCATGGCGGCCAGCAGCAGGTCGGTGTCCACGGTGGAGAAGACCGCCAGCGCGTCGGCCTGGAAGCCGGCCAGCCCGGTGATGTGCGCGGCCAGCCCGGCGGGCCGCCCGGCGTCGACGACCCGCCGCACCCGTTCGACGACCTGAGCCGTCTCCCGCCCGCCGCGGTCGCGCACGACGACCGCGACCTGGACCGCCTCGCCGTCCCGGGAGCGTTCCGCGGCGAGCAGGTCGATCGTCTTCTTCACCTCCGGGATCCGGAGCTTCTCCTCGACCGCGCGCAGCCCCTCCGGCAGCCGCCCCTTCGCGTCCCGGTACGGTTCCAGCTCCCGGTCCAGGTCGCGGCGGTCGAAGCTCCTGCCGCCGGTCGGTGCGGGCAGCTCGGCGACGACCCCGTCGATCCGGGCGAGCTCCTCCAGGTCGCGGGCGATCGCGGCCTCGTCGGCCCCGGTCACGCCGCCGCGCCGCTCGTAGACGACCGTGGCCGGGGCGAGGCTCTCCCCCTGCATGCCGAGGATGCGCTCGACCGCCCGCGCAGAGTCGGCGCTGCCGGGCAGGTAGGCGGCGATGTCGTCCTTCTGCACCGACTCCAGCCGCCCCGCGGAGGACCCGGCCACGACGGCGACGCCCAGCCAGACGGCCAGCACCACCCACTTGGCCCGCCGCCCGCACAGCAGGCCGAGCAGCGCGCCGGGCAACCGGCCCGCCGACCGCGCGGCCGCCCCCGTGACCGTCCGCGCGGTCGGGCGGGCGGCCGGGCGCCCGGCCGGGCGGGTGCCTGGACGGACACCCGGCCGCCCGGCCGCCCCGGCGTCCGTCCGAGCGGTCATCGGCGGGTGCTCAGCCTGCCCCGCAGGTGGTCGGCCATGGCCGCGACGGTCGGGTGCTCCCAGGCGAGGGTCGGCTCGACCGCGAGCCCGTACTCCGCCTCGATGTCGCCGCACAGGCCCAGCGAGTAGACCGAGTCCATGCCGTACTGGGCGATCGGGACCAGCGGATCGATCTCCTCCGGCGGCCGTACGACGTAGGCCGCCACCCGGACCCGCAACCAGTCCCGGATGCCCTCCAGGTCGACGGCGACCCCGGCGTCAGCGGACATGCTCACCCTCCCTCTCCCTCCTGCACGGTCCCGGATCGGCCCGCCCCGTTCCTCGCCACCCCGGCCCCCGCCGTCGCGCGCCCGGTGGTCGCCGGGGCGTCCCGCGCGGTTCCGGCAGCGCCCAGGGCGTCCAAGGCGTCCCGTGCGGCTGCGGCGAGCTCGGCGTGCACGACGGGGAGCAGCCCGGTCAGCAGCAGCTCGCGGGTCCGGGAGCGCTGGATCTTGCCGCTGGTGGTCCGGCCCACCCCGCCGCGCTCGACCAGCACCACGCTCAGCGAGCCGACGCCGAACGCGCGGGCCAGCTCACCCTGGACCCGGCGGGCCATCCGGGCCACCGCGTCCCCGTCCCCGGCGTCCCCGGCGTCCCGGGCATCCCCTGCGGCCCCGTCCCCACCGCCGTTCCCTGAACCGTCCGCGTTCCCTGAACCGTCCGCGTGCCCGGCGCTCCCGCCGAGGCGCTCCCGTCTGACCTCCTGCACCACCACCACGTGCTCGTCCACGGGACCGTCCTCCGGCTCGACCCCGAAGGCCGCCGCCGCGCCCAGCGCCGGGTGCACCCCGCGGGCCGCCTCCTCCAGGTCCTGCGGGTAGAGGTTGCGCCCCTTGACGATGATCACGTCCTTGATCCGGCCGGTGACGTAGAGTTCGCCGTCCAGCAGGAAGCCGAGGTCCCCGGTCCGCAGGAACGGGCCCTCCCCGGAGGCCGTACGGCCCGCGAAGGCGACGCCGGTGGCCTCGTCCCGCTGCCAGTACCCCCGGGCGACGCTCCCGCCCCGCACCCAGATCTCGCCGACCCGCCCCTCCCCCAGCCGCTCACGGGTCTCGGGGTCGACGACGTCCACGGTCATGGTGACCGGCCGCCCGCAGCCGACCAGCTCGACGCCCGTCCCGGCGGGGACCGCCTCGTGCCGCTCCAGCGCCGCCGCGTCGAACCGGCGGATCGTCGGCCCCCGTCCCACCGGGGTGGCGGTGATCACCAGGGTCGCCTCCGCCATGCCGTACGCCGGGGCCCAGACCCGCTCGCCGAAGCCGACCGGGCCGAAGCGGCGGACCATGGTGCGCAGCGTGCTGGTGCGGACCGGTTCGGCGCCGTTGAGCGCGAACTTCAGGCTGGACAGGTCCAGGCCGGCCGCCTGGGCGTCGGTGACCCGGGCGGCGCACCACTCGTAGGCGAAGTTCGGCGCGACGGTGTACTCCGCCCGGTAGCGGCTGATCATCTCCAGCCAGAGGGCGGGGCGCATGACGAACGCGACCGGGGAGGCGAAGTACAGGTCGCCGCCGGCGTAGACCGGCTGGAGCAGCATGCCGATGAGCCCCATGTCGTGGTAGTGCGGCAGCCAGCCGACCCCGACGCCCTCGGTGGGCGAGCCGATGGCCCGCCAGATCTCGTTCTCGTTGTGCAGCAGGTTGGCGTGGGTGATCATGACGCCGCGCGGCTCGCTGGTGGATCCGGAGGTGTACTGCAGGTAGGCCAGCGTGTCCGGGCCGATCTCCGGTTCGGTCCACTCCTCCGGTTCGGGCAGGCCGAGGGCGTCGGTGGCGACGCACTCCACCGTGCCGTCGAGTCCGGCCTCGCGCAGCCAGGCGGCCAGCGGGCCGTGGTTGGCCACGTCGGTCAGCACCAGCCGGATGTCGGCGTCCTTGATGATCCCCGCGGCCCGTTCCAGCGCGCGGGGATCGGTCTGCGGGAGCGGCGAGGGCACCGCGACCGCCCGGGAGTACAGGCAGCCGAGGAAGGCGGCCAGGAACTCCAGCCCCGCGGGGTGGAGCAGCAGCACCGTCCGGTCCTCCATCCGCCGCCGGGCCAGCCACGCCCCCAGCGACCTGGCCCGCGCGTCGAGCCCGGCGAAGGTCAGCCGGCTCTCGGAGAGCTCCCCGGCCCGGTCCTCCACGAAGGTGTAGGACCGCTCGTGCCCGTGTCTTGCGGCCTGCGCGCGTACCCGCTGCACAAAGGACATCTGGTCATCTCCTGCGACGGCGAGACACCCCAACCTAGGAGGATCCGCCGGGCGGTCACAGGCTCGGCCCGCACAAGCCGCAGGCCGGTTTTACGCCGAAAGTTAGTAGCTTCGTCCTCCCCGTCCCGGGCTGATCGTCTTCGGCTCGCGATGTTAGGCTGTCCTCACCGGATACATGAACGATTGCTCAAGTGTTCACAGGATGGATCTCGGAATGGGTCACGGACACGGACACGGCCACGGCCCGGGTGCCGATCGGCGCCACCTCTCCTGGGCGCTCGCCCTGCTGGTCGTCTTCATGGCGGTCGAGGTGGCCGCCGGCGTCGTCGCCAACTCCATCGCGCTCATCTCCGACGCGGGCCACATGCTCACCGACGCGGCCTCCATCGTGCTCGCGCTCGCGGCGATGAGCATGGCCGCCCGTCCCGCCCGAGGCGCCTACACCTTCGGGTTCAAGCGGGCCGAGATCCTCTCGGCCGCGGTCAACGGGCTGACCTTCGTGGTCCTGGTCGCCTACTTCGTCTACGAGGGCGTGCGCCGGCTGATCGACCCGCCCGAGGTCGAGGGCGCGCTGGTCCTCGGCACGGCCCTCGCCGGGATCGCGGTCAACGCGGGCGCCGCCTGGCTGATCGCCCGGGCCGACCGGAGCAGCCTCAACGTGGAGGGGGCCTTCCAGCACATCCTCAACGACATGTACGCCTTCATCGCCACCGCCGTGGCCGGCGCGGTCGTCTGGCTCACCGGCTGGGGGCGGGCCGACGCCGTCGCCGCCCTCGTCGTCGCGGCGCTGATGGCCAGGTCCGGCTACCTGCTGCTGCGCGACGCCGGCCGCGTGCTGTTCGAGGCGGCCCCCGCCGGCGTGGACCCGGTCGAGGTGGGCTCCGCGCTCACCGCCCACGCCGACGTCACCGCCGTCGAGGACCTGCACGTGTGGACCGTCACCAGCGGCTTCCCCGCGCTGTCGGCGCACGTGACCGTACGGCCGGGCGGCGACTGCCACCGGATCCGCCGCGAGCTGGCCGACCTGCTGCACGAGCGCTTCCACATCGACCACAGCACCCTGCAGGTCGACCACGTCCCCGGCAGGTCCTGCCGGATCGCCGCCGGCTGACCTCAGACCTCCAGGCCTCAGACCTCCAGGCCTCCAAGCCTCAGGCCTCCAGGCAGACCTGGAACATCCTCGTCAGCCGCTCGACCACGGCCTCGTGCTCCGGCAGCTCGATCGCCTCGGGACCGTAGAGCTGGCGGAACGTGCCGGAACCGGTGACGAGGGCGGTGGCGACGGCGGCCCGCAGCCGGGCGTCCGCACCGGACAGCCGCGCGGCGAGCGGCTCCATGATCGCCGAGTTGACCCGGTCCCGCAGGATGCCGTGGATCTCCGGGCTCGCCGACGAGCGGGCGAGCGCCTCCAGCACCGGGCTGCCCCGGTCGGAGCGGAGCCGCTCGGCGACGTACTCCGCCAGGCGCCGGGGCAGCTCCTCCTCGGGGCCGTCCAGCACGCCCGGGAAGCGCCCCTGCAGGGCGAGCACCTCGGCGAACAGCTCCCGCTTGCTACCGAAGTAGCGGTTGATCAGGGCGATGTTGGCGTCCGCCTCGGCCGCGATCAGGCGCATCGTCACATGGTCGTAGCCGTGCTCGGCGAACAGGCGCCGAGCGGCCTCCAGAATGCGCCGCCGGGTGTCCTCCCGGCAGCGGCGCCGTCCCTCGTCCACGCGCCCGATCCTTCCAGATTTGACGGAGTAAACAGGCGTCTACTAACTTCATATGCATCGTACATGCAATGGGGGACGGTTCATGCTGACCGAACAACAGGTCCAGGCCGCGGAGAGACCGCACTTCACGCACAAGCAGGTGCTGGAGATCCTGGCCGGGCTCATGCTCGCCATGCTGACGTCGATGATCTCGACGTCCGTGGTGGGCACCGCACTGCCGACGATCGTCGGCACCCTCGGCGGTCAGGACCAACTCGCCTGGGTGGCCAGCGCCACGCTGCTCACCATGACCGCCTCCACCCCGCTCTGGGGCAAGCTCTCCGACCTCTACGGCCGCAAGCTGATGTTCCAGACCTCACTGGTGATCTTCGCGGTCTCCTCGGTCGCCGCGGGCTTCTCCCAGGACATGGCGCAGCTCATCGTCGCGCGGGCCGTACAGGGCATCGGCGCCGGCGGACTCGCCGCGCTCCCCCAGATCATCCTCGGCGACGTGGTCGAGCCCCGCGAGCGCGGCCGCTACTCCGGCTACATCGGCGCGGTCTTCGGCGTCTCCACCGTCGCCGGGCCGCTGCTCGGCGGCTTCATCGTCGACAGCATGTCCTGGCGCTGGACGTTCTGGATCTGCGTGCCGCTGGCCGTGGTCGCGTTCGCCGTCATCCAGAAGGTCCTCAAGCTGCCGTTCGTCCGCCGCGACGCCAGGGTCGACTGGTGGGGGGCGACCTTCATCACCGGCGGGACCACCGCGCTGATGCTGCTGCTCTCCCTGGGCGGCCAGGAGTTCGACTGGAACTCCGGCTGGACCTACGGCCTGGGCGCCCTCAGCGCCGTGATGTTCGGCCTGGCCGTCCTCGCCGAGCGCAGGGCCGCCGACCCGATCCTGCCGCCGCGCCTGTTCGGCGACCGCACCTTCGTGCTCTCCAGTCTCGCCTCCCTGCTCGTCGGCGCCTCCATGTTCGGCGCAATGATGTTCCTGCCGCAGTATCTGCAGATCGTCAAGGGCATGAGCCCGACCGGCTCCGGCCTGATGACCCTGCCCATGGTCTTCGGCCTGCTCGCCGCCTCGATCGTGATCGGCCGGCTCGTCAGCCGGACCGGCCGCTGGAAGGCCTACCCGATCGGCGGCATGCTGCTCGTCGCACTCGGGCTGTTCCTGCTCTCCCGGCTGCACGTCGACAGCTCGCTGCTGGTCGTCGGCATGGACAACGCGGTGATCGGCATCGGCCTCGGCGCCTCCATGCAGATCCTGATCCTGGCCGCGCAGAACGCGGTGCCCCGCGGCGACCTGGCCGTCGCCACCTCGGGCGTGGGCTTCTTCCGCTCCCTGGGCGGCGCGGTCGGCGTGGCGGCCTTCGGCGCGATCCTGTCCAACCGGCTCGGCTCGGAGCTGGCCGCTCTGGCCAGGGCCGCGAACCTGCCGCTGGACAGCGGCGCGTCCTCCACGCTGGGCTCCCCGGAGGCCATCCGGCACCTGCCGGCCCCGGTCCTGGAGGTCATCCTGGAGGCCTTCACCCGGGCCCTGCAGACCGTCTTCCTGGTCGGTGTCCCGATCGCCGTGCTGGGCGCGGTGGCCGTGCTGCTGCTGAAGGAGATCCCGCTGCGCTCCGCGCAGGCCCCCAAGACCGCCCCCGCCCCGGCTCCGGCCGGCTGACCCCGGCCGGCGTCTCCGCGGCGGAAGGGCCCGGACCTCTCGTCAGGTCCGGGCCCTTCCTGCGTACGGCTCCCGCGCGGTGCGGGCGAGGCTCAGATGACGTCGCCCCGGGTCGATCCCCCGCTCCGCGCGTGGGTGTCCGTACGGTGGTGCTGCTGCTTGCGCATGCCCGCCAGTCCGAGCAGACCCGCCAGTCCGAGCAGACCCCACAGGCCGGCGTTTCCGCCGTCGTCCTGCTGCTGCTGGGGCTGCGGGGCGGCCGCCGTCGCGAACGCGTCGGCGGACGCGCTCGCCGGGGCGAACGCGAGGAGCACGGCGAGTCCTGTTCCTGCGATGGCCTTTCTCATGGTGATCCCCCGATCTGGAACGGCTCCGCGACGCCGCCGAGCCGCTTTCGCCCATCCCGCAGGGGCCGGTCGCACCCCCGAACAGGACGGGCTACGGAATTTCCGTCTCCGTGTAGTTACCGCCCTCTATGGCACCAAAACATACGAAGCATCCATATTTCACCATGGGCCGTCGGCAGTCCCGGGAGTCGCTCCGAGCCACACCGCCCTGCAGGCGCTCCGGCGTCGCGTGCCGGTTCACCCCTCGGGATCCGGTGACGCGGCGGAGACGGGGACCGCCGCCATCATCGACACGAGAGGGTCCTGCCGGTAGCCGAGCCGTACGTGGTCGGGCTGGACGGAGAGGGTGAAGTCGGGAGAGGGGGCCAGCGTCCGCTCCAGTTCCGGAGTGATCACCGGGACGGTGGTCCGGAACCCGCAGCGGCGGAGCCGCCGGAGCCAGGTGACGGTGGGCTCATGCCGTTCGTACCGGCTGCGCTCGTCGACGGCGCCGACGATGTCGATGATCTCCCGGCCGAAGAAGCTCTTCATGGCGTCCTGCTCGGCACGGGTGAGGGGGGTGGCGTCGATGGCCTCGAAGAGCGTGCCGAACATCTGCCACGAGTTGGCGAAACGCTCCGGCAGGCTCGCCCGGTGGTGGTCGGAGTCCGGTTCGCACAGCGCGACGGCGGCGGGGGCCAGGGCGCGCAGGCGGTGCAGGAAGACGTCTCGCGCGTCCTGCCCCGGGTGCCGGTCGACCATGTGGTGCAAGGCGAACGAGGCCGTCGCCAGCAGCGGGCGCGGTGACCGGCCGATCAGCGTCCAGGCGTCCTCGTCCAGTTCCTCGGTGGCGGCGGGCACGGCGTGGAAGGTCACCTCGATCCCGTGTTCGGCGCCGGCGCGCTTCAGGTTGATCTCGGCGGCGGCCAGGCTGTCGGCGGCGGGATCGACGCCGATGACGACCAGCCGGCGCAGGGGCAGGCCCCCGGCGGCGGCCTGGGCCAGCAGGGCGCCCTCCTGGTGCCCCTGGCCGATGCCGATCGACAGCACGGTCGCGGTGGCGTGCCCCCGCAGGTGGTCCAGCAGGTGCGCGTTGGCCAGCATGCCCACACGCACGAAAGGCAGATGCTCGGTGAGCAGGCGGAACAGGTCGATCTGCGGCTGGTCGTACCCCCGCAGGTAGATGTTCTCGCTGCGGTGCCCCTCGACGCGGCCGGACAGTCCCGCCAGATAGTAGGCGGCCAGCATGTCCCGGGCGTCGGCCTCGGGATCGAGGACGGAACGCACCCGCGCGAGCAGCGTTCTCAGGTCGTGCTCCCGGTTCTGCTCGGCGGCGGCCGCCGCCAGGCGGAGCAGGGTGAAGGCGGACGATCTCATCTCGGTCACTCCTCGGTAGGCCGGGTTCGGCGGCACCGCGACGCCGATGCCGCCCGCATGTCGTCCCCATGCAGAAGGTCCCTAGATTGGCCCGGGTCACAGCATTCGGCCCCGTGCAGGGGACTCGTCACGAGAGGGCCGCGACGGCCACGCGGTCGCGGCGCCCCTCCCAGGACAGGGATCGCCATGGAGTACGTACTGGTCTGCTGCCGTCTTCTGATCGGCGTGGTCTTCGTGTTCTCGGCGGCCGGCAAACTACGCGGCCGCGACGCGTACGCCTCCTTCCGGGCCGCCGCCGGTGAGCTGGCGCCGCGGGTGCCGCTGCTGCCGCGACGCCTCGTGCCCCCCGCGGTCGTCGCCGGTGAGCTGGCCGCGGCCGTGCTGCTCGCCGTTCCCGCCGCGGCCGGCGCCGGGTTCGCGATCGCGGTGGTGCTGCTGGCCGCGTTCACCGTCGCGATCGCGGCGGCCGTGCGTTCCCGCCGGCGGGTCTCCTGCAACTGCTTCGGCTCTCCGTCCGCACCGGTGGGACCCGCCCAGCTCGTCCGGAACGGGATACTCCTGACCGTTTCGCTGGCCGGGACGGTGCTCGCCTTCACCACCGCCTCCCCGGAGCTGGAACCGGCCGGTGCCGCGGTGGCGGTGGTCACCGGCCTGACCGGAGCCGGCCTGGTCCTGCTCGCCGAGGAGATCGCCGAGCTGTTCCGGCCGCTCGCCTGACCGCCACGGCGGGTGCCGGTGGCGGTCAGGCGTCGGAACCGGGAATCGCCGGCCCTCTACACCGGCGGGCACCCGCTCGGGCCGGTGAGCGCGATGCGGCTCCGGGGCGCCGGCCTGCGGGCGGCCGCCCGGCGGGGGCGCACGGTCACGGGGTGCGCCGGACCCGGGCCCGGAGCCACCGAGCCGCGAACCGCGTCGTCATCCCGGCGGAGCACGGAGAGATGCAGCTCACGCAGCTCGGCGGAGAGGTCCAGCCCCAGCCGGTCACCGAGTGTCGCGGTGGCACGGTCCCATGCCGAGATCGCCCCCGCCGCGTCGCCGCCCAGGTAGTAGGCGCGCATCAGGTGCGCCCAGGAGTTCTCCCGGAACGGCGCGGCGGTCAGTATGTCGAGGATCTCCGGGACGAGCTCGATCGTACGGCCGCGGCACAGGCGGGCCTCCACCAGTCGTTCCCGCGCTGTCAGATGCAGCTCGTCGAAGGCGGCGAACCGGGCTCTCAACCGCTCGGAGGCGGTGCAGTCCTGTCCGATGGACCCCTGCCACAGCTTGAGGGCTTCGGCGAGGGTCGCCTCCGCCGTGCTCACGGACCGCGCACGCAGCTCGGCGAAGCCCCGGTCGGCCAGCCGCTTGAACCGGATCGCATCGACCTCCTCGGGGGCGGCCAGCAACCGGTAGCCGCCCCCGCCTCCCCGCAGCGTGCCCAGCCGCTCACGCAGGTCCAGAGACGCCAGCTGACTGCGTAAACGGGCCACGTGCAGCCGCAGATTCTTGCGAGCCGAGTCAGGCGGGTTGTCCCACAGGGAGTGCATCAGCTGCTCCACCGTGACGAAGCGCCCCTCCTCGAGGAGGAGCGCGGCGAGCAGCCCCCTGATCGGGGCCGAGGTGACGACGACGGACGCGTCGGCGCTCTCGACCTGGACACGTCCCAGCAGACGGAAGAACATCGTCAGGGCCTCTCCTCGGTTCTCGATCGGACGATCCTCAGAGCGGCCGGACGCGGGTCGTTCCCCCGCGGCTCCGGCCGCCTCGCCGCACGCGCCGGCGGTCGGCGCGTCCGCACACGCTCTTCAGCATGGAGGAGCGGTCAGCGGTGATCCTGAGTGATGACTACTCAAATCGAGATGACTCCGTGCTCATCCAGAGTCACGAACGTGACATAAGTCGGACTGGCGGTTCACGCGTTCGCGCGGCCGAGCCGGTCGGTCAGCTCCCCGCGGGTCGAGACGCCCAGCTTCACGTAGACGCGCTGCAGGTGGTTGTCCACCGTCCTGACCGAGACCGTCAGCTTGGCCGCGATGTCCCTGCTGGCCAGTCCCTCGGCGGCCAGGATCGCGACCTCCTTCTCCCTGGCCGTGAGCGGCATGGCCGCACCGGCCGTCCGCAGCACGGGCGTGCGCGCCCCCTCGCACAGGACGGTGTTCACGGTCGACCGCGCCGCGGCGGCGGAGGCCTTCCGGGAGTACCCGGAGCGGCGCCACAGCTCCGCCGCCACGCTCGCCGCCTCCGCCGCGAGCAGGTTGGCGCCCATCCGGTCGAAGTCCTCGGCCACCGCCGACAGGCCGTCCGGATCGCCCGAGGCCAGCCCGGCCGCCAGGCGTGCCCGGGCGGCCGTGAAGGGACCGCCGGTCCCCGCGAGCTCCGCGAGTCGGCCCGCCGCCTCGGCGGCGCATCCGAGCCGCGCGAGGTCCGTCAGGAGCACGGCCTCGGAGGAGAACTGGCCCCGCTCCCGGGCCTCGGCCGCCGCCGCCCGCAGCACCGCCCTGGCCTCGCCCTGCTCCCCCCGCGCCACATGCGTCCACGCCTCGCCGAGTCGTTCCTCGGGCACCCGCACCGGCGCTGCGAGACCGGCGTACTCGGCGAGGGCGGCCTCCGCCGCGCGCACGTCCCCCTGCAGCGCGGCGGCCGCCGCGAGCCCGGCGAGGGCGAGCGGACGGATGATCACCCCCTGGGGGCGGGTGTCGTGCACGATCTCCGCGTACCAGCGGCGCGCCGAGGCCGGATGACCGGCCAGCCAGGCGTTGCGGGCGATCGGGAAGACCAGGAGTGTGCGCTGCCATCCGGTCGGCGCCCCGGCCGGGTCGGTGTAGGCGTGCTCGCCGACGGCACGGGCCTCCTCCAGTCGTCCGCTCTCGGTCAGGGCGAGGACGAGGGCGGATCGCGCGGCCGCCTCCTGCGGGCCGTGGCCTCTGCCCTCGTCCCTCGCCTTCGCGCACAGGGCCACGGCTCGCTCGGCCCACCGCACCGCCTCCTCGCCGCGCCCCATGAAGGCCAGCCCGCTGGCCCTCGTCGCCGCGGCGGCCGTCCACGTCACCGCGCCCGCGACGTCGCCCGCCGGCGGTTCCTCCTCCGGCATGCCGTCGAGCAGGCCGAGGCTCTCGGCGTGGTACCCCAGGCTGGAGAGGATGTTGGCCTCGTTCACCCGCAGCACCCACAGGCCCGCCGGACTGGTGACACGGTCGCGCGCGGCGTCGTTCGCCGCGACGGCCTCCTCCCGGGCCGCGCCGCGGCACCACATGAGGTTGTGCGTGCGCGCCAGCGCCACCGCGAGTGCGGGGCGCTCCGTGGTGGCCACCTCGTCCGCCCTGCGCAGCACGTCCTCCGCCTCCTGCGGCCGGCCCGCCTCCGACAGCGTACGGCCGAGCAGGAGCAGCGCCGGGAACGTGAGGCCCTCCTCGGGAACCGCCCGGAGGAAGGCGAGCGCACGGGCGTGGTCGCCGCCGTACGAGGCGAGCCGGGCGGCCTGGAGGAGGAGGACCGGATCGGCGGTGCCGGTGCCGGCGAGCCGGTAGGAGGCCAGGCGCATGGCGTCCTCCCGGCGGCGGGAGCCGGTCCGTCCCAGCCTGTCCGCCTGCTCGCGCAGGATCTCCCGGCGGCGCGGCTCGGTGACGTCCGCGGGCAGCACCTCCGCGTAGAGAGGGTGCGCCAGGCGGGCGTACGCACGCCGTCCCTCCCGGACGGTGGTGACGAGTCCGGCCCGCTCCAGCTCGTCCAGGACGTCGGCGCCGGGCTCGCGCTCCAGGTCGGCGACGGACACCGGGCCGCACAGCGCGAGGACGTCGAGGACGCGGCGGGCGCGCGGAGCCACCGTCGCGAGCCGGTGCCGGATCAGGTCCGTGAGGCGGCGGGTGACCGGAAGGGACTCCGTCGCGGCCAGCCGCCAGATCTCCCCGTCGTTCGTCAGCCTGCCTTCGGTCAGCGCGCCGCGCACCAGTTCACCCAGGTAAAGCGGGTTGCCGCCGCTCGCGGCGTGCAGCCGGTCGACGGTCTCGCGGTGGACGTGCCCGGCCAGGGCGTCCCGGAGGAGCCCGTTCACCTCCCTCCACGTCAGCGGTGCGAGGTCGGCGTGATGGACGGCGTCGCCCCGCCCGAGCGTCACGACGCTCTCCGCGGACGAGGCGCCCGAGTGCACCGTGCCCACCAGGAAGACGGCGCCGGATTCCATGAGCTGGCGTAGCAGCAGGGCCGAGGTGGAGTCGAGCAGGTGCAGGTCGTCGATGAGCAGGACGAGGCGCGCCGTCGCGGTGTAGGCCCGCGACATGAGCCGGACCGCCGTCGCGAAGCCCGCGACGGGGTGCGACAGGTCCACCCCGTCCGGCAACAGATGGGCCACCGCTCCGAGAGGGATCTCGGCCGCCGCGCCGGTCGCGGCGGCGCGGCCCACGGCGTGTCCCCGCAGGCCGGCGACGTCGAGGCACTCCTCTGCCAGCCGTGTCTTGCCGACACCGGGCTCACCGAAGATGAGGAAACCGCTGTAACCGGTTTCATCGAGGACCGCCTCGAACACCTTCAGCTCCGCCTCGCGGCCCACCAGGGGCCATCGCCTCGGCACCGTCTCAGCCGTCGCCACCGCGGGCTTCTCCTTCCATCGGATGATCGAGCGTGTCATCGGGAGCCGCGCTCGCCGGCGCGGTCGTGCTCCTCGGAGACCGGGCAGTCGTGGACGCCGCCGTCCTCGCCGTCGGAACGCCGCAGGTCGCCGATGAGGCTGCCGGGCGGCGCCGTACGGGACGGGCCGCGCACCTCGGCGTGCGCGGGGGAAGGCGCTGACCGCGCCGGTTGCGGCGACCGTTCCGAGAGCGACGGCGATGCCGGCAAGGCGCGCGTGGCGCGTGTCATCGCAGGCGCTCCTTTCCGGGGTCGGATGCCGCCTCCGGATGTACGCCGGATCGCTTTCAGCGGGGTTACCAGTGGTTGCGGGCCGCTTGCGGCCCGGTGCTCCCGAGGCCCCGGAGCCTGGTCGCGGCCTCGTCGATCACCTCGCCCCATTCGCAGAAAGCGAACGGCAGTGACCCCTGGGACCGATCTCCTTCGCTACATGTGCGCAGTCCAGGGTCTGTTCATGAGGAAAGATCCCCGGGCCTGGGAACCAAACGGATGGAGGATCATCCGATCCCGCCAGAATCGATTCCTCATCCAACAGGCTCCGGCCAGAACTGGAGCTTGAGCAGCGTGAAGCTGATGATGTGCGGTGTGAACTCCTCGTGGCCGAGGGCCCTGCGGTGGACTCTGAGCCGCCAGACGCTGTTCTCCCTGCCGAGCAGGTACTTCGGAATCTCGCGCCGGTCGAGGAGTTCGGCGATGAGCTCTGCCATGGGCTTCTGACACTCCTGAAGGTCGGGGGTGGGGCCTGCCCGGGGGCTGCCGGGCAGATATCGGCCCGCTTGCGCGGGGAGCCAGGTGGGGAGCCGATCGGGCGGTTTGGGGAGCCGAATGGGGAGCCGCCCCCGCCGGACGCCCTCAGGCCCCATCAGACCTCTTCAGGGCGTTTCTCCAGGTCAGGGCGTTTCAGGAGAGCTTCCGGAGCCTGGTCACGGCCTCGTCGATGACCTCGTCGCGTTTGCAGAAGGCTAACAGGAAACGACCTCCGGAACCGATCTTCTTCATTACATACCCGCAGGTCAGAGCCAACTTACGAGAAAGGCTCCCCGAGCCTTCACCGGGCCGGGGAGCCTAACGGGGAGCCTTGGCCCCTTACAGAGCCTGTTTGAGTACCTCGTCCATGATCTCGGCTCCCTTCCGGATCACCGGCTTGATCTGCTTGCGGTAGACGGCTCCGGTGATGTGCGGCCCGGCGTGGCCCATGAGGTCGGCGATCTCCTCCAGGGGCAGCCCGTTGTCCGACAGGATGCTCGCGAAGGTGTGCCGCAGTTCGCGCGGCGACCAGTGGCCGGAGATGCCCGCCGCCCTCACGATGTCGTTCATGGCCCGGCGCACCGCTGCGGAGTCGAGCGCCGTGCCGACGCGCGTGGTGAAGACCAGGCCGTTGTCTTGCCAGGGCTGCCGGGACTTCAGCCGAGCGGCCGCCTGGAGCTTCCGCTGCGTCCTGAGCGCCTCCACCGCCTCCGCGCAGAGCGCGATGGTACGGCGGGACCGCTTCGTCTTCGTGTCTCCGTGATCTCTCACGGACTGCCACACCTCGATGCGGGGCGGCAGATCTTCCTCTGCCTCCAGATGGACCCGGTCCCAGGTCAGGGCGCGCGCCTCTTCGGTACGCAGGCCCTGCGTGACGCTGACGATGAAGTACGGTCCCCATCGGTGCTGGCGGGCCGCCTCCTTCAGGGCGTCGGCCTGCTCGATGCTGAGCGCCCTGCTGGGGCGTCCGGTCCCGCCCTTCGGCGGGGTGACGAGGCCGGCCACGTTCTTCAGTACGAGGTCACGCCGTTGCGCCTCTCTGATCGACCTCCGGAGGATGCTGAGGATCGTGACGATGGTTCGGGTGGCGAGCGGCTCCCCCTCCCGGCCTCCGCTCTCCTTCGTCTGCGGGGTGGTCGCCAAGACCTCCAGCCATCTGTCCACGTCGTCGGCCTTCAGCGTCTTGAGCTTCGCCTTCCCGATCCTGGGGATGAGGTGCTTCTCGGCGAGGGTGGTCAGCGTGGCGACGGTGCGCGGGCTACGGTCCTTGAGCCCTGCTTTCAACCAGTCGCGGACGCACTGCTCGACGGTGTACTTCTCCGGCGTGAAGACTCCGGCCTCGATCTCAACGCGCAGTTCCCGGAGCTTCTTGCGGATCTCCGCCTTGGCCTTGCCCTCCGCCTCCCTGGGGAGCTTGACGGACACCTTCCGGCGGATACGCCTGCCGTTCGGCTCGAAGCCGACCGTCACCGCGCCGACCCACAGGTGCTTGGCCTCGTCGAAATAGATCGCGTCCTCACCGCGCGGTCGGCGCGTGGCTTTGGGGGTGGTCATACGTGTTCCGTCCTGGCCCGCTCATCCCTGGCAGGATAGGAACGGGCCTTGTTTCGTGCGTTTGGCTGCGTGCGTTCTTCAGGTCCTTCAGGGGGTCGGGTGTTGGAGCACCCGGCCCCCGCCCTGTCGGCGGGGCCTACTTCATCGGCTGTCCCTCCTCGTCCTTCAGGCGGTCCCTGACGTACCGGGCGACGGCTTCAGCGACGAGCGAGGAGCGCGTCCGGCGGTCCCGCTCGGCGAAGCGGTCGATCTCCTCCAGATCTCGCTGGTCGATTTGTACGGAGACGCGCATTTTTCCCATGGGCACAGACTACGAATGACCACCTTTGAACACCAACTCGTGATGGCCGGTTGACGCTCGACATCCTCTGGCTGCCTAAAGGCGACTCTGAGGGCTCCTCGCCGCTCAGCCTTCAGGGGCTACTCACGGAGGCGCTCAGACCCTCCGACTCGCTCCGCATCGGCCTCGGTCAGCTTCCGGGAGATGTACTCCTCGACGGCCTCCGCGGGGATGCGGCGAAGCCTGCCCTCCTTGTAGGAACGGAGTTGTCCGCTGCGGAGAAGTTCGAAGACCTTGTCCCGACCGATGCCGAGCACGCGAGCCGCCTCGGCGGGACGAAGTACGCGCTGCACGTCACTCACGATGAGGCCCCCTAGATCTCTAGCGGTGCGGGGGAAGCCATCCCGTCATGCCCACACCGGCGATGATCGATTGCAGCAAATGACGCCCAAGAGCCGATCCTTCCGAAGTAGGAAACAACGGCCGGAGAATGCCCTACGCGGTAGAGGAATCCGACGAGGATCATCTGCGCGGAACCGGCAAAAGATCTACGCAGAGGATGCGGGTAGATCACATTCCACACCCATCACCGATCCGCATCTGTAACAGGAGTCCAGTCCCACGAGAAGATCGAACCGGGAAGCCTCTACCCATCCCGATCGCTCGATCTCTGCCGACAGCGGCCACGCGCGGCGCTGAGAGCGCCGCAGAGCACTCCCAAGGGCCTTACAGGCTCACTTTCTTCAGTCGGGGGCGCGTCATCGGCGAGCCGGCTCACGAGAGCCATGTGGCGGATTCCTGCTCCTGCTCTCCGATTCGCTCGACCTCTGCCGGGTCCGTTCCCGCGGCGATCAGCTCGCGCGTCAGCGCGCCGATCTCGGATTCGATCCGGTCGAGCGACAGCACCTCATGGCGGGCGGGAATGTCGAGCCCCAGCAGCCGGGCACGCCGATCCATGATCTTCAATACGCGGTCGATCGCTGCGAGGATCGGCCCGGAGTCGAGCACGTCGCGTTCGGCGTAGACCGGCTGCCCGTTCTCCGTGCGACCGATCACGACCGGCATCCCGTCTTCCCTGGCGACCGGGCGACGGACCACGCGACCGGCGGAGACGGCCAGGTGCTCGGCGTCCATCACCGCCCACGCACGGCAGAGCAGCGCGTCCAGGCGTTGCACCTCGATGTCCCGGGCGACGTCGGTCGCCTCCCGCACAGTGCGGACGTAAGCGATCCCGATCCGGCGATGCACCGATGCCGGCGAGGCGTAGCCGACGAGCCGGGCGATCTCCCGCATACTGCGGCCGGCGATCCGCAAGCGCATGATCTCGGCATCCCGTTCGGCGTCCGAGGCCGTCTGCCACTGCTCCGGCGTCCGCTCCGTTCCCTGCTCCATGTTCCGCCCCACTGCGTTCCGCCGATCGTTTGCGTCATCACTCGTCGCCACGGCTACAGAGATGTCCTCTGCGGTCTCCCGGGGTCCTTCCCCCACCTCCCAATCGTTCACCCGGGTGGTACTCCGACACCCCATTCCGTCGGCCTCGGGAGAACCCCTTACTTCTCCTGACACACGATCCGCGCTTGCGCCCCCATGCCTCCGGCGGTGCGCCGCGCGTCCGCACCGTCCACCTTGGCGGGTCAGCACGGGACCGGGGCCCCGTGTCATCGCGGGCGACTCCGTCGCATGCGCTTCCGGGCAGATGAAACTGTTCACGGATCTGTGGACAACTGGAAAGGACGATTAGCCCCGATTAGGGATCAGGGGGTCCCCATGGATGGCACACCGCGAATACTCCACCCCCGCGACGCTGCTCGCGTGCTCGGCATCGGACGCGACAAGGTGTTCCGGCTTCTGCGCAGCGGGCAACTGCGCTCCTACCGAGACGGCAGGCTCTACCTCGTTCCCGCTGAAGCGATCGAGGAATACATTTCCCGGAAGATGGCGGAGGCGGACGCCGGCCGGGATGGGGGTCCGACGTGAGCTTCCCGTACGACGCTGCGGAGCACTCTCCGGACCAGGACACGGGGCGCGTCGAGGAGTTACGCAAAGCACTCCTCACCTCCGCCCAGTTCGATGACCTCGCCGAGCCGGAACCCCTGGTCGAAGGGTGGCTGTTCCGGGATTCGCTGGCGTGGCTGATCGGCAAGCCCAATGCGGGCAAGTCACTTGCCGCGCTGGACCTGGCCGGGTGCGTTGCCAACGGCCTGCCCTGGCATGGGCACGCGATCCAACAGGGTGAGGCGGTCTACGTCGTCGCCGAAGGGGCCTCGGGATTCAAAGCCCGCGTCCGCGCCTGGGAGGCGCAACATGGTCGGGAGATGCGGGTGCGGTTCCTCTTCAAGTCCATTGACCTCGTGCGAGACGCTGACGCGCTCGCTGCCGCTCTCCGGGAAGAGTTCCCCGCTGGTGTAGCCCTGGTCGTCATCGACACGCAGGCCCGCGTCACCGAGGGATTAGAGGAGAACTCCGCCAAGGACATGGGGACCGTGGTGGCAGCCGTGGACAAGATCCGATCCGCCACCGGAGCGTGTGTGCTCATGCTCCACCACACCGCGTCCGGGGGGGACAGACTCCGAGGTTCGACGGCGATCGACGGCGCCGCGGACACGATCCTGAGAGCCAACGAGCAGAAGGACTGTCACGGGATGAAGCTGGAATGCACCAAGCAGAAAGATGCTCCGAGACCTCCGGCTCTTCTGCTCACGGTTGCCCAGGTGGACGGGTCGGTGGTCCTCACCAGTTCCACGGGCGACCACGTCCAAGATCCGGGAACTAGTTCCGGGAACAGTTCTCGGATACTTCGCTCCCTCGCCGAGAATCCCGGTATCAGCAAGACGAAACTGGCGAAGAAGGCCAAGGGGAATTACAGCGCAAACCTCGATATCATCGGCGATTTGTTAGCTGCCGAGGAGATCAGGGTGGATGGTCGCCAGCTCTTTCCCACACATAGTCCCCAAGATCAGGGAACTACTCGGGAACTACCGGGAACTCCCCCAAGTTCCCCAGGTTCCCCCCCCATAAGGGGGGACCCGGGAACGGGAACGAGAGCTACCAGGATCCCGCGGAGCAAGAATGACAAGGCCGATACCGCATCATCCTCAAAGGCCACCGTATCGCCCACCCCGGTACCGGAGCATGGGCGCGTACCGCAACGGGCTCTTGGCGGGCTGTGACTCCCCGACGGGCGAGGAGCGCGAGCGCGTGCCCCTGCCGGCTCACGATCGCCGACCCGACGTCGAACGGTGCTCCGCGATCATGCGGTTGTGGGCGATCCGACGTCGGAGCATCCGTGCCGTGCTGCTCAGGCCGGATCGGCGGATCTTGCGATTCCTGATCGAGAGTGCCGCTCCGCACGGCGTCACGTCGGTACCGGATGGGCCGGTCACGGTGGCGCTGGCACGGGTGGCCGGCTGCACGCTGCCCGGCGCAGGGATGGCGCTGGGTCGGCTCATGGCTGCCGGATGGCTGCGACGGATGCCGCTTGACGGGGACGAACCTGCGGGTGGCCGTCGGGTCGAGCTGGTCGCGCCGCGCGAGCATCCTCGGGTGCTGTGGTCCATCGGATATCCCGCTCACTATGAGACAGATGAGACAGAGCCGAGTGACGATCATCAGGGATAGAAGCTGATCCACTCATCAGTGGATCTTTCTCTTGATTGGCTTCGCCAGGATGGACACGGGCAGGCAGCGAGCGATCCGACTGCCCCGCGGGACGGCGGATGCGCGTCAGCGCTGAATCCGCCGGCCCCGAGGAAGATCCATTTTTCTCTTCCATCGGAAGTCCGCGCTTGCGCCCCTGATCCTCCGGGGGCGCCGCGCGTCCACACCGCCCACCGTGACGGGTCCGCACCAAACCGGGGATCAGCCAGGCCATGAGCGCAACGGCTATCAGGGCGCGCTACAGCTCCCGGGGCACGATCTCTGCGCGCCGCCCATCCCAGATTCTGCAAGATCTATTCTTCTCCTGCTGCCTGCCCGGCAGCGCCCGGACAGGCCCCACCCCCGACCTTCAGGAGCGTCAGAAACCCATGGCAGAGCTCATCGCAGAACTCCTCGACCGGCGCGAGATACCGAAGTACCTGGAGGGCGTCGAAGACGTCGCGACCGGTTGGGCTCTCAATGAGACCCCAACCGACGCGGAAGGCTGGATCGGCACCGGTGACGACGGGATCGCGATCCACGAGATCGACAGTGAGAGATGCCTGATCAAGTACGAACTCTGGGACGGACCGCCGCCCGCTCTCAACACCTGGGACAGGACCTGGTCCGGAAGCGTGCGCCTGACCTCAGGAAAGATCCGCGCCGTTAACCAGTACTCCGGCGGCGAGTCCTACGGCGCAGTATTCGATCTCGGCAGGAAGAACGGTGTCTGGCGGATCAGAGCCTATCGCAAGGCGCTCGGCCATGAGGAGTTCACGCCGGATCTGATCAGTTTCACACTACTCAAGATCCAATTCTGGCTAGAGTCTGCCTGAGAAGATCACTTTTGGCGCGGCCGGACGGCCATCCATGGCCTGATATGGAAAGCTTGCCGATAAGTCTCGGAACTGGGTAGTCCGTTCCTTCGGTCGCGTTCAGACAGCAGACGATGGCATTCATCCGGTTGGTCAGGTGGTTGTCCGTGCCGGCACCTCGTTCATCACGCCCCACGCAGAGACGAGCCTGTTCTCCGCGGCCCTTGAGGGGGCCGCAGAGCAGGCTCGATGCTGCCAGCAGCCTGTTAATCCGTCCGCTCGAGCGTCATCGATCATTCCTGCCGCGATGGGTGCTTGCTCAGTCATGTGGGCGATTTGCTTGGAGCCCAGAGCGGAGCCGATGAGATGGCGGGTTACTTCGTTGATCTCCGCGTCGATTCAGTCGAGGGTCAGCACCTCATGGCGGGCGGGAGCGTCGAGCCCCAGCAACCGGGCACGCCGATCCATGATCTTCAACACGCGGTCCATCGCGGCCAGCACCGCCCCGTGGTCGAGCGCAACCCCCTCTTCGGTTCCCGACATGGCGCGCCTGTCTGAGTGACTGTTGCGAAACCGGTCAGGCGGTATCGCGGCGCTCGTCTTCGGCAAGCCGTCG
>BMQD01000045.1 GCA_014647935.1 Planomonospora parontospora
CCCCGCTGGGCATGGCCGCCGGCTCCAGCGGCCCCGACTCCTGCCGGCGGGCGAACTCCGGAGGCGGCGTGCCCAGCGGTCCCGGGACCAGGTCCGGCCGGGGATTCCTCGGATCCGGCTCTGCGGTCATCGCAACCCCTCACTGTCCGGTCCCGGGAGGCCCGGGGAGACGGCCCATGCGGAACGTACGCAATGCCGTACCGGCCGTCAACAGGCGGACCGGACCGGCCCGCCCGGAGCGGCCCGCGGGGGGCGGGGCGGCTCCGGGGGCGGGCCCTCACAGCGGCCCTCACAGCGGCCCTCACAGCGGCAGGACGCCTCCCGGCTTCAGCGCCTTCATCGCGATCTGCGAGGTGAGCTTGTCCAGGCCGGGCAGGCGTCCCAGCCGCTCCAGGCGGAGCCTGCTGTACGCCTCCATGTCGGGCACCGCGACCCGCAGCACGTAGTCCGGGTGGCCGAACATGCGCAGGCACTCGACGACGTCGTCGATCTCCATGACGGCGGCCTCGAAGGCGGTGACCGTCTCGGCGTCCTGGCCCTGCAGCTCCACGTAGGCGAGGACCTGGAAGCCCCGCCCCACCGCGGCCGGGTCGACCACGGCCCGGTAGCCGGTGATCACCCCCGTCTCCTCCAGGTTCCGGACCCGGCGCAGGCACGGGGAGGGCGTCAGGCGCACCCGGTCGGCCAGCTCCAGGTTGCTCAGCCGTCCCTCCACCTGCAGATGGCTGAGAATTGCGCGGTCCGTTGCGTCCATGGCGAATGATGCTAATCGAGGCGTTGACCACCGCGAATGTTGGCATCGGATTCCGGTCCCTCTGACATAACCTTGCCGCAATCCAAGCGGGGCCGACAGACGGGACCACCAGCATGACGATCTTCGCCGATCCACGCGAGATCACTCCCGACGACCGGTACCTCCTCGACGAGGGCCAGGTCTTCATGACCGGCACGCAGGCACTGGTGCGGGTGATCCTCGACCAGATGCGCGCCGACCGCCGCGCCGGACTCGACACGGGCACGATGGTGTCCGGCTACCCGGGCTCCCCGCTCGGCGGCTTCGACCTGGAGCTGGCCCGCTCCCGTGAGCACGCCGAGCCCCTCGGCGTGGTGCACCGCCCCGGGCAGAACGAGGAGCTGGGCGCCACCGCCGTCTGGGGCAGCCAGCTCGTGCCCACCCTCCCCCGCCCGCGCAGGGCCGGCGTGCTGGGCGTCTGGTACGGCAAGGCCCCCGGCGTGGACCGCGCGGCCGACGCCTTCCGGCACGGCAACTTCGTCGGCGCCCACCCGCTGGGCGGCCTGATCGCCTTCTGCGGCGACGACCCGACGTGCAAGTCCTCCACCCTGCCCTCCGCCACCGAGAGCGCGCTCGCCGCCCTCGGCATGCCGATCGTCCACCCTGGCAGCGTCCAGGAGCTGCTCGACCTGGGCCGCCACGCCATCGCGGCCTCGCGGGCGAGCGGCCTGTGGGTCGCGGTGAAGGCCGTCTCCAACGTCGTGGACGGCACCGCCACCGTGAGCGTCGGGCATGACCGGGTCGTCCCGGTCATGCCCGGCGTCAAGAACGACGACGGCGGCGAAAACGGTGTCGGATACAGCGTCGAATACGAAGGCAGGCCGTACCGGCACATGCCGAACGGCACGCTGCTCACCCCCTGGTCGCTGGAGATGGAGCGCACCCTGGTCGGCCCGCGCACCGAGCTGGCCCGCGCCTACGCCCGGGAGAACGGCCTCAACCGGATCACCGCCGACCCCGCGGGCGCCCGGCTCGGCATCGCCGCCTCCGGCACCGCCTACCACGACGTGCGCGAGGGCTTCCGCAAGCTCGGCATCACGCCGGAGGAGGCCGGCGTCCGGCTGCTGAAGATCGGCATGCTCTGGCCGCTGGAGCCGGAGATCGTCCGGGCCTTCGCCCGCGGCCTGGACGAGATCCTGGTCGTGGAGGAGAAGGGCCCCCTGCTGGAGACACTGATCAAGGACGTCCTGTACGGCACCGCGGACGCCCCGCGCGTCCTGGGCAAGCTCGATGAGAACGGCGCCCGGCTGATCCCGCAGGCGGGCGGCGTGGACGCAGACCTGGCCGCCAAGGCGATCGCCTTCCGGCTGCGCCGCAGGGGCGTCATCACCGGGCAGGACCCCTCCGACCTCGGCGACCGCGTGGCCCGGAGCCTGGCGGTGATCTCCCGGCCGGAGCCGCTGAAGCTGCTCGCCGCCCAGCGCACCCCGTTCTTCTGCTCCGGCTGCCCGCACAACCGCTCCACCGCCGTCCCGGACGGCGCGCCCGTCGGCGCCGGCATCGGCTGCCACACGATGGTGGTGCTCAACCCCGAGGGCAAGGGCACGCTCACCGGCCTGACCCAGATGGGCGGCGAGGGCACCCAGTGGATCGGGCAGGCGCCCTTCACCGACACCCCGCACATCTTCCAGAACCTCGGCGACGGCACCTTCCACCACTCCGGCTCGCTCGCGGTCCGGGCCGCGGTCGGCGCGGGCGTCAACATCACCTACAAGATCCTCTACAACAGCGCGGTCGCGATGACCGGCGGGCAGACCATCCAGCCGTCCCTGGCGGTGGCCGACCTGACCCGCTGGCTGGAGGTCGAGGGCGTGCGCCGGGTGATCGTCACCACCGACGAGCCGGGGCGCTACCGGGGCGTCAAGCTGGCGAAGATCGCCGAGGTGCGCGACCGGAGCGCTCTGGAGGACGCGCAGCGCGAGCTGGCCGCGATCCCGGGCGTGACGGTGCTGGTCCACGACCAGCAGTGCGCCGCCGAGAAGCGCCGGCTGCGCAAGAAGGGCGCGCTGCCCGACCCGGCCCGGCGGGTGGTGATCAACCAGCGGGTCTGCGAGGGCTGCGGCGACTGCGCCAAGAAGTCGGAGTGCCTGTCGGTGCTGCCGGTGGAGACCGAGTTCGGCCGCAAGACCGAGATCCACCAGTCGTCCTGCAACAAGGACTACTCCTGCGTCGAGGGCGACTGCCCGTCCTTCCTGACGGTGGTGCCCGCGAAGGGGAAGGCGAAGCGGCGCGCCGTACCCGCTCCCCCGGCCCTGCCCGAGCCCGAGGCCCGCACCGGCGAGACCACCGTCCGCCTGGTCGGCATCGGCGGCACCGGCGTGGTCTCGGTCGCGCAGATCCTCGGCACCGCCGCCCTCCTGGACGGCAAGCGGTCTCGGGGGCTCGACCAGACCGGCCTAGCGCAGAAGGGCGGCACGGTCGTCTCCGACATCGTCATCTACGGTGGCGAGGGCGCCGGGGAGGACGGGGAGCGGTCCGGCCGGGCCAGCGCGGCCAGCGTGGACGCCTACCTGGCGCTGGACCTGATCGGCGCCACCGACCCCCGCCACCTGCGCGCCGCCGACCGCGACCGGACCGTGGCCGTGGTCTCCACCAGCCTGGTCCCGACCGGCTCCATGGTGCTCGACCCGGCGACGAACCTGACCGACACCGCCTCGCCGATCGGCGCGCTCGAGGCGCGGACCCGCCGCGAGCTGAACGTCTACCTCGACGCCGAGCAGGTCGCCCAGGCGTTGTTCGGCGACCACATGCCGGCCAACACCATCGTGGTCGGCGCGGCCTGGCAGCGCGGGCTCATCCCGCTCAGTCTCCAGGCGATCGAGCGGGCCATCCGGACGGGCGGCGGCAGGTCGGCCGAGAAGACGGTGGCCGCCTTCCACTGGGGCCGGGCGGTCGTCGCCGACCCGGAGGCGGTGGCGCGGGCGACCGGCACCGTCTCCGGTGGCGTCTCCGGTGACGCCTCCGCCCCGTCGGCGGGCCCCGGCGCCCCCGACGGCCCCCTCGGCGACGCGGTCCGACGGCTGGTCGAGTCGGTCGGCGCGGCCGAGGGCGGTGAACTGCACCGGATCCTCACCGTCCGGGTGCCGGACCTGGTCGCCTACCAGGACCTGCGCTACGCCGCCCGGTACGCCGACGCGGTCCGCGAGGTCCTCGCCCGCGAGACGCCGGACCGCTGCCCCGTCACCGAGGCCTACGCCCGGCAGCTGCACCGGCTGATGACCTACAAGGACGAGTACGAGGTCGCGCGCCTGCACCTCGACCCGGCCGAGCGGGCCAGGATCGCCGCCGAGTTCGGGCCCGGCGCGAAGATCTCCTACAACCTGCACCCCCCGGTCCTGCGGGCGATGGGCATGAAGCGCAAGCTCCGCCTGGGCTCCTGGTTCGACCCGGCCTTCCGCCTGCTGTACGGCATGCGCAGGGTGCGCGGCACGAGGCTGGACCCGTTCGGCGCGGCCGGGGTGCGCAGGGTCGAGCGGGAGCTCGTCGCCGAGTACACCCGCGACGTGCACCGCGCCCTGGCGGGCCTGACCCCGCAGACCGAGGACCGGGTCCGCGAGCTGGCCGAGCTGCCCGAGGTGATCCGCGGCTACGAGCACGTCAAGCTTGCGGGCGTCGCCTCCTACCGGGAGAAGGCCGCCGCCCTGCTGGCGGAGCTGGACTCCTCGCACTGACCGCCGCGGCCCTGCCTTCCTCGTGGGACCGCGGCGGCGCCCGCTACACCCGGTCGAGCAGGGCCTTCTCGGTGATCGGGTCCTCGTGGGTGCCCGTCACCGTGCAGGCGTGGGCCCCCGCGGCCGCGCCGAGGCGCACGCACTCCTCCACCGGGCGGCCGTGCAGCCTGCCGTACAGGAATCCGCTGACGAAGGCGTCGCCCGCGCCGTTGCTGTCGGCCACCGGTCCGGGCAGCGGCGCGGCCGCGAAGTGCCTCAGCCCCCCGGAGTCGAGCACGTGGCAGCCGTCGGCGCCCGCCGTGCAGACCACGGTCTCGGCCCGGCCCATGGCGAGGATGGCGCGCATGACCTCCTCGCGCCGATCCCCCAGCGCGGCCGCGGACAGGAAGACCAGTCCCGAGGAGCGGGCGAAGTCCCGGTGGTGGTCGTTCGCCCCGTCCCAGTCGTGCAGGTCGGTGGAGACCGTGGCGGCGGGGCGGCCGGCCAGGTCGGGGTAGACGTGCCGGGAGAAGTCGGTGATCGACACGTGGACGTGCCGGGCGTCGCGGACGGCGTCCAGGTAGAGGTCGCCGGGGAGCCGCTCGCCCGGTTCGGCGCGCGGGTCGAACAGCGAGGTGCGCCGCCCGTCCGGGCCGACGAGCAGGACGCTGCGCCGGGTGCCCTGGGGGGCGGTGGCCCAGCCCGCGTCGACGCCCCGGGCCGCGAAGTGCTCCCGGATGAGGCGTCCCTGCGGGTCGTCGCCGACCAGGTCCACGATGCGCACCCGCAGGCCGAGCGCGTGGCAGCCGAGCGCGACGCCGCTGCCGGTGTTGCCGATCCGGTCGACCACCGGCGGGACAGCGTAGGTGTCGGCGTAGGGCAGGGGCAGGGCGGGCACGTAGGCGGTGGTGTCCACGCCCGTCCCGCCGATCACCACGACGTCGTGGGTCATCGGTTCACGATCCTTGTCCGGAGGGGCCGGCCGTACGGAGGGCCGGAGGCGGTGAGGGCTCCGAGGCGGTGGGCGGCCGGAGGCCTGGGGCTCGGAGCGGGTGGAGCGGAGGGGCCGGCGGTCGGGCCGGGGCCGACGGTGGTGGGAGGGTCAGCGGTTGACCAGCGGGCCGGAGCCGGTGGAGCGGCGCACGACCAGCTCGGGCTGGAACATCAGCTCCATGTTCTTGCCCGGCGCGCCGTTGATCTCCTCCAGGAGCGTCTCCACCGCCGCCGAGGCCATCGCGCCAATCGGCTTGCGCACGGTGGTCAGCGGCGGGTCGGTGAAGGCGATCAGCGGCGAGTCGTCGAAGCCGACCACCGACACCTCGCCCGGGACCGACAGGCCCCGGTCCCGGCAGGCCCGGATCGCGCCCAGCGCCATCAGGTCCGAGGCGCACACGATGCCGGTGCAGCCGCGCTCCAGCAGCTTCACCGCCGCGGCCTGGCCGCCCTCCACCGAGAACAGCGAGTGCGAGATCAGCTCGTCCACCTCGGTCGTCCCGAGCAGCTGGGACATCGCCTGCCGGTAGCCCTCGATCTTCCGGACGACCGGCACGAACCTGCGCGGGCCGAGGGCCAGGCCGATGCGCTCGTGCCCGAGGTCGACCAGGTGCTGCACGGCCAGCCGCGCGGCGAGCCTGTCGTCCGGCGAGATGAAGGGCGCGTCGATCTGGTCGGTGTAGCCGTCGAGCAGGACGATCGGGAGCCCCCGGTCGATGAGCCGGGTGTAGCGGTCCATCCGGGCCGTGGTGTCGGCGTGCAGCCCGGAGACGAAGACGATGCCGCTCACCCCGCGATCCATCAGCAGCTCGGTGAACTCGTCCTCCGGCGCGCCGCCGGGCAGCTGGGTGCAGAGCACGGGCGTGTAGCCGTGCTGGGTGAGCGCCTTCTCGATCGCCTGCGCGAAGGCCGGGAAGATTGGGTTGTCCAGCTCCGGCGTGACCAGCCCGATCAGCCCGTTGCTGCGCTGGCGGAGCCGCTGCGGCCGCTCGTAGCCCATCAGGTCGAGCGCCGTCAGCACCGCCTGCCGGGTCGCCGCCGAGACCCCCGGCTTGCCGTTCAGCACCCGGCTGACCGTCGCCTCGCTCACCCCCGCCTGTACGGCGATGTCGGCCAGACGGGTGGCGGCCCCGTCGGCACGCGAGCGCGGGATCTGCGTCACTTCACCGTCCATCGGAACCCACCTCACCATGCGGGCGGAGGAGACGGCAAGCCGGGCGGCCCGTCCCGGCCCGCTGTGAAATTTCTTACGTAAACTTTCCGAAAATACTAACATCCCACCGGGTCCGGCGGGTGGGGCGACGGCGGAATGTCCGGAATCGGCGGCACGAATCAGTCCGGCTGACGAGACGGGAAGAAGGCGGTAACAGAGTTGTGACCTGCAGATGTGTGATTTCTGATGGCATCTATGGACACAAAGCCACATTGCGCGATGTACTACCTCATCAATCACACGGCTGGATCCGGGCATCCTCGTCCGGGAGGAACGAGCGCGCATGAGTACCGTCGTCCTCGACAACGTGACCAAGGTGTACCCAGGGGGGTACCTCGCGGTCGACCGGATGAACCTGCGGGCCGAGGACGGGGAGCTCCTGGTGCTCCTCGGACCGTCGGGCTGCGGCAAGTCCACCCTGCTGCGGATGATCGCGGGGCTGGAGGACGTCACCTCCGGCGACCTGTGGCTCGGCGGCAACCTGGCCAACGACCTGGCCCCGCGTGACCGCGACGTCGCCATGGTCTTCCAGAACGGCGCGCTCTACCCGCACCGCACCGTCCGCGGCAACCTCTCCTTCCCGCTCGAGATCGCCAAGGCCGACCCGGAGATGGTCCGGGACCGCGTCACCGAACTGTCCAAGGCGCTGCACATCGACGAGACCCTGGACCGCCGCCCTGGAACGCTCTCGGGCGGCCAGCGGCAGCGGGTCGCGATGGGCCGCGCGATCGTCCGGCAGCCCTCGCTCTTCCTGATGGACGAGCCGCTGTCCAACCTGGACGCCGGCATGCGCACCGAACTGCGCATGGAGATCGGCTCGCTGGTCCGCTCGCTGGGCGTCACCACCATCTACGTCACGCACGACCAGGTCGAGGCGCTGACCCTGGCCGACCGGATCGCCATCATGAACCGCGGCGTGCTGCAGGACGTCGGCACCCCCGGCCAGGTCTACAACGACCCGGCCACCGCCTTCACCGCGGCCTTCCTCAACTCCCAGCAGCTGAACCTGCTCTCGGCGGTCGTCCGCACGCCGCAGAACCAGTTCATCCTGCTGGACTTCGGCCCGCACCAGATCACCATCCCGTGGAGCGATCCGCGCGCCTACGCCATCTCCCAGCACGTCGGCAACCAGATCATCGTCGGCCTGCGCCCCGACTGCCTGGCCCCGGTGCCGGACACCTTCGAGGGACCGGTCTTCCTCGGCCGCGTCCGGGCCCTGGAGTACCACGGCCACGAGTGGATGGCCTACGTCGAGTCCGGCATCACCTCGGTGAGCGTCCCCGAGCCCCCGGACCCCCGGCTGCACGCCCGCGGAGCCGACCCCGCCCAGGGCGGCCGGATCCGCACGATGATGCGCCGGCTGCTGTCGAACGGCGAGGACCAAGCCGAGCCCCAGTACCAGGCTCAGGACCAGTCCAGCGGCACCCACCGCCGGGCCGACCTCATCGTCCGGGTCGGCTCCCGCCCCGTCTGGCGGGCCGGGGAGCCCGCCCGCGTCGGCGTCGACGCCACCCGCCTGCTGCTCTTCGCACCCGACGGCTCCCGGATCGACCCGCCGCACCGCTGAGCCCGCTCCGCCGCCGGGCCGGACGAGCCCGCCGTACCCCGTCTCCTGGAACGTGACAGCCCGCTGGAACGTTACAGGGGCGGGGTCAGAGGCCGGCGATGAGGGAGACGAGCTCGACGACCCGACCGGCGCGGTCCACCTCCGCGCGGTGGAACGACGGGCCCGTGGTCCGGGCCAGCACCAGGTGGATCCGCGCGGCGGGGACGGGCAGGCTCATCAGCTGGTGGGAGCCCGACGCCAGGGTGGCGGGACGCAGCGAGGCGAGGTCGGCGAGCTTGACGCCGGCGATGCCGCCGCCCTCGTCGAGGGAGGGCGGGGCCTGCCAGCTCCGGTGCACCAGGCCGTCCCCGTCGGAGGAGAGGGCCACCGCCCATTCGGCGCCGACCAGGTCGGGCACGGCGTCCACGAGCGTGGCGAAGGCCCGCGAGGGGTCGGTGGCGACGTGGCGGAGCAGGTCGTAGTCGGGAGCGGCCCCCGGGACCTCGCGGGTCGGCCAGACGCCCTCGACACGGATCCCCGGGACCGCGGACAGGCGGTCCCGCACGGCCGCGGTGTCCGGCGACCCCGGCCAGGAGACCACGAAGTCGTCCACCGCCCGGCCGGTCTCCCGTTCCAGGACCGTCACCTGGAGGATGTCGGCGCCCAGCGTGCCGAGCACCCGGGCGACCTTCCCCAGGGCGCCCGGCCTGTCGGGGAAGGACACCCGTAGCCGCAACATCATCCCGATCACCTCTCTCTGGCCCCCAGGGTGTCCTGGACAGGTTTCACAGATGTTCGGAGGAGATGTCCAGGATATGTCCTGTGGTACGGGAACCCCGGACGGGGCGTCCGGAGAACCGCCCGGGAAAACCGCCCCCGTCCGCCCCTGCCCTCCCGGGCACGGACTTCCGGGAGGGCAGGGGCGGACGGGGGCGGACGGGTCAGCGCACGATCTTCGGGCCGGAGCCCGTGGAGCCGCGGACGATGAACTCCGGTTGGAAGATGAGCTCGGAGTGCTGCCCCGGGGTCCCCGCGATGGCCTCCAGCAGGGTGTGCACCGCGGCCGTCACCATCGACTGCACCGGCTGGCGCACGGTGGTCAGCGGCGGGTCGGTGAAGGCGATCAGCGGCGAGTCGTCGAAGCCGACCACCGACACGTCGCCGGGCACCGACAGGCCCCGGTCCCGGCAGGCCCGGATCGCGCCCAGCGCCATCAGGTCCGAGGCGCACACGATGCCGGTGCAGCCGCGCTCCAGCAGCACCCCGGCCGCCGCCTGGCCGCCCTCCACCGAGAACAGCGAGTGCGAGATCAGCTCGTCCACCTCGGTCGTCCCGAGCAGCTGGGACATCGCGCGCCGGTAGCCCTCGATCTTCCGGATGACCGGCACGAAGCGGGCCGGCCCGACCGCCAGGCCGATGCGCTCGTGCCCGAGGTCGACCAGGTGCTGTACGGCCAGCCGCGCCGCGGCCCAGTCGTCCGGTGAGATGAACGGGGCCTGCACGTCGCCCGAGTGCCCGTTGAGCAGGACCAGCGGCACACCCTGCCCGAGTAGCCGGGTGTAGCGGTCCTGGTTGGCGGTGGTGTCGGCGTGCAGCCCGGAGACGAAGATGATGCCGCTCACCCCGCGCTCGACGAGCAGTTCGGTGAACTCGTCCTCGGCGGCGCCGCCGGGCAGCCGGGTGCAGAGCAGCGGCGTGTAGCCGTGCTGGGTGAGCGCCTTCTCGATCGCCTGCGCGAAGGCCGGGAAGATCGGGTTGTCCAGCTCCGGCGTGACCAGCCCGATCAGCCCGTTGCTGCGCTGACGGAGCCGCTGCGGCCGCTCGTAGCCCATCAGGTCGAGCGCCGTCAGCACCGCCTGCCGGGTCGCCGCCGAGACCCCCGGCTTGCCGTTCAGCACCCGGCTGACCGTCGCCTCGCTCACCCCCGCCTGGGCGGCGATGTCGGTCAGCCGGGCCGTACCGGTGCCGAAGGAGGCACCGTTATGCGTCATCGCGTCCCCACCAGACGGCGGAGTCCGGCGCCAGCCGCACGGTGCCGCCGGCGACCTCCACCCCGGCGCTGGCCAGCAGCACCCGGCCGGGCGCAGGCAGTTCGACCGGCTCGCCGGTCAGGTTGACCGTGACGGCGAAACCGTCGCCCCGGGTGAAGGCGAGGGTGCCCGCCGGGGAGTCGAGCCAGGTCAGCGACTCGTCCCCGAGGGAGGTCAGGTCCCGCCGGATCCGCAGCGCCTCGCGGTAGAGGCTCAGCGTGGAGGCGGGGTCGCGCAGCTGGGACTCGACGCTGAGCGGCCCCCAGGAGGCGGGCATGGGCAGCCACGTCTCCTCGATGCCGGGCAGGCTGAAGCCGAAGTGGGGCTCCACGTCGGCCCACGGGATCGGCACGCGGCAGCCGTCGCGCCCGTCCTCGGGGTTGCGCAGCCGCTGCGGGTCGGTCAGATACTCCTCCGGCAGGTCGAGCACCTCCGGCAGGCCGAGCTCCTCGCCCTGGTAGACGTAGGTGGAGCCGGGCAGGGCCAGGGTCAGCAGGGCCGCCGCGCGGGCCCGGCGCAGACCGAGCTCGCCGTGGCCGTAGCGGGTGACGTGCCGCTTGACGTCGTGGTTGGACAGCACCCAGGTCGCGGGCGCGCCGACCGCGCCGGAGGACGCCAGCGACTCGTCGATCACCTTGCGGAACCGGGCGGCGTCCCACGGGGTGGTCAGGAAGTGGAAGTTGAACGCCTGGTGCATCTCGTCCGGGCGGACGTAGTTGGCCAGCCGGTCCAGGGACGGCACCCACGCCTCGGCGACGCCGATGCGCATGCCGGGGTAGGAGTCGAGCAGCCGGCGCCAGGCGCGGTGGATCTCGTGCACGCCGTCCTGGTCGAAGAACGGCACCACCTCGGTGCCGATCATCTTGACCTGGTCGGCGTGGCCGACGTCCGGCAGCCCCTCGGCCTTGACCATGCCGTGCGAGACGTCGATGCGGAAGCCGTCCACGCCCAGGTCCAGCCAGAACCGCAGGATCGACTCGAACTCGGCGTGGACCTCGGGGTTCTCCCAGTTGAGGTCCGGCTGCTCGGGGGCGAACAGGTGCAGGTACCACTGCCCGTCGGGCAGCCGGGTCCAGGCAGGCCCGCCGAAGACCGACTCCCAGTCGTTCGGCGGGAGCTCCCCGTCCGCGCCCTTGCCCTCGCGGAAGATGTAGCGCTCCCGCGCGGGCGTGCCCGGCCCGGCCGCCAGTGCCTCCTGGAACCAGACGTGCTGGTCGGAGGTGTGGTTGGGCACCACGTCGACGATCACCCGCAGGCCGTGCCGGTGCGCGTCGTCGATCAGCGCCTTGGCGTCGGCCAGCGAGCCGAAGATCGGGTCCACGTCCCGGTAGTCCGCCACGTCGTAGCCGAAGTCGGCCATCGGCGAGGTGTAGAACGGGTTCAGCCAGATCGCGTCGACTCCCAGGTCGGCGAGGTAGCGCAGCCGGCTCCGCACGCCCAGGAGGTCGCCGATGCCGTCGCCGTTGCCGTCGGCGAAGCTGCGCACGTAGACCTGGTAGATCACCGCGTCCCGCCACCAGCGGCCCGTGGCCTCGGTCTCGGCGGCACGGTCCGCGTGGACGAGCTCGGTCATATTTGTCCCCCGATCAAATGACATGTCAGGACGTGATCAAAATTGTGGTACGGCAGTGGTGTCACAGCTTCGTGGCACCGGCGGTGAGGCCGGCCACGAGGTTGCGCTGGACCAGCAGGAAGACGACCGCCGCGGGCACCGCGATGAGCACGGCCGCGGCCGTCAGCAGGCCCCAGTCGGCCCAGTACTGCCCGACGAACTGCTGCAGGCCCGCGGCCAGCGTCCGCGTGTCGTCCCCCGTCATGAAGACCGTGGCGTAGGCGACCTCGCCCCAGGCGGTCATGAAGGAGTAGAACGCGGTGACCGCGAGGCTCGGCCGGGCCAGCGGCAGGATGACCCGCCAGAAGGTACCGAACGGCGAGAGCCCGTCGATCATGCCGGCCTGGTCGATCTCGCGCGGGATGGAGTCGAAGTAGCCCTTCATCATCCACGCGCAGAACGGCACCGCCACGGTCATGTAGGCGATGACCAGACCCGGGATCTGGTTGAGCAGCCCCAGGCCCGCCATCAGGTTGTACAGCGGCACGATCAGGATCGCCACCGGGAACATCTGGGTGACCAGCAGCATCCACATGATCCCGCGGTAGCCCGGGAAGCGGAAGCGGCTGATCGCGTACCCGGTCGTCGAGGCCAGGAAGACGCCGATGACCGTGGTCAGCCCCGCGATGATCACGGAGTTGAGCAGCCAGCTCGGGAACTGGGTCTCGGTCAGCACCCGGGTGTAGTTGTCCAGGGAGGCGCCGTCGAAGAACTTCAGCTCGGTGGAGAGCCAGCCGTCGCGCGGCTTGAGCGAGGTCAGGACGAGCCAGACGATGGGGAACAACGAGATGAGGGACGCGACGATCAGCGTCCCGTGCAGCAGGAGCGAGCCGGCGAGACTGCGCTCGTCGCGGCCGCGGACCCTCCTGCGGGTGGTGACGGCGCTCACCAGACCTCCCCTTGCTTGCGCAGCGCGCGGCGGTAGACGACGGCCATCACGACGAGGAGCAGCAGGATGAGCACGCCCCAGGCCGCCGAGCCCGAGTAGTTGCGGATTCCGGTGAAGGCCTCGCGGTAGGCGTAGGTCACCAGGATCTCGGTGGAGCTGCCCGGGCCTCCCCCGGTGATCAGGAAGATCAGCGGGAACATGTTGAACGTCCAGATCGTGCCCAGCAGCAGGACGGTGCTGGAGACGGTCCGCAGGCCGGGGACGGTGACGAAGCGGAAACGCTGCCACGGCGTCGCGCCGTCCACCTCGGCCGCCTCGTAGAGCTCCCGGGGGATCGACTGCAGGCCGCCCAGCATGGCCAGCATCATGAAGGGGACGCCGATCCAGACGTTGACCGCGATGACGGCGATCTTCGCCGTGGTCGGGTCGTCGAGCCAGCCCACCGTGCCCAGGCCGGCGGACCTCAGCATCGCGTTGATCACACCGAAGTCGCTGTTGTAGAGGTAGCGCCAGATGAACGCGGCGACGAACGGCGGGATCGCCCAGGGCAGGACCAGCATCAGCCGGTAGGCCGAGCGGAAGCGCAGCCTGCGGTTGAGCATCAGGGCCAGGCCGAGGCCGAGGCCGTAGTGGAGCGCGACGCAGGCGACGGTCCACAGCACCGTCCAGGTCAGCTTCTCCCAGAACAGGCCGCCGGTCAGGATGTCGACGTAGTTGTCCAGCCCGGTGAACTCGTAGGTCGAGGGGATCACGTTGACGCCGATGGTGCGGCCCATCGTGGCCTCGGTGGCGTCGGTCAGGGACAGGTAGACGCCGCGGACCAGCGGCCAGCCGACCAGCGCGGCGGTGACCACGACGACCGGGGCCACCATGGCCCAGGCGTACCAGTACTGCGAGACCGCCCGCCGGAAGGGGCCGGGCTGCCCGGGGCGGCCCCGGCCGCGGGCGCCGTCAGCGGCGCCCGCGGCCCGGTCCCTGGTCGTGCCGGTCACACGTCCAGTGGAGGTCGCCACGGATCAGCTCCAGTCCTTGAAGATGCCGCGGTACTTCTGGTCCACCGTCTTGAGCATGTCCTCGGGCGAGGTCTTGCCGCCGACCAGGGACTGGTAGCCCTCCAGGAGCGGCTGGAAGAGCTGGCCGCCCTCCGGGATCCACGGACGAGGGGTGGCGGTGTCCATGATCGGCTTGAAGACGGCGACGTCGGGGTTGCCCTTGACGTCGGCGTTCTCATAGGCGGAGGCGCGGGTCGGCAGGAGGCTGATCTCCTTGGCGACCTTGGCCTGGGCCTCGGGGGTGCTCATGAAGCGGATGAACTCGTAGGAGGCGTCGATGTTCTTGGAACCGGCGTAGATGGCGTAGTTCCACCCGCCGGTCGGGGCGCCGGCCTTGACCGAGCCCGCCGGGACCGGGGCGATGCCCAGGTTCTCCTTGTCCTTGAACTCCTTGCCCTGGTAGAGCTCGGCCAGCGCCCACGGGCCGTTGTAGATCATCGCGGCCTTGCCGTCCTTGAGGACGGTCATCGCGTTGGCGTAGCTGTCCTGGATGGCGGGCTTGGACGCGGCGCCCGAGGTGATCAGGTCGGAGACGACGCCCATCGCCTTGGCGTTCTCCGGGGAGTTGATGGTGATCTTCTTGTTCTGCACGTCGAGCATGTCGCCGCCCTCGCCGTACATGAAGGGCAGCAGGAAGTAGGCGTCGACGTTGAGCGCGAGGCCGGCCGCGCCGGTCTTCTCCTTGACGTCGAGCGCGGCCTGCTTGAGCTCCTCCACCGTGGTGGGAGCCTTCTCCCAGCCGGCCTCCTTGAGCAGCCGCTTGTTGTAGATCAGCGCCAGGGTGTCGGTAACCTGCGGCACGGCGTAGGTCTTGCCGTTGTACTTGGTGCTGCTCAGCGGCCCGGGCAGGAAGTCGGACTCGTTCTCGACGGCGCGGGTGCCGTCCAGCGGCTGCAGGTAGCCGAGCGAGGCGAACTGGGAGGTCCAGGCGACCTCGGAGCGGATCACGTCGGGCGCGCCGCTGCCGGCCTGGGCCGCGGTCTGGAACTTGTTCTGCGCCTGGTCCGAGGGGACGTTGACGTAGTTGACCTTGATGTTCGGGTACTTCGCCTGGAAGTCCTTGATCAGGGCCTGGAACGTCGGGCCCTCGCTGTCCGGGCGGACCGTGTCCCACCAGGTGATCTCGCCACTGATCTTCGACGGGTCGGCGGGCGCGGACTGGGCGGGGGCCGCCGTCGAACCGCTGTCGCCGCCGCCACAGGCGGAAACCGCCAGGGCGAGGGCCGCGACGATAGTCGCGGCCGAGAAGGCTCGCCGCATGATTTCTCCTCATAGCTCAGGGGGCCGGTCCGGGCCCGCAGGCCACCGACCGGTGTGGAGTACGCCGGACGTTACGCCGACGTGAAGCTCAGTGGAAGAACTTGCTGCAAGAGTCTGCAAACTTGTTACATGCGCAGCCAACCTCGCGAACCCCGACAACCCGTCCACCTCGTGCGAAACTCAGAATATCCGCAGTTCACAAGGGTTTAGCAGCACTGAGGCCACCATCGTCGAAGTCGCGCGCCCTGCGCAGGAGTCGTCCCTCCATCACGATTCAGAAAGTTGCGGCAAGGGATTGCACAGATCATGTCCAGTGAGTAGCTTCCGGGCAACACCCCCGAAACAACTCCGTGGAGGCCCCGGTGGTCTGGCCCCTCCCCCCACGGCGCGCGAGATCGGCTCCCCTGGCAGGCGCCGCCCTCGCGGCCGTCCTGGTCGCCGCCCCCCTCGCCGTCGTCACTCCGCCCGCCGCCGCGTCGGCGGGACCCGCCCCCGGCGCCGCCGCCCGTACGGCCCCGCTCACGATCTCCCCGGCACCGGTCCCGGCACCGGCCACGACCGGTGCGGCCGATGCGGCCGGGCCGGTCGTCTCGGCGCTGAGCCGTACGGCCGGGCCCGCCGACCGGGAACTCGCCCGCGACGCGCTGCGCACCGACCTGAGCCGTGAGCGCTTCTACTTCGCGATGACCGACCGGTTCGCCAACGGCGACCCCGGCAACGACACCGGCGGCCTTTCCGGCGACCGGCTCGCCACCGGCTTCGACCCCGCCCACAAGGGCTTCTACCAGGGCGGGGACCTCAAGGGCCTGATCGGCAGGCTCGACTACGTCAAGAACCTCGGCAGCACCGCGATCTGGATCACCCCGGCGTTCGCCAACCGCCCGGTGCAGGGCACCGGCGAGAACGTCTCGGCCGGCTACCACGGCTACTGGATCACCGACTTCACCCGGATCGACCCGCACCTGGGCACGAACGCCGATATGAAGAAGCTGGTCCGCGAGGCCCACAAGCGCGGGATGAAGGTCTTCTTCGACATCATCACCAACCACACGGCCGACGTGATCGACTACGCGGAGAAGACCTACTCCTACCGGTCCAAGGGCGCCTATCCCTACGTGGACGCCTCGGGCACCCCGTTCGACGACCGCGAGTACGCCGGCGGGAAGGCCTTCCCGAAGGTCACGGCCGACTCCTTCCCCTACACGCCGGTCGCGCCGAAGAAGGCCAAGACGCCGTCCTGGCTGAACGACCCGACGATGTACCACAACCGGGGCGACTCCACCTTCAGCGGCGAGAACTCCGAGTACGGCGACTTCTTCGGCCTGGACGACCTGTGGACCGAGCGTCCCGAGGTCGTCGAGGGCATGACCGACATCTACAAGACGTGGGTGCGCGAGACCGGCATCGACGGTTTCCGCATCGACACCGCCAAGCACGTCAACATGGAGTTCTGGGAGAGGTTCTCCCCCGCCCTGCGCGGCTACGCCGCCAAGCTGGGCAACGAGCGCTTCTTCATGTTCGGCGAGGTCTACTCCAGCGAACCGTCCTTCACCAGCCGCTACTCCACCCGCGGCGGGATGAACGCCACCCTGGACTTCCCGTTCCAGGAGGCGGCCCGCTCCTTCAGCGGCGGCACGGCCGGCGCGGCGCGCCTGGCCGCGCTGTACGCCGGCGACGACCACCACACCGACGCCGACTCCAACGCCTCCTCGCTGCCGACGTTCCTCGGCAACCACGACATGGGCCGCATCGGCAGGTTCCTCGCCCAGGACAACCCCGGGGCGCCCGACGCCGAGCTGCTCAGGCGCGACCTGCTCGCCCACGAGCTGATGTACCTCACCCGCGGCCAGCCGGTCGTCTACTACGGCGACGAGCAGGGCTTCACCGGCCCCGCCCAGGGCTCCGGCGGCGACCAGGACGCCCGGCAGTCCATGTTCGCCTCCAAGACCGCGAGCTACCTGTCGAACGATCTCATCGGCACCGACGCCACCCACGCGCAGGACAACTTCACCCCCTCGCACCCGCTCTACCGGGGCATCTCCGCCCTGGCGAAGCTCCGCGACGCCCACCCCGCGCTGGCCGACGGCGCCCAGATCGAACGGCTGGCCGCGGGCGGCGTCTACGCCTTCTCCCGGATCGACGCGCGCGCCCAGGTCGAGTACGTCGTGGCGGTCAACAACGCCGAGCGGGCGGCGACCGTGCAGGTGCCGACCTTCTCACCGGGCATGGCCTTCACCCGGGTGTACGGCCCCGCCTCCACCGCGCCCGACGCCGCGGCCTCGGGCGCGGACGCGAAGCTCGCGGTGACCGTCCCGGCGCTGTCGGCGGTGGTCTACCGGGCCTCGGCGAGGCTCGCGACCCCGGCGGCGGCCCCGGCCGTCTCGATCGCGCTGCCCGGCGCCGAGATCCGGGGCACCGTCGAGGACGGCCGGATCCCGGTCACCGCGACCGTGCCCGGCACCGGATTCGACCAGGTCACCTTCGCCGCCAGGATCGGCGACGGGAGGTGGCGGGTGCTCGGCACCGACGACGCGCCCAGCACCGCCGGCGGAAGCCGTACCTTCCGGGTCTTCCACGACCTGAAGGGCGTCCCGGCCGGCACGAAGGTCGCCTACAAGGCCGTGGTGAAGGACTCCGCGGGCCGCTTCGCCTCGGCGGCGGCCGAGGCGGTCGTCGGCGCCGAGCCCGAGCCCGCCGAGCCCGGCGCGGTCAGGCGCGACTGGCTCGTCGTGCACTACCAGCGCGCCGACTACGACGGCTGGGGCCTGCACGTCTGGGGCGACGTCGAGAACCCGACCGACTGGGCGAAGCCGCTCCCGCTGACCGGCCAGGACGCCTACGGCCGGTTCGCCTGGATCAAGCTCAAGCCCGGCGCGCGCGAGGTCGGGATCATCGCCCACAGGGGCGACGAGAAGGACGGCGGCGACCGGATCGTGGACCCGGCCAGGACCGGCGAGGTGTGGCTGGCCGAGGGCAGCCCGGTGACGCACGCCTCCCGCGCCGCCGCCCAGGGCTACGCGACCGTGCACTACAGCCGGCCCGGCAAGGACTACGACGGCTGGGGCCTGCACCTGTGGGGCGACGGGCTGGCCGACGGCGCGGCCACCGAGTGGGCCGCCCCGCGCCCGCCGGACGGCACCGACTCCTCCGGCGTGTTCTGGAAGGTCCCGCTGAAGAACGCCTCCGTCCCGGTCAACCTCATCGTGCACAAGGGCGACGCCAAGGACCCCGGACCCGACCAGTCCTTCACCCCGGCCGCTCAGCCGGAGGCCCACATCGCCTCGGGCGTGGCGAAGGTGCACGCCACCCGCGCCGAGGCGGAGAACGTCGCGATCCTGCATTACCACCGGCCCGACGGGAACTACGACGGCTGGGGCCTGCACCTGTGGGGGGACGTGGCGGCCCCCACCGAGTGGGCCGCGCCGCTGGCGCCCGCCGGGAGGGACGGCTTCGGCGTCTTCTTCCGCGTCCCCCTCGCCGAGGGGGCGAAGAACGTGAGCTACATCATCCACAGGGGCGACGAGAAGGACCTCCCCTCCGACCAGGCGCTCGACCTGACCGCCTCCGGCCACGAGGTGTGGCGGGTCGCGGCCGCCGAGGGCCACGTGCTCCCGCAACCCGCGGCACGCGGCGCCGACGCCGACCTGGCCAAGGCCGCCGCGCACTGGATCGACCGGTCCACCGTCGCCTGGAAGGTCCAGCCGTCGGCCTCGCTCCGCCACTCACTGGCCTTCTCCGTCTCCGGCGACATCGCCGTCGCCAAGGGCGACCTGACCGGTTCCCACCGGGTGATCCGGCTAAACCCCGGCACGCTCACCGACGCGCAGAAGGCGAAGTGGCCGCACCTGGCCGGGCACGCCGCGTTCACGGTGGACCCGCGCGACGCCGACCTGGTCGCCGAGGCGCTGCGCGGCCAGGTCGTCGCCGTCGAGCGGGACGCCTCCGGCGCGCTGCTCGCCGCGACCGGCGTGCAGATCCCCGGCGTGCTCGACGACGTCTACGCGAAGGCGGCCGCGGCCGGGCTCGGCCCGGACGCCTCCGGCGCGCTGCCCCGCCTGTCGGTGTGGGCGCCGACCGCGCGGAAGGTGGAGCTGGCGCTCTACCGCGGCTCCACCGGGGAGAGCAGGACCGTGCACGCGATGCGGCGCGACGACGCCACGGGCGTCTGGTCGGTGCGGGGGCTGCCGTCCTGGAAGGGCCGCTACTACACCTTCCTGGTCACGGTCTTCTCCCCCGCCGCGGGGAAGGTCGTCACCAACGAGGTGACCGACCCCTACAGCGTCTCGCTGGCCGCCGACTCGGTCCGCAGCCAGCTCGTCGACCTGTCCGACCGCTCACTGCGGCCCGACGGGTGGACCGCGCTGGCCAAGCCGCCCGCCGTACCGCAGGAGAGGGCGTCGGTCTACGAGCTGCACGTGCGCGACTTCTCCGCCTCGGACGCGACCGTCCCGGCCGGGCGGCGCGGCACCTACGCGGCGTTCGGCGGCGACTCGGCCGGGATGAGGGAGCTGCGCTCCCTGGCCGCCGACGGCCTGACCCACGTGCACCTGCTCCCGGTCTTCGACATCGCGACCATCCCGGAGAAGAAGGGCGACCGGGCCGAACCTGACTGTGATCCGGCCGAACTGGCCGCGCTGCCCGCCGACTCCGAGCGGCAGCAGGAGTGCGTGGCGAAGACCGCGGCGAAGGACGGCTTCAACTGGGGCTACGACCCGCGGCACTACACCGTGCCGGAGGGCTCCTACGCCTCCGAACCGGACGGCTCCGCGCGGATCAGGGAGTTCCGCGGCATGGTCGCCGGCCTGAACGGCGCGGGCCTGCGGGTGGTCATGGACGTGGTCTACAACCACACCCACGCCGCCGGGCAGGACCCGACCTCGGTGCTCGACCGGATCGTGCCCGGCTACTACCACCGGCTGCTCGACGACGGCGCGGTGGCCACCTCCACCTGCTGCGCGAACACCGCGCCCGAGCACACGATGATGGGCAGACTGGTCGTCGACTCCATCGTCACCTGGGCGAAGCAGTACAAGGTGGACGGCTTCCGGTTCGACCTGATGGGCCACCACCCGAAGACGAACATCCTCGCCGTCCGCGCGGCCCTCGACGCGCTGACCGTGGAGAAGGACGGCGTGGACGGGAAGTCGGTCATCCTGTACGGCGAGGGCTGGAACTTCGGCGAGGTCGCCGACGGCGCCCGCTTCGAGCAGGCCACCCAGGCGAACCTGGCCGGGACCGGGATCGGCACGTTCAGCGACCGGCTCCGCGACGCGGTGCGCGGCGGCGGCCCGTTCGACGCCGATCCCCGGGTCCAGGGCTTCGGCTCGGGCCTGGCCGGCGCCCCCAACGGCTCGCCCGCCAACGGGAGCGCCGAGCAGCAGCGGGCGCGGCTGCTGGCCTACCAGGACCTCGTCAAGCTCGGCCTGGCCGGCAACCTGCGCGACTACCGGTTCACGGCCACCTCCGGCAGGGAGGTCAAGGGCTCGGAGGTGGACTACAACGGCTCCCCCGCCGGGTACGCCGCCGCGCCGGGGGAGACCGTGACCTACGTGGACGCGCACGACAACGAGACGCTGTTCGACGCGCTGGCCTACAAGCTGCCGCAGGCCACGACCATGGCCGACCGGGTGCGCATGCAGTCGCTCTCGCTGGCGGCGAGCGTGCTCGCGCAGGGCACCGCGTTCGTCCACGCGGGCAGCGAGCGGCTCCGCTCCAAGTCCCTCGACCGCAACTCCTACGACTCCGGCGACTGGTTCAACCGCCTGCTGTGGGACTGCGCGCAGGGCAACGGCTTCGGCGCGGGACTGCCGCCCAAGGCCGACAACGAGGACAAGTGGCCGTACGCCAGGCCGCTGCTCGCCGACCCGGCGCTCCGGCCCGACTGCACCGCGATCGGCGCGGCCCGGGCCCGGTACGGCGAGCTGCTGAAGATCCGCTCCTCCTCCCCGGTCTTCGGGCTCGGCTCCCTGGCCGAGGTGCAGAAGCGGCTCTCCTTCCCGACCGGCGGCGCCGCGGAGACCCCGGGTGTCGTGACCGTGCACCTGGACGCCTCGGGGCTCGACCCGAAGTGGAAGTCGATCACCGTCGTCTTCAACGCGACCCCGCAGGAGCAGCCGCAGACCGTGGCCGCGCTCTCCGGCGGCCAGGTCACCCTCCACCCCGTCCAGTCGAGCGGCGACGACGCCGTCGTCAAGCGGTCGGGCTTCGACCCGGCCACCGGCACGCTGACGGTCCCGGCCCGCACGGTCGCCGTCTTCGTGCAGTCCTGAAGACCGCCGGGCCGGGTGTTGCAGCACCCGGCCCGGCACGGGAACCCGTCCAACTCTCCTGGAGGCCCCCGCCATGAGATCCTACAAACCCCCCACCTCCCTGACCGCGGCCGCGCTGAGCGTGCTGGCGGGCGCGGCCCTGCTCGCGCCCGTCGCGCTCGGCTCCGCCTCCTCCACCGCCGCCGCGGCCCAGGCCGCTCCCCCGGCCGGCACCGGCCCCATCGCCAAGCTGTGGAGCTGGAACTGGAACTCGGTGGCGCGCGAGTGCACCGACGTGCTCGGCCCCGCCGGGTACGGGACCGTCCAGGTCTCCCCGCCGCACGACTCGATGAGCAAGGGCGGATCGGTCTGGTGGGACGTCTACCAGCCCGCCCGCTACACGCTCACCAGCAAGTTCGGCGACGAGAACGCGTTCAGGAACATGATTCGGGCCTGCCACGACGCGGGCGTCAAGGTCCACGCCGACGCGGTCGTCAACCACATGACCGGCCAGGGCAGCACCAGCTACGGCGGCCACTCCTTCGGCAAGTACAGCTATCCCGGCCTCTACTCCGCCGCCGACTTCCACACCTCCCCCACCTGCACGATCAACGACTCCGACTACAAGAACGACGGCTGGCGGGTGCAGAACTGCGAGCTGGTCGGCCTGGCCGACCTGGACACCGGCTCCGAGTACGTCCGCGGCCAGATCGCCGGCTACCTCAACCGGCTGACCTCCCTCGGCGTGGACGGCTTCCGCATCGACGCGGCCAAGCACATCCCGCCGGGCGACCTGGCGGCGATCAAGGCGAGGCTGACCGGCTCGCCGTACCTGCACCTGGAGGTCATCCACGGCGACGGCGAGGCGGTCCAGCCGGGCCAGTACACCGGGATCGGCGACGTGCACGAGTTCGTCTTCGGCCGGAAGATGAAGGAGCAGTTCACCGGGCGGATCCACTGGCTGGAGACGTTCGGGCAGAGCTGGGGCCTGTCGGTGCCGGGCGACAAGGCCGTGACGTTCGTCGACAACCACGACACCGAGCGCAACGGCTCCACCCTCAACTACAAGTACGGCGACGCCTACCGGCTGGCCAACGTCTTCATGCTGGCCTGGCCGTACGGCACGCCGCGCGTCTACTCCGGCTTCACCTGGAGCGACAAGGAGGCGGGCCCGCCGTCGGCGAACGGGGGCTTCGTCACCGACACCGACTGCGGCGACGGCCGCTGGACCTGCTTCCACCGGCGGATGACGGGGATGGTCGGTTTCCACAACGCCGTGGCGGGCACTCCGGTCGCCCACTGGTACGACGACGGCGACAACCTGATCGCCTTCAGCCGCGGGAGCAAGGGCTGGGTCGCGATCAACAACGGGACCGGTTCGGTCACCCGCACCTTCACCACCGGCCTGCCCGCCGGCACCTACGCCAACGTCGCCGGGAGCGGCTCGGTGAGCGTGGCCGCGGACGGCACCGCCTCGGTGACCGTGCCCGCCAGGGCCGCGGTCGCGATCCGCACCGGGAACGGGCCCACCCCGACCCCGACCCCGACGCCCAGCCCCTCGCCCACGGCCACCTCGGGCAGGGCGGCCGTCTCCTTCAACGCGAACGTGACGACCACCTGGGGCCAGAACGTCTTCGTCGTCGGCGACGCCGCCGAGCTGGGCGCGTGGAACCCGGCGGACGCGGTGGCGCTCTCGTCGGCCGCCTACCCGGTCTGGAAGACCACGGTGAACCTGCCGGCCGGCCGGACGATCGCCTACAAGTACATCAAGAAGAACCCGGATGGCTCGGTGACCTGGGAGAGCGACCCGAACCGGTCCTTCACCACCCCGGCGGGAGGCACCGCCACCCGGAACGACACCTGGCGCTGACCACCCGGTGCCGCCGGCCCGACCGGGCCGGCGGCACCGGACGGATCCCTCCATTCAGACGGATGAAGGCGGGCATGTTTTTTGCCTTCCCGATCACACCCTTGTTCCCTTACATAAATGGTAGAAGAATCGTTCCAAACAATATGTGATGCACATCACATAGAGAAATTTTGGGTAAACGTAGCGTTCACAGCAAGGCGCGGCCGCATATCCGGCCATGGAGTTCACAATCTCAGCCCGCCCCCGAGGAGCACAGAGCATCCGACAAGTGACGTTCCGCTGGGTTGACCCGTTCTGTCATCTCGATCAGCATCCCGGGTGATCGTTCTTTGTCTCTGCTCTCTGACGTCTCCTGACCCTGCCGCCAGGGTCTGCGTCAGCGTGCCTCGGAGAAGGGCTCGGGATGCGGATCCGGCGCGTGCGCATGTGGCTGACGGCTGCGGTGATCGCGGTGGCGATGTCACTGCTGGTCTCCGGGGTGGGAGTGCCCGAGGACCTGGTGCGGCGGGCAGCCGCCGCGTCCCCGGACGAGCCGGCCCCCGAACCGTCGGTCGACGGCCGCGCCGTCCCGGACGCCAAGGTCGCCCAGGGCGTCGAGGAGAAGGATCCGAAGGTCACGCCCAAGCCGCCGGTCTGGCCCAAGGCCGGCAGCGCCGAGGTGCAGGCCGACGCCGGTCTGGAGCGGGCCGCCGACCTACCGGTGCGGATCGCCGCCGCGGACAAGGCCGCGGCCGTCGGCACGGTGAAGGTGGAGACGCTGGCCCCGGAGGCGGTCCGCAAACTCGGCGGCGTCGGGGTGGCGGCCCGCATCGAGCGGGCCGACGGCTCGGCCGCGCCGGGAAAGGTGCGGGCGGAGTTCTCCTACGCGGGCTTCCGGGACGCCTTCGGCGGCAACTTCGCCTCCCGGCTGCGCCTGCTGCGCCTGCCCGTCTGCGCGTTGACGACGCCGCGGCCGAGGGGCTGCGTGGTGCGTCCGCAGCCCGTCGCCGCCCGCAACGACCTCAAGAAGGGCGTGCTGGTCGCCGACGTGGAGATCGGCAGAAGCACACCGGTGAAGGTCCCGGCGGCGCCGAAGGGCGATGCCAAGGCCGCCGCGCGCGCCGAGGTGCAGCAGGCCGCGGCCGAGCAGCTGGCGGCCGGGTCGGTGTTCGTGCTGGCCGGCGGGATGACCGGCCCGGACGGGAACTTCGGTGCCACCGACCTCAAACCGTCGGGCACCTGGCAGGCCGGCACCTCCGGCGGATCGTTCAGCTACAGCTATCCACTGCCGGAGCCGCCGTCACCGGTCGGCAACGGGCCGATCTGTCGCTCACCTACGACGCCTCCTCGGTCGACGGCCAAGGTGACTGGACCAACAACCAGTCCGGCGCGGTCGGCGTCGGCTGGGAGCTGAACACCGGATTCATCGAACGCAAATACCGGCGCTGCACGGTCGACAACTACTACGACTGGGAGACCGCCGAGCTGACCTGGTACGCCGAGGAGCTCGGGACGGCCGGGCGCGCGGTGTGCTGGGAGTCACCGGACGAGAACGACGGTGACGCGGCGACCAACGACTACACCCAGTCTGATCTGGTGCTCAACGTCGGCGGCCGGTCCGCTTCGATCGTCAAGGACCGTACCTCGGGCGCGTGGAAGACGGTACCGGACTTCGGTTGGAGGATCGAGCAGGTCTCCGGTGGCGCGGACGGCCAGCCGTACTGGAGGGTGACCTCGTCGGAGGGGCAGGTGTACCGGTTCGGCTACACCAAGGACGCCCAGTGGCAGCTGCCGTACATCGCCAACCAGCGGGGCGAGCCGTGCTGGGAGCGCTACTTCACCGACGCCGACCCGCCGACCTGCACCGGCGTGTGGCGCTGGAACCTCGACCAGGAACTCGACCGCAACGAGAACGTCGTCGACTACGTCTACGAGCGGGAGACCAACTACTTCTGCCTGCCCTCCTGCTACCACGAGACCTACCGGGTTATGCCGTATGACCGGGGCGGGGTCCTCAAGAGCGTGCAGTGGGGCCACAACACCCAGGTGGCCGGGAGCACGCCGACCGCGCGGATGAGTTTCACCACCGCCGACCGCGGCGGCGTGGACGTGCCGGGCGACCTGCTGTGCACCGCCGCGCAGGGCTGCGCCAACGACGCGCTCGCGTTCTACTCCACCCGCAAGCTCACCTCGGTGCTGACCGAGACGCTCAACACCGCCTCGGCGGCGTGGGAGCCGGTCACCCGGCTGGACCTGCGCCACGAGTGGGTGTACACGCGCACCGACTTCGGCGCGCCGTACGACCCGGTGCTCTGGCTGGACACCGTCCAGCAGACGGGCCTGGCCGGAACGCCGGCCAAGCTGCCGCCGACCGACTTCGACGCGGCGATGGTGGCCGGGAAGATGGTCTACGACGACATGTCCGACTGGACGGACTTCCTGTCGTGGCGGATGGTGCCGCGCATCGCCGGGATCGGCAACGGGCTGGGCGGTCGCATCGAGGTCGCCTACGGCCAGGCCGATCCGTGCTCGGGCGGCAAGGGCCGCGACGGCAGCGACTACTTCGCCGACCAGAGCGGTGACTGCTACCGGGTCGACATGTACGACGGCGGCAACGAGGCCTGGACCCGCTACTTCAAGCAGCTCGCCATGAAGGTCACCGAACGCGACCTCGTGGGCGGCTCCCCGGACATCGTGCACGGCTACGAGTACAGCGACGGGCCCCGCTGGACGAACCCGGTCGAGTACGCCGAACCGCAGTGGAAGCCGCCGACCTCCGACTGGCGCGGGTACGGCACCGTGCACACCACGCGCGGCTCCGGCTCCGACCCGAACGGCTACACGGTGACGTCGCAGACGTTCTTCCGCGGCACCGGCGCGCCCATCACCGACTTCGAGGGCAACACCGTCACCGACGCCCTCCCACTGCAGGGACAGGTGCTGCAGGAACAGGCGTGGAAGCTCACCTCCCTGAGCCCGCGCACCTACGCCGAGATGGAGTCCACACGGTACGAGTACGCGGTCGTGTCCACCGGCACCGGGCCCGGCGTGCAGGACCCGGCATTCGTCCACCGGACGAAGGAACGTACCCGTGAGCAGGTGTCCGGGGGCGGCTGGCGCTGGAGCGAGCAGCGCACCGCCTACAACGCCGACGGCCTGCCGGTCCGGCTCAACGACTACGGCGACACCTCCACGGCCGCCGACAACACCTGCACCACCACGACCTACGCCCGCAACACCGCCTCCGGGCAGTGGCTCACCGGCCTGCCCTCGGTCGTCGAGCGGCGCGCCGGCGACGACTGCGCGGCCGGGCAGGTGCTCGGGCGGACCGTCGCCCTGTACGACGGCGGCAGTGACCCGGCCACCAACGCCCCCAGCGACGGCAACGTCACCGAGACCCGCACCTACGCCGACGCGTCCACGGCCTCGGTCACCAAGTCGACCTTCGACGACTACGGCCGCCTGCTGACCTCCACCGACCCGCTGGGCAAGACCACCACCACGGCCTACAGCCCGGCCACCGGCTGGCCCCGAACCGGGGTGACGGTCACCAACCCGCTCGGCCACACCTCCACCGTCGTCTCCTCTCACCGCACCGGTCTTCCGGTGGTGCTCACCGACGCCAACGGCAAGCGCATCGAGATCGACTACGACGCACTGGGCCGCACCACCGCGCTGTGGCGTCCCGGCGAGCCGCGCAGCGGCGGCACGCCGACTGTGACGGTCAGCTACGACATCCCCTTCGACGGGAACCTCGGCCAGCCGACCGGACCGGCCAGGACCACCATGCGCCGGCTGCTGTCGGGCACCGGAGCCGACGCGACGTACACCTCCACGTTCAGCTACGACGACGGTCTGGGCCGTACGCGGGAGACCCAGACGGCCTCCCCGGCTGGTGGCCGGGCCGTCACCGTCACCGCTTACGACGGTCGCGGCCTGGCTGCGGCCGCCTCGGCGCCGGTGCACAACACCGGTGAACCCGGCAGTGGACTGCTCAATCCGGCCCTGGCCTCGCTGCCGCAGTGGACCAAGACCGTCTACGACGGCCTGGAGCGGCCGACCGCGGTCATCGACCACCACCTGGGCGACGAACTGCGCCGAACCACCACCGCCTACCCCGGCGCCGACCGCATGGAGGTCACCCCGCCGGTCGGCGGCAAGACCGTCACGATCAGCAACGTCGCCGACCGCACAACCAAGGTGGAGGAGTGGAAAGACGCCTCCACCCACCACGACACCACCTACGGCTACGACCGCCTGGGCAACCTGACGAAGATCACCGATGCCAACGGCGGTGTGCGCACCTTCACCTACGACTGGCTGGGCCGCCGCACCGCCGGCACCGACCCCGACTCCGGGTCCACCACCGCCGGCTACGACGCCGCAGGCAGGCTGGCCTGGAGCGTCGACGGCAACGGCACCAAGGTGTCCCTCGTCTACGACGTCCTGGGCAGGCCGACCAGCCAGTGGACGGGCGAGGCGAGCACCGGCACCAAGCTGGCCGAATGGACCTACGACACCGTCGCAAAGGGCCAGCTCACTTCGTCGGTCCGCTATGTCGGCGGCCATGCCTACACTGACGCGGTCACCGCCTACGATCACGCCTACCGGCCGACGGGCACCAAACTCACCATCCCGGCGGCCGAGAGCGACCTGGCGGGCGAGTACGTCTTCACCGCCGCCTACGACCGGGCCGGGAACATGACCGGCCAGGGCATGCCCGCCGCCGGCGACCTGGCCGCCGAGCAACTCACCTTCTCCTACACCGGTCTCGGCCTGCCTCAGGCGCTGACCTCCGACTTCGGCGGCGGTACCACTTACGTCAAGGAGATGTCCTATTCCAAGACCGCACGTCCGGCCGAACGCTCCTACGGCGCCAGCGGCCAGGTCAAGCGGGCCTTCACCTGGGACGAGGCGACCGGCTGGCTGGAGCGGCTGACCACCACCGCCAAGGCCGACACCTCCAGCCCGGCCGTCGCCCAGGACGACCGGGTCACCTACAACGCCGCCGGCCAGATCACCCGCATCCTGGACGCCGCAGCAGCGACCGACGGCTCGCCCGGCCAGTCCGAGTGCTTCGCCTACGACGGCCTGGATCGGCTGACAGCAGCGTTCACCACCACCGGCTCCTCCTGCGAGGCGGGCGCCGACAACCGGGGACCCGATCCCTACGATCAGCGCTTCGCCTACGATGCCGTCGGCAACCTCACTTCCCTGACCGACGGCGGCACCACCGCCACCTACGCCTACCCCACCGGAACCGCCCGGCCGAACGCGGTCACCTCCATCACCCGTCCCGGCCGCACCGACACCTACGGCTACGACGACGCCGGGCGATTGACCAGCCGCACCGTCGACGGCAAGCAGGCCGTCTTCACCTGGAACCCGCTCGGCCAGCTGGACAAAGCCGTCATCGACGGCGCCGAGACCTCCATGGTCTACGACGCCGACGGCGAACGCCTGATCCGCCGCGACCCCGACGGCAGCCGCACCCTGTATCTCGGCGGAATGGAGGTGAAGTCCGCCGGCGGGCAGGTGAAGGCCACCCGCTACTACACCGGACCCGACGGTTCCACGGTTGCGATGCGCGACGCCTCAGGGATCAAGTGGCTGGCCTCCGGCCTGCACGGCTCGGCCCAGCTGGCCATCGACGACTCCACCGGCCAGGTGTCCCGTGAGCGCTACCTGCCGTACGGCCAGCGGCGAGGCATCGACGACCTGCCCTTCACCGACCGCGGCTTCCTCGGCAAGACCGAGGACGCCTCCACCGGCCTGACCTACCTGTCGGCCCGCTACTACGACCCGGCCACCGCCCGCTTCATCTCCCCCGACCCGCTGCTCAGCCTCGACAAGCCCCAGTGGACCAACCCCTACAGCTATGCCGTCGGTGACCCGATCGGCATGTCCGACCCGACCGGTCTGCGCCCGCCACCGAAGGAGCCGAAGAGCGCCTGCGGCCCGGGCAAGGACCACACCGTCGCCTGCAAGGCCGTCAAGAAGAGACTGGCCGAGACCCTCGCCAAGAACGCCGAGGCCGACGTCAACAGGTACCTGCAGGAACTGATCGCCGTGGGCAAGCAACTCGGCAAGCTCCTCATGGACGCACTCGGCGTCACCAACGCCGTCAACTGCTTCACCACCGGGGACGCGAACGCGTGCACCGACGCCGCGATCGACGCCCTCGCCTCCCTGGTCGGCGGAGCGGTGGGCAAGCTCGCGGCCAAGTACGGCGCGCCCTGGAAGTGGCACAAGCTCAAGAAACTCGTCGACGACCTGTGGAACCTGGGCGGACGGGCGTTCAAAGCGCTCGACGGCCTGCTGGACGCTCGAAAGGTCTTGGGTAAACGCCGGCAGGAACTGACCCAGAGCAAGGCGGATCTGGCGAAATCCTGTGGACTGGCGAAAAAGGCGACGAGTAGTTTCGTCCCAGGAACACCCGTGGTCATGGCCGACGGTTCCCGTAAGCCCATCGAACAGGTAAAGATCGGCGATACGGTTCTGGCTTCCGACCCCAAAAGCGGGAAGGTTGAGGCCAAGCCTGTCATCGCCCTGATCACCAGTAAGGGTGACAAGCACCTAGTACGGCTTACCGTCGACACCGACGGAGTCAAGGGTGAATCGATCGGTGTGGTAGTCGCGACCGCCAACCACCGGTTCTGGCTACCGGAGCTGCGTGAATGGCGAACCGCCGGAGGACTCCGGCCGGGGAATCGGCTGCGGACCAGTGCCAGTGTCCAGATTCAGGTCATCGCCGTCACCGACCAGGTGACCATCGACCAGCGTGTCCACAACCTGACGATCGATGATCTTCACACTTACTACATTGCCGTCGGGACACATGACGCCCTCGTGCACAACGAGGATCCATGCGGCGAGGTCCCCTTCGGCCCGAAGCTTAATTATGAAGCCAACCCGAAGCACGCGAACGGCAAGCTCGGATCCAAAGTGGGGCCGGAGCCCACAAACGCCAAGGCCATGCTCGCAAGGTCGCTGAACATCAGCGAGAGGCGGCGAATCGCATATGATGCGGCCACCGGGGAGATAATAGTGTTCGCCCGGACGGAGGGGGCCACATGGCACGGCTATGTGGTTACCTGGAGCCTTCTGGATCAGAAATCGAAGAACGCGTTCATCAGGGCCGGCATCTTCAACAAGCGAGGGAAGGCTCGATGAAAGCCGTATTTTCCGGCAGAGCCCTGATGGATGATATGCATTTCGGTCTCCGTTCACGAGAACCGAGTCGACTCGACAGGCGAAGGAAAATGAACTGGGCTACAGGTGAGGGTCTTATCGGATGCGACGACCCTGAAGAGGTTGACGCCGCATTCGACCGAGGCGAGCCGCATGTCGGTGTCGCCGTGATCGGATTGTCATTGAACTGTCCGGATGCCGAAGTCGTAGCCCTTCGGATAATGCGCCTGATCCACTCGGAGGAAACCGAAAGGCGCGGCCAGGGGGTAACCGCCCTATCGCATATGGTGAGGTTGACACAGGAAATAAATCAAGCACTGCTAGAACGCCTCCGTGAACTGCTCCGGAATCCCGAGTCGAGAGAGATCGCCGAGGATTGCGCTGCCGATATATGGATATTCGTCCCGCACCATAAATTGCCGATATGGATGCATTTATGGGCATATCGCTATTTGATCAAGCATAAACTATCCATCTGGTGGTGGAGTGTGACCCATCGGGATTGATCGCAAGCATTCACATCCGGCGCGTTCCGGTATCGCGTGATCGCAGTGTGCGATCGTCTTCGGGTGTGAGTCGCCATGGGCCAGAGCCGGGATCAGGCCGATACCGGATCCGGAGCCATCCACGCGCAGCCGAGCAGTGCGTCACGGATCGCCGCCATGACATCGGCCCCGTGCTCGGCGACGGTGGAGACGTAGCCGCGGATGGCGTAGCGGTGCTCGGTGGCGGTTTCTGAGCGGAGCCGGCCGAAGATCTCCTGCTGGGTCTTGGCCGGGCGCACATCACGTTCGGCCTGGTCGTCGTGGGGGAATCATAAGGTCACGGGTGAAACGCAGGATGCTGTCCTCACAGTCGCGCAGCACCTCCAGCAGCACCCGGCCCGGTGGCTGGGTGACCGTTTTCACCGGTCCGGGTTCCACCGCATCTGTGAGTGACTGTTGCGAAACCGGTCAGGCGGTATCGCGGCGCTCGTCTTCGGCAAGCCGTCGGG
>BMQD01000046.1 GCA_014647935.1 Planomonospora parontospora
CCCCCCCCCCCCCCCCCCCCCCCCCCCCCCCGCCCGTACGCCCCGCCCGCGTCCGGGACCGTCCGTGCTCCGTCCCCGCTCAGAACCGCCAGCCGATGAGGTTCCACTGCCAGAGGAACCACACCAGCGCCGCCAGGCCCGCGAACAGGACCACCTGGTGGACGCGCGCGGCCACGCCCGCCCCCCGCCACCCCTTCACGGTGCACACCCCGGCCGCGGCCGTCATGGCGAGCACCATGAGGGGTACGGCGAGCAGGACCTGCATGCCGGTCGTCGGGCCGTACAGGAAGTCCCCCGTGTCACCGAAGAGCTGGACCGCCAGCAGCGCCAGGAACGCGAGGCCCGCCCCGGCCGCACCGGCGGCCAGCGCGCGCGCCGCCCGCCAGGCGGCCGTGGCGGCGGCGGGCCGGCGGCGCACCCGCCGCCACAGCGCCGCCACGGGCACGGCGAGCGCGCTGACCGCCGCGACCGCGAAGGCGAGCAGGACGACCAGGTTGAGGATCGGGCCCTGCGCGGCGGTCATCAGCTGGTGGGCGGGGCCGTCGGTGGCAGCGTAGCGCCGCCCGTCCCGGCCTTGGAGGAACACCAGGCGGTCCCTGCCGTCCGCCCGGACGTACAGGCCGTCGCCCCGGGGCTTCCACTCGGCGCCCTTGAAGCGGACGGTGCCGTCGCCGTCCACGGTCAGCCGGGAGGGGCCGAGCAGGACCAGGATCTTCTCGATCGTCGACTCGTTGTGCCGGGTCGGCGTGTAGAAGCCCGCCTGTGGGGCGGTCCTGGACAGCGGGGGCGCCGGGGCCGCCGCACCCGCCTCCTGCGCGGGCTCGGCGGCCGCCCCGGGCGGGGCGAACCGGTCGAGGAAGGCCAGGGTCAGTTCGCCCAGCGTCTCGGTGCCGCCGGTGCCGTTGGCCGACAGGAACAGCCCGAGGTCGCACCCCGGCACCAGGACCAGGGCGCTCTGGAAGCCCTCCCAGCTGCCGTCGTGCATCAGCACCCGGTGGCCGTTGAAGGTCCGGTCCATGAACCCGTGCGCGTAGCCGCCCAGGCGGGGGTCCGCGGCGAAGGAGCGCCGGTGCATCCGCTCCGCGGTCTCCGGGCCGAGGACGGCCGCGCCGCGGAAGCGCCCGCCGTTCAACTGGGCGATCATGAAGTTGGCCATGTCGCCGGCCGTGGCGCTGATCGACCCGTCGGGGGGCAGCCGGTCGAAGGTGAAGGGGACGGCCTTCAGGGGGTCGGTGTCGGAGTCGTGGCCGCGGGCGAGGTCGGCCGCGAGGTGACCGGGTACCGGTTCGGCCGCGGTGCTGCGCGTCATGCCGAGCGGTGCCAGCAGGTGGCGCTGCACGTAGGCGTCGTAGGGCTCCCCGGTGACCTCGGCGACCAGGTGACCGGCGAGCGCGGCGCCGTGGTTGGAGTAGGCGGAGATCTCGCCCGGCGGCCGGATCCGGGTCGGCAGGTGCTCCGCGAGCTCCTCGCCGAGCGGCGGCACGTCGGCGGCGGTGCGCGCCCCGACGCCGACCACGCGCTCCTCGAAGCCCGCGGTGTGGTCCATCAGGGTCCGCAGGGTCACCGGCTCCGGGTAGGTGGACGGCACCTTGAACGCCTTCAGGTAGCGGTTCACGTCGGCGTCCAGGTCGAGGCGGCCGGCCTCGACCTGCTGCATCACGGCCGTCCAGGTGAACAGCTTGGTGATCGAGCCGATCCGGACCAGGGAGCGGGCGGGGTCGAACGCGACGCCCCGCCGGGTGTCGGCCAGGCCGTACCCCCCGGTGAAGACGGCCCTGTCACCGGCCACCACCGACACCACCGCGCCGGGCACCCGGTCGCGGGTGAGGCGGTCCGGCACCGCCCGGTCGAAGAAGCCCGCCAGCGCCGCCCGGTCGGGAGCCGCACAGGCGCCGGAACCGGCGGAGGCCGTGGTGGCGGTGTCGCCGGTGGCGGTGGCGGTGCCGGTGGTGGTGGTGGTGCCGGTGGTGGAGAGGGGACCACCGGTGCTGGCGGCGGTGGAGAGGGGGCCGCCGACGGGAGGGGCGGTGTCAGCGGAGGCGGGCCGGGCCGGGCCCGCCGCCAGGCCGAGGAACGGTACGGCGACGCAGCCCGCGAGCACGCCTGCCGCTGCTCTGCGGGTCGGACGGGACGACCGGATGCGCATGGGGACTCCTCGTGGTGGTGGTCCGGCCCGGACCCCGGACGGTGGTCCGGCCGGGGATGCCGGACGATGATCCGGCCCGGACCCCGGACGGCGGTCCGGCCGGGGATGCCGTACAGCGTCGCGCCGCGGGGACGCGGTCCGCATCGCCCCGCGAGCGGGACCGTCCTCCGACGAAAGTCGGAGCCGGGGGTCCGGACCCGGTGACGAAAGTCGGAGCGGGACGGCCGGACGCGGCGACGGCGGGGGGATGGGGGAGCCGCGGTCCGGCGCCTAGGCTTCGGGCCATGGGACTGACGGTTCGGTGGCGGGGCCGGTTCGCCGGGCGGCGGGTCGTGGACGCGGCCGTGGTGCTGGTGTGCCTGGCCCTCACCGGCCTCGCGGCGAAGGCGCACTGGTCGGCGCTGCCGTGGCCGGTGATCGTGGGGGCGGGCGTGCCGGGCAGTCTGGCGCAGTGGTGGCGCAGGCGGTGGCCGCAGACGGCGACCGTGGCGGGAGCGGCGGCGTACGCGCTGTCGGGCAACCCTGCGCCCCTGATCGTCGGCCTGTACTCCGGGGCCGCGTACGCCCCCCGCCGGCAGGTCTGGGCGCTCGCGGTCGCCGGCTGGGCGGGCTTCGCCGGTTGGTCGTGGATCGACGAGGGCCGGTTGACGGTGGACGGTGCGGTCCAGGCGGCCGCCGCGGCCGCGCTGGTGACGGCCCTGGGCCTGCACGTCGCCACCCGGCGGGCGCTGGCCGAGTCCTGGCGCGAACGGGCCGAGAGCGCCGAGGCCGAGCGGCGGCTCCGCGACGAACAGGCCCGCTCCGCCGAACGCACCCGGATCGCGCGGGAGATGCATGACGTGCTGGCCCACAAGGTGTCGCTCATCGCCCTGCACGCGGGCGCGCTGGAACTCGCCGCGGGCGGAGGCTCCCCCCGGATCGAGGAGGGGGCGGCGCTCATCCGCGTCACCGCCCGTGAGGCGCTTCAGGAGCTGCGCTACGTGCTCGGCGTGCTCCGGGCCGAGCCGGGCCTGCGGGACGCTCCGCACCGTCCGGTCCCGTCCGGCACGCGGCACGCGGCGCACCCGCCGGACGCGGGCGCCTCCGGTGGGCACGAGGGACACGAGGGAGATGAAGGACATGAAGGACACGGCGAACACGCCGAATACGGCGGATACGACGGCTCCGCCGGCGAGCCGTTCGCCGACCTGTCATCGCTGGTCCGGGCTTCGGAGCGGGCCGGGCAGCGGGTCGAGCTGCACGACCGGGCGGGACCGCTGCCGCCGGTCACGGCCCGGGTCGTCTACCGCGTCGTCCAGGAAGGACTGACCAACGCCCACAAGCACGCGCCGGACGCGCCGGTCACCGTCTCGGTGGACCGCGACGGCGCCGGCGCCGTGACCGTCGCCGTGGGCAACCCTCCGGCGAGCGGCGCACCGGCCGACCTGCCCGGGTCGGGCTCCGGACTGGTCGGGCTGGCCGAACGAGTCCGGCTGGTGGGCGGGACCCTGCACGGCGGCCCGGTCGGACTCGAGGAGGGCGACGGCTGGCGGCTGCGCGCCGTACTCCCCCACCTCGACCACGGGGTCCGCGAAGGGGTTCCGGCCGGCGGGACGACGGAGGAGCCCGCCTCCGGCAAGGCAACCGGAACGACGGGAACGACGGAGACAGCCGGAACGATGGAGACGGCCGGGATGACCGGGACAGCCGGGATGATGAGGACGGCCGGGGCGACCGGGACGACCGGGGCCGCCGGGGCGACGGAGCTGACCGGGATGCCGGACGCGAGCGGGACGGCGGGGAGGTACGCGTCGTGATCTCCGTCCTGCTCGTGGACGACGAGGCCCTCGTCCGGGTCGGCCTGCGCATGATCCTCGAAACGGCCGACGACATGACCGTGATCGGAGACGCCGCCGACGGGCGGGCCGCGGTCGACGCGGTCGCCCGCGACCGGCCGGACGTGGTCCTCATGGACGTCCGCATGCCCGGCCTCGACGGGCTGGCCGCGACCGCGGCGATCCGCGCCCGCCCGCGCCCGCCAGCGGTGATCGTGCTGACCACCTTCGACGCCGACGACACCGTCTTCCGCGCCCTGGAGGCGGGGGCGACGGGCTTCCTGCTCAAGGACACCCCGCCGCACGACCTCCTGCGCGCCGTACGGCTCGCCGCCGCGGGCGACTCGATGCTCTCCCCCGGCGTCACCCGGCAGCTCATCGACCGCCTCACCGCAGAGGACCGCACGCGCCGCCGCCGGGACGCGCTCGGCCGGCTCCGTGACCTGACCGAACGGGAACGGCAGGTACTGGTCGAGATCGGCCTCGGCCACGCCAACGCCGAGATCGCCGCCCGGCTGCACATGAGCGAGGCGACGGTCAAGAGCCACGTCACCCGCCTGTTCGACAAGCTCTCCGCCACCAACCGCGTGCAGCTGGCCATCGCCGCGTTCCGGGCCGGCATCGTCGAGTAGTCCTGCGGCTCTCCGGACCTCCGCTGTGCGGCCCCGTCCGCCCTCCCGGGGAAGGGAATATCCCGGGAAGGGGACATCCCGGCGACGGGCCACGGGCCACGGGCCACGGGCCACGGGCGACGGGCAGCGAACGGCGGGCGACGAGCAGCGAACGGCGAGTGGGGACGCGGGCGGTGGATCCGGGTGGCCTCCTATCGCTCCCCGGAGTCCCCGTCCCGCCCCCCGCCGGGCTCGGCCATCGGGCGGGCCATCTTCGCCTGAGCGGCCTCGGGCGCGAGCTTGCCCGCGACACTCTGCAGCACGTTCTTCTTCGACCCGGCCACGACGTGGTCGTCGCCCGACATCAGCGCCTCGAAGCCCTGGCGCGCCACCTCGGCCGGGTCGTCCTTCTTGCCGGTGGCCACCTTGGTGTCCTCCATGCCGGCGCGGCGGAAGAAGTCGGTGTCGGTGGGGCCGGGCAGCAACGCGGTGACGGTGACGCCGGTGTCCTTGAGCTCCTCCCGGATCGCCTCGGAGAAGGAGTACAGGAAGGCCTTGGAGGCGGCGTACACCGCGTGGAACGGCCCCGGCATGGTCCCGGCGATGGAGGAGGTGAACAGCACCCGCCCCTCGCCACGCTTGACCATGTCCGGCAGCACCCGCTTGGCCAGGTGCACCGAGGAGATGACGTTCAGCTTGATCAGCTTCAGCTCCGCGTCCAGGTCGGTCTCCCGGGCGAAGTCTCCGCCCACCCCGACACCGGCGTTGATCGCGATCGCGTCGACCGGGCGGCCGGGCGCGGTGATCCGGGTGTGGAGCTCCTCGACGCCGTCGTGGTGCGCGAGGTCGACGCGCACGCTGGAGACCGCCGCCCCCAGCTCCTCCAGGGAGCGGGCGGCCGGGATGAGTCCTTCGTCCTCGGCGGCGACGACGAGGTCGAAGCCGTGCTGGGCGAACTGCCGGGCGAGCTCGTAGCCGATGCCGCTGGAGGCGCCGGTCACGACGGCCAGCGGCCGGGTCGGAGTGTCCATGGCGTTTCCCGTCCTTCTATGAGGTGCCTTCAACCGGTGTCGCATGAGGGACCGTGCCCCCGCGGAACCTGTCGTAACGGCCCGCCCGGCGACCCGGTGCGTGCCGCCACCGGATGACCGGTCGGCACGGTGCCGGATGACCGGTCGTCCGGCACCGGACGCGGCCTGGCGGCGTGGCGGCCCGGCGGCGTGGCGGCGTGGCGGCGTGGCGCCGGACGACCTCGGGTGGTCAGCGGGGCCGGGCCTCGGAGCAGACGGCGTCCCGGGCGGGCATGACGCCCCGGACCAGGTAGCGCTCGACGGCGGCGTCGACGCAGGCGTTCCGGGGGGCGAAGAGTCCTCCGTACACGGTGTGGCGGAAAGCCCCGCGCAGGGTGACCAGGCGGGAGCCGGCCAGGGCCCGGTGCGCGGCCCGCTGGCCCGCGTGGACGGCGCCCGGGTCGCCGGTGGCGCCCACCATCAGGACCGGGACGTCGTTGCGGACCCGGGTGGGGGGCTCGGCGGGGGCGGTCGGCCAGAACGAGCAGGGGGTGAGGTTGCGGGTCAGCGCGCCGAACAGCGGTTCGGCGGCGCGGTGCGCCCGGATGTCGCGGTAGTAGGTCTCGGGGTCGCGGGACGCGGCCCGGTCCGCGCAGAGGATCGCGGTCTGCACGCTCGCGGTCCCGCCCGCGTCCGGCGAGGACAGGCCGGTCAGAACCTCCTCCAGGATCGGGGTCGGGGTCACTTCGGCCCCGCGGGCGGCCGCGCTGAGGACCCGGACGTCGGCGGCGAAGGAGCCGTACGCCTCCGGCCCGTCCCCGGCGGTGACATTGAACAGGATCATGGGCAGCAGCCGGGAGTCGACCCGGTGACGGCCGACCTTCAGCGGCGATCGGGCCGCAGCCCGGTCGATCCGGCGCAAGGTGGCCATGACCCCGGCCACGGTGGAGCCCAGCCGGTAACGGTCGTGGCGGCGGGCCGCCCAGGCCGCCCAGTCCTCCGTCATCGCGGCCACGGCCGGACCCTGGGTGCGGGTCAGGTCGGGGCCGAACAGGTCGGGGTTCATCGCGCTGTCGAGGACGACCCGGTCGGCTCGGCGGGGGAACAGCTGCAGGTAGACCATGCCGAGCTGGGTACCGTACGACGAGCCGAGGTAGGACAGCTTCGGCTCGCCGAGGGCGGCCCGGATCACGTCCATGTCCCGGGCGGTGTTGCGGGTGGAGGCGTGCGGCAGCACGTCCCGGTGGACGGCGCAGCGGGACGCCAGGTCCTTCGCCAGGGCCGCGGTCCGCTCGAAGCCGCGCCGGTCCGGCCCGGCGGAGCCGACGGCGGGAACGGGCCAGCCGCAGTCGAAGGGGGTGCTGCGCCCGACGAACCGGGGGTCCATCCCGATCAGGTCGTAGCGGGCCGCGACCTCGGGGGCCGCCTGCCTGACCTGCAGGACGAGGGACATCGCGGGGACTCCCGGGCCGCCGGGGTTGTAGAACAGGACGCCCCTCCGGCGGGCCGGGTCAGCGGCCTTCAGCCGGGACATCGCGACCTTGATCGTCCGCCCCTCCGGGTGGCGGTGGTCCAGCGGCACGGTGACCTCGGCGCACTGGGCCTTCGCCTCGTCCAGCAGCCCGCCCTCCGCGTCGTCCGGGCCGGTCCGGCAGCGGTGCCAGTCGATCCCCCGCCCCCGGAACCGGTCCGGGCCGTCCCGCTCGGCGCGGTCCCCGGCGGCCTCCCGGACCGCCCCGGCGGCCGGCGCCGCACCGGCCGCGCCGGTGCCCGCCAGCATCGCCGCCATCGCGGCCCCGGCCGCCACCGCTCTCCGTCCACGCATCGGTTCCTCCTTCTGCACTGCCCACCGTCCCGGGCCCGGCCGACCGGGCGCACAGGCGACCTCCCGGCCCCGGCACGACCACGGCACACGGCGGTCCCCGTGCCCTGCACGGCCGGGCGCATGGGCGGTCCCCTGTGCCCTGCACGACCAGGGCGCACGGGTGACCTCCGGCCCGGGGACGGCCTGCGCGGATCGCAGGCCGTACGCCACGGGGTACGAAGCTAGGCCGTGCGGCCGGTCCGGCGCGTCAGCCTCCGGTCGGGTTTCCCGGCCCCGCTCCGGCCCCGTCCCGTCCCGCGGGCCGCTCCGCCGCGTCTCCGGGCGGCACGCGCCCGACCTGCGGTTCTGCGTGGGACCGGGCCGCGCAGGGGGCCTCGCCCGGCAGGCCCGCGTACGACTCCGGGCTGACCCGGGCCGGTCCGGGACCGGTCCGGCCGACCTCGGACCGCCGGGCGGGAGCGGTTATGTTGGGGCCGTGCAGTGGGGGCTCACCGTTCTCCGCCCGTACGCGGCCCGGCCGGTACGGGCCCTCCTCCGGGCAGGCGCCCGGTTCCCGCCGATCGCGTTCGACGTGCTGCTGGCCGCCGCGGTCCTGCTCGGCAGCGCCGGCCTCACCAGCGAGGTCTACCAGGGCCCACCCGGCCCCCTGATCCTCCACGCGGCCCTGTCGCTCCCCCTGGTGTGGCGGCGGCGCGCACCCATGACGGTGTTCTGCACGGTGGCCGCCGCCGCCTTCGCGCAGTGGCTCGCCGACGTCCGGCTGCTGACCGACGTGGCGCTGCTGGTCGCCCTGTACACGGTGGCCGCACGGTCCTCCCGGCGCCGCACACTCGTGGCCTGGGCCGTGCTCGAGCTCGGCATCGTGCTGGCCTCCGCCCGCTGGGCCGCGCCCGACGGCGGGTTCCTCCGCTCGGTCGTCTTCCTGAGCGCGGTGGCCGCCGCCGTCGCCGCCACCGGGACGAACACGCGGACCAGGCGTGCCTACCTCGCGTCCCTGGAGGACCGCGCGGTCCGCCTGGAACGCGAGCGCGACCAGCGGGCCCGGCTCGCCGCGGCGGACGAGCGCGCCCGGATCGCCCGCGAGATGCACGACATCGTCACCCACAACCTGTCCGTCATGGTCGCGCTCGCCGACGGCGCGGTCTTCGCGCAGCACCGCTCCCCCGACCGCGCGACCGCCGCCATGCGGCAGATCTCCGGCACCGGACGGCAGGCCCTCACCGACATGCGGCGCTCTCTGGGCGTCCTGCGGGCCGACGAGCCGGACGCGCTGCGCCATCCGGTGCCCGGCATCGCCCAGCTGGACGCCCTCGTCGGCCGGATGCGCGCGGCCGGGCTGCCGGTCCGCCTCCGGGTGTCGGGCGACCCCGCCCCCGTCCCCGCCGCCGCACAGCTCACCGCCTACCGCCTGGTGCAGGAGGCCCTGACCAACACCCTCAAGCACGCCCCGCCCGGCACCCGAGCCGAGGTCCGGGTCCATTGCTCGCCCGCGGCCGTCGCCCTCGACGTCACCGACGACGGCCGGGCCGGGCACGCTCCCGGCCCGCCGCTCTCCAGCCCGCCGTTCCCCGGCCCGTCGTTCTCCGGGCCGTCCTCCGGACACGGCATCCCCGGCATGCGCGAACGCGTCGCCGCGTACGGCGGGAGCCTGGACGCCGGCCCGCTCCCGGGCGGCGGATGGCGGGTCTCCGCCACCCTCGCCCTAGGTCCCGGCCCCGTCTCCATCCCCACCGAAGGCGGTGCCGCGTGACGATCCGCGTCCTGCTCGCCGACGACGAGCCACTGCTCCGCATGGCGTTCACCATGGTCCTGGACGCCCAGCCGGACATGGAGGTGGTGGGCGAGGCCGGGGACGGCGCCGAGGCCGTACGGCTCGCCCGGCGGCTCCGTCCCGACGTCGTCCTGATGGACGTGCGCATGCCCGGCACCGACGGGATCGAGGCGACCGGCCGGATCGTCCGGAACCGCCGACAGACCCGGGTCCTCATCCTCACCACCTTCGACCTCGACGAGTACGCCTTCGCCGGGCTGAAGGCCGGGGCGTCCGGCTTCCTGCTCAAGAACGCCCTGCCCGAGGAACTGCTGACGGCGATCCGGAGCATCGCCTCGGGTGACGCGGTCGTCTCCCCGCGGATCACCCGGCGCCTGCTGGAGAACTTCGCCCACGGGCTTCCCACCGGCGGCGCCCCGCCGGACGGCGGGCGGCTGGAGCTGCTCACCCCCCGTGAGCGGGAGGTGCTCGTCGAGGTGGCCCGCGGCCTGTCCAACACCGAGATCGCCGCCGAGCTGCACCTCGCGGAGGCCACCGTCAAGACGCATCTGGGCCGGATCCTGGCGAAACTGGAACTGCGCGACCGGGTGCAGGCCGTGGTCTTCGCCTACGAGAACCGGCTCGTGCATCCGGCGTAGCAGCCGGTCCGGGACCCGGTGCAGGAACCGGCCCGGGGATCGGCCCGGGGATCGGCACAGGAACCGGCCCGCCCCCGGAGAAGGTCCCCTCCCGGCGGATCGTCTGCCAGTGCAGGCGCGCCCCGAGCACCGCCGTCACCACCGACTGGATGACCACCAGGTACATCAGCTGCCGGTACACCAGCTGCTGCAGGGGGAGGACCCACAGCACCGAGGCGGGCTCGCGGTCCAGCCGCAGCGCGTACCAGCCGCCGACCGCCTGGAGCAGCCCGAACCCCGCCCAGACGGCCACCGCCGGCAGCGGGTCCCCCACCGCCGCGCCGTACACGGCCATGACGTCCACCACCGGGGCGAGCAGCGGGAGCACCACCTGGAAGAGGGTCAGGTAACCCAGGCACCGGCGGCCGAACGGGCCCGGCTCCACGACCGCGCGCCGGTGCTTCCACATCGCCTGCAAGGTGCCGTAGCACCACCGGTAGCGCTGGCGCCACATCTGCCGGAGCGACGCCGGCGCCTCGGTCCAGGCCGGGGCGGTCTCCTCGTAGACGACCCGCCAGCCGTCCCGGCACATCGCCATGGTCAGGTCGGTGTCCTCGGCCAGGGTGTCACCGCTCAACCCGCCGACCGCCGCCAGCGCCGAGCGGCGGAAGGCCCCGATCGCCCCGGGCACCGTGGGCATGCAGCCGAGGAGGTCGAAGGCGCGGCGGTCGAGGTTGAAGCCGATGACGTACTCGATGTGCTGCCAACGGCCGATCATGCCGCCCCGGTTGCCCACCTTGGTGTTGCCGCTGACCGCGCCCACGGTGGGGTCGGCGAGCGGCCGGACCAGGTTCCCGATCGTGGCGGGCTCGAACACGGTGTCGCCGTCCACCATGACCAGGATGTCGTGGGAGGCGTGGGCGATGCCGGTGTTGAGCGCGGCGGGCTTACCCCCGTTCTCCTGGCGGATCACCCGCACCCGCGGCAGGCCGAGCGCGGCGACGGCGGCGGCGGTGCCGTCCGAGGAGCCGTCGTCGACGACGATCACCTCCAGCGCTCCCCGGTGGCCGGTGTCCACCAGCGAGCGTACGGTGGCCGCGATCCCGGCCTCCTCGTTGTAGGCGGGGACGATCACGGTGACGCCGGGCGGCGCGGGCCACTCCGGAACGCGCCGGACGCCCGCCCGCCCGCCGCGGGCCGGGCCGCCCCGAGCCCTCCGGGCGTGCGTCCGGGCCAGGCCGAGGAAGAGCACCAGCCGGAGGAGGGTGAGCGCGGCGGCCGCGACCATGATCCACGACATCGCCGCGGTGAAGCCGGTCGCCCCGTGCTGGGCGAGGATCAGCCCGGTGCCGACGAAGCGGTCCGTCTGCCCGGCCGCCACATGGGCCGGGGGCATGCCGAGCGCGGAGGTGAGCGTCGTCGCCCGGTAGCCGCGGGCGGCGAGCCGGGTGAGCAGCCGGTCCACCGCCTCGGCCGTCCGGCCGCCGTCGTCTCCGGAGCCGCGCATCGTGACGATCGCGCCCCTGCCCGCGCGCGGGGTGGCCGCGCGGACGATCCGCCCGGTCTCCCGCCCGTCCCGTCCGGCGCTCTCCTCCCCGCCCCGGGCCGCGTCGTCCCGTCCGGCGCTCTCCTCCCCCTCCCGGCCCGCGGCGTCCAGGTCGGTGAGCACCAGAAGGTATCCCTCCCCGGCCATCACCCGCATCGCCCGGAGCTGGGCGTCGGTCAGGACCGCCGGAGAGGAGGAGTACGGCGGGCGCGCCAGGCGGGTGTACACGCCCGCGGCCCCGGCCAGCGCCTTCTGGGTGAGCGACAGCTCCAGCCGCAGCCGCCATCCGGGCACTGCGGCGGGGTCGGGGTGCACGTAGGAGTGGTTGCCGATCTCGTGCCCCTCGGCGATGATCCGCCGGGTCAGCGCGGGGTTCTCCGCGATCCTGGCGCCGACGGCGAAGAACGTCGCCTTGGCGCCGTGCTCGGCCAGCACGTCGAGCAGCCGCGGCGTCCACCGCGGATCCGGGCCGTCCTCGAACGCGAGCGCCACCGTGCGGGCCGGGAGGCGGACGCTGGCCGGCTCGGGGCCGGTCAGGTTGAGCACCGGTCCGCCGCGCCGTACCCGGCCGAGTCCGATGGAGGGTGCGCCGGGCGGATGCGCCGGGGCGTACGTCTCCTCCACCCCCTTCCCCGGCGTCCGCCCCGGCACTCCGGCGACGTACGCGTCGAGCACCAGGGCCCCCGCCGTCAGCATCATGACCGCCACGACCAGGAACCAGTGCCCCCGCGGATCGGCCCGGTGCCGCCGCGGATCCGTCCGGTGCCGCCGCCGGACCGTGGAGCGCTTTCCGCGGACGGCACCGGCGGTGGAGGCAGCAGGCCGACCGGCGGGGGCGGTAGGGGCGGCGGTCCGCCCGGCGCGGGCACCTGCCCGGACGGCGGGGTCAGCGGGCCGCCCGGCACGGGCGGAGGCGGCGGGCCGCCCGGCGTGGATCGCGGCCTCTCCGGTCTCCGTGCTCTCCGCGGGCCGGGGGCTCAACTCCCCGGCTCCGCGGCCGCGCCGGAGTCCTGACCGGACGGGGCCCCGGACGGGGCCGGTGGTCGCGCGGAGGAGGCGGGTTCCGCGGATTCGGAAGCCGGTCCGGTGGGACCGGCCGGTTCGCCGGGTTCGGCCAGTCCTCCCGGCTCCGTCGGCTCGGAGGAGGCGGTCGTGGAGGCGGCGGGACCGGTACGGCCCGGCGAGGGGATCGGGCTCGTCGAACGTGCCGGGGCGGCCGTGGGCGCGGGCCGGGGAGAGACCGTGCTCCGGGGCGTGCGGGAAGCCGCCGGCGCCGTACGCCGCCGGGCGGGGGCGGTGGTCTCCGGGCGCGGTGAGGGCTTCGCCGATCGGGCGGGCCTGGCCGGGGTGGCGGCGGGCGCGGACCGTGCGGGACCGTCCCCGGGCCAGCCGACCACGGCCAGCGGAGTGGTCGCGAACAATCCGGCGACCACCGTCGCCACCAGGGCGAACGCCAGGATGCCGACGGCGAGCCCGGCGGCCTTGAGCAGGCGTCGGCGCCTGCCGGTCCGGTCGACGAACACGGCCGCGCCGGGGGGAGTCTGCCTGTCGGTCACGTGCGGAGAGCGTAGTGATCGACTGCGACATTCCCCCGAGGGGGCAGCCGGTGAAGGCTGACATTCCCACCCGGAGCGGCAACCGGTGAAGACGGCGGCCCCTCACCGGTCGGGAACGTCCGACCGGGTTGTTACCCGCGGGAAAGGACTTACGGCTGATGAGTCCGTTCTCATAGCATTTCTGCCTCAAGCACCACTGGAGGACCTCCTATGACGCCACGTCCCGATCGCCCTGTTTCCGTCTCCGATCCGCTGATCAGGAGGCACCGCACGGCGGACACCGCGCTCACCGTCACCCTCGACGGCGTGCCGCTGGCCGGGCAGGAGGTGGTGGTCCGCCAGCGGAACCACAAGTTCCTCTTCGGCTGCATCGGCTTCGACTTCATCCCGCTCGCCAACGGCGAGCCGCTGGAGGGGGCGCAGGCCGTACCGGGAGAGGTGCCGGGATCGATGGGCGAGTCGCCCGCCGTCCACGACGAGCGGCTGGCCGACCTCTGGTTCGACCTCTTCAACTTCGCCACGCTCCCGTTCTACTGGGGCCGTTTCGAGCCCGTGCGCGGCCGGCCGGACACCGAGCGGCTGCTCAGGACGGCGAAGTGGTTCGCCGACCGGGGCTGTGCGGTCAAGGGACACCCGCTGGCCTGGCACACCGTCGGCGCGGAGTGGCTGAACGACCTGGCGAACGAGGAGATCGCCCGCGTGCAGGTGGAGCGGATCCGCCGGGAGATGACCGACTTCGCCGGCGTGGTCGGCATGTGGGACGTCATCAACGAGGTCGTGATCATGCCGATCTTCGACAAGTACGAGAACGGGATCTCCCGGCTCTGCCGCGACATCGGGCGCATCCCCATGATCAAGATGGTCTTCGACGCGGCGCGCGAGGCCGATCCGCACGCCACGCTGCTGCTCAACGACTTCGACATGTCCTCGGCCTACGAGTGCCTGATCGAGGGCGTGCTGGAGGCGGGCGTGAAGATCGACGCGCTGGGGCTGCAGAGCCACATGCACCAGGGCTACTGGGGCGAGGAGAAGACCCTCGGGATCATCGACCGCTTCGCCCGCTACGGGCTGCCCATCCACTTCACCGAGACGACCATCCTCTCCGGCCACATCATGCCGGCCGAGATCGAGGACCTGAACGACTACCAGATCCCGGAGTGGCCGACGACGCCCGAAGGCGAGGCCCGCCAGGCCGACGAGATCGTCCGGCACTACCGGACGCTGCTCTCCCACCCTTCGGTGGAGGCGACGACGTACTGGGGCATCTCGGACGGCGGCTGGCTCGGCGCGCCGGGCGGCTTCGTCCGCGTCGACGGCACGCCGAAGCCCTCGTACGACGCGCTGCGCTCGCTGGTCAAGGACGAGTGGTGGCTGGCGCCCACCACGATGGTGACCGACGCGGAGGGCACGGTCCGCTTCAACGGCTTCCTCGGCGAGTACGAGGTGTCGGCGGCCGGCCGGACCGCGACGTTCAGGCTCGACGAGGCGGGTGAGGCGGCGGTCGACGCGACCCTTTGACGCGCTCCCCGGGCTGAGGGCCGGAGCACCGGCCCGCATTCCGGTGGCCCACCACACCCGAGACGGCTCCCACCCGGGCCCGGGACACGCCCGGCCCGGTGGGCGCCCGGTTCCGCACCCGCGTCTCCGCGTTCCGGGTGCCGCCGTCCCCCGCCCGGTCCCGCCGGGAGGTAGACTGTGATCACTGAAGGGCTTTCCCCGCGCCGGTGACACGGCCGGCGGCACCCGCGGCGAATCGCCGCGATCCCTTCCGAGACCGATTCGGACCGGGCCGATCACGACGGCCGGACCACTTCTCTCAGCACGCCGGACGCGGCGTTCCCGCCTTCCTCCCAGCGGGAGACCCGCGCATGGGCGGTGTTCCGCCGCCCATCCGGAATCCGCACGTCCAACCTCTCGATCGGAGACTGCATGATCACCACCACCCAGGCCGACGCCTGTACCCGTGCGCGCCTGCTGGCCGCCTGCCGCCCCCCGCACACCGTCGTCGCACTGCACGGCGAGATCGACGTCGCCACCGCCCCGGCGCTGCGCAGGCGCCTGCTCAACGCGCTCCAGCACAGCACGGACCTCTTGGTGCTGGACCTGTCCGCGGTGTCGTTCTGCGACGCCTCCGGGCTGACCGTGCTGATCGACGTCCGGCAGCGCGCCACGGCGTCCGGCATCACGGTCCGCCTCGCCGCACCCCGGCCGCCCGTGGCCAGGCTGCTGCACGTCACCGGCCTGGACCACGCCTTCGCCGTCCATCCCACGCTGTCCAGCGCGCTCATCTCCCGCAAGCCCGGGCAGAGCGCGGGCCGGAGCTCCGAGCGGAGCGCCGACGGCGTTCTCGGCAGGCCGCGCCGGAGCGCCAGGCGACCCAGATGACCCGGATGACCCTCTCGGGGTCCCGGGGGTAGCGGGCGATCACGCCTCGCCGCCGGCCTCCGGGCGGCCGCGCTTTCTCGCCACCACAATAGTGGAACAAATCATTCCGTTCTGATATTCTGGAGCGGAACGATTCGTTCCCCTTGAGTGAAGAGGAAGCCATGACCGAGATCCGCCCCTTCCGCGTCGACGTCCCCCAGGCCGACCTCGACGACCTGCGCGCCCGGCTGGCGCTGACCCGCTTCACCGACGAACTGCCCGGCTCGGACGGCGCGTACGGGGTCCGGCTCGACTACGTCAAGCGGATGGTCGAGTACTGGCGCACCGGCTTCGACTGGCGTGCCGTGGAGGCCCGGCTCAACGCCCACCCGCAGTTCGTCACCGAGATCGACGGGCAGGACGTGCACTTCCTCCACGTCCGCTCCGCGAACCCGGAGGCCCTGCCGCTGATCCTCACGCACGGCTGGCCCGGCACGGTCATGGAGTACCTCGACGTCGTCGAGCCGCTGTCGGAGGACTTCCACCTGGTCATCCCGTCGATCCCCGGTTTCGGCTTCTCCGGGCCCACCCGGGACAAGGGCTGGGACCGCAACCGCGTGGCCAGGGCGTGGGCCGAGCTGATGAGCCGGCTCGGCTACGAACGCTACGGCGCGGTCGGCAACGACGGCGGTTCGCTGATCTCACCCGAGATCGGCAGGTCCGACGCCGAGCACGTGGTCGGCGTGCACGTCACGCAGATCTTCTCCTTCCCCTCCGGCGACCCGGCCGAGTTCGAGGGTCTGACCGAGGAGGAGCAGGCGGCCGTGGCCCACCTGCAGTGGTTCTGGGAGAACATGGGCGCTTTCAACCTGCTCCAGGCCCAGTCCCCGCAGACGCTCGCGCACGCGCTCGCCGACTCCCCGGCCGGACTGCTCGGCTGGATGGCCCAACTCCTGGGTGAGGGGCTCGACGACGACTTCGTGCTGGCCAACATCGCGATCCACTGGTTCTGCGGCACGGCGGGCTCGTCGATCCGCTTCTACTACGAGGACAAGCGGGCCGAGCAGCCCACCGGGCCGACCACCGTGCCGATCGCGCTGGCCGGCTTCGCCGACGACTTCCGGTCGGTGCGCCGCTTCGCCGAGCGCGACCACGAGAACATCGTCTCCTGGAACACCTACGACTCCGGCGGCCACTACGCCGCGCACCAGGCGCCCGGAGTGCTCGCCGCCGACATCCGCCGGTTCTTCACCGGCCTGGCCCGGCAGTGAGGACGTAGGCGACGCCTCCCGGGCCGTACGGCCCCCGACCCCCGGGGCCCGCCTGCCGGTCGAACCGGCCTGCCGGTCGAATCGACGGTCGGCTGGAGCAGCACTCCGGCCGACCGCCGATGGAGTCTCACTCCCCTCGGTCCCCGGCCCCTCACGCCTTGGTGGCGTCGAGGACGGGGACCGCGGCGGCCCGGCGGGCGGGCAGGGCCGTGGTGGCGAAGGTGACCAGGACGGCCGCGCCGACGACCAGGACCAGCAGCCACGGTGGCACCGCCACCCGGATGAACGAACTGCCCGTGAACCCGTCCAGCAGCGCCATCGTGCCGACTCCCGCGCCCGTTCCCAGCAGGACGCCCAGGAGCACGACCGTGGCTGCCTCCCACCGGACGATCGAGCGGATCTGCCGCATCGTGGTCCCCACCGCGCCGAGCATGCCGAACTCCCTGGTCCGCTCGCTGACGCCGAGGGAGATCGTGGTGGCCATGCCGAACAGGGAGATAAGCAGCGCCATGCCGACGAAGCCGTGGATGAGGTCGAGACCGCGCAGCATGGAGCCGGCCGCCTCCCGCACGTAGGAGGGCCGGTCCTGGACCCGGGCGACCGGCACCTCGGCGACCGCCCGCTCCAGGGCGGCGGCGGACGCCGTACCCCGGACGAACACGGCCGTCGTCGGAGCGTCGCGGTCGAGTGCGGTCGCCACCGAGGAGTGGACCAGCGCCTGGTCGGCGATCAGGTGGGAGGGGTCGTGGTAGCGGTGGGCGACGGTGAGGGTCGCCTCCCCCGAGGGACCGCGCAGCGTGATCCGCTCGCCCACCCGGACGCCCCGGGCCTCCATCGCCGACGACGACAGTGCGATCTCACCGGGCTTCGGCTCCCACGGCCGCCCGCCGAAGCGCAGGACCGGCTCGATCCGGGAGGCCCCGACCACCTCCAGCGCGGCGGGGGTCTCCCCCTCTTCTCCGGCGACGGGCTCCCCCGCCTCTCCGCTCTCCTTCGCGGCGGAAGGCTCTCCGGCGCCTCCGCCTCCCTTCCCCGCCGGGGACTCCCCGGCCCCGCCGTTCCCCTCACGCGCCGGGGGGACGACGTCGGCGTACGTCCGGGTCAGGCCGACCGCCGCGGTCACGCCCGGCACCCGGGCGGCGAGCGCGGCCACGTCGGAGGGGAGCGGGATCCCGCCGGCACCGATGATCACATGGTCGGCGGTCACCGCCGCGTCCCCCGCCTCCAGGAAGCGGTCCCGCACGGAGGAGGCCAGCGACCCCATCGAGACGACCATCATGACGCCGAGCATGAGCGAGGCGGCGGCCGAGGAGACCCGGGTGGGGTTGCGGGTGATGGTGGCCCGGGCCAGGCGGCCGGGCTCACCGCTGACGAGCACCGCCAGCCTGCCGACCAGGCCGCCCAGCGGACCGGCGAAGAACGGCGCGAGCATCGCCAGCGCGGAGACGCAGAGCATCGCTCCCAGCAGGGTCATGATCATGATGCCCATCGTGCGGTCGACCCCCGGAGGCTCCGCGGCCGCGATCCCCATCGCCGGGCCGAAGCCGATCCAGGACAGCGCGAAGACGCCCAGCGCGCCGAGGAGGCGCCCACGGGCCCGGCCGGCGGTGTCGGCGGCCGCGGAACGCAGCGCCTCGATCGGGGCGACACCCGCCGCGCGGCGGGCCGGTCTGCGCACCGCGAGCTGCGCGGTGAGGACGCCCAGCACGAACGGCACCGCCACCGCCACCCAGCCGAACCGCGTCTCACCGGCGGAGACGTCCAGGCCGTCGCGGGCCAGCAACCAGGTGAGGACCTGCGAGATCCCGTACCCGACCGGCACTCCTCCGGCCGAGGCGACGACTCCCACCGCCAGCGCCTCCAGCCGGACCAGCCTCTTGATCTGGCGGGGCCGGGCGCCGATCGCGGCGAGCAGGGCCAGCTGGCGGGTGCGCTGGCGGACCAGCGCGCCGAAGGTGTTGGACACCACGAACAGCCCGACGAACACGCCGCCGATCGCCAGCATGCCGACCGCCCCGCCGAGCGACACGCCCATCCCGGCCAGCTCACCGGACTCCTCCGCCCGGACGTCCGCGGCGGTCAGCACCGAGAACGGCCCGGCCGCGAGACTGGAGCGGAGGGTGTCCCGCAGGGCGGTGGCGGTGACGCCCGGGGCGGCCTTCACCCACAGGCTCCGCCAGACGCCCTCCGGCAGCCCGGCCGCGCGCCGTACCGTCTCCGGCGGGGCCAGGACGACGTCGCCCGAGGTCACCGTGCCGAGGCCCTCGACCGTGACGACGCCGACGACGGTGACCTTGCGGGTCTCCTGGGCCAGCAGCAGGGTGGCCGTGGATCCGACGGCCAGGTCCCCCGCCTCGGCGACGTGCCGGATGACGGCGACCTCGCCGTCGGCGGCCGGGGCCCGGCCCGCGACCAGGTCGTAGGCGTTCAGCCGGGGGTCGGCGATCCACGGGCGCAGCGACGTGCCGCCCCCGGCGGGCGGGACCACGGACGTCCCGCCGGTCCCGACGACCGTTACCGGTACCGAGGCGTCCCCCGCCGCAGCGGCGACGCCGGAGACGGCTGCGACCCGGGCGGGCCCGATCCCGCCGTCCCGACGCCCGGCCGCTGCGGGTTCTCCCGCCGGGGCGTCACCGTCGGCCTCCGGCCCGGACCCGGGTACGGCGGGCAGGACGAGCACGTCGGCCCTGGCGTACTCGGCGGCGTCGGATCCGGACACGGCCGCCTGCGCGCGCAGCGCGAAGTGCAGCGTCCCGGACATCAACCCGACCGAGAGCAGCATGGCGAAGACCGTGGCCAGCAGCCGGGACCATTCTCCGGCGAAGGTGCGCCGGGCGATCAGCCACACGCTTCAGCCCTCCAGGCGGCGCATGCGGGCGTGCACGCCGTCGATCGTCGGGCCGGTCAGCTCGTCCACGATCAGGCCGTCGGCCAGGAACAGGACCCGGTCGGCGTAGGCGGCGGCGACCGGGTCGTGCGTGACCATCACCACCGTCTGCCGGTAGGCGTCCACCGCCGAGCGCAGGAACCGCAGCACCTCGGTCCCGGAGCGGGAGTCGAGGTTGCCGGTCGGCTCGTCGGCGAAGACCACCTCGGGCCGGGTGAGCAGGGCCCGGGCGACCGCGACCCGCTGCTGCTGGCCGCCGGACAGCTGGGCGGGCCGGTGGCCCAGCCGGGCGCGCAGGCCGAGCGCGTCGACCAGGGTGGAGAACCACTCCTCGTCCGCCTTCAGACCCGCCATGCGCGCGGTCAGCCGGATGTTCTCCTCGGCGGTCAGCACCGGGATCAGGTTGAAGGCTTGGAAGACGAACCCGAGGCGGCGACCGCGCAGCACGGTCAGCCGGGTGCGCGACAGCGTGGTGATGTCCACCTCGCCGATCACCACCGATCCCGAGGTCACGGTGTCCAGCCCGGCCAGGCAGTGCAGGAAGGTCGACTTCCCCGAGCCGGAGGGGCCCATGATCGCGGTGAACTGGCCGGGCGCGAAACTCGCCGAGACGCCGCGCAGGGCGGCCACCTCGTTCTCACCGGAGCCGTAGGTCTTCGTCAGCGCCTCGGCGCGCGCCACCGGGGCGACGGCGGTCGTCTGACTCATGCTTCCGGCCCGCCCGCCGCGAGGAGGGGCATCGTGGCGCGGGCCGGTGGCGGCGACATGACAGACGGGGCGATGGACGTTACGGGCTTTGCCGTGCACATGGGAACTCTCCGGTCGAAAAAACGTACCGGAGAAAGGTCCCATGGATCATCACGCCGGAAGATCAGGGGGTCCCCCCTCCCCACCCTGATCTTCCCCGGGGCCGCCCTTCGGGGGCGCAGGAGGATCGCCGCCACCACCGGGCCGATGGACACGCCCGGCGGGCGGGCCGCCTCAGCGGACGTGACCGGGGGTCTCCGCCCGGGCCGGCAGCTCCTCGAAGTAGGCCTTCATCGCGGGGTGGTAGTCGTCGAAGTCCGGCCGGGGCCCGCCCTCGCGCGAGGCCACGAGCAGGTCGAGGTAGTACTCCCAGCCGGAGCCGGTCTCGCCGAGGCCGTCCTCGGTGGTCAGGTGCTGCACGAGCCGCAGCTCCGTCGAGCCGTCCGCCTCGGCCAGCAGCAGCTCCAGGTGCCAGGCCCCGGACTCGTCGATCATCGACAGGGCCAGCCGCCGCGGCGGGTCGCACGCCTCGATGCGCAGGTCGCACCACGGCGTCCCCTCCTCGAACGCCATCTGCACCCGGACCGTCCGGCCGGGGGCGGCGTCGCCCTCCCACGGCCCGAACCAGCGGGCCGTGCGTTCGGTCTCGGTGAGGCTCGCCCACACGTCCTCGGCGGAGGCGCGGAACGTGCGGCTGAGGACGAGATCACTTCCGGTGCCGGTGCGGAACAGCCGGCCGGTGGGGATGGGGCTCACGCGGTGTTCTCCTTCGCCTGGTCGGTCGTGCCGTGCACGCGGCGCTCACGGCGGGTCCGGTGGATCTCCGTCTCCAGGGCGTCGAGACGGTGTTCCCAGCCGGAGGGCCGGGCGAGCAGGGCCATCCACTCGGCGAGGCCCGCGAGCGGCCCGGTGTCGAGCACGTAGAACCGCCGCCTGCCCACGAGCTCGTCGCGGACCAGCCCGCTGTCCCTGAGCACCCGCAGGTGGCGGCTGACCGCCGGCCTGCTGATCGGGAACCGCCCGGCGATCTCTCCGGCGGAGAGCCGCCCCTCACGCAGCATCATCAGGATCTCGCGCCGTACGGGGTCCGCGATCGCCCCTGCCACCTGATCCACACCGAAAGCGTAACCTACAGGTTACGCGTTAGGCAATGCTCCACGAAGCGGGCACACCGCGGACACCATGCCCGTTCGGCCTGCCGGGCCCCCGTGGACCGGTGGCCTCTCCGACGGGAACCGCCCGGATGCGGACATGCACGCTCACGTCTTCGGCGACCGCCGGAGAGGCCCGGCGATCCATCCCATCCTCGAAGACCGGTCGCGGACGGCCGTCCCGCGGCCACCCCCGGCCCGGTTGACGGCACCCGCCCCGGAGAGCGCACGCCGGGGCCTCACTGGCCGCCGAACCAGCCCGGCACGTCGAGGCGGAAGACGTCCGGCGGCGTCACCTTGCGCAGGTCGGCCTCCAGGGCGCGGAGCCGCTCCTCGCCGATCTCGTCGGCCCAGCGGCGGCGCAGGTCGTCGAAGATGCGGGCCGAGCGCTCCAGCGAGTCGGCGCCGCGCGCGGTGAGCCGTACGATCTTGCGCCGCGTGTCGCGGGGGTCGACGGTGCGCTCGACGTAGCCGAGGCGTTCCAGCGTCTCGATCGTCTTGCCCGCCGCCTGCTTGGAGACGCCCATCGTACGGCCGAGCTCCACGGCGGTGTCGCCGCCGCGCATGATCGCCTGGAGCGCGAAGCCGTGCATGGGGCGCATGTCGGGATGGCCCTGCCGGGCGAGCTCGGCGTGGAGCTCGTCGATGAGGACGCGGAAGCCGAGGAACAACCGGAGGGGGAGTTCGAAGCCGGGCGGGTCGCTTGACACGATAGACAACCTGATTGACTATATGGACAACAACGTTGACCATCTTAGGAGACCGCAGCGATGCCTGTCATCCGTGCCACCGAAGCCCGCCGCAGCGCCACGCCCAACGCCGTCATGACCACCTTCGCCTCCCCCACTCTGGGCGGCGCCGGGCAGGTCCTCTGGCGGGTGGACATGGCACCCGGCAAGGAGGGCCCGCTCCACGCCTTCGAGGCCGAGCAGATCTGGACCCTGCTGGAGGGCGGAGCCACCGTCGACCTGGCCGGAGAGAAGATCGACCTGGTCGCCGGCGACACCGTCGTCATGCCCGCCGACCTCCCCCGGCAGGTCTTCGCCGACGCCCAGAGCGGCTTCATCGCGATCGTCACCGCCCCGGTGGGGGGCCGGGTGTACAACCCCGGCGGCGTCTCGCCCGAGGGCGTGTGCGAGCTGGCCCCCAAGGACGCCGAGCGGATCACCCCGCCCTGGATCGCCTGAGGCGCCCCCTCCGGCCGGGCCCGCGAAGGCCCGGCCGGCTTCCGCGGGTCGTTCCCATATCCGAGACGGCATTGTGATCTTGAATTGACAGGATTTCCTTCCCCCTCCAGGTTCCGAAGGAAGTCACATGAAAAGGGCCACCGCCGGTCTCGTCGTGAGTCTCGTCCTGCTCACTCCGCTGCCCGCCCACGCCGCCGCCCCCGACCCGGTCCAGGTGCTCCGCGCCCAGGTCGTGCCCGGCAGAGGCGTCACAGTCTCCATGGTCACCCGGATGTCGGCCGACGGCAGGCACCTCGGCACCGTCCGGACCGAGCGGGTCACCGGATTCCGCAAGGGCGGATCGGTGGAAACGGACGAGAGCACCACGCTTCACTCTCCGGCTGCCGCCGAACTCCTGGGAACGGACTTTCCCGAATTCCTCTTCCCGACGCTGCTCATCAGGGTCAAGGACGCGAACTACACCTCGGGCGGCAGTCTGATCCCCGAGCTGCCGCTGGGCAAGAAATGGGTGCGCAGCCGGTGGCCCGAGTCCAGCCCCATGGACAACACGGTCGATCTCTTCGAGCCGGGCGCCCTCAAAGCGCTGCTCGCCACCGCCTCCTCCACCGGCCCGCGCAGCGCCAAGGGCACCATCTACTCCTCCAAGATCCCCGGCCGGCCCTTCGGCACGCCGATGACCCGTGGCGAGAAAGGCGAGAAGGTCGCCTGGGCGCTCCGGTTCGACGACAGGGGCAGGGTCACCCGCCTGACCACCAGGGTCTCCCGGCGGACGAACGACGGCTACGTGCTGGGACTCACTTCCGACCTGCGCTTCACCGGCTGGGGCTCCCGGGTGACCATCGAGGCGCCGCCGGAGGAGTCGGTCATCGAGGCCGAGGACCTTCCCCAGGAGCCCGGACTGCTCGTGGAGGAGAAGGAGCCGGTCGAGGCTTCGCCACAGGGGAGGTGAGTCCGGGGCCGTACGGCGGCGCCGCGGACGTCACCGTGCAGCCCCGCCCGTTCGAGCCCGGAGACCTACCCTGCGGCCCCGCTCTTCGAGCCCAGGGACGTCTCGCGGAGCCCGTTCGAGCCGGGGACGTCTCGCGGAGGGCCGTCCTGCTCCTCCGCGGGACGTCCCGGCGGGTTCAACCGGCCGGCCGTACCCCGGCCAGGTCCGAGGCGCGGGCGATAAGGATCCGCACCGCGTCGCCGAACGGCGCGAACGCCGGGTTGGTGGTCTGGCCCGCGCGGTAGCGGAACCAGATCTGCTGGGTGATCACCGCCAGCCGGAACAGGCCGAAGACCTCGTAGAAGTCCCAGCGTCCCATCGGCAGGCCCGTCCGCGACAGGTAGCGCTCCACGACCTGCTCGCGGGTGGGCATGCCGGGCAGGTGCGTGGGCTGGCGGCGCAGGAGGGCGAAGAGCTCGTCGTCGTCCGCGGTGATCCAGTAGGCCATGGCCGAGCCCAGCTCCATCAGCGGGTCGCCGACCGTCGCCATCTCCCAGTCCAGGACGCCCACGACCCGCAGCGGCCCGTCCACGTCCAGGATCAGGTTGTCGAGCTTCCAGTCGTTGTGGATCAGCCGCAGGGCGGTGTCGGCGGGCTGGTGCTCGGCCAGCCAGGCCATCACGGCCTCGCCGTCGGGCACGTCGTCGGTCAGCGCACCGCGGTAGCGCCGCGACCAGCCCTCGACCTGCCGCCGCACGTAGCCCGGCCCCCGGCCCAGCTCGCCGAGCCCGGCCGCCTCCGGGTCCACCGCGTGCAGGTCCGCCAGGGTGTCGACCACGGTGTGGCCGAGCGCCCTGGCCTCGTCCTCGCCCAGCGTCATCCCGGCGGGGAGCTCGCGGCGCAGCACCGTCCCCTCCAGGTGTTCCATCACGTAGAACTCGCCGCCCAGCACCGCCGGATCCTCGCAGAAGGCGAGCATCTCGGGGACGGCGCCGAAGTGGGGCCGCAGCCGCCGCTGCACCGTGAACTCGCGCCGCATGTCGTGCGCGGAGGCGGCCTTGTGCCCGCGCGGCGGACGGCGCATGACCAGGTTCAGGCCGTCGTACCGGAGCAGGTACGTCAGGTTCGACACGCCGCCCCTGAACTGCCGCACCTCCGGAGGCCCGTCCAGGCCCTCCACCCGCCCGGCCAGCCAGGCGTGCAGCGCGGCGACGTCGAACGCGTCCTCCTCGCGGACCTCTCCGGCATCCAACGCGAACTCCTTCACCCACACGCCGGCACCCCGGCGCCCCGGCAATATGAAACCAACATACTAAACGGTCGGTATGTGCCGGGGCCAGCGACCGGGACCGGCGGCCGGGACCGGCGGCCCGGACCAGCGGCCGGGACCGGAGCCGTTGACGGAGCGTGACGGAATCCCCCGGACGGGATCACCCCGCCTTCCGGCCGGATTCCCGCGCTCACCGTCGGGATAGCGGCATGTGGGTGTAAATCCTGCACAACACGCAGTGTGTCCGTATCACCCCATGGGGACCAGAAGTAGAGATTCTCATGGTCTGTACCAGTCAGCCGGACGGACCTCCGCCTCCACCGCGACGCCTCCACCGCGATCCGCGTGGACAGTGCACCCCGCATGCGACCCGCATGGACGGGTGCACGTGCGGACGGGGCGCCCCGCGCGCCCCTCACCGCGGCGGCGGGGCCATGAGGCAACGAGTTCAGGAGGACATCAGTGATCAAGCGTGGTAAGCCCGCCAAGAACGGGCAGGTCAAGCTCATCTTCATCCTGCCGGCCGACCAGGTCCGCGGTGAGGTCTCCCTCGTCGGAGACTTCAACGACTGGAACCCGTACGCCCACCCGATGCGCCGCAGCGACGACGGGACCTACCAGGTGACCGTCACCGTCCCCGCGCACCGGGGCATCTCCTTCCGCTACCTGGCCGAGGGCGGCGTCTGGTTCGACGACCCCGACGCCGACCGCCACGACCAGCACGGCGGCCACCTCGACCCGATCGACCCGAACGCCCGTCGGATCGAGGTCGCCGGCGCGCCCGTCCTGAAGAACCGGGACGAGCAGCCGCTCGCCGCCGGCGCGCGGTAGTGCCGGGCGCCGCCGCCCTTGCCCAGCAGGGGCGGCCGGCCACCCCCCATCGCACCTGTTCCACCTTTCCGGGGAGATCTGATGAGCTGTCGTAGGGTAGGCGCGGCCGGCCTGGCCGCCGCGCTGGCATGTGCCGCGCTGACCGGGTGCATGCCGTGGGAGGACGAGCCGGAGCAGAAGAAGATCGGCGCCGCCGCCGGACGGCAGGGCGGCAAGACCGACCAGAGCGCCGTCCGCAAGGAGAAGGCGGCCAGGGCCGCCAAGGTCAAGGCCAACGAACTGGGCCAGATCCCCGTCCTGATGTACCACCGGGTGGTGGACAAGCCCACGGCCCCCGACGACCGCACCCCCGAGCAGTTCCGCAAGGAGCTGGAGCGGCTGGCCGTCGAGGGCTACGTCCCGATCACCGCCGCCGAGTACGTCCGCGGGCGCATCGGCGTCCCCCCCGGCAAGCACCCCGTCGTCCTCACCTTCGACGACGCGTCCCCGGAGCAGCTCACCCTGGACGGGACGGGCACGCCGATGCCGAACACCGCCGTCGCCATCCTGCAGGAGGTCGCCAGGAAGCACCCGGGGTTCCGGCCGGTGGCCACCTTCTACGTGACGCGCGACCTGTTCGGCAAGACCACCCCGGAGGAGCAGACGCAGATGCTCACCTGGCTCCGGGAGAACGGCTTCGACATCGGCAACCACACCTACGGCCACCGCAACCTCCTCGGCAAGCCGAAGAAGGAGGCGATGGCCGAGATCGCCAAGGGTCACGAGCTGATCACCAAGCTGACCGGCACCGACCCGGTGACGCTGGCGCTGCCGTACGGCAACCAGCCGAGCACCAAGTCGTGGGCCCTCAAGGGCCGCGCGGGGAACGTCTCCTACGACTACGGCGGCGTCTTCCGCGCCGGGTACACCCCCGGGCCCTCGCCCTTCAGCAAGGACTTCGACCCGGTGAACCTGCCGCGCATCCGCTCCATGGACAAGATCAAGAAGGACGACTGCGCCCGCTTCTGCTCCACCGCCTGGCTGGACTGGCTGAAGGCCAACCCCAGCGAGCGGTACACCTCCGACGGGGACGTCGCGACGGTCGCCTATGCGAAGTTCAAGGCGCCTTTCATGGCCTCGGGCTTCACGCCCTACGCTCTTCCCTACTAACCGGTTCCCCAACCGCCGGCGCACCGGGCCGGGAGAGGTGACGAGCATGGTCTCCGAGTTGTTCGACCCGCAGGCGTGGCGGGAGGTCGAGGGCTTCGACTTCACCGACATCACCTACCACCGGGCCGTGGACCAGGGGACGGTGCGGATCGCCTTCGACCGGCCCGAGGTGCGCAACGCGTTCCGCCCGCAGACGGTGGACGAGCTCTACCGCGCCTTCGACCACGCCCGGATGAGCGCCGACGTCGGCTGCGTGCTGCTCACCGGGAACGGGCCCTCGCCGAAGGACGGCGGGTGGGCGTTCTGCTCGGGCGGCGACCAGCGCATCCGCGGGCGCGACGGCTACAAGTACGCCGAGGGCGGGCAGGTCGACCCGGCCCGGGCCGGCCGCCTGCACATCCTGGAGGTCCAGCGGCTGATCCGCTTCATGCCCAAGGTCGTCATCTGCGTGGTGCCGGGCTGGGCCGCCGGCGGCGGGCACAGCCTGCACGTCGTGTCGGACCTGACCCTCGCCAGCCTGGAGCACGCCCGGTTCAAGCAGACCGACGCCGACGTGGCCAGCTTCGACGGCGGGTACGGCTCGGCCTACCTGGCCCGCCAGGTGGGCCAGAAGTTCGCCCGCGAGATCTTCTTCCTCGGCGACGCCTACACCGCCGAGGACGCCCACCGGATGGGCATGGTCAACGCCGTCGTGCCGCACGCGGAGCTGGAGCGGACCGCGCTGGAGTGGGCCCGGAAGGTCAACGGCAAGAGCCCCATGGCCCAGCGCATGCTGAAGTACGCCTTCAACCTGGCCGACGACGGCATGGTCGGCCAGCAGCTCTTCGCCGGCGAGGCCACCCGGCTGGCCTACATGACCGAGGAGGCGGTCGAGGGCCGCGACTCCTTCCTGGAGAAGCGCGACCCCGACTGGAGCCCCTTCCCCTGGTACTTCTGACCCCGGCCCGGTGAACCCGGCGCCTGCGGCTCCGTGAGCCGGTGCCCCCGGTGAACCCGGCGCCTGCGGCTCCGTGAACTCGGCGCCCCGGTGAACCAGGCGCCTGCGGAACCGACCGGTTGAACCCGGTGCGCCCGGCCGTTCGAACCGGTGCCCCGGAACCGGCCGGTCCGGAGACGGCGGCTTCCGGACCGGCCGGGCCGCGCCGTACGGCAGGCTGGGGGCGTGGCGAAGTACGAACGGCGGGTCGTGGCGGCGGCGGAGGCCGCCCTCGCGCGGCGCAAGTATGTGACGGCGATCGACGTACTGACCGGGGCGGGCTGGCTGCACGCCCGGCACGTGGACGTCTGGCGGCAGGGCCGGGCGGGGTCGCTGGAGGAGCTCGCGGCCGTGGACGGCGCGAGGATGGCCGACGCGGTGGCGGTCCTGGCCCGGTGGGCCGGGGAGCGGGGCCTCGCCCCCGGCGAGACCCCCTACCTGTCGGCCGCCCGCGACCGCGCCGAGCTCCGGTTCACCGCCTCCGGCGACGACGGCCCGTTCCGGGTCCACTGGGTCTCACCGGACATGAGCGAGGCCCGGCGCAGGCGGCTCGCCGAGCGGCAGGCCGAGGCGCCCGACCTGACGGTGGTCGAGGCGACGAGGCCGTGGGAGTGCGCCGACTGCCGCGGCACCGGACCGTACCTGATCATGGAGAACGCCGAGCCCCACTGCCTGACCTGCGCGGACCTGGACCATCTGGTCCTCCTCCCGGCGGGGAACGCCGCGCTCAGCCGCCGGGCCAAGAAGGAGAGCGGACTGGCCGCCGTCGTGGTCCGCTTCAACGCCCGGCGCAAGCGGTACGAGCGGCTCGGCGTCCTCGTCGAGGAGGCCGCGCTGGCGCGGGCCGAGGAGCAGTGCCTGGCCGACGAGGAGGTACGGCTCCGCCGCCGCGAGCGCGACCGCGAGCGCCGGACGGACGAGGACCTGCGCTTCCAGGCCGGGATGGCCGAGGAGATCGTCCGGCTGTTCCCCGGCTGCCCACCGGAGCGGGCCGCGGAGATCGCCCGGCACGCGGCGGAGCGGGGCAGCGGCCGGGTGGGGCGCACGGCCGCCGCCAAGGTCCTCGACGCGAACGCCGTCACGCTGGCCGTGGTCGCCTCGGTGCGGCACCTCGACACGGACTACGACCGGCTGCTGATGGCGGGGGTGCCGCGCGCCGAGGCCCGCGACCGGATCCGGGCGGACATCGACCGGGTGCTCGCCGGATGGCGCCCGCCGGGCGGAGGCAGGACCGGGTGACGCCGGGCTGACCGCGCGTACGGGGCGAGGTCTGCCCGACGGACTGCGCGGAGAGGGCGAGACCCGCCCGGCGGACTGCGCGGAGAGGGCGAGGCCCGCCCGGTGCCGGGAAAACGTCGGACCCGGCGTCCACAATGGCGGGCATGGAGAAATGGCGTGAGGTCCGCGAGACGCTGCGCGAGTTCGCCCTCCGGTTCCCGGAGGCCTACGAGGACCACCCCTGGGGCGAGACCGTCGTCAAGGTCAACAAGAAGATCTTCCTCTTCCTCGGCGTGGAGGAGCCGACCGACAAGTGGAGCCCGAGCGCCGGGGTGAAGCTGCCCGAGTCTCACGGCCACGCCCTGGCCCTCGACGGCGTCCGGCCCTCGGGCTACGGGCTCGGCAGGTCCGGGTGGGTGACGATCCCGCTGACGGGGACGCTCCCCGAGACCGAGGTGCTGCTCGACTGGGTCGAGGAGAGCTACCGGGCCGTGGCCCCCAAGAAGCTCGTCGCCGCGCTCGACGCCCAGGACGCCTGACTCCGCAGCCGGGCCCCTGCGGCTCCGGCGGGCGGCTCAGTGACTGTTGCGAAACCGGTCAGGCGGTATCGCGGCGCTCGTCTTCGGCAAGCCGTCGGG
>BMQD01000047.1 GCA_014647935.1 Planomonospora parontospora
GCGAGGAGATCGTCCACAATCCCGCGCCGTTGGTCCCCGGAGCCGGATTCAACCCCGACACCACGGGCTCAGCAGCGGCAATGCTCCCAGTACCTACCGACGTTCGCCTGGACTGCCCAGGAGCGGCAATCGGCGCTGTCTTCGATGCAGTTACTTGCTGCAGCTCAGTGCTCTGCGCCCGGACTTCTCCCCGCGAGTCCTTACCCGACTGAGAGGAGGCATCCCGCTCAGACTCCGCCCACGGCAGCGGCGGAGGGGACTTCAACCCGCCCATCGCCGGCTCATCGGTGACCTCGTGGCGCTTCTCCAACGGCAGTGCGTCCTTGGGGCGCTTGCCCTTGTCCGATGCACCTGACGTAGGGGTGGCAGTGGACTGCGTCACCTTGGAGTCGACCAGGTGAGGCAGATTCTGCGCCGATCCGGACAGCTGATCGGGCGTGTCCACCGGGTGCGACGTCAGCGTGGCGGGTGACACAACAGCGGTTACCGGCAGCGCCTGAAGCGTCAACAGCCCCGGCGTCAACACCGTGGCAAGGACCGCTGTCATCCAGGCCTTCCGGCCAGCCGAACGCGACCACGACAGACTGCGGCGCATACGCCGTCACCCTCCGAACCAGCCAGCGCGACAGCCGACGCCGTCGCTACCCCACCCCGCCAGCCCCTCCAGCGGAGGCCGGGATCAGCGGTTCAGAGTGATCAGAAAACAAACGATCAGAAGGTACACATATGCCGCATTTCTGCGCAAGATCCATATAAGTAGCAGATAAAGAACGGAAAGTGGTCAAATCGGAAAGATCGTCTTTCCTGATCGACCGCCGGGCGCGCTGACGGCCAGCCCTCGGCCCGGGGTGTCCGGGGGAGGTGGGCCTCGCGAGCCGCGTCGTGCGTCGCGCCGGACGGTGTTTCATAGGTGACCGCCTACGAAACGGCATGCCCGGGAGGTGCCATCCAGAGCGGATCGTGTTTCATAGATCGGTGCAAACACCTTGCCGATTGATCGGCCCCGAGGGCGATCCCCTGACATAGGACGACTCACACCGGGCGTCTCGGGTCAGCCGAGGGTACGTCCGGTCGCGCCGAGCGCCTCGCGAAGAATGCGGACGGCCTTCGGACCGACCCCGTGCATCGCCAGCAGTTCGGCCTCGGTCAGTTCGGCGACCCGGGCGAGAGTGGTCAGGCCGGCGCCGGTGAGCGCCTGCGTGGCGGGTCTTCCGATGGCCCTGGGCAGGTCGCCGTCCTCACCGGGAACCGCGGCCTCCGCGGCGGCCGCCTGTTCCACGGACCGTTCCGGTGCGCAGGAGAGCCAGGCGCGGCGCACCCAGTGGTCGAGCCGCCGGCCGTCGACGTCCCCGAGCAGGACGCGTACGCCGGTCGGCGTCGCGCCGCGGGTCAGCCGCTCGGCGGTGGGATGGGCCGCGAGGAACTCGTCCACCTCCGCCGCGGGGAGGTGGAGCCGCACCTGGCCGTCCTCGCCCAGCGAGGCGAACCGCTCGCCGCGCACGGTGAACGCGATCGTGCCGGAACCGGCGTCCTGCTCGGCGGTCCCGGGGAGGGAGAGGGCGGTCCTGCGAAGCTGGGCGGGGGTCGTCATGGCCACCTCGGCGTACCGGCTCGACGTCGGAATCCTTGATCCGGGAAGTATACGAATCAGCCGGGAGGCGCACCCCGGTCCGGCGGGCCCGCGATGCGGTAGCCCACGCCGGGGGAGGTGGTGACGACCGGGGGATCGCCGAGTTTGCGGCGCAGGCGGCCGATCGTGACGGCGACCGTGTTCGTGAACGGGTCGGCGTGCTCGTCCCACACCTGCTCGAGCAGGCTCTCGGCGCTGAGGAAGGCGGGGGAGGCGCGCAGGAGGGCTTCGAGGAGGGCGAACTCCTTGACCGACAGGTCCAGTGGGCGGCCGTCGCGGGTGACCGTACGGCGCAACGGGTCGAGCTCGAGGCCGGCCGCGCGCAGGGTGCGGGCGCGGGCGGCGGGCCGGCGGCGGGCCAGGGAGCGCACGCGCAGGACCAGCTCGGGGAAGTGGAAGGGCTTGGCGAGGTAGTCGTCGGCGCCCAGAGTCAGGCCGCTGACCCGGTCACCGGGGGAGTCGGCCGCGGTCAGCATCAGGACCATGGCGCGGTCGTCGCGGTCGGTGATCATCTGGCAGAGGGCGTCACCGTGGATCCCCGGCAGATCGCGGTCGAGGACGACCACGTCGTAGGGATTGAGGCTGAGCTTGGCCGCGGCCTCCAGTCCGTCGTACGCCACGTCCACCGCCAAGCCCTGGTCGCGCAGGCCCTCGGCCAGGACGGCCGCCAGGGCGCGCGCGTCCTCGACCACCAGCACCCTCATGCCGGGACGTCCTCGGACGCGGCCGCCCGGGGCAGCGAGACGGCGGCCCGGAGGCCGCCCTCGGGCCGGGCGTACAGCTCCAGCCGCCCGCCGTGCGCCGAGACGACGGCGTCGACGATCGACAGGCCGAGCCCGGAACCGTCGCCGGAGCCGGTCCGGTCAGGTCCGAGCCGCTGGAACGGCCGTGCCAGCCGTGCCACCTCCTCCCGGTCGAGGACCCGGCCGCCCGTCTCCACGACGAGCAGCGCGTTCGCGTCGTCCGCGGTGGCGGCGACCCGGATCCAGCCGCCGTCTTGGTTGTGGACGATCGCGTTGTCGACCAGGTTGCCGGTCATCCGGGCCAGGAGCGTCGGGCTCCCCAGCGTCCACGCGCCGTCCCGGACGCCGCCGTCGTGGAGGGTCAGGCCCTTGGCGGCGATGTCGGCGGCCCGGGCGTCCAGGGCCGCCGACACCGTGCGGCCGAGCGAGACCGCCGCCCGGTCGGGCAGGACGCCGTGCTGGGCCCGGGCGAGCGCCAGGAGGCCCTCCAGCAGACGGTCGACCTGGTCGAGTTCGGTGCGGAGCCGGTCGGCCAGCGCGAGCGTCTGCCGCGGCACGGGCTCCGGCTTGGCCACGGCCACATCCAGCGACGCCCGCATGGTCGCCAGCGGGGTGCGCAGTTCGTGGGAGGCGTCGGCGACGAACCGGCGCTGCGCGGCGAAGGCGCCCTCCAGCCGCTCCAGCAGCTCGTCGACGGTGTCGGCCAGGTCCTTCACCTCGTCGGCGGGGCCGGGTACGGCCAGCCGCTCGTGCAGGTTGTCGGCGGAGATCCGCCGGGTGGCCGCGGTGATCGTCCGGAGCGGGCGCAGCACCCGGCCCGCGACGACCCGGCCCAGCACGACCGAGAGCACGGCCATGACGGCGAACGCGACCGCCGAGCCCGCCAGCAGCTGACGCGACTGGGTCGCCTCCGTCTCCGACAACCGCGCCTGGAGCAGCCCGATGTGCTCGAGGGCGGCCGTGAGCGTGGGCTGTGGGGGATCCGGGTCCCCGGCGGGCGCGGTCACCCGGACCCCGAGGGCCATGAGATTGACGATGGCCAGCAGTCCGGCGCCGGACAGCAGGAACAGGGCACCGTACAGGGCGGTGAAGCGCCACCGTACGGTGCGGGTCGGCAGCGCCGGGCGTCGCGGCATCCTCATCGGTCCTCTCCCGTCCCGTGCGGGACTCGCGTGGGGACTCCAGGATGCCGCCCGGGACCTAACAGCGGTATGACGGCCTCCGTTCGGCCCGCGTCACGGTCGGGTCCGTACAACCGGACGCATGACAGCAACCATCGAAGTCTCCGGGCCGCGTGAACGGTCCGGGCGGATCCCGGCGCCGGACGGCGTGTCCTTCGCCGCCGGGGCGGTGCCGTTCTCCGCAGCGGCCGCACACGGCGTGACGCCGGAGCAGACGCACCCGGACCCCACCGGGGACGCGGTCGGGTGCCGGGGCGCGGCGCGATGACAGGCGCCTCGACCCGCTCCGGGACCGGGGACCCGGTCCGTTCGCTGCGCACCGCGTGGACCGGGTTCAGGAGGGCGCGCGGCCGGGTGGCCGCCACGGCGGCGGGAGCGCTGGCCGTCGTGCTGCTCGGTCTGGCGTCGGCCGCGGGCAGTCACACGTCGTGCAGTGCCGGTGCCGTCGAGGTCGCCTGTCCCGCGCTCCCCGTGGGGCCGGGTGGTGAGGCCGTGGAGGACAAGTTCTTCTTCGTGCACCGGGCACTGACCGGGGACGGCGGCATCACCGCCCGGGTGACCTCCCTGACGGGTGTGATCCGCAAGCCCGACGCCGTCCCCGGGGTCCGGAACGTCGTCGCCGGGGTCGTGCCGTGGGCCAAGGCCGGGGTCATGGTCAAGGAGAGCATCGAACAGGGGTCGTCCTACGCGGCGGTGATGGTCACCGGCGCGCACGGGGTGCGGATGCAGCACGACTTCACCCACGACGTGGCGGGCCGTCCGGGGGGCGTGTCCGAGGGGTCTCCGCGCTGGCTGCGGCTGGTCCGCTCCGGCGACACGCTCATCGGGTACGAGTCCGCCGACGGCGCGCACTGGAGCGAGGTCGGCACCGCCCGTCTGCCCGGCCTGCAGGCCACGGTCGAGATCGGGCTCTTCGCCGCCTCTCCGGGTGATCTGACGGTGACACCGGGGGCTCTCGGCGGGTCCGCGTCACGCTTCTCCGAGGCCACCGCCGCCTTCGACCGGGTGACCCTGGAGGGCGGGACGGCCGGCGGCGAATGGCGCGAGGACGACGTCGGCGTCACCGGGGAACCCGGGGGATCACCCCACCACCCGGGCCGCACGAGTGAATCCGGCGGTGCGTTCAGCGTCACCGGGAACGGTGACATCGCACCGTCCACCGGGGGCCAGACCCTCGAACGCACCCTCGTGGGCCTGCCGGCCGGACTGATCGCGGTGATCGTGGTGGCGGTGATGTCCGCCACCGCCGAACACCGGTACGGGCTCGGCCGCACCGCGCCGCCCGCCCGCCCGCGGCGCGGCCGGGTGCCGGCGGCCGGGGCCGCGGTGGTCGCCGCGGTGGCCTTCGCCGCCGGGCTCGCCGCCACCGCGGTCACGCTCACGGCCGGTTCCCGGATCCTGCGCGCCAACGGCAACCAGGTCCTGCCGGTGTCCTGGCTCACCGAGGTGCGCGTCGTCGTCGGTACGGCGGCGCTGTTCGCCGTCGCCGCCGTGCTCTCCTTCGCTCTCGGCGTCCTGTTCCGGCGCGGCACCGGGGCGATTCCGGCCGCCGTCGCGCTGATCGTGCTCCCGCACCTCCTGGCGACCGTCTCCGTCCTGCCCGACAGCGCGGCGCAATGGCTGCTGCGCGTCACCCCGGCGGCGGGTTTCGCGATCCAGCAGAGCATCCCGCAGTACGCGCACGTGCTCGGCCACTACGCGCCGAGCGCCGGCTTCTACCCGCTGGCGCCGTGGGCCGGCCTGGGCGTGCTCACCGCCTGGGCCGCCGTCGCGCTCCTGGGCTGCGGGTGGCTGCTGCGACGGCGCGACGTCTGAACGGCACCCCCCCTGTCACGACGGCACAGCCCTCCGGCGCCTTCCGGGCTCCGGGCGGGCTCAGCGCGGCTCCGCGAGAGGTGATCGTCGATCTGCGCGTGAGGTAGGGCGAGCGGCCCTCGTGGATCACGGATCGCAGATCCCTCCGGGGGTCGTCATCGGCATCCTGCGCGCCCGACGGGCTGCGAGGCGCCGGTGCCGCCGGCGGGTTCGAGGATGTCATCGCCGAAAGCGGCGGTGAGCGCTTCCGCGATCAGGCCGGACAGTTCGGTGCGCCCGTCGTCCTCGGCCCAGCGCACCAGTGCCGTGTGCAGGACGCCCAGGCAGGCGCTGGCCGCCGCCTGGGCATGGAACGCCCTTTCGGGATCGGCGGCATCGTCCCCGAGGGCGTCGACGATCGCCCGCTGAAGGGCGTAGTGGTTGTCCAGGTGCCTGGCCCGCAGGGCAGGCGTCGAGACCATGAGCCGGAGGCGGGTGAGCAGGAACCGCCGGTCCGCCGTCAGGTCGTCCCCGTGGCGGCCACCGCTCAGCGCGGCGGCCGAGTCGATGAGCGCACCGCCGATGCGGCGGACCAGGGGCTGCGCGGCGGACGACGCGGCGATCCGCTCGGCGACGAGCCGGCCGTGCCGGTCGGCGAGGACGAGGTCCTCCTTCGTGGGGAAGTGCCGGTAAACGGTCATGGGCGACACCCCCGCGGCTTCGGCGACGTCGGCCACGGTCGTGGCGTCGTATCCGCGCTCGGTGAACAGCCGTACGGCGTGCGCCTGAATCATGCGCTGAGTCTCGGCTCGTCGCTGCGCTCGCAGGGTCGAGTGCTGGTCGGGCATGTGGTTGACACTACCTTAATGTTAGTGACTACCATACTGGTAGTTACTAACATGAAAGGGCGAGGGTCATGGGTGATCTGATCGGCAGAACGGCTCTGGTGACCGGAGCGTCGCGCGGCATCGGGCGGGCGATCGCGGCCCGGCTGGCGGCGAAGGGGGCAGCGGTCATCGTGCACTTCGGCACGGACGAGGAAGGTGCGAGGGCGACGGTCGACGAGCTCGAACGCGCCGGTGGCACCGCGTTCGCCGTCAGGGCGGAGCTGGGCGTGGACGACGACGTCGAGACGCTCTTCGCGGGAGTCGAGGACGCCCTGGCCGGGCGGCCGCTCGACATCCTCGTCAACAACGCGGCGGCTGCGCCCGCAGGCCCGCTCGGAGCCACGACGCGGACGGAGTTCGACCGCCTCTTCGCGGTGAACGTACGAGCGCCGTACTTCATCATCCAGCGAGCGTTGCCACTGCTCCGCGACGGTGGCCGCATCATCACGATCTCGTCGGTGGCGACCCGGATGGCCAACCCCGCCCAGACGTCCTTCGCCATGACGAAGGGTGCGGTCGAGACGATGAGCATGACCTTGGCCAACGAGCTCGGAGTCCGAGGGATCACGGTGAACGCGGTCGCTCCCGGCGCCACCCGGACGGCGGCCAACGGATCGGTCTTCGAAGCACCCGGCCTGGCCGAGCTCATCGTCGGATCGACGGCTCTCGATCGCCTGGGCGCACCCGACGACGTCGCCGACGTGGTCGCGTTCCTCGCCTCCGACGCCGCGCGCTGGATCACCGGTCAGGTCATCGACGCAAGTGGGGGACTGTTCCTGGGGCCACGGGTCTGATGGGAGGCCGCCGGCGGGAGCTCACCGCCCGGCTGCCGGGGCGCCGCGGTGCGCAAGGAGGTGCGGCGCACCAGGATCCGAGCGCGGATGCACGCATCCGGACCTGAGCGCGGATGCACGCATCCGCCGGATCGGTGGTGGTCAGGCCAGGCCGAAGCGGACCTCCCGGGTGGCCGGGTCGGCGCGCGTCAGCCGTACCCGGACCGGCTCGCCCAGCGGGAGGCGCTCGCCGTCGCAGCGGGCGACCACCGGGGGGTCGACGATCTGGACCTCGCCGCCCGAGCCGTCCTCGTCGGAGCCGATCACCACGGCGTCGAACGTCTGGCCGACCCGGTCGCGCAGCACGAACGCCTCCACCAGGTTCACGCACTCGCGCTCCGCCGCGCCCGCGCGCCGCCCGGTGGCCCGCATGACGTCCGGCAGCTCGGGCAGGACCCGCCGGACCTCCTCGGGCACCGGCTCGCCCGCCGCGACCGCCAGGCAGATCTCGGTGGCGTAGCGGTCGACGAGACGGCGCAGGGGAGCGGTCACGTGGGCGTACGGCGCCGCCACCGCGGCGTGGCCCGCCTCCGCCGGAGGCTCTCCGTCGAAGGCCGCGTAGCCGGCGCCGCGCAGCAGCACCGTCGACTCCTCCAGGAACGCGGCCTGCTGCGGGATCCGCGGGTCGAGGGAGTGCACGACGTCGCCGTAGGAGGCGTCCTCGGGCCACGGCACGTTCAGCGCCGCGGCCGACCGCCGTACCCGGGCGACCGCGTCGGCCGGGGCGGGCGGCAGCACCCGCAGCAGGCCGATCTCGGCGTCGAGCATCATCGTGGCGGCGGCCATGCCGGTCATCAGGGAGATCTGCGCGTTCCACGCCTCGGCGTCCAGCGGGGCGCGCAGCTCCACCCGGTAGCAGCCGTCCGCGCCGGCGACCACCTCCTGCTCCGGGACGGGCAGCGTGACGCCGCCCCTGGCCCGCTCCAGCGCCAGGCGGAGCCTGCCGATCTCGGCCAGCAGGCGCAGCGTGCCGTCGGCGGTGCCGGTGTCGACCGCCGCCTGGACGTAGTCGTAGTCGAGCCGCTCGCGGCTGCGCACCCGGGCCCGGGTGACATCGGCGCCCACGACCTGTCCGTCGGCGTCCAGGTCCAGACACCACAGCGCGGCCGGGCGGACCGCGCCGGGCAGCAGGCTCGCGGCGCCCTCCGACAGCACCGGCGGATGGAGCGGGACCCGTCCGTCGGGCAGGTAGACGGTCTCCCCCCGGAGCCTGGCCTCGGAGTCGATCCTCCCGCCCGGCCGGACGAACGCCCCCACGTCGGGGATGGCGTACCAGACGCGGTAGCCGCCGGGACGCTCCTCCAGGTGCAGGGCCTGGTCCAGGTCCGTCGCGCCGGGCGGGTCGATCGTGATGAGCGGCAGGTCGGTCCGGTCGAGCACGGGCAGCCGGGGCACCTCGGCGACCCACTCCGCCTCGTCGACCACGGCGCGCGGGAACTCCTCCGGCAGCTTCAGCTCCCGGCGGATCCGCTCGAACCCCTCCTCGAGGCGCGGATGGCACTCGCCGGGCACCCGGATGCTCCTGTACGGCACGGCGATCAACCTACCGCTCCCGGCCGCGCGGGCCGTACCGGACACTCCACACGGCGCGGTGATCGTCCGGTCATCGGCCGCGAACCCGGTCTGAGGTCATTAGTCGTGATCAATGCTGATCGATCCCTCCAGGTCGGCATCCTCTGCGCCCGGCTGCGGGAATGCTGCGTCGACACCGCTGCTTCTCCAGCCGTAACCGGTATGAGCTGCTCATCCGCTTGATCATTAAACCGGTGGGCCGTCTGCGGGCCGTCAGGCGCGGAACGGGGTCGTCGCAGGGCCGCGCCGGCGGTCTTCCCCGTCTGCTGCCGGGGGCCGGCAGCAGGTGCCTGCGCCGGGAGCCGTCCGGGGTCCAGACCTCAGGCGTCGACGCGGTAGCCGCTGGCCTGGGTCTCGAAGAGACGGGCGTAGCCGCCGCCCGCGGCGACGAGGCCGTCGTGGGTTCCCCGCTCGACGATCCTGCCGCCGCGGAGCACCACGATGAGGTCGGCGTCCCGTACCGCGCTGAGCCGGTGCGTGACGAGCAGGCTGGTGCGCCCCGTCCGGTGCTCGCGCAGCCGCCGGTGCACCTCGTGCTCGGCCTCCGCGTCGAGCCCCGCGCTGGGTTCGTCGAGGATGAGCAGGTCGCGGTGCTCGCGCACCAGCGCGCGGGCCAAGGCCACCCGCTGCCACTGGCCTCCGGAGAGCACCACCCCGGCGCCGTCCTCGGGGCCGAGGAAGATCCGGCTCAGCAATGTGTCGTATCCCTGCGGCAGGGCCCGTACGACCTGGCCGGCCCCGGACAGTTCGGCGGCGTTCTCGATCCTGGTCCGGTCGGACATCGCCTCGATCTCGCCGACGCCGATGTTCTCCGCCGCGGTGAGGTCGTAGCTCATGTAGTCCTGGAAGAGCACGCCCATCCTGGCGCGCAGTTCGGTCGGGGGCACGTCGCGGATGTCCACGCCGTCCCAGAGGATCACCCCGCGGGACGGGTCGTAGAAGCGGCACAGCAGTTTGATCAGCGTGCTCTTGCCCGCCCCGTTGAGCCCCACCAGTGCGACCGACGCGCCGCGGGGGATCGTCAGGTCGACGCCGCGCAGCACCCACGGATGGCTCTCGTCGTAGCGGAACCACACGTCGCGGAGCTCGATGCCGCGCCGGAGGGCGGGCAGCGCGACCGGGCCGCGCGGTGACGGCAGGTCGTCGGAGAGCGACATCACCCGCTCGTGGTGGCCGAACAGGAGCAGCGCGTGACTCGCGTTGGCCGCGTTCTCCACGGTCGCCACCAGGGCGGCCTGGGTGCCGGCCACAGCGGCGGCGAAGGCCGTGACGTCCCCCAGGGTCAGCCGCCCGGTCAGCGCCAGGTGCACCGCCCAGGCCAGTCCCACGCCGCTGACCAGGGCGGACAGTGCCGCCAGCGACGACTGCACGATCGCCTCCCGCCGGTCCAGCCGCCGCTCGGCCGCCTGCATCGCGGTGAGCTCGCCGATGACCCGGCGGCGGAGGAAGTCGCCGAGCCCGAAGAGCCGCACCTCCTTGGCGGCCTCCACGTCGGTGATCAGCGAGGAGTAGAAGATCTGCCGCCGGGCCGCCGCCGACTGCCCGGCGATCATCCTGGCCCGCCGCTTCTCCAGGGACATCCTGGCGGCGAGGACGGGCAGCGCCGCGACGGCCACCAGGGCGGCCATCAGGGGGCTCATCACGGCCAGCGCGCCGAGGAGCCCGGTCAAGGTGATGACGTTGCGGCAGAGATCGAACAGGCCCGAGGTGACCGGGCCCATCGCGCCGCCCGTGGCCTGCGCGGCCATCCGCAGCTCGTCCAGGAAGGCCGGGTCCTCGAACCGCGACAGCCCCTGGAACCCGTTCACCCTCGTGTACAGGCGGTCCTGCAGCAGCAGGTCGAGCCGGCGGTCCGACTCGGCCCGCAGATAGGCGGTGACGTGCGGCAGCACCCCGGCCGCCAGCCCCAGCGCGACGAGCCCGGCGACCGGTCCCGGCACCCGTTCGGCGGGACCCGCCGCCAGCGCGTCGACGAGCAGCTTCGTCACCCACACGGTCCCCGTGGGCAGCAGCCCGGCCACGACGGTGACCGCCAGCTGGGACGCCGCCAGCGCGGGTCCCGCGCGCAGGCACAGCGACCCCAGGGCGGCGGCCCGGCGCAGCCCGTCCGCGGTCATGCCGTCGTCGCGGCGGCGAGCCCGGTGGGCCCGGTGAGCCCGGCCAGCTCGGTGTCCGCGGCCACGACCCTGCCCTCCGGGTCGGCCCGGAGGAACATGGGGAACGCCTCCACGCCCAGGGCGTGCGTGAGGCGGTCGGCCTCCTTCCCTGTGATCACGCTCGACACGCCGCCGACCACGGCGGCGAGATCGCCGGCCTTCGCGCCGTCGCCGCTGATGACCGCCAGGGCGGGCTGCCCGCCCGCCGCCTCGGCGAACTGCGGCGCGCGCTCGTGGCACGTGTCGCAGCCGACGTCGAAGAAGCCCACCAGGCGCGCACCGGCCGCGGCCTCGGGCAGCGTGCGGCCGACCAGCACGCCGGGGTCGTACGGCGCGAACGCCGGACGCCCGGCCAGGCGCTCCAGTTCGGCGGTGTGTTCGCGGAGCCGGCGGAGCAGCCCCAGGGTGACGATCAGGTTGAGCAGGCACAGGAGGCCGAAGAGCACGACGGCGGCGACCAGGAAAGGCATCGGTCATCCTCACTTCAGACGGTGAACAGCTCCATCAGGTCGTCGAGGCGCACCACGAGCAGCGCACCCACGCCGGCCGCGACGAGCGCCAGGACGGCACCGGCCGGATGCGGCGCGGACGCGCCGGCGGCGGACCAGGCGGCGAGCCCGGCGCCGCCGAGGGCGGCCAGGACGAGGTTGCGCGCCACGTGCACCCGGCCGAGCGGCGCGGCGGAGGCGCCGAAGCACCGGCACGGCACCCGCCGCCCCCGGCGCAGCGTGGCGAGGATGCCGCCGGTCAGGACGGCGAGCGTCCCCACGGCGGCCGCGAACCCCAGCGGCACGGTCGGCGGCCACGCCAGCAGCAGGACGGCCGCCGCCTCGGCGGCCGTCAGCGCGTACGCGGCCGCCACGGACGCCCGTCGCGGAAGCACGCCGAGGGCCACGATGGAGGACACGAACTCGCCGAACGCCGCGCGGCCGCGGACCTTCCCCGCGACCGCGGCCGCGAAGACGACGGCCAGCAGGGCCCGGCACGCGATCATGAGATACAGCACGTCTCCACCTCGCAGCGGGTCCGGCGGCACCCGCCGCCGGACCCGCGTGCCTCACCTAGCCGCCGCAGATCCTGAACGCGTAGCAGGCCCCGCAGCGGGTCTTCCCGCCGGCGGTGGTGCAGATCTTCCGGAAGTCGGAGCGCTCCCTGCAGTAGCAGTGGACGTACCATTCCGCGGCCGCCTTGGCGGACGCCTTGGGAACCAGCCGGTCGAGGATCCGGTCACCGAGCCTGTTGAGAACGGCATTCATGGATTCGCTCCTTTCGTCGCGATGCGGTCAGCCGAAACTATGCGAGGGGCGTACAGCGCCCCGTACAGCCGCTCTACAACCGAGCGGTGAGCAGCCTTTCCAGCACCGGATCACGTCGCGTCGCGGGATCGGAGAGGAGCCGCGCGGCCTCGGCGGCGTCGCCCTCGGCGCGCGGGTCGCCGAGGGCCGCCCGTGCTCTGGAGAGCTGGCGGAGGCAGGCGGCGCGGCCGTACGCGTCGCCGGTCCTGGCGGCCGGCTCGAGGGCGCGGTCCAGGTCCGCCGCGGCCGCGGCCGGATCGCCCCGCCGCAGATGGATCTCGGACCTGCTGAGCAGCACCTCCCACTGGTCCTCCCGGTTGCCGATCTCCTCGCAGCGGGACAGCGCCTCCGCCAGCACCTCCAGTGCACTCTCCCGCCGGTCGAGCAGGCAGAGGGCGCGGCCGAGCCCGGCCAGCGTGATGCTCTCGCCGTACAGGTCGCGATCGGCCCGCCGGATGGACAGGCACCGTTCGAAGCGGTCCACCGCCTCGGCGTACCGGCCCAGCCGGAGCAGGACCTCGCCCAGGTTGTGCGCGACCAGCCCGACGCGGTTCGACCCGTGCGTCTCGAGCACCAGCAGGCCGGCGCCGATGTGGTCGAGGGCCGCGTCGAGGTCTCCGGTCTGCATGCACAACCAGCCGAGGTTGTGCAGTGCCATGCCCTCCTGCGCCGGCTCGCCCACGTCACGCCAGAGCTCGAGTGCCCGGCTCAGGGCGCCGTGCGCGGCCCCGCTCCGGCCGGACCTCCACTCCACCAGTCCGAGCGTCGCCAGCGTGGACGCCTCCGCGACGCGGTCGCCGCCCCGCCGCGCGGCCTCGATGGCGAGCCGTGCGAGGGCCTCCAGCTCCCGCCAGTAGCCGTTCTTCATCATGACGGCCCTGGTCAGGTCCATCAGCTCGACGGCGAAGCCGTCCCGTCCGCTCTTCTCCGCCTGTGCGGCCGCCGCCACCAGGCAGGGCAGTTCCGTCTCCAGCCACCGCACCGCGGCGGCGAGCCCCTGCGGGTCCGCACCGGGCTCGCGGGCCTCCCCTCCGGAAGGCACCAGATGCGGTTGCAGCAGACCCTGGAGCCGGCGGCAGCGGCCGAGGTACCGGTCCAGGACCCGTCCGACCGCCCGCGCGCGCTCCTCCGGCGTGTCGTGGACGGCGGCCAGCTCCGCGGCGAAGAGCCGCAGCAGATCGTGCATGCGGAACCGGCCGTCGCCGACCGGTTCGAGCAGCCGCGCCTCGGTCAGCTCGTCGAGCGCGGCCTCCGCCGCCGTCTCGTCGGCGTCGGTCAGCGCGGCGGCGGTCTCCACCCCGACCTCGGGCACCTCCAGCACGCCGAACAGGCGGAAGGCCGCCTTCGCGGTGCTCGTCAGCGTCCCGTACCCGACCTCGAAGCAGGTCCGCACCCGCAGATCGGCCGTCTGGAGCTCGTCCAACCGCCGCTGCCGGTCGCCCAGCCGCTCGCCGAACCGGGTGAGGGACCAGTCGGGGCGGGCCGCCAGCCGGGCGCCGGCGACGCGCAGCGCCAGCGGGTGGTGGCCGCACCAGCGGGCGATCTCCACGGCCGCCTCCGCCTCGGCGGCCACCCGCTCCGGACCGGCCAGCGACTCCAGCAGGCGCACCGACTCCGCCTCACCGAACATGCCGACGGCGACGGGCAGGGCGTCGACGGTGGTCAGCGGGGCGCGGCTGGTGATCAGCACCGCGCAGCCGCCGCCCGCCGGCAGCAACGGCGCCACCTGGGCGGCGCCGACGGCGTTGTCGAGGACGACGAGGACCCGCCGGTCGGCCAGCAGCGACTGGTAGCGGGTGGCCGCCTCGGCCGGCACCGCCGGGACGTCGCCGGGCGGCACCCCCAGCGCGCGCAGGAAACGGCCGAGCACCTCGGCCGGCCGCAGCGCGGCGAGGCCCGGGGTGGATCCCTGGAGGTCCGCGTAGAGCTGGCCGTCGGGATAGAGGTCGGCGGCGCCGTGCGCCGCCTTCAGGGCGAGCGCCGACTTGCCCGCGCCGCCGGGGCCGTGCAGCGTCACCACCGGCGGGTTCGCCGCGCCGTGCAGGACGGCGCGCAGCCGGGCCAGCTCGGCCGAGCGGCCCACGAACACCGTGGGGGCCCGGGGAAGCAGGCGGGGGCGCGGGTGCCCGCCGCCGGCGGTGACGGCCGCGGTGGCGCGGTCGGCCACCGGCAGGTCGGTGTCCCTGCGCAGGATCGCCTGGTGCAGTCGGCGCAGCTCCGGCCCGGGATCGATGCCCAGTTCGTCGGCCAGGACCCGGCGGGCGGCCCCGAACGCGTCCAGCGCGCCGGCCGCGTCACCGCCGCGGTACAGGGCCACCATGAGCTGACCGTGCAGCCGCTCGCGCAGCGGATGTCTCCCGATGGCCTCGCGCAACCGCGCGGCCGCCGCCGCGTTCCTGCCGAGCGCGAGCTGGATGTCCGCGTGTTCCTCCACCACGCCCAGGTAGTGGTCGGTGAGACGGGCGGCTACCTCGCGCAGGGTGGGCCCCAGCGGCACGTCCTCCGCCGCGGGCCCGTCCCACAGCTCCAGGGCCCGGGTGAAGGACTCCTCCGCGGCGCTCAGGTCGCGCCCGGCCAGTTCCCGGTGGCCGCGCGCGGCCAGCGCCTCGAACTCGAGGAGGTCGAGTTCCTCCGGTTCCGCCCGCAGCAGGTATCCGACGTCCGAGGTGACCAGCCGGTCCTCCGGCAGCAGCCTGCGCAGCTGCATGAGGTAGGTGCGCAGGTTCGCCGCGGCGGAGCGGGGCGGCCGGTCGTCCCACACCTCCGCCATCAGCGACCTGGCCGGGACGACACGGCCCGCCCGGACCAGCAGCATGGCGAGGACGGTGCGCTGCTTGGGCGCCGTGATCCTGACCGGCGATCCGCTGACCTGGACCCGCATCGGGCCGAGAAGCCGAAACCGCACGACGTATCCGCCTACAGCGGTGATCCGCCCAATCGGCGCAGTGCGACGCCGAGCAGGCGGTCGGCGTCGAAGAACCCGCGCTGCCGGGAGTCGACGCTGTCGGCGTTGTCGCCCAGGACGACCAGCGCGCCGGCGGGCACCCGGGCCGCGCCGGCGCCGATCCCGGGCGGCACCGGGTCTCCGGGCAGCGCGACGGCGCGCTTGATGTTCCACCGCGGGCCGTCCGGGTCCCTCGGGCCGAGCTCCGCGGAGGTCAACGGCGGCTCCAGGACGACCACGTCACCCGCGCTGACCCGGTCGATCCGGAGCCTGCGCACCAGCACCCGGTCGCCGTCGGAGAGCGTCGGGACCATGCTCGTCCCCTGGACCGTGACCACCACATAGCGGCTCCGCGCCCACAGGACGCCCGCCATCGCCGCCAGCGCCAACCCGCCGATGATCAGCTTCAAGGACTCCCCCCACGGCCGGCCCCGGAAAGGGCGGGACTTCCCGCGAAACGATCTACGCTGGGGCGTTCACCTGTCAAGGCATTCGGAGTCCGGGGGAAGGCACGTCCTCCCGATGCCATCGGGGGATCGCGGACGGGCTCCGCCGTCCGGCGGGGGAGGAGTCCGCCGGACCGCGGCCGCCGGGGCGGGCCGGGCGTCACCCGGTGACCGCGTGCGGCACCGGACGGGCCACGCGGTGACCGGGTCCGGGAGGGACCGCCGGTGACGGCGGGGTCAGGCCTGCCAGCCCAGGGCGGCCGCCAGGCGCTTGAGCGGGCTCGCCAGGCCGTACCGCTCGCCGAGGGAGGCGAGGGCCTCCGGGTCGCGGGGCGCGGCGGGCAGGGACAGGTCCGTCTCCGGGACCGGCGCGTCGGGGGCCACCCGGACCACCGCCGGGGCGACGGCCAGGTAGTCGCGGGCGGCGGCGAGCCTGGCGCGCTGGGCCCTGGTCAGCGCGGGGTCGTCCCCGTCGGCGGCCTCGAGCAGCGCCGGCAGCGAGCCGAACCGGGTGATCAGTGCGGCGGCGGTCTTGTCACCGACGCCGGGGACGCCCGGCAGGCCGTCGCTGGGGTCGCCGCGCAGGACGGCGAAGTCGGCGTAGCAGCGGCCGGGGATGCCGTATCTGCCGGTGACGGCGGCCTCGTCGACCGGCTGGATGTTCTTGATTCCCCTTACTGTGTAAAGGACGCGGACCGGGCGCGCATCGTCCACCAGCTGGAACAGGTCCCGGTCGCCGGTGACGATGTCGACCGGCCCTGCGGAGCGGGCGGTGAACGTGCCGATGACGTCGTCGGCCTCGTAACCGGCGACCCCGATCCGGGCGATGCCCGCCGCGTCGAGCACCTGCTCGATCACGGTGATCTGCGGGACGAGGGTCTCCGGGGTCTCCTCCCCGCCGTCGGCGGCGAGGCGGTGGGTCTTGTAGGACGGGATGGCCGCCACCCGGAAGGCGGGCCGCCAGTCGGCGTCCATGCAGGCGGCCAGCCCGCTGGGGGAGTGCTCCCGGACCAGCGTGGCGATCATGTCGAGAAGGCCGCGGACCGCGTTGACGGGTGTGCCGTCCGGGGCGGTCACCGACTCCGGAACCCCGTAGAAGGCGCGGTAGTAGAGGGACGGGGTGTCGAGCAGAAGCAACATGGCGGCTCCACGGCGGCGGGGTAGGGGACGAGCGACACGGTAGCGCCGATGGCAGTCCGGGGCGCGGCCGGTCCGGCGGCCCCGTGCTCCCCGGCGGGCACGGGGAATGCGGCGCCGCCCGGCTGGGTCGTCATCCCTGCGGGACGGGCGGGACGGGCGGGGCGGGCGGCGCGCCGGTGGCGCCGCCCGCCGCCGTCCGGGCGAGGCGGCTCCGTGAGCGGAAGGTGCGGCGGTAGGTGTCCGGAGGCACGCCGACCGTGCGGCCGAAGTGCCGGCGCAGTGTCGTGGCGGTGCCCATGCCGGTGGCCGCCGCGATGGCCTCGACGCCGTCGTCGGTGGTCTCCAGCAGTTCCTGGGCACGGCGGATCCGCTGGGTCAGCAGCCACCGCAGCGGGGTGGTGCCGGTCACCGACCTGAAGTGGCGGCCCAGGTTGCGCGAGCTCATGTTCGCCTGGCGGGCCATGTCCTCCACGGTCAGCGGACGGTCCAGCCGTTCGGCCACCCAGGGGAGCAGGTCTGCGAGCGGGTGGTTGTCCGGGGCGGGCACCGGGGTGGTGACGAACTGCGCCTGGCCGCCGTCCCGGTGCGGCGGCACGACGAGGCGGCGGGCGACCGTGTTCGCCACCGAGGAGCCGTGGTCGAGGCGGACCAGGTGCAGGCACAGGTCCATGGCCGCGGCTTTGCCGGCGGAGGTGAGCACGCTGCCGTCGTCCACGTACAGGACGTCCGGGTCCACGTCCACCTCGGGGTGGCGGGCGGCCAGGGCGCGGGTGTGCGCCCAGTGCGTGGTCGCGCGCCTTCCGTCCAGCAGGCCGGCGGCGGCCAGCACGAACGCGCCCGTGCAGAGGGAGGCCACGCGTGCGCCCGCCTCGTGGGCCGCGCGCACCGCGTCGACCAGCTCGGCGGGCGGCTCCACGTCGACGTCGGCCCATCCCGGGACGATCACGGTGCGGGCGCGGGGGAGCCGGTCGAGGCCGTGGTCGGGTTCCAGCCGGAACCGGCCGACGCGTACGGCGCCCGGCCCGCAGACGGTGACGTCGTACCAGGGGACGGTCACGCCTTCCGGGGCGGCGGCGAAGACCTCGTACGCCAGGGAGAGCTCGAAGTGCAGCATGCCGTCGGTGGCGGCCAGCGCGACGGTGTTCATGTCCGGAATTGTATGCATGATGGCGTTTCCGACGCTCACGGCGAGGCACCGGCCCCCGAAAGAATGATCGCGATGGATCACTTGAGCACGGGAGGACCCATGGGATCGGGGCAGACGGTGGCGGTGTTCGGCGCGTACGGGCACACCGGGCGGTTCGTGGTGGCGGAGCTGCGGGAGCGCGGGTTCGTCCCGGTGGCCTCCGGCCGCGACGCCGGCAGGCTGAAGGCGCTGGCGGCGTCCGCACCCGGACTGGAGACCCGCACGGCGTCGGTCGACGACCCGGCCTCGCTCGACCGCGCACTGGCCGGTGCGGCGGCTGTGATCAACTGTGCCGGGCCCTTCGCCACGACGGCCGCCCCCGTGATCGAGGCGGCACTGCGTGCCGGGATCCCGTATGTGGACGTGGCGGCCGAGATCGAGGCCAACGCCGACACCTTCACGCACTTCGCCGGCCGCGCCCGCGCCGCGGGGGCGGTGGTCGTCCCCGCGATGGCCTTCTACGGCGGCCTCGGCGACCTGCTGACCACCGTCGCCATGGGCGACTGGAACGCGGCCGACGAGGCGCACGTCGCCTACGGGCTGAGCAGCTGGCACCCCACCGCCGGGACACGCGCCGCCGGCGCGGTCTCCCGGGAGCGGCGGGACGGCCGGCGCGTCGTGTACACGAACGGCCGGCTGGAGTACCGCCAGGACGACCCGCCGATCCTGGAGTGGCCCTTCCCCGACCCGATCGGCCCCCGGACCGTCATCGGGGAGTTCACGATGGCCGACGTCGTCACCGTTCCCAGCCACTTGTCCATTCCCGAAGTGTGCACCTACATGACGGTCGAGGCCGCCAGGGACCTCTCCGCCCCGGACACGCCGGCCCCGGCCCCGGCCGACGAGCACGGGCGGTCGGACCAGACCTTCCTCGTCGACGTCGTCGTGCGCTCCCGCGGCGGCGAACGGCGCGCCGTGGCGAGCGGCCGGGACATCTACGCCGTTACCGCCCCGCTCGTCGTGGAAGCGGTCGACCGGATCCTGACCGGACGCACCAGGACCGCCGGCGTCGCCTCCGCCGGCGAGATCTTCGACGCCGCGGACTTCCTCCGCGCGCTGTCCCCGCACGTTTCCGTGGAACCCCGGCCCTAGGGTCGGCCGCTTCTCCCAGAAGCCGGCCAGCGGGACGGGGCCCGCGGGGCACAGAGCGGTGATCTCCTTCCGCGGGACCGGTGCGGCCTACCGGGATCCGGCCGGGGGAGCGCAGCGAGTCCGTGTTGAACCACCGTTGAAAGCGGACTTCTCCGGCAGCGGTGTGAGGCTCTCCGCCGTCAGGTGGAGGAACGCTTGATTACCCGGGCAGGAGATCGGCTCTCACGGGTGGACCGCCGTACCCGAGCGTTGATGCGGCCGGCGGAGGGCGCACAGGTGTGTTCGCTCCGGCTTTTCCCCGACGGTGCGCGGCGGTGCCCGCCGGCAAGCGCCGACGGGCACGGTTCGGTCGAAGCCGCGCAACTCCCGGCGCCGTCTCCCGCATTGCGGTGAGAACGCCAGGAAGGCCTTCATGCGGTGCCGGCCTCCCTTTGCGGGGAAACGAAGCCGGCGCCGGCCTTTCCCGCGGTGGGTCAGTGCGCGGCCTCGTACTTCTCCACGATCTCGCGGGCGATGCGGCCCCGCTCGCTGACGCCGTATCCCTGCTGCTTGGCCCAGGCTCGGATGTCGGCGCTCTTTTCCCGGCTGAGTGCTCGGGTGGCGCCGCCGCGTCGGCGCTTGGGTGCGGCGGCGCTCAGATCCCGGCGGGCGCCGGCCACGAAGGGCGCCAGATTCTCGCGGAGCTTCTTGGCGTTGACGTCGCTCAGGTCGATTTCATAGCTGCTGCCGTCAATTGCGAAGGAGACCGTCTGGGTAGCCTCACCTCCGTCGAGGTCGTCGATGAGGATTTCCTGGATCTGCTTTGCCATGATGGGCTCCTTTAATCAAACCGAACGTGATTCACGATAGTGGGTCGACGGCGTCGATGGTGTAACGACCGCCCGGTGTTTCGCCGGCCGGGATGTGATGACGCCGTATCGCGGCGAACGGGAAAGGGGGCTGACCGGCCGCAGGACTGTTAAACCGCGATGAAGAAGCAGCCGCAGGACGCCCTCCGCCGGGCGGTGCCGGTGACGGCCCTGCCACGCCTGACGACGGCGGTGTGCAGCGGAAACCTCCGCGACCGCCGTCGGCCATCACCCTTGCCCGGGTCGCTTCTCATGATGAGGCGGCACCGTCCGATAGGACGGGCATGAAGTCTGGTCGTCTCCATGTCGGCACCCCCCTGGCCGGTCTCGTCGTGCTGCTGGTCGTCGCACTCGGTTTCCTGGCGCAGCGGCAGATCACCGTCTCCGCGTTCGACCGCATCGAGGCCGATGAGGTGGCTCAGGACGCACAGCGCATACGCATCGCACTGGACTACGAGATCCGCTTGCTCGCCGACTACGGTGCGACCAACTCGATCTGGGACGGCTCGTTCACCGACGTGCGCACGGCCGACCGAGCCGCCTTCGAGGAGGACTTCCCGCCCCGCGACGTCCAGCGCATCTACGGCGTGGACGGCGTCGTGGGCACCGGGCCGGACGGCCGACCGCGCGTCGGCGGGCTGGCCGGCCCGCAGGCGGGCTTCGTCCCGCTTCCGGCCGAGCTCGCCCGGCCGGAGCTGCTGCGGCAGCTGTTCGACATCGACGGCGGCGCGGGAGCGGCCCGCTGCGGCGTCGTCCGGACCACCGGCTCGCCCTTGCTGTACTGCGGATTCGCCAGCCACCGCGGTGACAGCGGCGGCGCCCCCGCCGGAGGGCTGATCTACTTCAAGACCCTGGGCGCGACCCGTCTGGCCATGCTGGGTGAGCAGATCGGCCTGCCGGTGGAGCTGGCCGACCACGCCGCCCCGGCCAACGGACGCTCACTCGTGCTGTCCGGCCGGCTGGGCGAGCTGAAGGTCACCACGGGCACCGTCGATGAGGACCGCATCGGCCTGAGCGTCACCGTTCCCACCACCGCGGGACCACCGATCCTGATCGGCGCCGTGCGCGAGCGCCCGATCCACGCGACCGCCACAGCGACACTGCGCACGGGCTTCCTCCTGACCGCTGCGGCGGCCGTGCTGCTGTTCGGCGCGGTGCTGGCCCTGGTACGCCGCGGCGTGCGGCGGCAGGCCGGACCGCTGCTCCGCACCACCGAGGCCGTCATCACCTCCGGCGATCGCAGCCTGCGGGTGCGTTCGGACGACCGCGGGGAGATCGGAGCGCTCGGCCGCGCCATCGACACCATGCTGGAGACGATCGCCGGCCAGGACGCGGAGCTGGAGCGCGCCGCCACCGCGCGCGAGGAGCAACTGCGCGCCGCCTACGTCGAACGGCGGCTCAACGAGCAGCAGGCCCGTCGGCGCGCCCAGGAGATGATCAACAGCAGCATCGCCACCATCATGGACGAACTCCAGGTCGTGGTCGACAAGACCGGGGAGGTGCGCGGCACCGCCGGCACCATCGACGAGCAGGTGGGCGTGACCGATGCCGTCGCCCATCGCGTCGTCGAGCAGGCGCACCGGGCCAACGGCGCCATCGAGCAGCTGGAGGAGAGCCTGCACAAGGTGGACGGGATCGCCCACATCATTTCGAACGTGGCCGCGCAGACCCACCTGCTCGCGCTGAACGCCACCATCGAGGCCGTCCACGCCGGTGAGGCCGGCCAGGGCTTCGCCGTGGTGGCCGGTGAGGTCAAGGACCTGGCCGCGGCGACGACCCGGTCGACCGAGGAGATCACCGCCATCATCCGCTCGCTGGAGGACAACGCGACCGCAGTGACGGGCGCGCTGGCCGCGATGAGCGGGGGGATCGGCAGCCTCGACGAGGCGACCTCACAGGTCGGCATGATGACCCGCCGGCAGCACACCAGTGTCGACCTGCTCAACGAGTACCTGGAGCGGGCGATCGGCCGGATCTCGGCCATGGCGCGTCTGAGCGAGCAACTGGAGCGGCGCGACTCCCCCCGTGCGGCGATCAGCGCCAAGGCGTGGATCCGCGCGGCCGGACACCGCCACCCCGCCCAGCTGCTCGACCTGAGCACCGCCGGCGCGCACCTGTCCGGCAGCCGCGGCATCCCGCTCACCACAGGTGACCACGTCGAGATCGACATCCCTCTGGAGGGGGGAGCGCCCATGAAGCTGAAGGCGGAGATCGTCCACCACATGACACGCGAGGACACCGCCGAACTCGGCCTGCGCTTCACCGAGGTCCCTCCCGCCGCGGCCGGTCGCATCCGCCACTACGTCATGGGCACCGTGACCGGCCGGGACTGAGGCCGCGGCCCGTCCGCAGCGTGCACCGGCCTGCGGCCCGTCCGCAGCGTGCGCCGGGCCGCAGCCGACGACCGGCTACGTCGGCGAACCGGCCGAGACCGGGATCGGCAGGATTCCGGGCACCCGGGGCTCCCGGCCCAGCCGCCGGACCGGCCTGATCGACAGCAGTGCCGCCACCACCCCGACCGTCACCAGGGCCGACCCCAGCATGAAGACACGCGGTTCGACCAGCGCGGCGACCGGGCCGGCCAGCGCCTGTCCGACCGCCATGCCCGCGACCGACCCGGCCACCTGATAGGCGTTGACCCGGTTCACCACGTCGGGTGCGACCTGCGTCTGCACGCTGGTCGACCACATCACCGACCAGAACGCCGACGCGCACCCCCCGAGCAGGTGCCCGGCCATCAGCAGCGGCAGCGGCAGCCCGAGCGCGACCGTCAGCGGCACCGCCGCGTACCCGCTCAGCGCCACCGCCCCGGCCGCCAGCGGCCTGCCCGGTCTGAGCCTGATCGCCACCAGCCCGCCCACTACGGTGCCGAGGCCGAGCGCCGCCATCACCCAGCCGTAGTCGGCCCCGATGACCTGCGACGACAGCGGCACGGACGGCCCGATCACCAGAACGCCCCAGAACACCCAGACCAGGATCACCGACCACATCCAGCTCATGGCCTTGAACTCCCTCCAGCCCCTGCGCAGGTCGCTCAGCACGTCGGAAGGCTCCGTCCTGGGCGCGGCGACCCGGACCAGCAGCAGGCACACCCCGCTGACCAGGAACGTCGCGGCGTCCACCGTGTAGACGACGACCGGCCCGGCGGCGACGACGAGGACTCCGGCCAGCGCGGGACCCGCCAGCTGGGTGACCGCCTCGGCGATCTTCAGTGTCGCGTTGGCCCGCTGCGGATCCCCGGCGACCAGGGGGACCATGCCGTTGACGCCCGGTTCGAACATCCCGGCGGCCATGCCCGACACGGACGCCGTCACCAGCAGCAGGGCGTACGGCGGAGCGCCGTCCAGGAAGGCGACGGCCACGGCCCCCTGGGTGACGGCCCTGACCGCGTCCGCGCCGATCATCAGGCGCCGGGCGCCGATCCGGTCGGCGACGATCCCGCCGAACAGCATGACCAGCACGGCCGACGCGGTCCAGAGCGCCAGCACGTAGCCGACGCCCGCGATCCCGTGGACCTTCCCGATGGCCAGTGCCGAGGCGACGGGCATCATCGCGTCGCCGAGCAGCGAGATCGTGCGGGCCCCGAAGTAGAGGGTGAAGTTCTTCGTCCACATGGGCCCCAATTCTGGATTTTTCCAGATCAGGGCACCGGTGTCTCAAATGACATCATTGAGTACATTTACGCCATGCCTCTGGACTGCCCGGAAACGCCCCCGACGCCCTCCGGCCCGCATCGCGTGGTCGCCGTGGTCGCCCCGAACCAGGAGCTCTACCCGGTCACCTCCGCCTCGGCCGTGTTCGGCTACCACGGCCCCGACATCCCCCAGTACTACAGCTTCAGCCTGTGCGCCGAACACCCCGGTTCCCTCCCCACCACCATCGGTGTCCCCATCCAGGTGGACCGCGGCCTCGAAGCCCTCGACGCCGCCGACACCGTGGTCATCGCGAGCTGGACCCTCACCCCCTCACCCGCCGTCCTGCAGGCGGTCTCCCACGCCCACGCCCGCGGCGCCCGCATCGTCGCCGTGTGCGCCGGGATCTTCGTCCCCGCCGCGCTCGGCCTCCTGGACGGCCGCCGCGCCTCCGTCCACTGGGAGCTCTCCGGCGAGCTCGCCGCCCGGCATCCGCGCGTCATCCCCGACGACGCCGTCATCTACGTCGATCACGGCGACGTCGCCACCGCCGGAGCCTCGGCCGCCACCCTCGACCTCTGCCTGCACCAGGTCCTCCAGGAGTACGGCGCGGCCCACGCCATGCGCATCGGCCGCCAGCTCGCCGCCGGCCCGCACCGCGAGGGCTGCCAGCGCCAGTACCCTCCCCTCCCCACCACCGGTCCCATGCCGGACTCCCTGGCGCCCCTGCTCGAGTGGCTCCTGTCGCGGCTGCCCGACCAGATCACCGTCGGGGACATGGCCGCCTACTCGGGCGTCTCCTCCCGCACCCTGACCCGCCAGTTCACCGACCAGCTCGGTGTCCCGCCCGCCCGCTGGCTGCTGGAACGCCGTCTGGCCGCCACCCGCGCCCTGCTGGAGGAGACCGACCTGCCCGTCGAGACCATCGCCACCCGCGTCGGTCTCTCCTCGGCGGTCAACCTCCGCCGCCGCTTCCACACCGCCCTGCGCACCACCCCGGCCGCCTACCGCCGCTCCTTCCGCTGAGCTCGAATGGGCGGCCGCCGTCGACGGTCCGGGCCGGGCGGCGCCGGTTCCCGTGCTGAATCCGGATGGCGGAGGAGCAGGGCCGGCAGGAGGCCCTGCGCCGGGAGCCGGTGCGTCCGAGGCGCGGTGGAGACCGGTGTCCATCCGGCGGGGCGATTCACTCACCCGGCGGAGGATCCGGCCGATGGTCGGAGTGCGAGCGCCGACGGCGCCCGGCGAACGGTACGGACATGACAGCGCGGGGAACCGAACATGAGCAAGATCAACGATTTGAAGGTCGGCGTGCGCCTGGGCGGCGCCTTCGCCGTGGTGGGCGTCCTGCTGTGCGGCGCCGTCGGGGTGGGAGCCGCCGGCATCTCCTCGGCACGGGACGCGACCGCCCGGATGGACACCAGCGCGGCGGTGCGCGGTGCGGCCCTGACGGCCAAGTTCCGCACCGCCGACTTCGCCGGCTGGCAGACCGGTTACGCCTTCGACGTCCTGCGCGGCGTACCGGGCGCCGCCGATGACACCGTCGGCCAGCGCAAGAGCTTCGTGGCCTCCACCGCCGCCTTCCGCGCCGACCTGGACAAGCTGAAGAGCCTGGAGCTGACCGCCACCCAGCGTGAGGACCTGCGGCGGGCCGAGGCGGCGTTCGAGGAGTTCCTGGACGTCGACGGGCGCATCGTCGCCGCCTACCGCGACGGCACGCCCGCCCGGATGGACGAGGCCAACGACCTGGTGGCCGGTGAGGCGCTGGAGCACTTCGACCAGGCCGCCACCGCCGTGGACGAGCTGGCCGCCGAATCCGTCGCCAACCTCACCGCCGCGGCCGCCGACGCACGCGCCGCCAGCGACACCGCCCTGCGGCTGATGCTGGGTGCGGGCGCCCTGTGCCTGCTGCTGGCCGCCGGACTGGCCGTGGCCGTGACCCGGACCATCACCCGGCCGCTGGCCGCGACCGTGCGGACCCTGCGCACCATCGCTGCGAAGGATCTGACCGTCTCCGTCGACACCGGCCGCCGCGACGAACTCGGGGACATGGCCCGCGCCCTGGCTCAGACCGTGGGCGTGCTGCGGGACGCCTTCGGCGTGATCGCCCGCCACAGCGCGACGCTGACCGGTGCCTCCCGCGAGCTGACCGCCGTCTCCACGCGGATGGACACCGCCGCCGCCGGCACCGCGGCCCGCTCCGACCAGGTCTCCGCCACCGCCGAGCAGGTCTCGGCCAACGTGCAGACCATCGCCGCGGCCAGCGAGGAGATGAGCACCACCATCGCCGAGATCGCCGGCAGCGTCTCGCAGGCGGCTCGGGTGGCCGACACCGGCGTGCGGACGGTACGGGACGCCGGTGAGACCGTCGCGAAGCTGGGCGCCTCCAGCGCGGAGATCGGCTCGGTCATCAA
>BMQD01000048.1 GCA_014647935.1 Planomonospora parontospora
AAAAAACCTGTGCTTGACCTGCTCCGGACCCCCGTCGCGCACGTACCTGACCCTCTCGTTAACACCTAGCCAAGTTGCTTGTGTAACAGGATGCCATGTTTAGGTCAGATGTGGCGGGATTGGTCACCCGCCGGAAGGGTTGTGTCGGGCCTGCGAGAGCGTAAGCAGGGGGACCGCTTCGGGTCCGGTACGGTATCCCCCTGCTGACCTGCCGATTCATGAGCCGCACAGAGCGATCTCCCCCACTCTCCCCCTGCCCCCGCTAGCTGCCCATCTGCGCGACTGCCGCCCGGGACCGGTCAAGGGTGGCCGTAGGCCATCGCGGAGCGACGCCGTAGGCGCCCTTGACGGGGACCGGGTGCCGCGCATCATCGGGCAGCGGGGGGAGGGAGAGACCTGCAGGTATCCGCGGCCGATGGCCACATCCGGACATCCCCGCACTACTGCGGAGGAACTGTCGGAGCGCGTGCCTACGGTGAAAGCGTTCCCCTCGTGCTCGTCTCCGTCCCCCTCCGGAGGTCGTCCGATGGCCGTGTCCCGTCCTGGAACGTCCGGCGCCGGCGGTTCGGCTCAGGCGCGCTACCGCGAGTTGTGGGCGGAGGGTCGTCGTCAGCGGTTGATCTTGCGGGCGGTCCTGGCCTTGGTCGCCGCTGTGGTGGTCGGCTGGGTGTGGGGCTGGCTGGCGGGCCTGGCCGCCGCGGTGCTCGTCGCCCTGGTCGATGCGGTGTATCGGTGGCGGACCCATGAGGCGGTGCGGACCTGGCGCAAGGGCGCGGCCGGCGAGCGCAAGACGGCACGGATGCTGCGCCCCTTGCGGCGGCGCGGATACACGGTGCTCCACGACCGGGCGCTCCCGAACTCCCGGGCGAATGTGGATCACTTGGTGATCGGGAAAAACGGGGTCTTCGTGGTGGACACGAAGAACTGGAGCAAGGACAAGCGGATCACCCGGCGCGGCCGGTACGTCCACATCGGCGGCACCTGGGGTGACAAGGCGGTGCGCTCGGTCCTCTTCGAGACGCGGCGCGTCTCCGACCTGCTCGGCGCGGCGGTCGGCCGGCCGGTGGAGGTCACTCCGGTCCTGGCGATCCACGGACCCAACGTGCCCCTGCTGCGGGTCATGAAGGTCGACGGCGTGCCGCTGTTGCGGGCCTCCCAGGTACGGCCCTGGATCGCTCGGGGCGGCGCTCGGCTGTCGGTGGAGGAGGTTGCCCGGCTGAGTGCGGCGGCCGAGCGTCTGTTCCCGCCGTACACCGGTTGATCTCGACCACCTACGGCGGCCGGCAGCTGGGCACAGAGCGGATGTGCCGTCCGCCGTGTGCGGAGAGATGGTGCGCGCCCGGTGGGCGGACGGTGCGTCCGCCCCGCGGGGGTCTGGGGGCGGCGGAGCCCCCAGGGGCACTAGAGCCCGGCCCAGCCATACTCGCATGTGGGCATTTCTGCATGTAGAAATGCGACTGCTCTGACCTGCATGGATGGGATCGATGTACTGATTTGTTCTTGGGTAGGAGAGACCCGTAAGGGCGGCGTGATGGCATGGGAGCTGGCCCTCAGCACTCCGCCGACGCGGACTCTCAACAAATTTAGTATCAGCAAATGACGTGTCCCTGCGGCTGATACAACGTTCGTTGATGACAAGCAAGCGGTGTCCTCATAGGATGACGCCGCCAAGTTCTGAGACATCGTGCTTGGTGTTGAACGTGGAAGGGCCTCCTGCCCTCATATGGCTGTGGATCCATTCGGCAGGAGGCCCTATCCCCTCCTACAGGAGGGGATCGCCGGGCGGGATGTCGCCGACGCCGATCACGATCCAGAGCACCCACAGGCCGAACCTCGCGTAAGCGAGATACGTGCGGGTCCTCCAGTACCGTACCGCCGCCTTGCTGACGTCGTCAGTCCCGGGTCCTTCGTGAGGGGTTCCCTCCGCTGTCACGGATGTGAACCACCTGTTCTCCCGGCTGGGCGCCGGGTGCCTCGCCGGACCGTCCGGCGAGCTCGTCCGAACGATCCTGACTGTGCGGGGGCAAAACTAAGGCCTCTTTTCGTCCGGAGCAACGAGGCCGGATGGTTTGACGACAAAGACGCAGACATGTCCGTTTCTTCAAGCGCGACAACTTAGGCCTTATGGGCGATATGCGCGTGTGTGACTAGTTAAGCGAGGAGCCTTTGTAGTACAGAAATGCAACTGACATCCGCAGGGGCGTATGCGACAGCTAGCCGCGTTTTCTGGACGACATGAGTGCTTCCCTTCCCCCGACCGTGCCCGGTATGACCTATTTCTGAGGTGCGTTAAGCCCTACACGGGTGCTCCGCTTCACCCCGACCTCCATCCATCCTGTTTGGTCCAGGACGTTGGCAGGCCGATTACATTGGCGAGAATCGCACCCTTGGGACGTGGACTGAGGGTGCGGATGTCGGTCAGCTTCGCGCGGGTCAGGTCCGCGCTGGTCAGATTCGCGCGGGTCAGGTCCGCGCGGGTCAGGTCCGCGCGGGTCAGGTCCGCGCGGGTCAGGTCCGCGCCGGTCAGGTCCGCGCTGGTCAGATTCACACCAGTCAGGTCCGCGCCGGTCAGGTCCGCGCTGGTCAGGTCCGCGCGGGTCAGGTCCGCACCAGTCAGGTCCGCGCCGGTCAGGTTCGCATAGATCAGCTTCACGCCGGTCAGGTCTGCGCCGATCAGCTTCACGCCGGACAGGTCCGCGCCGGACAGGTCCGCGCGGGCCAGCTTTGCGCCGGTCAAGTCCGCATCGATCAAGACCGTGCCGATCAGGTCCGCATCGATCAAGCCCGCGCTGGTCAGGTCCGCGCGGACCAGATGCGCGTCGGTCAGGTCCGCGCCGGTCAGGTGCGCGTCGATCAGGTGCGCGCCGGACAGGTCCGCGCGGACCAGGTTCGCACCGGTCAGGTCCGCGCCAGTCAGGTTCGCACCGGTCAGGTCCGCGTTACGTAGGCCTGTGTCGCATAGGCTCGCGCGGGTCAGATTCGCGTTACTTAGATATGCGCCGATCAGGTCCGCACTGGTCAGGTCCGCGTCGGTCAGGTCCGCGCCGGACAGGTACGCGTCGGTCAGGTCCGCGCCGGACAGGTCCGCGTGGGCCAGGTCCGCGCCGGTCAGGTTCGCGCCGGCCAGAAGGCGGCGGACCGCGATCTCTAGCGAGGGGTCTAGGTCCGGTATGTCTTCGGGTGGGCGCAGGCGCGCGGCTTCGGGGAAGTAGCACCCGGCGAGCTGGACCAGTGCCAGCCGCAGTGCTTTGGCGATCGGGCGCCAGATCAGCGGCCCGAGCGTGTAGTCCCGCATCCATGGCGCATCGCGGACCATCGTCGCCAGCAGGGTGAGAAGGTCGGCGGGTAGGTCATCACCAGTTTCCGCATCGGCCTCCGGGCTGGCTGGTACGGGGGAAAGTCCAAGGCGGCGCACGAGCTCGAACTGCTGGGGCCAGGGCAATCCGACGATGGTACGGACGAGGTTGATGGTCAGCGTGCGGATCATGTCATCGTCATCGACCCGGCGGTGGTCGGGGTTTTCCGGTGCTGCACGGCGGCGCGCGGCCTTCATCGGGCCTCCTCCTGCTCCAGGCTCGCCGGAGCCGCGCCGCCGGCCACGCGCCGCGAGCGCAGCAGCACCCCGGCGAAGCGGGTCAGGCCGGCCAGCACCGCGGGCACCTGTTCGGACGGGCAGCGGTTCAGCGCGCGCAGCGCGACGGCCACCACGCCCATGATCAGTGCCACGGTCACCACCGTTCCGGCTCCGGCCAGGATCACCATCGTCTCGTCCGACATCCTTGTCCTCCTAGCTCCGTTTTGGGCATAAAAAAGGCCCCGGCGGTCCGAGTGGACCGACCGAGGCCGGAAACGACGAAAGCCCCGAGCGGCAAGGCCGTCGAGGCTTTTGAATTCGGGCATGCTACTGCCCGGCGGGTCGATTATGGACTCAATCGTCCCGGGCCGTCAAGCCCGCGGAACCGCCGCTCGCCGGAGAGGTGTTCTGTCTCATTGAACTTGAGGTAGGGGAAGGGCTTGACCTGCGGTGCCTCGGATTGCATGAGACATGCAGACCGGAAAGCGTCTCACTGATCATGAGGCATGTTCACCGTTGACCAACCTGGCCGCATGAGCGGGAAGACCCCTTCGGGGATGGTCAGGCCGCTGCGGGTCTCCGCTGGAGCGCCCGCCAGCATCTGTGTATAGGCCACGTCGGCCGTGAGCAGCGTGATGGGGTTGCCGTCCAAGCAGCAGTCCCCACCCGTCGCCATGGGCATCGAGCCCCAGGGTGGCGCATACTGCCTGGTAGTCGTCCCCAAGATGATGGGGAGTGAGGATCATGAACTCGCGGGCGCGGAATGTCACTGGGGCGCCTTCCGTTAGATGATCATGCATCAGGTCGCTGAGACGAACGGCAGGATGCTCAGATCCGGTGAGACTGCCTCAAGTTCAGTGAGACAGGACAAGAGGAGGTCGGGCCGCCGATGTCCTGTGCCAGTTGTTGTTCCTCTTTGTCAGTGAATCTTGCTCACGGGATCGGTTCCGCCACTACGGTTTGCTCGGATGCTGATCGTTTTGGCTGGGGTGGTGGCTTGTGGGTGGTACCGCAGCCGAGTGGTTCAAGGGCCTTGCGTGGCCGGTCGAGGTGCACTTCATCGATGCGACGGGGGCGGCGTGCCGAGTGGTGTCCTCGTCTTGCTCGGCGGTTCGGTTCGAGGAGGTCAGGCCGGTGCGCTCGTTCCGCTGGTCCCCGGGGCTCGGGCACTACCCGGGCTGGTGGTGGGCGGCGACGACCGGACGACACGTCGGCTACGAGTCGTGGTTGGAACGCGATCATGTGCAGGCTTTGGACTTTGACCAGGAGATCGTGGGGATCGCCTCTCAGCCGTTCTGGCTGCGCTGGGAGGGTGAGCGGGGTCAGCGACGGCACGCGCCGGACTACTTCGCCCGCCGGGCGGACGGGAGCGGCGTTGTCGTTGACGTCCGCGCCGATGACCGGATCGAGGACAAGGACGTAGAGGCGTTCGCGGTGACCGCACAGCTGTGTGACCTGGCGGGTTGGGAGTTCCGGCGGGTGGGCGAGATCGACCCGGTCCTGCGAGCAAACATTTCGCCGAAGCGGACAAGCGGTGGTGAACCGCCCGACCCGTTCCGGCGAACCCTCTGGCGAGTTCGAGCATCTGCAGCTGACCACCCTGGCGGGCTGGCGCGGTTTCGTCACCGAGATGCCCGCTGTTCCAGACCTGCTTCCCACAGCACTCTGGGCAGGCTTGGACGACGACAAACGCGGCTGCTACGACGATGACCGCGTTGACCACCACGCCCGGCTCTTGATCGTCCAGACCCCCACGATCCGTCAGGTCATCACCGCCGGCCGCCGCCTGATCCAGCTGAACAAACACGCCCACTATGGCCGCTGCGGGCTGATGGTCTCCGGACCCGCCCGCACCGGCAAGACCACCGCGCTCACCCAACTCGGCAAGACCATCGAAGTGATCCACCGGCGCCGCCACTCACACGCGGCCGCGGACATCCCGGTCATCTACATCACCGTCCCGCCCGCCGCGACCCCCAAGATGATCGCAATGGAGTTCGCCCGGTTCTTCGACCTGCCCATCTCACGCCGAGGCAACATCACCGACATCGCCGACGCCGTCTGCGGCGTCAGCATCGACGCCCGCGTCCGCCTGGTCGCGATCGACGAACTCCACAACCTCAACATCTCGACCCGGGCGGGCGCCGAAGCCTCCGACACTCTGAAGTACTTCTCCGAACGCATCCCCGCGACATTCTGTTACGCGGGTATCAGCCTGGAACGCACCGGCCTGCTCTCCGGCACCCGCGGCGAACAGATCGCCGGGCGCTTCAGCATGGTCCGCACCGGCTCGTTCGGCCAGGACAAGCAGTGGACCGCCCTCATCGCTGCTCTGGAAGACAGCCTCCGCCTCCATCACCACCAATCCGGCACCCTTATCAAACTTGATCGCTACCTGCACCAACGCACCCACGGAATGATCGGAAGCCTGCTCTGGCTCATCCGCAGCGCTGCCATCAACGCCGTCCTCGACGGCACCGAAAAGATCACCAAGAAGGCTCTGGAGGTCGTCGACGCCGACATCACCTCCCAGAACCCGCACCCGCCCACCAGATGACCGATGTCGATGCTGCCTCAAGAGCGGGCTGAAGAGATTCTCACCCTGCACGCGGCCGGGTGGTCGACACGCGCGATTGCAGCCAGCCTCGGCCACAGCCAGAACACCATCCGCGGCTACCTCAACGGCGACAGGACGCCTGGAGTGCGGGCTCCAAGACCGAGCTTGCTCACCGATCTCCTCGCCAACTACTGCCGGCAGCGGTTCTTCGAGGATCCGATTCTCCGACCCAGCGCTCTGTTCAGAGAGGTGACCCAGCTCGGCTTCGAGGGAAGCCGAGCGACCTTCTACCGCGAACTTGCTCAACGCCGGCTGCCGCCGCCAGACCATCGGCCAGCTGATCCGAACAAGGACTCCCCGCAGGCCCTGGCCGACGACGGCATCGCCAAAACGCCGCGCCCGTTTGTCCCTGCTCTCCAGCGCGCGCCGGTGCTGCCACGGCGGGTCGCCCCACTTGCCGGGGAGCCGCTCATCTCCTATCTGACACGGCTCGCCCACGCCAATCACCTCACCGTCTCCGAGGTCCTGGCCGTGCTGCCCACCTGGTTCTCAACCAAGGTCAACAACCGCAACGACCGCGCCCAACACCACGCGCTCGTCCCCGAAACCGCAGACGCGCTGCTCGCCCTTGCTCACCTCACGGCCATCACCACCACCAGCCTCGCACGCGCCCTGCCAGCCTTCCGTCACAACGATGAGGCCAGCCCCCTGCGCGCCACTACGGCCTGCCGGCGTTGCACCGCTCGCCGCGGAATCAACGAGCGCATCGCCGTCCACCTGCCCGCTCACCAGAAGATCTGCACACGCCACCGCATCTGGCTCAGCGATCCAGGCCAGCCTCACCTCGACCTCGCCGCCTGCCCGGAGATCACCATCGCTCAGCTCCGGGCCAACCGCCTTCTCCACCGACACAAACCCCAGCAGCTCATGCTCGCCTACCAGGCCGCCATCAGGGAGGTCCCTCCCTGGCCACGATCGCCAGCATCCCTCCCAGCCCACTGGAGATATCGGCTCCTCATCCTGCAGAGCACCAACCACGGCAAAGGCACTCCAGACGATCACGATGCCTACATCGACGCGGCGAAATACCCCGACGCCATCGCGCTCACCGCAGCGATGCTCACTCCCAAAACGGGAAGGAACCCATGACAGGCAAAATCATTAAGGACAAGGTGCTGTGCTACATCGTTCGTGACGGACGGTTGCTGGTCTTCCGGCACACCGACTTCAGCTACGAGGAGGTCGGAATTCAAGTCCCCGCTGGAAGCATCCGGCCGGAGGAGACACCGGAGGACGCCGCTCTTCGCGAGGCACGGGAGGAGACAGGTTTCACCCAATTCAGAATCCTCCGGAAGCTCGGTGAGGTCACCTACGACATCAGCCCCTACCGCTTCGAGATCCAGCACCGCCACGTCTTTCACCTGGAGCTCACCGAGCCCACGCCAGAGCGATGGGCCAGTCAGGAACTCCACGACGGCGAACAGGACCCCACCAACTTCGAGTGTTTCTGGATCCCGTTGGAAGACGCTCATGTCCTCCAGTCCGGCCAAGGTGCGCTACTCGGGGTGCTCTTCGACTGACCGCACGCGACTACCGCCCGAATCGCCAAACTTGTGACTGAGCAAGATCCAATGGCGGAGCCTGCCCTGCCCGGCGGGCACATGCCCACCTCTCATGGGTGCGCTTCGCCACTTGAAATTCCTCATCCCAGGTCACGGCACTGGTGCCGAAGACGATCCCCTGGCACAGGACAGCCGATCAGGTGTCCCGGCGATCCTGGATTGCGTTAAGCGGGGTTTATCGCAACTCAACGCGACACGGCCCAAGCTCGCCCCACTTCTTATTTCACCTATGTAATATAGAGGTATGTCAGGAGGGATTCAGCGGGTGACCGCACCAACGCTCGATGTCCTTGAAGTGCTCGTGCGCGCCCTACAGGAAGGCGAAGAACTGTACGGCTGGGCCATCATCAAGTCGACCGGTCGCGCCGGGCCGACCGTCTACAAGGTCCTTGACCGCCTGGAGGCGGCCAAGATGATCAAAGGCCGGTGGGAGGTCCTCCCGGAGGGCGAACCAGGACCGCCGCGTCGCTTCTACACCCTGACCGGTGAGGGCGCGCTCGCCGCCCGTGAGCTCCTCGCCGAACGTCGGCCGTCCGCATTCCAACCGCGGCCCGCCTTCGGCTTCGCCCCGCTCGCCTGGCTGTCCATGCTTCTGCCGGGAGGAACCCGTTGAGCGGAATAGAGATCTTCCTCGGCGTCCTCTTGGGGTTGATCGTTAACGAGATGTGCGACATCTCGCCCTGGCTGGCCGGCAAGCTGGTCCGCCTCTCCGCGCGCTGGCGCTACAGCGATCCAGAGCTAGCCGAAGCTCGGGGCGCCGAGCTGACACGCGTGATCAATGACCGCCCCGGCAAGCTGTTCAAGCTGGGAACGGCGATCGCCTTCCTGACCAGCTCTGCCGCGGATCGCGCCTGGGGGATGCTGAGCTCTGGCAGGCTCCTCGAGATCCTCTGCGGCCTCCTTCTCCGCTCGGCACCCGAATCGCTCTGCGTCCGCGTGTTCGCGCGACTCACCGTAAGTGCCCCCATACATCACTTGCCTGACGGGACCCTCATAGCCGTGATCGAGTCGCGGAGTGATGCGTTTGCCTTCAGGGTGATAGCGAAGAGGCTCAGTCCGCGCTGGAAGGTGGTGCAGGGCCAGGAGAACAGCGACTCGGTCCGCCGGGAGCTGAAAGCACATGGGGTGCCGTACCGATAGCAGCCCAAAGACGGTGCTCGCCTGACAAGCACGACGATGATCTCCCTCATCTCTGACCACGAATGAGGAAGATCATGAATAGCACAGCGTCTTTACGATGTAGATTCATCGGGTCTGCCGGGCTGCGGCGCGGTGGTTCGGCAGACTCCTCTCCGCCCTTCCGCATATGTTCATTTATACATGCAGAAATGTAGTCAGCCGATGATCTGCCTGCGGTGGGTGTATGGCCAGCTGACAGCGCCAGCCCAGCAGGGTGGCGCGGGCAGCGGGCTTGTGGCGCTGTCACTCCCGGCCGGGGTGACGGATGATGGGTCCGATTAGGCGTCCCTCACCACTGCGGAGGTACGGAACATGAGTGGTCTCAACCGGCTTTTCGTACGTATGGGTCTGGCGAACCCGACGCCGGCCGATGTCCAGTGGTTCCTTGGGCGGGTGGCGTCTGCGGCGGCCAGTGTGCGCCTGGCTGAGCGTGAGCGACCTGCCCGCCTTGGGAACATGCGGCGGAAAGAGATCGCTCGGGCGCAGCGAGCCTTCCACCGGGCGGTTGAAGACGCCGTTTCCCATACCCGGCTGGCTCATGATCCGGAGCTTCAAAAAGAGCTACTCACACAGGTCAGCGGCGCGAATCGGGCCGCTGACCTGATAGTCGACTACCTCCGGATTCCCGGTCCGGGGGAGGAGCCTGCGGCGCCGGGCCGGGAGCCTGTTCAATGACGGCACGCTAGGCGTCGGGACCAGCTCGGCGTGTTGGGCCTCAGGCCTGGCGCGGTGCGGGCGGTGGCGACACGATTGAAGTTCGGCATGCCTATAGGAATGTCCTCCAATGTCCATGTCAGCAATTACACATGTAGAAATGCATCCCTGCTGACGTGCAAGGGAGTGACTGCACTTCAGCGTCGAGGGCGACCGGGACCGCTCCTGGGGGCTTGGTTCTCCTTACTGGTCAAGAGCCGGACGAGCTCCTCTGGCGTCATCGAGTCCTTCAGCGCGCGCAGCGCCAGGCGGGCAACGGCGCTGGCACTGACGTCGGCGCCGGCCAGGAGAGCCGTGGCCCGGACGGTACGCAGCCATGCCTCCAGGTCCGGGTCGATATAGACCTGTGCGAGCCGCAGTGTGGTTCCGCCGCGGCCGGGTTCGCGTGGTTCGGCCTCGATGCCGGAGGACCGGCGTCGGCGGCTGCCGGGCCCCCGCTGGCCAGCATCGGCGCGCGGTGCCGGCGCCGACTGCGGCTCGGGAGCGGGCTCGGCGGCCGGTACCGCGGTCTCCGGAGCAGGCTGCGGCGGCGGGGCCTGCTCGGCCTCGACCGGACCGGCGGAGGTGTCTGCTCGACGGGGGTTGCGGGGCGGCGGTGGAGTGCGACCCTGGCGGGCTTTCTCCCTGCGGGCCTGCATGGCGGCCAAACCGTTGTCAGGCTGCTCGGGCATAGGACTTCACCGCCTCGGCCACGACACGGAGCTCGTCGTTGAGCGGCTGGACACGAGCCGGAACCGGATCATACGAGGTGACCGCGATGCGGATCTTTCGTCGCTCCAACCAGGAGTAGTAGGAGACCGGCGGGGCTACGGGCACGTTGGCTTTGGTGACCATGCGGCTGAGCCGGTTCAACTCTGCGGCCGGAGGCACGCGGGGCACCTTGTTGGGGACCATCAGGAGCGGATAGTCCGCGAGCTCCTCCAGCATGCCTTCCGTGGCCTCCAGTTCCCGGGTGGCCAGGACCGCGGGGGAGACGACCACGCGAGCGGCGCTGGCCGCGCCGTAGGTGGTCGGTCCTCCGCCCGGGTGCGTGTCGACGACCACCGGGCGCCCCCATGCGCGCGCCCACTGCTCCAGGCAATCGGCCATGACGTCGGCCGCCGGTTGGTTGGTGGCCAGATCCGGGTGGCTCGGGACCAGGAGGGGCTTGCGGTAGCCCTGAAGCGGGACCGGCGTCCGGCCCTTGTCGATGGCGTCCAGGAGCGGGGCCCGCATGCGGTCCTCGTGGCGGTATCCCCACTGACGGGTCACGCCGCCGCGGTCCCAGTCCAGGTCTATGAGGACGGCGTCAAGGAGGTACGCGAGCTCGTACGCAAGGAGGCTCTTGCCTACGCCGCCTTTGTAGGCCAGGACGGTGGTGATGTCGACGTGGCCAGCGCCAGCGGGATTGGGGGCGTGCTGCATGAAGGGGATTATGCCGGGGCGCAGGCAGACATACGAGCACGGGAGCATGTCGGCATGAGGGCATTTCTACATGCGTAATTGCATGGTGGGTCTTGAGCTGCGGGGAAGGCATAGTGAAAGCCCCGGCGAAGAGCTCGCCAGGGCTCCCCTGACTTCCGCAGATCGTTCTTAGATCATCAGGAGGCGCCCAGGCCGTGAGTGCCTGGGCGCCTCGATCACTCTGCCCTACCCCTTACCGACGGATCTTCGGCTTAGGCGGGTGCTTGCAGGTGGCGGGGCTGGTAGTGCTGCCGCCGCACGTCGGGCATTCGCTGACCGGCTTGGGTCCGCTGGAGGCGGGGGTCGGCGGCTGCTGCTTCCCCATCACTTGTCGCCCTTCTTCTTGGCGGCGTCGCGGGCGGCCTGCCGGTCGGCCTGCTCCTTGGAGAACTCCTTGTCGTAGGCGTCGCGGATGCTCTGCGGTTCCCCACCGGGCCAGGTTCCGGTGTACTTGCGGCCCGGATCGTACGTGCGGGTTCGTGCCATGATGGACCTCCCTTGAAAGAGGGGCCCCGTGGCGCAGCTCTTGGTCGGGTTGGCGCCGCGGGGCATTGTCGTTTTGGGCGACAGGTAGCGCGGTCTCTTGCTAGCGGTCGCCCTGGGAAGAGCATGCTACAGATCTATGAGGAGGAGAGGAACGACCGGGTGAAGCAACCGGAGGACAAGGAAGAGGGGGACCAGGAGATGGTGACGGCACCGCCCACGGAAGCCGCGGCGGACCCGATCGTGCAGATCAACACTCGTGTACGGGCTTCATTTCGCCGACGGGTGCGGATGGCGGCGGCAGCTCAAGACATCAATGTGGAAACCCTGATCAATCGGGCCCTAGAGGAATACATGGACAAGAGAGACCTCTAGCTGCATCTCACACCCGGACGACGGCGCTGGATCTTGGCGGAACTACGCCGCCGCCCGGGGTAACCACCAGAAAGGGACTTCCTGATGTTCAACATCAGCCTAGGACGCGGTGTGCGCCCTGACGACGGCGGGGACCATCCCGTCAACGGATCGCCCTCCTATGGGGAGCGATCCCCGCTTACGCCCTGGTCGAACGGGGAGGGCGTACGTGAGATTCGCGAGTACAAGGTCAATCCCCGCACGTCGAAGGACAAGAGAGACCGCCTGTCCGGGCGCATGCTCGGCGTCGCCGGCGTCCTGGTGTTCGCCGCGATGGTGGGTGCTGGCTTCGTCACCTACGCCTCACAGCTCTTGTTCGCCGAAAAGCACAACCACACGGGAACCACGCTCACCGACCTGGACCAGATCCGCGCCTACATCGTCGCGGCGCTCCCGGATGTCGGCTGGATCGCCATGGCCCTCGTGGCGCTGGTCGCCGCGCTGCGCGGCCAGTCCTCCCTGCGGGCCCGGCTCGGCGTCCTGGTGTTCTTCGGCTTGTCGCTCGGTGCGCAGATCCTCTACGCGCCGTCCACGCTGGAGGGCATCCTGGTTGCGATCATCGCGCCCATCTCCCTGGCATGGATGCTGGAGACACTGATCATCGAAGTCCGGCGGTGGGCCGGTCATCGGCTCGGCGTCCCCATGGATGAGACGCCGATCCTGACCGGTGTCCTGGTCTGGCTGGCCAGGCTGCTGGTAGCTCCCGTGCGCGCACTGCTGTGGTTCGTCCGGCTCCTCCTCGACTGGCGTGGCACCTGGGCGGGCCTGCGGGAATGGGTGCTCGACGTCGCACCGCTGGCGCCGGGCCGTACCCGGGCAAGCTTGGAAGCGGCGGCGGCGATCGAACAGGCGGACGCGGCCAGCGCACAGGCCGAGCGCATCCACGCCGAAGCGACGGCGGCGGCCCGGCAGGCGGAGGAACTGGCGGCCGCGGCACGGGCTGAGCGGGAGCAGGCCGCGGCCGAGCTGGCGCAGATCCGCACCGCCTACGAAGCACTCCAGGCGGAAAAAGAGCAGCGCGAGCGTGCGCAGGCCGATCTGCGGCGGGTGCTGCCCGGAGAGACGAAAGTCCAGGCACTCATCCGGATCTACCAGGCGCTTTATGAGGGAACGGCGGTCTACCTCGATCGGGGCACGGCGCCGGCCATCGCCCGCGACATCGCCGAGCGCATCGACTACAACGAGGGGACCGCGCGCCGTGAGCTCGGCCGGTGGGTCGACGAGCAGCTCAGCGTCTCCGGAACGTCGGTGCCCAGCCGTACCGTTGAGGAGGCTGTGAGGTGATGCACCGCGTGATGCTCCTGAACACTCCCCTTCCGGAGGGGATTCTCCCCGAAAGCCCTGTCTTCCCTGACCTCCAGAAGATCGACATATGGGATCTGGTCCTGCGCTACGGCTGGATTCTCGTCCTGGCCGTCGTCATCATGGCGGGCCTGGGTGTGGTCGTCAGCCGCATGCAGGACCCGCATCTCCGGCGGGGCCTGGCCCTGACCTGGCGGTTGAAGCTGCGTCTGTACCCCGGGCCGGGATTCGCCCACCGCTTCCACCTGTGGCGCAAGTACGGCGGACCGGCGGCCCGGAAGGTCGCCCGCCAGGCTCGGCCGAGCCTGGGCGGCTGGTGGCGCCGACTGTTGGCCGATCCGCGCGAGTACACCACGTTCCTGGGCTGGGCTCAGGGCTGGATCTTCCCCGTCCGGGTGTTCTCGACCATGGAAGACATCGTGCTGGTGCTCGCCCCGCCGAAGGAAGGAAAGTCGGCGTGGGCCTGCGGGCGGATCGTGGACGCGCCCGGCGCGGTGGTCGCTACCTCCATCCGCGGTGACCTCGTTGACGAAACCGCCGGCCTGCGCGCCAAGCGCGGCAGCCACGTGACCACCTTCAACCCCGAGCGCGTAGGCCACTGGGAGTCGACCATCCGATGGTCACCGGTGCCCGGCTCCGAGGACCCGTTCACCGCGATCCGGCGCGCGGCGAACATGGTCCGGGCCGTGGATGCCAAGGGCGTCACCGACAAGGACTTCTGGCGCAACCAGGCATCCCAGGTCTTGGCCGCCATGCTGCACGCCGCCGCGCTGGGGGGCTATTCCCTGGTCGACGTCTACCGGTGGGTCACGACCTTCGACACGACACCCGTCAAGATCCTGTCGATGCGCTGGCCCGGTCTGGATACCGAGATCGCCGCCAGCATCGCGCAGGGCTACCTGACCAACTACGACAATGCCCGCAAGTCCATCGCCCTGACCTTGACGAACTGCCTGCGGGTGGTCGAGTCGCCGGCGACCCGTTGGGCCGTCACTCCGGAGCCGAGCGAGTCGTTCGACATCGTGCGGTTCCTCAAGCGGCGCGGCACGCTGTACATGGTGGCCAGCGACAACCCCGACACCCCCACGCCGCCGCTGTTCGCCGCGCTGCTGGGGGAGATCTACGAAACCGCCTGCCGGGTGGCGACCCGCCGCAAGGGCAGCCGTTTGGACCCGCCGCTGACCCTAGTCCTGGACGAGATCGCCAACATCTGCCCCGTTCCGGTAGACGCCTGGTCCACCACGGCCTCCGGGTTCGGTATCAACATGATCCTCATCGGACAGTCCTGGTCGCAGTTCAAAGAGCGCTGGGGTGAGAACGGGGCCAAGACCATCCGCAACGCCGCCAAGGCGAAGATGTTCTTCCCCTCCATCTCCGATGCCGAGGACCTGCAACAGATCTCCGATCTGTGCGGCAAGGTCAACATCTACACCTCGGAAGAGTCGACCGACGCCGACGGCAAGCGTCGCAGCCACCGCCGTCCGGAACTGGTGCCGGTCCTCCCGCCCGAGCACATCCGCATGCTGCCGGAATGGCACGCGGTGGTCGTGCGCAGCAACGCGAAACCCACGATCGTGCGACTCGAACGAGTCTGGAAGCGGCGCGACCACAAGGCATGGGTCAAGGCCGGGCGGCCGGTGCCGTTGCCGCTGCTGGATCACAGTGCGGCGTTCCAACTCGACCGAGAAGACGAGATCACCCGGCGCCGCATCGCCCGCGCGCTGGACGAGCCCGCGCCAGCGGCACCGGTGCTGACCCCTCCGCTGGAGGAGGACGCCCCCACGCAGCCGGATCTGCCCCGCGCGGTCCCGGAGTCGGAGGTGGAGCCTCCCTTCCCGGAGGATGAGCTGCGGCGGCGGCGCCCGCCCTATCAGCGCCGTCCCTGGGACCGTCCTGATAGCAACGGAGAGAACGCATGACCGTTGAGGGGCCCGCGGTGGAGCTGCGTGACGTGCTGACGGCTGTCACCATGCTCGCCTCCGACATGGGCGAGCTCAAAGCCGCCATCGCAGCCAGCAAGCCCGCTCTTGAGCAGACGCAGTTGAACAAGGACCTGTTGGCGGCGCTGGTCGGCCAGGTCAACGAGCTGGCCGAGACCTTGGAAGGGATCAAACGCCGCGACAGCTCCGAGCCCAAGCCTCGGCCCTGGTGCTGGACCACGATGACCTACGCCGAGCGGGCCGAGCGCCTGGCCGAGCTCGCCGACTGGGTCACTGAGGTGCTGTACCTGCGGCCAGAGGTGCCCCTGGCGGTGCCCATCTGCTGGAGCTTCCACCCGGACATCGTCGATGACCTGTCGGCGCTGTACTGCGGCTGGCAGACGGCCTACCTATGGTCCGGCGGCCGGGCCACGGATGCGCTGGACTACCTGACCCGCGCGTTGCCGGCAGTGCTGCGCAGGATCTCCTCCCAGCACAAGGCATGCGCCAGCAACCATCAGCCGCCGTCACGGGTGCGGGACGACTCCCGCGCGGTCGCCGCTCGAGTCCAGCAGTTCCAGCAGCTCGCCGCCCAGGAATAGCGCTCCCGGAAAGCGACAGGTCCCCGCACCGATCGGTGCGGGGACCTTTTCGTATGGTCATCGGGTAGGAGGGTCGTCCAGGTAGCCCACCAGCCATAACAACGTCTGGCCAACCCCACTGCTGTAGAACGACGACGGAGGGCGTGCGAGCCGAACACGCCGGTATGACACGTCGTCGATGAACGAGACCTCGTTGACGAGCTCGTTGTACGTAGGCGGCTGGAACCGCGCCACCTGGCCAGAGACCGGCGCCTGGGCGCGTTCACCGCGTGCCCAGGCAATCGCATCCAAAATGCCTTGCCGGTAATCGACCATGTCGGGGTTGCTCACGTAGGTGGTGAGCTCCTCCCGCGCTTCTCGCTCGATCGCCTCCACCTGCGCCGGCGGCCGAATGAACGGCAGAAGGTCAAGCTCCTCATGCTCTCTCCAGCTCAGCGGGCCCTGTTCCTTCTGCGGGAGATTCAGCTTGCGGACCAGCTCGATCCGCTCTTGATCGCTCAACCGCCACGGCTCGGCGCCCCTGCTGGCCATACCCGCCACGGTAACCGCGTCGCCGGGTCCTGTTCCAGGGCCGGTCACCGCTCGATCCCCGGGAGCTCGATCTGCGGTGCGGGTCGGCTCATCGGCTCCTGCTCCAGCCTCGGGGCGCTACGGGCGAGCATCTCCGGCGTGTTCTCCCGCTCATGCTCGCGCTCGGCATCCCGCTCCCGGGAGACCTCGGGCTCCTCCAGACGGCGCTCCGGCTCGGCGGCCTCCCGCTCAGCGGTGCGCTCACGCTCCTCGACGACCCGCGCCGCATACCGCGCACGCTCCAGCGATCCGCGCATCTCGGCCAGCACACCCTCCACGGGTGCGGTCACCAGTCCTAGATCCAGCTCTAGCTGAACCGGGCCGGCCTCGACGTGCTCGCGCTCCGGTGCCTGCTCCAGCTCGCGGGCCTGCTCGGGCTCGGCCTTCACCTCGACGCGCTCTCGCTCCGAGACGGTGAACAGCTCTGTCTGGCCGGGCATCGGTCCGCGCTCGGCGTCCCGCTCGGCCTGCTCGGCGGCCTCTCTCTGCGCCTGCTCGCGGTCGGGAACCGGCCCGTCCGGATGCAACGGCGGCATGTCCGCGTCCGGGTAGCGGCGGCGCAACTCCTCATCGGCGCGGATCGCGGCCAGGCGTTTGTCTGCCGTCGCCTGGTGCCATGCCTCCCGGGCCTTCGAGATGAACCCCAGCGCCGTCCGCCGCTGGTCGGTCTGCCCGGCCAGCAACGCCGTGGCGCGGGCCTTAGCCTCCAGCGCCTCGCGACGCGCCGGGTCACTGGCGGCGCGCGCCTCGTGCTCCAGCAATACCGCCTCGCCGGCGAGATGATGCGCGCTGATCTCGGCGGCGCGCTGCTGGTCGGCCACGTACTCCGGCGCCCACTGCGCCTCACGCGCATAGGCCGCGCGGGTGACCCAAAGCTGGCCATCGGTCGCGCCGGTGATGTCCCGATCCGCCTCCGGACACCCGAGCGCCTTGAACGCTGTCCGCCAGGCGGCACGGGCTTCGGGCTGACTGCGGCCCGGCTCGGGCCCGATGGGGTCGCTGGGGTGGTCATAGCCGAACTGCTCACGGTAGGCGGCCACCGCGCCGGCCACGTCGTAGGCGCGCGCCAGATCCGCAGTGCCCGGCGTCTCGGCCTCGCCAAGGAACGGCGCCAGCCACTCCGGCCGCTGCTCGATCACCCGGCTTCCCAGATCCAGTACGCGCCGGTCCATGGCCTCCGCGAGCTCCTGGGCGAACCGGTTGGCCTCCGGCGAGCCCAGATCCGGGGTCCGCTCCTGCCAGGTGGCCGCAGCCTCCGGCTCCGCGCCGCCGATGCGCCGCTCGATCCGCGAGTGCAATACCTCCGCGATGGATCGCGCGCCCTCGAAATCGCGCTCGCGCACCGCCTCCTCCAGCACCTGCGCGACGGGCAGGCCGGCCAGCTCGGCACGGTGCAGAACGGTCATCACCGCCGACCGGGCGGGGTCCTCGGTGATGCGCTCGTAGTCCTGCGGGCTCAACAGCTCGTGGAGCTGCTCGTCGACGCGCTTGGCGCCGATGGTCCGCACCACATCCATCCACTGCGACCCGACAACGGCCATGTTGGTGGGCCGGTCCTGCTCGGCGCGCACGGCCTCGATCGCGGTGGGCTGAGCGTCCTCGCGCTCCAGGACCCCGGCCAGTACCGTCCACCGGTTGACGGTCGGCGCTGCCTCCTGCGCCGCCTGCACTCCCTCGTGCGCCGCCTTCGCGCCGGGGATGCCACTCTCCAGGTCTGGCACGCGCCGGTCCTTCAGGCTCGGCGCGATATCCGGGTCCCGGCTCAAGTCGGCGGCCCGCTCGGTCGGGGTGATCACATGGGCCTGGTTGCGGGCCTCGCCCCGCGACAGCATCACGTACAGCGATTCCAGCGAGGTCCGCTCGTCGACCAGGCCGTAGCAGCCGTGGACGGTGCGGCCCTGCGCCGCGTGGATCGTGCCCGCGTATCCCAGCTCGACATGGGCGCGAACGTACTCGTACGGCAGATACGTCTCCGGGCCGGTTCCGTCCTTGGTGATCAGGCGGGCCGTGATGCCCCCGGCCGGGGTGAATCCGGTCACCTGGAAGACGTCCCGGTTCGAGAGCGGCCGCTTCTTGTCTCCAATCGTCACCTTGGTGTCGTTGTCGCGAGCGGTGATCAGGTCGCCGACTCCGGCCGCGTTGCGGTCACGCAAGGGGATGCCGTCAGGCTGGACCTTGCCGTAGCGCACGAGCTCCTCGCGGATGCGCCCGGACAGCTCGCTGGCCTTCTCGTTCGTGGAGGTGATCAGGAGACTCTGATGTCCTTGCAGGTAGTCAGCCAGGTACGCGCGCGCGGCCGCGTGCTCCATCTGCTCGCGGGTGCCCTCGATGATGCGGCCGTGGCGGTCGTAGACCTCCAGGGCCTCCATGCTGCCCTCACGCAGCCCCAGCGACGCCTCCCGCTCCCATGGCTCCTTCATCCGCTCTACGACCGTGAGCTCCTGGGCGCCGTACTCCGACACCACCAGGCGCATCATGCCGCCGGCCTCCGGCGCCGTGAGCTGGGCATGGTCACCGGCCCACACCTTCTTCGCTCCGGCCTCGTCGCCGATCTTCTGGATCGTGTCCAACTGGGGGGTGGGAACCATACTGGCCTCGTCCACCACGAGCAGGTCGTTCTCCCGGATCTGGATCTGCCCGCGCCTGTGACGGTCAAGGAACTGAGCGATGTTGTACGCCTCGTCGAACCCCTCGGCGACCAGCACGTTTGCCGCGTTCTGACTCAGGGCCAGGCCGATGACCCGCCCGCCCGCCTCGGCCTTCCACAGCTCCCGCAGCTTGTTGAGCGTGTAGGACTTACCCGAGCCCGCCGGGCCGACGAGGATGTCGGTCTGACGGCCTGACGTGGCGATGTTGTAGACCGCTCGATCCTGGTCCGGCCGATGACGACGGGCAACCGATCCGTCACGCGCCTGCCCCTGCGCGGCGGCGCGCGCCAGGTCCCCCTCCGGCGCGGACAGCTCCATCCCCGGCGCACTGCCCGCGCGCTCGACCTGCACGCCCGGCACCTGCTCCCACCCCAGCCACGCCGCGGCGCGCTCCGGCGCCACCTTCGGCGCGCCCCTCTTCTGCGTGGCCTCCAGCAGACCGGTCTCCCGCGCGAGCTGCCGATCCGTGGTCAACCGCCCGGCGCACGGCGCCGCATACACGCTGCGCCCGTCCGCCCGGCGGAACATCGCCGGCGGCTCCACCGCATCCGGCATCACGATGTTCTGCACGCCGTACCGGTTGCCCGGCGCCATCGCCTGTTCGGTCAACTCCCCCAGAAGGCGCGTGACCTGCTGCGGCTCCAGCCCACCCAGGTACTCCGGCAGATGCCGATTGATCATCCGGGTCAGCTTGTACGGGGTGAACTCCGCGCTCTCGCCCTGGGCCTCGGCCACCGCGGCGGCCAGCACCCGGTGAATCTCCTTGTCCCCGAGCTCGACGGCTTCCGCCTCGACATCGACCCGCCCGAGCGCCTGGTCCGGGATGGCGGCCAGGCCCTCCCGCTCGGTGGCTGTGGCCTGCTGCTGCCAGGCGCGCAACTCCTCCTCCCGCGACGGCACCTCACCCTTGGGCTTGCCGCGCTTGGTCGCCTTGGTCGCATGCTGGGCCATCGCGAACAACGCCCGCGCTGAGGGGGCCCGGCCGTGGTCCCGCTCGTACTGGGCGATACGCGCTTTCAGGCCGTCGCCCCGCTCGGTGCCCTCCAGCACATCGACCCGGCGACTGGAGAAGCTGTCGATCAGCTCTTGCGTCACGCCGACAACCTCGAACCCGTTGCCGTCCGCGCGGGCCCGGCACTGCACGCCCAGCTCCCGGACCAGGGCCTCGGCCGTGACCCGCTCGGCGATCGCGGCGGCCGCCGGCCGCGCCCGGTGGATCGCCCGCGAGTCCAAAGACCGCCACTCTCCGTCAGCGCACTCGACTCGCGATAGCGCTGCGTTGTGAACGTGGAGTTGTGGATCACCGTTACGCGATGTGTGCTGGCGGAAGCTGGCCACCACCCACTTGGGAGCATCCACCCACCGGCCAGTCGACCGGCCCTCCACGCTCTTGCCGTGGTAGCCGGCCCGGCTCGTCCCGCATGCGTCCTGGTAGTAATCCAGCATGGCCTGGTTGCCGTCCATGACCGCACCCCAGACCTTGCCGGCCAGCTCCTCGTAGCGGGCGGCCTGCGCCAGGTCTCCAGCGTCCTTGGCCTGCTGGGCGCGGACCTGTAGCCCCGCGTGCAAGAGCGTGATGCTCTTGGTCGGCGAGTAGGTCAGATCCAGGAAGTACACCGCGCCGCGGTGCTCCCTGCGGATCTCGATCTCCAGCTCCCGGCGCCGCTCGGGGCTCGCGTTCGGCTCGGCCTCCAGCTTGGCCGCCAGCGCTTCTTCGAACTTCTTGTACGTCGGCGGCTTGCGTCCAAGACGCGCCTTGTCCTGATCTGGCACGTCCTCACTCAGAAAGTTCGGGTCACGTGGATCAAGAAACGTGGAGTACAGCTTCTCGAACGCCTTCGCCTCAACCTCCGCCCCGAGCACGAACCCCAGGGTCTCCACCCCGGCGCCGGTCCAAATGCCCGGTGGCTCTCCGTGCTCAGCAACGGCGGACAGGTAGTAGTTCTCCGCACCCGGCGCAACGTTGGCCGTGAGGTACCCGGGGTCGTAGCCAACGGCGATCGACAGCACCCGGGCCTCCTCTCACGACGTGATCACGATCAACGGCGTACGCTCACTCTACCATGATCATTAGATAATGCCTCGGTGTGCTGTGAGAAGGGAGGGAGAGAGTGAGGGCGGTAAAGAAGATGTGGAGGTCAGGCGGTGAGAGGCGGAGATGGAGGGAGGAAAGGGGGAGAGCGGTGGTGATCGGGATGGAGAGAGAGCGGCGGGGGAGGCCAGATGGGGAGCGGAGAGGGGTTACGGTGTGTTACGCATGAGGGGGGCGGTCATGATCGGGAACGGTGGCGCTTCCGGAGCCCCGCCATGATCAAAGAACGAGAATGGCGGGGCTTGATCGTTTCCACCGTCCGGCGTCAGTACGCCCGGACGGCAAGCAGTCCCTTGCGGTGCTCCACTCCGGCCTCCCGGCCCTCATCCCACGTCCACATGGTCACGTAGCCGGGCCGGTCCGGGGTCTGGTGCTCGACATCCACCCGATCGACGTCACGCCGTAGGGACTGCTCGGCGGCCCACGCGGAGACCTCCGGCCAGGTCGCGATGATCCATCCCGAGCTGCGCCAGTCCGATCCCTCGACCGTGACGACGTACTCCTCTCCCTCCAGCTGTGCCGCTTCCGCCGGCCGTGCCCGTCGCTGCGTCCGCAGGTCGTACCAGCGACACAGCGCCAGCGTCCCGCCCCCCAGGCCCACGACTATGGTCCCGAGGGCGAGTAGAAGATCCCCTATCACCGTGCCTCCTCTTGGGCATGGCGCTCCTGGTCGACCAGGACGCCGTCCTTCCATGACCTTTCAGACCGCTCGGACAGAGGCATGATCACTCCTCTTCGCGGGGGTCGACGGGCTCGGCCTGCGGGCGCATCCGGGCGAGCTCCGCACGGGCCTGGGCCAGAGCCTCCTCCAGCGTGCCCCGTGCGGCGCGCTCGCGCTCGGCCGCGGCCTCGGCGATCTCGGCCCGGCGTTCCTGCGCGCGCGCGGCATCAGCCAGGGCCTCGGCCGTACGACGCGCCGCTTCGGACTGCTCGGCGTGTGCCGCCTCGATCGCGGCGCGCGCTCGCTCGGCATCGGCGCGAACCTGCTCGATCTGCTGGGCGGCTTGTTCGCGCTCGGCACGGGCCTGCGCGGTGAGCTCGGCGGCGCGGGCCCGCTCGGCGGCGAGGTCGGCGCGGGCCTGCTCGGTCGCGGCGCGGGCCTCGCTCCGGGCGTCGTCGCGCTCAGTTTCGGCCCGGCGGATCTGCTCGGCGGCCACGGCCTGCGTCTGCTCGATCGTCGTCCGCATCTCCTCGCGCTCGGCGGCGAGCTGCTCGACTGCTCGCTGGGCCTGCCCCTCGGCTTCCTCTGCGCGGCGGAGTGCATCTTCGGCGGCGGCGTCGGCCTGCTCCCGCTCGGCTTGCTCGCGCTCGGCGGCGGCGCTCACCTCCGCGGCCGCGGCATCCGGATCGCCGGCGGTCCGCAGCTCGACGAGCACACGCCCGAGCTCCTCACTAAGCCCTACAGCCAGCGCCTCAATTCGCCCCACCAGCTCTCCCGCGCGGACCTGGCTGAGGCTCACCGGTCGGTCCAGGTCCTCCGGCGTCGGGGCGCTCGGATCGCCGACGGCCGCCTTCTTTAGCCGCTGGCGCTCACGGTAGGCGGTCAGGGGCGTGTGGTTCGCGTCGACGCAGTACGACGGTCGGCGGCCGGGCTTGTCTGCCGGTGCGGGCGCCGGCGGCGCGGGGCATCCGGGATATCGGCACATCCCTGCCTCGGAGTGCTGCTCTGTCGTCTCGATCATGTCTCCCCCGTATTCATTGATTTCATTTGTGCTATGCAAGCTATGAAATGGTGGGCCGCGGCGGGGTGCAGTCGTGTAGCGCGGTCATGCGGTGGCTCCGAGACGTTGCATGGCCAGGTCGACGCGCGCCGCTCGGTGGTCGGCTCGGCCACGGTGGTCGCGTGGGTAGCGGTCCCTGTTCCCCCAGCGGGGCAGACCGGCAAGCACGAGGCGGCTTTGACCGGGCGTCGCTCGTCGACGCTTGCCCTTGGTTGTCATCCATGCGAGTTCGGCCAGCCACCAGGCATAGGTGTCACGCTCGATGCTGTAGGCGCGGTGGCGTCGCTCGGTGGTGCCGGCTGAGCCGATCCGGGCCGCGACAGTGGCCAGGCTGGTCCGGGTGCGCCGCCACGCGCCCGGGGTCGGCCGGTCGCTGCGCCGGGCGAGTCGGTGAGTCTGGAGGATCTCCAGGTGCCGCTGGATCGTGCGGGGACTGTAGCCGGTCGCCCGCACCAGGTCATTTACTTTGTAAAGACCGGTGCTGAGCGCCACGGTGGTGACTGCTACATGGCGCCCTAGTCCGGCCTGGCCCTGTGCGGGGCACGGGTGGGCGAACACGTCGTGGCTGAGGAGTTCGCGGCGGCTGCGTAGATCTTCCCGGAGATGCTCCCGGGCCACCCGGTGTCGGCGGACCTCTCTCACCTGGGGTGGGTTCCCTTGTGTCCCACCCTCTGCAAAGGCCTCGGCGGGATCGGTCGTTGCGGCGTCTTCGAGCGTCCGAGGGAGCACGCGGTAGCGGTGGGCCCGCTGCCCCTCGCCCTCCACGGCCAGGCTGAGCCACTCGTCCAGGGCCAGGCGGCGAAGCGCTCGGGCGGCCGTGCTGCGGCCCATACCGGTGGCCAGGCCCAGACGACGGCAGTCGACCTCGATCTCGTCACTGACGGCGTCCAGGGCGAGCTCCAGTACGTACTCCAGGGCCCGGCGATCAGCCGGTCCGGCCTGGGTGCTCCACCGGCTCGGCTCAGCGGCAATCGCGTGCCGCACGCTGGCCACGAGCGGCACCACGGCGGCCAGGCGGGCGTCCCAGTCCTCCGCCGGCGCGCTCTGCTCGACGTCGTCCTGGGCGCCGTCGACAGGCGCGGCCTCCGGGCGGAGCGTGGCGGCGTACGCCACGGCGCGGTCCCACTGGCGAGCGATCAGGGCGGCGCGTTCACCGGGCCCACGGAGTCGGCTGCGGGCTCCGCCCTGGCGGCGAAGGTGGATCAGCCCCGGCGCCTCCAGGTTGGCCTCCAGCAACCGCACGGCCTCCGGCGCACTCCAGCGGGCCAGCGCCAGACGCACCAAGATGCGGGCGAGCTGGGCATGCCCACGTTCGGCCTCGGGTGTGGTGGCCAGCAGCTCGGCCACGTCGCACGGGTGCCGGCGCCCGGCCAGGCGCGGCCCGCGCGGGCCCTGCTCGATCGTCCGTACGGCCTCGGCCTCGATCTGCGCGGGCTCGGGCGTAGCAGCGTCCAAGAGCACGGCCAGGCGCTTGAGGGCCTGGCCGTCGTTGGGCTCGGCCAGGACGGCGGCGGCGGCCTGCGGGGTGATCGGTATCCACTGGTCGACCGGCGTGGAGATGCCGCCGTGGCGGTGCGGGGCGCCGGGCGGGCGGACGCATCCCGTCCTCGGGTTGGTCAGGGGGCTGAGGTCCAGCGACGGCAGGCGGCGGGCGGCGGCGCGGGCCAGGCAGCGCACCACCGCGGCGGCCGTGGGAACCACCGGCACCCACACATGCAGGCCCCGGCCCGGCCCGGAGACGCACACCAGATACCGGACGTCGGCGGCTTCCAGCAGCTCCATGAGCTCGGCGGCATCGCGCTCGACGTCCCCGCGGCCACGGTCCAGATCGAACACGATGAACTCGAACTCGTGGGCGCGGTTGGCCAGATACCAGGCGAACGGGCCGATCGGCGGGAGCTCGCCGAGCTTCACCGTGGCGTCATAGGAGTGGGTCCACTCGCCGGTGTCGTCGCGCGCGTCAACGCGCGCCCGGCCGCGGGGGGCCAGAGCGCGTAAAGCCGCGTGATACGCAGCGGAAACGTACCCGGTGTCGTCCGTGAGTGACACACCCGATTCCGGGCATGTTGGGCTAGCCGGGCGCCCATGAGTTATCGTGGGCTGGTCTCCTTACAGAGGCATGACAAAGGGCCGGCTGGTAACCGGCGTTTGTCACTGGCAGCTCGTCGGCTGGGAACCGGCTCGCTGCTCGGCGGAAGCGGATTGGTACTCCGCTTTGGGATGAGAGATGTCGCCGTTGGATGGTTAGCCCGTAGGCGGCATCTGCTGGAGGTTGTAGGGGCGCGCCCCGGTCAGACGACCGGGGCCCTACGTTTTTATGGGCTCAGCTCGCGCGGGCCTCCTGTGACGTCTCGGTGCCTGCGACTGGATGCGGGTCGACGTGGTTGATCAGTTCCTCGAACAACCTGCTCAGGGAGATGCCCCGGCTGTTCGCCACCCGCTCGTAGCGCTCTTTGACGTGCGCAGGGACGCGGGTTTGCAGCGGCACGTTGCCGCCGGCCCCGTTCTGCCGCTTCCGCCGTCCCGGAATTCCAGCCATGGGGAGATCATGGCGCATGTGAGGCTGTTGTGCATGCAGACCGCTGGAGTGTCGCAAAAAACCTGTGCTTGACCTGCTCCGGACCCCCGTCGCGCACGTACCTGACCCTCTCGTT
>BMQD01000049.1 GCA_014647935.1 Planomonospora parontospora
GCGCGAACGACCGGCGGTGACGCCGTACGGGCGGCCGGCTCGTGACGAAGGTCCCATCCCCCGGTGACGTCCGCCTCCGGCCCGCACGCCCTCCGGGGGACGACCATCGACCACAGACGGAATCAAACAGGAGGTCCCCATGAGCACGACGACCGAGACCGGGCGAGTGGCCGGGCAGGGCGCCTGGCGCGGCTTCCAGCCGGGCATCTGGTGCTCCGCCATCGACGTGCGGGACTTCGTGCGCGCCAACTACACCCCCTACACCGGGGACGACGGCTTCCTGACCGGGCCGACGGCGCGCACGCTGGCCGTCTGGGAGCGCCTGACCGCCATGTTCCCCGCCGAGCGGGAGCGCGGCATCCACGACGCCGACGCCTCGACCCCGTCGACGATCACCTCGCACGCCCCCGGTTACATCGACCGGGAGAACGAGCTGATCGTCGGCCTGCAGACCGACGCCCCGCTGAAGCGAGCGATCATGCCGAACGGCGGGCTGCGGATGGTCGAAAGCGGCCTGGCGGCCTACGGGTACACGCTCGACCCTCGGGTGAAGGAGATCTTCACCAAGTACCGCAAGACCCACAACGCCGGCGTGTTCGACGCTTACACGCCGCGGGTGCGCGCGGCCCGGCGCTCGCACCTCCTCACCGGTCTGCCCGACGCCTACGGCCGCGGCCGGATCATCGGCGATTACCGGCGCGTGGCCCTTTACGGTGTAGATCAGCTGATCGCGGCCAAGAAGGCCGAGCTGCACACCCTGGACGAGGCGCCCTCCACCGCGGACGTCATCCGTGACCGGGAGGAGCTGGCCGAGCAGATCCGCGCGCTGGGCGAACTGGCGGAGATGGCCGCCTCCTACGGCTTCGACGTCTCCGGGCCCGCCGCGACGGCGCAGGAGGCGATCCAGTGGCTGTACTTCGGCTATCTGGCCGCGGTCAAGGAGCAGAACGGCGCCGCCATGTCGCTGGGCCGCACCTCCACCTTCCTGGACGTCTACCTCCAGCGCGACCTGGACGAGGGCGTGATCGACGAGGTCCGGGCGCAGGAGCTGGTCGACGACTTCGTGATCAAGCTGCGGATCGTCCGGTTCCTGCGCACCCCCGAGTACGACCAGCTCTTCTCCGGCGACCCGACCTGGGTCACCGAGTCGATCGGCGGCATGGGCCGCGACGGCCGCCCCCTGGTCACGAGGACGAGCTTCCGCTTCCTGCAGACCCTGCACAACCTCGGGCCCGCGCCCGAGCCCAACCTGACCGTGCTCTGGTCGCCCGATCTGCCGGAGGGCTTCAAGCGGTTCTGCGCGCGGACCTCCATCGAGACCAGCTCGATCCAGTACGAGAACGACGACCTGCTCCGGCCTGCGTTCGGCGACGACACCGCCATCGCCTGCTGCGTGTCCGCCGCGCCCGTCGGCCGGCAGATGCAGTTCTTCGGCGCCCGGGTGAACCTGGCCAAGACCCTGCTGTACGCCATCAACGGCGGCCGCGACGAGATCACCGGCGAGCAGGTCGGCCCCGCGCACCCGCCGGTGACCGGCGACCGGCTCTCCTACGACGAGGTCGCCGCCGCCCTGGACAGGATGATGGACTGGCTGGCCGAGACCTACGTCGACGCGCTCAACGTCATCCACTACATGCACGACAAGTACGCCTACGAGCGCATCGAGATGGCGCTGCACGACTACCCGGTCAAGCGCACCCTCGCCTGCGGCATCGCCGGCCTGTCGGTGGCCGCCGACAGCCTGTCGGCCATCAGGTACGGCGGCGTGCGGGTGGTCCGCGACGAGACCGGCCTGGCGGTGGACTACGTCGTCGAGGGCGACTACCCCGCCTTCGGCAACGACGACGACCGGGTCGACGACATCGCCGCCGGGCTGGTCCGGAGCTTCATGAACAAGATCCGCGCCTACCCGTCCTACCGCGGCGCCGAGCACACCCAGTCGGTGCTGACCATCACCTCCAACGTGGTGTACGGCAAGCACACCGGCAGCACCCCCGACGGCCGCCGCGCGGGCGAGCCGTTCGCCCCCGGCGCCAACCCGATGAACGGCCGCGACCGGCACGGCATGGTCGCCTCCGCGCTCTCGGTCGCCAAACTCCCGTACCAGGAGGCCAAGGACGGCATCTCGCTGACCAGCACGGTGACGCCGGCCGGGCTGGGCCGTACGCCCGAAGAGCGGATCGGCAACCTCGCGGGCGTGCTCGACGGCTACTTCGACGGCGGCGGCTTCCACATGAACGTCAACGTCCTCAACCGGGAGACCCTGCTCGACGCGATGGCGCACCCGGAGAAGTACCCGCAGCTCACCATCCGCGTCTCCGGCTACGCCGTCAACTTCGTCCGCCTCACCAGAGAGCAGCAGCTCGATGTCCTCAACCGCACCTTCCACGGCTCGGTCTGACGCGCCGGTGCCGGCCGTCACCGGCTCCGTCCACTCCTGGGACCTGTCCACGGGCGTGGACGGGCCGGGCACCCGGTTCGTGGTGTTCACCTCCGGCTGCCCGCTGCGCTGCCTGTACTGCCACAACCCCGACACCTGGCGGATGCGGGACGGGCGGCCCACCACGGTCGACGAGCTGGTGGCCCGCGCCGAGCGCTACCGGCGGTTCATCCGGATCGCCGGCGGCGGCGTCACCGTCAGCGGCGGCGAGCCGCTGCAGCAGCCGCTCTTCACCGGCGAGCTCCTGCGCCGCTGCCACGACAGCGGCCTGCACACCGCCCTGGACACCTCCGGCCACCTGGGCGACCGCGCGAGCGACGCGATGCTGGCCGACGTCGACCTGGTCCTGCTGGACGTCAAGTCCTGGAACCCGGAGACCTACCGGAAGGTCACCGGGAACGAGCTCGCTCCGACGCTGCGCTTCGCGCGCCGCCTGGCCGAGCTGGGCAAGCCCACCTGGATCCGGTTCGTCCTGGTTCCCGGCCTGACCGACGCCGAGGACGACGTCGACGGCCTCGCGGCCTTCGTCGCCACGCTGCCCAACGTCGAGCACGTCGACGTCCTGCCGTACCACCGGATGGCCGAGGCGAAGTACGCCGGGCTCGGCCTGCCCTACCCGCTGCCCGGCGTCGAGCCGCCGGACGCCGCCCTCCTGGAGCGCGTGCACGCGCAGTTCCGCGCCCACGGGGTGCGCAGCCGCTGAGACCCGGACCGGCGGCGTGCCCCGCCCGCGCGGGCCGCGGACTCCCCGGAGCGCCCCGCCGGGGCCTCACTCATCACGCCCCCGGAGCGCCCCGCCGGGGCCTCACCTGCATGATCACGGTCTCCCCGGGGTCTCGCCGGGTCTCACCCGCGTGAGTCCCGCAGCACCCTGAAGGTGATGCCCGCCCGCTGCAGGCGGCCGATCAGCGCCTCGCCCATCGCCGCCGCGGTGGTGGTCTGGCCCGCCGTCTCCGGCAGGTCGTCGAAGGCCAGGCAGAGCGCGGACTCGCCCAGCATCTTCGCGGTCTCGTCGTAACCGGGGTCGCCTCCGGAGACCTCGGTGACCACGCGCTCGCCGCCGCCGCGCCCGTCGAAGGTGACGGTGAACCAGCTCTTCGCCCGTTGCTCCGGGGTGGGCCCGCCGCCGGCCGGGAAGCGCTCCAGCAGCCGGGAGCGCACCGGCGGGAACTGCGCCAGCAGCGCCAGCGCTCCGGCCCCCGCGGCCAGGCCCAGCGCCTCGGGCAGCCGCCTGACCGCCAGGTGGTGGCGGTAGGTGAAGTCCGGGCCGTAGCGCTCCAGCGCACGGGCGGAGCGGGCGACGATGCGCGGGTCGATCGTGGGCAGCGGCAGCGCCCAGCCTCCGACGTTGCGCGGCGGGCCGGGCAGGCCCCGCACCCGGCGGCCGGCCGGACGCTCCTCCAGCCTCCGCCGCACGAGCGCGGCCCGCGCGCTCTGCCGGGCGCGGGAGAGCGCCGTGACGGCCGAGTGCACGGTGCCGCCCGACGGCCGCCCGCCTCCCCGCACGTATCCGTCGACGCTGATCGGCACCCCCTCCGGGAGCCGCTGCACGGTGAAGTAGACGCCCAGGTCGTGCGGGACCGAGTCGAACCCGCAGGCGTGCACGAGCTTGGCCCCGGTCTCCCTGGCGGTCGCGTGGTGCCGGGCGAAGGCCAGGTCGACGAACTCCGGCTCGCCGGTGATGTCGGCGTAGTGGGTGCCCGCCGCCGCGCAGGCGGCGACGAGCGGCTCGCCGTGGAGGACGTACGGGCCCACGGTGGTGGCGACCACCCGGGTCCTCCGGGCGATCTCCGCCAGCGAGGCCGGGTCGGAGGCGTCGGCGTGCAGCAGGGGCAGCTCCGGCAGGCCGATCCGCTCCCGGACCGCCTCCAGCCGCGCCCGGTCGCGCCCGGCCAGCGCCCAGCGCCGCTCCGGACCGGCGTTGCGGGCGAGGTACTGCGCGGTGAGCGCACCGGTGAACCCGGTGGCGCCGAACAGCACGATGTCGTACGGACGGTCGTCGGACATGGGGGAAGGGTCCCCCGCCGGAGGCCCTTCCGCAACCCCGTGCCGGAAGGGCCCCGGCCGGCATGATCACCGCCACGGGCTCGTTCGGCGGGTGGCCCTCCTGGTTGGTAGGTTCGGGGAGACATCGGAGATACATGGACAAGCGGAGGATCGGCGCGGTGGAAGTCGAGCAGACGGCGTTGCCGGGGATCGGATTGCGGCACGAGTTCACCACACGCTCCGGACGCCGGGTCGGGGTCGTCTCCCACCGGACCGGCCGCCGCGACCTGGTGATCTACGACAAGGAGGACCCCGACCGCGCGTGCGAGGTCGTCAAGCTGAACGACGAGGAGGCCGACGCCCTGGTCGAGCTGCTCGGCGCCCCGCGCATCGTGCAGCGCCTCAACGCCCTGCACCGCGAGGTCGAGGGCCTGGTCAGCCTGCAGCTGCCGATCGCCCCCGGCTCGCCGTACGACGGGCGGACCATGGGCGACGCGCGCGTGCGCTCCCGCACCGGCGCGTCCATCGTGGCCGTGGTCCGCGCCGGCCAGGTCTTCGCCAGCCCGGCCCCGGACTTCGGACTCACCGGCGACGACATCGTGGTCGTGGTGGGCAGCCCGGACAGCACCGACGCCGTCGCCGACATCTTCAGCAACGGTTAGGCCGCGAGTGCACCACACTGCAATCCTGTTCCTGGAGTTCGGCGCGGTCCTGCTCGGACTCGGCATCCTCGGAGCGCTGGCGCTGCGCGTCGGCATCTCCCCCATCCCCCTCTACCTGATCGCCGGTCTGGCCTTCGGCACCGGCGGCATCGTGCCCCTGGCCACCAGTGAGGAGTTCATCGCCACCGGCGCCGAGCTCGGCGTCATCCTGCTGCTGCTCACCCTCGGCCTGGAGTACAACGCCGACGAGCTCGTGACCAGCCTCAAGGGCAACGCCCGGGCCGGCATCGTCGACCTGGTGCTCAACGCCGCGCCCGGCGCGGTCTGCGCGCTGCTGCTCGGCTGGGGCCCGGTCGCGGCCGTGGCGATGGCCGGCGTCACCTACGCCACCTCCTCCGGCATCACCGCCAAGGTCCTGTCCGACCTGGGGTGGATCGGTAACCGCGAGACCCCGGTGGTGCTCTCGCTGCTGGTCTTCGAGGATCTGACCATGGCCGTCTACCTGCCGGTGCTGACCGCCATGCTGGCGGGCCTGTCCCTGGCGGGCGGGGCGGTCACCGTGGCGATCGCGCTGGCCACGGTCAGCGTGGTGCTGCTGGTCGCGCTCCGCTACGGGCGGTTCATCGAGGCGTTCGTCTCCAGCCCGAACTCCGAGGTGCTGCTGCTGAAGGTCGTCGGGCTCGCGCTGCTGGTCGCCGGGATCGCCCAGCACCTGCAGGTGTCGGCCGCGGTGGGCGCGTTCCTGGTCGGCATCGCCCTGTCGGGGGAGTTGGCCGAGGACGCCCAGGCGCTGCTGGCCCCGCTGCGCGACTTGTTCGCCGCGGTCTTCTTCGTCTTCTTCGGCCTGCAGACCGACCCGGCGAAGATCCTGCCCGTCGCCGGGCTGGCCGCGGCGCTCGCCCTGGTGAGCATGGCGACCAAGCTGCTCACCGGCGTCTACGCGGCCCGGCGGGCGGGCATCGCCCGGGCGGGCCGGATCCGCGCCGGCATCGCGCTCATCCCGCGCGGCGAGTTCAACATCGTGATCGCCGGTCTGGCGGTGGCCGCCGGCGCCCACCCGGACCTGGGGCCGCTGGCCGCCGCCTACGTCCTCATCCTGGCGGCGTTCGGCCCGCTGGCCGCGCGCCTGGTCCAGCCGTTCATCACCCGCATCGCCGCTCGCGGCGTCTGATCGGCGGTTCCGGCGGGAGCTCTCCCGAGTTCCCGCCGGAAGCGCCCGGCAGAGCGGTCCGCCACCCGCACGACCGCGCCGGCCCGGGAGCCCTACCGCGCCGCGGCGCGCCGGCCGTCCCGCTCCCCTGAGGCCGCCTCGCCGAGCGCCTGCGTGTGGGCCTCGTACTCGGCGATGAAGTCGCCGGGAAATCCGAGCTCGAACTCCGCCGCCGCCTCCAGCCGCCGGACCGCCTCCCCGGGGAGGACGACGTCGGCCGCGCCCAGGTTCTCGACGAGCTGGGCGAGGTCCCGCGCGCCGACGATGGGGTGCACGGCGGCCTGCCGGGTGCAGGTCCAGGCGATCGCCACCTGCGCCGCCGTGGCGCCCAGCTCGCGCGCGACCTCCTGCACGGCGTGCGCGACCGCGTGGTCCCGGGAGGTCAGGGAGCCGGGGTCGACCCGGGTGGTCCCCGCCCGCCGCGTCCCCTCCTCCGGCGTCCCTCCCGGGCCGGTGAACTTGCCCGACAGGACGCCTCCGGCGAGCGCTCCCCATACGGCGACGCTCATCCCGAGCGCCTCGGCCATCGGCAGCAGTTCCCGCTCGACGTCCCGCCTGAGCAGGCTGTACGGCACCTGCACCCCCGCGAACCGGGTCCAGCCCCGCCACTCGGCCAGCGTGTCGGCGCGGCCGACCAGCCACGCCGGGGCGTCGGACATGCCGACGTAGAGGATCTTCCCTGCGCGCACGGCGTCGTCCAGCGCCCGCATCGTCTCCTCCACCGGGGTGTGGCGGTCCCAGATGTGCACCCAGTACAGGTCGATGTAGTCGGTCCGCAGCCGCCGGAGGCTGTCCTCCAGGGACAGGACGAGGTTCTTGCGGTGGTTGCCGGCGGCGTTCGGGTCGGTGCGGTCACGGGAGAGCGTGTACTTGGTGGCCACGACGAAGCGGTCGCGGCGGCCCGCCAGAAGCTCGCCGACGACCTCCTCGCTCTCCCCGTACGCCGAGGCCGTGTCGATGACGTTGCCCCCGGCGTCGGCGTAGGCGTCGAGCATGGCACGGTACTCCCGCAGCGCGTCGGGGCCGCCGCGCTCGTAGAAGGACATCGCACCGAAGAACAGTTCGGACACCCGCAGACCGGTCCGGCCCAGCAGTCGGTAGCGCAAAGAAGATCCCTTTCGTCGGCCCTGTCCGGGTGGCCCTCCGCTTACGGGCGGCCCTCGTGCCCCGCCGTCGGGGTGCGGGGCTTCGCGGCGGATCGCCACGGCTCCGAGCATCCCGGACCGGAGACCGCCGGAGGAGGCCGCGGTGAGACTGGCCCCGGCAGGGCCATGATCGCGGCGGGACCGTGCGCGCCCACTAGACTCCGGCCATGGGAGACAACGAGCTGGGCGCGTTCCTGCGCGCCCGGCGGGAGGCCGTGACACCCGCCGACGCGGGACTCCCGGGCGGGCCGCGCCGCCGTACCCCCGGCCTGCGCCGCGCCGAACTGGCCACGCTCGCCGGGGTGAGCGTGGAGTACCTCACCCGTCTGGAGCAGGGCCGCGACCGGCGCCCTTCCGCCGAGATCCTCGCCGCGCTCGCCGACGCGCTGGGGCTCTCCGCCGACGAGCGGGTCCACCTGCACCGCCTCGTCAAGGCCATGACCGGCGGCACCTGCCAGGGCGACGCCCCGCCCCCCGACCGCGCGGTGCGCCCCACGGTGCGGGCGCTGCTCGACCGGCTCGAGCCGGCCCCGGCGCTGGTGGCCGACCGGCTGGGCGAGATCCTCGCCTGCACGGCCGGCTACGAGCGGCTCGCCGGCCCGGCCGGGCTGCTGGAGGCGCGTCCCGCCAACCTCACCCGGTTCGTCTTCACCGACGCCCGCGCGCGCGGCGTCTTCCCCGACTGGGAACGGGTCGCCGGCGAGCTGGCCGCCGGGCTCAGGGCCGCCGCGTCCCTCGGTGACCACCGGGCCGCGCTCCTCGCCGGAGAACTCGCGGTCGCCGCGGGCTCCGGGTTCAGCGCCCGGTTCGAGGCCGCGGCCGCGCTCCCCCGGCGCACGGGTGTGGAGCGGTGGTCGCATCCCCTGGCCGGCGAGCTGCTGCTCGCCTACGAGAGCCTCGACATACCCGGCACCGACGAGCACCGCCTGATCGTCTACCTACCGGCCGACGACGCCGCTTCGGCCGCCCTCGGCCTCCTGGCGGGGACGGCGGCCTCAGCCGCGGTCGGCGGCCCCCAGGGGGCGTCTTGACCGGTGATCGCTCGTTGCACGGGACGTGGAAAGGTCCATGCGACGACCGCTCCCCGACGGGCTGCAGGAAGTGCTCCAGCGGGTGAGCCGCCGGCTCCGGCCCGCCCGCGAGGACACCGGTGCGGGCGGCGAGGTGTTCCAGCACTCGGTGGCGTAGGTGTCAGTGGTGGTAGGCGTGGACGACGGCGTGGCCCTTGCCCCGGCCGATGATCCACCTGTTGACCGGGGTGGTGACGAGGAAGGCCACCAGGAAGGCGAGGGCCAGCGCTCCCCAGAACAGGCCGGTGGTCAGGCCGGCGTCCATGGCGCCGGGGACGATGAGCATGACGCCGTTGTCGACGATCTCCATGACGACGATGGAGACGGTGTCGGCGGCGAGTGCGAGTTTGATCGCGGTGCCCCAGTTCACCCCGGCGCGGCGCAGCGGGATGAGGGTGAGCAGGTAGCCGAAGAAGAAGGCCAGCGCGACGGCCAGGACGATGGTGGGCGCGGTGGCCCAGCCCAGCGCGGTGCCGATGACCAGGCCGAGGACCTCGCCGATGGCGCAGCCGGTGAGGCAGTGCAGGGTGGCCGAGGCGGCCGTCTTCCAGGTCGTCTTCGACGCGTGTCCTTCGTGGGCGGCATGCGAGCGGTGATCGTGTCCGTGGTGGCCGGGATGCGCGCCACCGGTCCTCTGCTGCCCGTGTGCAGTGTGGTGGGTCGGTTCGGACATCTCATTTCCTCTGTTGCCGTGGAGTGCCGACGCATCCGAATTTATACCCTATAGGGGTATATGACAAGCAGCCCGGCGTGGCGGTGCCGCCGCCTTCCCCTCACCGCCGGTCCCGCATCGTGGGTGGCATACGGGCGACGTCGATCGTCCCTCCGCACCGGCTGAGCCCCGCGGGGCCGGCGCGAGCCGTGGGCCGTTGAGCGCGGCCCGTTTTTCTCCGCCCGTCCGGGGGCACCCCGGCGGCACGATGCGCCGGGGTGCCGGGGCCGGGGTGCCGGCGGGGATCAATACCTGGTCTCCGTACGGCCGGCCACCGGGGAGCGGGCGTACGGAGCCTTGCCGGAGCCGAGGTCGACGGCTGCCCGGCACAGCGGGGTTCCTTCCTCCGCAATTCGAGATTCCCTGAGTCGGTTTCCCGTCAGCCCGATCCAAGCCAGCCGCAAGTCCCCTCCAAGGGAACTGGGAAAATCTTGATCACGACCGATCGAACAAGAAAAGGAGAAACCGTGCTCGTACGTTCTAGGCCCGGAGCTCTTCTGCCCCTGGCAGGCCTTATGGGGTCACTGGTTCTTGCCGGCGCGACCCCGGCGAACGCCGCTGCATCCCAGATCGGATTCGGCCTTACCCTGCATGTCCACGACGTGGATGAGGAGGGGACCTGGAGCAACGGCGACGAAGTCTTCATCAAGGTCGTGCAGAATGGATCCTCCCGGCGTTATGCTCCGACCGACGGCACGATCGACGTCAACGAATCCGACGAGGGCGGAATGGTCGACCTCCGGTCTTCATACCCCCTCACCTACGAAGTGGGCAGCAGAATAACGATCCAGGTCTGGGAGGACGACACTTCCGGGGACGATCTCCTCGCCGAGAGCGAGGTCACCGTCGGGTGCAACAACCAGTTCGGCGGGGTCACCCCACTAAAGGATCGGAAGTACTACCACTACTCGTTCGACGGTAGGTTCCACTGCTGACCTTGATCGGTCACCGGTGAGGTGGGGCGGCCTTCGCTCCCGCTCGACTGCACCACCATCACCGAAGCACCCTTCTGTGTTCGCGATGTTTCCGTCGTCCGCTCATCGTCTCCGGCCTCGGGATGCGAGAGCTCTCGCCGTCCGCCACCGACGTGGCGAGGGTCTGCTCGGGCCGGAATCTCGGGCGGTCGTGGCACAGGTCGATCGAGATGCGGGCCCCGTCGCACGTTCACACGGTGGCGGGGACCTCGCAACGGATCCTGACAGAGCCCTGATGAGAGCTGACGAGCCTGCCCCAGGCAGACTCGAACCTGGTCGCCGCCCTGGCCGGCGACGTGCACACCGCCGCACGGAAGACCTCCCGAGTGGGCCTCGACCGGGTTGGCGCCGACCATCAGCAGGCAGTCGGCCCGCTCGACGTCATCGAAGGAGTCGGTGCCGCCGGACAGGCCGAAGGCCGCGGTCAGCCCGGCGGCGGACGGGAAGTGGCACAGCCGGGAGCAGTTGTCGACGCTGTTGGTGCCGATCACGGTCCATATGAACTTCTGGATCAGGTGGTTCTCCTCGTTGGTGGCGCGGGCCGAGGAGATCGCCGCCACCGCGTCGGGGCCGGCGACGGCGGCGCGCAGGCCGCGGGTGACATAGGTGGGGTGATATGCGACATCCCGCCCGCATGACTCCCTCTCGTTCTGACTCTGCTGGACCGAAGGTCCGGACCGTATCCGGTATCCGCTTCGATCCACCGCGGATGGGACGGAGCTGGATGCAAGGGACCGACTCTCACTGAGACAATACGCTGAAACATGGTGAGTGATGACAAAGGAATCGGTGCCGGAATCCAACTACCAACCGTAATAAGACGCTTCCTTCTCTGGGTGCTCAGAAACGCCCTCTCAATAATGGTTCAGTGCTGAAGCACGCCTGCGGAACGCGGGCCCCGGCCAGCCGCTCCCCCGCCCCACCAGGGTCAGCAGGGTCGGCAACATCAGAGAGCGGACGACGATCACATCGAGGAGGATGCCCATAGCCATCGTGAACGCGAGCTCTCTGAATGGGCGCAGCGGCACGATCGCGAGCAGGCCGAAGCTGACCGCCAGGGCGACACCGGCTGCGGTGATCGCCCGGGTCGACTCCGGGACAGCTACGATGATCGCATCGCGCAGGCTGTACCGCCTGGCCTCCTCCCAGACACGGCCGATGCCGAAGATGTTGTAGTCCGAGCCCAGGGCGACCAGCAGCACGCCAGCGGCGAAGGGCACGTAGAAGGTCAGCCCGGCATACTCGAGCACCGACTGGAACAGCAGGACGGTCAGGCCGAGCGAGGCGGCCAGCGATAGCACGCTGCACGTGAGCAGGTACAGCGGCGCCACCAGGGCGCGTAAGAACACGATCAGCATCAGCAGGTTGACCAGGATGGCCGCCACGGCGACCCTGGCCAGGTCGCTGGTGGTCTCCTCGACGACGTGTGAGGCGATGGCTGTATCGCCGGACATGCTCACCACGGCCTCGGGCAGACCTGCCCTCAGCAGCATTCCGGGGAGCCGGTTCTGCAGCCGGTTCACCGTCTCGATGGCGGCGGCCCCAAGCGGTTCGTCGTCGAGGATGACCAGGTAGCGGGCGGCGTGCCGCTGCTCGGCCACAAGAATGCCGACATCGGCGAGCGACGGCCGCTCACCGGGACCGATCACTCCCGCGACGCCGGGCTCCTTCCGCAGCAGTGCTCCCAGTGCGGCCATCTCTTCCCGGCGGTCGGCGATGTTCTCCCCCTCCAGGAGCACCACCGTGGGGGAAAGGACACCCGGCGCGAAGGCCTGCTGCGCGGCCGAGGCCGCCTTGCGGACCGGGTCGTCGGCGGGCAGCGAGCCCACGAAGTCGAGGCCGAGGCGTATGCCGCCGAGCGGTAGCGCGGCCAGCACCAGCCCCAGCGCGCACGTGAAGAGCACAGCCGCCGCGGGCCGGGTACAGGTCATCACCCGCATGACGTGTACGAACCGCCTGCGCGTGACTGGACGCACGTCGCCAGGGCCTGGCAGCACGACTGGACGGCCCGGCAGGCTCGGCCAGAGCAACCAGCGCCCGGCGATCGCCATGAGCGCGGGCACGAGCGTGACCGCCACCGCCAGACCGACCAGGACGGCCAGTGCCATGCCCGGTCCGAACGCGCGGAACAACTGGGACCGAGTGACCAGGAGCGCAGCCGTACCCGCTGCCACGGTGATCCCCGCGACCATCACAATCCGCCCGAAGCGCACCGTCGAGTCCCGGGCGGCCTCCAGCCGCGAGGCGCCGTCGGCCAGCCGAACGCGTAACCCGGACAGGAAGAAGATGACGTAATCGGTTACGATGCCCAGTTGCAGAGCCACCAGCAACGGCTCCAGCTCAGCCGGTATCGGCACGCCCAGCAGCCCGGCCACGGTGGCGGCCAACCGGATGGTGACCGCGAAGGCCAGCCCGGCCACCAGCAGCGTCAGCAGCGGTGCTGCAATCGACCTGAAATTGACGCAGACGATCAGTGCGATCGCCGTGATGGTGGCGATCTCCACCAGCGGCAGGTACTCCTCGACGATGCGCTGCTGCTGGACCCTCGCGGGCACCGAGCCGGTCACGCCGACGTAGGCGTCTTCGGGCCCCAGATGCCGCTCGGCGAAGTGCTCGGTCGCCAGCATCTGGTGGGTGAACCCGGTGGTCGGCGGCATCAGCATGTAGGTGAGCACGGCGGTTCCGCGCTCACCCGAGCTGACCAGTCCCAGGGAGTTGGTCAGCGGCAGCGCGCCCAGGAGCGGGCCGCTGTCGGCGTACTGGCCGCGGATCAGCCCCATGGCCAGGGCGACGGACTCGGCTTGCGCATACGGTGAGAGCCCTGCCGGGTCGTGCTGCACGATGACGGTACGGCCCAGCAGCGGGAAGCCGAACAGCTCCAGAGCCCGGCGCTCGGCTGCCACCGCCGGGGTGTCCCGTGGCACCAGCCCCTCGATCCCACCGCTGCGCTCCTGGGAGAACTCCGGCAGGAACCATGACACCGCGGCCACCGCCACCCACAGCGTGACGACCAGGTGACGGAATCGGACGATGGCGCAGGCGTAGCGTTCGGCGAGCGGCCGTGTCCCGAGTTTGGCTCCGAGCCTTTGCCGGTCCGGGCCCGACCGGCTCACTCGCCCTTCCTCGACCCGCCGGAGGACCCTGCCGTGCGCCGCCGTACCAGCCGGGCCGGGAGGTAGGAGGCCAGGACGGTGGTCGCCGGGATCAACGCCACCGCCAACCCCAGCAGAAGGCTGAGCCTGCGCATCTGGACCTGCAGCTCGTGCCCGCTCACCGCAATGCGTGCCCCGGTGGCGCGGATCTGGTCGGCGAGCCGACCGGGGGCCTCGCCGACCAGGGGCAGCTCGGCGATGGGCTGCAGCGCGCTTCCGGATTGGTCGATCGCCTGCCCTGAGGAGACGATGGTCTCCCCGATCCGCGACAGCTCCCACAACGACTGGCCCACCCACACCCCGACGACGAGCCACAGCACGACCCACGCGGCCATCAGGCCGTCGAGGATCCGGACCATCGAGGTGTCCAGGGACTGAAGCGCGCTGTTCACGATGCCGTCCCCTCCATCGAGCCGAGATGTCCCACATTGCCCGATATGCCCTGGATGGTAACGGGTATGTGGAACCCCGACCTTTCACAGGAGTGAGCGATGCCCGCAGGAGAGACACCAGAGCGCCCCAACGACCGTGACGGCCCCCCGCCCTCCGCGGGAACCGTGCCCGAGCCCCGCCGCCCGGCGACACCTCGGGTGCTCTACTGGACGGTACCGGCCCTGACGCTGCTGATCGGCCTGGCGCTGGGCGCGGCTATCGCCGGCGTGAGCTCGACTCCCGAGCCGGAGTCGATCCCATCGCCGACCGCATCCGTGCCTGGCGCCGCCGCGCCCAGGCCTGCCGTCACCGTGCCTCCCGGCCGCGCCTTGATCGCGCCCGGTGAATGCCTGGTCGCGCTGGATCGCGGTGAGCAGGCCATGGAGGTGATCCGGCGTGGTCTGCGCGCATTGGGCAACCTCGACGGGCCGGAGCTGGAACGGGTCATCGACGAATTACAGCGCATCCAACCGGAGTTCCGGCGCCTGGCCGAGCTGTGCCGGTCCGAGGCTGAAATCACGACCCCTTCACCGACGTCCACCTGACCGCGTTCTCGCCGGGAGGAGACGTCCGTGTTCATGTCCTCCCTCAAGGAGTGAGTGATCACTCCTTGAGGGAGAGCACCCGCTCCGTTGCTGGGTCGGGGCCGTCCGCACCCGCGCGTCCTCAACCACCGACCCCCGGAGAACGGAGATCCGGTTCTTGCCGTGACGGGTTGTTGCGGTCCTTCTGGCCGGTCCCTGGTGGAGGGTGAACGACGGAGCCCACAAGAGCGTTCAGAGCTCGGAGGAGGGCATCCACGCCTGGATGGATCGGTGGAACGATGACATCGAGCCGTTCGTACAGGCCAAGAGCGCCGCAGCGATCCTCGAATCCCTGGCCGAATATCGCCGGCGGATTTCAGGCGCAGGATGCTGGCCCGGCGGTCGGTGGCTACCTGGCCGCCTTCTCCGCGTTCGCCTTGCGATAGAGGACCAGGCCCATGGCGGTGGTCACACCGTGCACGGCGGTGCTGGCGGCGACGACCAGTGTTCCGGCGGCCAGAACCAGAGGGTCGGCACCGAGCCGATGCGCCTCCAGGGTGAGATAGAACAGGGCCGACACACCGATGGGGCCGAACCATCCCATGAAGACGGCATCGCGCCACCGCAGCGACAGCGGCTTTTTGAGCGCGAGCAGGACCGGCAGGCGGCGCAGCAGCAGCACGCCGACGACCAGCACGAGACCCCGCCACCCCAGCCGGCCCCACTCCTGCCACGGGAGCATGGCGCCGAACACCACGAACAGCGGCAGCAGGAGGAAGTGGTTGATCACCTCGTCGATCTTGACCTCGGTCAGGCGCTCGCCTCGCGAACTCGCCGCGTTGAACGCCAGGCCGGCGACGAACACGGCCAGGACGCCGTCGAGGTTGAGCAGCCCGGCCGCGCCGAGCACGAAAAGCGCCAGGAGCACGGTGTACAGCAGCAGCGGGCCGGATTCGACGGTCCGCCCTTTCTCGGCGCCGCGCAGCACCCTCTCCCCCAGCCGTCCCGTCACGGCTCCGAAGGCGACGGCGCCCATGACCTGCCACAGGGATTCCAGCAATGCACCGGTCCCCGGGCGTGTCCCGGCGATTGCGATCGCGGCGAGCACCAGCGGCAGGGCCAGGCCGTCGTTGGCTCCGGACTCCAGAGACAGCAGCCGCCGTGTCCGTGCGGCGATCTCGCGTTCGGCGGGTTCGCCGGTGACCGCGCTGGAGGCGAGTACCGGGTCCGTGGGGCACAGGGCCGCGCCCAGCAGGGCCGCCGCACCGAGGCCGACCCCGAGGACGGCGGACGCCACCGCTGTGGTGATCAGCGCCATTCCGATCATGGCCGCGGTGAGCAGGATGACCACTGGTCTTGTGCACGGCCGGACCTCCCGCGTCGGATAGCGCAGGGCCACGGCCATCACCGAGACCGCCAGCAGCACACGGGACAGCTCATGGATCTCCTGATGTCCCTCCACCACGGTGGGCAGGTCGATGACCCCCAGCACGGCCGGACCGAAGACGATGCCGGTCAGCAGGGCGAGCAGAGCCGTACTGAGCACGAGGCGGTGGACGTATCCCGACAGCAGGGCCACGATGAGAGCCAGTGCCCCGACCACGGAGAGCAGCACATCGAGCATGGATGCGTGATTGCCCGGAGCCGTCGAGATATGTCTCCGGCCGCCCGAAGCCGGTCGGCGGCTCCCGCTCTGGTGACCGGCGCGGTCGTCACCGCCGTGTCCGCCGTACTCGTCGTCCGGGCTCATGCCCGGCGCGCCGCGCTGCTGCGCCGCAAGCGGGAACTGACCGGACGGGATGCACCGTGAACCCTCGATCACGTCCGCTCGGCCGGGTGGGCCGTCTTGTGGCGCAACCCCCGGCCGGTCATCAGGCCAATGACGAGCACGGCGGTATCCGTCCGCGGCGGCCTGATGGTCACGCCCAGCGGTACGGTGGTACTCGCTCGCGCAGTGACGTGCCGCCCGGACAAGCGATGACCGGGCCGTTCCCTTCCGGGTGGACGGCCTGGTCGCAACGGATGGCGGGCGCACATCAGGTAGAGGCACCGCATCAGGGGTATCCCCGGCGGTGACGGCACCGGCCGGGGAAGGAGACGAGGGTGGTATTCGACTCCTGGAGCGGGATCATCCGAACCATCGTCGCCGCCGTGGTGGCCTATGCCGTGCTGGTGGCGGTGCTGCGGCTGTCGGGCAAACGCACCTTGTCGAAGATGAACGCCTTCGACCTGGTGGTCACCGTCGCGCTGGGCTCCACGCTGGCCACCGTGGTGCTCTCGTCCGACGTCGCGCTCGCCGAGGGCGGGCTCGCACTGGCCCTGCTGGTGGCACTGCAGTTCGCCGCCGCCTGGCTGGCGACCCGCTCGGCGCTGGTGCGACGGATGATCAAGTCCGAGCCGACCGTGGTGCTGCGCGACGGGCGGCTGCTGGAAGACGCGATGCGCCGACAACGCGTCACCCCCGAGGAGGTGCGCCAGGCAGTCCGCTCCAGCGGCTCCGGAGCGCTGGAGGACGTCGCCGCCGTCGTCCTGGAGACCGACGGCGGCTTCAGCGTCATCCCCCGCCAGAAGCTCGGCTCGGGCAGCGCCCTGACCGATCTGGCCGGATTCACCGGTCCGGAGGGTCCTGCCGGTTCCTGAGACCGGCCGCCCCACTGGCTCCTGCTCCGGTCACACCACTATTCCGCACCGATGTGGGCACGGCACCGGCATGAGCCCCCGCACCGAGGAGACGGCCGCCGTCCGCCAGAGCCGGGCCGAGCGACTGATCGACCGCCTCGACGCCCCCATGAGCGTCTTGGGCCTGCTGTTCCTGCTGGTCGTACTCGGTCAGAATCTCGCCCGCCATCCCGTGCTGGCCGACGTCTTCTCCGTGGCGAGCTGGCTACTGTGGGCCGCGTTCGCCGCCGAGTACGCCCTGCGGCTGTACGTGGCCCCGGCGCGGCTGCGGTTCCTGCGCCGCACCTGGTGGCAGCTGGTCTTCCTGCTCGTACCGTTCCTACGCTTCCTGCGGCTGCTGCGGCTGGTCCGGCTGGCGCGGGCCAGCGGCGTACTAGGCTCGGCCGTACGCGGCAGCCGCTCGGCCGGGCGCCTGCTGTCGGGCCGGCTGACCTGGCTGGCCGCGCTCAGCGCCATCATCGTCCTGGCCTCCAGCCAGGTGCTGCACGAGTTCGCCGGCTACGACGACTACGCCCTGGCCCTGCACGACGCCGCCCTGGCCACCGTCACCGGCGAACCGCTCACCGTCCGCACCACGGCCCTGGCCGCCGTCATCGAGGTGCTCCTGGCCGTCTACTCCGTCGTGGTCTTCGCCTCCGTCGCCGCCGCGATGGGCGCCTACTTCCTCAGCCACCGCCCCTCCGGCCCGCAGGACGGCCAACACCCGGGCAACGAGCCCGCAGGCGGTCCGGCCCCCGTCCATGACGTGCGGGTAGACCCGCTTGACGGAACCGATCCGCCCGGCGGGCGGTAACCCGACCGGCTGGCGGGTACCGGCCCTTCACACGACATCCGTTACTGGAAAGGACGCACCGTGCCGGTTCGCGAAATGATCGACACCTACCCCGCCGACATCAACCTGGACCGCGGCCTGATCGCCGACGCCGTCCAGACGCTGATCGACTGCGCTCAGGCCTGCACCGCCTGCGCCGACGCCTGCATGAGCGAGCAGCACGTCGACCAGCTGCGCAAGTGCATCCGCACCGATCTGGACTGCGCCGACATCTGCTCCACCACCGCCCGCATCCTGTCACGCCACACCGGCTACGACGCCAACATCACCCGCTCCCAGCTGCAGGCGTGCATCCAGGCGTGCCGCAGCTGCGCCGACGAGTGCGCCCAGCACGCCGACATGCACGCCCACTGCCGGGCCTGCGCCGAGGCGTGCCGCCGCTGCGAGCAGGCCTGCCAAAGCCTGCTGGACAGCATCAGCTGAGTCGCGGGACATCCGGCCTCCGTACCTCTCGATCCGGCGGGCGGATCGGTGACACATCAGCGTGGGCACCACCGCTCCCCGCTCCTTCGCGGGAGGGATCGCGATCTGCCGACTCGACCGGGATGGCGGTCCGGCAGCCCTCCGGAGGATGCGAAGGCCACTCAGCGCCTCCCGGACAGGGCTGCTCACAGCCGACGATCCGCTTACCGGAACCCGTGGGTTCGCCGTGAGCCCCACATTGAGACTTCGGCATCCGAACAGGGGGATCCGGCAGCGGGCACGGTAACAGCCGCATGCTCCTGCGGAGTAGAGCCGCGCGGGTCCGGCCCGTCCGAGCACGAGCGTGCAGGAGCGGGCGGTCCGGGCGGGATCACGCCTCCACCCGATACAGCCGGCTTCCGCTGGAAGGGGCCGTCCGCCTGCACGCAGCACAAGTAGAAGATCGCTGGTGGAAGAACATGCGAAGCACTATCAGGGCATTGTGCGTGGCCGTACTGCTGCTGGCCGCATGCGCCTGTGGCAACGAGGACGATTTCGGAGTCTCTACCGAGGAGTTCGCGCCGAACACAGGAGCCAACGAGATCATCAACGACATGTATGTGAGGAACGCCTTCATCATCGGCAGTCCCGAAGGCGAGTCGCTGCCACCCGGGTCGAGCCTCCCCCTCTACGTGACGCTGGTGAACCAGCGCACCGAACCGGACCGGCTCGTCTCCGTCAGCGCGTCACCCACGTTCAAAGGTTTTCAAGTTCGCGGAGGCGGCCTGGAACTTCCGGTCCGTCAGCCGGTCGGCGGGGACGTGAACCCGCAGGCGTTGCTGACCGGGTCGACCGGGGATCTACGTAGCGGCATCTATCTCCCGGTGTCGTTCCAGTTCCAGGATGCCGGGACCGTGCAGATGCAGGTACCCGTTCTACCGCCCTCACAGTGGCGGGCCACGTACTCGCCCTGGCCGTCACCCACCTCGTGATCAAGGATGCCGACCTCGACACCGCCACCTCGGCAAGGACGTGCGGTGGTGGCACTGGAGCGGTGACGAAGGCCCGTCCTCTCGCCCTCGCCGGTGGCTAGCGCCTCAGACGCGGTGTTCCTCGCGCGGGTTCGCCCGCGAGTCTGTGAAGGTCACCGGCGGCCTGCCTGCGTTGCCGCGCCCGGGCCCGGTTCCGCTGGTACAGGGCTGAGCCCAACGCTCCGAGGACTGCCCCGGAGATCACAGAAGCCAGGAGGAACATCCACATCGGCGCGGTGAGATCCCAAACGAGCCACTCCATCACCACGGATGTGCCGTGATGGCCACAGGCAAGGACGGTCATTCTGAGTCGTTCGGAGCGGGCGCGGCCCGGTGATCGGAGGTTCTTCGGTGACGGCACGGGGATCGTCGCGACGGCGGCGGGGCGTTTCCGGCGATGCGTGGCGGACTCGGCTGTGGCCGCTCCCCACCGCGGGAGTGGGCGTCGCGGCCCTGCTCGGGGTCGGGTTGCCGCTCGTCGACGCCCGGGTGATCGGTGGCCTGCCGGCCAAAGTGACCGCCTTCCTGTTCAGCGGCGGGCCGGAGGCGGCACGTACGGTGCTCTCGGTGATCGCGGGCTCGCTGATCACCGTGACCTCGCTGACCTTCTCCCTGACGGTGGTGACGTTGCAGCTGGCCAGCAGCCAGTATTCTCCGCGTCTGCTCCGCACCTTCGCCCAGGACCGGTTCGTCCATGTCACCCTGGCGCTGCTGCTGTCCACGTTCACCTATTCGGTGACCGTGCTGCGTACAGTGCGCGCCTCACTGGACGATCAGACCGCCTTCGTGCCGCAGTTGTCGGTGACCGTGGCCTATCTGCTGGCCCTGGCCAGCGTGGTCGGACTGGTGGTGTTCCTGGCGCACCTGGCCCGGCAGATCCGGGTGGAGTCGCTACTACACAGTGTGCACGCCGAGGCCGTGGAGACGATGCGGCGCTGCACGGACGCGAAAGAACAGCCCGCCGCCAGCACCCCGGTGACCCCGGTGACCGGAACGGTATCCCTGTGCGCCGCCTCCTCAGGTTTCCTCACTTCAGTCGATGAAGCGGCGCTTCTCGGTGCCGCCGTCGACGCGGGCGCCGTGGTGGTCCTCGACCGCCTTCCGGGTGACTCGCTGATCGCCGGAACTCCGATCGCCGTGGCCTGGCCGCTGGCGGGCACGGCCACCCTGGACCGGCGGGCCGTCACCGTGCTGTCGGAACGCGTTGCGGATGCGGTGCGGACCGGGTTCGAGCGCACCGCCGCGCAGGACATGGCGTTCGGGCTGCGCCAGATCGTCGACGTCGCGGTCAAGGCACTGTCGCCCGGGATCAACGACCCGACCACCGCGGTCCACGCGCTGAGCCACGCCTCCGCACTGCTGTGTGAGGCTGCGGGCAGGGATTTGGGCCCGCTTCTGCTGCGGGACGGCTCCGGTAGGGTCCGCGTGGTCTTGCGGCGTCCAGACCTTCCGGCGCTGATCGACCTGGCGGTGTCCCAGCCCCGCCGCTACGGTGCCGCCGACCCTGAGGTGATGGGGCGGCTGTTCACGTTGCTGCGTGAGGTCGCATGGTCCACCCACCGGACCGAGCACCGTGCGGCCCTGAACGAACAGCTCGTACGGCTGTGCGCCACCGTGGAGCGGCAGGCCTACGATGATGCCGAACGGTCGCGGATGGACGCCTTGGCCCGGTCGGTGCGGGAGGCTGTGGACGAACGCTGGCCGCCCAGTGACTCCTGACGACCACGAGGGGCGTGACACGCCACGCCAGGAACACACAACCTTTGTTTCTCGCTTTCACCTTAAACCTCTGCAGGTAATATAATTTTCCTTTTGCTGCTCTTGATGCCTTATTTGCCACCTCCGCCTTCCCTCTTCCCGGTTTCCGGTTTTCGCAATTCTTCTGGATTTTGATACCCCTTGCAGATTCCTGACCGCCTTACGGCCACCCGGCCTGTGGCGATGCGCGCTTCGCCCCCACTCATTGAACACGAATAAGACGCCGCCGGACATGGGACTGGACACCAGTGGACCCCGAGGATTTGACGCAAGAGTGCGGGCAGCAGGAGAGTCGCAGGCCGAGTTCAATCTCGCCACTTTCACGACAAGTCATCCGGCACACCTCGGATGCCTCCATATTGATGACAGCAGTGGCAAATAGTCGCAGTGACGACACTGACCGTCCCTGCTCCCGGGAAAGACTTCCGGGTCTCCCTCGAGTGAACGCCCAACCCCTGGGAGCGCTTAGTAACTTCGACTGAAGAACTGTCATGCAAGGTTTATCCCGGCCGACCCTCATCTCAGCGAACAAGCTGGCCATCGGGTCTACCGAGCAGCAGAACCTTATTAGAAAGCGAAATATCCGGGGGTGTCGTGGCCGAGGTCGCCAACGAAAGCAGACGGCGTGGCCGGTTCCGCGTGCTCCTCGGCCCGGTGGCGTGGCTGCTGCTGGTGGCGCTCGCGGCCGGAACATGGGTGTGGGCCGGCCGGTTCCTGCGGACCGCGGAGGACGGGAGCCTGGCCCAGCGCACCCAGGTCGCGGCCGCCTTCACCCGGTCCTACCTGACCGGAATCGCCACCAGGCAGCGGCAGGACGCCGCCAAGGATCTGGCCGGACGGACCGTCCCCCAAAGTCGGCTGGAGGTGTTCGGGAGCGGGCTTGGCTACACCTCCATGATCCTGCTCGATCAGCAGGGCCGCGCCATGTCCATCTGGCCGCCGCGACCCGATCTAATCGGGCGGGACCTGACCGATACCCTGGAACACGTCCGACTGGCCCTGCAGCGGGACCGGATCACCGTCTCCAGCGTGTTCACATCGGCGGTGGTACCCAAGCAATCCCTCACCGCGATCGCCGTACCGTTTCCGACCCCCTACGGGCAGCGGGTCTTCTCGGGTGGATTCATCGTGGCCGACAGTCCGCTCGGCGACTACCTGCGCGAGGCCGTCGTCCCTGCCGGAGGCCACGCCTACTTCCTCGACAGATTCGGCAACATCGTGGCCGCCAGCCCGCCTCTGGAGCCGCAGACCATCTCGCTGTCCCAGTTCGTTCCTCCGCTGGCCGCAGCGCTGGAGCGGAGCCCGGACGGCGACTACCGCGCGGCGGGCCAGAACTGGCACTACACCTCCGCCCCGGTCTGGCCGGACGGCTGGCGGCTGGTGACCGCAGCCCCGCACCACAGGCTCTACGCCCACGCCAACATGACACAGCGGCGCTTCGGGGTCGTCCTGCTGGCGGCCGCGCTCTTCGGCCTGGCGGCCGCCGCCGCGATCGGGCACACCGTGCACCGCCGGCGCCAAGGGCAACGGCAGCTGCGCCGCCAGGCCGCCGAACTGCACGCCTTCACCACCGAACTGGAGCTGCTGGCCGCCAGCATCTCCCACGACCTGCGCACCCCGCTGACCGCGATGAGCGCCTCCGCCGAGGTCCTCGCCGAGCACTACCCCGACCAGATGTCCGCCGAGGAGGCGGGCCTGTTCGTGGAGAAGATCCGCTCCAACGCGGCCCGGATGGCCGACCTCATCGCCGCCCTGCTGTCGTTCTCCCGGCTGCAGCGCGGTCAGGTCGACCTGCGGCGGGTGGACCTGACCGCACTCACCAATCAGGCGTGGACGGACCTGGCCGAGCACCGGGCCGGCCGCGACATCCGGTTCGACCTCGCCGACCTGCCGCC
>BMQD01000050.1 GCA_014647935.1 Planomonospora parontospora
ACCAACGCACTCACCCGCACATTCAGATCCACCCCACGACCCCCCGCATCCACCACCGTGTGGTCGACCTCCATACCGTCGCCGACCGGCATCGGGCCGAAGACGTCGGCGGCGGAGGTGCCGGCGAGGCGGGCGGGGAGGCGGGGATCGAGCTTCCGGAGCATGCGGTCGGCCGCCGGGTTGAGGTCGAGGATGCGGCCGGAGAGGTCGGCCGTCAGGACCATGTCACTGATCATGTCGAAGACGTGCGTGCGCTCCACGGCCACGAGTTCGTGCAGGGAGCGGCGGACCAGCGACCAGTAGACCACGACCGTGGTGACGCAGAACCCGACCGGGGTCAGGTAGTCGACGCGGACGACGCCGAGCGTGCTCACCACGTTGAGCAGAAGGGGAGGAAGGGTGGCCAGCAGGGTGGAGCCGTACAGGCCGCGCTGGAGGCGGGAGCCGCGCAGCCAGGCTCCGAACAGGCGGCCGACGCCGGTGGCGAGCAGGGAGTAGCTGTAGGCGGTGTGCGCCCAGAACAGCGGGCCGACGCCGGTTCCGGTGTCGACCCCCAGGCCGGCGGGGTCCAGGGCGGTGATGAACCAGTGGTGCCAGGAGTTGGTCAGGAGCGCGGCGAGGACGAGCACGGGCTCGACCGCCAGCCACAGGGCCGTACGGCGCGACAGCCGCCAGGTGCGGTCGACCACGGCCAGCGACAGGCAGTGGAAACCCGCGGGCATGGCGCAGACGGCGGCGAACTTGATGATCAGCAGCGATTGGAGGGCTTCGAGGTCCTCGTTGAACACCAGCAGGCCGTCCGCCGTGGACCACACGCCGATGCCCGCGGCGACGGCCGCCAGGGTGCCCACCGCCGGCGTCACGCGCCTGCGCCGCCAGCCGACCACGGCCACGACGAACGCCACCACCGCCGACAGCATGAAGAGCAGGGCCCGGAACGGCTCCCCCATCGCCGACGCCTCCTCTCACCGCCATGCCTGCCGGAAATGCGAACTCCCATCGGCACGTCCGCGCCTCGACATGAGGGATTGACGGCGTCGCGGTGAACACACGGTGCGCGGACCGGCACGGAGGGTGGGATCCGGAGGCCTTCCCGGGCCTGCGGTGGCGGGCCGGAACGGCGCGCCGCGGCTTCGTGAAGGGGGTGAAGGAGGACTCGTCCGGAACGGACGAGGCGGGAAAGGGGGAGTGTTCGCTCCTTTCCACTTTCAACCTATAGCGCACCGGGGGGCTTGCGGCAAGGCCCCGGGCGTGCCGCACAATGGGCGGCCGATCCCAGGACCTGCAAGAAAACGGGGGTACGAAGTGCGTGTTCCGCTACCGTCACATGGACGCGGGGACGGCGGACCGGCGGTGGGGGCCCCGGAGCGGGGTGATGCCGCGAGCCCTCCGGCCACCGGTGTGTTCGACCTTCCCGGCCATCTGTCCGCCAAGGCCGATCCGGTGCTCATCGCCGGCGACGAGCGGCACTTCGCGGCCGTCGCGGAGAGCCTGGAGCAGTCGGTCGCCGAACTGTCCGGCCGCCTCGACGCCGAGCGCAGGGCGCCCGGCAGAGGCGGCCGGCAGGCGGTGGACCGGGACATGGAGATCCACCGGCTGACCGCCCGCCTGCGCACGCTGCGCCGCTTCGGTCTGGACCTGTGCCTGGGGCGCATGGTCGGCGCGGACGACCCCGAACCCGTCTACGTCGGGCGGCTCGGCCTCACCGACAGCGCGGGCCGGCGGCTGCTGGTCGACTGGCGCTCGCCCGCGGCCGAGCCGTTCTTCGGCGCCACCCACGCCGACCCGATGGGCCTGGCGAGCCGCCGCAGATATCGCTGGACCCGCGGCCGGATCAGCGACTACTGGGACGAGGTGTTCACCCCGGACGGGTTCGAAGGGCACGCCGCGCTCGACGACCAGTCCGCCTTCATCGCCAGCCTGGGCGTCAACCGGTCGGCGCGGATGCGGGACGTGCTCTCCACCATCCAGGCCGACCAGGACGCCGTCATCCGCGCGGGCTCCCGCGGCGCCCTGGTCGTCGACGGCGGCCCGGGCACGGGCAAGACCGTCGTCGCGCTGCACCGCTCCGCCTACCTCCTCTACTCCGACCCCCGGCTGGGGCACCGCCGGGGCGGCGTGCTGTTCGTCGGCCCGCACCGGCCCTACCTGGCCTACGTCTCCGACGTCCTGCCCAGCCTCGGGGAGGAGGGCGTGCAGACCTGCACCCTGCGGGACCTCGTCCCCGAGGGCGCCGCGGCGGCGGTCGAGGCCGACCCGGACGTGGCCCGCCTGAAGTCGTCCGCGGACATGGTCAGGGCGATCGAGCCGGCCGTCAGGTTCTACGAGAACCCGCCCGCCGAAGGGATGACGGTCACGACCCACTGGGCCGACGTCCGGCTGAGCGCCGCCGACTGGGCGGAGGCGTTCGAGGCGCCGGAGCCCGGCACCCCGCACAACGAGGCGCGCGACCGGATCTGGGAGGAACTGCTCACGATCCTGGCGGACAAGCACGGCGACGACGTCCCGGACGACCTGCTCCGCAGGTCGCTGCTGCGCAACCGGGAGCTGCTGGCGGCCTTCAACCGCGCGTGGCCGCTGATCGAGGCGGCCGACCTCGTCGGGGACCTGTGGTCGGTGCCCGCCTACCTGAGGATGTGCGCGCCCTGGCTCGACCCCGGCGACGTCCGCAGGCTGCAGCGCGCGGACGCCCAGGCCTGGACGGTGTCCGACCTGCCGCTCCTGGACGCGGCGCGGCAGCGGCTCGGCGACCCGGAGGCGTGGCGGCGCAGGCGCCGCCGGGAAGCCTCCGTCGCCGCCCAGCGCGAGCGCATGGCGCAGGTCGTCGACGACCTGATCGAGGCCGACGACTCCGAGATGCTCGTGATGTCGATGCTGCGCGGCCAGGACATGAAGGACGCCCTGGTCGACGAGACCGCGCTGCCCGGCACCGAACCGGACCGGCTCGCCGGCCCGTTCGCGCACATCGTGGTGGACGAGGCCCAGGAACTGACGGACGCGGAGTGGCAGATGCTGCTGCTGCGCTGCCCGTCCCGGAGCTTCACCATCGTCGGGGACCGCGCCCAGGCCAGGCACGGGTTCACCGAGTCGTGGCGGGAACGGCTGGAGCGGGTCGGGTTCGACCGGATCGACCTGGCCTCCCTGAACATCAACTACCGGACGCCGGAGGAGATCATGGCGGAGGCCGAGCCGGTCATCCGGGCCGCGCTCCCGGACGCCAACGTGCCGACCTCCATCCGCAGCGGCGGCGTCCCCGTCGCGTACGGCTCCGCCGCGGAGCTGAGGCCGGTCCTGGACTCCTGGCTCGCCGCACACGCCGACGGGACCGCCTGCGTCATCGGTGATCCCGGGTTCCGGGAGACGTCCCGCGTCCGGTCGCTGACCCCGGAGCTGGCGAAGGGGCTCGAGTTCGACCTGGTCGTCCTCGTCGACCCGGAGGAGTTCGGCGAGGGCGTCGAGGGAGCCGTCGACCGCTATGTCGCGATGACCCGGGCGACCCAGCGGCTCGTCGTCCTCACCAGCCCCTGACGTGCGCCGGTCGCCTGCGGGCCCGGCCGGGTCCCCGGGCGGCCGGTCGATTTTGTTGCTGTAATGGCAAGAAAGTTTGCCAGAATGTGGCAGTCGGGCGGATGCTCTCCGGTGAACGGAGGTGCTCCATGAACGAGCGAACAGAGCGGGTCGAGGGTGCCGCCGCCCGGGGCGGGCGGCGCTACGAGGTCGTGGTGGTGGGCGGCGGGGCCGCCGGTCTGAGCGGGGCGCTGACCCTGGCCAGGGCCCGCCGGTCGGTGCTGGTCATCGACTCCGGCAGCCCGCGCAACGCCCCGGCGGAGGGCGTCCACACCTACCTGGGGCGGGAGGGCCTGCCTCCCGCGGAGCTGCTGGCCACGGGCCGCCGGGAGGTGACCGGTTACGGCGGCGAGATCGCCGAGGGGACCGCCGTGACCGCCGAACGCCTGGCGGACGGCGGTTTCCGGGTCGTCCTGGACGACGGGTCCTCGGTCGTGGCCGACCGGCTGCTGGTGACCACCGGCCTGGTCGACGAACTGCCGGACGTGCCCGGCCTGGCCGAGCGGTGGGGACGCGAGGTGCTGCACTGCCCGTACTGCCACGGCTGGGAGGTGCGCGACCAGGCGATCGGGATCCTGGCCGTCGGGCCGCTCGCGGTCCACCAGGCGCTGATGTGGCGGCAGTGGAGCCGGGAGGTGACCCTGTTCCAGCACACCGCGCCCGCGTTCACCGCCGAGGAGTACGAGCAGCTGGCCGCCCGCGACGTCACCGTGGTGGACGGGAAGGTGACCGGACTGGAGGTGACCGGCGACCGGCTCACCGGCATGACCCTGGCCGACGGCCGGACGGTCCCGTGCCGGGCGGTGGTGACCACCGCCCGGCTGGCCGCCCGCGGCGGCGTCCTGGCCGGTCTGGGCCTCGAACCCGTCGATACGGAGATGGCCGGGCACGTCGTCGGCAGCCGCATCGACGCCGACCCGTTCGGAGCGACGCGGGTGCCCGGGGTGTGGGTGGCCGGCAACGTCACCTCCCCGGTCGACACGGTCATCGCGGCCGCCGCCGCGGGCGTGCGCGCCGGGGCGGCGATCAACGCCGACCTGACCGCCGAGGCCACCCGCCGGGCCGTCGCCGCCCGCCGCGCCCCCTTCTCCGCGGAGGCCGAGCGGGAGGTCGCCGAGCGCGTGCTGGGCGACCGCCGGCACGGCCTGTGACCCGACCGGCGCACCGTGGCCACGGCTGCCGGCCTGACCCGGAGGTCAGGCCGCGCCGTCGAGGAGCGGGACCAACTGCTCCTCCTCGTAGGCCAGGTGGGCCTCGAGCTCGTCCGCGAGCCGCTCGACCTCGGAGAGCACCGACTTCGGGTCCGGGCCGTCGCCGGAGAGCACCCGCTGCAGCTCCTCCATCAGGGCCGCGATCCTGCGGTGCTCCCGGTCCAGCCGCTCCATGGTGGGGGCGAGCTCGGGGTACTGCGCGGCCAGGGCGGGGAACATCCCGGCGTCCTCGTTGGTGTGGTGGTGGTGCAGGCCCTGGCAGAGGGTCAGGCAGTTCACCCGGAGCTGGGCGCCCAGCCCGGGACCCGACGCGGCGACCTCCTCGCGGATCAGGGCGAGTTCCCGCCGGAACGCGCCGTGGATCAGCTTCAGCGTCTCGCCCCACGAAGACGCGGGCATGCCGCTGAACGCGACCTGCCGCAGGGCGACGACGGGGATGACGCGCGACGTCCGGTCCTGGTAGGCGGCCCAGCCGGGGTCGGCCTCGACCGCGCGGGCGAAGGCTCGGTCGCGTTCGGCGCCCTCCAGCACGACGGCCTCCGCCTCGTAGGTGAAGACGCCGTCCTCGACGGTGACGCGCGGGTCGGCGACCAGGTTGTGGAACCAGTCGGGGTGCTTCGGCGCGCCGGCGGCCGAGGCGATGACCAGGACCCGCTCACCGCCGTCGGGAAGGTAGCCGACCGGGGTCGTGTGCGGGGCGCCGGACCGCGCCCCGGTGGTGGTCAGCAGGAGCAGCCGGGAGCCCTCGAAGGGACCGCCGACCCGTCCGCCGTTGGCACGGAACTCCTCGATGACCTGCTGGTTGAAATCGTTCGGCATTCTCTGTTTTCTTCTCCTGGGAAAAAGCTTCCGCGGGCCGTGCGCGGGCATGGCGAATGACCGCCCGGTGGGCGGGGAAAGCGTGCCGCGGGCGGCCTCGGCCGCGGCACGGGAAATGCAGGGATATGCGGATGTGCGCAGGGACCCGGAATTCGGGAAACGACGGGGGCACACCGGTCGAAACGACGGGGGCACACCGGTTGTCCGGGGGCCGGGATCCCGTCGCCGGGCCGGTGACGTTCGCCGCCGGATCACCGCACCGCCGGATCACCCCGCCGGCGGGCCCGGAAACCGCCGGAAGGCGGAGGGACGGGCACACGGGAGGGCACGGGGCAGGCCGTACGGCACGCCGTGCGGAGACACCGCGCGGGGCGCGGGGAGAAAGAAAGAAGGCGGGCCTCTGGCCGGCCGGGCGCTCACGCCTCGGCCGGGTGCCCCACTCGCTTGTGGCCCATGGCCGACCCGGCAGTCACAGAGATGACCTTAATGCCGGAAACGCCCTGAGGCAACGTGGATTTCCCGCCGGATACGACACGGCGGATTCCAGAATCGCGGACGGCACGTCGCGGGGAAACCACTGTGGAGCGATTCGATCCGGATGATCCGATCCGGGGCGGCGGGAGACCGGCCGCCGCGGGCCGGTGTCCTCCCGGCGCGCGGGCCGGCGTTCTCCCGGTGTCCTCCCGGCGGCGGGCCGTACGGCCCGCCGCCTCAGACGCCGGTGACGATGTTCATCGACCAGTCGACGGCCTTCAGGTACGCGTGCGCCAGGTCCTCGCCGTGCGCGTCGCCGGTCTCGGGCAGCCGCCCCGACTCGTAGGCGCGCGCGGTGGTCACCACGCTGCCGAGCGGGCCGCCCTCCTCGACGATCGCGAACGACACGTCGTGGCTCAGCGCCAGGTGGGCGATCAGCTCCTCCGCGGGCACGCCCAGCAGGTCGGCGATGCCGCTCAGGAGCCCCACCGTGAAGGCCTTGTCGCTGGGCAGGCCCAGCGAGCGGGACAGCAGCTGGCACAGCCGGGCCCGCATGAGGACGTGGGACATGCGCTCGTTGTCGACGTCGCCGTCGACGCCCACGACGTCGCTGAGCAGCATCAGCGTCACCCAGTGCCGCAGGCGCTGGGTGCCCAGGATCACGACCGCGTCGTTGATCGAGGAGATCTCGCTCCACAGGCCGGTCGCGGCGGAGTTCGCGGCGCGCAGGATGCGGTAGGACAGCGCCGGATCGGAGCTGATGATCTCCGTGATCTCGTCGATGTCGGTGTCCTCGTCGGCGAGCTTGCTGATCAGCTCCAGGTGGCGCAGCCGGCTGGGCTCCAGCGTGTCGAGGGACAGCACGCGGGGCCGGCCCAGCAGGTAGCCCTGGAAGAACTCGAACCCGAGCCCGCGCGCGAACTCCAGGTCCTCCTCGGTCTCCAGCCGCTCGGCCACCAGGTGCACGCCCTCGTAGGCGCGGCAGACCGCGATGCGCTCACGCAGCAGCTCGGGGTCGATCCCGGAAACCTCCAGCTTGACGTAGGAGGCCACCTCCAGCAGGCGCTCGTGGTCGTTGCCGAGCACGAAGTCGTCCAGGGCGATGGCGAAGCCCTGCGCCGCGAGCCTGCGCACGCCCTCGATCACCTCGTCGTCGATCTGGACGGTCTCGAGGACCTCCAGCACGACGGATCCGGAGTCGAACGGGAGCGGCAGCTCGCCCACGAGGAACTCGCGGGTCAGGTTGATGAAGCACAGGTTCGGCCCCGCCAGCCGCTCCAGGCCGAACTCGCTGAACGCGTTGACGATCACCTGGCTGGTGGCCTCGGCGCCGCGCGCGGTCGCTCCCTTGGCCTGCGAATGGGAGCGGAACAGAAGTTCGTACGCCACCAGGGCGCCGTCCCCGTCGTGGATCGGCTGGCGTCCGATGTGGATGCGGTGCCAGCCGCTGTCGACCGGCGCGTCGGCGAGATGCATGTGATTCTCATCGTCGGGACAGGGCTGCATGTGAGGAATCTCCGCAGGAAATGGGTACGGCCCGCAGATCGGCGGGTCCGCGGACTGATGACGCTACCGGGGCGGCCCGGGCGCGGCAGGGCATCGGCCGGAGACACGACCGGCCGCGGCGGCTCCGCTCCCGGTCCGCTCCGGAACCGCTCCCGCTGCGCCACCGCCCCCGGCCGATCCACCCCCGGCCCGCCGGGAACCGCTCCCGTCCCCGGCGGGCCTGCGGCCCGGGCCGACCCGTTACCGCAGCCCGCTCCGGGGGACGAGAACTCTGTGGCATCGCACACCGCGGCAGGGCCGCTCGCCGGGCGGGGAACCGGACCGGACCGGACGCCGGGGCCCGGTCCGGCGGGCGGGGTGCCGCCGGGGGCGGCGCTGCGCCGTACCGCCGTGTTCGCCGCGCTGTACCTGGCGGCCACGCTCGCCGGGCGGATGACCCTGATCGAGGGGACCACTCTCAGCCTGGTGTGGCCCGCCGCGGGGGTGTCGGTGCTGTGGTTCCTGGCGCAGCGCCACGCCCGGACGCGGTGGCCGGATGTGGCGGCGTTCGCGGTGTGCACGCTCGCCGCCAACGTGTGGACCGGCGCCTCCCCAGCGCTCGCCGCCTGCTTCGCGGCGGCCAACCTGGCCCAGGTGGGGGCGTTCCTGATCCTGTTCGGGCGATTATCCCCGGAGTCCTGGGCGGCCGAGGGCCTGGGCGAGCTCGTCCGGGTGCGGCAGCTGTGGCGGCTGCTGCAGGCCGCAGCCGGGGCCACGCTCTGCGGGGCGGCCGTCGTCTCGGCCGGGTTGTGGCTGATCGGCGCCCAGGTGTCGTGGCTGGGCACGTCGGTGTGGATCGCGCGCAACATCGTCAGCATCGTGCTGATCGGCGGGGTCGGGCTGCGCCTGGCGGCGCTGTTCCGCGTCCACCCCCTGCGCCCTGGGCCCGGCTCCGCCTGGTCCGCCGCGCGGGACGCGCTGCGCACGGCCCCCCGGTGGCGGAAGGCCGAGTACGCGGCCCTGGTGCTGGCGTCCGCCACGGCGTACGTCGTGGCGTTCGGCCTGAACCACGGCCTGCCCCTGGCGTTCCCGCTGCTCGTGGTGACGGTCTGGGCCGGCCTGCGCTTCAACACGACCTTCGTCGTCCTGCACGACCTGCTCGTCGGCGCGACCGCCATCCTGTTCACCCTGTACGGGCACGGGCCGTTCGCGACGATCGGCTCGCCGCCCGTCCGGGCGTTCGTGGCGCAGGCCTTCGTCGCGATGGTCGCCGTGGTCGGGCTCGCGCTCGCGCTCGGCCGCGACGAGCGCGACGCGCTCCTGCGGCAGCTCGCCGCCGCCGAGGAGTCCGCCTCCGCGCAGGCCGGGCTCCTGGCCACGATCGTGGACGCCATGCACGACGGGCTGGTCGTGATCGACTCCGCGGGGCGCTTCCTCATGCGCAACCGCGCCGCCGCGGACCTGCTCGACGACCTGGGGCCGCCCAGCGCCCCCGCTCCCGGTACGGCAGGCGTCGACGTCGGGCACTTCGGGCTGTTCCACCCCGACGGCACTCCCATGGACGAGGCGGAGCTGCCGTACCGGCATGCCCTGGCCGGCCGGGAGATCCGCGCCGTGGACCTGCTCGTGCGCAACCGTGCCATGCCCGAGGGCCGCATGTTCAGCGTCAGCGCGACCCGCCTGCCCACCGAGGCCGGGGGCGAGGCCGCGGTCGTGGTGGTCTTCCACGACGTCACCGCCGAACGCCGCGACCGCGACGAGCTCGCCGCGTTCGCCGGGGTCGTCGCGCACGACCTGCGCAACCCCCTGTCGGCCGTGGACGGCTGGATCGACGTCCTGGACGAGACCGTCGAGGCTGTTCCCGGCGGCGCGCCGGACATGGCCGTCGAGAGCATCGCCCGCATCCGGCACGCCTCCGCCCGCATGCGCAACCTGATCAACGACCTGCTCACGCACAGCGTCTCCCGGGCCGCGGCGCTGTCCCCGGTCCCGGTCGACCTGGGGGAGACCGTGCGGGAGGTCATCGCCACGCGCGGCGGCGACGACGCGGCGGCGGGCAGGGAGCGGCGGCCGCGGCCCCGCCTCCACGTCGGAGACCTGCCCCGGGTGCAGGCCGACCCGGTGCTGCTGCGCCAGCTGCTGGACAACCTGATCGGCAACGCGACCAAGTACGTCGCGCCGGGCGCCGTACCGGAGATCACCGTCACCGCAGGGCCCGCGGAGGAGGAGGGGTGGGTCCGCGTCGAGGTCGCCGACCGCGGCATCGGCATCCCGCCCGGGCAGCACGAGGCGGTCTTCGAGAACTTCCACCGCGCCCACCACATCGCCGGCTACACCGGCAGCGGCCTGGGCCTGGCCATCTGCAAGCGCATCGTGGAACGCCACGGCGGCACCATCGGCGCCCGGGACAACCCCGGCGGCGGGACCCGGTTCCACTTCACCCTGCCGGCCGCCCCCTGAGATCCCCCTCGATGGGACGGCCCCTGGACGCCGGACGGCCCCCGGGCGGCGTCCGCGGGTGCGCGGCGCCGACCGGGGGCCGGAAGGAACGGTGCGCCGCCCGGGAGGGCCCGGCGGCGGCCCGGCCGGGGCGGGGCCCGGTGCCGGGGCGGAGCTCAGTCGGCGTTGGCGGACAGGCTCGGCTTCTGGTTGATCCTGCGGCGCTCGTCGTAGACCACCGCGTACGGGTAGGAGGTCATCAGCGCCGGCTCGTGCCTGCTGTAGTGGTGCCCGCAGAACAGGAGGTCCTTGTTCCGGCGGAAGACGACACGGACGAACGCCTGGGCTCCGCACTGGTCACACCGGTCGGCGATCTGCAGCGGGTCGGTCTGCGGAATCATCTCAGCCGTGATCGTCATCACTGCCCCCCATGCGGTTCTAGGTCTTCGAGTCATACGGAGTCGGTCCCCGCTACCATCGGCCGCCCGCGGCGGCACCTGAGAAAGGTGCGCCGATCCGGCCGCCCGCCGCCGCGGCCGCCCTAACGGCGGTCGGGTCCGGGGGCGGAGTACAGCGGGCCTCCGTCGGCGCCCCCGTCGGAGCCGCCACCGGGGCCCCCGCCGGCGCCGCCGGTCCCGTCCTCGGTGAGCGCGTCCCGGCCGGTGATCCCGGGGACCACCGGCAGCGTGAAGACGAAGCGGGTCCCGCCCCCTGAGTTCTCCTCCGCCCGGATCTCCCCGCCGTGCTGGTCGACGATCCGGCGGCAGATGGCCAGCCCCAGCCCCGTGCCCGGGTAGCCCTCGCTCCCGCGCGCCCGGCCGAAGGCCGCGAAGACCGCGTCGCGCTGGTCCGGGGCGATCCCGATGCCGTGGTCGGCGACCGTGATGCGCCACATCGGACCGTCGCGCTCGGCGCTGACGTCGATCTGCGCCACGGTGCCGTGCCGGACGTACTTGACGGCGTTGCCGATCAGGTTGTCCATGACCTGCCGGAGCCTCGCCGGGTCGGCGGTGACCACCGGCAGGCGGCCGATCTCGATGTGCGGCCGGTCGTGCCGGAGATGGGCGGTGCGGTCCATGACGATGTCGGCGACCAGCCGCTCCAGGTCGACCTCGGCCGGCTCCAGCGAGGCGTCCCCGGCGCCGGCGTAGGCGAGCAGGTCGTCGATGAGCCGCTGCATCCTGCCCGTGCCGCCCCGGATGCGCTGCAGCCAGCCGCTCACCTGCTCGCCCGCGCCGTCGGCGAGGTGGTCCTCCACCAGCTCGGAGTAGCCCGCGATCACGGTGAGGGGGGACTTCAGGTCGTGGGCCGCGACGGCGGCGAACCTCTCCAGCTCGGTCTCCCGCTCGCGCAGCCGGGCCTCCACCCGGCGGCGCTCGGCGATGTCGGCCTTCAGCGCCGCGGTCGCCTGCTCCACGTGCGCCAGCGCCCGGTCGCGCGAGGTGGCCAGGACCAGCACCAGACCGGCCAGCAGGAGGCTGATCACCGCCCCGCCGGCCAGGACCACCAGGTGCAGGCGGTTCTCGGCGGCGGAGGCGAGGCCCGTCGTGGGGTCGACCTGGAGCCGCCACGTACGGCCGGCGACGTCCATGGTGGTCTCGCGGTGCAGGCGGGCGTCGGCGAGCGGCTCCCCGGCCCGTACGGTGGCCATCGGGCGCTCCCCGCCCGGCGCGGAGACGTCGGAGAGCGTCACGTTGACCCTGCCCTGGGAGACCTGCCGCAGCGTGCCGTCGATGAAGTCGCCGCCCCGCACGCCCATCACCAGCCAGCCGCGCAGCAGCCCGGCGTCGGGCGCGTCGCCCGCGCCGTAGACCGGGGCGACCAGCACGAACGACGTCTGCTGCCGGGCGGCGGGCAGCATCCGGTCCCGGAGCAGCACGTAGGCGCGGCTCGCGGTGACCTGTCCGCCGGCGCGGGCGGCGTCCAGCGCCTCGGAGGGCTCGCGGGCGGCCATCAGGTCCGAGCCGAGGGCGGGCGAGACCGTGTCCAGGCTCCGGTCGAGCACCACGAACCGGTGCTCGGCGGTGCCCACCGGCCGCAGGCTCAGGTTCGCCGCCCCCTTGCGCCGCCAGGCCCGCTGTACGGCCTGCACCCGCGCGTCGGGGACGGAGACGACGTAGCCCACGTCGGTGATACCGGGCATCCCCCGGAACGCGAGCCGGAAGGTGAGCGCCTCGAAGTCCTGGGCGGTCAGGTCCTCCTGCACGCCCACCGAGGCCGCCAGGTGGCCGAGGGTCTCCGCGCGCCGGTAGGCCTCACCGGCCACGGCGGCGCGCACGGCCTCCAGGTGGCGGTCCATGCGCTCGTCGGCCTGCCGGCCCTGCGCGCCCGCCAGGGTCACGGCCATCAGGAAGGAGACGGCCAGTCCGGCCACCAGCAGGACGCAGGCCGGGACCACGCCGCCGGTACGGCCCGGCCGGCGGGGACGGCGCACAACGGGCAGAGGCATGGTGGTCCTATCGACGGAGGACGGCGGCGGCGTCCTCCTCCGCGGCGCCGCCGCCCCGCCGGTCGGGCACGGCGCAGGCGGCGTCCGGCCGAGGACGCCTCTTCGTTGTCCATCGGACGCGGCGGGAGCCAGTTGAGGACCATCGGACGCGGCGGGAGCCGGTTGAGGACCACGGGACCGGCCGGGCCGCGGCTAAACGCGCCGGACCGGGTATGAACCGCCGATCGGGGCAGTCCCGGCAGCGAACCGTCGTGGAGTTGATCATGGCTGGCATTCTGATCGTCGAGGACGACATCGACATCCGGGACCTGACCGTGTTCCGGCTGGAGCAGAGCGGCCACACGGTGCGCGCGGCCAACGACGGGACCGAGGCGCTGGCCGCGCTGGAGCAGGAGCGGCCGGACCTGGTCATCCTCGACTGGATGATGCCGGGCCTGCCGGGACCGGAGGTGTGCCGCAGGCTGCGCGCCATGCCCGGCATGGAGGGCGTGGTGGTGCTCATGCTGACGTCGAAGGCGCAGGAGGCCGACGTGGAGGAGGGCTTCCGGGCGGGCGCCGACGACTACATGATCAAGCCGTTCAGCCCGCGCGAGCTGGCGGCCCGCGTCGGCGCCCTCCTGGCCCGCTCCCGTCCTTGAGCCCGCCCCCCCGACCCTGACCCCCGCCCTTGGCCCCGGACCGCCGTCCCGGAAGCCCCGCCGAGCGGGGCCCGACTACGGTTCGTGGGGAATCAAACGCGAAAAGTAGCGTGCAACCAACCTGCACCCGTCTTATAACCGTTTTCGCAACAAAGCAGGACTTAACGTAGTGGTCACCTTACGGAAAGCAACACCCGGTGGCGTCCCACCGCCGGCCGCGCGTGACTCACGGAGGAGTGACCCATGACCACCCGTCTCCTGCTCAAGCTCCAGGCCCTGCGCGACGACTCCGAGCGCGGCGCCACCGCCGTGGAGTACGGCCTCATGGTCGCCCTCATCGCCGCCGTCATCGTCGGCACCGTGATCCTGCTCGGCCAGGGCCTCGACCTGAAGTTCAACGAGATCCTCGGGCAGATCGGCTGATCGTCCGCGGCTCCTCCGGCGAGCGCGGCGCCGCCTCCGTGGAGACGGCGCTGATGCTCCCGGTGATCCTGTTCCTGCTGTTCGCGATCATCGATTTCGGGCGGATGTTCAACGCCCAGATCACGCTCACCGAGGCGGCCCGGGAGGGTGCGAGGGCCGTGGCCCTCGGCCACTCCGCCGGGCCCCGCGTGCGGTCGGCCGCGCAGGGCCTGTCACCCCTGACGGTCACGGCGACCGGCTGCTCCACGACTCCCGGCCCCGACGCCGACGCCGTCGTCGAGGTCGGGCACGCCTTCGAGTTCATCACCCCCGTGGCGGGACTCGCCACGATGTTCGGCGGCGGCCTGGACGGGCCGGTGACCCTGTCCGGCAGAGGAGTCATGCCATGTCTCGGCTGAACCCGCCCGCGAGCCCGCTCGCGGGCGCCTCCGCCGCGGCGCCGTCCGGGCGGGCACGCCGGTGAGATCACGGCTCCTCATGCTGCTGGCCGCCCTGGCCCTGGCCGCGCTGGGCACCGCCGCGGTGCTCTCCTACGTCTCCGGCGCCGAGTCCCGCGCGCTGGCGGGCAAGAAGGCGGTCACCGTACTGGTCGCCGCCGAACGCATCCCGGCCGGGACCACCGGCGAGCGCGTGCGCACCGGCGGCTACGCCGAAGCGGTGCGGATGCCCGCCGAGACCGTCCCGGCCGACGCGCTGGGCGCGCTCGACGCCTCCCTGGACGCGCTGCAGGTCACCGCGGAGATCCAGCCGCGCCAGCTGCTGCTGCGCGGCGCGTTCGCCGAGCCGAGCCCGGCCGCGGGCGGGCTGGAGATCCCCGAGGGCAGGATGGCCGTCGCGGTGGAGCTGAGCGCCGCCGCCGACGTCGCCGGCTACGTGCGCCCCGGCACCCGGGTGGCCGTCTTCGACACCTTCAACGTCCTCAAGGGCGAGCAGGGCGTCCCCTCCGGCGACCGGCTCGCCGAGGGGCACACCGTCAACCGGGCCACCCGGGTGCTGCTGCCCCGCGTCGAGGTGCTGGCCGTCGGCCCGCGCCCCGCCGCACCCGAGACCGCCGAGCAGGAGGTGGAGCGGACCCTGCTGGTCACCGTGGCCGTCAACCAGGACGAGGCCGAACGGCTGGTGCACGCCGCCCAGACCGGCACCCTCTACCTGGGCCTGCTCACCGACACCACCGACGTCGGCCCCGGCGCCGGAGTCGACAACCGCTCGCTGTTCCGCTGACCGGAGCGGCGGCACCGACCGGAGGGAGGCGGCGTTGACCGTCCTGTACGAGCCGCGGCCCGCCGAGGCCGCGCGGCTGGCCGCGCTCCTGGACCCGGCCGCCCGCATCGCGGCGGACCCGCACGAGCTGGCCGCGCTCCTGGCCGCCGACCCCGGCGAGCCGCTCGTGGTCTTCGGCCCCGGCGCCGGGACCGCCGAGGCGACGGCCTTCGCCGCCGAGCAGCGGCTGCGCGGCCCGGCGACCGGCGTCGTGCTGCTGCGCGCCGACGCCGGCCCCGCCCTGCTGCGGGAGGCGCTGCGCGCCGGGATCCGCGAGATCGCCGACCCCGGCGACCCGCAGGCCGTACGGCAGGCGTGCGAACGCTCGCTGGAGCTGTCGCGGCACCTGGCGGCCGCCCCCTGGCCGGGCGCCCCGGACGGGCAGGGAGCGCTCCCGGCCACCGGGGCGGAGGACGGGTCCGGCGGGCGGCCCGGCCGGATCGTCACGGTGCTGGCCACCAAGGGCGGCTGCGGCAAGACCGCGATCGCCACCAACCTCGCGGTGACGCTCGCCGCCGGCGGCCGCCACCGGGTCCTGCTCGTGGACCTGGACGTGGAGTTCGGCGACGTGGCGATCGCGCTGCAGCTCACCCCCGAGCGCGGGCTCGCCGACGCCGTCGCCATGGCCGACCGGCTCGACGAGACCGGTCTGCGCTCGCTGCTGACCTCCTACCGGCCGGGCCTGGAGACGCTGCTGGCGCCCCTGCGCCCCACCGACGGCGAGCAGATCGACGGCGCCCTGGTGGGCGAGGTGCTCCGGCTGGCCCGCGGCATGTTCGACTACGTCGTCGTCGACACGCCCCCGCACTTCTCCGACCCCGTGCTGGCCGCCCTCGACCTGACCGACCACCTGCTGGTGCTCTCGGCGCCCGACGTGCTGACGCTGAAGAACACCCGCATCGCCCTGGAAACGCTCGACCTGCTCGGCCAGCCCGCCGAGCGGCGCGTCGTGACCCTCAACCGGTCCGGCTCACCGGTCGGGCTGACCCCGCAGGACGTCGAGCGGGTGCTGAAGGTCCCGCCGCACGCGCACGTCCCTTCCAGCGCGGACGTGCCGCTCTCGCTCAACCGGGGCGTGCCGCTCGCCGCCGGCGACCCGGCCCATCCGGTCAGCCGCGCCGTCGCCGACCTCGCCGTCCGGCACCTGCACGCCGTACCGGCGCAGGAGCCCCGGCGCGGGCGCGGGCGGCGCGGATTGCTACGGCGCAGGGACGGGAGGATCTGATGGGACTCGGCGACCGCATCGCCCGGCGCCAGGCCGCCGGCGCCCCGCAGACCGGCCACCCCGCCGACCACCGGGCCGACCACCGCACCGGCCACCGGGCCGACCCAGGACCGCGGAACGGCCGAGACGGGACCGGGACGCCCGTGCAGGCGCAGGCCAGGCCGGACGACCCGCTCGCGCAGGTGCGCCGCCGCGCCCACCAGGCGCTGCTGGACGTGCTCGGCCCGCAGATGTACGCCGACATGGGCGACGACGACGACCTGCGGCGCAGGGTGCGCGAGACCATCGGCGAGGTGCTGGCCGCGGAGGAGACGCCGCTGACGGCCGCCGACCGGGCCCGCGTCGCCGCCGAGGTCGCCGACGACATCCTCGGTCACGGCCCGCTGGAACCGCTGCTGCGCGACCCCGACGTCACCGAGATCATGGTCAACGGTCCCGGCCTGGTCTTCGTGGAGCGCGCCGGGCGCATCGAGGAGGTCGGCGCGCGCTTCGCCGACGACGCCCACCTGCGGCGCGTCATCGACCGCATCGTCTCGCGGGTGGGCCGCCACGTCGACGAGGCCAGCCCGATGGTCGACGCCCGCCTGCCGGACGGCAGCCGGGTCAACGCCGTCGTCGCCCCCATCGCGCTGGACGGCTCGCTGCTGACCATCCGCAAGTTCTCCGCCGACCCCTACACCGTCGACGACCTGATCGCCTTCGGCACGTTCACCCGGCCGGTGGCCGAGGTGCTGGAGGCCTGCGTGCGCGGCCGCCTCGACATGGTGATCAGCGGCGGCACCGGTTCGGGCAAGACCACCACGCTCAACGTGCTGTCGGGCTTCGTGCCGGCCGGCGACCGCATCGTCACCATCGAGGACGCCGCCGAGCTGCAGCTGCGCCAGAAGCACGTGCTGCGCCTGGAGTCGCGGCCCGCCAACACCGAGGGCCGGGGCGAGGTGACCATCCGGGACCTGGTCCGCAACGCGCTGCGCATGCGCCCGGACCGGATCGTCGTCGGCGAGGTCCGCGACGGCGCCGCGCTCGACATGCTGCAGGCCATGAACACCGGCCACGACGGCTCCCTGACCACCGTGCACGCCAACACGCCGCGCGACACGCTGGCCCGGCTGGAGACGATGGTGCTGATGGCCGGGGTGGACCTGCCCGCGCGGGCGATCCGCGAGCAGATCGCCTCCGCCGTCGACGTCATCGTGCAGGTGACCCGGATGAAGGACGGCGTGCGCCGGATCACCCACGTCACCGAGGTGACCGGCATGGAGGGCGACATCATCACCCTCCAGGACATCTTCGCCTTCGACTACCGCGCCGGGATCGACGAGACGGGCCGCTACCGCGGCACGCTGGTGCCCACGGGGCTGCGGCCGTCGTTCCTCGACGAGATCGCCAAGGCGGGCGTCACCATCCCGCCGGGACTCTTCGGCGGCGCCCGGTGAACCCGGTGAACCCGGTGAACCCGGCGATCCGCAGGCCCCGGACCCGGGCCGGTACGGCGGGCACGGGGGCGAACACGATGGCGGATACAGCGGCGGGCACGGCGGCGGCCGCGCTGAGGGTCGTCGCACTCGGCCTGGTGACGGCCGTGCTGACCGCCCTGGCCCTGCCGCCGGCGGCGCCCGCCACCGCGGCGTCCGGTGCGGCGCCGTCCTTCACCGCGCCGTCCTTCACCGCGGTGTCCTCCGCCGCGCCGTCCGCCGCCGCGGTATCCGGTGCGGCGGTGTCCTCCGCCGCGGCGTCCGGTGCGGTGCCGTCCGGTGCCGCGGCGGACGATCCCTCACTGGCGGTCAGCGCCGTACGGGTCCTCCCCGGCGCCGCGGAGTTCTACCTGACGGCCCGCGACCTGCCCGAAGGCGCCTCCCTGGAGGAGGCCGAGATCACCGTGCGCGCCGGGGACGTACGGCTGGCCGCCACCGCCGCACCGGCGGGGACCGGGGGCGCGCCCGGACCGGCCAGGAGCGTCGTGATCGTCTTCGACGCCAGCGGTTCGATGTCCGGACCGGCCATGACCCAGGCGCGCAACGCCGCGCTCCGCTACGCCCGCGCCGTGCCCGCCGACGTCCGGCTCGGCCTGGTGCGGGTCGGCGACCGGGCCGAGACCCTGCTGGAGCCCACCGGCGACCGCGGGGCGTTCGCCGCGGCGGTGCGCGGCATGCGGGCGTCCGGCAGCACGGCCCTGTACGACGGCGTCGCCGCCGGCCGGGAACTGCTGGCCGGCCGGGGCGGCGACCGGCGGCTGCTCGTCCTGTCCGACGGGGCCGACACCTCCTCCGGCACCTCCCTGAACCTGCTCGCCCTGCACCTGCGGCGGGATCCGGTCCCCGTCGACGTGGTGGCGTTCGGCACCCGGGCCGACGAGGAGGCGCTGCGGCGGCTGGCCGCGTCCGGCAGCGGGCGGGTCCGCCGCGCCGCCGAGGGCGGGGAGCTGGCGGCGGCGTTCCTGTCGGCGGCGGCCTCGTTCTCCGCACCGGTCCTGGTCACCGTACGGGTGCCCGGCTCCCTGGCCGGCCGGACCGCGCGCCTGACCGTCGAGGTGCGGCCCGGCGGGAAGGCCGCGGACCCCGGCCGGCCGGCGGACGCCTCCTCCCCGGCGGGCACTCCTTCCATCCGCACTCCGCCGACCGGCACGCCCTCGACCGGCACTCCGCCGACCGCGAGCGCGACCGTGACCGTGGACTTCGCAGCCGGGCCCCGGGCCGTCCCCTCCGCGGTTCCCCCCGCGGCCGTCGCCGTCCCCGCCGGGCCGCCCGCCTGGCTGTACCCGGCCGGGGGCGCCGCGCTGCTGCTGTCCCTGGCGGCGGCCGCCGCGGCGTTCGCCCGGCCCCGGCGCGGCCTGCCCGCCGACCGGCTCGCCCAGCTCGACCGCTTCACGCAGCGCCGCGCCGCACCCGCGGGCGGCTCCGGCACGGCGGCCGGGGCGGTCCTCGGCGTGCCGGGCGCGGCCCTGGCCCTCACCGAGAAGGTGGTGCGCGCCCGCGGACGCCACGAGCGCATCACCGCCCGGCTCGAGGAGGCGGGCATGAAACTGCTGCCCCACGAGTGGACGCTGCTGCGGGTCGGCGTCGCGTTCGGCGGCGCGCTCCTGGTCGGCCTGCTGCTGTCCCCCGCGGCGGGGATCCTGCTCGGGCCCGGCCCGGCCTGGGCGGGCTGCGAGCTGTACCGGCGGCACCGGGCGGACCGGCGGGCCCGGCTGTTCGCCGAGCACCTGCCCGACGCCCTGCAGCTGGTCGTCGGCTCGCTGCGCTCCGGATTCTCCCTCGGGCAGGCGCTGGCCGCCCTGGTGCGGGAGTCGGCCGAACCCGTCAGCACCGAGTTCGGCCGGGCCCTGGCCGAGACCCGGCTCGGCGTCGACCTGGAGGACGCGCTGGAGAAGACCGCCGGACGCACCCGGTGCCGGGACCTGTCCTGGCTGGTCATGGCCATCCGCATCCAGCGCGAGGTCGGCGGCAACCTGGCCGAGATCATGGCGACCGCGGTGGGCACCATGCGCGAGCGCGCCCGGCTCCGCCGCCACGTGCGCGCGCTCACCGCCGAGGGCCGCCTGTCGGCCTACGTCCTGATCGCGCTGCCGATCGGCATCGGCGCCTGGATGTTCCTCATCCGCGGGGAGTACGTGCGCCCCCTCTACACCGAGCCGCTCGGCGTCGCCATGCTCTGCGCCGCGGTGCTGCTGGTCGCCGTCGGCGCCTTCTGGATGAGCCGCCTGATCAAGGTGGAGGTCTGAACCGGTGGGGGCACTGACGCTGATGGCCGGGTTCGGGGCGCTGATCGGCGCCGTCGTGCTCGCCTGGAGGGCGCTGACCGCGGGCCGCGGCGGGCGGAGGGTGGCGGCGGCGCGGCTGGCCGCCGTCGAGGACGTCTACGGCGCGGGCGCGGCGCCCCCCGAGCCCGCGGCGGAGCCGTTCGCCGACCGCGTGCTCCGCCCGCTCGCCGCCAGGTTCGGCGAGCTCGGCCGCAGGCTCACCCCCGCCGGGCTGGTCGCCCGGCTGCACCGCTCGCTGTCGTACGCGGGCAACCCGCCGAAGTGGCCCGCCGAGCGGGTCATGCAGGCCAAGGGCCTGGGCCTGGCGGGCGGCGCCCTGCTGGGCCCGCTGTACGGTTCCGGCCTCGGCGGCTCCGGGGCGCTGATCGGCGCGGTGGCGGGCGCGGCCGCCGGGTTCCTCCTACCCGACCTGCTGATCTACAACCTCGGCGTGCGCCGCCAGCAGGAGATCGCCAGGACCCTCCCGGACGTGCTGGACATGCTCACCGTCAGCGTGGAGGCGGGCCTGGGCTTCGACGCGGCCGTGGCGCAGGTGCGGTCCAACGCCGAGGGTCCGATGGCGGGCGAGTTCGCCCGGGTGCTGCGCGAGATGCAGATCGGCAAGCCTCGCAGCGACGCGCTGCGGGCCATGGCGGGCCGCACGACCGTGGTGGAGCTGCGCGGCTTCGCCGCCGCGGTGGTGCAGGCCGGGGAGCTCGGCGTGCCGATCGCGAACGTGCTGCGCGAGCAGTCCAGGGAGATGCGGCTGCGCCGCCGCCAGCGCGCCGAGGAGGCCGCGCAGAAGGTCCCCATCAAGATTCTCTTTCCGCTGCTGTTCTGCCTCTTCCCCGCCCTCTTCGTGATCATCATAGGCCCGGGCGCCCTGCGCATCATGGAGCTCCTCGGCACCTGAGCGGCCGGGCCTGCCCGCTCCGGCCGCGATGGCGCCGGCGGGCCGCGCTCCCTCGGCCGAGGGGTTCCTGACCCGCCCGGGGGCGGCGTCCGGCCGATGGGAGCAGTGGTTAGCTTTGTGTGTTCGACTGTTACGGAGTGTCATCGTCGGCTCGTCCTCGCGCCCGGGAGCGAGCCGGTCGCCGGTCCGCCGAGCGGCACGGGAATGTCAGCTTGCGGTGACTCCTCCGCTCCCTGAAGGGAGCGGCTTCTCGCTTTCCTCTGCCGAGGTGGGCGACGGACAAGCCCTGCCCGCTTCAAGCAAAAAAACTGTAACAGGGAAGCGATTCCCCTGCCGGGTGAACCCGGCAGTCCCCTCGCTAGATCTGATGGATCCGGAGGTGCCGTGGCCCAGGCCGACAGCGAGAGCAGACTGCGCGACCGGTTCGCCGTGCTCCTCGGCCCGGTGGCGTGGCTGCTGCTGGTGGCGCTCGCGGCGGGCACGTGGACGTGGGCCGGCCGGTTCCTGCGGACCGCGGAGGACGGGGGCCTGGCCCAGCGCACCCAGGTCGCGGCCGCCTTCACCCGGTCCTACCTGACCGGGCTCGCGACCAGGCAGCGGCAGGACGCCGCCAGGGTCCTGGCCGACCGGACCGTCAGCCAGGAGCGGCTGGAGGTGTTCGGGGCGGGACTGGGCTACACGTCCATGATCCTGCTCGACGACCGCGGCCGGGCCATGCTCACCTGGCCGTCGCAGCCCGCCCTGGTCGGGCGGGACCTGGCGGACGAACTGGAGCACGTCCGCCTGGCCCTGCAGCAGGACCGGATCACCGTCTCCGGCGTGTACGCGTCGGTGGTGGTCCCCGGCCGGTCCCTCACCGCGATCGCCGTGCCGTTCCCGACCCCCTACGGGCGGCGGGTCTTCTCCGGAGGGCTCGTCGCGGCCGACAGCCCGCTCGGCGACTACCTGCGCGAGGCGGTCGTCCCCCGCGGCGGCCACGCCTACCTGATCGACCGGTTCGGCAACGTCGTCGCCGCCACCAGAAGCCTGGGCCCGCAGATCGTCCCCCTGGCCCGGCTCGTCCCGCCCCTGGGCGCGGCGCTGGCGCGGAGCCCGGACGGCGACTACCGCGCGGCGGGCCAGAACTGGCACTACACCTCCGCCCCGGTCTGGCCGGACGGCTGGCGGCTGGTGACCGAGGCCCCGCACCGGAGGCTGTACGCCCCGGCGGACGAGGCGCAGCGGCGCTTCGGGGTCGTCCTGCTGGCGGCCGCGCTCTTCGGGCTGGTGGCCGTCGCCGCGATCGGGCACATCGCGCACCGCCGGCTGCAGGGGCAGCGGCAGCTGCGCCGCCAGGCCGCCGAACTGCACGCCTTCAACACCGAACTGGAGCTGCTGGCCGCCAGCATCTCCCACGACCTGCGCACCCCGCTGACCGCGATGAGCGCGTACGCCGAGGTCCTCGCCGAGCACTACCCGGGACGGATGTCCGCCGAGGAGGCGGGCCTGTTCGTGGAGAAGATCCGCTCCAACGCGGCCCGGATGGCCGACCTCATCGCCGCCCTGCTGTCGTTCTCCCGGCTGCAGCGCGGTCAGGTCGACCTGCGGCGGGTGGACCTGACCGCGCTCACCGGTCAGGTGTGGGCGGACCTGGCCGAGCACCGGGCCGGCCGCGACATCCGGTTCGACCTCGCCGACCTGCCGCC
>BMQD01000051.1 GCA_014647935.1 Planomonospora parontospora
CGGCAGAAAGCCGCCGGCCGCACCGCCCGGGTGTTCACGCCGTAAACACCGGAGGCTCCCGCCTCACCCTCGGACCGAAGGCCCGGGAACCGGCGACCGCTGACGACTTCACCCGCCGGGTGTTCACGCCGTAAACACCGGAGGCTCCCGTCTCACCCTCGGACCGGAGGCCGGGGAACCGGCGACCGCTGACGACTTCACCCGCCGGGTGTTCACGCCGTAAACACCGGAGGCTCCCGTCTCACCCTCGGACCGGAGGCCCGGGAACCGGCGACCGCTGACGACTTCACCCGCCGGGTGTTCACGCCGTAAACACCATCGCTCTCGCAGGAGCACGGTCCCAGCACCGCTTCCCCTCCGGACGATGCCGGAATCAGCAGGCGGTGTTCACGGCGTAAACACCCTGTCCCTCGACACCGAGGGCATGGCGGCCGCCTGCGCGTTCGCCGTGACAGCGCTCTGCGAAAGGTCTCCACTCGGCCTTCCCGGTCGGCCGTACGCCGATTTCAACGGGAAGGGGGAGCGGGGAACCCTGCGGCCGCCCTTCCGGACGTCCGTGCCGTGAACACCGCGCCGCCCGGGTGGTCTCGCGGTCGCGCGCGGCGTCTCCCGTCTCCGCGCGATGTGGCGGGCCGGGCGGCCGAGCGGCCGGGTGTCAGCGGGCCACCGTGGCGGAGAGCAGCTCCACCAGTGTCTCCAGATCCTCCCGGGAGAGCCGGGCCCGCAGCTCCGCTGCGATCACCGACGGCGGCCCGAGGGGGATGACACCGCGGTCCCGTCTGCCGGTTCCGGTCTGCCGGGGGACGGCGGGCCCGACCTCCTGGGTGTTCACGCCGTGAACACCCCCCCGGCTCCGGCGCTCCTCCGCAGTAGGCGGGACGGCCGGTGGAACCGGCAGGGCCTGCTCCTCCGGGGGGAGCTTTCCGATCTCCCGGGCGTCCTCCAGCTTGAGCGTGCCGTCCATCAGGGCCTGCTGGAGCTCGGGCCTGAGCCTGAGCAGCACCAGCCGCTGGGATCCCCAGCCGGGGGACTTGCCCACCCTGCGGCAGGCCTCCCGCAGCGAGATCTCGCGCAGCTCCATCAGCCGCTGCAGCGCCCGCGCCTCCTCGAGCGGCGTCAGGTCGTCGCGCTGGAAGTTCTCGATGAGGGTGCGCTCTTCGGCGGACTCGGCGGAATCGCGCACCTTGACCGGCACCTCGGCGAGCCCGGCCAGCGCGGCCGCGTGGCGGCGCCGGTGGCCGTGCTGGATGACGTACGGCCGGTCGCCGATCTCCTCGCCGTGGTGCGGGTGGACGGCCAGCCAGATGTCCCGGGGGACGACGACCAGGTCCTGCAGCACGCCCTCGTCGCGGATCGTGTCGGCGAGCCCTTCCAGGTCCCGGAGGCTCTCCCGGGGGTTGTCCGGGTTGTCGGCCAGGTCCTCCAGCCGCAGGGTCTCCGGCCGCCTGGCGGCCGCGACGGTCACCGGGGCAGGGGCCGGGGCCTTCGCTTCGGGCTCGGCCGGCTGGCCGACCATCAGCGCCGCGAGACTCGTCCTCTTCCCCGCCATCACTGCTTCCCGTTCCGCATCTGCCCGTGCTCCAGGGCGAGCCGGTAGAAGTCCTCGCGCGCCTCCATCGCCACCCGGTTCTTGGGGTACTGGGTGACGACCAGGCCCTCCGCCGACGCGCGGGAGTGGATCTTGTAGTGTCTGATCACCGTGTTGGCCAGCGGCCAGCCCTGGTTGCGTACGAACTGCAGGGTGTCGTCCAGGTCGGCGCGGCCGTCGCGCGGGTCCCAGTTGTTGGCCACCACGAGATAGGGCAGCTTCCGGGGCTTGACGACCTTCTCGATCGTGTTGAACGTCGGCTGGAACGACAGCGGCTCCGGCTCGATGGGGACGATCACGTCGTCGGCGTTGTCCAGTACGGCACGCAGCGCCTCGGCGGCCTTGCCGTCCCCGAGTGGGTCGTCGGAGGAGGCCCCGTCCGACAGGTCGAGCCAGCCGGGGGTGTCCACCCACACGTCGGTGACGTGCGGGATGTGGCGGAGGCCCGCCAGCCCGGCGATGTCGTCGTGGGCCTGGACGAAGTCGAAGGGGAGGGCGTCGCCGACCCGCTCCGACCACCAGACGGCGGATCCCTGCGGGTCGATGGAGACCGTGACTACCGGGGGGTTCTCCCCCGCCACCCCGCCCACGGTGTCCGCCGTGACGGCGGCGAGGTTGACGGCGAGCGTGGACTTGCCGACGCCGCCTTTCTGATTGAGGACAACATGCACTCTGGCCACGTCGGGCTCCTGTTCCGTGTGCTTCCCGTTCCGGTACTTCGGATCAGGAGGCCAACTATTCCAGATGCCTCCGGTGTTTACGCCGTGAACACCTGTGGCCCGCGTGGTGTCAGGTGCTCGTGATGAAGGGGGTCGGGTGCTCATGAGGAAGCCGGATCGGCGCGCCCGGTCCCCACGCGCCGTGACGGACGGCCGCCGTCTCCCGGGTGAGAGAGGTCAGGGGCGTCCCATGCCGTCCGCCCGCGGGTGGAGATCGCAACCGTCCTCGGTCACAACCGGCCAGCATGTCTCCCTATATAGGGACATAACTCCTTAGATCATCACTCGGCGTTCTTCCGATGCGCGGGACGGCTGAGCGTAATGTGAAATGAGACCGCTCCAGTCAGGGATGGGAACCATGTCCGGTCCTGAAGGCTGACTGCCGCGGCGTCCCTTCGAGTGATCCGTGTCGTCCACGACCGTGACGCGCGGAGCGGAAGGAAAAGATCGCAATGATGACGATGATCCGACGTGCACTGGTGATCACAGGAACCGTTGCGGCCCTAGGGCTCGCCGGTCAGAGTGCCGCCCTGGCGGACACCGACCACCCGTATCCCTACTACGGCGGCTATGGCTACGGCCCCGGTTGGGGTAGCAGCTGGTACTACTCGAACTACCAGTTCGCCGGGCCGTACGGGGCCAGCAGCAACTACCTGTACAGCTACGCCTGGTGAGCGGGCCCGTCACGGCGGCCCGCAGGCCGGGCCGCCGTGACGGAGCATCCGAGCACCACGTGCCCGGGCCCGCCGGCCCGGGCACGGTGACATAGAGGACCGTAATCCCGAATAGGGACCGTCCGAAAACCGCCCCGCAGTGGACGGGCCCGCAGCCCGGCCCGTCGGCAGCGAGCCCGGCGTCCGGCCCGTCGGCAGCGAGCCCGGCACCGCGGCCCTCACAGGCCCGAGCCGTGCATGGGGTTGTGCTTCCAGCGGTCCACGTCGCGGATGTACTTGAGCAGTTCGGCCGAGCCGTCGCGCCAGCCGCCGTGGCGGCCGATGGAGACCAGGTCGGCCCCCGCGGTGTAGGCGCCGGTCGCGCCTCCCGCCCGCAGGCTGTGCGCGCTGAGGCCGTCGACCGCCAGCCCGGCCCGGTGCGCGGCCCGGATGAGGATCCTGCCGATCGCGTAGCCGGTGAGGCGCCCGTCCGCGGGCCCGCGGCCGGAGGGCGTCGCGCCGGGCACGCCCGCGACGACGCCGTGCCGGTCGACACGGCGCAGCAGCGGACCGGTCACGGCGCCGTGCGCGGCCAGCAGCTCCCGCCAGGCGCGCAGGGTGCGCACGGGGCAGGTCAGCGGATCCGAACCGTACGGCACGGCCACCTGCCGCCCGGTCGCGGCCTGGTCGGTCTTCGACCTGCGCACAGTGACGACGAGTCCCTGCTCGACCTCGGTGACGTCGGCCAGGTCGAGACCGGCGAGCTCGCTGCGGCGGGCCATCATGGCCCAGCCCAGCACGACCGCCAGCCGGTCGCGCAGGTCCGCCGGGGCGCCGGTGTCGAGGGCGGCGGCGATCCGCCGCAGGTGGGCGACCGCGAGCGCGGCCGCCTGGCGCTGGTTGGGCAGGCCCGCGGCGGCGCGCTCGCCCCGGTACGCCCTGCGGACGGCGCGGGCGGCGGTGGTGTCGGGCGGGGTCAGGCCGCTCACGCGGTGCGCGGTGCGGATGCCGGCGATCGCCCGGGTGATGGTCGCCGGGGCCTTGCCCTCGTCGGCGAGGACGGAGACGTACTCGGCCAGGGTCTCGGCGGTGGCGGGCAGCGCCGTACGGCCCGACCTCCCGCACCAGGCGGTGAACCGGTTCCAGTCCCCCGCGTAGGCACGGCGGGTGGCCTCCGGCACGCTGGCCGCAATGCGGGCCGCGGTCGAGGCCGACACCACGGCGTCGGGCGGCATCACGCGGGACGGCACCGCATCGAGCAGCACTGCACCGGACGGCATCGCGGCGGACGGCACCGTGTCCGGCGGCATCGCGGCGGACGGGTCCGCGCCCGGTGGCGCCGCGCCGGTCTCCGGGGCGGCTTTCCCCCGGACGACCCGCTCCACCGCGCTCCGCCCGTCCGCGGCGGGGCGGACGGAGACGTCCGCCGAGGCGGAGACGCCCGTCCCGTCGTCACCGGTCATCGATCGCCTCCCCGGCGTACGGCGCGCGGCGCGGCACGCGGCCCGGCCACGCCCGCCTCGGATACTCCCAGGTCCGCGATCATACGGCCAGGCCCGCCCTGAGCCGCGGGCTCCGCCGTACGGGCGCCGGCTCCACGGGGGCCCCGCGGACAGGGGAGTCCGCTCAGAGCGAAGTGTGCTCAGTTCCGCCCCGCGCCTGCCGATCGGGCCGCCGTACGGCGTCAATCACGGAGGACCACATGCGGCGCGTCAGGATCGGGGTACGGCTGGCGGTGGCGTTCACCGCGTTGCTGACGCTGCTGGCAGTGATCGCGGTGATCTCCTTCCTCGCGATCCAGGACCAGCGGAACACCGCCGCGCAGGTCCGGGACCTCCAGGTGCTCACCAGCCAGGCCAAGGAGATCAAGTTCTACGCGGCCGGCATGAGCGGCTGGCAGAGCGCCTACATCTCCGACGTCCACCGCCTGGGCGCCGACCGGGCGTTCGGCGGCGACTCGGTCAACTACAAGGCCTGGCAGCAGGAGCGCGAGCGCTTCGAGAAGTTCCTGCCGCAGGTGGCCACCGCCTCGATGACCGAGGCGGAGCGGAAGCTGTTCGAGCGGGTCGGCGCCGAGTCCGAGACGTACTTCGTCCTGAACGACACGATCGTCGAGACGTTCAGGCCGGGCACCCCCGAAGCCCTCTGGAAGGGCGACCAGCTGGCCGTCTACGACAGCTGGAACACCTACTACCGGATCCTGCGGGCCTCGCAGCAGCTGGCCCAGTCCGTCGACCAGCGCAGCCAGGCCGCGGTCGAGGCCTCGTCCGAGGCGGCCGCCTCCGCCCAGCGCGCGATCACCGTCGGCACGGTGCTGGCCCTCGCGCTCGGCTGCGCCCTGGCGTGGCTGGTGACCCGGAGCATCGTCAACCCGGTCACCACGGCCCGGGACGCCCTGCGTACGGTGGCCGGCCGCAGGCTCGACGTGGAACTGCCCACCGAGGGCGCGGACGAGCCCGCGCAGATGGCGGAGGCGCTCAACGAGGCGCTCGCCGCGGTCCGCACCGTCGTCACCGACGTGGCCGCCCACGCGGGGACGCTCGCGGACATGTCGGCCGAGCTGGACGAGGTCACCCGCGTCTTCGCCGACAGCGCGACCAAGACCTCCGAGCAGGCCGGGGCCGCCGCCGCGGCCTCGCAGGAGGTCAGCGACAGCGTGCGCAGCGTCGCCGAGGGGTCGCGTGAGATGGGCGGCGCGATCGAGGAGATCTCCCAGAACGCCTCCGACGCGGCCCGGGTCGCCACCGAGGCGGTGGCCGTGGCGAAGTCGGCCAACGCCACCGTCGTCCAGCTGACCTCGTCGTCCTCCGAGATCGACCACGTGGTCAAGCTGATCACCAGCATCGCCGAGCAGACGAACCTGCTCGCCCTCAACGCCACCATCGAGGCCGCCCGCGCGGGGGACGCCGGCAAGGGCTTCGCCGTCGTCGCCCACGAGGTCAAGAACCTGGCGCAGGCGACCGCCTCCGCCACCGAGGAGATCGGCCGGCTCGTCCAGGCCATCCAGAGCGACAGCGCCGCCGCGGTCGGCGCCATCGGCCGGATCAGCGAGGTCGTCGCGGGCATCAGCGACTACCAGATGACGATCGCGAGCGCGGTGGAGGAGCAGACCTCGACCACGAACGAGATGAACCGCAGCGTCGCCGACGCCGCCGGCGGCGCCTCCCGGATCGCGGAGAGCATCACCGCCGTGGCCTCCTCGGCCTCCGCCGTCGACGCCGACGTCTCCCGCTCGCGCCGTACCGTCGCCGAGCTCACCGGCGTCTCCCGCCGGCTGCGCGAAGCCGTCGAGCAGTTCCGCTACTAGGCCGTGTCCGATGCACGATCACGGCCGGTCGGCGCGTACGCACCGCGAGGACGGCGCGCTCACGCCGTGAGCACGCCGTACGTCCCGCAGGATCACCCGGATCCGCACGTCAGAAGCCCGCAGGACCTCACAGATCCGCACGTCAGAAGGAAGAGCACAGTGGCTGACAGGCCCCACAGGAGCAGGATCGCGCTGGCCGCGCTGGCCACCGCCGCCGCCACGGCGCTCGCCGGGTGCGGGACCGAGGCGGAGCCGGTCGTGCGCGCAGCCGCCGCGGGCGGCGACGGCCTGGGACTGGAGCAGGTCCGGGTCGGCCTGGCCTTCGACCAGGGCGGCCGGGGCGACAAGAGCTTCAACGACGCGGCGGCCGCGGGCCTGGACCGGGCGAAGAAGGAGCTGGAGGTCGACGGCGCCGAGGTCACCCTCTCCGAGGAGACCGAGGAGGAGCGGACCGCCAGGCTGCGCGAGCTGGCCGAGCAGGGCCGCAACCCGGTCATCGCGGTGGGCTTCCTGTACGCCACGTCCCTCAAGAAGGTCGCCGCGGAGTTCCCCGGCACCACCTTCGCGATCGTCGACGACGACTCCTTCACCGCGCCGAACGTGGTCTCCCTGGTCTTCGCCGAGGAGCAGGGCTCCTACCTGGCCGGCGCCGCCGCGGCGCTGAAGTCCCGCTCCGGCAGGGTGGGCTTCATCGGCGGCGTGCGCATGCCGCTGCTGCAGAAGTTCGAGGCGGGCTTCGCGGCGGGCGCTGCGAAGGCCCGGCCGGGCGTGCGGGTCAGCGTCGACTACATCTCCACACCGCCGGACTTCGGCGGTTTCGGCGCGCCCGACAAGGCCAAGAAGATCGCCGAGGGGATGCTGGCGTCCGGGGTCGACGTCATCTACACCGCGGCCGGCGGGTCCGGCGCGGGCACGCTGGAGGCGGTCGCCGCGCGCAGGGGCGCCTGGGCGATCGGGGTGGACACCGACCAGTACCAGACCGCGGACGCCGGTGTCAGGGACTCCATCCTGACCTCCATGGTCAAGCGGGTGGACAACGCCGTCTTCCAGGAGATCCAGGCCTTCATCAAGGGCGACCGCAGCGGCGGCGTCAAGCGCTTCGACCTCAAGACCGACGGCGTCGGTTACGCGACCTCCAACACCGAGGCGGTGGCCCCGCTGCAGCGGAAGGTCGACGCCGTCCGCCGGCGGATCCTCGACGGGACCGTCACCCCGCCGACCGAGCCGTGAGCAGCCCGGCCCGGTGACGACCCGGGCCGTGAGCAGCCCGGTCCGGTGACGACCGGGCCATCGAGCCGGGAGCCGAGCGGGGAGCCGATCCGGGCGCTCCTCCGGTCACCTGATCCTCCGGTTCATCCGGTCCCGCCGCCGGCCGGTCTGCGCGCCAGGAGGCAGCCCTGCGCGTGCCTCTCGCCCCCCTCGGGTTCGCGCAGCAGCCGGACGGTCGTCTCGAACCCGGCCCGGCCGAGCAGGTCGGCGACGAGGTCGACCGGCCACCGGTAGGCGGGCGCCACCTTGTGGTCGTACGGCTCCGCCGCGCGCAGCGACCCGTCGCCGGACAGGAAGCCGAGCAGCAGGTGACCCCCCGGGGCCAGCACCCGGTGGAACTCGCCGAAGACCTCCGGCAGCCGCTCCGGCGGCGTGTGGATGGTCGAGTACCAGGCCAGGACGCCGCCGAGGGAGCCGTCCGGCAGGTCCAGGCCGGTCATCGAGCCCTCGTCGAAGCGCAGGCGCGGGTACGCCCGCCGGGCGATGGCGACCATCTCCGGCGACAGGTCGATCCCGGACACGGTCAGTCCCAGGCCGTGCAGGTGGGCGGTCAGGCGGCCGGGACCGCACCCGAGATCGGCGACCGGCCCTCCGCCGCCGGCCAGCACGAGCTCGGCGAAGACGGCGAGCATCGCCCGGTCCAGCGGCATGCGGTCGAGCGCGCCGCTGACGAACTCGGTGTAGGAGACGGCCATGGCGTCGTAGGAGTCGCGGGTGGTCCGCAGGAAGTCCGGTTCGGTCACGGGAGAGCACCGTATCCCGGCCCGGCCCTCCGGAAGATCGTCCGCGAGGACGATCGACACCGCCGTACGGCCGCGCCGGTTCTGCGCCTCCGGTTGAACGGACGGGACCCGGGGCAAGATCGTCCTTGGTTCCGACCGCCCGCGTCCGTGTCCCGGAGGAGAAGCATGTCCAAGCCCCCGCTGCCCGCCGACGCCGTGGCCATGCTGGCCCGGCCCAACCCGTGCACCATCGCCACGCTGCGTTCGGACGGCGCGCCCGTCTCCGCCGCGACCTGGTACCTGTGGGAGGACGGCCGGGTCCTGGTCAACATGGACGAGGGACGGGTGCGCCTGAAGCACCTGCGGCGCGATCCCCGGGTGACCCTCACCGTCCTGGACGGGGACGGCTGGTACACGCACGTCAGCCTGATCGGCCGCGCCGTCGAACTCCGCGACGACGAGGGCCTGGCCGACATCGACCGCATCTCCCGCCACTACACCGGCAAGCCGTACCCCGACCGGGTCCGCGCCAGGGTGACCGCCGTCATCGAGATCGACCGCTGGCACGGCTGGGGCGCGTTCAAGGACAGCGACCAGGCCTCTCCCTGACCGGCCGGAGACGGAGCCGTGTCTCATCGACCACACGGCGGATCCGCGGTGGTCCCGGTCCGCGGCGGGGCGCCCCCGGCACCCTCCGCGGCTCTCGCGGTCGCGGCGGCGTGCTCGTCGGCGGTCATGCCGCGGTCCTGGGCGCCGTCTCCGCGCTGGCCGTCGTCGCGGTGATCTCCCGGTGAAGCCGCTGGAGAAGCGCGTCGATGACGTCGTGCCGGCATAGTCGGCCGGCAGCAGCCCCGCGGAGACGGCCTCGCCCGGGAGCGGAGCTCTTGTGACGCAACTGCTCGATGCACTGGTCGATGCCGGCCTTGCCGGGACCGGAGACTCTACTGACAACAACCGGGCGCAAATCACTGACAACAACCGGCTCTGGCTCACTTTTGATGATCGTGGTAGCGCGGAGTGAGGGATGGTAGGGCGATCAGCCTGGAGGCCGCACTCGGCAGGGCGGGGTGAGGGCGCTGCGGCTCAGGCGTTGTAGCCGCCGTGGGCGTCTAGCTTGGCGCCTGCGACGTACGACGCGGCGGGGCTGGCCAGGAAGGCGATTGCCGCGGCGATCTCGTCGGGGTGTCCCATGCGTTGCAGGGACAGCGAGCTGAGCAGGGCCTTGAGGGTTTCGGGGTCCGGTGCGTCCATGCCGCCTTCCATCAGCCCGGCTTCCACGACGTTGGCGGTGATGCCTCGGGAGCCGAGGTCGCGGGCGACGCCCATGGTGTACCGTTCGATCCCCGCTTTGGTCGCCGCGTAGTCGGCCACGCCTGGGACGCCGACTCGGGTGCCCAGCCCGGAGCTCACCGTGATGATGCGGCCGCCCTCGCGCAGCACTCGGGAGGCGGCCCGGGTGACGGCGATCACGCCGAGGTAGTTGGTGGCGTGCATCCGGTCCAGGGCGGAGGTGTCGGCATCCGGGTCGTCCACCGTGCCGCTCACCGAGATCGCGGCGTTGTTGACGAGGATGTCCAGGCCACCGAAGTGCGCGACCACGTCGTCGATCAGTGCCGGCGCTTGGCTCACGTCCGCCTGGTCGGACTTGAACGCGGCGACCTTCGCTCCCTTGCCGCGCACCTCGCCGACGATGGCCTGGGCCTGCTTGTCGGAGTTGACGTAGGTGAACGCGACGTCGGCGCCTTGCTCGGCAAGCAGCCGTACGGTGGCGGCTCCGAGCCCGCGGGACCCTCCGGTGACCAGGGCGACCTTGCCTGTCAGCGGCTTGTTCATTCTTCACCTCACTGGTTGACCCTCTTCGAGTTGTCGTAACAGTAATAGTTACATCGCTATGTCGCAACCTTGGCTGTTACGACAGTTGTTGTCGTAACATCGGGAGTTGCGATCGGGAGGAACGGGTTCATGAGCGCCAACAGCAGGTTGACCATCGCCGCCCACGCGCTGGCCTGGATCGGCCTCTACCAGCGCCAGGGCCATGAGGTCGCCACCTCCGAGCAGATCGCGGCCAGCGCGAGCACCAATCCCGTGGTGATCCGCCGGCTGCTCGGCGACCTGCGCCGGGCGGGGCTCGTGGAGTCCCGGCGCGGGGTGGGTGCGGGCTGGTCGCTGGCACGCGACCTGGAATCGATGACCCTGCTCGACGTGTACGAGGCGGTGGAGCCCGGCCCGCTGTTCGCGCTGCACCGCGCCGCCCCCGACCCGGGATGCGTGGTGGGTCACGGCATCCAGCCGGCGATGCAGCGCATCTACGACGTCATCGAGGAGAAACTCCGGTGCGAGCTGGCCCGCGTCACGCTGAAGGACGTGCTCCAGGACGTCCTGGCAGTACCTCGCTAACAACTCCTAACAGAATGATCAGCGGACGAGGCGCCGCCAGCAGATGATCGATGCGGCCAGCGTCATGAAGGCCTCGTGCATGTCGTCGCGGATCTCCCAGCGGATGCGCAGGCGGCGGAACCAGTGCCGCAACGCGATCGTCTGCTCGATCACCCATCGGTGCGCGCCCAGGCCGGAACCGTGCGGGGTGCCCCGGCGGGCGATCACGGGTTTCACGCCCTTGGCCCAGACCATGCGGCGGTGCGTGTCGTGGTCGTAGCCGCGGTCGGCCTACAGCGTCTTCGGGCGTTGCCGGGGCCGCCCGCGCCGGCCCCGGACCGGTGGGATGCCCTTGAGCAGCGGCATGAACTGGGTGACGTCATTGCGGTCGCCCCCGGTCAGGCTGATCGCGAGGGGGATGCCGTTGCCATCGGCGATCACATGATGCTCAGAGCCCGTCTTCCCCCGGTCGACCGGGCTCGGCCCCGTGTTGGGCCTTAGGAGTTGTTAGCGAGAACCCCTCCCCTTCAGGGAGCGGAGGAGTTACCTCAAGACGGTGTACCTACCTATACCTGAGGTGTGCACGTAGTCGGATTCCGGCGGTGAACCGGCTTTTCTATCGTCGTCTCCATGGAGATCATTGAGGCGACACGCGTTGGCAAGCGCTCCCTGGGCCATGCGACCGCCGACACCATGCCATCGGCCATCGGCAGAAGGAAGCGGTCGGCGTGATAGAGGATCCAGCTGTCAGCCGGCCCGGGGTGGCACCGGGCGTTTACCGCATAGACCCGGGTGCGACGACGGTCCGGTTCACGACACGTGCGGTGTTCGGTCTGCTGCCTGTACGGGGGTCCTTCACCGTCGATCACGGCCGGATCTCGATCACCGAGGACATCGGCGACTGCGCTGTGGAGGCGGTGATCCGGGCGGCCAGCTTCGAAAGCGGCAACCCGCAGCGGGACGAGCATGTCCGGTCCCCGGACTACCTCGACGCCGCCGTACATCCCGAGATCGTCTTCCGCAGCCGGAATGTCGGACGATCCGCTGACGGCGTCAGCGTGCAGGGGTCGTTGACCGTGCGGGGCATGACCCGGCCGACGGTCCTGGCGCTCGGCCCGGTCGTCACCGGTGACCGGTGCTTGAGAGTCCGAGCCACGACCGGCATCGACAGGTACGCCTTCGGCCTGACGAGGGCGAAGGGCATGACAGGCCGCCACCTCGGTATCACTCTTGAAGTCACCGCCGTCCTGATCGGGACACAGGCTCTCCTCGCCGGCTGAGCATGAGCCGGTGACAGCGCCGGGTGTCGACAAGACGCAGCGAGGTCGTCCACGCCGACCGAGTCGTCCTTCGCGGCTCTCCGAGCGGGGACACGCGACCGGAACGCACGCCGACACCCTCTGGCCCCCTCCTGGTCGCTCTGCCGAGCTGCTCGAACCGGCTTGGCGTGCGTTCCGGTTCCGCTGCGGGTCCATCCCTACTACGGCTACTCCAGCACAGACAGAAGCGCTGAGGGTGCGTTCTTCGGCCCTTCATTCTGAGTTGCGTTAACCGGGTGTTATCGCAACTCAGAACAAGCTCGAGGAAAATCTTTCGCGAAGCGTGATTCCTTTTAGCGATGACGCGAATGCTTTCGATGTTAGGCTTCGTCCATGATCGGCGACCTCTGTGACCAGGACGACCAGGACGATCCCGAGGAGACCGCGCCGGCCCCGCGGACCGGCTCCGCGCCGGAGCGGCGGACCGAGGACTGCATGCACTGCGGGGAGCCCCTGCCGCCCGAGCCGCTCGACGAGGAGGGGCGGCGCAGGGGAGGCCGCCCCCGGTTCTACTGCCGGAAGGCCTGTGCGGACGCCGCCTCCCGGGCCCGGCGGGCACGGCAGGCCGCCGATCTCACCGAGCCCCTCGCCGAGGCGGGCGCGCTCGCCGATCGGCTGCTGCCCGCCGCCGGGGAGCTCGGCGCCCTGCTGGCGCGGCTCGTCGAGCGCCTGGAGACGGCCGAGACCGGCGCGCTGGCCCGCATCGCCGGAGCCGAGGCCGAGGCGGCGGAGGCGCGGGCGGAGGCTGAGGCGGCCGGACAGCGGGCCGAGCAGGCCGAGCGCCGCCGCCGTGAGGCCCTGGCCGCCGCCCGCGAGGACCGTTCGGCGCGCGAGCAGGCCGAACGGCTGGCCGACCGCGCCCGTGCCGAGGCCGAGGAGGTCCGGCTCCAGGCCTGGCAGGAGGTGGCCGCCCAGGAGCGGTCGCGCGGCCAGGCCGAGGCGGCCCGGGAGGCCGCCGAGACCGGCCGAGCGGCCGCCGAGGCCGAACGCGGGGAGCTGGCCGCCGAACTGCGTGCCGTACGGGAGGAGCTGCGCGGGCTGCGGGCCGCCCATGAGGACAGGGCCGGGCGGCTGGCGGAGGCCGAGCGGGCGCTGGCCGAGGCGGTCGCCGAGTGCACGGCCCTGCGCGAGCAGGCGCGTGGCGCCCGGGAGCGGGCCCAGGAGTTCCAGGTGAGGGCCGAGGCGGCCGAGACCGCGCGCGAGCGGGCCCGCGCCGAGACCGAGACGGCCCGCGGCGAAGCTGCGGCGGCCCGGACCGAGGCCGAGCGCACCCGCCGGGATCTCGATCGGGTCCGCGAGGACCTCCACCGGGTCCGTGATGAGCTCGGCCGGGCCGGTCAGGAGACTGCCTCCGCGAGAGCCGAGGCCGAGCGGGCGCACTCCGGGCGGCTGGCCGCCGAGACCAGGGCGCGGGAACTGCACGCCGCGCTGGAGGCGGCCGAGGCGCGCGGCGCCCGGATGGACGAGCTGCTGGCCGCGCTCTCCTCGCTCACCCCGTCGGCCCCCGGGCGTTCCGCGGATGCGGCCGGAGGGCCGTAGCGGGGAGCACGGGGGCGAGGCGGATCCTCCCCGGTCGGCGAGAGGCGGCGGAGCGCGGGGTCGGGGTTCGGCGTGCCGGTCCGGGTCCGCAGGTCCGGGTCCGGGTCCGCGGGTCAGGGTCCGGGTCCGGGTCCGGGTCAGGGTTCGGCGTGCCGGTCCAGGCCGAGCGTGGCGATGAGGTCCTCGTGGAGCTCGAACCAGACACGGTGGCAGGAGTCGACGTCCGTGCGGTCGACCCAGGCGCCCTCCCCGGCCCGGGCGCGCGCCAGGGCCGCGGCGAACCGCGTGTCGTATCCGCGGAACCGGGTGAGAACGCTCCCGAGCCGGTCGGCGAGGGGTGCGAGCGCCCGGTCGATGTCGGCGAGCTCGCGGAGGATCCTCGCATCCCAGGCGGGGTCGGAATGGTCGTTGACGGCGAGCCGGTCCCCGGCGGCGGGCCGGATCTGCCAGTCGGTGCAGGCCCGCAACAGGCGGGCGTTCAGCGGGAGGAACTCGCGGTGGACGGCCCGGACCTCGTCGGCCCCGCCGACGCGTGCGAGTTCGGCGGCGAGCCGGCGCTCGTTCTCGGCCCGGCCCGAGTCGGTCAGCGACCAGCCCCCGGTGCCGGCGAACGCGGTGTGCCCGACCCAGCCGCGGGCCTCGGCGTCGCGCAGCGCCTCTTCGGTCTCGGCCGCGTCGAGCCCGAACCGGTGAGCGATCACCGAGGTGTCCGCGAACCCGGTGAGGCGTACGGCGTGCAGGACCAGCAGGTCGGGCAGGGAGTCCCGCGTCACGAGCCGTCGTCCTGCCGTGCGGCCAGGCGGGTGTACCGCTGCTGGCACGCCTGCGGGGAGTTGAACCCCATCGCGTGCGCCATCTGCGCCCAGGTCAGCCCTGCGCTCCGGGCCGTGAACAGCAGGCCGGCCTCGAGCTCCTCGATTTCGGCGCGTGCGGCGGGCAGGAGGGCGAGCGCGCTCAGGACGTCCTCCGGCCCCAGGTCGGCCCAGCGCCAGAGGGCGAACTGCACGAGGTCGACCGCCGACGTCGGAGTGGGTGCGGGCCGCCACGGGCGGGCGTCGAGCGCGTCCGCGCCCAGGCGCAGAAGGCGCTCACGGGCGTCCCGCTCACGTTGGGCCCGGACGTGGTCGGTGCGCCCGGCATGAGCGATGTCGTGCTTGCGTTCCATGCGGCCCATGATCCACAATCAACAGAATATTGTCAATTTTCTGTTGAAAGGCTGGGTGGATGATCGTACCGCTCGCGGAGGCGGTCGCCGAGACCTGCGGGGGCAAGGCGGGCGCCCTCGGCGCGATGCTCCGCGCGGGCCTGCCGGTTCCCGGCGGCTTCGTCGTCCCGTTCGCCGCCTACCTCGACGCCGCCCACCTCGGCGCCGTCCCCGACCCGGAGCCCGGGCGGTTCACCGGCGAGCCGGACGGACCCGGCGCGATGCGACGGGCGATCGAGACTCGCCCGCTCCACCCCGCCCTGATCGGTGCGCTGGGACGCGCGCTCGACGAGCTCGGCGATCCGCCCGTGGCGGTGAGGTCGTCGGCGGCGGGCGAGGACACCGCCCAGGCATCGGCGGCAGGCCAGTACGAGAGTTTCCTCGCCGTGCACGGAGCAGACCGGGTCGCCGAGGCCGTCCGGGCCTGCTGGGCCTCGCTGTTCTCCCCCCGGGCCGTCGGCTACCGGCGCGCCTCCCGCCGCGGCGACCGGCCGTCCGGCGCTCCCCGGATGGCCGTCATCGTCCAACGCCACCTGGACGCCGAGGCGTCCGGGGTCATGTTCACCCCCGCGGACCCGGACGACGCCACCCGGATCGAGGCGTCCTGGGGCCTGGGCCCCGGCGTCGTCGGCGGTACGGTCACCCCCGACGCCTACCTCGTCGCCGTCGACGGTTCGGTCACCCGCACCGTCGCGGACAAACGGACCCGCCTCGACCGGCGGGGCACGCGGCTCGTCACCCGTGCGGTGCCCGTCCCCGCCCGGAACCGGTCGACGATCGACGACGCGACCGCCGCACGGCTGGCCGGGCTCGGCAGAGACGTCGCCGCCCTGCTCGGCGGAGCGCAGGACATCGAGTGGGCGATCGCCGGCGGCCGCACCTGGATCCTGCAGGCGCGGCCGGTCACCGCCGCGCTCCCGCCGCCGGCGCCGCCTTCCGGAGCCCCGGACGTCCCGGCCGCCGCGCTCACCGGGACACCGGGCAGTCGCGGGACCGCGACCGGCACCGCGAGAATCGTCCGCGGCCCCGGCGACTTCGCACGCGTGCGCCCGGGCGACATCCTCGTCTGCCCCTTCACCGACCCCGCCTGGACGCCGCTGCTGCGCATCGCCGCCGGCGTGGTCACCGAGACCGGAGGCGTGCTCTCCCACGCCGCGATCGTCGCTCGCGAGCACGCCATCCCCGCCGTCCTCGGCGTCCCGGACGCGACCGGCAGGCTCTGCGACGGCACCGTCATCACCGTCGACGGCACCGACGGCACCGTCACGGCCGCGAACGCTTGACCGACACGAAGGCGCGAGCCGGAGCCCGAACCGGGCGGCGGGCGGTCAGCGGCCGGTCCGGGAGAGGAGCCAGGGCCGCAGGATCGGCAGCACGCGGGCGGGCTGCATGGCCTGCGTGTGGTCGAGCCCGTCCAGGACGCGCACGTCCCAGCCGAGGGCCTCGAGCTCGGCGCGCCGGTCGATGACCGGGGCGGCCAGGCTGACCCGGACGCCGCCCCAGCGCTCGCCGTAGGAGATCTCGTCCGCCGAGCCGACGAAGCACAGGCGGGGGCAGGTGACCCGCGGCTGGGCGGTCCGGTCGTCGAAGTCCTGCAACGCCCGGTAGAGGGTGACGAACTGGCGGGTCTGGGGTTCGGTCAGCGTCACCTCGACGGTCGACCAGTCGAGGTCTCCGGCGTCTCCGGTGCCTCCGGTGCCTCCGGTGCCTCCGGTGCCTTCGGCGTCCCGGGCGGGTTCCTCGAGGGCTCGCCCGTCCCGCGCCGGATCTCCGGACGCCGACTCGCTCTCCGTGCCGTCCCCGGACGCCCGCCCGCTCTCCGTGCCGTCCCCGGACGCCCGCCCGCTCTCCGTCCCGTCCCCGGAGGCCCGCGGGGACGGCGACTCCCGGCACTCGGGCGGGGCGCCCGCGGCGACGGCCAGCTCGTGGGTGGCCTCGGTGACCTTGAGCATCTCCGCGTACGGCCCGGCCAGGGGTGGGAACCCGCCCATGGCCAGCGCCCAGAGGCGGTCGGTGCGGACGGCGAGCTGGAGTCCGCTGAGGGCCAGCCAGGAGTAGCCGTAGTAGGCGAACCTGCCGGCGCCGACGGCGTCGGCGACCGCCAGCAGATCGGTGGCGACGGCGTCGGGGGTCAGGGTGCCGGGTTTCGGGGCGGCCATGACATGGCCCTCGTAATCGAAGGCGACGACCCGGAACACGTCGCTCAGCCCTTCGACGAGGGAGCGGCCCAGCGCGGGGTCCATGCCCCAGCTGCGCAGCTCCTCCGCCCGCTCTCCGGCGGCCGGCCGGGGATCGACCGGGAGCAGCAGGGCCGGGCCGGTGCCGTGCACCTCGATCTCGATCACGCTTCCGTCGTGCAGTCTCGCCTCAGGCATGGGATCTCCGTTCCTTCACCGGTGCGGCGCCGGGGCTGATAACTCCATACGCCATAAACTGATCTCGGAGATGATGATAGCTTATGCTATAAGGAGTTAATTCGTGAGCGTGTTCGCAGGTCAGGGCGATGCCGAGCGGTCGATGGCGCTGCTGTGGGGCGGGCCGGAAGCGCCGCGGAACCGCACCGGTGACGCGCGCAGGGCTCCGGGGCCCAAGCGCGCGCTGAGCGTCGGCGCCATCGTGGAGGCGGCGATCGCGGTGGCCGACGAGGCGTCCACGGCCGAGGTCTCCCTGCGCGCGGTGGCCGAGCGGCTCGGCTGCACCTCCATGGCCCTGTACACCTACGTGCCGGGCAAGGCGGAGCTCCTGGACCTGATGTACGACCGGGCGCACGCCGAACTGCCCGGCCGGTACGACCTGAGCCGGGGCTGGCGGGCGGCGGCGACCTCGTGGGCCGTGGAGCTCAGGTCGTTCTACCTGCGGCATCCGTGGGTGCTGCGGGTGTCCTACGCCCGCCCCGTGCTGGGTCCCCACGAGCAGGCCGTACTGGAGTCGCTGGCGGGCGTCCTCTTCCACACGGGACTGCCCGCCGCGACGCTGCGCGCCGTGGTGTCCGCGCTGTTCGGCTTCGTGCGCGGCAACGCCCAGGCGGCGGCCGAGTCGCGGCTCGCCGCCGCCGCGACCGGCGTGTCGGACCAGGAGTGGTGGGCCGGCCGGTCGGCTCTGCTGGCGCGCCTCGCCCCCGACTTCGCCGAGCGCTTCCCCATGTCGGTACGGCTCTCCGCGCAGGACCCGGCTCCCGCCCCCGTTCCGGCCCGTGACGACGAGCCGATTCCCGATTCCGTCCCGGTCTGTGACGACGAGCCCGCGCCCTACGTGGCGCGGCAGGCCGACGAGGCCTTCACCGTCGGGCTGGCCGTACTGCTCGAAGGGGTCGAGGCCACCCGGAGCCGTCTGCTCCCGCCGGCTGCGCCCTCGCCCGAGGCGCCCTGAACCACGCCGAACCCACCGCGGGGGCGGCCGGAATACGCCAGAAGGGGGCCGTGGGCTGCTGTAGTCGCAGCTCAGCGGGTTCGGCGATAGTGGCGACCATCCCCCGGCCCGGCGGTGCGGCCGGCCAGCAGGCGGGGCAGGGTGCGGGCGGTGGGGTCCGGTGAGCTGGGGAACGCCACGACGGACACGGGCCGTCCTCCTGCACGTGGATGTGACACATAATGTTGCCGAGTCGCCTGCGGCGCGGCGGAGGCCGAACTGGGCGGACAGGATCCGGCGGCCGTCAGTGTGACTGATGATTCATCTTCCGTGTCACATTCTTCGGCCCGCCGTCTCTCCTGCAGGGTGCACTCCGGTCAGCGCAAGGGTGAGCAGCCGGTCGGCCTGGGCCGCACCGTCGGGTTCCTGCTCAACGGCCAGGCAGATGGCGTTGACGAGTTTGAGCAGATCCGTGATCGAGACGTCGGGCCGTGCGGCGTTCGCCCGGCACGCGCGGGCCAGCAGGTCTGCTCCCGCGTTGGTGATCATGCTGTGGCAGGTGGCGCCCAGGGTGGGATCGCCGTCCTGAGCTCCCCGCATCAGCGAGGCGGCCAGGCCCCGGTTGGACACGGCGTGCCTGGCGACGGCTCCCAGCCAGGTCGCCAGCGCGTGCCCGGGATCGGGGTCGGCGGCCAGGTCGGCGGCGGTGGCGCACAGGGCCTCGACCTTGTCGCGGAAGACGGCCTCCAGCAGCCGCTGCCGGGAGGGGAAGTGGCGGTGCAGCGTGGCCGAGCCGACGCCGGCGCGCCGGGCGATCTCCTCCAGGGACGCTTCGGCCCCCTGCTCGGCGATGGCCTCGGCGGCCGCGGCCAGGATGCGGTCGTAGTTGCGGCGCGCGTCCGCGCGCATGGGCCGCGTGGGCGAGGTCGTACGGCTGTCTGGCGGCATGTGACCTCCGAGCGGGCTTGTAAAACGGGGTGGCCCTCCATATCGTACTCACCCATAACCGGAGGGACACCCCATTTAAGTGGGCGGCCTCCGCATGCCTACTGTCGGGAGACACATCGTGAAGACCATCGTGGTGGTCGGGGCCACCGGCCTGCAGGGCCGAGCCGTGACGGCGCGGCTGCTCGCCGACGGCCGGCGGGTACGGGCGGTGACGCGCGATCCGGATGCCGCGCCGGCCCGGGCGCTGGCGCAGGCGGGCGCCGAGCTCGTCCGCGCCGAGATGGACGACGTCGCCTCGCTCGTCGCCGCCGCCGAGGGCACCTACGGCCTGTTCAGCGTGCAGCCCACCGTCGGCTCCCCGGGCACCCCGGCAGGCTTCTCGGCCGAGGACGAGGTCCGCTGGGGCTGCAACGTCGCCGACGCGGCCCACGCCGCCGGTGTGCGGCACCTGGTCTACGCCTCGCTCGCCGGCGCGGACCGCCACAACACCGAGAAGCTGCCGGACAACACGATCAACAAGTGGCGGATCGAACAGCACATCACCCGGCTTGGCCTGCCCGCGACCTTCCTGCGCCCGGTCTCCTTCATGGAGAACTACACCGGTGCCTACCACCTGCACGACGGCGCCGTGGCCACCGCGTTCGCCGCCGACACGCCGCAGCAGATCATGGCCGTCGACGACGTCGGCGCCTTCGCCGCGCTGGCCTTCGCCCAGCCGGGCGAGTGGATCGGCCGCGCGGTCGACCTGGCCGGGGACGAACTGACCCCACGCCAGATCGCCGCGGCCATCTCCGAAGCCGTCTGCCGGCCGCTGCCATACGTCCAGATCCCGATCGAGGTGATCGCGCAGATCGGCGAGGAGTTCGCCTACGCCTACACCTGGCTCAACGAACGCGGCTACCGCGCCGACGTCGCCTTCACCCGCGCTCTGCACCCCGGCCTGATGGACCTGCGCACCTGGCTGCAGCGGACGGGAGCGGCCCAGATCGCCGGCTTCCTGGCCGCCCAGGACACCGCCGAGCAGAACCGATGAACGCGCTCGCCCTCGGACGGGTCGGCATCTGGGCGGGCGAGATGGACCGCTATCCCGCCCTTGCCCTGCGCCAGGCGGCCGCCGCCATTGAGGACCTCGGCTATCCGGCCCTGTGGTTTCCCGAGACGACCGGCCGCGAGGCGATGGCCCAGGCCGCTCTGCTGCTGTCGGCCACCCGGCAGACGGTCATCGCCACCGGCACCGCCAGCATCTACGCCCGCGACGCGGTCAGTGCCGCGGCCGCGCAGCGCACCCTTGCCGAGGCCTTCCCCGGACGGTTCCTGCTCGGCCTCGGCGTCAGCCATCCCGCCCTGGTCACCGACGTGCGCGGCCATCGCTTCGGCCCGCCGGTGGCGACCATGCGCGCCTACCTGGACGCGATGGAGGCCGCCCCGTTCGGCCCGCCGGCTGCTCCCGGGGCGCCTAGAGTGCTGGCCGCGCTGGGCCCGAAGATGCTCCAGCTCGCCGCCGAACGCGCCTGCGGCGCCCACCCGCTGGGCATGCCGGTCGAGCACACCCGCCGGGCCAGAAGCCTGCTCGGGCCGCAAGCGCTGCTGGCGGTCACCCAGCTCGTTGTCCTGGACTCATCCCGCGCCCGCGCGGCCGAGTCGGCCCGGGCTCACGCGGCCGCTGCCCTACCCAACCGGCTCGCACTGCTGCGCGACCTGGGATTCGACGACGCCGAATCCCTCGACGGCCGGCTGGTCGACGCCCTGGTGGCCACCGGCGGGGCCGAGGACATCGCTCGGCGGGTTGAGCTGCATCTCGACGCCGGTGCGGATCACGTCAGCCTGCACGTGCTGACGGCCACACCAGATGAGCCGCCATTGCGTCAATGGCAGGAACTTGCCGCGCAGTTGCTGTGAGCGAGCTCCTGATCAGGCCATCCAGGAACGGGCTGGGACGTGCCGGTCCGTCATCATGCCACCCCTTCAACGGGCATCAGGCCAGGGCCGCGGCGCTCAAGCCGCGGCCGTCTCCGCCGCCGCCGCGGCCCCCGGCCCCACGACCGCCACCCCGCCCCCGC
>BMQD01000052.1 GCA_014647935.1 Planomonospora parontospora
CGTAGGCGGCGATCACCGCCTGCGCCTCGATCGGGTCACCGAGCGTCGTGCCCGTGCCGTGACCCTCCACCACGTCCACGTCCTGCGGCGACAGGCGGGCGCTGGCGAGCGCCTGCTTGATCACCCGCTGCTGGGAAGGGCCGTTCGGCGCGGTGAAACCGCTCGAGGCCCCGTCCTGGTTGATCGCCGATCCCTTGACCACGGCCAGGACCGGGTGGCCCTTGCGGCGCGCGTCCGACAACCGCTCCAGCAGGAGGACGCCCGCGCCCTCCGAGCAGCCCATGCCGTCGGCGCCGGCCGAGAAGGACTTGCACCGGCCGTCGGCCGCCAGCCCACGCTGGTTACTGAAGTAGACGAACATCTCCGGCATGCCCATGACGGTGACCCCACCGGCCAGGGCCAGAGTGCAGTCCCCGCGCCCCAGCGACTGGCAGGCCAGGTGCAGCGCCACCAGCGACGACGAGCACGCCGTGTCCACCGACACCGACGGCCCCTCCAGGCCCAGCGTGTAGGACACCCGGCCGGACACCAGGCTGCCCGCGCTGCTGGCGCCGGCCTCCACGCCGAGGCCGTAGTCGTGGTACATCACCCCGGCGAACACCCCGGTCCGGCTGCCCTTCAACGACGCCGGATCGATGCCCGCCCGCTCGATCGCCTCCCACGACGTCTCCAGCAGCAGCCGCTGCTGCGGGTCCGTCGCCAGCGCCTCGTTCGGGCTGATCCCGAAGAAGTCCGCGTCGAACTCCGCCGCGCCGTACAGGAAGCCGCCCTCGCGGGCGATGCTCTTCCCGGGCTTGCCCGGCTCGGGGTCGAACAGGCTCCCAAGGTCCCAGCCGCGGTCCTCCGGGAATCCGGACACCGCGTCCGTCCCCCCGGCGACCAGCCGCCACAGATCCTCCGGCGACTCCACCCCGCCCGGATACCGGCACGCCATCCCCACGATCGCGATGGCCTCGTCGTCCGGCTTGCGCGCGGCCTCGTCGAGGCACCGGCGGGCCTCCCTGAGGTCCGCGAGGGTGCGCTTGAGGTACTTGAGGAGCCTTTCCTCTTCTTCGGTCACTGACGGCCGTCCCTCGCCTGTATCGCGCCCGCCGTGAGCAGGTCGCCGAACTCGGGGTACTGCGCGATCGCCTGCTCGGCGGTGAGCGGGACGTTGCGCGGACCGCGCATGACCGCCCACATCAGGCCGGGCGTCATCATCTGCTCGGGCGGAGCGCTGAGCGCGGTCACAGCGTAGGTGGCCTCGGCCACTTGGAGGTTGTCCGCGGCGGTACGGGCCCAGCGGGTGCTGAACCCTCGCTGCAGCGGGCCGAGCAGGCCGCCGAGGTCCAGACCCAGCAGGCGTCTGGACCGGATGTTCGTCTCGGCTCCGGGGAACCAGCGGTCGTTGCCGGTGGCCATCTGCCACGACCACTCACCGGCCTTGGCCACGGCGGCCTGCACCGTCCGCGACAGGCCGGGCCGCAGTCCTCCGTTCTCCAGCCCGTCGCGCAGCGCCTCGGCGCCGAAGGCCGCCATGGACATGCCCGTGGCGTAGTTCGGGCTCAGCACCAGCGCCGCGTCGCCGATGGCGAGGAAACCCTCCGGCACCGGGAGGCGGTCGAAGTACCTGCGCCGGTTCGCCAGCGCCCGCGACGACCTGATCGGGGTGAGCGGGCGCGCGGCGGACAGGAGGTCGGCGACTATCGGGTGCCGCAGCCCGCGCGCGAACTCCAGGAACCCGTCCTCGTCGTTCGGCGGGGTGCCGCCGCGCGTCCCCATCAGGCAGACGATCCACCGGCGGTCCTCCTGGAGCATCAGCGCGGCGCCCCTGCCGGGCCGGCCGGTGCCGGGCTCGGTCTGGATGAGGATCCCGGGGAAGTCGTCGCGGGTGCCCTCGGGGATCTCGTAGAACCGTCCGGCGTAGGTGAGCCCGGCGTCGACGAACTCCTCCTCGACCGGGGGGAGCCCCAGCTCCGCGAGCCACTGCGGGGCCTTGGAGCGGCTGCCCGTGGCGTCCACCACGAGGTCGGCGGTGATCGTCCGATCGGGTTCGGCGCGGACACCGGTCACCCGGCCGGCGTCGCCGGTCAGCCCCGTCACCTTGGCGGACTCGATGACCTCGATCGTCCCCTCGCGCAGCGCCTGCCCGCGGACGACGTGGTCCACCAGGGGACGGCTGCAGTTGATCACATAGGCGTCGCTGTGCAGCCGCCGGAACCAGCCCTGGGCCGAGAGCGTGAGCAACTGCCCGATCTTCCGGTGGTGGGCGCCGCGGGCGTACAGCGCCGCCGTGGTCCCGGGCAGCAGCCGGTCGAGCGCGTCGGCTCCGCCGCCCATCAGCATGTGGTTCTGCTGCGCCTGGGGGACTCCCCGCCGGGGCTGGGGGCCGTCGGGGAACCGGTCGGCCTCGATGACCACGACCTCGTCCGCGTACTGGGCCAGCACCGACGCGGCGAGCATGCCGGCCATGCCGCCGCCGAGCACCACTGCCCTGGTCATCGGCTGCTGCCCGTCTCCGCGGCGCGGCGCCGGGCCTCCCGCTCGAGGGCGGCGAAGGTGTGGTGCATGTCGCGCCGCATCGACTTCATCCAGAACAGCCGGAACACCGGGCCGAACGCGCCGTGCAGCCTGACGTCCCTGCTGACCTCGACCCGGCCGGAGCCGGCCGGCTCGAACCCGTAGTCGATGCACATCTTCCCGAAGGGCATCGGCGACTCGGTGGAGAAGGACCGCTCGGGGTCCACGGCCGTCACCGTGAACGGACCCCTGGCCTTGCTGGGAGTGCCCTCCAGCCGGGTCCAGCCTTTGGAGCCCGGGGCGAACGGGCCGTCGAACCCGCAGTCGAGCAGGTGCGGGTCCCACTCGGACCAGGATCCGGCGTCGGTCGAGGTGTGCCAGATCGACGCCAGGTCGCCGCTGATCGTGGCCGATTCGCGAAACGCCAACAACATCGGAACCTCCAGGCTCCAGGGGTGTGAGGACGGGAGCCTCAACACCTGCGGCATCGAGGCGGAAGGGGGTGGGTCACGACTGGGGGAACGACTCCATGTCGGTCCTGATCACGTAGTCGGAGACGTCCGCGGTGTTCGGCTCGATCCGCTCCAGCGCCTCCTTGATCGGTACGGCGAGCCGCTCGCTCTTGACGGCCTCGCTCTCCACGCGCCGTTCGGCGAACTCCGGCATGACCTCGGCGGCGAAGAGCTCCAGTGCCTCGCAGATGTGCTCGTGCCGCGTGCTGCCGATCTGCGTCTGGAAGATGATCTGGTCGACGCCGGCTTCCTCGTAGGAGCGGATCATCTCGGCCAGCTGCTCGGGCGTCCCGATCCCCCGGCGGAGCGAGTCGATCCGCGCCTTCAGCGTCGGGTCCATGCCGGCCGGCGGGTTCCTGGTCAGGCCGATCATCTCGCGCGCCTGCTCGAACCCCGCGGCGAGGTCCGTGGTCCCCGGCCGGTGCTGACCGTTGACGTAATAGTGCATGAATCCGTAGAAGAGCGAATACGCGCCGTCGAGACCCCGGTCGAGGGCGATTTCCTCGTCGGAATGGCACATGAAAGGCGTGACGACGGAGAAGTTCGGGTTGACCGCCTTACCGAGCGGAACGCATTCCTCGGAGGCGAGGATCCGGTAATAGGACTCCGCCCATTCCCGGGCCTCCTCCACCGTGACGAAGGCCAGGGAGAGCGCTCCCATTCCGTAGCGCGCGGCGGCCGCGATGGTCTCGGGCGAGCTGCACGCCACCCAGAGCGGCGGGTGCGGCTTCTGCTTGGGCTTCGGGACCACGTTGCGGGGCGGCATGCTGACCCACTCGCCCTGGTGACCGGTGAAGGGCACCTCGGTGAGCATGCGGGCGACGACCTCGATCGCCTCGCGCCACTGCTCGCGTTTGGTCGCCCGGTCGATCCCGAAGGCGCCCAGTTCGTGCTGGGTGCTGCCCTGGCCGGAGCCGAAGTCGACGCGGCCGCCGGAGATCAGGTCGAGGGTCGCGAGGCGCTCGGCGACCCGCGCCGGGTGGTTCACCGAGGGGGGCAGGGTGACGATGCCGTGGGCGAGCCGGATGTTCTCCGTCCTCGCCGCGGCGGCGGCGAGGAAGACCTCGGGCGCGGAGGAGTGGGAGTACTCGTCCAGGAAGTGGTGCTCGGTGGCCCAGACGTAGTCGAAGCCCAGCCGGTCGGCCAGTTCGACCTGCTCCAGGGCCTCGCGCAGCACCCGCTCCTCGCTCTCCTCGGTCCAGGGCCGAGGCACTTGAAGATGGTAGAGAAGTCCGAAACGCATGCTCGCTCCCCATTGTTGCCGTAATTATCAGCAAATTCCCGGAATGATGCCTTAGTGAGTATTCGAGCCCGCCGATCGGCCACGCAAGAGTGACCGCGGAACATAGGAATGGGGCCGCGAATCCTAGGGGGCGGACCGGGGACGCCTAGGGGTTCCGGACGCGCGATCGCGCGTCCGGAAACGGCCGGCGGGACCCGCCGTACCCGTCCGGCGGGGACATGAGGGGGCGGGCAGGGGTTCTTCCCGCCGCTTCCCCGCTCCGAAACTCGGTTTGTCCGATAAGCCGCGCTACCGGCGCTGTCCGATGGGCCGTGCCGCCGGCTGAAGCACCGACCCGATGAAAGGCCCGATCCGTGACGTTATCGGCGCCTAGCCCTGTGTCCCTGGTCGACGCTCAACAGTTCCGCGACGCGATGACGCTGATCGCCGGCCCCATCACCATCGTCACCACCATCGACCGCGAGGGCCGCCGCTGGGGGTTCACCGCCAGTTCGGTGACCTCCGGTTCGCTGTCCCCCCCGCTCGTGCTGGTCGGCCTGTCCAGGACGTCCAGCTGCCACGAGGCGCTCGTCTCGTCCTCCGAGTTCGTCATCAACGTGCTGGGCGACCAGCACCGCGACCTGGCGCTGAAGTTCGCCGCCCACGGCGTCGACCGGTTCGCCGACAGCGATTTCGCCGTCTGGCCGGGGGCCCGCCTGCCGTACCTGCCGGACGCGCACGCGTCCTTCCGGTGCGCGCGGTGGGGCACCGTCCCGATCGGCGACCACGATCTGCTGGTGGGGGCGCTGGCCGAGATCCGCTCCGGCGGTCCGGGCAAGGCCCTGCTCTGGTACCGGCGGGGTTTCCACACCCCCGGGTGACCCGTCGTCCCCGCCGGGCGGTCGGCCCGGCGGGGACGGGCGCCGGTCCGGCGCCGGGGTCCCCTCAGGCGTCCGCGCCCCCGTCCCCGTCCCCGTCGAAGGCCTTCACCAGCCGCTGCGGGGCGCTCAACCGCCAGGCCTCGGCGACCAGCTCGCGCAGTTCCTCCTCCGCCAGCTCCGCCGTACGCACCAGCATGTACCGGTGGTTCTCGTAGTGCGGGGTGACGAGGAAGACCTCGGGGCGCGCCTCGGTAAGCGCCTTCCGCTCCTCCGGGGAGACCTTGACCACCGTGAGTTCGGGGTCCTCGTGGCGGCGCAGGAAGAGCCGGCCCCGGACCTTCAGCGAGGGCGTGCCCCAGGACACGGACTCCTCGACCTCGGGCAGCTCCAGAGCGATGTCACGCACACGATCGAAATCAGACACGTTCCATGATCGCATGTACCGCGTCCGCAGGACCCCGCCGGGGAACGGTCCGGCCCCGGGCGCGGTCGCCCGGCGGCTCCGCGGGCAGGCGGCCGGGTCGGTCCCCTGCGGTCACTCCGCGGACAGACGGGTGGCCCGGTCGGTCCCTTGCGGCCGCTCCGCGGGCGGACAGCGGCCGGGTCACTCCTCCTGCGGCGGTTCCGCAGGCAGGCGGACCGTGAAGACGGTGCCGCCGCCCTCCCGCGGCGCCGCCGTCACGGTCCCGCCGTGCGCCTCGACGATCGCCCGGATGATGGCCAGTCCCAGGCCGGTGCCCTTGATCCCGGCATCCTTGGCGGTGGAGGCGCGGAAGAACCGGCCGAACAGCTGCGGATACTGCTCGGAGGGGATTCCGATGCCGGTGTCCGCCACCGTGACGGTCACCTCGCCCCCCTCGCGGCGGGCGGCGACGGTGACGGCGCCCCCCGCGGGGGTGTACTTGACCGCGTTGGACAGCAGGTTGTCCACCACCTGGCGGAGCCGGGCCGGGTCGGCGTGCACGCGCAGGTGTCGGTCCAGGTCGACCCGGACGGTCAGCCGTTTGGCCGCGGCCGCCGGCCGGTGGTCCTCGACGCTCTGGTTCAGCAGCCGGGTCAGCGAGACCGGGCGGGGGTCGATGGCGATGCGCCCGGCGTCCAGACGGGCCAGGTCCAGCAGATCGTCGACCAGCCGCTGCAGGTCGGCGCTCTTGCGGTCGATCACGTCGGCGAAGGCGCGCTGCTCGCCGCCCAGGTCCGGGTCGTCCAGCAGCATCTCGGCGTAACCGCGGATGGCGCCGATCGGGCTGCGCAGCTCGTGGCTGACCAGCGCCACCAGCTCGTCCTTCATCCGGTCCAGCTCCCGCAGGCGGCGCACCTGCCGCTGCTCCTCCGCCAGCAGCCGTTCGCGCTCCTCGGCCATCCGGTGGCGCTCGGTCACATCGGTGGAGATGCCGTCGACGAACAACCGGTCGCCCTCGCGGCGGGGCAGCGCCCGGATCCAGGCCCAGCGGGTCACCCCGTCCAGCCCGGCGAGGCGGAACTCGGCCTCCGCCGGGCTGCCGGAGATGAGCCGCTCGCAGAAGGCGGTGAAGACCGGCCGGTCGTCGGGGTGCACGTAGCGGCCGACGATGGCGACCATGTCCCCACCGTCCCCGCCGTCCCCGCCGTCCCCGCCGTCCCCGCCGTTCCCTCCCTCGGGCGGCACCCGCTCGCCGAGGATCCCGGCTCCGGAGGTGCTGACGTACACCGGACGCGCCCTGCCGTCGGGGGTGATCTCGGCGGTCCAGACGTCGTCGTTGACGTGGGTGACGATCTGCTCGAACCGGCGGCGGCTGGCGGCCAGCGCCAGGGCCAGCTCCTCGGCGCGGAGGCGCTCCATGTACCGGCCCACGTGGGCGCAGACCCCGTCGAGCAGCGCGATCAGCTCGTCGTCCCGCTCCTGGACGGTGTCGCTGGCGAAGACCAGCACGCCCAGCACCTGCCGGCCGCTGCGCACCGGGAGCGCGACGGCGGCGCGCAGCCCCGCCCGCAGGGCTTCCTCCCTGCGGAGGAAGTCACGGGGGTCCCGGGACAGATCGCAGATCCACAGCTCGCGGCCGGTCTCCCACACCCGGCCGAGCAGTCCCCGCCCGCGCTGGAGCCTCAGCCGGGATCCGGCGGTGAAGTCCTGGAGGTCGCGTCCCGGACGGTTCCACAGGCCGATGCGGGTCAGGCCCTCCTCTCCGGGATCCACCTGCCAGTACTCCCCGCAGGTCCAGCCGAGGGCGTCGGTGACCGCGGCCACCACGCCGGTGGCCGCCTCCTCGCTGGAGGAGGCGTCGATCAGCACCTGGGCCACGGCGTGCTGGGTCCGGTGCAGCGCCTGGGCCCGGTACTGGTCGGTGACGTCGCGGACGGCGACCACCGCTCCCAGGCGGCGCCCGTCCGCGGTCTCGATCGGGCGGCCGTTGACGACGGTCCGGCACGGGCCGCAGTCGCCCGTCCGCACCACCACCTCCTGGCCGTCGACCCGCTCGCCGGCGAACGCCCGCGCCAGCGGCACCTCCTCCGGCCGCAGCGGGGTCCGTCCGTCCGGCGCGAACATGCCGTAGAGCTCGGCCAGGTCGTCGACGTGCACCCCCACCAGGGGCGGCCGGCTCTCCCGCAGCACCCTGTTGACCAGGACGACCCTGCCGTCGCGGTCGCAGGCCGCCACCCCCGTGTCCAGGCTGTCCAGCAGCGCCTGCAGGAAGGTCTGCCCCTCCTCCGGCCGGCCTCCGCCCACCCGCAGCGCGGAGAGCTCCTCCTCCACCGTCCGGGCGAGGTCACCGGCCAGCTCCAACTGCGCGCGGCTCCACCGGTGGGGCTCGGTGTCGATCGCGCACAGCGCGCCGAGCGTCTCGCCGCCGGGTCCGTGCAACGGGAACGCGGCGCAGGCGGCCGCCTCCAGCCCGCCGATGACCCGGTCGCGGCGCAGCCGCTCGTCGGTCCTCGTGTCGGAGACCACCAGCGGGCCGTCACCGGCCGCGACGCGCTCGCACAACGAGGCGGGCAGAGGCGGTCCCGGCCGCCGTCCGGCCGGTCCGGACGCACCGACCACCACCTGCCTGCCGTGGCCGGTGAGGGCGACCAGCGCGGCCGGCGTCTCCAGCAGCCGGGCGGCCAGGTGGGTCAGCCGATCCAGCAGGGCGGCGCCGGGCACGGAGGGCACGGAGGGCACGGAGGACGCACCGGACGGGTTCTCGGTCCGCGACCGCCGTGCGTCGCCAACGCGCTGTGCTGCCTCCACCGCCCCGTCTCTCCCCCTCAGGTCCCTGCGTCCGATCGGCCCGATCCGCGACTGCGGCCGAAACAGAGGCCATAGACCCATCTTTCCCACCAGACTATGACAATGCGGGCATATACGACTTTTTCTTCCTGCATACAGAATCGAGCCGGTGTATCGCGGGTACGGCTCCGCCATGGTTCAGCGAGAGGCGCCCGTGTCCCGTTCGGGCGACCATGACGAGATCAGGCGGTCGGCGCTGCCGCTGGCCGTACCCGAGGACCTCGACCCGCTGCTGGAACGCATCGGCGACGCCCGGTACGTCCTGATCGGCGAGGCGAGCCACGGCACGCACGACTTCTACGCCTGGCGGGCCGCGCTCACCCGGCGGCTGATCACCGAGAAGGACTTCCGGTTCGTCGGCGTCGAGGGCGACTGGCCCGACTGCCACCGGATCCACCGGGCGGTCACCGGCATCGGCGACGAGTCTCCAGGCGAGGCCGTGTACGGCTTCGCCCGCTGGCCCTCGTTCATGTGGGCCAACGAGGAGGTCGCGGATTTCTGCCGGTGGCTGCGCGACTGGAACGACTCCCTGCCGACCCGGGCGCGCTGCGGCTTCCACGGCCTGGACGTCTACAGCCTGTGGGACTCGCTGCGGGCCGTGCGCGGCTACGCCCTCCGCCACCTGCCCGAGCAGGCCGACGCGGTGCTGCGTGCGCTGCACTGCTTCGAGGCCCGCGGGCACGACCCGCAGCAGTACGGCCTCGCGCTGCGCCTGCTCCCGGAGTCCTGCGAGGAGGCGGCCGTCGGCCTGCTGACGGCGGTCAGGCAGTCCGCGCCGGACGACGAGGCGGGTTTCGCCGCCCGGCAGAACGCCGAGGTGGTGGCCGGGGCCGAGGAGTACTACCGCGCCATGCTGCGGGGCGGGGCCGAGTCGTGGAACGTCCGCGACGTCCACATGGCCGACACCCTCGACCGGCTGACCGGGTTCTACGGGGACGGCGCGAAGGCGGTCGTCTGGGCCCACAACACCCATGTCGGCGACGCCCGCGCCACCGACATGGCGGCGGCCGGGATGACCAACCTCGGGCAGCTGGTCCGGGAGCGGCACGGCGGGAACGGCGGTGGCGGTGGCGGTGGCGGTTCCGACGGCGACGGCGGTGCGGTGGTGCTGGTCGGTTTCGGGACGCACCGGGGCACGGTGGTCGCGGGCGACGAGTGGGGCGCGCCGGCCGAGGTCATGCCGGTCCCGCCCGCCCGGCCGACGTCTCTGGAGTCGCTGCTGCACGAGGCCGAACCGGAGGGCGCGCTGTTCGTCGTGCCGCCGCCCGGCGACCGGCCCGGGTGGTACGACCGGCCGATGGGTCACCGGGCCATCGGCGTGGTCTACCACCCGGAGCGCGACCACCTGCGCAACTACGTCCGGACGGTCCCCGGCCGCCGCTACGACGCGTTCCTCTGGCTGGACCGGACGAGCGCCCTGCGCCCCCTGCACGGCGAGCCGCCCGGCGAGGCGGAGCCCGAGACGTTCCCCACGGCGCTGTGAGCCGCGATCCTGTGAACCACGGCTCCGCGAACCGCCATCCCGCGAACCACCGCCCCGCGAACCACGGCGCTGCCGACCACCGCCCCGTGCGCCCGCCGGATCACCAGCGGTGGTGGACCTGGGGCCGGATCAGCTCGTCGTAGACCTCCCGCACCCGCTGCAGGGTGTCCGCGGGCAGCGGGGGCGCCTCGGCGGCCGCCGCGTTGGCGCGGGCCTGACCGGGGTTGCGGGCGCCGGGGATGACTACGGAGACACCGGGCTGGTCGATGATCCAGCGCAGCGCGAACTGCGCCGTGGTCATCCGCTCCGGGACGAGCGGGCTCAGGCGGCGCACCGCCTCCAGGCCGGTGGCGTAGTCGACGCCGGAGAAGGTCTCGCCGACGTCGAACGCCTCACCGTGCCGGTTGAAGCTGCGGTGGTCGTCGGGGGCGAAGACGGTGGACTCGTCGTACTTGCCCGACAGCAGGCCGCTGGCGAGCGGGACCCGGGCGATGATGCCGACCCCGGCCTCCGCCGCGGCCGGGAGCACCCGCTCCAGGGGCTTGAGCCGGAAGGCGTTGAGGATGATCTGCACGGTGGCCACGCCCGGCCGCGCGATCGCGGTCAGCGCCTCTTCGCAGGTCTCCACGCTCACCCCGTAGGCGGCGGTGCGCCCCTCCTCCACCAGGGTGTCCAGGGCGTCGAAGACGGCGCCGGAGGAGTAGACCGGCGTGGGCGGGCAGTGCAGCTGCACCAGGTCGAGGGTGTCCACGCCGAGGTTCGCGCGGGACCGGTCGGTCCAGGCGCGGAAGTTGTCCAGGGTGTAGGCCGACGGCTCCTGGGCGACGCGCCGGCCCATCTTGGTCGCCACGGTCAGCCCGGGCCGGTCCTTGAGCAGGCGTCCGACGATCTGCTCGCTGCGGCCGTCGCCGTAGACGTCGGCCGTGTCGATGAAGTTCACCCCGGAGTCCACCGCGGCCTCCAGGGTGGCCAGCGCCTCGTCCTCGCCCACCTCACCCCAGTCGGCGCCCAGCTGCCAGGCCCCGAGTCCGACGACTCCGATGTTTCTACCGGTTTTTCCTAGAATGCGCTGTTCCACGTGCCCGATCGTAGCCGTACGGCGCGCCCCGGCCGGGCAGGGACCCGCCGGAACGGCCCGGCGGACGGGCGGGCCCGCGGAGCGGACCGTCAGCTCCGCCCGGCGACGGCCTTGCTGACGGCGTTGGGCCCGTCGTACTCCCTGTCCGGGACCTCCCGCAGCGCCTTGATCATCTCGTCGTCGGCCCCGTGCTCCCGGGCCGCCCGCACCAGGTCGTCGCGGCTGGCCGGGTAGTCGACGCCCGAGAGGTGCTTCTGCAGTTCGATCGGATTCGGTGTGCCGGTCATCGGACTCTCTTCCCCCGGGTTCATTCCCTGCCAGGGGCCGACTACCCGGAGTGATGGCTGATCACTCATCCGCCGGAGGACCGAGAGGAGCCCCGGACCCGGGGTCCGGGGACCCGTCTCCAGCAGCCGCCGCGCCGCCTCGATCCGGGGCGGGAGCACCCGGCGGCCCGCCAGCGCCCGGGGCAGCCGCCGAGCGGCGTGCCACAGCCCCCGCCGTCCCTCCGCCCCGCCGCACGCGGCGGTGAGCGCGCTGCGGGCCACCACCGGCCACGGCCGCCTCAGCACCGCGGTGAGCAGCGCGTTGCGCACCGCCAGGACCCGCCTGCCCTGCGGATCCCGCGAGGGTGACGGGTGGTGGTGGGCGACGACGTCCTCGACGTAGGACAGTCCCCAGCCGGCCGCCGCCAGGTCCACCGCCAGCCGCTCCTCCTCCCCGTAGAAGAAGACGACGCCGTCGAAGCCTCCGGCCGCCAGGTACGCCTCCCGCCGCACCACCGCTCCGCACGCCATGAACCCGAGGACGCTCGGGCCGGGAAGGTCCGGTTCCGTCCCGAGCGGGGAACCGGCCATCTCCGCGCAGATCGGGTCCGGCCGCTCCTCCGGGCCCACCAGCATCCGTCCGGCCAGCACCGCCAGGCGGGGATGGGCGTCCAGCACGTCCGCGGCACGCTCCAGCGCGCCGGGGGCCCACCAGGAATCGTCGTCGGCGAAGGCGACGTAGGGGGTCGAGGCGTGCCGCGCGCCGACGTTGCGGGCCTGCGCGCCGAGGTTCCGTCCCAGCTCGATCACCCGGACACGGGGGAAGCGCCGTCGCACGAAGGCCGGGCTGCCGTCGGCCGAACCGTTGTCGACGAGGATCACGGGGCACTCGTGGCGCGCCAGGGACCGTTCGAGATCACCGCGGCGGTCCCGGCTGGCGACCACCACCGTCACGCGTCCGGCCACCGGCCGGCCGGTCCCGGCCGTGGCGTCCTCCCACCGCGCCGGGCACGCGCAGACCGACGGGTCATCACAAGCCAACGGGTCATCACGGACCGGCGGATCTTCACAGGCCGACGGGTCATCACAGGACAGGGTGCTCACATCCGATCGGTGCCCGGGCCGGGGGGTTCTCGCCCGCGCCCGGCCGGTCGGAGGGCCGCGCGTCCGTCTCCCCGGGTCGGGGAGGGCGCGGCGTTGGCGCGACCGGCCTGCCGTGCGCAGCCGCCCGGCAGGCTTGCCGCCGGAGGCCTCCCTCCGGCGCGAGACGGTCGCAAGCCGCCATTTACCCGGCCGGAGAAGACGGGAAACCCCCGTCGACCGGCCTCCCGCGCCGAGGATCCGGCCGCCCCCGGAACCGGCCGGTCCCGGGCCGAACCGGAGCCTCCCCGCCGCGGTCCGGCCCGGCTCAGTCCTCGGTCCTCGAAGGCTTGAGCGGATCGTGGCCGACCTCCATCAGGACACGCCGCCGCTCGTCGTCCTCGGCCGCGGAGGCGCCTGCCTTCAGGCTCCCCACGAGCTCGACGACCCTGCGCATCGTGTCGAGGTCGTCAGGGGTGAGATCGACCTTGCGCTTGGCGAGGACGGTGAGCACCCCGCGGCCGAGTTCCGGCATGGCCTGCTCCGCGTCCGCGGGAAGGGCGTCCTCTCCGGAGGCGGACGCCATCAGGAAGGCCCGCAGCTCCTCCGAGGTCATGTTCACGGACCGGTGGAACTCCTCCCACAGGTGGTCGCGCTCCGGGTCTGAACGGTCGGTCATGATGATCCTCCTGTCCTGCCGTCCCGGCGGTGTGCGATCCGGGTCCGGCGCAACGGTGACCGTACCCACCGGGACCTCGACCATCGCCGGCCCGCGGCATTCGCCGGTCCCTCCCGCGCGCCGCGGACCACACGCCGCGGAACGAGGGCCACACGCCGCGGACCACGAGCAACGGCAACGGCAGCGGGCAAGAATCCCCATCCGGGGAAGATCTGCCGCGCTGCGGGCGTGAAGCCGGGCCGGGTGCGGTACGACCTGAGCAGACACCGGTTCGCATCCGGAAGAAGGACGTGCCGTGACCGAATCCGACCTCTCCCAGCCGCCGACACGCGACCTGTGCGGCACCATGCTCGTGCACCGGAGGCTGCTCAACGAGAGCACGACCTACCGGTCCCGGCGCGCGGTGATCGAGAACCGGGCGCTCCAGTACGAACGGGGACGGCGCTCCCCGGCCCGCACCGACGTGGTCACCATCCCGGTCGTCGTCCACGTGGTGCACAATCCCGCCGTCCCGGCGCAGAACATCGGCGACGACCAGGTCCACAGCCAGATCGCCGTGCTCAACCGGGACTTCCGCGCCGCCAATCCCGATCTGGACAAGGTTCCCGAGGTGTGGCGGCCGCTGGTGGCGGACGCGAGGATCGAGTTCCGGCTGGCGGCGCTGGACCCGGAGGGCGAGCCGACGGACGGGATCGTCCGGGTCCCGACCGGCCGGACGTCGTTCGGCTTCGACGACGCCGTGAAGTCGTCCGCGTCCGGCGGCTCCGACCCGTGGCCCACCGACGAGTACCTCAACGTCTGGGTCTGCCAGCTGGGCGGCGGGCTGCTCGGTTACGCGCAGTTCCCGGGCGGCCCCCCGCAGACCGACGGCGTCGTGATCCTGCACAGCGCGTTCGGCACCACCGGTACGGCCGCGCCCCCGTTCGACGGCGGACGCACGGCGACGCACGAGATCGGCCACTGGCTGGACCTGTACCACATCTGGGGCGACGACGACGGGGCCTGCAGCAGCGACGACAAGGTCGCCGACACACCGAACCAGGCCGACGCGAACACCGGCTCCCCCGTCTTCCCGCACGTCTCCTGCGGCAATGGTCCGCACGGGGACATGTTCGTCAACTACATGGACTACACCGACGACGCCGCCATGTTCATGTTCACCCGCGGCCAGTCCAAGCGGATGGACGCCTGCCTGGAGGGCGCCCGGGCGTCCTTCCTGGTCGCCTCGGGCGCCCTGACGGCCCCGTCCCCGTCCGCTCCCTCCCCGTCCGCTCCCTCCCCGTCCGCCGCGGGCGGGCCGGTCAGGGACGGGACCGCCCCGGGCGGGATCACCCAGCAGGCCGCGATGCCCGGACCTTCGCACTGGCCCGCACCCGCCGCCGCTCCGGGTGTGACCGGTACGGCGGGCACGACGGGCGCCACCGCGGCGGACGCGGCGACGGTACCCGCGCAGCCCGGACCGGACGGGCACGGCGGACCCGGCGGGCACGCCGGACCGGACGGCGAGGTGGGGCGGCTGCTGCGGGACAGCGAGCGGCTGGCCGCCGAGGTCCTGAAGGAGATCCGTACCGTGATCGACATGGTCGGCGGCGGCGACCGCCCCGGCGGATGACCGGCCGCCGCGAGGACCCCGCGGACGGCGGAGCGGCGGCCGGGACCCCCGACATCGTCGGCACGTGGCTCCACTCCCACGAGGAGGACACCGGCAGCACGGCGGTGTACCGCCCCGCCGAGCACCCGTTCCAGCCCTCCCGGCGGGTGCGCGACGGGCTGGAGTTCCGGCCCGACGGGACGTTCGCCGAGCTCCGTCCCGGCCCGGACGACCGCCCGCGGCGGACACTCGGCCGGTGGCGGGACCACGGCTCCGGCCGCGTCCGGGTCTCCTTCCCCGAGGGCCGGGGCGACCCCTTCGAGCTCGTCGTCCTCTCCTGCGAGGACGGCGTGCTCACCGTCGCCCGGTGAACCCCGGCTCAGGCGGGTGCGGGGCCGGTCCACCGCCACGGGTCATCCCCGGCTGCCGGCCTTCTGGAAGGTCTGGACGACCTGCTCGGTGATCTCGTCGACCTGCGTGTGCTCGAGGTTCCGCAGGCCCGAGGCGCCGACCTCGATCTCCCTGTCGCCGTCGGCGAGCCTGACGCTCACCTCTCCGGTGCGGGTGCGCAGCCAGGCGATCACCGTCGCGGCCGTCGAGCAGAGCGTGCCCCCGGCGTCGAGCAGGACCTGCAGCGCCTCGGGGGACGGCCCCATCATCCCGGGATCGGGCGGCCGCTCCTCCATCACCACGCGGCCGCGCAGGTCCGTCTCCTCCTGCAGCCACGCGTACAGCTCCCGCAGGTGGTCCCGGCTTCCCGTCTCCGCGTTCACCACGATATGCATGACATTTCCCCCGTTTCACCCCCAAAATAGACAGCGGAGGTCGTTCCGTGAACTCCGCTCTCCTCACAGGGGGGTAAAGAGATCTCTCGCGTGGTCGGCCACGGCCGCGCCGGTCACGGTCGCCCGGATCGGCAGGAAGTCCATGCAGAGCCGGATCGCGCCGGGCAGCACCGCGTGCGGCACCCGCATCGACAGCGTGCAGTGCGGCACCCAGCCACCCGGCCGGTAGACGTCGAAACCGCCGATCCCCACCGCGTCGAGCCGCCCGTGCACCGCCGCGTGGTGGGCCAGCAGCTCCGCCGTGGGGACCGGGCCCAGCCAGAGCACCCGGCCCAGGAACTGCCCGACGAAGTCGAACCGCAGCTCCAGCGGCGGGGCGGCGTCCATGCCCGCCAGCGCCGCGGCCACCCCGGGGCCGTCCAGCTCGGCGGCGCTGAGCAGCGAGACGTGCGGGCGGTGCCGGCCCTTCAGCAGCTCCCCCATCGACTGGACTCCGGCCTGGGCCAGCGCCCTCCACAGGGTCCTGATCCGCTTCTCGGCGGCCGGATCGAGGTAGAGCTCCAGCGCGGCGACCATGCCGGAAGACTAGCGCCGCCGGATCGTCACCGGCGATTCCGCCCTGATCTTCCACTGGGCGGAAGGCCGGCCTCGGCAGCCGGCGCCGCCGCCCACCATGCTCACCGCATGCGAACTCAGGTCGGGATCATCGGAGCGGGCCCCGCCGGTCTCCTGCTCTCCCATCTGCTCCATCTGCGCGGGATCTCATCGGTGGTGCTGGAGCGCCGCAGCCGCGAGTACGTGGAGAGGCGGGTGCGGGCGGGCGTGCTGGAGCAGGGGACCGTCGACACCCTCGTCGCCGCGGGGGTGGGCGAGCGGCTCCTGCGCGAGGGCCTCCCCCACCGGGGCATCGAGCTGCGGTACGGCGGCGCGGGCCACCGCATCGCCTTCGAGCGGCTGGTGCCGGGCCGGGCCATCACCGTCTACGGCCAGCAGGAGGTCGTCAAGGACCTCATCGCCGCCCGGCTCGCGGCGGGCGGCGACGTCCGCTTCGAGGCGGACGACGTGGCGGTGCACGACATCGGCACCGACCGGCCGTACGTCACCTTCGGCGGCGGCGAGCGGCTGGACTGCGACGTCATCGCCGGCTGCGACGGCTTCCACGGGGTGACCCGGCCGTCGATCCCGGACGGCGTGCTCACCGCCTACGAGCGGGAGTACCCCTTCGCCTGGCTGGGCGTCCTGGCCCGCGTCGAGCCCTCCGCCGAGGAGCTGATCTACGCGCGGACCGAGCGCGGCTTCGCCCTGCACAGCATGCGCTCGCCCGAGGTCAGCCGGTTCTACCTGCAGGTCCCCGCCGGCACCGACCTCGCCGACTGGCCCGACGAGCGCGTCTGGGCGGAGCTGAGGACCCGCCTGGAGACGGTGCCGGGCTTCTCCCTGGCCACCGGCGAGATCTTCGAGAGGGGCGTCACGCCCATGCGGAGCTTCGTCGCCGAGCCCATGCAGTACGGCAGGCTGTACCTGGCCGGCGACGCCGCGCACATCGTCCCGCCCACCGGCGCCAAGGGCCTCAACCTGGCGGTCGCGGACGTGCGGGTGCTGACCGGGGCGCTGGCCCGCTTCTACGCCGACGGCTCCACCGAACTGCTCGACGGCTACTCGGCGGCCTGCCTGAAGCGCGTGTGGCGGGCCCAGCACTTCTCCTGGTGGATGACGACGCTGCTGCACACCTTCGACTCCGACGACGCCTACGGGCGGCGCCTGCAGCTGTCCCACCTGGACTACGTGACGTCGTCGGAGGCCGCGGCGGCGACGCTCGCGGAGAACTACGTCGGCCTGCCGTACGAGGACGGGGGCCCGGCAGGACCGTGAGAAACGCCGGCCGCCGCACCCCGGCGCGGCTGGTCAGGGGGCGAGGGCGCGGCGGTCGGGCCCGGGGGCCCAGGCGCGGCGGTCGGCCGGGGGTCAGGCTCCGGGACCGGGCCGCGGCGGAAGGCCGGGGTCAGGCCCGGGGGCCGGGGGCGCGGCGGAAGGCGAAGGGCTGGCTCTCGCGGCCCGGGACCACGAACCAGCACTCCCCCGTGCCGTCGCTGTCCAGCAGCCGGAAGAACGTGTCGACGACCTCGGAGACGTCCAGGATCGGGAAGCCCAGCTGCTCCAGCACCGCCCGGCCCTCGCCCAGGATCGCGGTGTCGGCGAACGACGGGCACAGGCCCTGCACCTTGATGCCGGAGGGCTGCAGGTCCTGGCCGAGTGAGCGGACGAGGCCCACGACGGCGTGCTTGTTGGCCGCGTAGATGGGGTCGTGCGGGATGCCGACGATCCCCGCCATGCTCGCGGTGGCCACGATCGTCCCGCCGCCCGCGGCCCGCAGCGCGGGGAGCGCGGCGTGCACGCCGAACACGACGCCGTCGAGGTTGACGCCCATCGCCAGGCGGTAGCGCCGGACGTCGAAGTCGTCGCCCAGCCCGCAGCCGGAGGAGATGCCGGCGTTGAGGAAGGCGAGGTCGAGCCTGCCGTACCGCTCGACGGCGACGGCCACCGCCGCCTCGTTGTCCTCCAGCCGGGTCACGTCGCAGCGTGTGAAGACCCCGCCGATCTCGTCGGCGACCTCCTTGCCCGCGGCGTCGTCGACGTCGGCGAGCACGATCCGGGCGCCCTTCGCGGCGAGCCGCCGGGCCACCGCCGCGCCGATCCCGTTGCCGCCGCCGGTGACCAGGGCGACCTTCCCGCCGAGCCGGTCGCCGCGGACCTCGTTGAAGTCCGCCGCCGACCGCTCGCCGGGGTCGGCGCCCATCCCGCTGAGCAGTCCGCCGCCCGCGCCGAACCGGTCCTGCGTGGTCTCGCTCACAGCGGCAGCCCTCCCGTGGCGGCGTTGGTCGAACCGGTGGCCCGGTACGCCGCGATCGTACGCTCGGCGATGCGCATCTGGTGGATCTCGTCGGCCCCGTCGGCGAAGCGGGCCCAGCGGGCGTGCTGGAACATGTGGGCCAGCGGGGTGTCGGTCGAGTAGCCCAGCGCGCCGTGCACCTGGATGGCCCGGTCCACGATCCGGTTGAGGCTGTTGGCCACGAAGTGCTTGGCCATCGAGACCTCGGTGCGGAAGTCCTCGCCCTTGTCGATCTTCGAGGCGGCGTGCAGGACCATGAGCTTGCACTGGTAGAGCTCCATGGCCGAGTCGGCGATCAGCCACTGGACGCCCTGCTTCTCGGCGAGCAGCGAGCCGTGGCTGTAGCGGTTGAGCGCCCGGTCGACCATCATGTCGAGCGCCGTCTCGGCCTGCGAGATCCAGCGCATGCAGTGGGCCAGGCGGGCCGGGCCGAGGCGGTACTGGCCGAGCTTGTGGCCGTTGCCGCGCCCGCCGAGGATCTGGCCGTCGGGGACCCGCAGGTCGGTGATGACGATCTCGCTGTGGCCGGTCGAGCCGTGCATCGTCTCGACCTCGCGGACGTCGTTCCAGCCCTCCTGGGGGAGGTCGACGAGGAACGCGGTGTTGGCGCCGCGGGCGCCCTCGGGCATGTCGAGCTCGGTACGGGCGATGAGGATGGCGAAGCCCGCCCGGCGGGCGTTGGAGATGAACCACTTGTGGCCGTTGATCACCCACTCGTCGCCGTCCTTGACGGCGTGGGTGCGGATCAGCGTCGGGTCGGAGCCGGCCACCTCGGGCTCGGTCATCGCGAAGCACGACATCTTGTGGCCCTTGAGCAGTGGCTTGAGGTACTTCTCCTTCTGCTCGTCGGTCGCCCAGTGCAGCAGGGTGTGCATGTTGCCCTCGTCGGGCGCCTGGCAGTTGAGCACCCACGGCCCCAGCCGGGTCTTGGCCGCCTCGGACTGCACCATGGCCAGCTCGACGTGGCCCAGGCCCATGCCGCCCCACTCCTTCGGCATGTGCGGCAGCCAGAGCCCCTCGGCCTTCGCCTTCTCGCGCAGCCCGAAGATGGTCCGGATGTACTCGTCGCGGCTGAGGACCTTCTCCTCGTCGTCGAAGCCCTCGACCGCCGGGATGATGGTCTCCTGCACGAAGGCCCGCACCCGGCGGCGGATCTCCTCGTGCTCGGGAGCGAGTGTGAAGTCGATGGCCATGCGTGCGACCCCTCTGTCCTGGTCGATCTGCCCTGGTCGATGTCCTCCGCGGCGCCGCCACGATTTGATGCGACTGCATGACGTTTTCAGTCACATGCATGATTAGCTTAACGAGCGGTCCCGCCGCCATCAAGGGCGGTGCGGGACGCGATGATCCGGTGAACCCATGGACCCCAGGAGGAGGAGCACCGATGCCGCCCAACCCCGAGGCCACGTGCAGGCGGCTGGTGGCGGCCGCAGAGCGCCTGTTCGCCGAGAAGGGGATCGAGGGGGTGTCGCTGCGGGAGATCAACGCCGCGGCGGGCCAGCGCAACTCGACCGCGCTGCAGTACCACTTCGGGGACCGGGCGGGACTGCTGGCCGCGGTCCTGGCCAAGCACCAGCCCGAGGTGGAGGTCCGCCGCCACCAGCTGCTCGACGAGTACGAGGCACGGGGCGGCCTGCCCGCCGCCGAGGCACGCCGCACGCTGGCGGCCGCACTGGTACGGCCGATGGCCGCGAAGCTGGCCGACTCCGACGGCGGCCGGTCCTATCTGCGGATCATGGAGCAGCTGGTGCACCGCAGCCGCCTGCCGGCGCTCCGCGACGCGCAGGACGACCCCGGCCAGAGCATCAACCGCTGGCGGGAGCTGGTGGCCCCGCTGCTCTCCGAGGTCGCCGTGCGCCGGCTGCACCAGCGGTTCATGGCCATCCGGGTGACCTACGTGGAGCTGGCCCGCCGCGCCGAGGGGCCCGGAGGGAAGGACGACCGGCTCTTCACCAGCCATCTGATCGACGTCGTCTCGGCGGTGCTGGCCACCGAGGTGTCGGACGAGACGGCCCGGCTGCTCGCCGAACGCGACGCCCGCCCCCGGCCGGAGCCGGGCGGTCCGGCGGACGAAGCGGGAAACGGTGCGTCAGACGGTCCGGCGGATGCCTCGGGGAACGATCCGGTGGACGGTCCGGGAAACGGCCCGGGGAGCAGCGGTCCGGGAAACGGCGGGGCGGGCGGTCCGGTGGACGGTCCGGGAGGCCTGCGCCGCCGGGAAGGGCGGGGGAACGCGTGAGCGCCCGCCTCCCGGGTTTCCGGGGAGGCGGGCGCTGGGTCGGGGCCGGCCGGATGCGGCGGGCGGTCGGTTCGGCGTGGGCGGTCGGTGCGGGACGGGCGGCCGGTGCGGGGCGGGCGGTCACTTCAGGATCGGCAGGCGCGCGACCAGGGGGGTGGCGGCCCAGCGGGCGCCCAGGCCCAGGGTGTCGCCGGCGCGGGTGAGGGCCAGGGTGACCAGGACGATGGCGTAGACGATGTGGTCGTCCATGAAGGGGTTGGTCTCCAGGGGCAGGGCCGCGGCCCACATCAGCAGCATCATGGTCGCGCCGGCG
>BMQD01000053.1 GCA_014647935.1 Planomonospora parontospora
TTCGAACCCGCGACCCTCACCTTGGCAAGGTGATGCTCTACCACTGAGCCACTTCCGCGTGCCTCCACCGGGCGCTCCGGCCCGTGGCGACGAGAGAACTCTAGCGGGTTTTCCGGGTGATTGCGTAACCGCGCGTCACCCCGGCCGATGCGCGCCGGGCCGCGGACGGCGGACCCGGGGCGGTGACCGGTTCGTCCGATCCGGCCGCGTGCGGTAGAAACACGAGGTGGAGTCGTTGAAGCTGGGCTCGCTGGAGGTGTGGCCGCCGGTCGTGCTGGCGCCCATGGCCGGGATCACCAATGCCGCGTTCCGCACGCTCTGCCGCGAGCAGGGCGGCGGATTGTTCGTCTGCGAGATGATCACGACGCGGGCGCTGGTGGAGCGGAACGCCAAGACGCTCAAGATGATCCGGTTCGAGCCGGACGAGCGGCCCCGGAGCCTCCAGCTCTACGGGGTGGACCCGGTGACCGTCGGCCGGGCCGTCCGGATGGTGGCCGAAGAGGACCTGGCCGACCACGTGGACCTCAACTTCGGCTGCCCGGTGCCCAAGGTGACCCGGCGCGGCGGAGGCTCCGCCCTGCCGTACAAGCGCAACCTGCTCCGCGCGATCCTGCGGGAGGCCGTGCGCAACGCCGGCACGCTCCCGGTGACGATGAAGATGCGCAAGGGCATCGACGACGACCACCTCACCTACCTGGACGCCGGGCGGATCGCGGTGGAGGAGGGGATCGCGGCCGTCGCGCTGCACGGCCGCACCGCGGTCCAGCACTACGGCGGGACCGCCGACTGGGAGGCGATCGCCCGGCTCAAGGAGGCGGTGACGGAGATCCCGGTGCTCGGCAACGGCGACGTCTGGAGCGCCGACGACGCGCGGCGGATGATGGCGGAGACCGGCTGCGACGGCGTCGTGGTGGGCCGCGGGTGCCTGGGCCGGCCGTGGCTCTTCGCCGACCTGGCCGCCATGTGCGCCGGGAGCGGCGAGCGGGCCAGGCCCCGGCTGGGGGAGGTCGCCGCGGTCATGGAGCGGCACGCCGCGCTCCTGGCGGAGTGCTTCGGCAGCGAGCCGCACGCCGTGGCCGACTTCCGCAAGCACGTCGGCTGGTACCTCAAGGGCTTCACCGTCGGCTCCGAGCTGCGCCGCCGCCTGGCCACCTCGGAGACCCTCGCCGGGCTGCGCGAGGGGCTGGCCGAGCTCGACCCCGCCCAGCCCTGGCCCGGCGAGGTGGCGGACGCGCCGCGCGGCAAGACCCACGCCCGTGACCGAGTGCACCTGCCCGCGGGCTGGCTCGACGACCCGTACGACCTGGCGGTGCCCTGCGCGGACGCCGAGCTCGACACCTCGGGCGGCTGACCGGTCCTCCGGCGGGCGGTCCGGCGGCGTGACCGTAATGTGATCCGGATCTGACGGACCGGCGTCAGCCGCGTGTGTACCGTGCGGTCAACGGCAGGCGGCCCACACCCGGGAGCGGCGGTTGACGGAGACGGCGGCACGGTCATCACCCGAGGACCTCATCGCGGAGTACGACGCCGAGCGGCCCGCCCGGCACCTGCCCGGCACGCTGTCGCTCGCCGTCACCGGGGTCGCGCTGTGCCTGTCGCTCTACGTGCTGTGGCAGACGTTCTTCCCCGGCTCCGTCCTGCCGTACCGGATGGCGTTCCTCGCGGTCGTGCTGCCGCTGGTCTTCGTCTGCTACCGGCCCCGGCGGGGCGGCGGCGACCGGCCCGGCGCGGCCGACTGGGCGCTGGCGGCGCTCTCACTGGCGGTCTGCCTCTACCCGCTGACCGTCTTCGACGACTTCATCCGCCGGGCGTTCGACCCGACCGCCCTGGACGTGGCCGCGGGCGCGGTGCTGTCGCTGCTGGTGCTGGAGGCCTGCCGCCGGACCGTCGGCTGGATCCTCCCCGCGGTCTGCCTGGCGTTCCTGGCCTACGCCTACTACGGCGGCCACCTGCCCTTCGACTGGCTGCTCGGGCACCGCGGCTACGACGCCGACCGGATCCTCGCCTCGTTCGTGATGGGCACCGACGGCGTGTACGGCGTGCCGCTGGACGTGGCGGCGACCTACATCATCCTGTTCACGATCTACGGGGCGGTCCTCGACCACTCCGGCGCGGGCCGGTTCTTCGTGGAGGTCTCCCTGGCCGCGTTCCGGCGCTCGCGTGCCGCGCCGGGCCGTACGGTCGCCCTCGCGGGGTTCCTGCTGGGCACGGTCAGCGGCTCCGGGGTCGCCACGACCGTGAGCGTCGGCAGCGTCGCCTGGCCGATCCTGCGCCGGGCGGGCTACCCGCGCGAGCAGGGCGGGGGCGTGCTGGCCGCGGCGGGCATCGGCGCGATCCTCTCGCCGCCCACGCTGGGCGCGGCGGCGTTCATCATCGCCGAGTACATGCAGGTCGGCTACCTCACGGTGCTGGTCTACGCGACGGTCCCCACGCTCCTGTACTACCTGGGCGTCTTCCTGGCCATCGAGATGGACGCCCGCCGGTACGGCGTGCGCGCCGCCGGGCCGCAGGGGCCGTCCGCCGGAACGGGACCGGGCGGATCGGGCGAGCTCGGCGCGGACGGCGTGACCGCTGCGGGCGGGGTGGCCGACGTGGGCGGCGGGTACGGCACGGCCGGGCCGCCGCGCCTGTGGCCGCTGCTGCGGCGGTTCGGCTACCACTTCAGCTCGCTGTTCGTGATCGTCGTGCTGATGGCGCTGGGCCAGTCGCCGTTCCGGGCGGTGGTGTACGCCACGCTGCTGGCCTTCGCGCTCTCCTTCCTCGACCGCGAGCACCGGCTCACGCCCCGCCGGGCGGCCCGCGCCCTGGCCGCGGGCACGCTCGGGGTGCTGCCGGTCGCGGTGACCTGCGCCGCCGCCGGGATGATCGTCGCCGTGGTCACGCTCACCGGGCTGGGCCTGAAGGCGAGCTCGCTGATCGTCGGGGTCTCGGGAGGCGTCCTCGCCGTCACCGCGCTGATGTGCGCCCTGGCGGTGCTCCTGCTGGGCCTGGCCGTACCGGTGACGGCGTCGTTCGTGATCGCGGCGGTGATCATCGGTCCGGCGCTGAAGGACCTCGGGGTCAGCGACGCCGAGACGTACATGTTCATCTTCTACTACGCCGTGCTCTCGGAGGTCAGCCCGCCGACGGCGCTGTCGGCCTTCGCGGCCTCGGCCATCACCGGGGGCGACGCCTACCGGACGATGCTGGCCACTTGGAAGTACACGCTGCCGGCCTTCCTGGTGCCCTTCGCCTTCGTGCTGACCCCGGGCGGGTCGGCGCTGCTGGCCCAGGCCCCGGCGGGGGAGATCGCTCTCGCCGCGGCGGTGTCGGCGCTGGCCGTGGCCGCGCTGGCCGTCGCCACCGGCGGCTGGCTGGCCGGTCCCGTCCCGGCGCCGGTCCGGGCGCTGTGCGGGGCGGCCGCCGTGGCGCTGCTGTTCCTGTCGCCCGTCCCCGTGCTGACGGGGGCGGGCGTGCTGATCGTCGCACTCGCACTCCACCTGGTGATGCGCAAACGGGAGGTACGACCATGAGACGTCTGGCCGCCTTGATGGCCGCGGGAACGCTGCTCCTGTCCGCCTGCGGCGGGGACCGGTCCGCTGAGCGGGCCGCGGACCAGCCGGCCGGCGCGGGCAAGCGGTTGTCGATCGCCACCGGCAACACCACCGGCGTCTACTACGTCCTCGGCGGCGGACTGGCCGACCAGATCGGCAGGCACGTACCCGGCTACCAGGCGACGGCCGAGGCGACCGGCGCGTCGGTGGAGAACATCCAGCGCGTCGTGCGGGGCGACTCCGACATCGCCTTCACCCTGGCCGACTCCGCGGCCGACGCGGTGGCCGGCAAGGGGGCGTTCACCGGGCCCCAGCCGATCCGCGCGCTCGCCCGGCTGTACGACAACTCCACCCAGGTGGTCGCCGCCGCCGACGCGGGCGTGAAGTCCGTGGCGGACCTGAAGGGCAAGCGGGTCTCCACCGGCTCGCCCAACTCCGGCACCGAGGTGATCGCGCTGCGGCTGCTCGAGGCGGCGGGCCTCGACCCCGACGAGGACGTCACCCGGCAGTCCCTGGGCCTGCCGGAGAGCGTGCAGGGAATCAAGGACGGCACGCTGGACGCGCTGGTGTGGTCCGGCGGCCTGCCCACGCCGGGCATCACCGACCTGTTCACCAGCCTCAAGGACGAGGTCGCCTTCGTCCCGCTGGACGCCTCCCTGCCGAAGATGCAGGCCGAGCACGGGCCGGTGTACGCGCAGGGCGTCATCGGCAAGGACGTCTACGGCACCCCCGCCGACGTGCCCACGATCGTGGTGCCGAACCTGCTGGTGGTGAACGAGAGGATGGACCCGGCGCTCGCGGAGAGCCTGACCCGGCTGCTCTTCGACCGCAGGGCCGACCTGGAGAAGGTGCACCCGTCGGCCCGGGGCATCACCCGGGAGAAGGCGCCGGAGACCGACCCGGTACCGCTCCACGACGGCGCGAAGAAGTACTACGGCCGGTGATCCCGCGCCGGCCCGCCCGTGGAGGGAGCGCCGCGGGCGGGCCGGACGGAACGCCGGCGAACGGAGCGTGGGCGGACCGGACGGGAACGCCGGCGAACGGAGCGCGGCCGGCCCGGGGCGTCGCAGCCGCGGGCGGCCCGGGCCGGCCGGGCGCATCGGCGAGCCGACCGCCCGGTCTCACGCGCCGGCGACGTCGACCGTGCCCCCGCTGCGCCAGTAGACGTTGTTCTCGCGGGTCAGCAGGCCCTCGTCGACCAGGTAGCGGCGCAGCGCCGCGTGGTCGTCGTGGAAGGCGCGCAGCACCACGTTGACGTCCTTCTCCGAGTAGCGCACGCCCGGTTCGAAGACCTGGGCCACGTAGTTCAGCACGACGAGCTGCTTGTCGCGCTTGCTGGGGATGGCCCGCAGCCGCCCCTCCACGAGGAAGGCGCGCAGCACCTTCTCCTCGGGGGAGACCGGCTCGGGCGGCGGGGCCGCGGCGTGCAGCAGCTCGCGGAAGCGCTCCCGCCGCAGCCGCCACACCCCCTCGTGGTCGTGTACGGCCAGCCCGCCGCGTTTCAGCCGGTCCAGCGCCAGCAGCATCGCGTCCCGCTCGAGCCCCGACTCCTCGGGCGCGCGCTCCAGCGCCAGCGCCGACAGCACCCGCAGCGTGTCGTCCTGGTAGAGAAGGCCGAGCACCTGCCTGATCGCCTCATCGCTCATGCCCCCATTTTCGCGGGTTCCGCGGGCCGCCTCCGCCACCCGGGAAGCGCGGGAGGAGCGGCCGGTCGCGGCCGGAGGCGGCGGGCCGGGGCCGCGCCGCCGGAGCGGCGGCGCGGTCAGAGGCGGTTGAGCCCGATGACGTGGACCACCGCCCGGCCCTCCTCGTCGGAGGCGGCCAGGTCGACCTGGGCGTCGATGCCCCAGTCGCCGTCGCCCGCCGGGTCGGCGATGACCTGGCGGACCTTCCAGAGCTCCTTCTCCTCCTCGATGCGGAGCAGGGCCGGGCCGCGGGCGTCCGGGCCGGTGCCGACCTCCTCGTGGTCGTCGTAGTAGGCGTCCAGGGCGGCGGGCCAGTCGACGTCCGGGGCGAGCTCGGCGAGCTCCTCCTCCTTCTCCAGCGCGACCAGCTCCACCAGGCGGAACATCGCGTTGCGGACCAGCACCCGGAAGGCGCGCGGGTTGCCGGTGACCGGGCGCGGCTTGACCTCGATCTCCTGCTCGGCCTCCAGGGCCTGGGCGGGGTTGGCCAGCTTCTCCCACTCGTCGATCAGGCTGGAGTCGACCTGGCGGACCAGCTCGCCGAGCCACTCGATGAGGTCGACCAGGTCCTCGGTCTTCAGGTGCTCGGGGATGGTCCGCGACAGCGTGCGGTAGGCGTCGGCGAGGTAGCGGAGCACGGCGCCCTCGGAGCGGGCCAGCTCGTAGTGGCCGACGTACTCGGTGAAGGTCATCGCCTGCTCGTACATGTCGCGCACGACGCTCTTGGGGCTGACCGTGTAGTCGGCCACCCACGGGTGGCCGCGCCGGTAGGTCTCGTAGGCGCCGAGCAGCAGGTCGGCCAGGGGCATCGGGTGGGTGATCTCGGCCAGGAGCTCCATCCGCTCCTCGTACTCGATCCCGTCGGCCTTCATCTGCGCGACGGCCTCGCCCCGGGCCTTCTTCAGCTGGGCGGACAGGATCTGGCGCGGGTCGTCGAGGATGGACTCCACGATCGAGACCATGTCCAGGGCGTAGGTGGGGGCCTCGCGGTCGAGCAGTTCGAAGGCGGCCAGCGCGAAGGTCGACAGCGCCTGGTTGAGCGCGAAGTCCTCCTGCAGGTCGATGGTGAGGCGCGCCCGGCGGCCCTGCTCGTCGGGCTCGTCCAGCTGCTCCACCACGCCGCCCGCCAGCAGCGAGCGGTAGATCGCGATGGCCTGGCTGATGTGCCGCCGCTGCCACTTGCGGTCCTCGTGGTTGTCGGTGAGCAGGTGCCTCATCGCGGCGAAGCAGTCGCCGGGCCGGTTGATGACCGCCAGCAGCATGGCGTTGCTGACCTTGAAGCGGGAGCTGAGCGGCTCCGGCTCGGCCTCCTGGAGCTTGGCGAAGGTCTCCTCGCTCCAGCCGACGAAGCCCTCCGGCGGCTTCTTGCGGGCGTAGCCGCGCCGCCGCTTGGGGTCGTCGCCGATCTTGGCCAGGGCCTTCTCGTTCTCGATGACGTACTCGGGGGCCTGGCAGGCGACGTAGCCGATGGTGTCGTAGCCGGCCCGGCCCGCCCGCCCGGCGATCTGGTGGAACTCGCGGGCGCGCAGCCGCCGGACCTTGCTGCCGTCGTACTTGCTGAGCGCGGTGAACAGCACGGTGCGGATCGGCACGTTCACGCCGACGCCGAGGGTGTCGGTGCCGCAGATGACCTTCAGCAGACCGGCCTGGGCCAGCCGCTCCACCAGGCGGCGGTACTTCGGCAGCATGCCGGCGTGGTGCACGCCGATGCCGTGCCGTACCAGCCGGGACAGGGCGCGGCCGAAGTTGGTGGTGAAGCGGAAGTTGCCGATCAGCGAGGCGATGGCCTCCTTCTCGGCCTTGGTGCACATGTTGATGCTCATCAGCGACTGCGCCCGCTCCATGGCGGAGGCCTGGGTGAAGTGCACCACGTAGACCGGGTACTGGTTGGTGGAGAGCATCTCCTCCAGCGTCTCGTGCAGCGGGGTCATCCGGTAGGAGTAGACCAGCGGGACCGGGCGCTCGGCGTGCTTGACCACCGAGGTGGGCCGGCCGGTGCGCCGGGTCAGGTCCTCCTCGAACATGCTCACGTCGCCGAGGGTCGCCGACATCAGGACGAACTGCACGTTCGGCAGTTCCAGCAGCGGCACCTGCCAGGCCCAGCCGCGGTCCGGCTCGGCGTAGAAGTGGAACTCGTCCATCACGACCTGGCCGATGTCGGCCGCCGCGCCGTCGCGCAGCGCGACGTTGGCGAGGATCTCCGCGGTGCAGCAGATGACGGGCGCGCCGGGGTTCACGCTCGCGTCGCCGGTCATCATGCCGACGTTCTCGGTGCCGAAGAGCTCGCACAGGTCGAAGAACTTCTCCGACACCAGCGCCTTGATCGGCGCGGTGTAGAAGGTGCGCACGTCGCGGGTGAGCGCGGTGAAGTGCGCCCCCGCCGCCACCAGGCTCTTGCCCGAGCCCGTCGGGGTGGCCAGGATCAGGTTGTTGCCCGACACCACCTCGATCAGGGCCTCCTCCTGGGCCGGATAGAGGGTGAGCCCCCGCTCGGTGTTCCACTCGACGAAGGCGTCGAAGATGGCGTCGGGGTCGGCGTCGATCTCTTCGGGCAGGCGATCTACAAGGCTCACCCTCCCATCCTGCCGAAGAACGGGCGGTGGTCGAACCACCGGGGCGGTAGAGATGGGGTCAATTCCCGCGGATCCGGCGAAATCCCGCCGAGCGGGTGAGCAGCAGCCCGCCCAGCAGCAGGCCGGAGCCGAGCACGGGCCAGGGCCCGGGGGCGAAGCCGGACACGGTCAGGACGAGCAGTCCCGCGCCGGCCAGCGCGAGCGCCGCGGCGATCCGGGCGGTCCCCCCGCGGTACGGCGCCGCCGCCGGGGGCTCCTCGAAGCGGGACAGCCCGCGCAGCAGCGGCCACAGGACCAGGCAGAGCGCGGCCAGCCAGTGCGGCCACCCGGACAGCCAGGCGGAGCCGCCCGGCTCCGGGGTGGGGACCCCCAGCCCCACCACGACCACCGCGGTGACGCAGAACAGCGCGCTCATGTGCCACAGGTAGACGGTCATCATGCGCGGACCGGCCCAGCCCAGCGCCCGCGCCACCACCGGCCACCGGGCGAAGGAGGCGATCTGCCGGCGCAGGGCGAGCGCCAGCCCGATCTGCCCGATCCCCACCGCCAGCAGCGCCACCGTGGGCGGCGCCATGTTGGAGACCGCGGCCCCCGGCAGGCCGATCATGCTGCCCGGGTAGGGGCCGAAGGCGACCAGGAGCGCGGCCAGGCCGTACCCCGCCGCGGCCATGCCCCACAGCCGGGTCCGGGGGAGGTCCAGGCGGCCCTCGGCGTACAGGAAGCCGAGCTGGTGCACCGCGAGCCAGACCAGGCCGATGTTCGCCCAGCCCGCCGCCTCCAGGCCGCAGGCGAACCGCAGCACGTCGACCACCACGGCCCCCGCCGCCAGCGCCGCCGGCACGCGCAGGCCGTACGCCGCGCCGAGCCGGCGCATCAGCGGCGTCGCCGCCACCGCGACGAGGTAGACGGCCAGGAACCACAGCAGCTGCCCGGCCAGGCGCGAGGCCGTGACCACCGGCTGGGACGGCAGGCCCAGGGCGAGCAGCAGATGGGGCAGGGGCAGCCAGACCGCGGCCAGCGGCAGCACCGGCCAGGCCAGGCGGCGCAGCCGCGCCGCGAGCCAGGCGGGCGAGCCGCCGCCGCGCCGGAGCGCGGCGCGGTGGCTGATCGCGCCCGCCGCACCCCCGGCGAAGAACACCAGGGGCATCACCTGGCTGATCCAGGTGATCATCCAGGCGTTCCCGGTGGCCAGCGCGTTGCCGGTGGTGATCCGGTCTCCGGTGACGGAGAGCACCGGCATGCTCCAGTGCTGCAGCACCACCAGGGCCGTGCCGAACAGGCGCAGGACGTCGAGGAACAGGTCCCGGCCGGGCGGGGCGGACGCGGGGGCGGCGGCGAGGGGCGCGGGAGGGCGTGTGGGCGGGGGAGCGGGGCGGGTCAGGACGGCGGTCAACGGGGGTCTCGATTCGTCAGGGGGCGGTGCTCCGAGACTCCCGCGAACCTCCTCGGCGGCGCAGTGACGGCTGCCGCCTTCTTTCCCGCGCCCGGCCCCACCCTCCGGGGTAGGGATGGCCCTACCCCGGGACGCCTGCGCACCGGGTCGATCGCGCCGTCCGGGACTCGTAGCGTTTCCCCCATGAGATCCCTCCTGCGCCGCATCGGTACCGACACCCGCTACCTGCTCACCGGCTTCCCCCTCTCCGTGATCGCCTTCTGCCTGGCGCTGACCGGTTTCGCCGCCGGGCTCGGCACGGTCGTCGTCTGGCTCGGCGTGCCGATCCTGGCGGCCACGCTGATGCTCGCCCGGGGTTTCGCCGACATCGAGCGCCGCTCGCTGCCCCAGGTGCTCGGTTACCAGGTCGCCCGGCCGCGCTACCGCCGCGCACCGGAGAACGCCGGCTGGTTCCGCCGCATGGCCAACCCGCTGACCAGCGGGCAGTCGTGGCTGGACCTGCTGCACGCGATCGTGAACTTCCCGATCGCCGTCGTGACGTTCTGCATCGCGGTGACCTGGTGGGCCGGGACGGTCCTCGGGCTGACCGCCCCCATCTACGGGTGGATCATCGCGAGCATCCCGGACAACCACGGGCTGGCGGAACTGCTCGGCTTCGGCGACAGCGCCCTGGCGGAGGTGATCCTCAACACCGCGATCGGCGCGGTGTTCGCGATCACGCTCCCGGTGGTGCTCCGCGGCGCGGCGCTGGTCCAGGCCGGGCTCGGCCGGGCCATGCTCACCGGGGTCGCGGAGCTGCAGGAGCGCATCGACGACCTGGCCGAGGGCCGGGCCGCGGCGGTCTCGGCCGAGGCCAACGCGCTGCGCAAGCTGGAGCGCGACATCCACGACGGGCCGCAGCAGCGCCTGGTCTCCCTGGCCATGGACCTGTCCCGGGCCCAGCGCCAGCTCAAGCGGGACCCCCAGGCGGTCGAGCGGATGCTGTCCGAGGCCATCAGCTCCACCCGCGAGACCCTGGACGAGCTGCGCGCGCTCTCGCGCGGCATCGCCCCGCCGGTGCTGACCGACCGCGGCCTGGCCCCGGCGCTGGCCGCGCTCGCCGGGCGGTGCACGGTCCCGGTCGAGCTGGACATCCAGGTGGAGGGGCGCTTCGCCGCCGCGGTGGAGAACACGGTCTACTTCGTGGTCGCCGAGTCCCTGACCAACATCGCCAAGCACAGCCACGCCACCGTCTGCACGGTCACCCTGAGCAAGACCGGTGGCGTCCTGATGCTGACGATCGGGGATGATGGGGTCGGCGGCGCGCACGTCGCCAAGGGACATGGCCTGTCCGGGCTCGCCGACCGCCTCAGGGCGGTGGACGGCGAGCTGGCGGTGGACTCACCGGTGGGCGGGCCGACGGTGATCGTGGCGGAGGTGCCGTGCGGGTAGTCGTGGCCGACGACGCGGTCCTGATCAGGGCGGGCCTGATCAGGCTGCTGGAGGAGTTCGGTTGCGAGGTGGTGGCGGAGGTGGGGGACGGCGGGAGCCTGGTGGAGGCCGTCGCCGAGCACCGGCCGGACGTCTCGGTGGTGGACGTGCGGATGCCGCCGAGCTTCACCGACGAGGGCCTGCGGGCCGCGGTCGAGGTGCGGCGGCGGGTGCCGGGGGCCCCGGTGCTGATCCTCTCGCAGTACGTCGAGGTCTCCTACGCCGACGACCTGCTCGCGGACGCGCGCGGCGCGGTGGGCTATCTGCTCAAGGACCGGGTCGTGGACGTCGACGACTTCATGGGGGGCCTGCGCTCGGTCGCGTCCGGCGGCACGGTCTTCGACCCGCAGGTGGTCGCCCAGCTGATGGTACGGCGCCGCCGCGACGACCCGCTGGCCTCCCTCACCCCGCGCGAGCGAGAGGTCCTCGGCCTGATGGCCGAGGGCAGGTCCAACCCGGCCATCGGCCGCCAGCTCGTGGTGAGCGACGGCGCGGTGGAGAAGCACGTCCGCAGCATCTTCGCCAAGCTCGGTCTGCACGTCGAGGACAGCGACCAGCACCGCCGGGTGCTCGCGGTGCTCGCCTACCTCCGCTCGTCGGGCCGATGAGGGTGCGTGCCCACGACCTGTCCGCCGGCGGCGGCGTGCTGGACCGCGTGCACGCGACCGCCCGGACGGCGGTGCGCCTGTACGGTCTGCCCGGCGCCGAGATCACCCTGATCAACGTGTCGGAGAACGCCACCTTCCGGGTCGACGACCCGGAGACCGGGTTCCGGGCCGTGCTGCGGGTGCACCGGCTCGGCTACCACTCCACCGCCGCGATCCGCTCCGAGCTGGCCTGGCTGGAGGCGCTCCGGGAGGCCGGGGTCAGGACGCCGGAGGTGCTCCGCGCCCCGGACGGCTCCCGGGTGCTGACCGTCCCGGGGGAGCCGCCCCGCGAGTGCGTCCTGTTCGAGTTCCTGCCGGGGACCGAGCCCCCGCAGGACCGCCTGGTCGAGGGCTTCGAGCGGCTCGGCGCGACCACCGCGCGGATGCACCGGCACGCGCGCTCCTGGCGCCGCCCGGCCGCCTTCACCCGCTTCCACTGGGACCACGGCGCCGCGCTGGGCCGGGAGTCCCGGTGGGGGCGCTGGCGGGACGGGCCCGGCATGGACCCCGAGGCGCTGGCCGTACTGGGGCGGCTGGCGGAGGAGCTGCGCGGGCGGCTGCGCCGCTTCGGCCGGGACGCCGGCCGCTACGGCCTGATCCACGCCGACCTGCGGCCGGCCAACCTGCTGGTGACCGGCGACGGGCCGCCCAGCGTCATCGACTTCGACGACTGCGGCTTCGGCTGGTACCTCTACGACCTGGCCGCGGCGCTCAGCTTCATCGAGCACCGCCCCGAGGTCCCGGCGATGGTCGACGCCTGGCTGCGGGGCTACCGGACCGTTCTCGACCTGCCCGCCGAGGATGAGGCCGAGGTCTGGACGTTCGTCATGTTCCGCCGCCTGCTGCTGGTCGCCTGGATCGGCAGCCACGCCGGGGTGGAGACCGCCGCCGGGCTCGGCGCGGGCTACACCCGCGGCACCTGCGAGCTGGCCGAGCGCTATCTGGCGGGGGAGCTCACCCGGCCCGCCCGGTGAGGCCGCCGGCGTGCCCGGGGGACGCGTCGTCCGGGGCGCCGCCGGAGTCCCCGGGCGACCCGCGGTCCGGGACGTCGCCGGAGTCTCCGGCGGTCCCGGTGGCTCCGCCGAGACCGGCCAGCTCGCGCCGGACGTCCTCGTCGTCCGGGGCCAGCTCCAGAGCCCTGGCCAGGTCGGCCGCGGCCTCCCGCTCGCGTCCCGCCGCGCGCAGCGCCAGCGCCCGGTTGAACAGCAGCGCCGGATCGGCACCCGGTTCCAGGGCGCGGGTGAAGTCGGCGGCCGCGCCCTCCGGGTCCCCGGTCTCGAAGGCCAGCACCCCGCGGTTGGCCCAGGCCGCCGAGAGCCCGGGGGAGCGTTCCAGCGCGCGGTCGAACGCCGCCCGCGCCGGGGCGTGCCGCCCCTCGGCCATCTCCACCTGGCCCAGCGCGCACAGCAGGTAGGGGTTGTCCGGGTCCAGCGCGAGCCCCGTCTCGGCGTCCGCGCGCGCCCGGCCGTACTCGCCGAGCGCGACCAGCAGGCCCGCCCGGTTGGCCAGGGCGTCCACGAACTCCGGATCGAGCTCCAGGGCGTGGTCCAGGTCGGCGAGCGCCCCGGCGTGGTCTCCGGTGGAGAAGCGGATCTCGGCCCGGTTGTAGTAGGGCTCGGGGAAGGGCGGGCCCGCCCGCATGGCCGTCTCGTAGTCGGCGACCGCCGCGTCCAGCCGACCGAGCCGGTGCAGCAGGTTGCCCCGGTCGATGTAGTAGTCGGGATAGCCCGGATCCGCGGCGATGACCGCGTCCAGGTCCTCCAGCGCCGCCTCCGGGCGGCCCAGCATGACGGTGAGCTGCGCCCGGTTGGCCAGCAGCACCAGCCGGTGGATCGGGTGCTCGTCCGGCCCCAGCTCCCGGTCGGCCAGGTCCACGGCCTGCTGGACCAGCTCCAGCGCCCTGGCGGGGCGGCCGAGCCGTACCTCGACCAGGGCCCGGCCGTTGAGGTCGAAACCCAGCTTGAACGCCCGCTCACGCGGGTCCGGCAGCAGCGTCGAGATGGCGATCGCCTGGTTCACCCAGGCCAGCGCCGCCTCCGGGTCGCGCCGGGCGGGGTCGTGGTGGCGGACCTTCAGCATGCCGGTGGAGTAGGCGGCCGCCGCGTGCGTGACGGGGGAGACGCTCTCCCTCCTGGCCAGGTCGAACAGGGCCGCGGCCTCGTCCTCGCGGTGCAGCGAGCCGAGCGCGGTCGCGGTGCTGTGCAGGAACCGCCACCAGGTCTCCGGGTCGCTCTCCGGATCGGTCAGCGCCAGACCGCGCGGGCCCAGCTCCGCGACGGCGTCGTGGCATCCGGCGTCCAGGCACCACTGCACCGCGAAGCGCAGCGCCTCCACGGCCAGGCGGGGGTCGGTGCCGCGCTCGCGGTGGTAGGGGACCGCGCCGAGGCGCGCGCCGACGGAGCCCTGCCGTTCCAGCTCGTCGGCGCGCTTGTCGTGCTCCTCGGGTTCGAGTTCGGGCAGTGCCGCGGCCTGCTCCCGGAGCTCCACGGTGAGCAGCTCCGGCGGGACGCGGCGGCGCAGCACCGCCAGCAGTTCCAGGTCGGTGGGGTCGGCCTCGGCGGTGCCGGTGACGACGAGCCTGCGGGGCCCGGTCCGCTCCCGCCGCCCGTCCGGACGGGCCTCCGGACGGGCCTCCAGATGGGCGCGGAGGAACTCGGCGACACCGTTGGCGATGCGCAGTGTCCGGCGCGGCGCGTGGACCAGGATCCGCTCCGCCCGGGGCAGCGCGTCCGCCCTGGAGCGGCGCCGGGCGGGGATGCGGCCGTGCAGGTCGGGGGCGACGGCGCGCAGTTCGATGTCGTAGCGGGCGACGAGCTCCGGCCGGGCCTCCGGCAGCAGGGCGGCGACGATCGCGCCCGCGGCGGTGTACGGCCCGCGCAGGCGCCGGTCGGCGTCCACGGGGGGCAGGAGCAAAGGAGGAAGGGGCGCTTCTTCCGAGGCTTCTCCCGGGGCGAGGGGTCCCCGACTCACCGATCTCCTCATTCTCCTCGGCGGACCGGCGCCCATCTCTGGACGCCGGCTCTGCGGTTCCGGTTCAGCCGACGTGCTTGGGGCTGGCGGCCCCGCTGAGCGCGACCGGGCCGGGCTTGTGAACGATGACCTTTTTCATCACGTGCCTTCCTCGCCAATAAGAACAAATCGCAAGTATTCGCACCATTAACCCTCACTGACAAGATCTATTATGAGAATGGCCGGATGCGGACATTCGCTGGACGCATAACGCCATAACTCCTCATGGCGCGGGCTGCTGCTGGGTGATGCAGTGGATGCCGCCGCCCAGGGCGAAGATGTCCCGGGCGTCCACCGATTCGATCGACCGCCCCGGGAAGAGCCGGGCGAAGAGCTCGGCGGTCGGAGCGTCCCGGGGGTCGCCGAACGAGCAGAGCAGGGCCAGCCCGTTGGCCAGGTAGTGGTTGACGTAGGAGTAGTCGACGAGCTGTCCGCCGACCTCCTGCGTCTCCGGCGCGAGCAGCTCGACCACCTCCAGGGCGCGCCCCCTGGCGTCGGTCGAGGCCCGCAGGATCGCGAGGTTCTCCCGGGTGACCTCGTGGTCGGGGTGGGACGGGTCGGGCTGGACGTGGCAGAGCACCAGGCCGGGCCGGGCGAAGGAGGCCAGCAGGTCCACGTGCCCGCCGGTGCCGTACGGGCCGTAGTCGGCGGTCAGGCCGCGGGGCAGCCAGATCACCTTCTCCACCCCCAGCCGGGCGCGGAGCTCGCCCTCCACCTCCTGCCTGGTCCAGCCGGGGTTGCGCGCCTCGCCGAGCTGCACGGTCTCGGTGACGATCACCGTCCCCTCGCCGTCGACGTGGATGCCGCCGCCCTCGTTGACGAGCTCCGAGCGCAGGCGCCGCGCCCCGGCCCGCTCCAGGACCGCCCGGGCCACCAGGTCGTCCTTGGCGTGGGCGTTCCACCCCCAGCCGTTGAAGGTCCAGTCCACCCCGGCCAGGCCGCCCCGCCCGTCGATCAGGAAGGTGGGGCCGTTGTCGCGCATCCAGCAGTCGTCGAGCGGCTGCTCCATCACCTCGACGCGGGGGTCCAGCCACCGGGCGGCGGATCCGCGCTCGCTCGGGTCGACGACCATGGTGACCGGCTCGTGGCGTACGACCGCGTTGGCCACGCTCGACCAGGCCCGGTAGGACGCCTCCGGATCCGCCAGGGCGTAGCCGGAGGCCGGCCAGGACATCCAGGTACGGGTGTGCGGGTGCCACTCGGGTGGCATGGAGAACATGGGCCGGCTCCTGGGGGATCGGCCGCCCCCGAGGGACGCCCCCGAGGGACGGGGACGGGGAGGGCGGGGACGGGGTCAGAGGAAGTACAGGCGACTGAGGGAGACCGTGTCGGCGGGGGAGGACCGGACCTCCTCGCCGTCGAGGGTGACCCGGCCCAGCGGGTCCACCCGGACCGTGCCGAGCCGGGAGTTGCGGACCAGGTCCGCCGGGCCGATGCCCCGGGTGCCGCGCACGCCCACGCGGCGGCGGCGGGTGGTCATCCGGTCCCCGCCCGCTCCGGCGGCGGCCCCGCTGACGAAGGCCACCGACAGGTCCGCGGCGGTGGCCCCGTGCGCGCCGAACTGCGGGCCCAGCACCAGCGGTTCGCAGGCGTCGGTGGAGGCGTTCGGGTCGCCGGTCACACCGTAGGCGGGGAAGCCCGCCTTCAGCACGAGCTGCGGCTTGGCGCCGAAGTGGTCGGGCCGCCACAGCACGATGTCGGCCAGCTTGCCCGGCTCCAGGGATCCGACCTCGTGGGCCAGCCCGTGCGCGATCGCCGGGTTGACCGTCAGCTTGGCCAGGTAGCGCAGGACCCGCTCGTTGTCGTTGCGCCCGCCCGTGTCCAGCCCCGTGTCCGGTTCGCCCTTCATCTTCCCGGCCATGGCGAACGTCCGGCGGACCGTCTCGCCCGCGCGTCCCATGCCCTGGGCGTCGGAGGAGGTGATGCCGATGACGCCGAGGTCGTGCAGCACGTCCTCGGCGCCCATGGTGCCCGCCCGGATCCGGTCCCGGGCCAGGGCGGCGTCGCCGGGCAGCTCCGGCTTGAGGCCGTGCACCGAGACGATCATCCCGTGGTGCTCGGCGACCGCGTCCCGGCCGAAGGGCAGCGTCGGGTTGGTGGAGGAGCCGATGACGTTGGCCACCCCGGCCAGCCGGAGCACGTCCGGCACGTGGCCGCCGCCGCAGCCCTCGATGTGGAAGGCGTGGATCGTCCGGCCGTCGAGCACGGCGAGCGTGTCCTCGACCGACAGGCACTCGTTGAGGCCGTCGGTGTGCAGCGCCACCTGCACGTCGTACTCCTCGGCCACCCGCAGCGCGGTGTCCAGCGCCCGGGTGTGCGCCCCCATGTCCTCGTGCACCTTGAAGCCGCTCGCGCCGCCCTCGGCCAGCGCCTCCACCAGCGGCGCCGGATGCGAGGAGGACCCGCGGGCCAGGAAGCCGATGTTCACCGGCCAGGCGTCGAAGGCGTTGAACGCGTGCCGCAGCGCCCACGGCGAGTTGACCCCGACGCCCCAGACCGGCCCGAACTCCTGCCCGATGATCGTGGTCACGCCGGAGGCGAGCGAGGCCTCCATGATGCGCGGGCTGAGCAGGTGCACGTGCGTGTCGATCGCGCCCGCCGTGGCGATCAGCCCCTCGCCGGACACGATCGTGGTCCCGGTGCCGACCACCACGTCCACGCCGTCCAGCGTGTCGGGGTTCCCGGCCCGGCCGACGGCGTGGATGCGGCCCTCGCGGACGCCGATCGACGCGGTCCGCACCCCGAGGAAGGGGTCCAGGACCAGCACGTTGGAGATTACCAGGTCGCAGGTCTCCCGGACCGAGGCGGCCTTCAGATGCAGGCCGTCCCGGGCGGTCTTGCCGAACCCGGCGAGGAACTCCTCCCCGGGCAGCTGGGAGTCGTGCTCGACCTCGACCACCAGGCCCGTGTCGCCGAGCCGGACCCGGTCGCCCCTGCGCGGGCCGTACACGCTCACATGGCCCGCGCCGCCTCCGCCGCCCGCGCCGCCGATCCGCTCGCTCATTCACCGCTCCCCAGGTAACCGCAGGCCCGCGCCTTGTCCATGGCCCGTTCGAACGCCCCGGGCGCGTCCAGCGGGCCGTCCACCAGCCCGGCGAACCCGATCGCGACGCGGGCGCCGCCGATGGGGACCAGCCGCACGGTACGGCTCTCGCCCGGGCCGAAGCGGACCGCCGAGCCGGCGGGGACGGCCAGCCTGCGCCCGTAGGCGGTGCCCCGGTCGAACCGGAGCCGCGGGTTGACCTCGAAGAAGTGGAAGTGCGAGGTGACGCTGATCGGCACCGCCGCCGTGTTGACGACGTCCACCTCCACCCCGTCCGGACCCGCAGAGCCCGCCGGGTCCGCGTCCTGCCGGGCCGCGCCGACCACCGCGCCGGGCGCGTCGGGGCCCAGGGAGCCGCCTCCGATCGGGTCGCCCACCACGGCCAGGCGGGTGCCGTCGTCGAAGACCGCCTCGACCATCACCTCGGTGACGATGTCGGCCACGCCGGGCAGCACGTCGTCCGGGCCGAGCACCGCCCGGCCCGCCTCGACCGCCTCGGTCAGCCGGGCCCCGTCCCGGGCGGCCTCGCAGACCGTGTCCGCGATGAGTGCGGTGGCCTCCGGCACGTTCAGCCGGAGCCCCCGCGCCCTTCTGGCCCGGGCCAGCTCGGCGGCGGTGAACAGCAGCAGCCGGTCACGCTCGGTCGGTGTCAGCCGCACGGTGCACCCTTCCTGGAACGGTGTTCAAACTTAGATCAGGATTCTAAACCGGTACGGTGGTGCTCATGACTGCGAAGCCCGGAGCCGCCGCGGCGTCCCTCACCCGGCCGGAGCGTCCCGACGTGCGGGCGCACGTGCTGCGGGCCGCGCTGCTGGCGATCGACGAGGTGGGGCCCGAGCGGGTGCGGGTGCGCGACATCGCCGAGCGCGCGGGCATGAGCAGCGGCCACGTCATGTACTACTTCGGCAGGCGCGACCGGATCCTGGTCTCGACGCTCCTGCTCAGCGAGGACGAGCTGGCCGAGCGCCGCACCGCCGAGCTCGCGGCCGTCGCCGACCCGCGCCGGGCGCTGGTCCGCCTGGTGGAGCTGTACCTCCCCACGGGCCCCGGAGACGTGCGGTGGCGGCTGTGGGCGCAGGTCGTCGCCCGGCCGCCGCGGGACGAGGAGACCCTGACCCGGATCGCCTCCTTCACCGGGGCGTGGGCCGGCGAACTGGCCGGGATCGTGGCCCGGGGCATCGGGCAGGGGGTGTTCCGGCCGGTGGACGACACCGGGGAGCATGCCCTGCGGACGTGCCGCGTCATGGACGGCCTCGCGTACGACGTCCTCCTCGGCCTGCCGGGCCGGGACGCGGCCTGGGCGCGCGAGCAGGCCGTGCGGGCGGCCCTGCGGGAGCTCGAGCCGTGAGGACGGCGGAGGCCGCGGGAGTCACGTCCTCGCCCGGGACGGGGGACCCGGGCGCGAGCCGCTCGCCCGCACCACCCGGTCGCGCCCGGCCTCCTTGGCGGCGTACAGGGCCAGGTCGGCGCGGTGCAGCAGGTCGGAAGGGCGTTCCCGGCCGTCCCAGAGCGCGAGCCCGGCCGAGAAGGTCTGCTCCTGCGGGGTGGCCGCGCGCATGGCGGCGAGCAGCGCCTCCGCGTCCGCCGGCTCCCGGCCCGGCATGACGAGCACGAACTCCTCCCCGCCGTAGCGGGCCAGCATGTCCTGCCCGCCCAGCACGAGGCTCCAGGCCGTGGCGGCGCCGGTGAGCAGCAGATCCCCGGCCTGGTGCCCGTGGGTGTCGTTGAACAGCTTGAACCGGTCGAGGTCGACCATCGCCAGGCACAGCGGCGTGCCGTCCCGCTCGGCGCGCGCGTACTCCCGGGCCAGCTGGGCGTCGAGGGTGCGCCGGTTGGGCAGCCCGGTCAGCGTGTCGGTGCGCGCGACCTCGTCGAGCATCCGGGCCTGGTCCTGCAGGCGGTGCAGCAGGTCCGACATCCGGGCCACCACCAGCACGAAGAGCACCGCGGAGGTGATGGTCACGGGCCAGGCGCTCAGCTCGAACCCGGAGACGAGCTGCGCGGCCATGGTGCCGGGGGCCAGCAGGACGACGGCCATCAGCGTGAGCAGCCGTCGCGTGGTGAAGAACGGCACCCCGTCCGAGGAGGTGCTCAGCAGGTCCTGCGCGGAGGGGTGCAGCGCCGCGGTGCCCCACAGCACGTACGACATCAGGAATGGCGTGTCCCCGAGGGGCAGGCCGAAGACCTCCGCCCCCTCGGTGGAGATGAAGATCACGTCTCCGGTGAGGAGGGAGATCATCGCCAGGGTGAGCAGCCGGAAGGACGGCGTCCGCGCGCCCGAGACGGACAGCAGGCGGACGAGCCCGGCGAGCAGCACCACGTCGGCGAGCGGATAGGCCAGGGCGACAAGCTGGTCGAAGGTGGACTCGTGGCCGCCGATGTTCGGGTCGATCAGGAGCACCCAGTACGGCAGCAGGAGGCCGGCGGTGACGATGGCGCTGTCCAGCAGGGCCCCCCGGTCGCCGGGGGTCCGCCGGTGCCGGGCGAGCAGCAGCAGGGCGGCCGTGACGAAGGGGTACTGCAGCAGGTAGGCGATGTCGGCGGGCGAGGGGAACGGGTCCACCCCGGCGATGTGGTCGTAGTAGAGCCACATGAGGTCGCCGGTCGCGGTGCCGACCAGGCCCAGGCCCATCAGCGCCCAGGCCAGGCCGACGGTGCCGCGCAGGCGGGCTGCCACCAGGAACGACGCCGCCGCCCCGGACAGCCCGACGGAGGCGTAGAAAGCGTCGCGGAAGGGCCCGTACGGGAGCAGCACGTACACCCCCAGGGCGACGAGGCCGCCGAGGAGGAAGACCCGCCAAGCCCGGGAACCGTCCACGCCGCACTATCGGCAGACCGGGCGCGGGGCTGAGGCAACGCGGAACCCGCGTCGCCGGAGAGACGGGGATCACACCGGAGCCGCCGGACCGCGAGGCGGGGAGGACCGGCCGGGCCGGGGAACCTGCGGCGACCGCGCGGACCGCCCGGGAGCGTGGAGCACCCGCGAGCGCGGACCGGCCGGGAGCGGGGAAACCGAAAAGGCGGGCCCCGGCCGATGAGGCCGGGACCCGCCGCGCTGGTGGACGATACAGGGATTGAACCTGTGACCTCTTCCGTGTCAGGGAAGCGCTCTCCCGC
>BMQD01000054.1 GCA_014647935.1 Planomonospora parontospora
GGCTTGCCGAAGACGAGCGCCGCGATACCGCCTGACCGGTTTCGCAACAGTCACTCAGAGGGGGACGCCGTAGATCACGCGGCGGCCGACGAACTCGGTCACGCTCCACACCTGCCCGCGGCCGCGCACGCAGGCGAGGTCCTCCGGGCCCACCGGGTACGGCCTGCGGACGATCCCGTCGCCGACCTCGATCAGGGTGCCGTTCCGCTGCGATCCGGCGCCCTGGCTGAGATACCAGGCGCCGTCGTACGACAGGGCGCCCTGGATCCTGCCGGCGGGCAGCGCGTAGGCGTCGAGCGCCGCGGCGACACCGTCGGCGGCACCGTCGGCCCCGGCCCGCAGGGCCCCGTCGGGGTCCAGCCGCCAGCGGGCCACCCTGCCGGTCTCCCCCGGCTCGTCGACGTACTCGCCGGAGACCAGCAGGTCGGGGTCGGCGCTGCGGTCCACGGCGGCGAAGGAGAACCGGGCGGCCCCGGTGGTGGTGGTCCACGCGCCGGTCTGCGGCATCACGTAGCGGTAGCCGAACGCGTTGTACACGCCCTTCGCCCCGCCGATCGCCCGGTCGTCCCCGCCGTTCACCTCGAAGATCTGCCGGGTGTCGAAGACCCGGAACCCCCGGACGGTGTCGGCGACGTAGAGCAGGTGGCCGTACCAGGCGACGCCTCCGGCGTGGATGTCGATCGGGGCGATGCCCCCGTCCGCGCGGGCCTCGACGAGCAGGACGTGCCGGTAGCGGAGGGTGGCGGCGTTCAGGAAGGACAGGCGCACGCCCCGCTCCCCCGCCTCCGGCTTGTAGTACCAGCTCACCACGAACACGTTCCCCGCCGCGCCCGCGTCGGACGAGCAGGTCAGCCCCTGCGGGTACCAGTCGGGGAAGGCGTTGTCGGCGGCGTCGAAGCAGTACCAGTCCACCGGCCGGGGCCTCATCGAGCCGAAGGCCCCCGACCCGGTGGAGCCCCGCCGGGTGGCGGCCCGGTTGGCCTTGGCCAGCACGGCGTCCAGCGTCACCCGTTCGAGCTCCCGCTCCAGCACCCGGATCCCGGCGCTGAAGCGGTCGTCGTCGCGCTTCAGCTCGAACGGTCCCGCGGACACGGCCTTCATCGCGCTCATGAGAGTCCTCCCGTCCCGCCCAGTCTGGCGGATCAAGGTACGGAATTCATGAGTATGCCGGTCGAATCCCTTTCGCGATCATCCGGGCCGTGCTCACCCGGGAGGGGCCGCGCAGGGCATCACCGGAGGGCCGCACAGGGCCGGGTCAGACGGGCCAGGTGTGCACCGGATCGCCGGTCTGCGCCAGCTCCCGGTAGCGGGTCACCATCCGGGCGCGGTCTCCGCCCAGCGCCTCCAGCGCCTCGCGCTGCCAGACCGATCCGGTACGGCGCCGCGTGACGCGCTCCCGGACGACGTCCAGCATCCGCTCGGCCTCGCCCGGCTCGACGCCCACCCGCTCCAGCCCGGCCGCGGCCAGCGGCAGCAGGTCCAGGGCGAGCCGGGCCGCCGGGACCTCGTCCCGCCTGCCGGGCCAGGCCAGCGAGGCGTCCAGGCCCTCGATCGCCGACCGGTAGAAGTTGCGGTAGGCGGAGGCGAAGGCGAACTCCTCGACCGGCTCGACGGCCAGGGCGGAGGTGAGACCGAGCAGGAAGGCCGTGTTGGCCGCCATGTCGACGGGGGTCGGCCCGGCGGGCAGGGCGCGCATCTCCACCCGCAGGTGGCCGCCGTCCGCCGGGTCGTAGACCGGCCGGTTCCACTGCCAGACCGTGCCCTGGTGGAGCCGGAGCTCGGCCAGGGCGGGGGCCCCGTCCCGGCCGGGGCCGTGCTCCGGCGTGATCATCGGCAGGATCGGCTCGTAGTCGCGCACGCACGCCTCGAACAGCTCCTCGGCGCTCCTGACCCAGCCGGAGCCGAAGGCCACCCGCCGGTCCCGGCGCCCGAGCCGCTCCAGGTCGCGGTCGTCGGCCGACTCCTCGAACAGCGCGATGCGGGTCTCCTCCCACAGCCGCCGGCCCAGGAAGCCCGGGGAGTTGCCGCTGACCGCCAGGACCGGTCCCATCGCCAGCTGGGCGGCGTTGTAGACGCGGGCGAAGTCGGCGGGCGCGGTGCGCAGGTGCACCTGCCAGGAGGTGTTGGCGCTCTCCAGGATCACGCCCTCGACCTCCAGCTCCAGCTGCTCCACACCGTGGATGCGGACCCGGAACGGCTCGGTCCGCAGCCGCCGGAAGCCGCGGCTCATCGCCCGGTAGCGGCTCTCGTCGCTCATCGCCCCCTGGGTGAAGTCGAACTCGTGCAGGGTCGGCAGGATCCCGATCGCCACCGACCGCCCGCCGTGCTCCGCCGCCGCCGAGTCCACCACCGCGATGGTCTCGTGCAGCTCCTTCTCCAGCGCGGCGAACGGCCTGCCCGCCAGCGGGAGCGGGGTGAGGTTGACCTCCAGATTGAACCGGCCGAGCTCCAGGGTGAGCCGGTCATCCCCGGCGGTGTCGCGCACCTCGCGGTTGCGCGGGAGCGGGCGGCCGTCCGGCGTGGTCAGGAACAGTTCCAGTTCGGCCCCGATGGTCATGGGCCCCGTCCCGAACCCCGGCCGGGCCAGCAGCTCGCGGAGCTCCACCAGCTGCTCGGCCAGCCGCTCCCCGAAGCGGGCGAACTCCGCCTCCGAGAACCGGTCCTTGTCGAGTTGCTGCCCCATCTCACCGTCCGATCATTCAGGCGGTCTCCACCGCGATTCGCGTCGCCTCCCCTCTCTGTCCCGTCCGCCGCCGTCTAATCCGCCGGTGAGGTAGATCACCAGGGCAGGACGCCGTCCTCGTCCTGATAGGAGCCGGTGGGGCCGCCGGCGTCCAGCAGCGCCAGCCGTACGGCGGCGGCCGCGCCCTGCTCGGCGGTGCGGGGGCCGCTGTGGCCGTTCATGTCCGTCGCGCAATACCCCGGGTCGGCCGCGTTGACCTTGATCGGGGTGCCGGCCAGCTCCTTGGCGTAGGCGACGGTGACCATGTTGAGCGCCGACTTGGAGGAGTTGTAGGCCAGGTAGTTGTGCTCCCAGGAGGAGCTCTGCGGGTCGGTGGCCTGAGCCAGGGAGGCCAGGCCGCTGGACATGTTCACGATCCGCGCGGCGGGCGCGCGGCGCAGCAGCGGGAGCATCGCGTTGGTGACGGCGACCACGCCGAAGACGTTGGTCTCGTAGGTGTCGCGCAGCACGTCCACCGGGGTGGCGCTGGGAGCCGGGTCCTCCTGGGGGAGAAGGACCCCGGCGTTGTTGACGAGGATGTCGAGCCGGCCGTACTCCGCCTCGATCCACTTGGCGGCGGAGGCGACGGACTCGGCGGAGGTGACGTCGAGCTGGACGAACCGGGCGCCGATCCGGTCGGCGGCCCGCTGCCCGCGCTCCGCGTCCCGGCCGGCGGCCAGGACGGTCACGTCCCGCTCGGCGAGCAGTCTGGCGATCTGGTGCCCGATGCCCTTGGTGGCACCCGTGATGAGAGCGATCATGCCCCTCACCCTCGCCGGGGTCCGCCGGGGGCGGGAGAGACCCCGGAAGGCTGGGACCGGCGGTACCACCCTCGGGCCGCCGTCGGGGCGCGGACTCCGGCCATGATGGAGGGCATGAACCGCAGCGGACTCGCCGAATTCCTACGCAACCGCCGCGCCCGGCTGACGCCCCGGGAGGCGGGGCTGCCCGGCGGCGGGCGCAGGCGCACCCCGGGGCTGCGCCGCCAGGAGGTGGCCCAGCTGGCGGGCATGTCCATCGACTACTACATCCGCCTGGAGCAGGCCCGGGGGCCGCACCCGTCCCGCCAGGTGCTCGGCGCGCTGGCCCGGGCGCTGATGCTGACCGCCGACGAGCGCGCCCACCTGTTCCACCTGGCCGGGGAGGCCCCGGCGCCCGGCGGCAGGCCCTCGCGGGACGTGCCGCAGGGGGTGCTGAACCTGCTGGCCTCCCTGGAGGACGTACCCGCCTACGTGGTCGACGCCAAGTACGACATCCTCGCGTGGAACCCGCTGGCGGGCGTGCTCCTGGGCGACCTGGACCGCGCGGGACCCCGGGAGCTCAACGTGGTGCGCCACGTCTTCGCCTCCCCGGACCTGCGCGCCGGGCTCTGCGAGGAGGAGAAGGGCGGTTTCGCCCGCACCGCGGTCGCCGACCTGCGCGCCGCCGCCGCGCGCTACCCCGATGACCCCTCGATCGGCGAGCTGGTCGCGGAGATGCTGGCTCTCAGCCCGCAGTTCGCGGCGTTCTGGCAGACGCACGACGTGGAGATCCAGCGCAACCAGCGCAAGCGGATGAGCCACCCGCTGATCGGCGTGATCGAGGTCTCCTGCCAGTCCCTGCACGTCCCCGACCGCGACCAGCGGGTGGTGCTCTACACGACGGACGCCGGCTCCCCCGCCCGCGACGCCCTGCGGACGCTGCGGACGCTCCGGCTCCAGGACGCCTGACCCCCGCGGGGCGCCGCGCCCGTCAGCCCTCGTACTTGGGCAGGCGGCGGACCTTCAGGCCGCCGCCCCAGCGGTCGATCGCCTCGTCGTCGGCGAAGGCCAGCGCGCGCAGCATGTTGCCGCCGTCGGACGCCTCGACCTTGCGGCGGAGCCGCCGCTGCAGCGGCTCGGAGAGCTTGGTGGTGCCCGCCTCGACGGTGTCGCCGTAGAAGGGCGTGAAGGCCACCCCGGCGAACCCGGTACGGCGCAGCAGCGTCGGCATGGTCTCGGCCGAGTAGAACATCAGGTGGTTCTTGGTGAACCCGTTCCACGCGCTGCCGTGGGCCTTGAGCTGCAGCGAGGCGGCGTTGACGGTGAGGATCATCAGCACCCCGCCCGGCGCGAGCAGGCTGCGGAAGCGCCGGAAGTCGTCCAGCGGGCGCGGCAGGTGGGCCAGGACCGACCAGAGGGTGATCACGTCGAAGCCCCCCACGGCGATCTCCGGGACGTCCTCCGGGGTGCCGTGGTAGGCCCGCGCCCGGGCGAGCCGCCGGTTGGCCTCGGCCACCGAGTCCGGCGACAGGTCGACCCCGGCCGCGTCGAACCCGCGCTGCTCGGCGAGTTCCAGGAAGAGCCCGGCCCCGCAGCCGAAGTCCAGCAGCCGCCGCCCTCCCCCCTGGGCGAAGACCGGGTGGAAGGAGTCCATGGTCAGCCGGTAGCGGCGGCGCCGGTCCGCGGCGTACTTGCCGGTGAGGAAGGCGCTGTAACCGTTGGCGTACAGGTCGCCGAGGCGTTCGGGCCGGATGTTGGGGTTGCGGTAGAGGAACCCGCACCCCGGGCAGCGCACCACCTGGTAGCTCCACCGGCCCTTGGGCCCGGTGGGGCGGAACAGCGGCTGCTGGCGGCTGTCGCCGCACAGGTGGCAGACGACGAACTCCTCGATCTCCCCCAGATCGGTCCGCTCGCGGTACTCCGCCAGCGTGAGCAGTTCGGCCCGGCGCAGCCGCAGCCGCCACTGGACCTCCCGGGCCAGTCGCTCCCCCGGCCGGACGTAGATCCGTTGCCCCCAGGGCACACGGTCGTAGCGGGAGCCGTACAGGGCTCGGTAGATCGTGCGTTTCACCGCGGCCATGGCACGTCCGTTCACGGCTTCCGTCCCCACACATCACGATTCAGTCGGTCGACAAACCGGTACCCGACCGGTGATCCGGACAGACCCGGTGCCCGGTATAGCGTTCTTCATCGGGTGATAACGTCCCAGGCCATGCGCCCAGAAGACCTCGCCCTGCTGCACGTTCCCGGCAGCGTGACCCTCCACGACGATCTCCTCCTGGTCGACGTGGCCCACCCCGATCTGAAGGCGGACGCCTACCGGGGAGGCCTGTGGCGGATCCCGCCGCAGGGCCCGCCGGTCCCCTTCACCCACGGCGACCTGGACACCGCGCCGAGCATCTCTCCGGACGGCGCCTGGGTGGCCTTCCTCCGGGCCACCGCGGGCGGCAGGCCCCAGCTGCACGTGATGCCGACCGGAGGGGGCGAACCCCGCCCGATCACCGACCTGCCGCTCGGCGCGGGCGCCCCGGTCTGGGCGCCCGACTCGCGGCGGATCGCGTTCGTCGCCCGGACCCCGGAGGCGGGCCGCTACGGCACCGAGGAGGGGGTGGGCCCCGCCGCCGAGGCGCCGCGCCGCATCACCGGCTTCCGCTACCGGAGCGACAACGTGGGATTCGTCCAGGACCGCCGGAAGGTCCTGTACGTGGTCAACGCGCTGGCCGACATCCCGCAGCCGGTGCCGCTGACCGGCGACCGCTACGACGTCGACGACCCCTGCTGGCACGGCGACGAGCACCTGCTGGTCTCGGCCCCCCGCGACCTGGACCCCGAGAGCCTGCACACCGACCTGTACGCGGTGCCCGCGCTCGGCGGCGAGCCGGTCCCGGTGGTGCGCGGCCCCGGCTCGGCGGCCCGCCCGGCTGTGCTCCCCGGCGGCGACGTGGTCTTCCTGGGCACGGAGTTCTCCGGGATCGATGCGGTGGCCCGCAACACCGGGCTCTACCGCGCGCCCGTACGGCTCGGCGCCGAGCCGGCGACCGTACCGACCGGGTCCGCGACCGTACCGACCGGCGCCGGGTCCGCGCCCGGACCAACTGGCGCCGGGTCCGCGCCCCTACCGACCGGCGTCCGGCTGACCGAGGAGGAGTCGGTGGACTGCGAGTCCCTGACCCCGCTCCCGGTGGAGGGCGGCGTCCTGGTCGCGGTCCGGGTGCGCGGCGCGGTCGAGCTGCGCCTGGTGCCCCTCGACTCCTCCGCCGGCGTCCCGCTGGGCAAGCTCACGGTCGTGCTGGGCGAGCGGTCGGCCGTCAAGGCGTTCGCGGCCTGGCGCGGCCGGACCGTGGCCGTGCTGTCCACGCCCGAGCACCCCGGCCTGGTCGCCGACGCGGGCGGGACGCTCGCCGACTTCTGCGGGCCGCTGCCCGCGGCCCGCCCGCTCCGGGAGATCACCGCCGTCGCCCCCGACGGCTACCCGGTGCACGGCTGGGTGGCGCTGCCCGAGGGCGAGGGGCCGCACCCGGTCCTGCTGAACGTGCACGGCGGACCGTTCCACCAGCACGGCTGGGGCTTCCTCGACGAGACCCAGGTCTACGCCGCCGCGGGGTACGCGGTCGTGCTGCCCAACCCCCGGGGCTCCGCCGGGTACGGCCAGGCGCACGGCCGGTCGGTGGTCGGCGCGCTCGGCACCGTCGACGCCGACGACGTGCTGGCCCTGCTGGACGCGGCGCTGGCCCTGCCGGAGTGCGACGCCGACCGGGTGGGCGTGATGGGCGGCTCCTACGGCGGGTTCATGACCAGTTGGCTGGCCGCCCACCACGGGGAGCGGTTCCGCGCGGCCTGGAGCGAGCGCGCGGTCAACGCCTGGGACTCCTTCACCGGTTCCTCGGACATCGGCTGGTTCTTCGCCGAGGCCTACTGCGGTCCCGACCCCGAGACCCAGCGCGCGATGAGCCCGCTCCAGCACGCCGACCGGATCACCCTGCCGTTCGCGGTGGTCCACTCGGAGGAGGACTGGCGCTGCCCGGTCGAGCAGGCCCAGCGGATGTACGTCGCGCTGCGCCGGAACGGCGTGCCCGCCGAGTTCCTGCTCTTCCCGGGCGAGGGCCACGAGCTGACCCGGAGCGGCCGGCCCCGGCACCGCCTCCAGCGCTTCGAGGCCGTGCTGGAGTGGTGGTCGCGCCACCTGGCCTCGTAGTGGCTCCCGCGGCGGACCCGTCGGGCAGGCCGGCGGCGCGCGACCGGCCTGCCCCTCAGTCGGGGACCCGCAGGACGAGGACGGCGATGTCGTCGATCGGCAGCCCGGACTGGAAGTCCACCACCTCGTCCACCAGGTGCTCGGCGACGCCCTGCGCGTCCGCGCCGCGGGCCGCCTCCAGGGACCGCCGCAGCCGCTCCTCCCCGAACATCACGCCGTCGGCGCCCCGCCCCTCGGTGATCCCGTCGGTGTAGAAGAGCAGCACGTCCCCCGGGGAGAGCTCCACCTCCGTCTCGCGCAGCTTCGGGTCGTCGAAGACGCCCAGCAGGTCTCCCGGGCGGCCCACCGGCCCGGAGGGGTGCTCCCGGGAGATCCGGACGGGGGGCGGGTGCCCGCCGAGGGACAGCTTCAGGCGCGGCCTCCCCGCGCCGTCGTGGTGGATCCGGGCGTAGGCCGCGGTCAGGAAGCGGTCCGTGCGCTCGCGCAGGAGCGCCTGGTTGAGCAGGGAGAGGACCTCCGCGGGCCGGGCGTCCCGGATGCCCGCGGCCCGCAGCGTGTACCGGGCCAGGCTGGTGACGACCGCCGCCCGCGCGCCCTTGCCGCACACGTCCCCGAGTGACATCCCCCAGCCGTGCGCGGTCTCGAAGAGGTCGTAGAAGTCGCCGCCCACCTCGTCGCCGCTGCCGGCGGGCCGGTACACCCCGGCGACGTCCAGGCCCGGGACCGCGGGCAGCGCCGCCGGCACGAAGCTCGCCTGCAGGATCTGCGCGAGGTGGCGGGCCTCGGCCTCGGAGCGTTCGGCCCGCTGCCGCTCGCGCAGGAGCTCGCGCTCGTACCGCCTGCGGTCGGTGGCCGCCACCGCGGACAGGCGGATGACCGCCGGCCTACCCTCCGCGGCGGGCTTGACCACCGCGTTGACCAGGACCGGCAGCCTCGTGCCGTCGGGGCGCCTCAACTCGACCGCGATCTCCCTGACCTCTCCCTGCATCGCGAGCAGGGGGGCGAAGTGCGTGTCGTAGAAGATCCGGTCGCCCACCGGCAGGAGCGCGGGGAAGCGGACCCGGCCGACCAGGTCTGCGCGGGTGCGTCCCGCCATGGTGAGGAACGTGGCGTTGGCCCTGACGATCGTCCCGTCCATGAGGGTGGACAGGTAGCCGAACGGCGCGTGCTCGTAGAGGTCGCCGAAGTCGTCCTCGACGGCCTCTGTCAGCGGAGGCTCATGCATCCGCGTGGCGGCCTCGTCCGGCTGGGCCACAGGCGCGGTCCCGTCCCGTCGGTCCCGTCCCCTCTCAGCCCCGCAGGAACGAGCGGATCGCGGACACGGTCTCCTCGGGGGCGCTCAGGTTGGGGCAGTGCCCGGTCGCCTTCAGCAGGACCAGCTCACTGCCGGGGATCATCCGGTGGACGTACTCCCCCACCTGCGGCGGGGCGATCACGTCCTCCGAGCACTGCAGGACGAGCGTGCGCGCCCGCACCCGCGGCAGGTCGGCCCGGTTGTCCGACAGGAAGGTCGCCCTGGCGAACTGCCGGGCGATCGCGGGGTCGGTGCGGCAGAAGCTGTTCGTCAGCTCCTCGCCCAGCTCGGGCCGGTCCGGATTGCCCATGATCACCGGGGCCATCGCGCCGGACCAGCCGAGGTAGTTGCTGTCCAGCGACTCGAGCAGCTCGTCGATGTCCTGCCGGCTGAACCCGCCGACGTAGTCGCCGTCGTCGATGTAGCAGGGCGACGGGCCCACCAGCACCAGCCGCCCGAAGCGCTCCGGCTCCTCGATCTCGGCCAGGACGCCGATCATCGCGGCGACCGAGTGACCGACGAAGATGGCCCGCTCCAGGTCGAGCTCCCGGCAGATCTCCAGCAGGTCGCGGGCGTAGCCGTCGAGGGTGGAGTGGCGCTCCGCGGAGTGGCTCGCCAGGTCCGACGAGCCGTACCCCACGTGGTCGAAGAGCACGACCCGGTGGTCCTCCTCGAAGGCCGGCGCGACGAACCGCCACATGTTCTGGTCGCAGCCGAATCCGTGGGCGAAAATCATCGGCGTTCCCGAAGGATTCCCCGATATCTGGACGTTGTTACGGGCCAGCACGTCCATTGTCGTATGACGCCTTTCGTGGAAATCAATACTTCGGGCCGTATCCGGATGATATCCCCCCGTGAAGATCCCCCGGACGCGCTCCGGCCGGCCGGCGGTTTCCCCGGCCGCCACCGGGTAGCCGAACGGCATGCGCATCGGAAACACCGAGATCAGGTTTCTCGGCGGCACCGCCGGATGCCTGACCATGATCATTATTTCCGTCCTGCTCTCGATCCTGCTCACCGTCGTGGTCAACTTGCTTCTCTGATCCGCCGGACGAGGGACCCATCATGATCGAGGAATCGCTCCAGGACGTCGTGTCGACCGCGTACGGCGCCTGGAGACCGGAGGACGGCTGCCCCCGCGCCGAGATCGCGGCGGCCGAGGAGCGCCTGGGATTCGCCCTGCCGGACGCCCTGCGCGACTACTACGCCGCGGCGGGCCGGCACCCGGAGCTGATGGGGACCGGCGGCCGCGAGTACACCCTCCGGGTGAGCGCTCCCGGGCGGCTGGACGTCGAGGCCGGCGCGCTGCTCTTCTGCGGGGAGAACCGGTGGCCCGCGCAGTGGAGCGTGTCCACGGACGACCACGGCTGGCCCGATCCCCGGGTCCAGGGGCGCTCCGGTCCGGCCGAGCGGTGGTACAGCCGGTTCAGGAGGCTGTCGGCCTTCCTGATCAACGTCGCCTGCCGGCAGGCGGTGCGGTCGCTGCCGCACCAGGCCTCCGTCCGGCTGCGCAAGGGGGATCTGGGGACCGTCGAGTCGCTGCTCGGCTACGTCGGTTCCCGCGACGTGTGCAAGGGCGGCGACTGGCTGAGCTTCGCCGACCGGTCGAGCCGGGTGCTGGCCGACTACTGCCACATCACCTCGACGCTGCGCGTCGGGACGGCGGCGCCGGGCGCGCTCGACTCCTTCCGCGAGCGCTCAAACCTGCGCCTCGGACCGGTGTGAGGGAGCCGCGACGCCCGGGAGAGGCCGAGCGCGCGTCTCCCAACCAGCCGCACACACCCAGACCGGCCGCGCGTCCCGGACCGGCCGGACGGCCGATACGGGTCCGGCCCGGATCGGCCGTACGGCCGACGAGGCGGCCGCCTTCCGGCCGATCCCCCGCCACCGGCCCCCGGCCATGATCGGGACATGTCGATCCGCACCGTACTGGCCGCCGTCTGCGCCGGCTCCGCCCTGCTGACCGCCCTCGCCCTCCCGGCCGCCGCCGATACGTCGTCGCCCTCGTGCTCCGCCGTACGCGGCCGGTTGCAGACCGCGCTGGACACCGCGGTCGAGCAGAAGGTCTCCCCCGGCCTCGCCGTATCCGTCACCAGCCCCCGCTGCGGCACCTGGCGGCTGGCCGCCGGAGCGGCCAGGCGGGAGACCGGCGCGAAGATGCGCGGGGACGAGCGCTTCCGCGTCGGCAGCGTCAGCAAGACCTTCACCGCGGTCGTGGTGCTCCAGCTCGCCGCGGAGGGCAGGCTCGACCTCGACGCGCCCATCAGCGACTACCTGCCCCGGTTCGAGCTGGAGCCGGAGATCACCCTGCGCAGGGCGCTCCGGCACGAAGCCCGCCTGGGCGACTACGCCGAGACCATCGACCAGCTCGCGCTGCGCTTCACCACCGTCGAGCCGGAGCGGCTGGTCGCCGCCGGGCTCGAGATGCCCCGGACCAAGGGCTGGGCCTACTCCTCCACCGGCGCCGTCCTGGCCGCCCTGGCCGCGGAGAAGGCGACCGGCCAGGACATCGGCCGGCTGATCACCCGGCGCATCATCAAGCCGCTCAAGCTGACCGGCACCTACTGGCCCGGCACCAGGGACGACGTGGCGGGCAGGCATGCCGACGGCTACGTCCTCGACGAGGGCGTCTACCACAACGCCACCCGCTTCAACCCCTCCATCGGTCACGCGGCGGGTGCCCTCATCTCCACCCCGCAGGACCTCGACCGCTTCTACGGCGCCCTGCTCGGCGGCAGGCTGCTCCCCGCCGAGCAGCTGGCCGGGATGCGCACCACCGTCCCGGCCGATCCCGAGCGGATGTGGCCGGGCGCGCGGGCGGGACTCGGCCTGTTCCGCACCGCGTTGCCCTGCGGCGGCGACTGGTGGGGCCACGGCGGCGGATTCGTCGGCTACCGCACCCTGGCGGGCGCCACCGACGACGGCCGCCGCGTCGTCCTGGCCGCCAACCAGCAGCCGAGCGACGCCAAGGCCTTCCAGCTGGAGGTGCTGCCCCGGCTGCTGTGCGCCCTGGATTAGGCCCGTGAGCATCCGGGGCGGGCCTTCACAGCGCCCCGGACAGCCGGGACTCCACCTCCCGGTAGCGGGCCACCGGGATCAGGTGCACTCCGTCGAAGGCGCCCGAGTCGCGGATGGCCAGGACCTGCTCGCAGGCCGCCTCGACCCCGGCGAGCCGGTCGGCCGCCACCATCTCCACCAGGTCCGCGGGGATGTCGATGTCGGGGATCGCGGCGGCCAGGCGGCGGGCGTGGTTCTCGCTGGCGATGACCATCACCCCGGCGTAGACCGGCACATCCACCGGATTGGCCTCGCGCCACCGCAGCAGCGCCTCCAGCGAGAAGCAGACCTGGACGAACACGAAGTCGGCGGCGCGCTTCCAGGCCGGCAGCGGGCGCAGCCCGGCCGCGGTGCCGACCCGGAAGGCGGGGCTTCCCTCGAAGGCGGGGTCCTCGCCGAGCCCGCGGACCTCCTCGATCATCGAACGGACGGTCAGGTCGCTGGTCCGGTTGCCCGTGGCGGGCTTGTCGCCGTACACGAACAGGAACTGGTCGACCCCGTACGCCGCGGCGGTGAGCAGGTCGCGGCGGAAGCCCAGCAGGTTGCGGTCGCGGGAGTTGAGGCAGGCGATGCTCCGCCCGCCCATCGCCTGGACCTCGTGGGCGACGGCGACGCTGGAGACCGTGGCCCGGCCGATGTGGTTGTCCGGGACGAGGAAGGAGCCGGCGATCCGGCTGAGGGTGCCGATCTGGTGGCGGACGTGCTTGAGGTCGGGGCGGGTCGGCGGCTCGATCTCACAGACGATTTCGAAGGGTCGATCAGTCATGGGACCGAATCTACGGAAACCGTGATCTCCGGGCCGGGTGTTCCACTGGACGAGACCGGCTCGAATCACAAGAAAGAGGGCACCGACGTCCGGGGAGATCCGTTGTTCCCTGCGAGGAGGAACCATGGTCTTCGACAGGCATCCCGCACTCGCCTTCGCCGCAGGCGCTCTGATCCTCGCCGGGCTGATCGCTCTCCCCGCCGTCCGGCCCCTCTGGCCTCCGGCGCTCACCCTCCACGTCCTGGGCGGCGCCGTCGTCGCCGCGGACGTCGTCATCGTCCCCGCCGTGCTGGGCCGCGTCCCACCGGCGCTGCGCATGACGTGGGGATCGGCGGGCGCAGGCGGCGGGGTCGTGCTCCTCACCTCCATGGTGCTGGTGTACCTACCCGGGGCCGATCCATATCTGGTGGAGACCGCTTCGGATGCGAGTTACCTCGGGTTGCTCGGAGGGCTCGTGGCGGGTGGAGCGGTCATGCTCATGGCGACCGCCGTCCTGGTCACGCGGAACGGGCGGGCGGAGCACGTCGGCGGGATCGAGGAACGCGCCGCGAGGGAAGACGGCGTGACCGGCGGAGGATACGTGGCGGTCTGCGACTGCGGCTGGGAGGGGTCCCTGCGGGAGGACTCCTCGCAGGCGCTCGTGGAGGCGGGAGACCACGCGAGCAGGGTCCGGCTCCGGCCCGGAATCCCCGGCGCTCCTGAGGACCTTCCGCAGCGCTGAGCACCGAGCACCGGCACGCCGACGCGGGCGGCCCGTCGGTGCGGGCGGCCCGTCGGTGCGGGCGGCCCGTCGGCGCCACGGCGTTCAGCCGAGCGGACATGAACCGGACGGCCGCCGGCACGCCCAGCGGACGCTCCCCGGCCACCCGGAAACATAAGCACTCTTACGGACATATAGCCTAAAGCGCTATAAAACTTCGCTCGTCCGGTATCTCTTCTCCGAAGAGGGCGGCCTCCCGCACAGTCCGTTCCCCCACCAGGAGTGCCCATGTTCAGCAGGCTCCTCGCCTCCGCCGTCGTCACGTCCGCAGTGCTCGTCCCGTTCGCCCAGCCCGCCGCGGCCGCGGCTCCGTCGGTGCAGATCACCCGCATCTACTACGACAGCCCGGGCACGGACACCCGGTCCAACACGGTCATCAACCGTGAGTATGTGACGATCAAGAACACGAACCGGGTCAACATCAACATCGGCGGCTGGGTCCTGGTCGACAGGTCCAACCACCGCTACGTGTTCCGCGCCGGGCAGATCATCGGTGCCGGCAAGTCGCTGACGATCCGCACGGGCAAGGGCACCAACACCTCCACGACCCTCTACCAAGGACGTGGCTGGTACGTGTGGAACAACGACAAGGACACCGCCTATCTGCGTAAGAGCAACGGGGCTCTGGCGGACTACTGCTCCTACAACTCGACCCGGACGTCCTACAAGAACTGCTGAACGCTCGTGGCCGCGGGCCGCCCCGTCCGACCGGCCCGTGCCCATCCCGCGCCCGCCCCGGCGTGACCGGCGCGACCTGTGCGCAGGCGTTGATCACCCGGTCGTGGGCCGGCACCGTTGCCGAGATCGGGAGGGTTCCGTTCCATGGAATACGTACGGCTGGGGACGACCGGGTTCCACCGCACGAGGCGACCCTGCGCCGGGCCTTCGCCCACCTCGACGCCGATGCGCTGGACGCGGCGGTCGCCGCCTGGCTGAACCGGCCCGCCCGTACACCCGCCACACCGCCCGATGACCGGCCGCGCCGCCGGGCGGTGGCGGTGGACAGCAAGAGCCTGCGCGGCACCCGCACCGCCGACGGCGAGGCGGTGCACCCGCTGTCGGCCGTCGACCAGAGCGGTGGTCTCGTACTGGCCCAGACCGGTGTGGGCGGCAAGACCAACGAGATCACCCGGTTCCGGCCGCTGCTTCAGGGCTTGGATCTGGCCGGTTGCGTCATCACCGCTGATGCGCTGCACACCCAGCGTGATCACGTCGACTTCCTGGTCGGTGAGAAAAACGCCCACTACATCGTGATCGTGAAGCGGAACCAGCCGAGCCTGTATGCGCAGGTCAAAACACTGCTGTGGCACAAGGTGCCCGTCGCCGACCGGCGGCGTGAGCGGGGCCACGGCCATGAAGAGCCGGGCATGCTCAAGGCGGTCACGGTCAAGGCCGGTCCGGGCTTTCCGCACGCCGTCCAGGCCCTGCAGATCAAACGCCAGGTCAGGGACCTGTGCGAGGGCCGGTGGCGGACCGTCACCGTCTACGCCGTCACCAGCGTGCCGCTCTGGCAGGCCACCCCTGCCGAGCTGGCCGGCTGGATCCGCAGCCACTGGTCGATCGAGAATCGGCTGCACTGGGTGCGTGATGTCACCTTCGGTGAAGACCACTGCCAGGTCCGCACCGCCAACGCGCCTCGGGTGATGGCCGGGCTGCGCAATCTCGTCGTCGGCGTGCTCCGCCGGTCCGGATCCGGCAACCTCGCCCAGACGATCCGCTACCTCGGTCGGGACGCCACGCGGGTCCTGCCGGTCCTCGGGTTCACATGATGCTCGGCCGACTTTGCCCGGACCCTGGACCTCACCCTCACAACGGCAAATAGGAATAAATTATCACAGCGAACCCATCGCAACGACCACTCACAATGACGGAGGGGATCTTACCCATCACAAAGATGATCTTTACTATTCCTTTATAGCGTGCCACGATCGCCTCGCTTTGCCCCACTAGGCATGAAAGGGCTCACGTGAAACGAGCTCGACCCACGTCCGGCTTGTTAGTCGCGACACGTCGCCGAGGCTGCATCCTGGCAACGCTCACCCTCTCGGCCTCGCTTCTCGTACCACCAGCGATCGCCGAACCCACGCCGACCTCAACAGCCACCTCGCCATCGAACACATCCGTCACCCCAGACTCCGTTGACGCCGCCAAAGCCGAAGCCAAACGCACCGGGAGGGAGGTGGAGATCCCCAGCCTCCACACTGAAAACATGACCACCGTGGCCACGCCCAGCGGCAAGACGGTCAAGACCTATGTGTCAAGCACCGTTGTCCGCGTCAAGCGCAACGACGCCTGGCACAAGGTCGACCCAACGCTGATCGCGGAGAACGGCGTCGTCAAACCCCGGATGACCACGCTGGACATTCAACTGTCCAACGGCGGCAGCACGACCCCTCTACTCACCGCCAAGGGTGACTCCCTCAGCATCAAGGAGGGGCAACCCGGAGAGGTCAGCATCGCCGCACCCGGCAAGTTGCCCGTTCCGGAGCTATCTGGCAACACGGCCACATATAGATCTGCGTACGGCCCTCAGATCGACCTGATCGTCACCATTACTCCAGGGGGATACCAGCATCAGATCGTGATCCGCGAGCGGCCCAGCAAGCGCCTCAAACTGCCCGTGCTAATCGATCCACCTTCCGGCATGAGCCTGGGCAAATCCTCCAGCGGCAAGCCCGCTGCCCTTGCCGACGGCAAGGAGGTCGCCGACCTGTCGAAACTGCCGATCCTGGATGCCAAGGAGATCGCATCACCCGGCACCGGCAAGACCAGTAGCGCAACCTCAACTCTGACCGGAAGCGGCGAGGACACAGCTCTCGTTCTTACGCCCGATGCCACGTTCCTGGCCGACCCTGCGGTGACGTATCCGGTAACGGTGGTCGCGAGCAACCCGACGCCCTGGCATGGGGCAGGCGCTCCCGCCGACACGTTCATCGCCAACGGTGGTAGCTACCAAAACGGTAGCTACATGGCGAACTCGAATGCCTTGTTTGCCGGACGCCGGGATGGCTACAACTACCGCTCGTACCTGAAGTTCAATCTCACCGGAGCGCCGTTCATCGGCCGACAGATCCTGGATGCGAACATCACTCTGTGGAACTACCTGTCCAGTGCGTGTGGCAACGTCGGTGATATTTCCCTGCACCGCGTCGCCAGTGACTGGACCCCCACTACCTTGAAGTGGAGTGACCAGCCCCGCGCGGTTGCGGATGGCTACGTGGTCAATCCCTACGGTAAGGACCAGAGCTGCTCTGACTGGATGGCCGAGGGTGAGCTCTGGTATTCCATCGAGCAGATCGCCCAGGCCTGGGCGGACGGAATGCCCAACCATGGCGTCATGATCCGCGCGGTGGCCGAATCGGGTGCGAACAACTGGCGCCAGTATCTGTCCGGTAATTACCCGGAAACCGCACCGGACGGCAGCCACCATCCGTACTTCTTCGTGGAGTACGAAAAGCCTACAAGGATCAGGGGCTTCCTCATCCCCTACCGTACCTCCCCCACCGTCGGCAGCGTCATCGCTCACACCGATATCCCAGCGAACGATGCCCCCGCGCCCCTCATCAGCGAAGCCGAGGCGCTCATTCAGCGGGAAGAAGCATCGGACTATGTGATGGAGGATTCGGCGCTTGGCCTAGCTCCCCCGGATGACATATCCCCGGAGGAGTGGCTAACGGCGATCGAAGCAGACAAGTCTCCACAGCCGGACGCAACACCGCCGTCGGTCATCTCCACGGTTCCTTCCAGTGGGCAAACCAATGTTCCCGCAAACATCTCGATCCGAGCTGATTTCAACGAGGAGATCACTGGAGCCGAGATTACGGTCACAGACGCGCGGAGCAACCCGCTGGCCGGCCAGATGAGCATCGATCCTTCCGGCCAGTCACTGACCTTCGCACCGAGCAGCCCGCTAGTGCCGGGGGGCAATTACACCGCCACAGTAACCGACGCCAAGGACTCCACCGGCAACGGCAGCGCCCCCTATGCGTGGTCCTTCACGGTTGACAACACGCCAGCTTCTGTAATCGAGACGAGCCCGGCGGATGGCGCTTCCGAAGTCGAGTTGGCGGCGCCGATCCGGGTGACTTTCAGCGAACCCGTAGCCGACGTGGCATTCGCTGTCAAGGACAGCTCGGGAACACCTGTTACGGGAAATGCCGGGATAAGTGACGATGCCAAGGTCTGGACCTTCACACCTGGAGGCCAATTGGCATGGAACATGTCCTACACGGTCGAGGTAAGCGCTGCCAAGGATGCATCCGGCAATGTGATGGCACCGCACACGTGGTCATTCGCCACAGTCACTGATCAGGTCGTACCTACAGTGTCGGAAACCAGTCCGACCAAGGACGCCACTGGCGTCCCTGTCACGACCAAGGTCAAGCTGACCTTCTCGGAGACGGTGTCCGATGCTCAGATCACGGTCACGGACGCGGGAGGAGCCCAGATCCCCGGTGATATCACCGTGGACACCGCCGGTAGGGCGTGGGCGTTGACATTCGGCGGTCCTCTGTCTGCCGAGACCACCCATACAGTTCACGTCACCGGTGCGAGGGATCCCGCCGGAAACCTGATGGAGCCCTACTCCTGGGCGTTCACGACCGCTCTCTCAGATACCACCGCACCAACGGTTACCGAGTCGCTCCCTGCGGCGGACTCAGTTGATGCGGCCCTCGGCAGCCCGATCAAGGCAGCCTTCAGCGAGCCGGTGTCTGAGGGGCAAATCGTGGTGAAGGATCAAGCGGGCAACTTCGTGACCGGCAGTCTCTCGGCGGACTCAACGACTCTCTTGTCCTTTACTCCTGCTCAGCCACTGGCAGAGCGCACCGAGTACACCGTTGAAGTGAGCGGAGCCAAGGACGAAGCCGGCAACGCCATGGCACCGCATTTCTGGTCTTTCACAACCATGGAACTGCCACCGCCGCCGAACTCTCCGAAGGTATCGGATGAGTACGTTTATCCCACCAAGACCGACGGCGCCATCACCACTCTGACGCCATCCT
>BMQD01000055.1 GCA_014647935.1 Planomonospora parontospora
CCCATCCGAGCCACGATCCACCCATCCACCAGCAGCGTTGCATTGATCGTCTGAATCTAAGCGGCCTCCGATGAGGCCGCCCTTTCGTGCTTCCGGTTCGTGTTTCCGGCGAGGGTCCGGCACGCGGCCGGGAGCGGCGTGCGGGATGCGGCGTGCGGGATGCGGCGTGCGGGATGCGGCCGCGGACGGTGGGGGTCCGGCACGCGGCCGGGAACGGTGGGTTCCGTCGGCCCGGTCCCGACCGGGGCGGTCAGGGCGGTCGCGGTCAGGCCGGTCTCCGGCCCAGGGCCTGGCCTGCGATGAGCGCGCCGAGCGCGACGGCGAAGCCGGCGGCCTGCCAGCCGGTGAGGGTCTGGCCGAGGATCACGAATCCGGCGAGGACGGCGACCATGGGATTGGTGAGGCCGAGCAGGGAGAGCGAGGTGGGCGGCAGGCGGTCGATGCCGCGGAACCACAGGGCGTAGGCCGCCGCGGTGCCGATGACGCCCAGGTAGGCGAAGCCGAGGAGGTTCTCACCGGTCACTGAGGCCGGAACGCCCTCGACGGCGAGGGTGAGGGGGGCCAGCGCCAGCCCGCCGAAGGTGAGCTGCCAGCCCGTCATGACCAGGGGTGCCTCGGGCTGCCCCCACTTCTTGGCCAGGACGATGGCGGTCCCCATCAGGGAGGTGGCGGTGAGCATGGCGGCGACCCCGAGCGGGTCCAGCCGGGCCTGGGCGGTCAGGGCCATGAGGGCCACGCCGAAGGTGCCGGCCAGCGCCGCGCAGAGCACGGCACGGGCCGGGCGGATCCGCAGGACCGCGAGCGAGAGCAGTGCGACGACCAGCGGCTGGACCGAGCCGATCGTGGCGGCGACCCCGCCGGGTAGGCGGTAGGCGGCGAAGAAGAGCAGCGGGAAGAAGGCCCCGAAGTTGAGCGTGCCGAGTGCCGCGGACCTCCACCACCACGAGCCCGAGGGCAGGCGGCGGGTCACGGCCAGCAGCACCAGCCCCGCCGGGAGGGCCCGCAGGGTCGCGGCCAGCAGCGGCCGGTCGGCGGGCAGCAGCGTCGCGGTGACGACATAGGTGGTTCCCCAGCTCACCGGTGCCAGCGCGGCGAGTGCGAGGTCGCTCATGGTATGGGTCCGCGCGAGGCGCGGGACTGCGATGACGGCCACGACCGATCACTCCTCACTGATAATCTCAACATTGAGATAACAGCACGATAGATGTGCGAACGTCAAATCTGTTAACGTTGAGATTGTTCGGATTGAGAGGAGAGCCGGTGAGCGACGCGGTGGACGCGCTGATGGCGCAGTGGAAACAGGAGCGGCCCGACATCGATGTGTGGCCGATGGGCGTCATCGGCCGGATCTCACGGCTGTCCGCGCTGCTCGGGCGCGAGCTCAAGGAGTCCTTCGCCGAGTACGGGCTGGAGCCGTTCGAGTTCGACGTGCTGGCCACGCTGCGCCGCTCCGGCGCGCCGTACGAGCTGACGGCCGGGGCGCTGCTCAAGGCCGCGATGGTGACCTCGGGCGCGATCACCAACCGGATCGACCGGATGGAGGCCAAGGGCCTGGTCGAGCGGGTCAGGGACGGCGCGGACCGCCGGTCGGTGCGGATCCGGCTCACCCGGCGCGGGCTGGAACTCGTCGACGAGGTGGTCGGGCCGCACGTGGCCAATGAGGAACGCCTGCTGGCCGCGCTCGGGCCGGCCGAACGCGATCAGCTCGCCGGGCTGCTGCGCGTGCTGCTCGAATCCATGGGCGACACCTCGCTCACCTGACTCGCTCACCCGGCCGTCCGTGCCCGCCCACTCCGGAACCGGCCCCGGTCCCCGGGACCCGGCAGGGGAATGGAGGCCGCCCCGATCGGGCCGGCCCTGGATCCAGGCGCCCCGTTCGCGGGATCCAGGCGCTCAGCTCGCGATGGCGTCCTCGGTGGGCTCCGCGTCGGGATCCTCCCCGGTGAATCCGGGAACCCAGCGGATGACCTCGTCGCGGAAGCGGGCCGTGGCGCCGAGCTGGCAGAGTACGCCCACTCCCGCCGCGTGCACCCGGTGGATGAGGACGTAGGAGACGGGTAGGTTGAGCTGGCGCACCACGTTGCCGGGACGCAGGTCGGTGGCGGTGGCGGCCTGCCGCTGCAGCCACTCCCGGCTGAAGGTGAACTCCTCCACCGCCGTCGGCTCGACGTAGGGGGCGAGGAACGCGCGCAGGGCCTCCGGATCCACCTCGATGTGCGGGAGGATGAAGCCCTCGTCGCGCAGACCGCGGATCACGGTCTCCATGTCGCCCTGGTTGAAGATGCGGGTCAGTATCCCGAAGACCGGCGGATAGCCGTTGGGCATCCGGTTGACCGCGCCGAAGTCGAGCACGCACATCCGCCCGTCCTCGGCGATCCGGAAGTTGCCGGGGTGCGGGTCGGCGTGGAGCATGCCCACCCGGGCGGGGGAGCAGAACAGGAACCGGACGAACTGCAGCCCGGCGCGGTCGCGTTCCTCCTTGGTCCCGTCGGCGATGATCCGGGACAGCGGGATGCCGTCCACCCACTCCGAGACCAGGATCTGCTCGTTGGCGGCGATGACGTCCGGGACCAGGAAATCGGGGTCGTCCTTGAACTCCTGGGCGAAGGCGTGCTGGGCCTCGGCCTCGCGCAGGTAGTCGAGCTCCTCCACGATCCGCTCACGCAGCTCGGAGAGCACGGCCTTGATGTCGAGACCGGGCAGCAGCACCCCGAAGAGCTTGCCGAGCCGGGCGAGCTGGGTGAAGTCGGAGAGCAACGCCTTTCCGGCGCCCGGGTACTGGATCTTGACGGCGACCGTGCGGCCGTCATGCCAGACGGCCTTGTGCACCTGACCGATCGAGGCGGCCGCGGTGGGCAGGTCCTCGAACGACTGGAAGTTCGCCCGCCAGTCGTCCCCCAGTTGCTCGGTGAGCACCTTGTGCACGGTCGCGGCGGGAAGCGGCGGGGCCGCGTCCTGCAACTTGGTCAGGGTCGCCCGGTAGGGGCCGACGACCTCCGGGGGCAGCGCGGCCTCGAAGATGGACAGCGCCTGCCCGAGCTTCATCGCCCCGCCCTTGAGCTCGCCGAGGACCTTGAAGATCTGCTCGGCCGTCCGCTCCTGGATCTCCTGGGCGACGATCTCGGCTGACTTGCCTCCGATGCGTTTGCCCAGGCCGAGGGCGGTTCGTCCGGCGAAACCGATGGGAAGAGCCGCCAGTTTGGCGGAGCGCGTGACGGCGCGGCGCGGAAGGTCACTCACCTTGGTTTGCGGCGTGCCCCCCGTGGAGCGCGGTACGCCGCTCCCTCCCTTCGCGGTGGTGTCTGTCACCGGCAGGTAGCCGACGCGACCATTGTCGGCGAACCGAACTGGTTTCGGAAGCAACGACATAGAGGGTGAACGTTCCAGGATCGCTGTTTCCATCTCCAATCAGGCGATATATCTAATGTGCTGTTGGTCACAGGGGGTTCGCCCCCGTCGAGGAAGGCGAGCGCGTGGCCGGCCGCAGTGGCCGCGACCAGCGTCGACATCGCGGTCCCGCAGGCCGTCTCGCCCGCCGGGTAGCCGCCCAGCCGGGCGCTGACGACAGGCCACCCCGGATCACGATCGCGCCGGGCGAGATCGAGGCAGTTCAGGCACGCGCTCCTCCCCGGCACGACCAGCGGGCCCACCGACCCCGCGCCTTCGAAGGCGGTGGCCAGCAGGTGCGGGATGCCCCAGTCGATCAGGTCCCGCACGAGCAGGCCGTCCAGCGGCTCCACCGGTGCGAGCACCACCAGGTCGGGGCGGCGGGAACCGTCGGAGAGGTGGGCCGCCTCCTTCCCGGTCCATGCGGTGAGAGCGGGTGAGACGCGCCCGGCCACGGCCACCGCGCCCTCCTGCCGGCTCATCCCCACCTCCGCCGGGGTGAGACCGCCGGGGACGACGTCCCGGGGCCCGGCCGTACCGGGATCGATCACGCAGAGCCGTCCGACCCCGGAGGCGGCGAGCACGGAGACGATCTGCGCGCCCACCCGGCCCGCCCCGTACACCCGCACCTGGGCGGTGCGCCTGCGTTCCAGGACGGAGAGCCCGCCGTCTGTCGTGCCGGGGGTCAGGGAGAGCACGTCCAGGTCGGGCCGGAGCCGGTCGCGCTCGGCCAGCGTGAGCGCGCGCGGCGGGCGCGAAGCCGCCCCCGCGTCCTCCACCAGCCCCCGTTCGACCAGCAGGTCGAGCAGGACCCGCCCGCGATCCTCCCCGATCCCGGCGTCGACCGCGGCCGACAGCACGCCCGGGAGGTCGCGCACGCCGTCGAGGCTCTCGACCCAGCGCCGCACCTCGGGCGCGAGGTCGGTCAGCACGACCGCGTGACCGGGGTGCGCACCGAACTGCAGCGTGCGTTCGTCACGGGCGACCCGGCGGAGCGCGGGCTTCAGACGTGGTCTCATCCGTCGGCCTTTCTGGGGAGGAGGCGTCGTCCAGCGTGCCAGGGGCGGGGAGGGGCTCGGCGGGGCTTTCCGGGTCCTGTGGAAAACCCCGGAGAGGACTCCAGACTGTGGACGCCGGCGGGGGTGTCGGTGTCCACTACGATCCCCGCATGAACGAGCTCTTGGTCGACCGGCGGGACGACGGCGTCGTGCTGCTCACCCTGAACCGTCCGGATCGGCGCAACTCGATGACCGACGGGATGACCGAGCAGTGGCGGCGGGCCGTCGGCGACCTGAAACGGGACGGGGACGTGCGGTGCGTCGTCGTCACCGGGGCGGGGAGCGTGTTCTGCTCGGGAGGGGACCTGTCCTGGCTGGCGGACAGGGGAGCGGAGGACGTGCCCGCCCTGCGCGACCGGATGCTGGGGTTCTACCGGACGTGGCTGTCGATCGCGGAGCTGGAGGTGCCGACCATCGCCGCGATCAACGGCGCCGCCGTCGGAGCGGGTCTCTGCTTCGCGCTCGCCTGCGACCTGGTCTACGCGGCCGAGGACGCCAAGTTGCTCGTCCCCTTCACCTCGCTGGGCCTGCACCCCGGCATGGCCGCGACCTACCTGCTGCCCAGGGCCGCTGGCGTCGGCGTGGCCAGGGAGATGCTGCTGACCGGGCGGACCGTGCTCGGCGCGGAGGCGGCCGCCACGGGACTCGTCACCAGGGCGTTCCCCCGCGAGTCCATCCTGGCGGAGGTGCTGGGGATCGCGTCGGCGACGGCGGCCAACGCCCCCGTCGCCACCCGGCTCACCAAGGTCGCCCTCGCGGGCGGCGGCCACGCCGACCTCGACGCCGCGTTGCGCTGGGAGTCCCTGGCCCAGCCGGTGACCATGGCCACGGGAGACCTGCTGGAAGGACTGGCCGCCCAGAGAGAACGCCGGGCCCCGCGATTCGGGAACTCCTGAGACAGGCGATATCCGCGTTAATTCGATAAGTCATGGTCATAACCGTCCGGTCTCGTTGAACAATCTACGAACGGTGATTGACCAGCAGGAACGCCCCCCGCCCTCTGGTGGGAATTAACCATTCTCGGCTACCGTGCATAGGTGCCCCCCGAGACAGTCGAGGTCCGTCGAAGTTCTCGTCGTCGGCGGACCGTTTCCGCATACCGCGACGGCGAGAAAACGATCGTGCTGCTCCCAGACGGTCTGAGCAGGACCGATGAGGAGCAGTGGGTGCGCCGGATGCTCGACCGGCTCGCCGCCAAGGAGCAGCGAAGACGCCCCTCGGACGACGATCTGATGGAGCGGGCCGCCGAGCTGTCCGCCCGCTATCTCGAGGGCGCCGCACTGCCGTCGAGTGTGCGATGGGTGGAGAACCAGCGGCACCGCTGGGGTTCGTGCACCCCCGACCACGGCACCATCAGGATCTCCACGCGGCTGCGGGGCATGCCCGCCTGGGTGGTCGACTACGTGATCATGCACGAGCTCGTGCACCTGCTCGTGCCGAGCCACGGCCCCCGGTTCTGGACCCTGGTGGAACGCTATCCCAAGGCCGAGCGGGCGCGCGGCTTCCTCGAAGGATTCTCCATGGCGGCCAACGGCGCCGCGGAGGAGTGGTGACGGCCGGGAGCCCGGCCGGCGAGCAGCGGGGCACGGAGCGGCTGGTGGCGGTCCTCGTCACCGAGACGACGGCCGCCGCCGCGCCTCCGGGCGTCGACCCCGCCGCGTTCCTGACCGCGGTCGCCGAGGACACCTACGAGATGGCCGCCGGGCTCGACTTCGTGACACCCGTCCTGGTCACGAGTGTGCCGGGGATGGAGGAGATCGTCTGGCCGGGGACCCCGGTCGTGGAGATCGCCCCCGGGCTGTCCGGCGCCGCCCTGGTGGCGGCGGCCTTCGCCGCCCTGCCGTACGGCGGGCAGGCGGCCCTGGTCAGCGCGGACGCCCCGGACCTGCCGCCGCTCCTGATCGGCAAGCTCTTCCGCGCGCTGGGACGGGCCCGGATCGCCGTCTGCCCCGCGCAGGGCGGTGGCGCCGTGGCGCTCGCGGCCCACCTGCCCTATCCCGGGTGGGCCGACACCGGATTCGACGACCCCGACCCGGTCGGGGCATTGCGCGACCGCGCCCCGGGCAGCCGGATGGTCGCCACCGGCCCCGGCTGGCACCGCCTGCGGACCCCCGGCGACGTCGGCCGGCTCGACCCCGGCCTGGAAGGCTGGGACAACACCCGGGCGCTGCTGTCGGCGTGACGCCTGGGGCCCCGCCCGGAAGCCGCGAGGGCCACGGGAAGCCGGGAGGGCGGGCGCCCTGAGAGCCGGGCGGGCGCAGCGCCCGGTGCCGCGACCCGGCCGTCCGGGCGGGGGCGGACGCCCTGGTCACCTGACGAAGCACTACCGGGAGAGCCGGGCGGGCAGCCGGAGATCGGCGAAGACGGCGCGGTGGTCGGTGCCGGGCAGAGTGTGGATCCCGACCTCGTTGACGAGGACCCGGCGGTCCACCAGGACGTGGTCGATGGTGATGATCGGCGGGATCCGCCTGCCGGAGGGCCAGGTGGCGACGAGTCCCTGCCCGACCTGATCGGCCGCGTCGACGTATCCCCGGTCCAGGAGGCCCCGCATCACCGCGTGGTCGAGACTGGCGTTGAAGTCGCCCGCGAGGATGCGGAGCGTGCCGGGGGAGGGCGGCGGAAGCGCCTCGATGCCCGATTCCCACCCGTCCACCAGCTCGCCGATCGGCGCGTACGTGTGCACGTCGACGATCTCCACCGGGGCGGAGCCGGGCGGTGTGACCACGGCCGCGGGCATGTTGTGGCCGATCACCCGGAACAGTCCGGCGCGGGGGGTCAGCGGGTGCCTGGAGTACAGGCCGCTGCCCGTCGCGCCCGAGTCCGCCTGCAGCACGCGGTGCGGGAGCAGCCCGGCGATGCCCGCCGCGTCCAGCCTCTCCACCATCTCCGGAGTGAGCTCCTGGGTGCTCAGCACATCTGGCCGCAACCGCCTGACCAGGTCCACGACGGCGGACGCGTCGGCCCCGCCGAACAGCAGGTTGGCGGTCAGCACCCGCAACGGCGTCCCGGTCCCGGTCTCCGCCGCCCCCGCGGAGCCCACGGCCCTGGGAATCACACTGGAGCCGAGCGCGACCGCGGTGACCAGCGCGACGGCCGTGGCCGTCCGGCTGCGGGCCAGTGCGCCGACGAGCAGCGGCACCAGCGAACCCGCCGCCACGTACGGCGTGCCGGTCATGAACTGGGTGGGCAGCGACCCCCGCTCCAGCCCGGCCACCCGGGCGACGGCCCACAGGGCGAACGGCGCGACCGCGACCCAGGCGAAGGCCCGGGAGACACGCCACCGGCGCCGGGCGGGGACCACGACCACGCCGCCGGCGGCCCCCCCGGACGAGACGTCCACATCCACGTTGCTCTGATCCATCGATCGCCCCCCTGCGGGGACGACGCTATCCGAGGCCATGTGAAACGTACGTAAAACGGTCCGATCAGCCGGAGAGCAGCGCCTGCCTGGCCCGGCGGGCCAGGCGGCGGGTGGCCTCGTCGCTGGGGTCCGGGATCCCGTCCACCGGGAACCAGCGCAGGTCCAGGGACTCCTCGCTGATCACCGCCTCGGCCCCGGCGGGCGCCACCGCGCCGTACTCGACGTCGAGGTGGTGGCTGAACGGCGGATGGCACCAGACGCGGTGCCTGTCCAGGGCCAGCGGCCCGGGCAGCAGCCGCAGCCCGGGGATGCCCGACTCCTCGATCGCCTCCCGCAGCGCCACGGCCTCCAGGGACAGGTCACCGGGCTCGCAGTGGCCGCCCATCGGCAGCCACAACCCCGCCTTGCCGTGCAGCGTCAGCAGCACGCGCTCACCGTCGTGGGAGAGCACCGCGGTGGTGGCGGTCAGATGGTCGGGCACGCACTCGCGGTACATCCCGTCGCCGTGGGAGCGCAGGTGCGCCAGGAACTCCTGGCGCAGCGCATCCTCGGCGCCGGTCGGCGCGTGCCACGCCCCCAGCACGGCCCGCGCGTCGGCGTGCAGGGCACCTGGGGGCGGGTCCCCACCGGGGAGGAGGTCGCCGGGACCGGACCGGCCGCCCCGATCGGGAAGGCTCACGCGCCGTCGTCCCTGGCGCCGCCGATGTCGTCCTCGTCGTCCCCGGAGTCTCCCGGCTCCTGCGCCTCCCGCAGCGAGGCCTCCAGATCCGACAGGTCGAAGTCGGGCTCGCCCCGCACGAAGCGCTCCGGGTCGTCGAGGTCGGCGGCGGTGGGCATCAGGTCGGGGTGGTTCCACACCGCGTCCCTGCCGTCCACGCCGCGGCCCGTCTCCAGGGCCTTCCACAGGACGGCCGCGTCGCGCAGGCGGCGCGGCCGCAGCTCCAGCCCGACGAGGGTGGCGAAGGTCTGCTCGGCGGGGCCGCCGGTCGCACGGCGGCGCCGTACCGTCTCGCCCAGGGCGGCGGCGGACGGCAGCTTGCCGGCGGCGGCGGCCTCCACCACGGTGCCGACCCAGCCCTCGACCAGCGCGAGCGTCGTCTCCAGCCGGGACAGGGCGGCCTTCTGCCGCTCGGTCTCCTCGGGCTTGAGCAGGTTGCCGCCGCTGAGGGCCTGCTGCAGCTGCTCCGGGCTGTTGAGGTCGAGGCCGCGGAGCTGCTCCTCCAGGGCGGACACGTCCACCGTGATGCCCCTGGCGTACTCCTCCACGGCGCCGAGCAGGTGCCCGCGCAGCCACGGCACGTGCTGGAAGAGCCGGTGGTGGGCCGCCTCGCGCAGGGCCAGGTAGAGGCGGATCTCCTCGGCGGGGGTCTCCAGCCCCTGGCTGAACGCGGCGATCCCGCCCGGGAGCAGGGCGGCGTCCCCGGAGAGCGGCAGCCCGATGTCGGTGGAGCCGACCACCTCGCGGGCGAGCGAACCGAGGGCCTGGCCGATCTGCTGGCCGACCATCATCCCGCCCATCTGCTTCATCATGCCCATCAGCGGTCCCGCCATGGCCTGGGCCTCGGCGGGCAGCCCGGCCGCGCCCAGCGTGCCGCCCATGGTCTCGACCATGCGCTCGGCGATCGGGTCGCAGAGCTGCCGCCAGACGGGGACGGTCTTCTCGATCCACTCCGACCTGCTCCACGCCTGGGGCGAGCCCACGCCGCTGGGCAGCGCGGTGACCTCGTTCAGCCAGAGGTCGGCGAGGTTCAGGGCGTCGGTGATCTGGCGGCGCTCGCCCTCCATCACGCTCGGGTCGCCCTCGGCGACCACCGCGTGCCGGGCGATGTTCTTGGCCATGTCCCAGTTGACCGGGCCGGAACCCTGCGGGGCGGACAGCATGTCGGCGAACTGCCGCATCGCCGCGGCGATCTGCTCCGGGTTGCCGAACATGGCGAACGGGTTCTCGTCGGGGTCGTTTTCCCGACCTGGGAAGTCAGTCACGGCTCTACCTCGTGCAGGATGGAGGAGTCCACATCCGCCACGTTATCCGTCGCACGGCGGATCAGTGCAAAGTGAGGACCTGGTGCCTACCTCGAAACGCCTCCGGCCCCCGGTCGTCGCCGTCACCGGCGCGGCCTCGGGCGTCGGCCGCGCGTTCCTCGCGAAGGTCGCCTCGTCTGCGGATTTCCGCAGAGTGGTGGCCATCGACGAGCAGCGCGGCGACGTGCCCGACGTCACGTGGAGGGTGATCGACGTCCGAGATCCGCTCTTGGCGAACCGGATCTCCGACATCGACGTGCTCGTCCATCTGACCGCCGACTACGGACTCGACTCCGACCCCGGCGAGCGCCGCGCCCACAACCTGCGCGCGGCGCAGACGGTGCTGACCGCCAGCGCCGCCGCCCGGGTGCGCCGCGTCGTGCTGGTCACCAGCGCCATGGTGTACGGCGCGGCGCCCGACAACCCGGTCCCCCTGCCGGAGGACTCGCCCGTGGCGGCCGAGTCCGACACCGGCGTGGTCGGCGACCACCTGGAGATCGAGGCGCTGGCCAGGCGTTCGCTCCGCAGCCATCCGGGGCTGGAGGTGACCGTGCTCCGCCCCGCCGCGCTGGTCGGTCCGGGCATCGACAGCGTGGTCACCCGGCACTTCGAGGCGCCCCGGCTGCTCACCGTGAAGGGCTGCAGTCCCCGCTGGCAGTTCTGCCACGTCGACGACCTGGTCTCCGCGCTGGAACTGGCCGCTCTCGGCATGGTCTCCGGCGTGGTCGCCGTGGGAGGGGAGGGCTGGCTGGAGCAGGAGCAGGTGGAGGAGATCTCCGGGCTGCGCCGGCTGGAGCTGCCCGCCGGGCTGACCTTCGGCACGGCCCAGCGCCTGCACCGGCTGGGCATCACCCCGGCGCCCGCCACCGACCTGCACCACGTCGTCTACCCCTGGGTGGTCGACTGCACGGCGCTCCGTGAGGCGGGCTGGAAGCCCCAGTGGACCAACGAGGCCGCGTTCGCGCAGCTGCTGGAGCTCCGCGGGGGCAGACACGCGGTCGTCGGCCGCCGCCTGTCCGGCAAGGAGGCCACGCTCACCGCGGCCGGCGCGACCGTCGCGGTCCTCGGCACCGCCGCGATCGTCCGCGTCGCGCGCAAGAAGCGCCGCACCTAGCGGTGCGTCAGCCGGTCCTCCACGCCGGAGAGGTAGTCTTTCCGGCGTGGACGTCATCCGGCTGCTGGGAATTCGCGACAGCGCCCTCTCCCTGGACGAGGTGTTCGCGGCGGTGGGCGACCACGCCGCGGGCGGGACCGCGCTCTTCGTCGGGACGGTGCGCGACCAGGACCACGGCAAGCCGGTCACCCGGCTGTCCTACTCGGCCCATCCGAGCGCCGAGGAGCAGCTGCACCGGGTGGCCGAGAAGGTCGCCGCGGACTTCCCGGTCACCGCGCTGGCCGCGGTCCACCGGGTCGGCGATCTGAAGCTGGGGGACATCGCGGTCATCGTGGCCGTCGCCTGCCCCCACCGGCAGGAGGCGTTCGCCGCCTCCCGCCGCCTCATCGACGACCTCAAGGCCGAGGTCCCGATCTGGAAGAACCAGCTCTTCGCCGACGGCACGACCGAGTGGGTCGGGGCCTGCGAGTGAGCGTCCGGCACCCGGCGCCCGCGACCCCGGGCCCGCGACCGAGAGCCCGCGGCTGAGAGCCCGCGACCGAAGAATGCGAACGCCGTACCGCCGATCTCGCCCGGCCTCCGGAACCGCATAGGCTTTCCCCCATGTCCCGACGTGCGCTGACCCTCATGGTGGCCGGCTTCCTCACACTCGTGCTGGGCGTCGTCGGCACCCTGCTGCCGGTGCCGTACGTCGTGCTGAGCCCCGGGCCGACGGAGAACACCATCGGCGACGTCAAGGGCACTCCGGTGATCAGCATCGAGGGGCGCCCGACCTACCCGACCGAAGGCAAGCTCAGCCTCGTCACGGTCGCCTACCAGGGCGGGCCCGGCAGCAGGATCGACCTGTTCACGGCGTTGCGGGGCTGGGTCGACCCGACCATCGCGGTCGTCCCGGAGGAGACGATCTTCCCTCCGGCGACCACCGCGGAGGAGGTCGAGGAGCAGAACACCCAGGAGATGACCAACTCCCAGGACGACGCGACCGCCGCGGCGCTCACGGAGCTGAAGATCCCCTACGCGTCGTTCGTGACGGTCGCCGCCACGCAGAAGGGCCTCCCCGCCCACGGCAGGTTCACCCAGGGCGACGAGATCGTCTCCGTGGACGGCGTGGCCGCCAAGGACCGCGAGACCGTCTCGGAGGCCGTCCGCAAGCACAAGGCGGGGGAGCAGGTGACCTTCGTCGTCAGGCGCGGCGGCCAGGACGTGACCGTGACCGTGCCCACCGCCGCGTCCGCGGACGGCACGCCCATCGTGGGCATCTCCATGGCGGTCGGCTACAGGTTCCCGTTCGAGGTCAACATCAACGTCGGCGACGTCGGCGGGCCGAGCGCGGGGATGATGTTCTCCCTCGGCATCGTGGACAAGCTCACTCCCGGCGCGATGACCGGAGGGAAGGCCGTGGCCGGCACCGGGACGATCGACCCCCACGGCAAGGTCGGCCCGATCGGCGGCATCCAGCAGAAGATGGTGGGCGCAAGGGAGGCCGGGGCCACGGTCTTCCTCACCCCCGCCGACAACTGCGCGGAGGCGCTCGCCGCGGTCCCCGACGGGCTCAGGCTGGTCAAGGTCGAGACGCTCCACGAGGCCGTCCAGGCGCTCGACGCGGTGCGCACCGGCTCGGGCGCCGTGCCCGCCTGCTCGGCGGACTGAGAGCCGGGAGCACGGGCCCAGGGCACCGGGGACCGGGCCGTCCGGGACGGGCGCGACGAATGCGGCCGGTGGGGCACTGATCGCGGTTCTCGCGCGTTGGCCGTACTGAGCCGAGACCCGCGGAGGTCGTGTCCGCACCGTGCCGAACGGTTGAACGCGACGAAACCCCCGCCGGTGTAGGTTGCCAGACACGGACCGTGCTCTTACGACAAGGGGTTGGCCTTGAGCTTCCGGACCCCCGGAGCCGGTAGGGCGATGCGCTTGCCCCGCCGGCCACGACTGATGCTTCCTGTCGCGATCGCGCTCGTCGCGCTCGTGGCGTTCTTCTTCCTCTTCGCCGGCATCTTCACCGACTACCTCTGGTACGACTCGGTGGACTACACGGCGGTGTTCTCCGGCGTGGTCGTCACGCAGATCGTGCTCTTCATCGTGGGCGCGCTGCTGATGGCCGGCATCGTGGGCGGCAACATGCTGCTCGCCTACCGGATGCGGCCCATGTTCGGCCCCGGCATGTTCGGCGGCGCCAGCGGCGCCGACCGCTACCGGATGGCCCTCGACCCGCACCGAAAGATGATCTTCATCGTCGGCGCCGCGGTGCTCGCGCTGTTCACCGGCTCGTCCTTCGCCGGCCAGTGGAAGACCTGGCTGGAGTTCGTCAACGCCACGCCGTTCAACGAGAACGACGCGCTGTTCGGCATGGACATCTCGTTCTTCACCTTCACCCTCCCGTTCATCCGGCTGGTGCTGAACTTCCTGTTCACCGCGGTGGTGCTCTCGGGCGTGACGGCCACGATCGTGCACTACCTGTACGGCGGGTTCCGGCTCCAGTCGCCCGGCGTGCACGCCTCCCGCGCGGCCCGGGTGCACCTGTCGGTGCTGCTCGGCGTGTTCGTGCTGCTGAAGGCGGTCGCCTACTGGGTCGACCGCTACGACCTGGTCTTCTCCGACCGGGGCTTCGTGCACGGCGCCTCGTACACCGACGTCACCGCCGTGCTGCCCGCCAAGACCATCCTGGCGATCATCGCGCTGATCTGCGCCGCGCTGTTCTTCGCCGGGATCGTACGGCCCGGCGGCATGCTGCCTGGCGTCGCCTTCGGCCTCCTGGTGCTCTCCGCCATCCTGATCGGCGGGGTCTACCCGGCACTCGTCCAGCAGTTCCAGGTCAAGCCGAACGAGCAGGCGCGCGAGCAGGTCTACATCAAGCGCAACATCGAGGCCACCCGGAAGGCGTACGGCGTCAACGACGCCGAGGTCACCGACTACGCGGCGCAGGGCGACGCGAGCAAGGCCAACGTCACCGCCGACACCTCGATCTCCGGTGTGCGGCTGCTCGACCCGAACCTGGTCGCCGAGACCTACGCGCAGAAGCAGCGGATCCGCGGTTTCTACGACTTCCACGATCCGCTGGACGTCGACCGCTACCCGGACGCGTCGGGCAACATGCGCGACACGGTGGTGGCGGTGCGCGAGCTGACCGGTCCGCCGCCGGAGCAGAACAACTGGATCAACCGGCACCTGGTCTACACCCACGGCTACGGCTTCGTGGCCGCGCCCGGCAACGAGGTCGACAGCGAGGGCCTGCCCAACTTCACCGCCAAGGACATGCCGGTTACCGGCCCCCTGGCGGAGCGGACGGGCCTGAAGGAGTCGAGGATCTACTACGGCGAGTCCCCGACCGCCCCGGCGTACGTCGTCGTCGGCGGAGACCGCAACCAGGAGCTCGACTACCCCGGCAGCGGCAACACCGGCCAGCAGAACACCACCTACACCGGCAAGGGCGGCGTGCCCGTCGGCTCGTTCTTCAACCGGATGCTCTACGCGGCCAAGTACAGCGAGATCAACCTGCTGCTCTCGGGCGACGTCAACGCGAAGTCCAAGATCCTGTACGAGCGTGACCCGGCCCAGCGGGTCGCCAAGGTCGCTCCGTTCCTCAGCCTGGACAACAACGCCTACCCGGCGATCGTCGACGGCCGGGTGGTGTGGATCATCGACGCCTACACCACCTCCAACGCCTATCCCTACTCCACCAGCAAGAGCCTGGAGGAGATGACGCGGGACACCGCGACCGATCCGCGCCTGGCCGTGCAGCAGCCGCGCGACAGGATCAACTACATGCGCAACTCGGCCAAGGCCGTGGTCGACGCCTACGACGGCACCGTCCAGATCTACGCCTGGGACGACAAGGACCCGATCCTGCAGACCTGGCGCAAGGCGTTCCCCGGCGTCCTCAAGCCGAAGACGGAGATGTCGCAGCAGCTCCTGCAGCACGTCCGCTACCCCGAGGCGCTGTTCAAGGTCCAGCGCGACGTGCTGTCCCGCTACCACATCACCGACCCCGACGCCTTCTACGGCGGCCAGGACTTCTGGAACGTCCCCGACGACCCGTCGTCGGGTGAGCGCAACATCAAGCAGCCGCCGTACTACCTGTCGGTCAAGATGCCGGGGGCGGCCGCCCCGTCGTTCTCGCTGACCACGACGTTCGTGCCGCGTCAGGGCCCCAACCTCGCCGCGTTCATGGCGGTGGACGCCACGCCGGGACAGAACTACGGGAAGCTGCGCATCCTGCGCATGCCGTCCAACACCACGATCCCCGGCCCGGGCCAGGTGCAGAACAACTTCCGGAACAAGTTCTCCGGAGAGCTCAACCTGCTCAACATCGGCGGCGCGAAGGTCCGCTACGGCAACCTGCTGACCCTGCCGTTCGCCGACGGGCTGGTCTACATCGAGCCGGTCTACGTGGAGACCGCGCCGGGCCCGGGCCAGGAGCCGTACCCGATCCTCCGCCGGGTGCTGGTGGGCTACGGGAACAAGTTCGGCTTCGCCGGCACACTCGAGGACGCGCTGAAGCAGGTCTTCGGGGAGGGCACTCCGCAGACCCCGGCCGAGGACAAGCCGGAGACCCCCGCCGAGGACAAGCCCGAGCAGCCCGCCCTGTCCGAGGCGGAGCTCGCCAAGGCGATCGCGGACGCGCAGGCCGCCTACACGGCGGCGCAGGGTGCCCTGGCGAAGAACCCGCCGGACTGGCAGGCGTACGGCGAGGCCCAGAAGAACCTGCAGAGCGCTCTGGAGAAGCTGAAGGGCGTGGCGAACCCCGCCGCGAGCCCGTCCCCGACGGCGAGCCCGAGTCCTTCGGCCACACCCGCGGCGACCCCGTCGCCGACGTCCTCGGGGACACCCGCACCCTCGCCGTCACCTACCTCGTAGGGACACGGCACCGTTCGATTCGCCTCCACCGCCGAAGCCGGGTAGTCTTCAGACACACACCGACGCGGGGTGGAGCAGTTCGGTAGCTCGCTGGGCTCATAACCCAGAGGTCGCAGGTTCAAATCCTGTCCCCGCTACCAAGGGAAGGCCCGGATCTCACAGAGATCCGGGCCTTCGTCGTTTCCGCGCGATCGACCTGCGCCGGGAGTCGATTTGCCCTTCATCGCAGGGCCGGGTAGTCTTCAGACACACACCGACGCGGGGTGGAGCAGTTCGGTAGCTCGCTGGGCTCATAACCCAGAGGTCGCAGGTTCAAATCCTGTCCCCGCTACCAAGGGAAGGCCCGGATCTCACAGAGATCCGGGCCTTCGTCGTTTCCGCGCGATCGACCACGCTCCCTGTGCCGCGGTGGCCGCGCGGGGCAAGTAACGTGCCAGGGTGGCCGACATGTCCCGATCCCCTGTGCTGCGCTGGCGCGTGCGCCGCGAGATCCTCGTCCTGAAGGCGGCGGGGGCGCTCGCCCTCGCGGTGGCCACCGTGCTGAGTCAGGGTGACGTGCGCGGGATGCTCCTGGCCGGCGCGGGGACCGTCATGCTCGCCGTGCTCGCACTGCGCGACCTCCTGGTCCCGGTACGGCTCAGCGCGGACGGGGAGGGCGTCGTGGTGGCGAAGGGCTTCGCCGGCTCGGAACGGGTGCCGTGGAGCCAGGTCGAACGGATCCGGGTCGACACACGGACCCGTTTCACGTCCCGGACGGAGCTGCTGGAGATCGAGACCCGGGACGGGCTCTTCCTCCTGAGTCGTTTCGACCTCGGAGCGCCGGTCCAGCAGGTCGCCGACGCGCTGCGTGCTTTCCGGACGGGCTCCTGACGCCCCTCGTCCTCAGCCCCTGACCCGGCGGTGGCGGGGTGCGAACTTCGGCTCGGTATGACGGAGCAGGAGGACGGCCTTGTACAGGGCCCACCCGGTGAGGATGGAGCCGAAGGCGGTCTGTCCGATCCGGGCCCATATCGACACATCAGTTGCTGCGAAGACCACGACACCGACCCAGAGAACGCCGAAGACGCCCACGAGGGTCGTCGCAGCCCAATTCATTCCCTGCTGCCACATGCCTGAAGTCTTACAGATCTTGGTTCAAGGCCAGGTCAACGACGCGGAACGGGTCATCGTGGGAGAGTACGGCTGGTGCCGGCACACCTCCGGGCACGTGCTCCCTTCCCGGTCGTCCTCGGCGGAACCTGTTCCCGCGCCGGGAGCCGTTCCAGAGAGGCGACCAGGGCGGCCGCGGTGCGGGCGTCGGCCAGGATGCGGTTCACCTCCTCCTCGCCGGTCGGCAGCTGGCCGCGCTCGCCGAGTTCTGCGGTGAGGAACGTGAGCGGCGCCGGATGGCCTGCGGCATCCGCGGCGGCCGTCGCCCGGGCGGCGGTGAGGAGGCGCAGGTAGTAGGAGCGGAGGGTGGCCTCACGCATCCGTGCGGCCTCGAGATCGTCCAGCAGGGACCGGGCGAGCAGGAGGAGGTCATCGTGGTGATCGGCTTCTGCGGCGATGTGCGCGCGAATGTCGTCGAACTCCGAGCGGGTCATCAAGGTCACCTCCGTGACGGAGTCAGAGTCCTGACCCTCGTGCCTACTTCGTATCCGAGCGCGATTGCGGATGACTTGCGGTCTGGTTGTCCGCACCGGCAGGTTTGGGACGCGCGAGCCTCGGGGATGGTTGGCAAGTTGGTCATGTTGCTCCCGAGCCCTGCTAAGGTTTCTTCTCGCAGGGCGAGCCTCTGCACCCCCTCTCCGAATCCTCGGCAGATCGGTCGCGGCCACGCGAGTGGACACGAACGGAATGTTCGGGTAAGTTTGAGGGGTTGCCTCGGAAACGGGGCGGTCCGAATTCCAGAAAGATCGGCCAGACCGGGTCAAATTGACACGGAA
>BMQD01000056.1 GCA_014647935.1 Planomonospora parontospora
CCCCGCTGGGCATGGCCGCCGGCTCCAGCGGCCCCGACTCCTGCCGGCGGGCGAACTCCGGCGACGGCGTGCCCAGCGGGCCCGGCGCGATGTCCGGCCACGGCCCTTCCGGTACGGGGTGCCCGGGAGACGGGCTCATGCGGAACGTACGCAGTCCCGTACCCGTCGTCAACAGGTCGCGGGGTGGCGACTACGGGCCCGCGACCGGACCGGCGGCGGGCGGAACCCCGTTGTCCGCGTCGTCGACCAGCAGGAAGGCGGGCCGGTTCTCGCGCCACTCGGGCACGTCCATCGCGTTGAGTACGGAGATCAGTTTCTTCTCCTCGTAGATGAAGTGCGTCTGCATGACCGCCGACAGCGCCGTCACCTCCTCGCGCACCTTGGCGGCCGCGGCCGGGTCCGGCTCCTCCGGGAGGGACTCGAGTAGTTTCTGCAGGTTCCCCATCAGCCAGTCCAGCTGGTTGTGGTCCGTGCGCAGGTCGGAGAGCACCTTGCGCAGCTCGGGGTACTCCTCGGCGATCGCGGGGAACGCACCCCTGTCCTCGCCGGTGTGGTGGCGCGTCAGCGCCGTGCAGAAGGAGAGGCAGTGGGCGCGCAGGTCCCGTGCCGGGAGTCCCTTGCCGTCGAAGTAGTCGTCGATGTCATCCTGGAGGTCCTCCAGCATCTCGCGGAGCCAGATGTGCACTTCGAGCAACTGCGTGCCCAGGGCGGTGAGGCGGCTGCCGGCCTCGGAACGTGCGTCCATGCGCTTCTTTCCGGGTGGGATGGATGGCTGCGGTGGGGGTGGAGGCGCCCGTGCATGATCTCACGGCCGGGCCGCGGGAGCCGACGGCCGGCCCGCTCCTCACCTCTCGGGCCGCCCGCGATTACCGTATTTTCCTACCAGATGTGTGGGATGATCTGGTCATGAGCCCGGACCAGACCCGCTCATCGAGCGCGCGCGCCGAGACCCCGCTGACCGCCGCCGTCATGGCCGGACGCTGGATCCGCACGGCGGCCGTCGACGACGGGCGAGGGCGGCACTGGAAGGCCAACCCGGACCCGCGCGGCCGGTCGGCACTGGCGGCCGAGCCCGCCTCGCTCTACGCGGGGGCGGCGGGCATCGTGCTGTTCTTCCTGGAGCTCGCCGCCGCGACCGGCCACGAGGCCTACCTGGAGGACGCCCGGGCCGGAGCCCGCTACCTGGCCGCCACCTGGCGGGACCAGACGGACCTGTCCCTCTACCACGGCCTGACCGGCACGGTGTTCGCCCTGGCCGAGGCGGGCTGGGCGACGGGCGAGGAGGAGTTCGAGGAGGCGGCGAGGGCCGCGGCCGACCGGATCGTCCGCGGCGTGCGGCGGCTGGACGACGGTCTCGGCTGGTCGAGGGACCCGGCGCAGCGCGGTGACGGCGGGATCGTGCTCGGCCTGCTGCACGCCGCGGGGATCCTCGGGGTCCCCGCCTACGAGGAGGTCGCCGTGGAGGCGGGCCGGCGCATCGCCCGCCTGGTGGTGCCGGGCCACCGCTTCGGCGACTGCCCCGGCCTGCCGACCGACGCCGTCACCCCCGGCTTCCTCTCCGGCACCGCGGGCACCGCCTTCCTGCTCGCCCGCCTGTACGGCGTGACGGGCGACGGGCGGTTCCTGGAGGCCGCCCGCAGGGGAGCGGACTTCGTCCGCACGGTCAGCGTGGTGACCGGCGGGTGCGCCGCCGTCCCGCACCACGTGCCGCAGGGGAGGAACCTGCACTACCTGGGCTTCTGCTCGGGGTCGGCGGGGGTGGCGAGGATGTTCTGCGAGCTCCACCGGGTGACCGGCGACCGGGGGGACCTGGACTGGGCCGAGCGGCTGGCCCGGGGCGTCATGCGCAGCGGGATCCCGCGCCGCCGGACGGACGGCTACTGGAACACGGTCTGCCAGTGCTGCGGTACCGCCGGTCTGGTGGAGCTGTTCACCGGGCTGTGGGCCGTGGCCGGTGAGGAGCGGTACCTGGAGTTCGCCCGCACGCTCGCCGAGGACCTGATCGCCCGCGCCACCGGGCACGACGACCGGGGCTACCGGTGGTACCAGGCCTACCGGAGGCTCCGGCCCGGAGAGGTCACCGCGGACACCGGCTACATGGTGGGCGCCGCGGGCGTCGGCGCCGCGCTGCTCCACCTGGACGCCGCCGGACTGGCGGGAGGACCGCGCCGGGTCGTGCTGCTGCCGGACAACCCGTTCCCCGCGATCCCGGTGCCGGCCGCCGCGCTGCGCCGCGCCGCGGAGGGGAACGGCTGAGCGTCCCCCGGCGGGCGTCCCCCGCCGGGGGACGGTCCTGCGCCGGAAGGCCGGGGGACGGTCCTGCGTCGAGGAATCCGGGCGGGTCGGCCGGTTGTGCTCAACAGGGCTCCGGCGATGCCGATCGGACGGATGCGATGAGGAACAGGATCGATATGCCGAACGAGTCGAACGAGCTGTGGCACCGGTCAGCGGTGTCCACCGCCGAAACACCCGCCATCCTGCTGGTGGACGACGAGCCGACCGTGCTGGAGACGCTCGTCCACCAGCTCGGCCAGGACTACCGCGTCGTGACCGCACCCGACGGACGCGCCGCCCTGGCCGCTCTCGCCGAGCACGGCCCCTTCGCCGCGGTGGTCAGCGACATGCGCATGCCGAACATCGACGGCATCGAACTGCTCGGGCAGGTGCGCCTGCGCCATCCGGACGTCACCCGCATCCTGCACACGGCCCAGGGCGACCTGCCCTCCGCCGTCTCGGCGATCAACGACGGGCAGGTCTTCCGCTTCCTGTGCAAGCCCTGCCCCACCAGGGAACTGCGCGGTACCGTCCGCGACGCGGTGGAGCGGCACCGCCTGGCCTCGACCGAGCGGGAGATCCTCGACAAGACGCTCCGCACCAGCCTGCAGGCGCTCTTCGGCTGCCTGGAGCTGGCCAACCCCCAGGCGTTCGCCCGCGCGGGACGCATCCGGGATCTGGTGGGCGAGCTCTGCGGGGAGCTCGGGCTGGACGGCGTCTGGGAGATCGAGGTGGCCGCCATGGCTTCCCAGCTCGGTGCGGTCACCGTTCCCGCGAGCGTGCTGGAGAAGCTGGACCGGGGACGGCCGCTGTCGGACGACGAGCAGAAGATGATCGCCGCCATGCCGGGCATCGCGGCGCGGCTGCTGCAGGACGTGCCGATGCTCGAGACCGTCGTGGAGATCGTGCGTGGACTCCGCCCGGTCCGCGTCACCGGATGGGGCGACGGATGGGCGGCCGAGGAGCGGCCGTCGAGTCCGATCGTGGAGGCCGCCGTCGGCGTGCTGCACGCGGCGATCGAGTTCGAGGGGTTCGCCGGCCGCGGGGTGGCGGCGGACAGGGCCGTCGCCGCGCTGGAGCGGCAGGGGGGCCACGACGACGCGGTGCTGACCGCCCTGCGCCGGGTCCGGGGGGCGGCGGGGGCACGGGAGTCCGTGCGCGCCTTCCGCGTCGGAGAACTGGAGGTCGGCATGCGGATCGCCGAGGACGTCGTCGCCGTCAACGGCCCGGTGCTCATCGGTCGCGGCGTCCGCGTCACCGAGCTGCTCCTGGAACGCCTGACCAACTACAAGCACATCGTGCAGCTGGTGGAACCCGTCTGGGTGAGCATGGCCGACGCACCGGAGGCGGACGCGCTCAGGGCGGTCCCGCCGGGAGCGGTGGCGTGAACCCGCCTGTCCCGGGTGTGGACCCGCCCGCTCCGGTCGCCGCGGCCCTCCCCGGAGAGGCCGCGACGACCGCGGAGGCCGGGCTGGGCGTCCGCGCCCGCATCGCCGACCTGATGGAGGACGACTCCGCGGAGGAGATCGAGTTCGTCGGGCGGATCGTCGTCTCGTTCCTGAAGCGGGCCCCCGCCGTGCTGGCCGCGTTGGCCGGGGCGATCGCCGCGGCGGATGCCGAGGCGACCGCCCGGCACGCGCACGCGCTGAAGGGGGCGGCCGCCAACGTCGGGGCGGGCGCCGTGGCCGGTCTCTGCGCCGAGGCCGAAAACTTCGCGGAAGCCGTACGGCTCGGCGAGCTGGACGGTCACCCTGCCCGGCTGGAGCAGGCGCTCGCCGAGGCGGGGGCGCACCTGGCCGAGGCGCTCGCCCGCCTGCGGGCCGGACGGCCACTCCTTCCCTGAGGCGGCGTTTTCCGGGTTGTCGCCTCTCCGGGGCACCGCCGACGTCTGCGCCGGGGACCGGCAGCCGGGTGCGCCCGGCCGCCGGCCCCCTTCTCCGTGCGGTCTCCCCCGGGACCGTCAGGCGGCGACGGGGGAGTAGGCCGCGGCGTCACCGGTGAGCACGGTGCTCGGCCGGCCGTCCACGCCCACCGGGACGTCCCCGGCGACGGTGACCCGGTGCAGACGGCGGGGCCGGTCGCCGAAGTCGTGCACGACGCGGTGCTGGGTGGCGCGGTTGTCCCACACCGCCACGTCGCCGGGCGCCCACCGCCAGCGCACGGTGTTCTCGACCTGGGTCACCTGCTCCTGGACGAGCCGGATCAGCGAGGCCGAGGCCTCGGACGACAGGCCCACCAGGCGCTTGGCGAAGTCGCCCAGCAGGATCGAGCGCTCGCCCGTCTCCGGGTGCACGCGGACCACCGGGTGCTCGGTCTCGAAGACGGTGGAGGCGAACATCTCGGCGTACTGCCGGGCCCGCTCCGGGTCGTCGGCGAAGGTGACGTCGGTGTGCCAGCGGTCGACCTTCTGCCCGCCGCTGTAGTCGAGGTCGAGGATGTGGGAGCTGCCGCCGAGCGAGGGGGTCGGGTGCGCGAGCGCGTGGCAGAGGGCGTCCGCCGAAGCGGATGCCCTTCTCGCTGCGGACGCGAGCCCGTTCGCGGCGCTGGGCGGCCAGCACGTCGGGATGGCGAGCATTGGCATTGCGCCAGCGCAGGTAGTCATGCAAGGCCTGGGGCTGCACCACGTGGTTGGGATGGTCGGAGCCGGCGATCGTGAACTGCCGCAACGGCCCGAAGTGCGCCTCGATCGGATTGGCCCAGGACGCATACGTCGGGGTGAAGTACAACTCGACCTTGTTCTTCCTCGCCCAGGTGCGGATCCGCCAGTTCTTGTGCACCGACAGGTTGTCCAGGATCACGTAGATCGGAGCGCCATCGGCGGGCGGCGCGGGTCGACCTCAAGGCGGCCCACGTGTGGTCGATGCCCTTGCGGAGCCGGTTGACCCCCACAGGCGGTCGTCGCCGACCGAGTAGCAGCCGTGGAAGTAGGTGATCCCATGGGTGCGGCGGTAGGTGGCCGGCAGCCGGTCCGGCCGCCCAAGCGGCGCCCAGCCCGATCCCGAGCAGCATCATCGCCGGCCGGTAGCGCACCGGGCTGGTGCTGCCCCGGCGCACGATCTGCTGGAGCTGCGTCCTGCTTGATCGGTGGGTCTTCGGACCCTGACGGGTTCTGCCACTGTGCGGGATTTCCGCCCTGAACGCGGACACCGGTTGCTTGGAGCTGCCCGTCACGCGGCGCGTTCTGCATCGCCGTCGCGACGGCCGTAGTAGGCGGCCCGCATCAGGTCCTGCATGTCGTCCAGCATCGGCATGCGCGGGTTGGCGGGAGCGCACTGGTCCTGGTAGGCGTTCATCGCCTGCTGCGGGAGCGAGGCCAGGAACGCCTCCTCGTCGACGCCGATCCGCTGGAACGACGGCTCGATGCCGACCGCGTCGCGCAACCGCTCCACGGCCGCCGCGAGGGACTCCACCCCCTCCGCCGGGGTCGCGGCGGGCAGGCCCAGTGCCTGGGCGATCTCGCAGAAGCGCTCCGGGGCCCGATAGTCCTCGTACTTCGGCCAGCCCGACAGCTTCGACGGCACGGTGCCGTTGTAGCGGATCACGTGCGGCAGCAGCAGCGCGTTGGTGCGTCCGTGTGCCACGTGGAAGGTGGCCCCCAGGGTGTGCGACATGGCGTGCACGATGCCGAGGAAGGCGTTGCCGAAGGACATGCCGGCGATCGTGCCGGCGTTGTGCATCTTCTCCCGGGCCTCCGGGTCGGCGGCGCCGTGCTGTACCGCCCGCTCCAGGTAGCGGAAGACGAGTTTGACCGCCTGCAGGGCCAGGCCGTCGGTGAAGTCGTTGGCGTAGACCGACACGTAGGACTCGATGGCGTGGGTGAGCGCGTCGAAGCCGCTGTCGGCGGTGACCACGCGCGGCAGGTCGGCCGCGAGCACCGGGTCGACGATGGCGACGCTGGGGGTGAGCGCGTAGTCGGCCAGCGGGTACTTCTTGCCGGTGGCGCCATCGGTGATCACCGCGAACGGCGTCACCTCTGCGCCGGTGCCCGAGGTGGTGGGCACGCACACCAGGCGGGCCCGCTCGCCGAGCGCAGGGAACCGGAAGGCGCGCTTGCGGATGTCGAAGAACTTCTCCTTCATGTCCGCGAACACCACCTCCGGGTGCTCGTAGCGCAGCCACATCACCTTGGCCGCGTCCATCACCGAGCCGCCGCCCAGCGCGATGATCGTGTCCGGCCGGAAGGAGCGCATCAGCTCGGCGCCCCGGTCCACCGTCGCGACGCTGGGCTCCGGCTCCACGTCGTCGACGATCTGCAGGGCCACCCGCTCGCCGCGGCGCTGCAGCACGTCGATGATCCGGTCCACGTAGCCCAGCCGGGTCATCACGGCGTCGGTGACGACCGTCACCCGGTGCACGTCCGGCATGTCGGCGAGGTAGCGGATCGCGTTCGGCTCGAAGTAGATCTTCGCGGGGATCTTGAACCACTGCAGGTTGTTGTTGCGCCGCCCGATGCGCTTGATGTTGATCAGGTTGACGGCGGTGACGTTGTTCGACACCGAGTTGTGGCCGTAGCTGCCGCAGCCGAGGGTCAGCGAGGGCAGGAACGCGTTGTACATGTCGCCGATGCCGCCCTGGGAGGCCGGGGCGTTCCAGATCACCCGGACCGCCTTGACGCGCCGGCCGTACTCCTCGGCGAGGGCGGCGTCCTCGGTGTGGATGACCGCGCTGTGCCCGAGCCCGTGGAACTCGACCATCCGCTCGGCGTGCGTCAGGCCCTCCTCGCGCGAGGAGGCGCGCAGCACGGCCAGCACGGGGCAGAGCTTCTCCCGGGTCAGCGGCTCGGCCGGGCCGACCGCGTCCACCGGGACGAGGATCACCGAGGTGTCGCCGGGGACGGTGAAGCCGGCCTGCGCGGCGATCCACTGCGGGGAGCGGCCGACCACGTCGGGGTTGAGCCTCGCGCCCGAGCAGCCCTCGCCGCCCGCGGCCGCGCCGAAGACGAACTCCTCCAGCTTCGCCTTCTCCTCGGGGGTGGCGACGTGGGCGTGCAGCCTGCGGAACTCGGCGAGCGCCGCGTCGTAGATCTCGTGGCCGAGGATGACCGCCTGCTCGGAGGCGCAGATCATGCCGTGGTCGAACGTCTTGGACAGCACCACGTCGTGTACGGCGCGGCGCAGCTTGGCGCTGCGCTCGATGTAGGCCGGGACGTTCCCGGCGCCGACCCCCAGGGCGGGCTTGCCGGCCGAGTAGGCGGCCCTGACCATGCCGTTCCCACCGGTGGCGAGGATGGTCGAGACCCCCTCGTGGTGCATGAGCGCGGAGGTGGCCTCCAGGGACGGTTCGGTGATCCACTGGATGCAGTGCTCGGGGGCACCGGCCTCGACGGCGGCGTCGCGGACGATCCGCGCGGCCTCGGCGCTGCAGCGCTGCGCCGACGGGTGGAAGGCGAAGACGATCGGGTTGCGGGTCTTGAGCGCCAGCAACGCCTTGAAGATCGTGGTGGAGGTGGGGTTGGTGACCGGGGTGACGCCGCAGACGACGCCGACCGGGTCGGCGATCTCCACGATCCCGTTGATCTCGTCGCGGGAGACGACCCCCACCGTCTTGAGATCAGCCATGCTGTGCGTTACGTGCTCGCAGGCGAAGATGTTCTTCACCGCCTTGTCCTCGAAGACGCCGCGGCCGGTCTCCTCCACGGCCAGGGCGGCGAGCGCGCCATGCCGGTCCAGTGCCGCCACGGACGCCTTCTTGACGATGTGGTCGACCTGCTCCTGCGTGAAGGAGTCGTATTCGGCCAGGGCCTTGAGCGCGTTGCCCACCAGAGCGTCGACTGCGATCCGCACGTCGGCGGTCGGGGCGGTTCTCACGGGGGAGTCGGTCATGGGGGTCACCTCGTTGGCTCGTGGCTGCCGTCTCACCCCAACAGTGCGGGACGGGTCCCGCCCGGGGCTGCGGCGCAAAGGCCCCCGCGGGCGGGACCAAGGTCATATTCTTCATGGGTGGACGGCTCTGTCCGCCTGCCCCGGCCCGCGTCCACCCACCTGCTCCCGCCTCCGGCCACCTCATCCCGCACGGCTTCCTGAAATGCCGTGACCAGCATCTCCACATCGGTGGCGCCGGCGGCGGTGGTGACCACACCGGAGTGAACCTTGTCGCCGCTCCAGCCGGCACCGCGTTTGAGGCTGTAGCGGGCGTGCGGGTCGTAGAGCCGCTCGGTGCGTCGGCGGGAGGGCGGCATGTCCTTGGGCTCGCGCAAGAACATGTGCCCGCCGTCACATCGTGGGGCGTCTTCGCCGAGCTCGGCGACATCAGCCGGCCAGGTTATCCGAACAGGGCGGCGCCGTACTTCGTCACGACCGCCAGGATCAGGACCAGGATCCAGATGGCGACGGCGATGGCGTCCAGGTCGGCGTCGACGAAGCGCGCGGCCGCCGCCTGCGCGCGGGACGGCAGGAACAGGTTGCCATCGCGGATGTTCACATGCGTCAGTGTGGCGAACACCAGGGTGGTGGAGACCGTCACCAGCAGGCACCACGGGCACAGCGCGCCGATGGCGGACATCGACTGGGAGAACAGCCAGTATGCGAAGATCACGCCGAGGGTGTAGACCACCTGGGCGGCGAACATGAACCAGCGCGGGAAGCGCACCCGGCCCAGGCTCGCAACGGCGATGGTGATCACTACCGGTTCGGCGACGAGTCCCAAGAAGGCATTGGGGAATCCGAACAGCTGTGCCTGCCAGGAGGTGGCGACCGTGCCGCAGCTGATGACGGCGTTGATGTTGCACGACAGACTGGTGCCGGGGTCGGCCGCCAGGCGCAGCGCGTCGACCGACAGCACGAAGGAGGCGGCCAGGCTCAGGCACGCCGACACCAGCATGGTCCCGAAAAGCCAGGCGTCCGAGTGCCGCAGCCCGTGCAGGCGGGCCAGGAGCACAGCCATCACCTGCCCTCGGCGGCGGTGACGGCCGCCGTCAGCGGCCCGGCGGTGTACAGGTCACCGGTGAACACCTCACCGTTGATCTTCACGGTGGGTGTGCCCTCGATCCCCGTCTTGAACACCGCGGCCGTCGAGGTCTCGACCCACGGCTGGAAGAGCCGGTCAGTGAAAGCGTCTGCGACGTCCTGCGGCACACCGGCATTCCGGGCCAGGGCGGCGATCTCGTCATCGGACAGGCCACTGCTGCCCTCGGCGGGCTGGTGGGCGAACAGCGCGGTGTTGAAGGCCAGCAACGCGCCGGGTGCCCGGTCGGCGACGGTGGCGGTCGCGTTGGCGGTCCGGGTCGAATACCGCGACCCGCTGGACATCCGGTCCAGGAACGCCAACGGGTACAGCTCCAGCCTTACCGCGCCGTCGGCGACCAGGCGATCCAGCTCGGTGCTGTTGGCCTGCTCGAAGCGCCCGCAGAACGGGCACATGTAGTCGAGGTAGACCTCCAGTTTCACCGGGGCGGCGGCGTCGCCGACGGCGAGGGCTCCCGCGGCCGTGGCGATCGCCGGGGCGACGGCCTTGTCCTGCGATGCCGCGGTGATCCGGGATCCCCCGCTGCCCGCCGCGTTGATCAGGCTGACCACGATGGCGATCAGCAGACAGCCGATGATCACCCCGCCGCCTGCGGTGATCGCGCGGTTGCGTTTCTTCTGGCGGCGTTCGGCGGCGGCCCGGGCGTCGCGTAGTTCCCGGGACCTGGTGCGTGCCTGCGTGCTCATGCGTTGTTCTCCCTTGGCCCCGCCGGGGTGGACGAAGGGCCGGATGGTGTGCGGTCCTGGCGTCGTCCACATCCTCGATCGGCGCCGGTCGCGGTCTGAGGTCCGCTTTCTCGGGCGCTCACCGTTAACCTTCGTCAGGTCGCCGGTGATCCGCTGGGGCCGAAGGTCCTTTACCGTCGCGACCTCCGCCCCGGATCGGACACCCGGGCCCCGGGCGGCGGTGGACCGCCGCCCGGAGCCTCGCGGCGTCACAGTGTGCTGGCCAGCGGCCAGGTGGCGTTGGGGGTGACGATAGTGCCCGCCGTGCCCTCCAGGATCTGCGGGGCCTGGTCCAGCCTGCCGATGGCGGCCATGTCGCCGGTGGTCTCCACGAAGTGGCAGGCCGCCTCGACCTTCGGCCCCATCGACCCGGCGGGGAAGTCCAGCTCGCGCAGTTCGTGTGGGGTGGTGTGGCGGATCTCCTGCTGCTCGGGGGTGCCGAAGTCCTTCATGACTCGCGGCACGTCGGTCAGGATCAGGAAGGCGTCGCACTCCAGCGCCTCGGCGAGCATCGAGCCGGTAAGGTCCTTGTCGATGACCGCCTCGATGCCCTGCAGCCGGCCCCGCTCGTTGCGGATGACGGGGACGCCGCCGCCGCCTGCGCAGACCACCACGACGCCCTCGCGGATCAGGCCCCGGATCAGCCGGGTCTCCACCACCCGCTGCGGGGCGGGCGAGGGCACGACGCGGCGCCAGTACGGCCCATCGGGCTTGACCGTCCAGCCGTTCCCCTGGGCCAGCTGCTCGGCCTCGGCCTGGTCGTAGACCTGGCCGACGAACTTGGTGGGGTCGGTGAAGGCCGGGTCCACCGCGGAGACGAGCGTCTGGTTGACCATGGAGATGACCTGGCGGCCCGGTAGGGCGTTCTGCAGCGCCTGGAGCATCCAGTAGCCGATCATGCCCTGTGTCTGCGCGCCGAGTGTGTCGAGCGGGTAGGGGCGGGTGAGGTTGGGGTCGGTGGCGCTCTCCAACGCCAGGACCCCGACCTGGGGGCCGTTGCCGTGAGTGATGACGAGTTCGTGCTCGCGGGCGAGTTCGGCCAGGGAGGCGGCGGCGACGCAGACGTTGTCCTGCTGGAGGTCGGCGTCGGGCTTCTGCCCTCGCCGCAGCAGCGCGTTGCCGCCGAGGGCGACCAGTACGCGCATCGTTCAGCCCCCCAGGGTGGCGACCATGACGGCCTTGATGGTGTGCAGCCGATTCTCGGCCTGGTCGAAGACGATGGACCGAGGAGATTCGAAGACCTCCTCGGTCACCTCCAGCGCCTCGTGGCCGGTCTTGACGAACAGGTCCTGGCCGACGGCGGTCTCCCTGTTGTGGAAGGCCGGCAGGCAGTGCATGAACTTCACCGCAGGGTTGCCGGCCGCCTCCACCAGCGCGGTGTTCACCTGGTACGGCATCAGCAGGTCGATGCGCTCCTCCCATACCTCCTTGGCCTCTCCCATGGAGACCCACACGTCGGTGTAGAGGAAGTCGACACCCCGCACGCCCTCGGCGACGTCCTCGGTGATGGTGATGCGCGCGCCGGTGGTCTCGGCGAGCTCCCGGGCGGGCTTGACGACCGCGACCTCGTCGGGCCAGAGGGATCTGGGCGCCACCAGCCGCACGTCCATGCCGAGCATCGCGCCGGTGACCAGCAGCGAGTTGCCCATGTTGTTGCGGGCGTCGCCCAGGTAGGCGTAGGAGATCTCACGCAGGGGCCTGTCGCTGTGCTCGGCCATGGTGAGCATGTCGGCGAGCATCTGCGTGGGGTGCCACTCGTCGGTCAGGCCGTTCCAGACCGGCACGCCCGAATAGGCGGCCAGCTCCTCGACGTGGGCCTGCTTGCGGCCGCGGAACTCGATGCCGTCGTACATCCGCCCCAGCACCCGGGCGGTGTCCTTGACCGATTCCTTGTGGCCCATCTGCGAGCCGGACGGGTCGAGGTAGGTGACGTGGGCGCCCTGGTCCAGAGCGCCGACCTCGAAGGCGCAGCGGGTGCGGGTGGAGGTCTTCTCGAAGATCAGGGCGATGTTCTTGCCGCTGAGCCGCTGCCGTTCGGTACCGGCGTACTTGGCGGCCTTGAGGTCCGCAGCTAGCTTGATCAGGTAGCGGAACTCCTCCGGGGTGAAGTCGAGTTCCTTCAGGAAGCTGCGGTTGCGAAGATTGAATGCCATTTCGTGTGCTCCGTGGTGATGATCCCCGCGGGATCAGTGATGGAGAAGGTCCTGCCGGGGCGGACGGCGGGGTGCCGGCAGGGAGATGACCTGTCGCAGGTCAGATACCGTCGCGCTCGATCGGGCAGCTCATGCAGCGCGGGCCGCCCCGGCCCCGGCCGAGCTCGCTGCCGCGGATGGTGATGACCTCCACACCGTTGGCGCGCAGGTAGTTGTTGGTGGTGGTATTGCGCTCGTAGGCCACCACCACTCCGGGCTCGACGGCCAGCACGTTGCAGCCGTCGTCCCACTGCTCGCGCTCGGCCGCGTAGACGTCCTGGGTGGCGGTCAGCACCTTGATGTCGTCCAGGTCCAGGGCCCGCGCGATGGCCTTGTGCATCTCCTCCGGAGCATGGTCGGTGATCTTGAGTTCCTTGGGGATGTCCCCGGGCTCGATCGTGTAGGAGGGCAGCATGCCCAGACCGGCGAACTTGGTGAACGTGTCCACGCTCACCTGGGTCATGACCGTGTCCAGGTGCATGAACGCCCGCGCCTTCGGCATGTTCAGCGCGACGATCTTCTTGGCCGCGCCCTGGGAGAACAGCCGGTTGGCGAGCGTCTCCACGGCTTGGGGCTGGGTACGCTCGCTCATTCCGACCAGGACGGCGCCGCGCCCGATGACCAGCACGTCCCCGCCCTCGATGGTGGCCGGGGCGGCGGCCATGCCGGGCATCCACACGTGGTAGCCGTCCTCGGTCCCGGGCCGGTCGTAGCCGCCGGCGAACATCGGGTGGTGGCGGTAGATCGCCTCGTAGTTGACCGTCTCGCGCTGGCGGGCCTTCTTCTTCATGGCGTTGATGGAGACGCCGTCGTAGATCCAGCAGGAGGTGTCGCGTGTGAACAGGTGGTTGGGCAGCGGCGGCAGCACGAAGTCGTCCATCTCCAGCACACGGAAGGCGACGCTCTTGGGCTCGCAGCCCAGCTCCATGATCTCCCGTTTGGTGATGCCGCCGGTCAGGAATCGCGCCAGCATGACGGTGTCCAGGCCGTCCAAGGTGTTGCGGACGGCGTCGGTGGCCATCGGCCCGAAGAAGCGCTCATCGACACTGCCGTCGAGGATGTGCTTGCGCGCTTCGGGGATGTCGACGGTAGTGCGCAGCAGATCGGTCAGCAGGTGCACGGTGATGCCGCGGTCCCGCAGGGTCTGCTGCCACTCTTCGTGTTCCTCCACCGCGCGCTGCACCCACAGCACGTCGTCGAAGAGCAGCTCGTCCTTGTTGGAGGGGGTCAGCCGCTTCAGCGACAGCTCGGGCTTGTGCAGGATGACTTGGCGGAGCCGGCCGACCTCGGAGCCGACATGGAAGCTCATCGCAGTTCTCCCGTGGTGATGTGCTTGATTTCCTTCGGGCCGTACTCGCCGCGCGAGGCCTTGACCCAGATGTAGACGGGGATGCCGGCCAGTAGCATGAGCGTGCCTTGGAAGACCGCGTCGCTGCCGGCGCCGAAGATCATCCAGAAGCTGAACAGCAAGGCCACGACCGCCAGGGTCATGTTCCAGGCCAGGCCCTTGCGCGCCGTCTGCCGCTCGCCGGTGGCCAGCCAGAACAGCTGGGCGGCTGCGGAGAACAGGTAGGGCACGACCGTGGTGAAGGCGGCCAGCAGCAGGATCGTGTTGAAGGCGTTCTCCGCGGCGAAGGCCAGGACGAACGTGATCGAGGTCAGGGCGGTGCCGATGACGATGCCGGCCCAGGGCACGTTGCCGCCGCGCATCCGGGTGAACATCTTCGGGAACAGGCCGTCGCGGGCGGCGGCCATCGGCATCTCGGCGACCAGCAGGGTCCACCCGTTGAGCGCGCCGATGCCGGAGATGATCGCGAAGGCGGCCATCACCACGCCCCAGGCGCTGCCGCCGAACATCGCGTTGATCGCGTCGGCGAAGGGGGCGGTGGAGTCCACCAGCTTGTCGTGGGGGACGGTGCCGAAGACGGCGATGGTGCCGAGCATGTAGAGCACCGCGCAGGCCAGGGTGCCGTAGACGCTGGCGCGGCCGATGTTGCGCTCGGGATCGGAGACCTTCTCTGCGGCGATGCTGGCGCTCTCCACGCCGGAGTAGGCGAACAGCACCAGCGCGGCCGCCACCGAGAGGGCGCCGATCCATGAGCCGTCCGTGGCGTTGAAGGGGCCGAAGTTGTCCGCCTGGACGAAGAACAGGCCGATGATCGCGACGAAGATCAGCGGGGCGAACTTCAGGATGGTGGTGACCAGCTGGAACAGGCCCATTTTGGTGACGCCGGCGAGGTTGATGAGCGCCGGGATCCACAGGCCCGTCAGTCCGATGACCACCTGGGCGGGGACGCTGCTCCAGTCGAGGCCGAACGCGGCGTCGGCGAAGTAGACGACGTAGCCGACCCAGGCGAAGGCGATGCCGGCGTTGCCCGCCCAGGCGGTGATCCAGAAGGACCAGGCGTTGAGGAAGCCGGGGAACTCCCCGAAGCCCTCGCGGGCGTAGGCGTACGGCCCGCCGGAGGCGGGGATGCGCCGGCCGAGCCGGCCGAAGACGACGGCAAGCGCGAGCGCGCCGAGGGTGACGATGCCGAACGCCAGGATGCTCACGGTTCCGAACGCCGCCAGCGAGGCCGGGAGCAGGAAGATCCCGGTGCCGACGATGTTCCCGACGACCAGCGCCGTCGCCTGGGGCAACCCTAGGCGAGCCCCGCCTCCGGCGTGCGCGGGCGGTGTGCCCTCCCGGGCCGGCTGTTGTGTGGCGAGCGTGCCCTGCGGGCGCCCGCCTGTTTCCTCTTCCATCTGTGTTTTCCCTATGTGGTGACCTGGCCGCTCGCCGATCGGCGGCGGTCTCCCCACGGCATGGACCGCTCAGCGGTCCGGGTCTGCTTTCGCACCGAGGGAGGCGACCGGACGGTGGTCCGCGCCTCCTGCGGGAGGGGTCGTCCCTATTTGACCGTTTGTGGCGGACCGTTCACCCAGCCGAACGGCCCTTACCCGCAGGACCTCCGTCCTTTCCCGCCGCAGGCGGGGCGGGGGCTGCCCGGTCCCGAGGTCCCCTCCCCCGGGGACCTTCGGCCCTGCCCG
>BMQD01000057.1 GCA_014647935.1 Planomonospora parontospora
GCGCGAACGACCGGCGGTGACGCCGTACGGGCGGCCGGCTCGTGACGAAGGTCCCATCCCCGGTGACGTCCGCCTCCGGCCAGCGCTGCACTTCCAGCATGTCCGTCGGCCGTCTCGGGGACCGGGATTCCACCGGTGGCTACCGTTGTATGCGGGCTTCTACAGAAGGTGGAGCTAACCTCGCTGACGCCGTCGCGGCCGAGCCTGGAGGACGTCTACCTCGACCTCACCCAGGAAACCGGTGAACGGCCCGGCCCGCAGCCGGCGGACGGGCGGGGACCGGCCACCGGTGATGAAGCCGTACCTGGGAGGCCGCCATGAACATCGGAGCCGTGGACATCCGGCTGGTCGACCTGCGCGACCACGGCTGGCTCAAGCGTATGCACGGCACCCCGGTATCGGCCTGGGCGGTGACGGTTCTGCTGCTGGTGCTCATCTCGCTGGTCTTCGGCGAGGTGCAGGTGGAGGGGGTGCGGCTGCCGGTGTTCATGCTGGCCGCGATGATCGCCTACACGGTCGGGGTGTCGGCCTACGTCGACCTCGCCGAGGCCGTCACCGGCGACCGGGAGCGGGGCGTGCTCAAGCGGCTGACCGGCACGCCGTTGCCGAGCTGGGCTTACTACGCGGGCTGGATCGCCTGTGCGCTGTGGGCCACGCTGGCCACCGCCGTCGTGCTGGCGTTGGTCGCGGCGTTCGGTTACGGCGTCCGGATCGGGTTTGCGGCGATCCCCGCGATCCTGGTGACGGTGCTGCTCGGGTGGTGTGCTTCGCCGTGCTGGGCGCTCTGGTGGCGACGCTGGTCCCCAGGGCTCCGGCCGCGAACGCGATCACCCTGGGCACCTTCCCGCCGCTGGCCTTCGTCTCGGACGTGTTCGCCGTCGGCGGGCCGCTGCCCGCCGTACGGGTGCTACCGGCCCGTCCAGGCCGTGGTGTCGTCCTCGTTCCAGTGGATCTCGTCGACGACGTCGACCACGCCGTTGACCCGCAGTGCCATGCGCGCGGCGATTTCCGCCTCGCTGCGCCGGTCCATGCGTCCGGTCAGCGTCACCACGCCCCGGTGCACGGCGACCTTCACCCGGGAGGTGTCGACCCACAAGGAGTGGTCCAGAACGTCTTTCTCGATCTCCTTGGTGATGGCCGCATCCGACCGGAGGAAGACCTTGAGCAGATCCTGGCGGCTGACGACGCCCTCCAGCGTCCCGTGCTCGTCGACGACCGGCAGGCGCTTGACGCCGTGCTCGTCCATCAGCCGCATCGCGTACACGATTGCGGACTGGGGGCGGATGGTCACGGCGGGGGAGGTCATCAGCTCGGCCGCGGTCTCCCCGCGTGCCTTGTCCCTGCCCCGACCCCTCTCCAGGGCAAGCCGGTGACGCAACCGGGCGCGCAGCGGCTGCCGGTAGCGCTCCCGGTAGAACTGCTCCTTGAACTCCTCCTTGTGCAGAAGATCCGCCTCGGAGACGACGCCGATGACATGGTCGCCGGCGTCGACGACGGGGACCGCGCTGATGCCGTGGGCGATGAGCACCTCGGCGACATCCTTGAACGGCGTGGCTCCGTTGACGGACGCCACCTTGTGGGTCATGACCTCGCTGACCTTGACGCGCATCGTGTCCTCCTTGAGGGGCGGGGGTCTTCTCATTCCACTGCGCTCGCGGTCGCGCGGGCAGAGCCGGAAGTCCTCCAGCGCCGGGACATCGCGCCGCTCCAGAGGGTCCTTGGTCCCTACGGCGACCGGTCGCGGCGTCGGACGGTGAGATCGGAGCCCGGCCTCGGGAGGAAGCACGAGGCTATCCGGCCGGCCGGTGGGGATGACCGCGCGCATGGCCGCGGAGCGGTAACCGGCGGCCGGGGGCGGCCGGTATCTGCGACGTCCGCGGCAGGCCACCGGCCTGCCGCGGACGTCGCGAGACGGCTTGTGGCGTGGCGGGGTCGCGGACGCTTCTCGCGCGCCGTGACCGGCAGCAGATCGACAGGGTCATCCGGTGCGAGCCAGGCGTTCAGCCCGCTCTTTCATCCCCAGCAGCATCTTGCGTTCCATGATGAGGCTGCCCGGCTCCATGATCAGCAGGTTGACCAGCCGCCCGAGCGGACCGGCGTCCGGAGCGGCGATCCGGTTGCGGCTGATGAGCCTGGTCGTCTCACCGTCGGAGCGGAGTACGAAGGCCCACACCCAGTTACCGTCCTCCGATCGGAACACCAGCGCCTGTTCCGGCTCCATGATCTCCGCGCGCATTCGCGGGCCGGTCGTTCCCAAAGGAAGGACATCGCCGGTCTTGAGGTTCTGGAACTGCGGCAGGATCTCGTTGGCGCTGTGCATGTCCAGGCTGAAGAGGTTCTCGATCCAGTCGTAGGTGTAGGCGCCGCCGCGACCGCTGCCCATCTGCACCAGCCACGGCCAGACCGCGCCGGGTGGTGCGTCGATGGCGACGGCGCGGGTGGCGACCAGTCCGGGATCCGGCAGCAGTTCGTCTCCGGGCAGCGCGCTTTCCGCCTCCTCGGCGGTGGCACCCCAGGTCAGGCACCATCTGCGCAGCAGCAGCGGGTAGGCCGCCGCAGCGATGCCGGCGATCAGCAGCCCGGTCCGGACGGAGGACTTCGGGGCTCTGTCCATCATGGTCTCCTCGGGTTCGTCTTCGGCGCCATGTCCGCGGTGGCGCCCCTCTCCAGGGGGTGAAAGACCCGGAGAACCGGCCGCAGGGCCGCCGGTGTCGGCTTCGAGGCCTCTGCGGGATCATGGCGAAGCGGTACGGCCGGCGGCTGCCGGCCGTACTCGACAGGGGGCGCGGTCACATCTCGAAGACCAGGCGGGCCGGGACGGTGCTGTCGAGGACCTCGCCGAACGCCTCGTTGATCTCGTCGAGCTTGCGGGTCTCGTAGATCACCCTGGTCCGCCCCGAGGCGTGCAGCCGGAAGACCTCGGCCAGGTCGCCGCGGGTGCCGACGATGGAGCCGATCACGCTGATACCGCCCAGCACGGTCTCGAAGATCGGCAGGCTCATCGCGTTGTCCTTGGGCAGGGAGACCAGCACCAGCCGGCCGCCGCGCCGCAGGCAGGCGTGGGCCTGCTCCAGCACGCGCGGGCTGGCGGCCAGCACGATCGCCACGTCGGCCCCGCCGAGGGCCTGGATCTCGGCGACCGGGTCGCCGGTGGCGGCGTTGACGGTGTGAGCGGCGCCCAGTTCCTCGGCCAGGCGGAGCTTGTCGGCGGTGATGTCGACGGCGACGGTCTCAGCGCCGAAGATCTGCGCGTACTGCTGGGCCAGATGGCCCAGTCCGCCAATGCCGAAGATCGCGGCGCGCTCGGCCGGGCGCAGCCCGGAGACCTTGACGGCCTTGTAGGTGGTCACGCCCGCGCAGGTCAGCGGGGCGGCCTCGGCGGGGGAGACACCGTCGGGGACTCCGACGACGTAGTCGGCGTGGGCGACGGCGTACTCGGCGTGGCCGCCGTTGAGGGCGTAGCCGGTGTTCTGCTGGGACTCGCACAGGGTCTCGCGGCCGCCGACGCAGTACTCGCAGGTGCCGCAGGCATACCCCAGCCACGGAATGGCCACGCGCTCGCCGACGGCGCGGCCGGTGACGGCCGAGCCGACCTTCTCGATGACGCCGACACCCTCGTGGCCGGGAGTGAAGGGCAGCGCCGGCTTGACGGGCCAGTCGCCGTGGGCGGCGTGGATGTCGGTGTGGCACAGGCCGCTGGCCTCGATGCGGACAAGAACCTGGTGGGCCTCCGGCTCGGGGACGGGGATCTCCCGGATCTCCAGGGGTTGATCGAACGCGGTGACGACGGCGGCACGCATGTTCATGGTCGTGGATCTCCTTTGTTCTGCTTGGATCTCGTCTCCGAGCCTCCACCCCGGCGACCGGGTGAGGCAGAGCCGAAGGTCCTGGCGCGGTGCGGTCGTCGGTCACGGCCGTGCGGGGTGAGAGGCCGCGATCGATCCGTTGGCGGATCGGGCTTTCCCGCTGCGGGCCGGGGGGACGAAAGTCCTGCCGGGAGGTGTCCTTCGATCCGGGTCCCGTCGTCTCCTCCGTTGATCTACTGGGCACATGGAAGACGTCGATGTGCATGCTTCGCCTGGGCTCTCGCGGGAGGCCGCCGCGCGGCTGCTGACCGAGCACGGGCCCAACGCGCTGCCGCAGCCCCAGCCGCCCACCCTGATCGCCCGCGCGGTCCGCCAGCTCGCCGATCCACTGTCGGTCCTGCTGCTCATCGCGGGTCTGGTCACTCTCGGGGTGCTGCGCGAGGTCCCCGAGGGCGCGGCAATCGTCGCCATCCTGCTCGTCAACGTCGTCATCGGGGTCAGCCAGGAGACCAAGGCCGACCAAGCGGTCCGCGCGCTGGGCACGCTCACCGCGCCGATGGCCAAGGTACGCCGTGACGGTGTGCTGCAGCGCATCCCCGCCGCCGAGGTCGTGCCCGGAGACGTCGTCGAGGTCGCCGCCGGGGACCGCGTCCCCGCCGACGCCCGCGTCCTGACCGCCGGCGCCCTGGCAGCCGACGAGGCCATGCTCACCGGAGAGTCCCTGTCGGCGAACAAACACCCCACCGAGCCCGCCGAGGACGGCACCCCGCTCGGCGACCGGAAAGGAGAACTGTTCTCCGGCACCCTGATCGTGCGCGGCTCGGGGACCGCGCTGGTGCAGCGCACCGGCGCCGACACGCAGATGGGCCGCATCGCCACCGCGCTGGAAGGCGGCGGCAAGGGACCCCTGGAACGGGAACTCGCCCAGGCCTCCCGGCGCATCGGCGTCCTGGCCTTGGCCGCGGGCACCGTGATGGTGCTGATCGGCCTGACTCGCGTCGGCCAGGGGCAGGCCGCGCTACTGGACATCATCCTGGCCGGGGTGGCCCTGGCCATCGCCGCGGTCCCCGAGAGCCTGGCCGCGGCGGTGACCACCGCCATGGCCCTGGGTTCGCAACGCATGGCCAGGCTCGGCGTCATCGTCCGCAAGCTCTCGGCGATCGAGGCGCTGGGGGCGACCACCGTCATCGCCACCGACAAGACCGGCACCCTGACCACCGGGCGCCTGGCCGTCGCCGACCAGGTGGCCGTTCCTGCCGTCGCCGACCGGGCCGTGCCCGCCGCCGAGCTGTGGCGGGCGGCGCTGCGCTGCAACGACGCCCGCGACGGCCTCGGCGACGCCGTGGACGTGGCCCTGGCGGCCGCCGCCACCGCCCACGGGGTACGGCTGCCGCCCGGCGAGAGGCGGCTGGCCGAGCGCCCCTTCGACGCCGAGACCCGGTCCATGACCGTGATCACCGCCACCGGCGGCGGCCCGCTGCTGACCGTCAAGGGCGCCCCCGAGGTGGTCCTCGCCCGCTGCACGCCCGGCCCGGAGGTGGACCGGCTGGCGGCAGCCGTACCCGAGCTGGCCCGCCGGGGCCTGCGGGTGCTCGCCCTGGCCACCGGGGCGGTGAGCCTGGCCGCCGACCCTCCGGGCTCTGCCACCACCGGTTCCGGTGCCGCCGACGCAGGCACGGACGACCTCGACGCCACCGGGCTGATCCCGGCCGGGCTGGTCGCCCTCAGCGACGAGATCCGCCCCTCGGCCCGCCAGGCGGTCGCCGACTGCCGCGCCGCGGGCATCCGCGTCGTCATGGTCACCGGTGACCACGCCGACACCGCCCGCGCCGTCGCCGCCGACGTCGGTATCGAACCCGACCCGGTCGTCACCGGCGCGTCCCTGGACGGCGCGGACCGCGCCGCGCTGCTGCGTGAGGCCGGGGTACTGGCCCGCGTCGATCCGGCGACCAAACTCGACCTGGTACGCGCGTTGCGCGAGCACGGCGAGATCGTCACCATGACCGGTGACGGCGTCAACGACGCGCCCGCGCTGCGCCACGCCGACGTCGGCGTGGCCATGGCCGGCGACGAAGGCACCGACGTGGCCCGCGAGGCCGCCGCCGTCGTCGTCACCAACGGCGAGCTGGGCACCATCGTCACCGGCATCCGCGAAGGCCGCCGGCTGCACCACAACGTCGCCTCGATGATCGGCTACCTGCTCACCGGGAACCTCGCCGAGATCTTCCTGGTGCTGACCGGCCTGCTGCTCTGGCCCGACCTGGTCGTCCCGCTGCTCCCGGTCCACCTGCTCTGGATCAACCTGGTCCTGGACGGTATCCCCGCGATCGCCCTGGGCCTCGACCGGCCAGCCGGGGACCCGCTCGCGCTGCGCCCCCGCCGCGACGGGCTGCTGTCACGGCCCGCCGTCACCCGTATCGCGGCGCGGGCCCTGATCATCGGCGCACTCGTCTTCGCCGCCGTCGAGGCCGCGCGCCACCTGGGTTGGAGTGACGAGCAGGTGCGCACCCAGGCCGTGCTGGCCCTGGTCTTCGCCCGGCTCACCCTGGCCTACGTCACCCGTGCCCGCCGCTGGACGTTCGAGCACGGCTGGTGGCGCGGGCGCGCGGTGCTGACCGCGGTCGCCGCCACCGGAGCGCTGCAGGTGCTGGTGACGCTGGTGCCCGCGCTCGGCGCGCTGCTGGCCCTGACGACGCTGCCGCCGCTCGGCTGGGCCATGGCGCTGGCCGCGGGCCTGGCCACCCCGTTCCTGTGCGACCTGCTGCGCATCGCCCGTCCCCGCCGGCCGCAGGCCCGCGCGTAACGGTCCCGCACGGGCCGTACGGTCCTCTGCGGAGTCCCGGGCGCAGCACACCCCCGCGCCCGGGGATCATCCGGTGATCCTGCCCGCTCGCGCGCCGGGCCCTTGGTCCCTCCCGCAGTGGTCGTAGGCCCCTTCACCCGCGTACCGGTGAACGAGATGCTCAAGACGACCGGCAGGGGCGGGGACCGCCCCCGATCCCCGCCCCTGCCGAGCGTCCATGGAGAAGGAGATGATCCTGATGCGCGCGCTCGTGGTCTTCGAATCGATGTTCGGCAACACCCAGGCGATCGCCGAGGCCGTCGCCGACGGCCTGGCCACCCGGATGGACGTGGACCTGGTTGAGGTCGGTGACGCGCCGGAGGCCGTCCCCGGCGATGTGGACCTGCTCGTCGTCGGCGCACCCACCCACGCCTTCGGCATGAGCCGGCCCGCCACCCGGCAGTCGGCCGCCCAGCACGCTCCCGCCGGCCTGGTGTCCAAGGGGCGGGGGCTGCGCGAATGGCTCGCCGCTCTGGACGATCATGTACCGGCCGTGGCCGCCGCGGCGTTCGACACCCGGGTCAAGAACCCCTGGGTTCCCGGATCGGCCCGGCACGGCGCCGACAAACGCTTGCGCAGGAAGGGGTTCGCGATCCTGTCCGGCTCGCAGAGCTTCTACGTCTCCGGCACTCCCGGCCCTCTCCTGGAGGGGGAGACCGACCGGGCACGCTACTGGGGTACGGCGCTGGCCACGGCACGGCAGGCCGAAGCCCACCGGATCACGTAGGAATCCACCCGGCGTCATGCCCGAGAGGGCCGGGTATCGGCAGAGGCCCGGCGCCCGGCCGAAGTGAACGCGCCGATCACCGCTGGGGCGACCCGTCGGCCTTCGCCGGATGTCTGGTCGACGTCGCTGACGCGCTCCGGCCGTGGCAGCAGCTCTCCCCGTTCCACCAGGCGCTCCAGAACGGCCCATCGGGCGCGGGACTGCCAGGCTCCTCCCGCGTCCGGCTCGCCGGGCGTCACGGTGCTGCTCACCACCACCGGGAACGAGCGGGAGGACCGGCTGGCCGCCGGGCAAGGCCTGCAGCGGGCGGTGCGTCAGGTGGGTCGTCCGGTTCATCCTCCGGCGGTCTGAGACCGCAGGAGGCGATGACGGCCGTACGACTTCCTCCGTTTCGGGTTCCGGTGTCCGGCCGGGTCCGGGCGCAGGTAGGCCCCTCTGGTCAGGAGCGGGGCTCGGGCTCATGCATCAGCGTCTCGACCAGGTCCGTGAGGTGGGCAAGGCGGATCTCCAGGTCGTGGATGCGGGCTTCGAGGCCTACCGTGGACGGGGGCTGGTAGGTCATGGCGATCTGGCGGGCCATCGTCGCTCCTTTGCTCAGGTCCGGGATGCGCCGGGACGCGGGTGACCGTGTCCGGTTCGATCCCGTCGTCACGTACGGACGGATCGTCCATGCCCTCAGTGTCCGTGCCGGCCGGGCCGGAGACCACGGCCGATGGACCCGTGGTCATGGGCCGACCGGCCCTGGTCACCTCCTCCCGGGGACGCTGAGATGGGAGGAAAGCAAGGAAGCGAAGGAGAACGACCATGTCCGATCCCGTGATCGTGGGCACCGATGGTTCGGCCGCCGGTTCCGCCGCCGTGGAATGGGCCGCCGACGACGCGGCGCGCGTGCGCGCTCCGCTGCGCATCGTCTTCGCCCTGGACCGCTCGCCGTACGACATCCCCAGGTTCTCCGTCCGGGAGTGGGGGGACGCCCTGACCCGCAACGCGGAGCGGGTCCTGGCCGAATCCGAGGCCCTCGCCCGAGAGCGCCGACCCGAGATCGAGGTCACCACCCAAATGATCGAGGGCGCGCCTGCCGTGGTCCTGCGCGACCAGGCCGCCGGCGCCACCGAGGTCGTGATCGGCAGCAGGGGGTTGGGCGGGTTCGCCGGAGCCGTGCTCGGCTCGGTGAGCACGCATGTGGCCGGGCACGCCCGCGGGCCGGTGGTCGTCGTCCATGCCGGTCCCCGGACCGCTCACGGAGAGGTCGCCGTCGGCATCGACGACTCCCCGCAGTGCGACCCCGCGCTGGCCTACGCCTTCGAGCAGGCCGCGTTGCGCGGTGCCACGCTGCGGGCCCTTTACGTCTGGCAGGCACCGGTGCACGCCTACGCCCCGGAGGTCGTCTATGACATGGATGAGATCCGCAGGGCTCAGTACCAGGTCGTGGCGGACAAGCTCGCCTCGTGGCGGCAGACGTATCCGCAGGTGAAGGTTATCGGGGACGTCCGGTCCGGACATCCGGTCGAGGTGCTGACCGCGGCGTCGGAAGGAGCGGACCTGGTCGTCGTGGGCTCCCACGGCCGGGGAGCCCTGGGGTCGCTGGCGCTGGGCTCGGTCAGCCGGGGCGTTCTGCACCACGCTCGCGGCACCGTGGCCGTGGTCCGCTCGCCACGCGCCTGAGACCGCAGGTTTCCCGGGCCCGTTCACTCTTTGACGAGCGGGCCCGCGGAGCGGGGTCACCGGTCCTGCCCGGCCTGTCCCGGCGTCTGCCGTTCCTTGCAGGCTTTCAATGGTGAGACCTATGCCACAGTCCGGGTACGGCGCTGCACGTCGGGTTCGGCCCGCAGCAGGAGACGCAGTTCCTGCCGGGCTTCTCGACCGGGTGTGACCGCTTGCCGATCTGCCGGCACCTGAACCGTGGAAGCGGTCCCGAGATAAGGTGATCATGGAACTGCGTCACCCTGACGGTGCTCCGCCCTACGTGGTGCGCTGGGTGGACGACGAGCACGGGGGCCTCGTGTTCCTGGGGCCCGATGCCCGCGTGGTGACGAAGGAAGATAGGGACGCCTCGTTCACGACCTCGTGAACGGCCCGCATGTACGCAGGAGGACTCATGATCGTGGTAGGGGTCGACGGCTCGCAGGCCGGCCTGGAGGCGGTGGGCTGGGCGGTGCGCGAGGCTGGGCTGCGCGGTGCGCGGCTGCGCATCGTGCACGTCATGCCGACCTGGGCGTTCGAGATGCCCGAGGACGTGCCGCACGCTGATGTGGGGCGGTGGATGCGCGACGGTGCCGCCGGCCTGCTGGCCCAGGGGGTGGAGCGGGCTCGCGCCGAGGGCCTGCCGGTGGAGGTGGAGCCGCTGCTGCTGCCGGGCGATCCGCGGCAGGGCTTGATCGAGGCCGCTGGACAGGCGGAGCTGCTGGTGGTCGGCAGTCACGGGCTGGGCGGCTTCCTGGGCATGCTGGTGGGGTCGGTGGCGCTGGGTGTGTGCGGGCACACCGCCTGCCCGGTGGCCGTGGTCCGCGCCGCGCCCGCCGGGCAGGAGCAGCCCGCGGTGGATGGTCCGGTGGTGGTAGGGGTCGACGGCTCACCGGCGGGAGCGGAGGCGCTGGCCTTCGCTTTCGCTGAGGCGTCGGCGCGCGGGGTCGAGCTGCGGGCGGTGCACGCCTGGAGCGGACCCGTCATCGAAGGCGCGCCGCACCTGCTGGAGAGCGCCGAGCGGCGGGAGGGCGACGAGCAGCGGGTGCTGGCCGAGGCGCTGGCCGGCTGGAGCGAGCGTTACCCGGATGTCAAGGTCACCGCGGAGGCGGTCAACGGTCACCCGGTGGACGTGCTCAAGGACGCCTCGGCCGGGGCGGGCCTGCTGGTCGTGGGCTCGCGCGGGCGCGGGGACCTGACCGGCCTGCTGCTGGGTTCGGTCAGTCACTCGCTGCTGCACCATGCGCTCTGCCCTCTGGCGGTCGTCCCGCCCCGGTGACCTCCGGGGCCGGACCCGGTTTCTGCTCGTCGGCTGACCTCTCCGCGCGGACCACGATGTCGAAGGCGCTGCCGAGGCGCACCACACGTTCGCCTCCAGGCTTCGCCCGCGGTCGTCGCGGGATCGAACGTGCCCTGCGTCGGTCTCACCGCAGGTGGCCGGTGCCTCTGCGGGACGGGCAGGAACTCGTCATCGATGTCCGGCCGACTGCCGGCCCTCTCACGCTGCGCGGGGCGGGGCCCGTGCGCGCTCAGCAGCGGCACGCCTCTGATCATCGCGGGGCGCCACCCGTTGGGTCCACATCGGCCGACGAGGCTGTGGCGATCTGCGACCCCGACCAACTGGTGCCGATATGCGCCGAGGCCGCGGCTTTGACCGGTCCTGCGATGCACCGGGCCGTCGTCGAGACCGTCACGCCGATCACGGGCCGCGAAGTTTCCGGCCCGAGGCACGGCTGGCCGAGGTGGACGGCGTCCTGCACGTGGGCGTCTGTCGCGATGAGCCCACCGCGATCCTGGTCGAGGAGCTACGCCGGGCCGCCTGGCTTGCCCCCGGTCATCACACGGGAGGGTCGAGGGCGTGGCCCATGTCGTTTTACAGGTGCGAACGGCTGAAGACAGCGGGGATGCGGACCACGCCCCCGATGGCCGGACGGCCCGGTCGGAGGGGCAGGAGGTCCTCCGTCCGCAGGACGTTCCGCCCTGCCCGGGGATAGCGCCTACGCCGGACGATGAGGGTATGGACGAGCTTCGCTGGGGCGGCCCGCATCCGGGCATCACCCCGGCAGCCCGCTCCCGGAGGATCGGCGCCAGGTCGTGGCCGTTTTCGGCCGCGTGAAGTTGAGAGGAGAGCGCCATGTCGATCGAGGTGAAGGATGTGATGGGCCGGGTGGCGATCGCGGTGCGACTGGATGCTCCCTTCACGGAGATTCTCGCGGCGATGAAGCGCTTCGCGGTCGGCGCGGTAGCGGTGCTCGATGCCGACCGGCGTCCGGTGGGCGTGGTGTCGGAAGACGACCTCCTGCTCAAGGAGGTCGATGAGGTACGCCACGGCGCCACGATCTTCAAGGGGGAGAGGCGCCGGCAGGAGCAGCGCAAGGCCGCGGGCGTCACCGCCGCCGAGCTGATGACCAGCCCGGCGATCACGGTGACCCCGGGCACGCCGGTCCGCGAGGCGGCCCGGCTGATGCACGAGCGGCGGATCAAGCAACTACCGGTGATCGATCCGGTCACCGGCCGGATCGTCGGCACGGTGCACCAGCGGGATCTGCTGCGGGTCTTCACCCGTCCGGCGGAGGAACTGCGCGCGGAGATCGAGACGGTCGTACGCGGTGCGGCCGGGCTCGATCCCTCGACGGCGTCGATCGGAGTGCGGGACGGGGTGGTGACGGTCGGCGGCGTCGTCGAGCACAAGTCCCAGATCACCCGGCTGCTGGAGGGGGTCGGCCGAGTGGAGGGCGTCGTCGGCGTCACCTCCGAGCTGACCTGCGCGCACACCGTCGGCGTCGTCGTCGCCCCGCCTCTCTACTAGGAGCTCTGGTTCCTGCCGCGGTGGCCGTCCGCGCCGAAGACCGGGCGAACCGATGGAGACCGCCGTTCGGTGTCCGACATGGAGATGAGCGGCTCCGACGCACTGCGGCCCGGATCCGGTGTCCGCCCCCTGGTAGGGGAGGTGGGCACCGGAGTGTTTCTAGTGCGAAACTTCCGATATGACGGATAAGGAGTCGCACTCCCTGGCCCCGGGTATGCGGCTGGACGAGTTGCTGTCGGAGCTGCAGACCCGCCTGAGCGCGGTGCTGGCCACCCGCGACCGGGTGCACGCGCTGCTGGAAGCGGTCGTCTCCGTCGGCAGCGATCTCGACCTGGAGACGGTGCTGCGGCGGATCGTGGAGACCGCCACCACCCTGGTGGACGCCTCTTACGGCGCGTTGGGCGTGGTGGGCGAGGACCGCACGCTGATGCAGTTCGTTCCCGTCGGCCTGAGCGAGGAGGAGATCGCGGCGATCGAGCACTGGCCGCACGGGCTGGGCCTGCTCGGACTGCTGATCAAGGAGCCGCAGACGTTGCGGCTGTCGCGCATCTCCGACCATCCGGAGTCCTACGGCTTCCCCCCTGGGCACCCGCCGATGGGCTCGTTCCTGGGCGTGCCGGTGCGGGTACGCGAGGAGATCTTCGGCAACCTCTACCTCACCGAGAAACGCGGCGGTGAGGAGTTCGACGAAGAGGACGAGGCGATCGTGGTGGCGCTGGCCACCGCCGCCGGCGTCGCGATCGAGAACGCCCGCCTGTACGAGGAGACCCGGCGCCGCGAGACCTGGCTGCAAGCCTCGGCGGAGGTCACCACCAGCCTGCTGTCGGGAGCCGGACCTGACGAGGTGCTCACCCTCATCGCCCGCCAGGCCCGGCAGATGACCGACGCCGACCTGGCCCAGATCCTGCTGCCCGATGAGGGCGGCCAGACGTTGCGCGTAGAGATCGCCGAAGGCCCTGGAGCGGATCCGCTCCAGGAGACGGCTTTCCCCATCGAGGAGTCGGCGGCGGGGGCGGTCTTCTCCCGAGGTGAGCCGTCGATCTACGGGAACCTGCAGGACCTGCCCTATCCGCGGTCCCCGCTGCGCGCGTCCGGGTTCGGTCCCGGGCTGCTGGTGCCGCTGGGGGCCGCCCAGACGGTGAGCGGGGTGCTGGTACTGGCCAAGAAGCCCGGTCGTACTCCGTTCACCCAGGCCGACCTGCGCATGCTGGCGGCGTTCGCCGGGCAGGCCGCGATCGCGCTGGAGCTGGCCGAGGCCCGTAAGGACGCCGAGCGACTGGGACTGCTGGAAGACCGCGACCGCATCGCCAAGGACCTGCACGACGTGGTCATCCAGCGGTTGTTCGCGGTGGCGATGACGCTGATGAGCACCGTGCGGCTGGTGGAGCGGCCCGAGGCGTCCAGCCGGCTCCAGCACGCGATCAACGAGCTGGATGAGACGATCCGGCAGGTCCGCTCCACCATCTTCGCCCTGCAGACGTCCGGCCATGACGCCGCGCCCGGCCTGCGTGCGCAGATCGTCGACCTGGTGGAGGGTGCACGCGGGCATCTGGGCTTCATGCCGGGCCTGCGGATGGAGGGCAGCCTCGACAACCAGGTGCCCGCGGAGATCGCCGAGCATCTGCTCGCGGTGCTGCGCGAGGCGCTGTCCAACATCGTGCGCCATGCCAAGGCCACCAAGGCCGATGTATCGGTCGAAGCGGCCGATGAACGGCTGACGCTGGTCGTGCGGGACAACGGTGTCGGCCTGCCGCCGGACGGCAGGCGCAGCGGCCTGCGCAATCTCGCCGAACGAGCCGAACTGCTGGGCGGCTCATTCGAGATCACTGCAGGTCAGGCGGGAGGAACCGGGCTTCGCTGGAGCATCCCGCTGTGATCTGGCGGGTCCTTGACCTTCATGGGGCATGGTCTCCGTGGGGTTCGCGGCAGAGCGGGCGGTGGGCCGACGCGGTGATGCCCGAGACCTTGAGGCGACCCGCGACCCGCCGCGCGGCCCCAGCGTTCCGTGCTGCGCGAATATGACGCGGGCGGCCCGGAACCCCGATGCTCCGTGGAGCGGGAAACCGTGCGGAGAACCACCGCCCACCGGCCGCGTGAAGCACCGCCGGTCGTTCGAACGGGTCACCGCCGGTGATGAGCAGGCCTGTTCGAGAGCGCCTACGGCGGACGGCTCTGCGGGTGGTTCAGTGATCGTCGAAGAGAAGACCTCCTGCTCTGTGGCACGGTCGGCGGGCAACTACGATCTTGCCGTCGTTCCTGCGACCCCGCACGGTCACCAGGACCACCGCGTCGAACAGCGGGGCGCGCAGAGGCCGAAAGACCCTGCCGCGGGAGACTTCCGGCCTCTGCGCGGGGTCCCGGTGGATGATGGGATGGCAGGCAGAGCGAACGCCGGAGGGAGAGGTGGCCATGCTGGTCCGCGAGGTCATGACCGATCAGGTCGTCACGGTCCGCCGTACCGATCCGGTACGACAGGCCGTCCGGGTGCTGCACGCGGCCGATGTCACTGCCGCGCCCGTCCTGGAGACCGACGGGCGCCTGGTGGGCATCGTCAGTGAGATGGACCTGCTGCGTGGGGAGTTCCAGCGCGACCCCCGGGCCAGCGCCCGCGCCCTGCTGGGGTACGGCGAGCCTGTGCCGTTCCTGGTCGAGGAGGTCATGACCGCCGATCCGGTGACGGTGACCCCGGCCACCGACGCGGTGGAGCTGGTCGACCTCATGGTCGATAGAAGGGTCAAGAGCGTGCCGGTGCTCGAGCACGGCCGCCTTGTCGGCATCGTCAGCCGCCGCGACCTGCTTGCCGTATTGGCCCGCTCCGACGACGACCTGCGCGCCGACGTGCTCGCCGCGCTGCACGAGCACTACCCTTGCGGACCCTCCTGGGAGGTCTCCGTCCACGACGGTGTGGCGGAGCTGCACGGCCACTGCGGCGAGCACGCCGACCGGATCGCCGACCTACTGGCCCGCACCGTCCCCGGCGTCGTCCGGGTCAAGCACTCGGCGGGTTAGAGCCCCCGTCCCTGAAAAGTCCGAACCCGACCCGGCTTTCCGTCCTCCTGGGAGAAATCCATGAGCGAACACACCACGACCTCCGGCGACCTCGGCCGCCGGATCCGGCACCGCTCGTGATCCTGCGGCCCCTGCTCCCCAGGCACGGGCGGT
>BMQD01000058.1 GCA_014647935.1 Planomonospora parontospora
GTCGTCCCAGTAGTAGGACGCGGTGGTGGCGCCCTTGAGCATGACCTGCTCGCCCTCACCGGTGTCCGCGCTGGCCGTACCGGCAGTGATCACGCTCAGTCCGGCGGTCAGGGTCAGACCCAGGGTGGCGGTGAGGAGACGGGCACTGGTGGTGAGGCGGGCGGCGAACGTCATGAAGGCGGTTCCTTTGTGTGGCGACAGGACTCCGGTTCCGTCCGAGCTCCCGGAGGGGCTCGGGCGGGGCCGGTGAAAGCCCTGCTGTAGCGGCCTTCGACATCCAGTAAGCCGTCCGGACGTAGCGGTGCCAGTGCGGGAGAGGTGCAGCCCGGTTGCCGGATCCGGGAAACCCTAAAGCCCCGAAACCGCCGGGGATCCCGGACCTCTCACGCGCCCGGGAACCGAGCCTTCCCCAGGGGAGGCGGCAGGGGGCACGGGCCGGGGTCCGTGGTGTCCCGGCGTCTGGGCGACGGCCGGGTGTGATCCCGCGCCGTACGAAAGGGGGAGGTCACGGCGGTGACCGGCGAGAACGCTCCTCCTGGGGTGGCGGCGGAGGGGCGCCGTCGGCCCGGCCGGTGTTTACGGCGTGAACAGTGGGGGTTCCGCGAAGACGTCGCGCTCGCCGTACAGGGGGCGCAGCCGTCGGGGCGGGAGGTGCGGCCGCTCGCAGCCTTCACGGCCTCGATTTTGCTGTTTTGGCAATAGTATTTGTCAAACCGGTCACCGTCGGCGGATAGTTCGGGCAGGGGACGGCGATCATCGCACCCCGGAGAAGACACAGAGGAGGACACCCCGATGTCGGACGAAACCGTCACGGACGAGCAGCTCTGGGACGCCCGCTACAGCGAGAGCGAGCGGATCTGGAGCGGGAATCCCAACGCCGTCCTGGTCAGGGAGGTCACCGGCCTCGAGCCGGGCAGGGCGCTGGACCTGGGGTGCGGTGAGGGGGCCGACGCGATCTGGCTCGCCCAGCAGGGCTGGCGCGTCACCGCCGTGGACATCTCCCGCGTCGCCCTCGGCCGTGCGGCCGGGCACGCGGCCGAGGCCGGTGTCGCCGACCGCGTCGACTGGCAGTGGCACGACCTCGGGGCGTCCTTCCCCGACGGCGCCTTCGACCTCGTCTCCGCCTGTTTCCTGCACTCGCACGGCGACCTGCCGCGAGAGAAGATCCTGCGGACCGCCGCCTCCGCCACCGCTCCCGGCGGGACGCTCCTCATCGTCGGGCACGCGGGGCCCCCGCCCTGGGAGCACGACCACCACGGCGTGCACCTGCCCACCCCGCAGGAGGTCCTCGAATCCCTCGACCTCCCGGACGGGCGGTGGGAGGTGCAGCGCTGCGAGGAGCACGAGCGGACCCAGACCGCCCCCGACGGGCGGCCGGTCATCCGCACGGACAACGTCCTCAGGGTCCGGCGCCTGGACGACCGGGCCGAGCCGAGGCCGTAGCCGTGCGGCGGTGCTCGCATCGTGAGCACCGCCGCACGGTTGAAGCGGGAGGTCTGCGCCCGAAAATCCCGATCAGGCGGCGCAGTTGATGTAAACGGGGCGAGGGGCGCCGTTGCTGCCGGACTCCACACGGGCGATCATCGCGGCCTGGCGGCGGTTGCCGGCCATGATGAGCGTCATGGCCTGCGCCACCGCGATCTGCCGGGCCAGGATGGCGTCGGCGCGGGGCCTCAGGTCGAGCGGGAGCGGCCCGAGGCCCTCCGGGGGCGACCAGGGGTCGGCGACGGGGATCTCACGGGTACGGCGGTCGTCGGAGAGCATCTCCTCCACGGCGACCACGTCCATCTCCAGAGCGTCCAGCGCGGCGCACCAGGCCGAACGCCACTCGTCGGCAGCGGGTCGCTGCGCGCTCACGGCTACGCCACCCGGGCGGCGGCGCCGACCGTGCCGGCCTCGGCCACGGCCGTGCGCCACGCGTCGCGCAGCGGCTCGACCAGGGCGCGGCAGGACACCACCTGGGCGGCGTCACGGCGCACGTTGGCCTGGATGAGCTGGGTGAGCAGGAAGCCGTACAGCTCGGAGAGGCCCTTGGCCCCCTCCCAGACGTCCATCCGGAGCGAGGAGCGCAGCTCGATGACGATCTCCTGGGCGTGCTGGAGCTGGGCGGAGGCCGTCTCCCTGTCTGCGCGGCCCAGGGCCTCCTCGGCCTTGACCAGGTCGAGGACGAGCCGGTCGTACAGCATGACGAGCAGCTTGCCGGGGGACGCCGTGGTGACCGCGTCGGCCATGTACCGGGCTCGCATGGAGGGGTTGTTCATGACGCGCTATCCGTTCTGGATCGTGGGGAGGCTGGCGATCTGGCCGGCCAGCCAGCTCGACTGCTGGTTCAACTTGCCGAGAGCGACCTCCAGACCGCTGAACTGCTTGCGCAGGGCCTCTTCGCGCTTCTCCAGGCGCAGGTCCCAGGCGTCGATCCGCTTGTTGAGGTCGGTGATCGTGTTCTCACCGCCCTTGATGGCGGACGTGATGCCGTTGGTGCTGTTGTTGGCGATGATCGACAGCTTCTCCGCCAGGCCCATCATGCCCGTGACCTCGGTCTTGGGCACCGGCTTGCCCTGGGCGTCGACCCTGCCTTCGATCACGGGGTCCTTGGCCGTCACCGCGTTCTTGACCGCGTCGGGATCGGCCGCGTACGCCTTGAGGAACTTCTCGCGGTTGAAGGCGAGCTTGCCGCCCTTGTCGAGCTGCACGCCGATCTGGGAGAAGCTGCCGTAGTCGGTCTGGCCGTTTCCGACCTGGCCGAGGATGGTCTGGGTGATCTGTCGGACGGCGAAGTTGCCCGTGAGCGGCTGCTTGGTCTTCGAGACGCTGTTGTAGGAGGTCTGGTTGGAGATCTCGCTCAGCGCGGCGTTGGCGGCGTCGACGAACGCCTGCATCTTGCTCGCGACGGCGTCGCTGTCGGGGGAGCTCGTGACGGTGACGCCGGTCTCGACCTTGCTCACCGACAGGGACACGCCCTGCATGACGCCGGTGAAGGTGTTGCTGCCGCTGGTGACGGTGTAGGCGCCGGCGCCGCTGCCCACGCTGATCTTCGCGTCCTGCGCGGTGACCGCGACGTTGGTGGTCCCGGCGAACCCGGTGCGGGTGTCGGTGGGCGCCACGGCCAGGCCGGTGACCTCCAGCGTCCCGGCGGTTCCGGTCTTGCTGTGGAAGATCTCCAGCTTGGGGCCCTGGCCCGCGACGGTGGTGACCTTGGCGGTGACGCCGATGCCCGCGGCGTTGATCGCGTCGGCGACGCCCTGCGGGGTGTTCTTGTCGGCGGCCACCGCGACGTTCACCGGGGGCGCGCCGTCGATCGAGATGTCGACGCCCGCGGCCTGGTCGGCCAGCGCGGGGGTGGTGGCGGTGGCGAAGGAGGCCGTGGACCTGGCGGTGCCGACGAAGTCGAAGGAGGCCGCCGTGCCCGTCTTGGTGGAGGTGAGCTGGAGGACGGTGCCCTGGTCGGTGGTGACGACCGCGGCCCGCACGTCCAGCTTCTTGGCGTTGATGGCGTCGGCGAGGCCCTGGGGGTTGTTCTTGTCGGCGGCCACCGTGATGTCGACGGGGTCACCGGTGCCGATCTTGATGCTGACGCCGGTGACGGGCGGGAGGCTGCCGTCGGAGGCCAGCACCGGGTCGGTGGCGGAGGCGAACGTGGCGGTGCGGACCTGCGCCCGGGCGAGGTTGACGACGTCGAGGGTGAGGGTGGCGGTCGGGGCGCCCGTGGTCCCGGTCGCGGTGACCGCGGCCGAGGACGAGGCCGCCTTCGAGCCGGTCCAGGTCGCGTCGGCGAACATCGCGTCGGCGGCCGTCTTCAGCGCCGCCAGCTTGGTGTTGATCGCCTGGTAGGAGGACTGGACCTTCTGCTGGGCGGTCACCTTGGTCTTGAGGCTGGTCTGCGAGGCAGCCTCTACCTGCATGAGCTGGGAGATCAGTGAACTGGTGCTCAGCCCGCTGACAAGGCCGTCGATGCTGCTGGTCACGTATGCGAGTCCTCTCTTCGGTGCACGCCCGCCGGCGGGCGTTCGCGCCCGCCCCGTCGAGAGGGCACGTCGAACAGGCGAAAGGGCGGCCGGCGGATTACGCCGGCCGCCCTCCCGTTTCTTGCCTAGGCCCGGTGGGCGCCCTCAGATCGACTCAGGGCGCCTCTCGGATTAACCCAGGAGCTTCAGCACGGACTGCGGCGCCTGGTTGGCCTGAGCGAGCATCGAGGTGCCGGCCTGGGACAGGATCTGGTTGCGAGTGAAGCCCACCATCTCCTGAGCCATGTCGGTGTCGCGGATGCGGGACTCCGACGCGGACAGGTTCTCGATCGCGACGTTCAGGTTGTTGATCGTGTGCTCGAATCGGTTCTGGTAAGCACCGAGCTTCGCACGCTGGTCGGACACCTGGGAGATGGCGTCATCGAGGTCGTCGATCGCGTTCTGGGCCGCCGTGGTGTCGGTCAGAGCGGTGCCGCTCAGACCGAGGTTGGAGACGTCCATGGCGTCGATCTCGACGTTGATGCGCTCATCGTTGTTGTTGTTGGCGCCGACCTGGAACACGCCGCCCGAACCAGTGGCAACGGTGACGTTCTGCGCCGACACACCGGTCAGAGCGGAACCGACGCTAGCCGTCTGGAAGGCTTCCTTGCCGACCATCTTGAAGCTCACGCCGCCACCGTTGGGGTCAATGGTGGAGGTGAGCTTGACCTCGCTGCCGTCGCCGCCCACGCCCTGCAGGGCGCTCTTGATGCCGGCGTTGACGGCGTCAACGTAGGCCTCGGGGGTGGCGTAGCTGGCACCGCCGGCGCCCGGCAGCGTGACCGTGACGGTCTGGGTGCTGCCGTTGACCTCGGCGGTGAGGTCGAACTGGTTGTCGGCCGCGGTACCGGAGACGGTGACGCCACCGAACGAAGCCGGAGCGCTCGCGCTCGACTGGAACTGGGAGCCGTAGCTGCCGTCGAGCAGCTTCTGGGTGCCGAACGCCGTGGTGCTGGCGATCCGGTCCAGCTCCGTCTTGAGCTCGCCGAACTCCTTGTTCGCCGCCGCCTGGGCGGCAGCGTCCTGGGAGCCGCCGTTGGAAGCCTGAACGGCAAGGTCACGCATACGCTGAAGGATGGAGTGCGTCTCGGTGAGCGCACCTTCAGCGGTCTGTGCAACCGAGACACCGTCCTGGGCGTTGCGGACAGCGACCTTCAGACCACCGGTCTGGGCGCGCAGGCCCTCGCTGATGGACAGGCCGGCCGCGTCGTCCGCCGCCCGGTTGATGCGGAATCCGCTGGACAGCTTCTCCAGGGACTTCGACATCGCGTTGTCGTTGACCGACAGGTTCCGGTACGAGTTCATCGCGGCGATGTTCTGGTTGATACGCAGACCCATGGTGTTTTCCTCCTTGACTAGGGCCTTGCCGGTCCTTCCGTGGTCCGGTCTGCCACTCTCATCGGCGGCGACCGGAGGCGCTGAAGGTTTCTCAGCGGCTTTTTTCAGATTTCTCCGGCCGGGTCTCTCAGCCCGTACGGCGTGCGGCCGGAGGGCGCGCGAGGCGCCTGCCGTACGGGAAGTTCAGGGGGTCAGGCGACGCGGGCGACCGGGGCGCCGAGGGCGTCGGTCAGGGCCAGGCGGCTGCGCAGGTCGCCCTTGGCGGCGATCTCGGCGTAGTAGGCGGTGCGGCGCTTGGCGACGCAGCCGTCGGGGCGCTCGGGGCTCTTCACCATGGCGGGCTCGAGCTGGGCGTTCATGCCGTCGCGCAGCAGCACCAGGGCCTCGGCGCGGAGCTGGGAGACGCGGGACTCGGTCACGCCGAGCTCGGTGGCGATCTCCGCCATCGGCCGCTCCTCGAGGAAGTAGCGGGTGACGACGAGGCGCAGGCGCTCGGGCAGCGAGTCGACCGCGTGGGTCAGGTAGCCGAGGCGCTCGCGGTGGAGCAGCAGCTCCTCGGGACCGGCGGTCTGCTCCTGGACCATGTCCTCGGCGGTGCCGGGGGCGAAGCCCTGCAGGCTCAGCACGACGGCGCGCTGCACGTCCTCCTCGATGGACTCGACCTCTTCCTCGGCGACGCCCAGCGCGGTGGCGAGCTCGCGGTTGGTCGGGGTGCGGCCGAGGGAGCCGCTGAGCTGCTGGCGGACGGTGTCGAGCTGGCGGGCCCGGCTGCGCACCGAGCGGCTGGCCCAGTCGAGGCCGCGCAGCTCGTCGACGAGGGCGCCGCGGATGCGGACGGCGGCGAAGCGGCCGAAGGGGGTGCCGCGCTCGGGGTCGAAGGACTGGGCGGCGGCGGCCAGGGCGGCCAGGCCGGCGGAGGTGAGGTCGTCACGGTTGACGTGGGAGGGGACCCGCATGAGCGTCTCGCGGACGATGTGACCCACCAGCGGCAGGTGCTCGCGGACGAGGTTCTCGATCTCGCGGCTGACGGTGGTCGTGGTGCCCTGGGTCCTCACGTGCAGCCCTCTCGTGACGATGTACTGGGAAGTGGTGCATTCGGCCCGTTCGGTGCCGACATGTAGAGAAAACAGGCACAAAGAGGTAGGAACCGGTTGCTTTCGGTTGCCGAACGGTTGCGGAATCTCACTTCTCGTCATGGCGCGAGCACGGGCGGTCATAGTTCGCGTACCTGACCGGGAAGTCCTCAGGCCGGGCGGTCCGATGCCGACGGGGTCCGGTGAGGAAGCGCGCCGTCCAGGCGCCCCCTACGACTGAGAAGGCGGGACGGATGGGTTTGGCCGATCTGTCGAGCACGCTGTGGCGAGTCCGCGAGATGCTGGACCTCCTGCTGTTCAAACTCGAAGAGGAGCAACTCGTACTGGCGGCGGGCAAGACGCGCTGGCTGCCGCACGCCACCCGCGAGGTGGAGATGGTCCTGGAGCAGATCCGCCGGGCCGAGATCCTGCGCGCGGCCCAGGTCGACGAGGTGGCCGCCGAGCTCGGCCTGCCGCCCGCGCCCAGCCTGGCCGCCCTCGCCGAGGCCGCCGGCGGCCCGTGGGCCGAGCTGTTCACCCAGCACCGGACCGCGTTCCTGACGCTGACCGCCGAGATCACCGCACTCGCCGAGGCCAACCGCGAGCTGCTCACCGTCGGATCGCGCGCGGTCCACGAGGCGCTGATGAACGTCACCGGCTCCGTGGCCACCTACGGCCGCTCCGGCGAGACCGTCACCGCAGGCCGTTCCTCACGACTCGTCAATGAGGCGATGTAGCAGATGAGCACCTTCTCCGGCATCTCCACCGCGCTGAGCGCCATGTACGCCCAGCGCCAGGCGCTCGACGTCAACGGCCAGAACATCGCCAACGCCAACACCGAGGGCTACACCCGCCAGCGGGTCGAGCTGAACTCGGTCGGCGGGGTCGTCACCCCGGCCGTCCACTCCCTCAGCGACGGTCTGGGCAACGGCGTCACCGCGTCGGGCGTCACCCGCCTGCGCGACGCGTTCCTGGAGTCGCGCGGGCAGATCGAGCACGCCAAGCTCGCGCAGCTCGCCGGCCAGGAGGCGATCCACACCCGGATCGAAGAGGTCTTCAACGAGCCCAGCGACATCGGGATCCAGTCGCAGCTGTCCGACTACTGGAACGCCTGGCACGACGTCGTCAACCAGCCCGGGGACCTGGCCGCCCGCGCCCAGCTCCTGCAGCGCGGCGGCACCGTCGCCGACAGCCTGCGCAGCAGCGACGACGCCCTCGACTCCCTGTGGAACAGCACCGCCGACCAGCTCGACTCCTACGTCACCGAGGTCAACACCGCCGCCGACACCGTCGCCCAGCTGAACAAGGCGATCGTGCGCGCCACCGCCGCGGGCCTGCCGGCCAGCGAGCTGGCCGACAAGCGCGACGGCCTGGTGCTGCGGCTCGCCGAGCTCACCGGCTCCACCTCCAAGACCCTCGGCAACGGCGCCGTCGACGTCCACCTGGGCGGGGCCAAGCTGGTCGACGGGGGCACCGCCCGTGAGCTCAAGGTCGCCGGCGGGGGCTCGCTGCGCGACGTGATGGCCGACCCGGTCGCCAACGCGGTCGCCCTGCAGTGGAGGGACAGCAGCACCGACGCGGGCATCGCCTCCGGCGAGCTCGCCTCGTCGCTGCAGTCGCTCAACAAGGTCCTGCCGGAATACGCGGCCAAGCTGGACGGGGTCGCGGCCAGGCTCGCCTCGACGGTCAACACCCAGCACACCAGGGGCTACGACCTCAACGGCGCCGCGGGCGGCGACTTCTTCACCCCCACCACCGGCACGGTGATCACGGCCGCCACGATCAAGGTGGGCCTCACCGACCCGGCGGAGGTCGCGGCCTCGTCCGTGGCCCCGGCCACCGGGACCGACCCCGACACCGGGCTTCCGCTCCCGGTCAAGGGCAACCTCGACGCCGGCAATGCCGACGTGCTGGGGGGCTTCGCCAAGGCCGACGGCGGTCCCGACCGGTTCTACCGCGAGACCGTGACCGCCCTGGGCGTCGCCTCCCAGGCCGCGCAGCGGCGGACCACCATCCAGGCCGGCGTCACGCAGAACAACGACGCCCAGCGCGCGGCGCAGTCCGGGGTCAGCCTGGACGAGGAGATGGCGAACATGCTGCTCTACCAGCGCGCCTACCAGGCAGCCACCCAGATGATCAACACGATCAACGGCACTTTCGACTCCCTCTTCAGCATGATCCGGGGCTGATGACACATGACCTACATGCGCGTCACCGAACGCTCGATCTCCACCAGGGTGCTCAACAACCTGCAGGGCAACATCTCCCGCCTGGACGACATCCAGCAGAAGCTGTCCAGCGGCAAGCAGCTCTCCCGGCCCTCCGACTCGCCCACCGGCACCACCTCGGCCCTGTCCCTGCGCAGCGACATCCGCACGCAGGAGCAGTACATCCGCAACACCGACGACGGCCTCGGCTGGCTGGGTACCATCGACACCGCGCTGACCAACGCCAACAGCCAGGTCAACCGGGCCAGGGAGCTGGTGCTGCAGGGCATGTCCGCCGGTGCGGGCGGCTCGGCCAGCGCGCGCACCGCACTGGCCGTCGAGATCGAGAACATCCGGGACTCCCTGATCGGCGTCGCCAACACGACCTACCTGGGCCGCCCCGTCTTCGGCGGCGCCGCCTCCGGCTCGGTGGCGTACGAGAGCGACGGCACCTACAAGGGCCAGGGCGGCGAGGTGCTCCGCAGCATCGGGGACAACACCAAGATCGCGGTCAACTCCGACGGCGAGAGGGTCTTCGGTTCCGGGAGCAACCAGCTGTTCACCGTGCTGTCGGACATCGCCAGGAACCTCAAGGGCAACCCCGGGGCCCTCACCAGCGACCTCACCCGCCTCGACACGAGCATCGAAAGCATGCAGACCGAGGTCGCCGACATCGGTGCTCGTTACAATCGCGTGACACAGATGCGCGACACGGCCGACGCCCGGATTCTGAGTCTCAAGACCCAGCTGTCCGACATCGAAGACATCGACCTGCCCATGACGATCACTGAGCTGACCCTCCAGCAGACCGCCTACCAGGCGGCGCTGGCGGCGACGGCCAAGGTCGTGCAGCCCTCACTCGTGGACTTCCTGAAATGATCTCTGTAGAGGACCGCCCGATGAACGCAGACACCGCGGCTCCGGTGGACACCACCGGCGGCGAGCTGCCGACGATCGAGTTCGTCTGCCCGATGCCGGGCTTCGCGAACCACCGCCGGTTCGTGCTCGTGCGCGTCGACGAGGACGGCGTGCTGTACTCCCTGCGCTCGCTGGAGGACCCGGACCTGCGCTTCCTCGTCATCTCGCCGAACCCGTTCTTCCCCGGCTACGAGCCCGAGATCGACGACGAGACCCTGGCGATGCTCGGCGCGGGCGAGACCTCGAACCTCCTCGTCCTGCTCATCGTCACCGCGCCGGGCTCCATCACCGACGCGACGGCCAACCTGATGGCCCCGATCGTGGTGGACACCGCCACCCGCCGGGCCGTCCAGACCGTGCTCAGCGGTTCGGACCTGCCGGTCCGGGCTCCCCTGGTATCCGTCTGAGATCGGTTAGGCTGCCGATACGTCCCCCGGTGAGAGAAGGAGCCGCACGTGCTGGTGCTGACCCGCCGCTCGGGGGAGAGCCTGATGATCGGTGACGACGTCGTCGTCACCGTGCTCGACGTCCGGGGGGACGTGGTCCGGATCGGCATCCGCGCGCCGCGCTCGGTGCCGGTGCACCGCGAGGAGATCTTCCGCGAGCTGCAGACCGCCAACCGCGAGGCCGCCTCGCCCAACGAGGACGCCCTGGCCGCACTCCGCCGCATGCTGCGTCCCGGGGCTCCCGGAACTCCCGGCGGGACCGAGGGCGGCGGGGAGACCGGCGGGGAGACCGGCGGAGCGGACGCGTAGGGCTGCGGCCCCTCGCGCACCGCACCGGCTCCGGCCCTCCCAGGAGCGCCCGGCGGCCGCCGGGACCAGCCCCCGGCGCCCCGGTGGCACCGGGACCGGCGGTCCCGCGCGCCCGCAGCGGGGCTCGCCCCGCTCCACGACCCTCCTGCCGGAGCAGATCCAGAGAAGAGCATGAGCCGGACATCCCGCGGAGTCACGCCGACCGGCGGATCGCGCCTGGTGCGCGAGCCGTACGGCTGGCTGACGTACCTCCTGGCCGCGGGCGCGCTGGCCCTGGCCGCTCCGTCGGCGGCCGCGGTCTCCCCCGTCCTGGACGCCCTGTGCTGGGTCGTGCTGCAGGGTTCGTCGCTGGCGGCCGTCCTCGTCGGCATCCGCCGGTACGGCCTGGGCCGCCTGTGGGCCTGGCGGCTGATCGGCACGACAATCACGCTGGCCTGGGTGGCGTCCGCGTTCTTCTGGGGCGTCGGCTGGACGTGGCTGCGCCTCCCCGCGGCCCTCAGCGCCTACCAGATCACCACCCTGCTCTCGTACGGCCTGGGCCTGGTCGCGCTGACCGTGCTGGGGCTGCGGAGCGGCGGCTCGCGCTGGGCCGCGCTGCTGGACGCCGCGATCATCACCGTCGGCGTGGCCATGCCCTTCTGGGCGTTCTTCATCAACCCCGTGATCGACCACAGCGGCTACACCGGCGCGGAGCTCGCCTTCGCGCTGGTCAGCCCGATCGTCGACCTGTTCCTGCTGGGCATGATCCTGCGGATGACGCTCGACAGCGGCCGAGCGCCGTGGCTGCTCCTGCTGAGCGTCTCCTACGTCTCCCTGTTCGTCGCGGACGGCGCCTACCTGCTCGACCTGGCGGCGGGCCGGCCGGCCGGCGCCCTCTCCACGATCACCTGGCTGGGCTGGGCGGTCCTGGTCGGCTCCGCCGCGCTGCACCCCAGCGTGGCGGCCGCCGGGCGGCTGAGGCCGCCCGTCGTCTCCAGCCGGGCGCGGGCCGCCACGTTCCTGGCCCTGGCCCTGCTCGGCCCCCTGGCCTCCA
>BMQD01000059.1 GCA_014647935.1 Planomonospora parontospora
TCCGGGCTGGGCGAGCTGATCGCGGTGCTGAACCGCGCCCAGGCCGCCGGTGTCCGGCTGCCCACCATGACGGCGGCTGGATCACCGCTTTCTGGCGGCACCTGCGCAGCGCGCCCGTCCCCTTCGGCGACATGGCCTGGGATCACGCCCGTCAGATCCTGGCCCGCAGGGGCCAGGACCGGCCCACCGAGGAACAGATCGCCGACGTCGTCAACCAGGTGCTCACCCGGGCCGGGCAAGGACCCGAACGCACCGAGGCCGCCAAAGATCACAAGGTCAGAGCCCGGACCCGGGCCACGGCCGAGCCCGCCTGGCCGCGTCTCGCGCCGCCGCCGCAGCAGGTGACACCGCCCCCAGACCCGTAGGAGGACGGCGAACCGCTGGCCGAGGTCATTCCGCTCGGTGTCTTCGATCCGCAGGAGGAGGCCAAGCGGTGGTGGTGACCGACCTGGCCCAGCTGCTCAACACTCGGGCCGAAGACCGCCGCGATCCCATCACGACGCTGGAAGGCTGGCGTCGCTTCGTCGATGATCCTCCGGCCAGTTTCGATCTGCTGCCGCAGGAGCAGTGGCAGGCTCTCCGCGACGATGAGCGCTTCTCCTACGATGATGCGCGCATCACCTACCACTCCGAGCTGGCCGTCGTGGCCACCTCCACCGTCCGCGAGGTCGCCAAGCAGGGGCGCCTGCTCACCTTGCTGAACCGGCGGGAGATCAGCGCCCGACGCGGAATGATCATCTCCGGTCCGTGGACGACGGGCAAGAGCACCGCGATCAAGCAGCTCGGCCGCACGCACGAGCTCATGGTCCGCGGCCGCCATCCCGGCCAGCGGGAACGCATCCCGGTCGTCTACGTCACCACGCCGCCGAAAGGCTCACCGCGCAAGCTGGCCATGGAGTTCGCCCGCTTCCTCGGCCTGCCCTCGGCCAAGCGATCGACCAACACCACCGACATCGCCGACGCCGTCTGCCAGATCCTCATCGAGGCCCGCTGCGAACTGGTCCTGGTCGACGAGATCCACAATCTCAACCTCGCCACGGTCGCCGGCGAAGACATGTCCGACCATCTGAAGTACTTCACCGAGCACCTGCCCGCCACGTTCATCTACGCCGGCATCAACGTCGAGCGCGAGGGTCTGTTCACCGGAGTGCGCGGAAAGCAGATCGCGGGCCGCTGCGTCCTGATCAACACCCGCCCCTTCCCCTACCAGGCCGAATGGAAGAGCCTGGTCGCCACCATGGAAGCCGAGCTGCGCCTTCACCGGCACACACCCGGCACTCTCGTCGAGCTCGCCCGATATCTGCACCGCCGCACCGGCGGGATGATCGGCAGCCTGTCCCACCTCATCCGCGCCTCTGCGATCACCGCCATCCTGGACGGCCGCGAGGCCGTCAGCCGCGAGCTTCTCGACGAGCTGCCCGTCGATCATGCCGCCGAGTCCGAGGGCGGCGATGCGGCGTGACCGCCCCGCCGCTCTTCGTCTCCTGGAAGGCCCCGCCTCTGCATCGGCTGCCGCGGCGCCCGGCACCGGTCCTGGATGAGACCTTGGACTCCTACCTCACGCGCTTGGCCTCCGCCAATCACCTCGACCCGAAGGCTCTGCGCGAGCGGGTGAGCGGCAGCAGGCACAAGAGCGTCGCCGTTCCCGCCGACCGGCTGGCACGCCTTACCGGTTACCCGCAACGATCGCTGCGTTACGCGATCCTCGAGCTCTGCACCCCCGATGAGCTGCAGTCCATGAACATCAGCAGGCGGCCGCTGCCCGGCCAAGCGCATCGCTGTCGGGCAGGATGCCGCTCCTGCCTTGCCCGGCTCGGTTTCGGCTCCCATGACCCGGGGGTTGTTCGATGGCATCACTTCGAGGACGTCATCTGCTGGCGGCATCGCCGTTGGACGGCACTCAGCCTCGACATCGAAGCGCCGCAGCCCGATGTCGCTCAGCTCAGCGATGTTCTGCGCGCCGGTCGACTCCACCGCCGATTGCGCTGGCGCCACGGCCATGACGCCGTCCTCAACGCGTTCCGCACCGCGCATTACATCTGGTCGCAGTGGACGACCGCCGGCTGGTACTGAGCCGATCGTAAGTTCTGAGACTATCGGCGCTACGGCCTGATGTAGGCCAGCTGCGGGTCGGCGAAGAAGCCCCGGACGATGTCGGGGCGCTTTTGCAGCCGACGCAACCTGGAGTGCATGGCCGCGGCCAGCTCGTGCTCATCGGCGACCGCCTCACGAGCCGCCCCGGCCTTGACGTTCTGATTGACCCACTCATCAGGGTTGAGCTCGGGTGCGTACGCGGGCAGGAAGAACAGGCGCAGCCGCCCGCCGGTGCGCGCGACGAAGTCCCGCACCACACGGGCGGTGGGGATCGAGGAGCCGTCGACGATCAGGATGATCGGGCGGGTGACGGTCCGCAGCAACTGCGCGCAGAACCCGAGGAACGCCCACCGGTCCATCGACCCCCAGGCCAGCCGGTAGCGCAGCGTGCCGTCGGCGCCGACGGCCGAGAACATCTTCACCGACCGGCGGCCCGCCCCCGCCCGCGCGACCGGAGTCCGCCCGATCAGGCCCCAGGTGGTGCCCGAGCGGTGATCGACGCGCATGCTCATCTCGTCGGCGAACAGCACCAGCGCTCCGCGCCGGCGCGCCTGCCGGCGGATCCGCGGAAAGAGGGTGCTCCTCCAGCCGGCGATGGCCGCCTCATCACGCCGCGGCGACCGGTAGAGCGGGCGCTGCACCGACAGGCCCAGGCCGCGCAGCAGCCGCCCGACCGCCGCCACCGACATCCCGATGCCGAACCAGGCCGCGATCACCAGGGCGACCAGCGCCCGGGTCCACAGCACCACGGCGGCGCCCAGGACCTGGCGGGGCACCACATCGCGCACCAGCGCCCTGACGGTCTGCTCCTGGCCGGGCCGCAGCTTCCGCGGCCTACCGGGCGCCTTCTTGATCCGCAGCGCCTCGGTGCCGCCCGATCGCGCCTGGCGTTTCCACCGGAAGATCGATTCGCGGCCCACGTCCAGTGCCTCGGCCACCCGGTCCGGTGACATGCCCTGCTCCAGCAGCCGGAGGGCGAAGACCTTCTCCTCGAACGTCGCTCTGCGACCTTTTCTGGCCATTCCCTCAGCGTGCCCCGTACGGGCATGCTGTCTCCGACGGCCTCGAACAAGTACCAAAACTTATGATCGGCTCAGTATCAGGAACGTTTCCGTGAGCGTCTGGCTGTTCTCGCGGGCCCCGGCGGGGCCCGCGCTTCTTCTGATGACAGCCTTGTCCAGGTGGCCCGCTACCCGGACATCGTTGCCCTTACCCGGCTCCTGGTCATCCCGGAATGGCGGGATCAAGCCCTGTCCCGTGAGTCGCCGATGCTTGTCCATCCGATGTTCATGGCCGAGGTCCAGCGAACGGTTGCTCCCGGATTCACCTTCACCACGGCCAACGACTACCTCCGCAACGACCCTCTTTATCTCTGGATCTTCCACGAACGCCGCAACATCACGATGCGGCGCGTCCGGGCAGCGCGAGGCCGGGGCGAAGGGAGAGGACTGCCGACATGGCATTCCATGATCACACGCCAGTTCAAGTGAGACATCCGGTTACGCGCGCCAGCTCGGATGAGACGGACGCCCTCCGCGGTTTCACCAGAGTTGGCGCGTCGCAGGTCAGAGTGTTGGTCTCACGCCAACTCCGTTGAGACGGGACAGCTCGCCCGGCCAGAGCGGGTTGTGGTCACACCTGATGGGCGTCACCGCGCTGACCTGGCATGCGGAGCGGACGCCGCGGCAGGGGCGTCCTGCGGCGCCCGGTGAAGGGCCGCGCGGGCCCGCGTCACGGACGGCCTCGGCCGTCGTGTCCGGGCGGCCGGGGCGGTCACCAGGCGGCGTACAGCTCGCCCTTGCCCGGGCGCTCACCGCCCGTGATCCGCACCGTCGTGGTGGAGCCGTCGGTGAGGTCGATCCGATGGCCCTGCCAGCGGTGCAGGTGGAGCAGGTGGCGGCCGGTCCCGTCGAGGCTGAAGCGCAGGCTCAGCGAGGCCCCCGCCGGCGGGTCCGCCCGCGTGATCACCTCGGGCCCCGCTCCTGCGCCGGCCGGGACGCGCTCGATGGCGTGACCGGCCGCGTAGATCAGGGAGCCGCCGTCGGGGGTGTAGGCCACCGATCCCAGCAGTGGCAGCCCCTGACTCGGCCGGATCAGGCGCGCGGCGGCGAGCAGGTCGGTCCCCTGGTCGGCGGGGTCGATGACGCCCACGCCCCAGTTGCTGAGCGTTATCGCGATCTGCCGCCCGTCCGGCGCCCAGGCCAGTCCGGCGATCAGTCCGGGGGTGGTCGTGACCCAGTCGCGGCGCTGTCCGGTGGCCACGTCGACGATCGAGACCCTCGTCCCGCCCCGGGTGGGGACGGCGTAGGCGAGCCGGGTGCCGTCCCGGCTCAGCGCCAGGTCCAGCAATGGCGCGCGCAGGCCGTCGTCGGGGCCGGGGACCGCCACCGGCTCACCCGGCCGCCCGTCGTCGTCGAGGGTGACCAGGAAGAGCCGCAGGGGCGTGTCCGGTCCGGTCCATCCGGCCAGTGCGAAGGTGCGGTTGTCGGGTGCGGCGGCCAGGCGCTGCCAGGCGGACGGCACACCCGGCGGGAGCGGGATCTCGGCCAGGAAGCCGCCGGTGGCGGCGTCGTGGACGGCGGGCCGTACCGGGATCTGGGTGTGGTCCTTGGAGCCGGGGACGGGGCGGGCGAACGGGGCCCGGGTGGTGACGACGAACCGCGGCGGTCCCGTCGCGGGCAGGGGTGCGGAGGTCGCCATGGGCGAGGCCAGGGAGGTGACCGGGGGCTCCGGCGGCGGGACGGGGGCCGCAGAGGACGGGATCGTGGATGTGGTGGTCGGCGCCGCGATCGGGAAAGGACTGCCGGAAGGGGGAACGGCGAACGGCGGCGACGGGGGTGGGGATGGCGCCGTAGCTGCGGGAGAGGCATCCCTTCGCAACGAGACCCGTTCGTCCGCGGGGTCTTGGCCGCATCCTCCGAGCAGCGCGAGTACGAGCAGTCCTGCCGCGGTGCCGGTCGCGCGTGAGCCCATCTGGTGAGGATCTTCCCGTTCCGGCCGCGCGTCAAGATCTTCAATCGCTGGGGACGATCCTCCCGCCCGGTGGTGACGGCCGACGCATTCCATGTTGCACGGGTCGGCAACGACTCGAAGATCATCGATCATGTGTGCAACGACATCGGCGCGTTCGGCCCGGGGCTTCGCCGCCGCGCTGGCCTTGCGCTGGCCGGCGCTGAGGGCCGCCTACCGTGCCTGGTACCGCTCCGGACAAGGCTTCGCCCTCGGCGCGGTGCAGACCGTCCCGGTCGATGAAGGGCTCTGGGCGGTCAACATGATCGCCCAGCACGGCATCCGCACCGCCGCGGGCCTGCGCACCGCCCCGGGGTGCGCCGCGGCGACCACAGCGCCCCCATCCGCTACGACGCCCTGTGCAAGTGCCTGACCGCCCTCACCGAGAACGCGACCGAACGCCGGGCCAGTGTGCATCTGCCCCGCATCGGCGCGGGCCTGGCCGGAGGATCATGGGAGCGCATCGCGCCCTTGATCATCCAGGCCCTCACTGATCGGGGTGTCACCGTCACCGTCTACGATCTGCCGTCTGCACGCTGACCCCGACCGAAAGGCGCACCAGGATGGACATGGCGGATCCCGAGCAGGGGCGCGCCGCCGCATCGGCGGCAGCCGCCCAGCTGGTCACGCACGCCGGCGAGGACTTCGACCGGGTGGTCGAAGAAGCCGGGCGGCTGACCGGCCGGTACGGCGCCGCCGCGGCGTGGGCCATGCTGACCAGCAGATACATCACCGAGCTGGAATGCACCACACCGAACCAGCAGCGTGCCGTGGAGATGCTGGTCGCGGCCGCGCTGCGGGCCGCCGCGCAGGTCTGACCCTTCCGCGTCCCGGGGTGTGGCCGCCCGGAGGGCGGTGGGCCGCTACCGCCAGGTGAACGTCACCCGGCGCGCGTCGACCGGTGCGAGCCGCCCGCCCAGGGCCGGGCCGATACGCACCCGATCCAGCAGCACGAGCATCGCGTACCGGTGCGGGCCGTCCGCGTCCTGCCACCAGCGGGCGAAAGCCTCCGCCGTCAGCACGTCCAAGCCACTGGTGTGGCCCAGCTCGGCGAGTCGCGCCCGCGTCTGCGGCGCCGTCATCACCGCCCGCGCCCGCTCGGCGACCAGGTCCTCCAACGGGCCAGCGACCACGCGGACGATCCCGCAGCCGCCACTGGCCGCGTGCACGCCGGAAAGGGTGCCACCGACACGCTCGCCGCGCTGCTGGCCGACTGGAGCGATGTGCGCACCGCCTACGTGCGCGACGTCCACGAGGAGCTGGCGAACCTGCTGGTGATGGCGGGCACCAACGCCGACGTCGACCGGCTGAACGCCGCCGCCCGCGCGCTGCGCCGCGCCGTCGGCGAACTGGTCGGCCCGGACGTCGTCTACGCGCTGGCCGGTGGGCGGCGCCTGGAGCTGGCCGTCGGCGACCACGTCCGGGTGCGCGCCAACGACTACCGCGCGCAGAGGACCGGCGGTCGGCACGCGGACGTGCTCAACGGCTACCGCGGCGTCGTGGTGGCCATCGGCCGCGACCGCTGCGTCGAGGTCGAGTGGCGACAGCAGAGCGCCGACGGGCCGAGACTCGTGCGGGAGGTGCTCGCTCCCGACTACATCGCCGGCGGCGGGCTGTCGCACGGCACCGCGCTCACCGTCGCGGCCGCCCAGGGCCAGAGCGCGCATCACGCCCTGGTCTACGGCATGGGCCTGGACCCGCACACGCTGTATTCGGCGATGACGCGTGACCGGATCAGCGCGCACCTGTATCTGCCGCGCGACGTCCTGGAAACCGACGCCGACCGGGCCCGGCTCGGCGAGCCCCGCACCCGGGCCGAGGAGATCGACCGCGCCGTCACCGCGTATGCCGCCACCCTGGACGGCGAGCGTGCCGACCGGTTCCTGACCCCCGAGCCGCCCCCGATCGCCACCCAGCCCGTCGGCGAGCGCGCCCCCGAGCTGGCGGGCACCCCGCCCGAGCGGGCCCCGCACGCCACCGAGCCCACCGATGCGCGGCAGCGGCTCGCCGCGATCGAAGCCGAGGCCGTCGCGTTCGCCGAAAGTGTGCGGGAGCGCCTGCTCGCTGAGGACGCGCTCGCCGCCCTGGAGCGCTTGCCCGGCGGGCTGGGCCTGCTGAACGCCGAGCAGCTGGATGAGCGTCTGGCCGCTCTGGCCGAGCGAGCCGGCGCCACCGCCGAGGCGGCGCGCCAGGCCCGCCAGGCCGTGCGCGACCTCGCCGCCGGCTCCGACGGGCCACGCGCGGCCGCCCTGCGCGAGCGCCGCGACGCCCTCACCCGGACCGCCGAGCAGATCGGCCGCGCCCAGCAGGCCGGTGCGCGGCTGCAGCAGCTCGACGACGCCCTGGACCAGCTCCGCGACCGGCGCCACGACCTGCAGCAGCAGATCGCTCGCGGGAAGAAGCGCCTGGCAGAACTGGGCGGCCTCACGCGCCTGGTGCCGGCCAGCAACGCCGAGTTCCGCCGCCTGCAGGAACACCTGCCCGCCCTGCGCAAGCGCCTGCAGGCCGTCGCCGAGCGCGCCGAGCAGCTCTGGCTCACCCGACCGGCGCTCCAGGACGCGGCCCAGAGCGCGGCCGCGGCAGCCCCGCCGCGCCACACCTGGACGACGAGACTCACCGAGCACGACACGCTCACCCGACAGTGGGATGAGCGCCTGGCCGCCGCGCGCCGCGCCGACCGCGTCACCCGCACCGCGGCCGCCGCCGACCGGCGCTATAAGCAGGCGCGCGGGCAGCTGGCGACGACGCGCACCGAACACGCCCGCCGCCTGGACCTGACCCCCGACCAGCGCGCGCTCGAGAACGCGGCCCGCGCCGAGCACGCCCGCCGCCAGGCCGCGATGCCGGACCGGGAACGCGCCGCACTCCTGCGCTCGCCCGGCGCCCCGCCGCCCGGCACGATCACGCGCAGCGCCGAGCCGTACCGGCCGCCGTCCCACCGCGACCCGCACCGGCAGCACAACCGCGGACCCGGACTCAGCCGATAGCAGAGCATCATCCACCGGGTCGCGGTCGGGCTTCCGGCGAGAAGCAGACCCGCCCCTTCAACCCGCGCGATGCCTTCGTGGTGTCACAACGCTGTCGCTGTGGGGTGACCGTAGCTGGTTGGGGTGGGCCGATATGCGTGATGTGGGTGTGAATCCACCACCCTGCCTAGATCATTGTCGGTCGATCTTGATATACATGATCGCTTTTATCCTCTCCTTATACGAATGGAGCCTTGGTGGGTTCTCCTCCTAGGCCCGGATTCCTCGCGCCCATCCGGCGGCGAAGATTTCTGGAACGCGCCACCCCCGTGGCGACGGCCTTGACCCTGACCGCATCGCTGCTGGTCGCCGGCAGCACCGTATCCCCGGCGGCCGCTGATCCCCAGCCGAGCACATCACCTGACCCGTCCACGCCCACGACGACCACCTTCCCCCGCCCGGAGGACCCGGACGCCGCTCTGCGCGCGGCCGTGACCGAGGCGAAGAAGCTCGGCAAGCCGGTCGAGGTCGCCGGTACCGAAGCGGAGACCTCGACGACCTGGGCCTACCCGGACGGGCATCTGGCCAGCGATGTGTGGGCGGGCCCGCTGCGGATCAAGGACGACGCCGGGCAGTGGCGGTGGATCGACACCACCCTGGTCGAGCAGGACGGCGTGCTCAAGCCCAAGGTCGCCAAGGCCGACGTGCGGATCTCGGTCGGTGGGTCGGAGCCGTTCGCCACCATGACCGACGCCAAGGACCGCAGCTTCGGCCTGTCGTGGCCGACGCCGCTGCCGCGCCCGCAGATCACCGGTAACGTCGCCACCTACACCGGAGCCGCCGGTCCGGCGGCCGACCTGGTCGTCACCGCGCTGCCGACCGGTTTCCGGCATGACGTGGTGCTGCGCGAGCGGCCCACAGAGCCGGTGGAGTTCCGCCTGCCCGTGCACACCGACGACCTCAAGCTGAGCACGACCGAGTCCGGTGGCCTGTCGCTGACGACCGGCAAGAGCAAGGGCAAGGGCAAGGAGGTAGCCTCGGCGCCCGCCCCGCTGATGTGGGACGCCGCGGCCGACAAGCCCACCGCCCAGCATCCGGGACGTCAGGCCAAGGTCTCGGCGAAGGTGGTGACCGAGGACGGCAAGAGCGTGCTGGTGCTCAAGCCGGATGCGAAATGGCTGGCCGACCCGGCCACCCGGTACCCGGTCACTGTGGACCCCACCACCACTCTGGGGGTGACGCAGGAGGTCTCCATCGTCTCCCCCAACGGGCAGATGGGGATGCCCGGCCAGATCGGGCGTACCCAGGTGTGCACGGCCAACTGCGGCTTCGGCGGCACCCCCACCCGCGTCGAGCAGGTGATGCGGTCACTGCTGGCGTTCGACACCGCCCCCATCGCGAACCGCCAGGTGGTCAAAGCCACCCTGCAAGCGACCCTGCGCACGGAGGCGTGGTCCTGCAACGAGTTCCAGGGCATCACCGCCCAACGGCTCACCGAAGCGTGGGTCGCCGACGACACCTTCTGGGGTGACCAGCCCTCCAGCACGCCGGAGGGCCGGGCCTCGGTCTTGACCTGTGACATGCCGAGCAGCTCCGGGGCGGTGTGGAGCTGGAACCTGACGGAGATCACGCGGCTGTGGGCCTCGGGCACCCCGAACCACGGCATCAGCCTGAGCCTGGCCCGGGAGTTCCCCGTCCCGCCGGGCACGTCCCTGTCGCCGTTCATGGAGGAATACCGCTTCTACGCCGCCCTCCAGGGTGGCAGCACGGTGCCGAAGCTGAGCGTGGACTGGGTGCTGCCGCCGGAGATCCCGACCGTGACGGCCGAATCGATCGACTCCATCGACGGCAACGACGCGATCGCCCGCACCACCAACGTCAAGGTGTCGTACGCCTCGCGGGTGCCCGAAGGCAGCAAGATCAACTACACCGTCTCGGTCAACGACTCCACCATGCCCGCCCCGGCCTCGGAGATCCCGGCCGGTGAGGTGGCGCACTGGAAGCTTGATGAGACCACCGGCGCCACCGCGGCCGACTCCTCCGGCAAGGGCTTCACCGCGACCCTGCAGGGCGCCTACAGCCGTACTCCCGGGCAGCTCGGGCAGGCGGTGAAGCTGGCCAACGACGGCGCCGAGGGCGGCAACGACGCCTACGCCGCCACCGCCAAGCCCGTCCTGGCCACCGACAAGAGCTACACCGTCGCCGGCTGGGTCAAGCTGGACAGCAGCACCACCGACCAGGCCGTCTTCAGCCAGATGGGCGTCAACCAGGCGGCCTTCACCCTGTCGTTCAGCTCGTTTCCCACCGCACCCGAGTTCGATCAACGCTGGGACCTGGAGATGGCCCGGGGTGACACCGCCGGCTGGGTCAGCCCGGTGGCGATCCAGTCCGACAAGGTGGCGAAGATCGGTGAGTGGACGCACCTGGTCGCCCAGTACGACGCGACCGCGCACGAGATGCGGCTGTACGTCGACGGTGTGCTGGCCGGCGAGCGCGACCACACCGTGGAGTGGAACGCCCGCGGCGCCTTCGAGATCGGCCGCGGCAAGGTCGGCGGCAGCCTGGAGTTCCTCAACGGCGCGGTCGACGACGTCCACGTCTACGACCGGGTGTTGACCGCGGACGAGATCCGGGCTCTGCAGGGCGTGCCGACCGTCACCACGCACAACGACGTCCCCTCCGGCCAGGTCCTCGACAAGGTCTTCGCCTTGGACAACCCGGCGAGCTTCAAGTTCGTGGTCAAGGCCTGCCGCGCCGGCGTCACCCCGCCGTCCTGCCAGGAGTCCCCGGCCTACCGCATCACCTCTGACGCGCCCGCGCTGCCCACCGACACCGAGACCCGTGTCGAGGCCGCCACCACCGCCTCGCCTCCTGATCCTGATCCTGATCCTGATCCTGATCCGGATCCGGATCCGGGTGTGGACAAGGGCGTCGCGGCGTGGTCGATGGAGGAAGGCT
>BMQD01000060.1 GCA_014647935.1 Planomonospora parontospora
CGTAGGCGGCGATCACCGCCTGCGCCTCGATCGGGTCACCGAGCGTCGTGCCCGTGCCGTGCGCCTCCACCGCGTCGATCTCCGCAGGGGCCAGGCCCGCTCCGGCCAGGGCCTGCCGGATCACCCGCTGCTGGGAGGGACCGTTCGGCGCGGTCAGCCCGTTGGAGGCGCCGTCGGAGTTGACCGCCGAACCCCGCACCACCGCCAGCACCCGGTGGCCGTTGCGGCGCGCGTCCGACAGCCGCTCCAGCAGGAGCATGCCCACGCCCTCGCCCCAGCCGGTGCCATCCGCGCCCGCACCGAACGACTTGCACCGGCCGTCGGGGGCCAGGCCGCCCTGCCGGCTCATGTCCACGAACGTGTCAGGGGTCGACATGACGGTCACCCCGCCGGCCAGGGCCAGCCCGCACTCTCCCCGGCGCAGGGCCTGGACCGCCCAGTGGAGGGCGACCAGCGACGACGAGCACGCCGTGTCCACGGTCACCGCGGGGCCCTCCAGCCCCAGGGCGTAGGCGACGCGGCCGGAGACCACGCTGGCGAGGCTGCCGTTGCCGTGGTAGGCGGCGATCTCCTCGGGGAGCGTGCCCAGCCGCAGGCCCCAGTCGTGGTACATCACTCCGGCGAAGACTCCGGTGTCGCTGCCCTTCATCGAGGTGGGATCGATGCCGGCCCGCTCGAACGTCTCCCACGCGATCTCCAGCAGCAGCCGCTGCTGGGGGTCCATGGCCTGGGCCTCACGCGGGCTGATCCCGAAGAAGTCGGCGTCGAAGTCGGCCGCGTCGTGCAGGAACCCGCCCTCGCGCGCGGAGCTCCTGCCCGGCCTGCCCGGCTCGGGGTCGTAGAGGTCGGGGTCCCAGCCCCGGTCCGACGGGAACGGCGAGACCACGTCGGCGCCCTCGGCGACGAGGCGCCACAGCGCGTCCGGGGAGGCCACGTCACCCGGGTAGCGGCAGGCCATGCCGACGATCGCGACGGGTTCGTCGACCGGGACCGCGGCGACCGGGACCGCGGCGGCCGGGAGGGCGGCGGCGCGGGCCGGCGTGTCGAGGATCTTCGTGCGGATGTGACCGGCCAGTGCGGCGGGCGTCGGATAGTCGAAGGTCAGCGTCGCGCTCAACCGGAGCCCGGTGGCGGCGTTGAGCCTGTTGCGCAGCTCGACCGCGGCGAGGGAGTCGAAACCGATGTCCTTGAACGCCCTGGTGGGGACCACCGAGCCGGCTCCGTCGTAGCCGAGCACGGCGGCGGCCTGGGTGCTGACGAGCTCGACCAGCGCCTCGTCCCGCTCGGCCTCGCCCAGCCGGTCGAGCCGCTGGGCGAGGGACGACCCGACCGGGGCCGGGCCGGCGGCGGCCGTACGGCGGGCGGGGGTCCGCACCAGGTCCCGCAGCAGCGCCGGGACCCCGTCCGGCCGGGCGGTGAGCGCCCGCAGGTCCACCCGCACCGGCACCACCGCCGGTTCGCCGCTGCGGACGGCCCGGTCCAGGAGGTTCAGGTTCTCCGCGGACGACAGCAGTTCCAGGCCGAGCCTCTCCACGCGGCGCAGGGCGGTCTCGTCGAGCCGGTCCCCCATGCCGCCGTCACCGGTCCACAGGCCCCACGCCACCGAGGTGGCCGCCTGCCCGCGGGCGGCGCGGTGCACGGCCAGCGCGTCGAGGAAGACGTTGGCCGCCGCGTAGTTCCCCTGTCCCGCCCCGTCGAGGATCGTGGCGGTGGACGAGTACAGCACGAACGCCGACAGGTCCAGGTCCGCCGTCAGCTCGTGCAGGTGCCAGGCCGCGTCCGCCTTCGGCCGGAACACGGTGTCGATCCGCTCCGGGGTCAGCGACGCGATGACGCCGTCGTCCACGACGCCCGCGGTGTGCACGACGCCGCGCAGCGGGCGGGCGGCGGGCACGTCCGCCAGGAGCCGGGCGAGCGCGCCGCGGTCGCCGACGTCGCAGGCTGCCGTCGTCACCCGCGCGCCCAGCGCCTCCAGCTCCTCGCGCAGCCCGGCCGCGCCGGGCGCGTCCGGGCCCCGCCGGCTGGCCAGCAGCAGGTGCCGCACCCCGTGCTCGGCCACCAGGTGCCGCGCCACCAGCGCGCCCAGGCCGCCCGTGCCACCGGTGACCAGCACCGTGCCGTCCGCGTCCCAGACCGGGTCCGGCTCCGCCTCGGGAGCGGGCACGAGGGCCAGGCGGGGCACGAGGACCTCGCCGCCGCGCAGCGCCGCCTCCGGTTCGTCCGAGGCGACGGCGGCGGCCAGCGCGTCCCGGGACTCCTCGGAGCCGTCGGTGTCGACCAGCACGAACCGGCCCGGGTTCTCCGCCTGCGCGGCCCGCACCAGACCCCACACCGGGGCGGTCCGCAGGTCCACGTCCTCCCCGGGCAGCGCCACCGCGCCGCGGGTCACCACCACCAGGCGGGAGTCCGCGCACCGCTCGTCGGCCAGCCACGCCTGGACGGCGGCGAGCGCGTGCGCCGTGGCCGAACGGGCGCCCGCCAGGGGGTCGCCCTCGGGTACGGCGAGCTCGAGGAGCACCGTCCCGGGTACCCGCTCCGCGCCGGCGACCTCCTCCAGGGAGAGGGGGACGACGGGCGCCGGGGCGGTCCCGGCAGCCAGGCGGGTCCACCGGAGGCGGAACGGCGAGTCGTGGCGGTCCCGGCCGGCGGCGCGCAGGTCGTCGCCGGACACCTCACGGACTACGAAGGAGCCGATCGACGCCACCGGCGCCCCGGTGGCGTCGGCGATGGCGATCGACGCCTCGCCCCTGCCCGTGGCGACGATGCGGGCGCGCACGGACGGCGCGCCCTGCGCGTGGAGCGCCACGTCGCTCCACGTGAACGGTAGGCGCAGCAGGTCGGAGGCGGGCTCGTCCTCCGCGAAGTCCATCGCGTGCAGCACCGCGTCGAGCAGCGCGGGGTGCAACCCGAAGGACGCCGCCTCCGCCCTGTTCTCCTCGGGGAGTGAGACCTCGGCGAAGACCTCGCCGCCCCGCCGCCAGACGGCGCGCAGCGCCTGGAAGGCCGGTCCGTAGCCGTAGCCCTGTCCGGCCATGGCCGCGTACAGCCCCGCCGTGTCGACGGGCCGGGCCCCGGGGGGCGGCCACTCCGACATGCCGAACGACCCGGCGGCGGGGGCCGGGGCGCCGCGCCGGGCCAGGACGCCGGTGGCGTGCCGGGTCCACGGCGCGTCGTCGGGCAGGTTGTCGGGGCGGGAGTAGAACTCGATCGGCCTGCGCCCGGCCTCGTCCGCCGCTCCGACGACCACCTGCAGCGCGGCGCCGGCCGCGCCGACCGCGCCGTCGACGGCCAGCGGCGCCTGGAGCGTCAGTTCCTCCAGCAGGTCGCAGCCGACCTCGTCGCCCGCGCGGGCGGCGAGCTCCACGTACGCGGTGCCGGGCAGCAGGACGACGCCCGAGATGACGTGGTCGGCCAGCCAGGGCTGCGACCGGGTCGAGACCCTGCCGGTGAGCACCACCCCGCCGGAGTCGGGCAGGGAGACCACCGCGCCGAGCAGGGGGTGCCGCGCCGCCACCTGGCCCAGCGCCGGGGCGTCGCTCGCGGCCGTGGTGGAGCTCAGCCAGTACCGCCTGCGCTGGAAGGCGTAGGTGGGCAGTTCGATTCGCCGGGCGCCGGATCGGGCGAAGAACGCCTGCCAGTCCGGCGCCGCGCCGCGGGTGTGGGCCAGCGCCACCGCGGTGCGGACCTGCCTGGCCTCCGGCCGGTCCCGGTGGAGCAGCGGGGCGAACGCGGCCTCGGACCGGTCGGCCAGGCAGTCCTGGCCCATCGCCGACAGCACGCCGTCCGGTCCCAGTTCGAGGAAGGTCGTGACGCCCTGGCCGGCCAGCCACCGGACCGCGTCGTGGAAGCGGACCGAGGCGCACACGTGGCGCACCCAGTACTCGGCCGAGCACAGCTCGGGACCGGCCGGTTCGCCCGTCACGGTCGAGACGATCGGGATCCGCGGCGCGGAGTACCGCACCACCTGGGCGATCCGCCGGAACTCCGCCAGCATCGGCTCCATGAGCGGCGAGTGGAACGCGTGGGAGACCCGGAGCCGGGTCCGCCTGCGTTCCGGCAGCGCCGCGGCCACCGCGAGGACCTCGTCCTCCCGGCCGGAGATCACCACGGAGGCGGGGCCGTTGACCGCCGCGATGCCCACTCCGCCGGTCAGCAGCGGCAGCGTCTCCTCCTCCGACGCCTGCAGGGCGACCATCGCGCCGCCGCGGGGCAGCTCCTGCATCAACCGGCCGCGCGCAGCCGCCAGCATCGCCGCGTCCTCCAGCGGCATCACACCCGCCGCGTGGGCGGCGGCCAGTTCGCCCACCGAGTGCCCGGCGAGGAACGCGGGCTCCAGCCCCCACGATTCGAGCAGCCGGAACAGCGCCACCTCCACGGCGAACAGGGCCGCCTGCGCGTACATCGTCTGGTCCAGGAGGGCGGCCTCGGCCGAGCCGGGGGCGGCGAAGAGCACGTCGTACAGGGGGAGGTCGAGCTGCAGGTCGAGGTGGCCGGCCGCCTGGTCCAGGGCCGCGGCGAAGGCGGGGAAGGCCGTGTACAGCTCCCGCCCCATCGCGAGCCGCTGGCTGCCCTGCCCGGTGAACAGGAAGGCGAGCGAGCCGCCGTCCGCGGTGCCCCGCAGCACGCCGGGGGCCTCCTCGCCTCCGGCGACCGCCCTCAGGCCGCGCAGGAGCTCCTCCCTGTCGTCCGCGACGACGGCGGCGCGGTGCCACAGCGAGGCCCGGGTGGTGGCGAGGGAGTATCCGAGGTCGTGGAGCCGCGTCCCGGGCCGCGCCTCGACGGCGGCCAGCAGCCGCTCGGCCTGGGCGCGCAGTGCCTGCCCGGTGCCGCCCGAGACCAGCACCGGGACGCCGGCCGGCTCCGGCGAGGCCTCGGTCCGGTCCTCCGGACCGGCCGCGGCGTCCGGCTCCGGCCGGAGCTCCGGTTCCTCGATGATGACGTGGGCGTTGGTGCCGCTGATGCCGAAGGCGGACACCCCCGCGCGGCGGGGACGGCCGAGGTCCTCCCAGGGACGGGCCTCCGTGAGCAGCCGTACCTCTCCCGCCGACCAGTCGACGTTGGGCGAGGGCGCGTCCACGTGCAGGGTCCTGGGCAGCACGCGGTGCCGCATCGCCATGATCATCTTGATCAGGCCGGCGGCGCCGGCCGCCGCCTGCGTGTGCCCGAGGTTGGACTTGACCGACCCGAGCCAGAGCGGCCGGTCCTCCGGCCGGTCCCGGCCGTAGGTCGCCAGCAGCGCCTGCGCCTCGATCGGGTCGCCGAGCGTCGTGCCGGTGCCGTGCGCCTCCACCGCGTCCACGTCTCCGGCCCCCAGTCCCGCGGCGGCGAGGGCCTGGCGGATGAGCTTCCGCTGGGACGCTCCGCTGGGCGCGGTCAGGCCGTTGCTCGCGCCGTCCTGGTTGATCGCGGAACCGCGGATCAGCGCCAGGACGGTGCGGCCGTTGCGGCGGGCGTCCGAGAGCCGCTCGACCACGAAGACGCCGGCGCCCTCGGAGAAACCCGTGCCGTCGGCTCCGGCGGCGAACGCCTTGATCCGGCCGTCGGGGGCCAGGCCGCGCTGGCGGCTGAACGCGGTGAACACGCCGGGACTGCTCATGACGGTCACCCCGCCGGCCAGGGCGAGGGAGCACTCTCCCCGGCGCAGCGCCTGGGCGGCCAGGTGAAGGGCGACCAGCGAACCGGAGCAGGCGGTGTCGATGGTGACGGCCGGGCCCTCCAGGCCCAGCACGTAGGCGATGCGCCCGGAGGTGACGCTGGGCACGTTGCCCGTCATCAGGTATCCGTCGAGCCCGTCGGGGGCCTCGTGGACCCTGATGCCGTAGTCGTGCACCTCGGCGCCGACGAAGACGGCGGTGCCGCTGCCCTTCAGCGAGAGCGGGTCGATGCCCGTCCGCTCCAGGGCCTCCCAGGTGGTCTCCAGGAGCAGCCGCTGCTGCGGGTCCATGCCGAGCGCCTCGCGGGGCGAGATGCCGAAGAACTCCGCGTCGAACTCCGTCGCCGTGGACAGGAACCCGCCCTTCCCGACGTAGGTCGTGCCGGAGACGTCCGGGTCCGCGCCGAAGAGCCGCTCCAGGTCCCAGTCCCGGTCGTCCGGGAAGTCGCCGAGGACGGTCCCGTCCCCGGCCACCAGCTCCCAGAGGTCCTCGGCCGATCCGATCCCGCCCGGGAAGCGGCAGCCGATGCCGACGATGGCCAGCGGCTCGTCGTCGAAGGCCGCGACCCCCTCCGGGGCCGCGGCCTCCTCCCGCAGGCCGAGCAGCTCGGCTCGCAGGTACCCGGCGAGCAGCGCCGGGGTGGGGTGGTCGAAGGCGACGGTGGGCGGCAGGAGCAGACCCGTGGCCGCGCGGAGCCGGTCGTGCAGACCGACCAGCGCGAGGGAGTCCATGCCGAGTTCGCGGAAGGCGAGATCGGCGTCCACCCTGGCGACCGTGTCATCCGGGTTCTCCGACACCTCGCGCAACGCCGCGAGTGTGTGCTCGGACACCAGTTCCCGCAGGACGCGCACCTGCTCCGCGGCCGGCAGCACCGCCAGCCTGCTCACCAGGGCGGAACCGTTCTCCACCGCTTCAGCCGAAACCCGGTCCCGGCTGTCGGCCGGGCGTCCAGACTCACTCATAAGACCACTCCAGTCATTACTGCCTATAAAGGCAGAGACCACCCACCGTCGCCCATAACACTCGTCTGAACGCTATTCCGGATCATCCCTCGGCCACACCCCTAAGGGCCCCAGAACCGACCCCGCTCACCTGCCCTGTTTGACCACCGCGCCGCCGTCCACCTTCAGGTGCTGGCCGGTGACGTACCGGGACTCGTCCGAGGCCAGGTAGGTGATGGCGTGCGACACGTCGACCGGCTCCACGTAGGGGATCGGCATCGCCTGCACCATCGGGAAGGCCGGCTCGGCGTCCTCCCGGGTGGGGTTCTCCAGGTCCGGGCGGAAGAGCCGGTAGGTGTCCTCGTTCTGGATCATTGCGGTGTTGACGTAGGCCGGGTGCACCGCGTTGACACGCTGCATGGAGGGCGCCAGGAGCGGCGCGAGCCAGTTGACGTAGTGCTTCAGCGCGTGCTTCGAGTAGGCGTACCCCATGCCGCCGGGCCCCATCGGACCGGCCGCGCCGTGCTCGGTGATGAAGGCGGCGATGGAGCCGACGATGACGATGGACCCGCCTGCCCCCAGGTGCGGCAGCGCCGCGTGCACGGTGTTGAAGGTGCCGCTCAGGTTCACGTCGATGGTCTCGGTGAACGCGCCGATCGGCCGGTCGGCGCCGGTCGGGCAGATGCCCGCGTTGGCGATCACCACGTCGAGGCGGCCCAGTTCGGCGACCCCCTCGTCGATGGCCGCCTGCAGCGCCGCCCGGTCGCGGACGTCCGCCTGCTTGGTCACTATCCTCCGGCCGGTCTTCTCCACCAGCCGTACGGTCTCCTCGGTGTCCTCGCCGCCGGCCATCGCGTAACCCACCGAGCCGATGTCCCGGCACAGGTCGATCGCGATGATGTCCGCGCCCTCCTCCGCCAGCCGTACGGCGTGGCTGCGTCCCTGCCCTCGGGCCGCACCGGTGATGACGACGACTTTGTCCTGTACTCGTCCCATGGAGCACTCCATCTGTTTCGGGGTTTCGGTTATCGGATGAGGTTCGTGAGGTAGTCGCCCACGACCTGGCGGAAACGCTCCGGCTCCTCCAGGTGCGGCATGTGGCTCGACTCCTCGAAGATCTCCCAGCGCACGTCCGGGATCAGGTCCTGGAACGGCTGGACGGTCGCCGGGGTCGCCTCGTCGTGCCTGCCGGAGATCAGCAGGGTCGGGACGGCGATGTCTGCGACGCAGTCCACGACCGACCAGTCGCGCAGCGTCCCGATGACGTGGAACTCGCTCGGCCCGTTCATCGCGTAGTAGACCGTCGGATCGTTGTAGACCTCGTAGAACGAGGCGAGGTAGTCGCGCGGCCACGGGTTCAGCCGGCAGACGTGCCGCTCGTAGAAGACGCGCATCGCCGCGAAGTACTCGTCGCTGCCGGTGGTCCCGGCCGCCTCGTGGCGGCGGAGCGTCTCGTCGACCCCCTTGGGGAGCCGGTCCCGCAGCACCTTCATCTCGCTCAGCCAGAGCGGGTAGGAGGCGGGGGAGTTGGCGATGATCAGCCCGCGGAGGCCCGGCGGGCGGCCCGCGGCGTGCCTGGCGGCGAGCATGCCGCCCCACGACTGGCCGAGCAGCACGTAGTCGTCGGCCACGTCCAGCCGGTGCAGGAGGTTGTCCAGTTCGTCGAGGAACAACTCCGGCGTCCAGAAGTCCTCTCCCCGCTCGGGGAGGTGGGTGGACCCTCCGTTGCCGATCTGGTCGTAGTGGACGACGGGCCAGCCCTCCTCGGACAGGGCCGCGATGTTCAACAGGTAGTCGTGGGTGCTGCCGGGGCCTCCGTGCACCACCACGACCGCCGGCCGCCCGGAACAGGGTTCCCCGGTGACGCGGTACCACGTGGCGTGCTCGCCGAACGGCACGCACCCTTTGGAGCTGGGAGGCAGGGGCACTGCGCTCACCTCATTCCTGTCATGTTCCCGTCATGGCCTCGGCGTCGATCCGAGCCAGTCCTCGATGACGCGGGCGGTCTCCGCCGCCCGGTTCTCCAGAATGCTGAAGTGGTCGGCGGGCACCGTCCTGAGCGTGTGGGCGGGGTCCCAGGGAGCGGCCCGCCAGTCCTCCAGTCCCTCACCGGTCCCGGCGAACGACTCCTGGCACTGCACGAACAGCACCGGCGCCTCGACCCGCGCGGGCGGCATGTCGACGAGCAGCTCGCCGTACCGGCCCATCGTGGAGAGCCTGGCGCTGTCGAACCCGCCGAACGCCTGCTCCATCTCGAGCATCCCGAAGACCAGTTCCTTGGCCAGGCCCGCCCGGCCCCCGCCGTCGCTCTCGTAGGTGTCGAGCAGGACCACTCCGTACGGCCCGGCACCGGCGACGGTCTCGAGCCGGTGGGCGGTCGCGGCGGCGAAGATGCCTCCCGCCGAGTAGCCGACCAGCACGAACGGCTCCCCCTCGGCCGCCAGGAGCACGCTCTCGGCGAGGACCTCGACGGCGGCGTCGATCGAGACGGGGAGCGGCTCCCCGGGGAGGAACCCGGACAGGGGGATCGCCGACACCTGGCGGACGCCGCGGAAGTGCGAGGCCAGCCTCGCGTGCTGGTACACCCCGCCCGTCGCCATCGGCGTGCTGAGGCAGAGGAGGCGGGGACGGCCCGGACCGTCGGCCAGCTTCACCGGCGCCGGGACCCGCTCCAGATCCGCCGCCGAGGAGAAGGACGGGCGGACCCTCGCGATCGCGGTGAGCACCTCGAACCCCTCCTCCAGCCGGCCCGCCATGACGGCTCCGCGGAAGATGTCGCTCACGGTGTCCGGCGCCGGAGCCGACGGCGCCCGACTCCCGGCCCCGGCCCCGGCCCCGGTTCCGGTCTCGGCCTCGGCGCGGGAGAGGTGCGCGGTGAACTCCTCGGCGACGAACCCGGCGAGATCGGCGGGGGTCTTGTTCGAGAAGACGACCATCGGGGGCAGGCGCAGTCCGGTGGCCTCGTTGAGGGCGTTGCGCAGTTCCAGCGCGCCGACGGAGTCGAAGCCCGCCTCCAGGAAATCCCGCTCGGGATCGACGTCACCGGCGCCCTGGTGACCGAGCAGGCGTGCCGCGTGTTCCAGCACGAGTTCCAGCAGGGCGGCTTCGCGTTCCCGCGCACCCAACCCGGCCAACCGACGACCCAACCCGCCCGCACCACCACCACCGCCACCGGCCGCACGCCGCCGCGCCACCGGCACCAACCCCGCGAACACCGACGGCAACCCCGCCCCCGCCCCCGCCAGCACCCGCACATCCAGCCGCACCGCCACCACCGCCGCCGCGTCCGCCCCCGCCGCCGCATCCAGCAACGCCAGCCCCTGCTCCGGCGCCAGCGCCCCCATCCCCATCCCCGCCATCCGCCGCACCTGCGCCGCCTCCAGCCCGGCACCCATCCCGCCACCGGCCCACAGACCCCACGCCACCGACTGCGCCGCCAACCCCCGCGCCCGCCGATACGCCGCCAGCCCGTCCAGGAACGCGTTCGCCGCCGCATAATTGCCCTGACCCGCATTGCCCAGCGTCCCGGCCAGCGACGAGAACAACACGAACGCCGACAGATCCAGGCCCGCCGTCAACTCGTGCAGGTGCCAGGCCGCGTCCGCCTTCGGCCGCAGCACCGCATCGATCCGCTCCGGGGTCAGCGCCGCCACGACCCCGTCGTCCAGCACCCCGGCCGCGTGCACCACACCCCGCAGCGGATACTCGGCGGGAACCGCCGCCAGCAGTTCCGCCAGCGCCTGCCGGTCGGCCACGTCACACGCCGCCACCGTCACCCGCGCCCCCAGCGCGGACAACTCCTCGACCAGCCCGACGGCGCCCGGCGCCTCCAGACCCCGCCGGCTGGTCAGCACCAGACGCCGCACCCCGTGCACCGCCACCAGGTGCCGCGCCACCAGCGCACCCAGACCACCCGTGCCACCGGTCACCAGCACCGTGCCGTCCGCCCCCCACACCGGAGCAGGCCCGTCCGCACCCGGCACCACCCCGCCGACCCGGCCGACATCCGACACCGGCACCGCCCCGCCCGCACCAGGCACCAGCCCGTGAGCGTCTGCGTCTTCCTGCTTCGGCCGCAGCACCGCATCGATCCGCTCCGGCGTCAGCGCCGCCACGACCCCGTCGTCCAGCACCCCGGCCGCCCCGGTCCGTGCGACCACCGGACCGCTCTCCTGCGGCACACGGCCGTCGACCGGCACCCGGGCCAGACGCGCCACCCGCGGCTCACCGCCCCGGACCACCGTCTCCGGCTCACCCGAACCGATCACGGCACCCAGTGCCTCGGCCGATCCGGGTGCGTCATCGGTGTCGACCAGCACGAACCGATCCGGGTTCTCCGCCCTGACGGCCCGCACCAGCCCCCACACCGGAGCCAGCCGCACGTCCACGTCCTCACCCGGCAGCGCCA
>BMQD01000061.1 GCA_014647935.1 Planomonospora parontospora
CGTCAGATGATCGAGAAGAGGCAAGCGTCAACGGCCCTGGTGAGGGCCGCTGTGGCATAGGGCCGTCTCCACGTTTTCGCAGAGCTTGGTCATGGTCCTCGACCAAGGTCGATGAGGTCGTATGGACCACGATGGCAGGCGGGACATCGCGCCAGCATCGCGATCAGCAGGTCCTGGAACCGGGACACGACCTGATACAGGCTCAGACCGTGTGCGCCCCTTTTGGGTGGAGGCGCTGTTCCAGGCAGAACAGGTGCGCGGCGGAGACCAGGGCGACGTGGTGGTGGAACCCGGCATAGGTCCGGCCCTCGTAATCGCCCAGGCCCAGAGCCTGTTCCATCTCGCGGTAATCGGTCTCGATGCACCAGCGGCTGGTCGCGTGCCGGCCGAGGACGGACAGTGCGGTGTCGGCGGGCAGGTCGGTGATCCAGGCACGAAACGGTTCGCCGTCGTGCTTGCGTCGCCATTGGACCAGCAGCGTGCGCTCGGGCAGCAGGCGCTGCTCGGTGGCGGCGATGTGCGCGCGTTCGATGATCCCGGCGATGTGCACGGGGATCGCGGCGAACCATCCGCAGCGGGCAGGATGTCCCGCCGTCTTCGCCCGGTAGACGAACCGGCGGGCCCGGTCCTGGTTGGCTCGGGCCAGTTCACCGACGCCGATGGCCGGCCGCCGCTTGGCCCAGGCGGTGACCGGCGCTCCGCTGACCGGCAGGACCGTCGTGTCGGCGTTGACCGCTACCAGCCAGCGGATTCCCCGATCGGTGAGCCCGTTGCGGAACGCCACGTTGGTGCCGTAGTCGCTGTCGGCGACGACCATGGGCGGCCTCAGTCCCCACCCGGCGAGCTCGTCCAGGAGCTCCAGTGCGATCTGCTGCTTGGTCCGGTGCACCAGCGGGGGCGGGATCCCTGCTTTGGCGCGGCGTTCGGGATCGTCGGCCCAGACTTGCGGGATGAACAACCGCCAGTGCAGCGGGGTGGAACCGGCCCTGGACACTGCATGGATCGAGACCGCGACCTGGCACAGGTGCTGATCGCGTTCCCCGCAGTGCTGCACCATCGCTCCGGCGGTGCCGTGGCCGTACCGGACGAAGGGATGGTCGTCGATCAACCAGGCCGCCGGGTCGATCACCGCGACCGCTCGTGCGGCGATGCGCCGCATCACCTCGGTGTGGTCCCAGGTGGACTGGGACACGAAGTGACCGAGGTTCTGCCGGGGAAGGCCCAGCCGACCGGCCATCGGCTCCACCGGTTTCCGCTTCCCGTCGAGCATCAGCCCGCGCAGGTACTGCTGGCCGTAGTCGCGTTGGCCCCGGTAGGCGAGGTACGTGAAAACGTCATCGGCGAACTCCGCGAGGTCCTCGTTCAGAGCCTCGACAGCTTGTAGGTCCATAACACCACGGTGACTCCGCCGGGCAAGGTCCTTCAACTACGTCACCGGACAGATCAAGGACTATGACCAAGCTCTGTTTCGGGGGATTGACACGGGCGGGTTCATCAACCGGTACGCACGCCGTACCCGCTCTCAGCTTTAGGACTTACTCGTCTAGCCCACACCGGCATCACCGTCACAGACATCCCCGGCCAGCGGCACTGCGCCGCCTTCGACGCCCACGCCACCGCGCGGCTCCTGCTCACCCTCGCCGGCCGCTACCCGACCTGGGACGCCCTGACCGCGGTGGCCGTGCCGCCAGGCCTGCCCGGCGGCACAGCCGCCACGCACGAGGAACAGACCTTATGGTGACCGCCACCGTCCGCCTGGAGATCGTCGGAACGCACGGCACCGGCACCACCACCCTGGCCCGCCGTATCGAGATGGAGTTACGCGCCACCGGCCTGAGCGTGACCGCCCCGACGGCCGGGGACCGGGGTCGCGGACGGAGCTAGTGATCCCACGATGTGGTGATTTAGATAACCTTACTGGTCTGGGATCGACGATCTGGGATCGACCATCCTTCGGGAGAAGGGACCGGGTACGTGCTCGACGACGCTGGGCTCCGGGCGCTTCGCGAAGCGGCGCGCCTCTCCCCGGAGAACCTCCCCCTCCGGCGGCATCTCGCCGAGCAGCTCCTGGCCGGGGGATACCTCTCCGAGGCCGAGGCCGAATATCGCGCCGCGCTCCGGCTGGCCCCCGGTGATCCGGACATCGTGGCCGGGCTGGCGGAGGCTTTCGTACGGCAGAGCTCCCACGGCGCCGCGCTGTCGGCGCTCGAACCGTTCCTGGCCGTGCCCGGCTACCCCCCGCAGCTGGGAGTGATCGCGGCCAGGGCGCTGCTCGGTGAGGGTGACACGGTCGGCGCGGCCCAGCGCTACCGGGATGCGGTCTCCCGCGACCCGGCGGTGTCCGACACCGATCTGGCCGTACGGCTGGAGCCGCCGCAGCCCGTCACGGACGTCCCGGCCTACGCCGCACCGGTGTCGTCCGGCGAGACCGGCGTGGAAGCGGTGCGCTCCCGCGTCACCTTCGCCGACGTGGCGGGGATGGACACGGTCAAGGAAGCACTGCGGATCAAGCTCCTGCTCCCCGTCCAGCAGCCGGACCTGTTCGCCGCGTTCGGCAAGCGAGCCGGTGGCGGGGTGATGATGTACGGCCCGCCGGGAGCGGGCAAGACCCATCTGGCCAGAGCCGCCGCCGGCGAGCTCGGCGCGTCGTTCATCGACGTCGGCCTGGCCGACATCCTGGACATGTACATCGGTTCGAGCGAGCGCAACCTGCGGGCCACGTTCAACCTGGCCCGCCGCAACCGGCCGTGCGTATTGTTCTTCGACGAGGTCGACGCGCTGGCCGCCCGCCGCGCCGACATGCGCCAGGCGCACAACCGCCAGCTGGTGAACCAGTTCCTAGCCGAATTCGACGGCGTGGACGAACGCGCCAACGAAGGGGTGCTGGTGCTGGCGGCCACCAACGCCCCCTGGTACGTCGACGCGGCCTTCCGCCGCCCCGGCCGGTTCGACCAGCTGGTGTTCGTGCCCCCGCCCGACGTCGCGGCACGGGCCGCCATCCTGCGCATCCTCTGCCGTGACAAGCCCCTGGCCGAGATGGACTTCGACGCGGTCGCGCGGGCCACCGACCAGTTCGCCGGCGCGGACCTGAAGGGCGTGGTCGACCGGGCGGTGGAGGCCAAGCTCCAGCAGTCGATCAGCGCGGGCCGCCTCGTCCCCCTGACGACGCAGGATCTGCTAGCCGCGGCCCGCAACGCCAGGCCGACCGCCGTACGGGAATGGCTGGCCACCGCGCGCAACTACGTGCTGCACGCCAACGACTCCGGGGCCTGGGACGAACTGACGCCCTGGATCAAGGACATCCGGTGACCACCGACACCCTGATCGAGCGGGCACGGACGCTGCTGAGGTTGCGCCGCCCCGCGGAGGCCGAGCGGGAACTACGCGGGGTGCTCGCCCGGGACCCGGAGCACGCCGAGGTGCACGCCCTGCTGGGCATCGCCCTGGCCGAGCAGCGGAGGCCGTCCGAGGCGGTCGCCGAGGCGCGCGAAGCGGTACGGCTCGCGCCGGACCAGTGGTTCCCGCACTACGTGGCCGGTCAGATCCACTTGATGGCAGGACGGCCCGGCGACGCGATCGCCGCCCTCCATGCCGCCCTGGCCATCGAGCCTGACCATGCGCCGATCTGGAGGTTCCTGTCCCGGACGCACCTGCGGGCCAGGCAGTGGGCCGAGGCGGCGGACGCATCCCGCCGCGGCCTGGCCCTCGACCCGCAGGACGCCGAGCTGGCCGGCCTGCTGGCGCTCGCCCTCACCGCACTCGGCGAGACCGCCCAAGCTCAGGCCGCCGCCGCGCAGGCCGTACGGCTGGACCCGGAGAACGCACTGGCCCACCTGGCGTACGGGCGGGTGGCACTGGACTTCGGCGACCCCGGCCACGCCGCCCAGGCCTTCCGCGAGGTGCTCCGCCTCGATCCCGGCTTCGGTGCGGCGCGAGACCTCCTGCTGACGGCGCTGAAGCGGCGCAACCCCCTCTACCGGGCGCTGGACCGGTTGCGTGGCAGGTTCTTCGGCAGGTGGTGGGTGGTACTGCTGCTGCCCGCGGCGCCGATGCTCATCATCGTTCTCCTCCTTGTCGCGCTGTTGCACTGGGTGGCCTGGACCGTCGAGGCGTTCACCGCCCTGCGCCTGGCACGCGCCAAGGACACCCGGCTGCTCTTCGAACGCGCGGAGGTCCGCGCGGCCCGCCTGTGCTGCCTCCTCCTGGCCGCGGGCGCGACGCTGATCGCGCTGGGTGTGATGTTCTCCCAGGAGCTGGTCGGCGCGACGGGCGCGGCGGCCATGGCGTTGATCACCCCCGTCCAGGAGACGGTGCACACCGGCTCACCGCTCGGACGGATCGTGCTGTACGGCTGGGCGGGCCTGCTGGCACTCGTCATCGCCGTGTCGGCGGCCCTGGACTCGATGTCCGGCGTGATGCTGAGCACCTACACCGGGCTGGCCACGCTCTGGATCGCGGCGGGGGTACGGGGCCTCTTCGAACGGACGGTCATCATCTGATCATGGCCGAAGGGCTGCAGCTTGTGGCCGACCCGGCCGACTGGCTGCCGGGGACCGTGTCCGGTTGGCGTCTCGTGGCCGCAGCAGGGTGGGCGACCCTCACCGCCCCGGACGCCACCATCGTCTACGACGGCGAGCTGGCGCTGTGGCCATCCTGGCGGCAGGCGGCCATCGCCAACGGCTGGGTGTGGCTGGGCGTGGGCGTGGTCGGTCTGGGTGAGGGCTGTGACATCGGCCAGGCACTGCGTACCGCGGCGGGCGCTGGGCTGCTGGCTACCGGTCTGGCTGCGGTCTCCTTTCCAGGCCCGCTCGCCCAGCATCGCCAGTAAGCATCGCCGGCGGGTGAAGCCGACGTGCCCCGGCCACTTGGCCGAATTGCGGGCGATTCCGCCAGCCCTTCTCTAACTAGCCATGGATCATGAAACGGGAGCATTTGGGTCACCAAGAACGGGTTTATAGCGGCGTTCAACGTCGAAGGCTCGCGGTAGCCGACCGATGAGTCGCCGGGCGACGGCGCCGGGAGTGAGCCATTTTCATCCTGATCACGCTGGTCAGGATGGTCGCAGGAGACGGGCGAGCCGGAGGAGTTGGGGTGAGGTGAGGCTCCCGGTAAGACAGCAGTCGACCAAGATCCGATGCCCCAACCGGAAGCCCTGATGCTGTCTTACCCTGCCGCGATTCCCCTGTCGAACCGCACCCTTGCCCGTCTCACCGAACTCATCCGCGTCCGCCGCGCCGAGCGCCGCAGCCGGTGGCGGCGGCTCAAGCCGGGACAGCAGGCGCTGCTGGTACTGGCTCACCTGCGTAACGGGGACGCCTACGCTCGCCTGGCCGCGGGCTTCGCGATCGGGACCATCACCGCCTGGCGGTACGTGCGCGCATCGGTCGACCTGCTCGCCGCCCTGGCCGACGACGTCCAGGCCGCAGCGGTACGTGCCGCACGGCCGGCCTACGCCACCCTCGACGGCACGCTCATCCCGATCGACCGGGTTGCCGATCAAGCGTGGAAGCTGCTATCGAAGCTCCGCTGCTGCCCCCACCGCGCCACCCCGATCATGCGGGCCGTCCTCGTCCTGCAAGCCGTCGAAGACGACCGCTACTCAGGATGAAAAGGGTTCGATGTACTGCAGGCGCACCGTGCCTTTGACCCGGCCTCGCTCGGAGCAGGGGATGCCGTTGCGCTGTGCCCAGGTGCGGATCTCGGCGTCGCCGGGTCCGTCCGAGGTGCGGCGGCGGCCGGCGCGGGTGGTGACGCCGAGTTCCTTGACCTGCTCTCTGGCCGCGGCCAGCTGCTGCTCCAGCGCGGCAACCTTGTCGAGGACGGTCTGCTGCTCGGCCTGGCGAACGGCCGCGGCCTCGATCCGCTCGCTCGTCTCGGTGTAGACCTCGCGCAACTTGGTGACGGCGGTCTCGGCGCGGCGGAGCGCGGCCTGCACCTTCGTGTCGTCGAGGAGGCGGGCATCGGCCAGGAGCCGGTCCACGCTGCCGGTGGGCTCGCCGGGATCGGTGACGATGCGCGGCTTGGGTGTCCACTGGGCGGCGATGCCGTCGGGCAGGACGGGCTTGCCGTCATCGCGGGTCAGGTCCTGGGCGAGGTAGGTGGTGCCGTGGATGGTCCAGCCGAGGCGGCGGGCGGCCTGGGAGACGGTGGACAGCTTCAGGCCGGTCTCTGCGGCGGCGTCGTTGGCGGTGCGGTCGTCGGCGAGGAGCTGCATCGCGCGGGCGCGGTCGGGGCGCATCACGGTGGGGCCGAGCTGGGTGATCGACACGGTCGGGTCCTTTCTGGGTAGGGGCGGGAGGGCGTCCGCTCGGCTGGTGGGGCCGGGCGGACGCCCGCGGGGATCGGGTCAGCAGTCGCCGATCGCTTCGGCGTTGTCCCGGTCCCGGTCCGGGCGCCGGTTCCTGGACGGTGGTACGGCCGATGTCGGCGGTGGTAGGGGTGCGGGCGGCCAGGGCAGCCGTGGCGGCTGCGGTGCGGATGGGAAGCACGTGCTTCTCCCCCGGAGGTAGGGCCGCCCACCGGGTTGCGGCGGGCGGCGCGGGTGGGTTACAGAACCTCGAAACCGTCGTGAGTGATCGCGCCCTGCAGGAAGTCGATCCACTTCAGCCAGTAGGAAAGGTCTTCTCCGAGGACGGCCTGGATCTGTACGTCGCCGTGCTCGTCGTGGTGCTTGCGCCAGATACGGACTGCGGCCTCGCACTCGGCGGGCAGGACGACCCAGCCGTCGTTGCTGCCGAACTTGTGGAGCGGGATGCCGGGCATGTCGGTCTTGCCGTGCCAGGAGAGGACCCGTTCGTGCTCCTGCTGGTAGGCGAGGATCTGGCTCATCATGTCGGAGGTGATGGCGGCGTACACCTCGGGATAGTCCTCGGGGCTTTCAACGGCCCACACCTGTTCGTCGGTGATGCCGTAGTTGTTGGCCCTGGGCCAGTCCGGGCGGGGGTCATCGTCGAACGCCATCCCGAGCCGGTACATCGCGTCCCGGTACCGGCCCATGCTGAAGATGTTCAGCCGGAAGTACGACTTGCGGACCTGGTCCACGGTGTCGCTCGCGGCCACGACCGCGGCCTGCGCCTGTCGGTACCGTTCGGAGCGGCCGTCGTAGTTCTCGTCGGCCGTGTAGCCGGCGGGGTGCGCCTTGGCGCGCTCGGCGTTGAGGACGCCTGCCTCTTCGCCGGGCAGGGCGTCACGGGCTTCCACCGCGGCCATGAAGAGGGCGCGGGCCTTGGTGACGGCTTCCTTCTCGGCGTCGTCCACACGCCGCCAGTACATGTCGTAGCCCATCAGGGGACTCCTTCAAGGTCAGTGATCAGGGAGGGCGCGCCGCCCGCCAGGGTACGGCGGGCGGCGCGTCCGGGTGGAGGTCAGGCGGCGGGCTGGCTGGTGATGGCGGAGCCGGGCAGTGCGGCCAGCGCGGTGAAGAAGTCGCGGGCGGGCCGGACCTGATCGGGCGGGGTCAGCGCGGTGGTGATCCGGGTGAGGAAGTCCTCGGGGCTGGTGGCAGGGGTGTAGGCGCGGGCCAGCATGGCAAAGGCGGCCACCAACGCGGGCGGGACGTCCTTGCCGAACTCGGCGGTCCACTCGACCGGTGCGTCGGCGGAGCGGTCGTCGGGGTTCATGAGGCGGGAGACGGTGGCGCGGTCGTGGCGAACAGCGGCCGGTCAGCGGGCACGAACTGCGGATAGAACGCGATCATGAAGGTGGCAGCCTTCGGGTTGGCCAACATCACCGCCGATCCCTCACCGAACGCCCTCCACCAGGTCAGCGCCGAGCCGGACCGCGGTTCCCCGACCGTGATCTCCTCGACTGCTCCGTTTGTTTCGCGGCTGCGCCACGCTGAGCGCCAGGCCTTGATCCCGAGGTACAGCAGGAAATCCGCACCCGCCACGCGCAGGACGAGGAAGGCCACCTCCGAGGCGGCTACCAGGGCTGCAAACCCGGCGGCGGCGAGCAACGCCCACAGGTACAGGCCGGCCTCCAGTCCCAGCACTGTGGGCACCGCACCGGAGAAGCCATGCAGGGCCGCGCGGCGCAGGATCAGCGCCATCGCCGGGCCCGGCGAGGCGGAGATCAGTACCACGGCGAGGACGAAGGCAGGCAGAGAGGAGCTGAGATCGGGGGGTTCCCCCAAGGCCAGGCAGTTAAGGTCTTTGGGCTGATGGCAAGAGCGCCGCGGAGATCGGCTCGGCGGTGTAGACACCTGGTCTGATCTCGCGGATGAGTTGACTGGCGGCCCAGCGCGATAGCTGCCGATACATCGTGTTCAGGGTGACATCGCCGAGGTGGTGGGCGATGTCACGGGCCTTCCACGGGCGGTGGGGGTTTTGGTGGAGGAGGGCCAGGACTTGATGTTGTCTGCGGCGGTCGGCCGCGGTCATGGGTCGTTCGTCGCGGGATGTGGCAGGCAGTGTGGGTGGTGGCGGCAGGAGGGTGATGTCGAGGTCGGTGATGATGCGGCTGCGGTCGGGTCTGCCGTCGTCCAGTCGTTCGTTGTAACGCGAGATGGGTGATTTGACCTTGCGGGTGCTGACCCGTGGGCGGCGGGATGGTAGCAGCGCGGCCAGGATGCGGTGTCCGATGGTTGCGACCAGGCCGGTGATGGTGCCGGGGGCATCCCTCGGCTGAATCACCAGGTCGCGGGCGGCGTGCAGGGCGAGGGAGAAGCTGCAGCGGTCGGGGTCAGTGCCGGGCCGGGACTCGGCGGCATCGACCATCACGGTGCGCAGCAGTTGATAGAGCGTGAGCACCGACCACATCTCCTGCTCCAGGCCGGCGGGGTCGCCTGAGCGCAGGATCCGTCCTTGCATGATCGTGTGGCGCAGTGCGTAGTAGGCCGACTCGTGTTCCCGTCGCTGGTGGTAGAGCCTGATCAGGGCGGCGGCCGGGTGACGGCGGGCGTCGGTCAAGGTGGTGGCCAGGCGGTAGGTGCCGGTGAAGGTGGTGCCGTCGACGCAGATCACGGTCACCCGGGCCTCGATGATGCGGATCCGCAGACTACCGATCATCGAGAGATAGGAGCCGTCGGTGAGTGTGGCCAGGACGGGAGTGCGCCGGTTGCTGCGCAGCCGGCCGAGCACCTGAGCGCCGGTGGCGCTGACCTGGGCGAGGAAGGCGTTGCTGTCGAAGCCCTTATCCCATAACACGAGCATGTCGGGCGTCAGTGGATACAGCAGGCGCCGGGCATAGCCGGTCTCGCCTTCGCTGGTGGGACCGAAGACCGCGCCGATCAAGGCCCGGGTTCCGGTCTCCACCAGCGTCATCAGCTCCAGAAGCGGGTAGCCGCCGTGGCCAGGACTGCCCAGCCAGGCTCGATTACGGATGGTGCCGGGGGCTTTGAGTGAGCTGCAGCCATCGAAGGAGACGATGCGGTAGGCCCCGAACCGTACTCCGGGCGTCGTGGGCTGGGCCAGCGGCCCGCTCAGCACCTCGAACAGGCGCTGCATCGGCGCGCCGCCGACTCTGCGGCGCAGGTCACGCAAGGCTTTGGCGGTGGGCGTCACGACCGGCAGGGCGGTCAGCGAGGCCGTCAGCTTCTGCCAGACCAGCAGGTAGCCGGCCTCGGGGAACAGGCACATCGCCAGCAGGAAGTAGACCCCGACCCGTGAGGGCAGAGCGCGCAGACGACGCTGAACGCCGCGGGTTTCCTCAAGGACTGCATCGACGAGCTCGAACGGGACAAGCCCGGTCAGCTCCCCCAAATGTCCGGGAGCGAACAATCGCCCGGCTGTCGAGCGGGACGAAGAGTCCGTCTCGACAGCGCGGGAAAGAGCAGAGCTGGCATACTCGGCCATCAACGGAGATCCAGTTCTTCGACGGCTGGTTGTGGAAGATCACCGTTCTACTGGATCTCCGTCCTCATGTCCTGAGAACTACGACTTGACAGCACCACGAGAGCCTTAACTACCTGGCCTTGGGGAAGGCCCGCCTGCTTCCTTCATCGTGATGAAGCGCACCGCCATGGCCGCGGCCATGGCGGTGCTCGCCGTAGTCTTGCCCTCCTGCAGCCAGCCTGCGCCTGCACCGAACCCAGCACAGAAGGCACCTCGCATGGAAACGCCATGGCAGTCGTATCAGCGTATTGAGTTCACCCAGGAGCCTCCGAGAGCCTCGTTGAACAGGATGATGCTCCCGCTGGCCAGCAGCGACTGGGAAGCGGTCAACGGCGTCCCGGCCGCACCTGCCCCCACCGCTCTCGCATGGCCGGCCGCGCACCGCCTTCAAGGGCTGGCCAAGTTGACGCTGGAAACCGCCGCCCAGCCGCTGTCCGTGAGCGTCATGACGTTCGACGCCGTGGGCGCTGACGGCATCCCGACCAGCAGGGTCAACCGGTGGACCTGCAGCAGGCTCCAGCCGGTGGACGGCTGCGATTTCCACGCGCTGGAGGACGGCACGCACGCGATCTCCCTGCCCGCCACCCTGTTCTCCGGCGATAAGGCCGTCTGGCACACGATTCAGGTGTTCTGGGACGTCCCCTTCCCCGTGCGGCACCCGGACTATGAAGATCGCGGGTCACGTCCAGCGAAGTGGTGTATGAGCCGACCTTCGCGTGATCCTGTTTCTGCAGGTTA
>BMQD01000062.1:0-5000 GCA_014647935.1 Planomonospora parontospora
AGTTTCGCGTATGGTCACCCACTACACTACTCGGTCAGGCTCTTACCAGCTTAACTACAGTTGATCGGACGGGAAACGGTGCTTTCTGGTAGATATGGCCGCAACCGATAGTTTAACGGAAACGCAGGTGATATGAGGGCAGGGTCCAGACATGTTCAGTAGGTGGGAGTGAGAGGTGTTATGGGTGGAGGACAATTTTTATTATATTTCATCTAATAGCAATAGGATATGACAGGTGAAAAAGCAAAAGCAATAGTGCATTGTGATGTGGAGAATAAGGTGCATACGATGAAAAAGGTGATTTGTCATTTACAAGAGGTAGGTCGAAACAGAACATGAAAGTTGGTCGGTAGGTGGCATGCAGAGGTAGTTTCAAGGTGACAGGTTATGAAGATATGGTGCAAAAGACAAATGGATGGTGGCAGGCATAGTAAAATGATGGTGTGGAAGACATAGATGGTATTTGTTTTGCATTTACGGCACCGGATGCGGGCGATAATGACGGGAAGAGATTTAGTATGTGGGACAGAATGTCGGCGGCAGTATTGAGACCATGAGAGTAGCAAACGTAAGTCTAAAGGTTGTTTTATAGTAGTTAGGATGTAGAAAATGTATTCCGATAGGCCATTTTACATTTGGAGGGACGGTTGAAAGTGGACAGAGGAAAAGGTGCGGAAATGGCTGATTTTGATTGTTTATGTTTTGTGTGATGATTTTACATTTTTGCATAGTATTAGGTAGTCAGATGAAAGATGAATAGACATAGGAGTAAGAAAACATAGAATAGTTACCGTTATTGGTAGGAGTGTGGTGGGGTGGTATAGTCCGCATTGGGATGTTACTTTCCTGTTATGGCATGGATTTCCCTTTAGGGTCTCTGAAGCGTATTTCCGTCACCGAAAAAGGCAGAAAAAGGGAAACTGAAGGGAGGATAGTAGTAAAGTTTGAATGGTGGTAGTGTAATGTATGATATCCGTTGGTTTTGGTTTCGGTTGTGAAAAGTTTTTTGGTATGATATTTTGCAAGTAGCATATATTTCTTGTGTGAGAAAGGTATATTTTGTATGTTTTGTATGTTCCCGCGCGTTTCCGTATTTTCCGCTTCCGCTTCCGCAGTAAAAAATAGTGAGGAACTGGGTTACCCGGGGCACCTGTCACTTTGGAAAAAAAATATACGCTAAGATTTTTGGAGAATAGCTTAAATTGAAGTTTTTCTCGGCGAGAAATACGTAGTTAAGGCAGAGCGACAGAGAGGGCAAAAGAAAATAAAAGTAAGATTTTAGTTTGTAATGGGAGGGGGGGTTTAGTCATGGAGTACAAGTGTGAGGAAAAGTAGTTGGGAGGTACTTCATGCGAAAGCAGTTGAAGACAAGTTCGAAAAGAGTTTGGAAACGAATTCGAGTAGGCTTGTCGTTCGTTATGTTTTTGTAAATGGCCTCGTCAAACGGTGGAGAGAGTCGCTAGGTGATCGTCAGATCTGCCTAGTCTCTATACAGCGTGTTTAATTGACATGGGTTGATGCGTATTGAGAGATACAATTTGGGAAGAAATTCCCAGAGTGTGTTTCTTTTGCGTTTAACCTGAACAGTCTCATCGTGGGCATCTTGCGATTCCATTGGTGAGCAGCGAAGGATTTGGTGGATTACTAGCTAATAGCAATCTATTTCAAAGAATTCAAACTTGGGGGAATGCCTTGTTGAATAGCCGGTCGCAAGACTGTGATTCTTCAAGTGTAACCTCCTCTCAAATCAGCGATATCAAACGTACCATTCCGTGAAACACCGGGGTATCTGTTTGGTGGAACCTGATTAGAGGAAACTCAAAGAGTGCTATGGTATGGTGACGGAGTGCGCTGGTCAAGAGTGTAAAAGCTTTTTGAACAGAGAGCATTTCCGGCAGCAGAGAGACCTGAAAAAGCAATTTTTCTGGAATTTCAGCTGTTTCCAAACTCAATAAGTATCTTCTAGCAAGAGGGAATAGGTGGGAAAAAAAAAAAGAGATTTCGGTTTCTTTCTTTTTTACTGCTTGTTGCTTCTTCTTTTAAGATAGTTATCTGGTTGATCCTGCCAGTAGTCATATGCTTGTCTCAAAGATTAAGCCATGCATGTCTAAGTATAAGCAATTTATACAGTGAAACTGCGAATGGCTCATTAAATCAGTTATCGTTTATTTGATAGTTCCTTTACTACATGGTATAACTGTGGTAATTCTAGAGCTAATACATGCTTAAAATCTCGACCCTTTGGAAGAGATGTATTTATTAGATAAAAAATCAATGTCTTCGGACTCTTTGATGATTCATAATAACTTTTCGAATCGCATGGCCTTGTGCTGGCGATGGTTCATTCAAATTTCTGCCCTATCAACTTTCGATGGTAGGATAGTGGCCTACCATGGTTTCAACGGGTAACGGGGAATAAGGGTTCGATTCCGGAGAGGGAGCCTGAGAAACGGCTACCACATCCAAGGAAGGCAGCAGGCGCGCAAATTACCCAATCCTAATTCAGGGAGGTAGTGACAATAAATAACGATACAGGGCCCATTCGGGTCTTGTAATTGGAATGAGTACAATGTAAATACCTTAACGAGGAACAATTGGAGGGCAAGTCTGGTGCCAGCAGCCGCGGTAATTCCAGCTCCAATAGCGTATATTAAAGTTGTTGCAGTTAAAAAGCTCGTAGTTGAACTTTGGGCCCGGTTGGCCGGTCCGATTTTTTCGTGTACTGGATTTCCAACGGGGCCTTTCCTTCTGGCTAACCTTGAGTCCTTGTGGCTCTTGGCGAACCAGGACTTTTACTTTGAAAAAATTAGAGTGTTCAAAGCAGGCGTATTGCTCGAATATATTAGCATGGAATAATAGAATAGGACGTTTGGTTCTATTTTGTTGGTTTCTAGGACCATCGTAATGATTAATAGGGACGGTCGGGGGCATCAGTATTCAATTGTCAGAGGTGAAATTCTTGGATTTATTGAAGACTAACTACTGCGAAAGCATTTGCCAAGGACGTTTTCATTAATCAAGAACGAAAGTTAGGGGATCGAAGATGATCAGATACCGTCGTAGTCTTAACCATAAACTATGCCGACTAGGGATCGGGTGGTGTTTTTTTAATGACCCACTCGGCACCTTACGAGAAATCAAAGTCTTTGGGTTCTGGGGGGAGTATGGTCGCAAGGCTGAAACTTAAAGGAATTGACGGAAGGGCACCACCAGGAGTGGAGCCTGCGGCTTAATTTGACTCAACACGGGGAAACTCACCAGGTCCAGACACAATAAGGATTGACAGATTGAGAGCTCTTTCTTGATTTTGTGGGTGGTGGTGCATGGCCGTTCTTAGTTGGTGGAGTGATTTGTCTGCTTAATTGCGATAACGAACGAGACCTTAACCTACTAAATAGTGGTGCTAGCATTTGCTGGTTATCCACTTCTTAGAGGGACTATCGGTTTCAAGCCGATGGAAGTTTGAGGCAATAACAGGTCTGTGATGCCCTTAGACGTTCTGGGCCGCACGCGCGCTACACTGACGGAGCCAGCGAGTCTAACCTTGGCCGAGAGGTCTTGGTAATCTTGTGAAACTCCGTCGTGCTGGGGATAGAGCATTGTAATTATTGCTCTTCAACGAGGAATTCCTAGTAAGCGCAAGTCATCAGCTTGCGTTGATTACGTCCCTGCCCTTTGTACACACCGCCCGTCGCTAGTACCGATTGAATGGCTTAGTGAGGCCTCAGGATCTGCTTAGAGAAGGGGGCAACTCCATCTCAGAGCGGAGAATTTGGACAAACTTGGTCATTTAGAGGAACTAAAAGTCGTAACAAGGTTTCCGTAGGTGAACCTGCGGAAGGATCATTAAAGAAATTTAATAATTTTGAAAATGGATTTTTTTGTTTTGGCAAGAGCATGAGAGCTTTTACTGGGCAAGAAGACAAGAGATGGAGAGTCCAGCCGGGCCTGCGCTTAAGTGCGCGGTCTTGCTAGGCTTGTAAGTTTCTTTCTTGCTATTCCAAACGGTGAGAGATTTCTGTGCTTTTGTTATAGGACAATTAAAACCGTTTCAATACAACACACTGTGGAGTTTTCATATCTTTGCAACTTTTTCTTTGGGCATTCGAGCAATCGGGGCCCAGAGGTAACAAACACAAACAATTTTATCTATTCATTAAATTTTTGTCAAAAACAAGAATTTTCGTAACTGGAAATTTTAAAATATTAAAAACTTTCAACAACGGATCTCTTGGTTCTCGCATCGATGAAGAACGCAGCGAAATGCGATACGTAATGTGAATTGCAGAATTCCGTGAATCATCGAATCTTTGAACGCACATTGCGCCCCTTGGTATTCCAGGGGGCATGCCTGTTTGAGCGTCATTTCCTTCTCAAACATTCTGTTTGGTAGTGAGTGATACTCTTTGGAGTTAACTTGAAATTGCTGGCCTTTTCATTGGATGTTTTTTTTCCAAAGAGAGGTTTCTCTGCGTGCTTGAGGTATAATGCAAGTACGGTCGTTTTAGGTTTTACCAACTGCGGCTAATCTTTTTTTATACTGAGCGTATTGGAACGTTATCGATAAGAAGAGAGCGTCTAGGCGAACAATGTTCTTAAAGTTTGACCTCAAATCAGGTAGGAGTACCCGCTGAACTTAAGCATATCAATAAGCGGAGGAAAAGAAACCAACCGGGATTGCCTTAGTAACGGCGAGTGAAGCGGCAAAAGCTCAAATTTGAAATCTGGTACCTTCGGTGCCCGAGTTGTAATTTGGAGAGGGCAACTTTGGGGCCGTTCCTTGTCTATGTTCCTTGGAACAGGACGTCATAGAGGGTGAGAATCCCGTGTGGCGAGGAGTGCGGTTCTTTGTAAAGTGCCTTCGAAGAGTCGAGTTGTTTGGGAATGCAGCTCTAAGTGGGTGGTAAATTCCATCTAAAGCTAAATATTGGCGAGAGACCGATAGCGAACAAGTACAGTGATGGAAAGATGAAAAGAACTTTGAAAAGAGAGTGAAAAAG
>BMQD01000063.1 GCA_014647935.1 Planomonospora parontospora
GTGGTACCTGCCACGACCAAACCTCTCTCGGTTCGATCTCCACGTTACGAGGGGAAGCTCACTTCTTCGCCGGGCGGGACTTCAGCACGATCTCCCAGCGGAAGCCGGTGGGCAGCGCCGTGACGACCAGCGACGAGCCCGGGCCCGCGGCATCGGCGTAGACGGCCTTGCCACCGGTGACCGTCGGGCGGGCCAGAGCGGTCGGCCAGGTGAAGGTGACCGGTTTGCCATCCTGAGTGGTCAGCGTCGCCAGCGGCTTTCGGGCGCCGCCGGAGGTGAACTCCACCGGGGTGACGGTGATCTTGGGGCGCAGCACTCCGCCCGATTCCACAAGGGTCGGGTCGATCCACCGCCAGGCTCCGTCGCGATGCACCCGCACCGGCTGGGTCCATGCCTCGATCACCAGGCGCCCGTCGGGCTGTTTGGTGACCCGCCGGTCCTGGGGCGCCGCTCCGAGCAACTCGCCGGGTGGTGGAGTCGGCGGGGCGGCCGGGGGCGGGGCGGGGGCCGGGCTCGCGGCCGCAGGTAATTGCTGCGCCGAGGCCAGCATCGCCGCCGCGACGGCGACGAGAACGACCGAGGGGGATCGCCGCACCAGTTCTCCTCCAAAGTTGATGATCAAGGATCCCGGTCATGCTCTGCGGTGGATTACCAAATGTCAAGGTTTGGGTAAAAATCGGCAATCTCACCTGCATGTGAACTGGGCACCGAATGCTTTCCGGTCGGTTGTATTGGAAACGATCGTTCGCGTTACACAACGGGCGGCGTGTCGTTCCTGCAGGTAAGGTGTGTAACACATGCCGTGTCCGCGCCAATGTCATGCATGAGGAGGTTCGCGATACAGTCCGAGCATGCGCATCGGCTACGGACGCGTCTCCACCCGCGACCAGCATCCCGACGCCCTGACCGCGGCCGGCTGCGAGCACATCTTCATCGACACCGCCTCCGGCAAGCTCGCCCGCCGCCCCGAGCTCGACAAGGCGCTGCTCTCGGCCAACCGGCCCGGCGACCAGCTCGTGGTCACCAAGCTGGATCGGCTCGGCCGCTCCCTGGAACACCTCATCGACCTGTCGGGACAACTACAGGCCCGCGGCGTCGACCTGGTCGTGCTGGACCAGGGCATCGACACCTCCACCGCGGTGGGGCGGATGTTCTTCCAGATCCTGGGCGCCATCGCCGAGTTCGAGCACGCCCTGATGAGCGAGCGGACGATGGACGGCCTGGCCGCCGCGCGCGCCCGCGGCCGCACCGGCGGGCAGCGGCCGAAGCTCGGCCCCCGCCAGGTGCAGCTGGCGCGGGCGATGTACGAGGAAGTCGGTGCCGACGGCAAACGCGCTTACACCGTGGCGCAGATCGCCGCCGAGTTCGGCGTCACCCGCCCCACCATCTACCGCCACCTCGCCAAGCCATCTGCCCCGCCGTCCCGTCGGCAGTGACCCGCACCTTCCGCGATCATCCCATCGAGGTCGTCACCCCCTGGCGGACAGCGGGTGCTCCGGAGCTGGAACGTACGCCGAGCCTTCGTGTGATCAGCCGTCGGAGCCCGGGTCGCCCCTCATGATCGTTTCTTGGCGTACGTTTTCGTTCCGTTGTTCCTCACAGGCCGGGTCGGCCGGCAGGCACACGGTGAAGACCGTGTGCCTCCATCGCGGGGCGCGGCGGTGATGGCGCCGCCGTGGGCCTCGACGATCGCCTTGGTGATGGCCAGCCCCAGGCCGGTGCCGGGAATGCGGGCCTCGCGCGCGGTGGAGGCGCGGAAGAACCGGGAGAACAGCTGCTCGTACTGCTCGGTGGGGATGCCGATGCCGGTGTTGGTGACCACCAGCGCGACGCGGGAGCCTGCGCCGGTGCCGCCCTGGCAGACCGGGGCGGCGGTGACGGTGACGCTCCCGCCGCCGGGCGTGTACTTGGGTGGCAGACCAAGTACGTCGGAAAGGGCTAATAGCGCTGGTCAGAGGCTCAGAAGCCTGCTGGACGGCCGGGCCGGGTGCCCAGCAGCGCCCCGGTATTCGGCTCGACCGATACCGCATAGTGCTTGGGTTCTGTCCGGTCAGAACCCCTATTAGCCCTTCCTGGCGTACAAGGTGATGTTGACGACCCTGCTGGCGAAGCCGATGGTGGACCTATGCCAGCCCTTCGCCAGGATCCGCCCGTCGGCGATAACGGACCGTCACGCGGCCGCTCGCTACACACCGGACAACGCGAACGCCAACTCCGCCGTGATGGGCCGCCAGATTGTCAGCCCCGTCCACCCGCGTCCTTGGGAGAGATGCAATGACGAGCAACAACACGCCCCCGCCCGCCGAAGGTCTCGGGATCTGGGCAAATCTCGGGATCTGGATCGCATTTGGCACTGCCTTCGGCCTCCTCGTCGGCGTCGTCGTCGGGGGTTTTTCCGACAACATCGCTTACGGTGTCGGGCTAGGTTCGTCCTTCGGCGCGGCCCTGGGGGTGGCCGCCTGGGCCGTCTTCATCGCGCCGCGAAGGAATGCCCACCGCGACTCCTGAGCGTCGCGCCCGAGTATCGGCTACGGGGTCGCAGGCGCCACCGGGAAGTCCAGGAAGCAACGCAACGGCGCTGGCGATGGTGGCCGCGTCAGATGATCACGTCCCGGCGGGCCGAGATCTGGTGGCGGTTGAGAGCGTCATCGACGCAGCCGGCGGTCCAGGCGCTCCCGGCTGCCGTCATAGCACTCGCCGACCGGATCGTCGACTGGGCGGATGGCTACGCTGCCCGTCGTGTTGAGGTGTGACCAGGTCTCGCGGTCATAGGTCTTCGACGTAGTCGGCGGCGATGTCGTCAGGTGGGTTGGTGTACAGGCGCAGGTAGCGGTCGTTGGCGTGGCCGAGGCGGCGCTCGAGTTCGGCGCGGTTGTGGCCGGAGGCCTGCGACAGGCCGTAGGCGAAGGTGTGCCGGGCGTCGTGCGGGCGCAGGGTGCCGAGCTTGCGGTCGGGGTCGGGCATCTGGGCGTCGTGCAGGCGGCCGATCTCGCCGACGATGGTGTTGATGGAGCGGGCCGAGAGGCGGCCGTCGGGACGGCGGGCGGCGATGGAGGCGGCCGACAGCAGCAGCGCGGCCGGGCCGGTGCTGGCGGCGGCGTCGCCGGGCCGCTCCTGGTCGAGGTAGTCGGCCAGCGCCTGGCGGGCGTCGCGGCCCAGGAACACGGTGCGGCTGGTGCGGCCCTTGCCGCGCACGCCGACAAGGCGCGCCTTCTTGGCCTGGCGCAGCCGCTCGGGGGCGGCTGGCTCCAGCTGGTCCAGCTCCAGGCCGACCAGCTCCGCGCGGCGCAGCCCGGTGTCGAACAGCAGGTAGATGATGGCCCGGTCGCGCAGCGGGCGAGCGTGGGCGTGTACCCGGGGAGTTCCACCGCCGCGGTGACGGCGGCCTTTGAGCTCGTGGAAGGTCTCGATCCGGTCCACGACGTTCTTGACGGTGCGCACCCGGGCGGTGGCCAGCGCTCGCGGCTGCGGGGCAGGCAGTGGTAGCGGGGGGACTTTCTTGGTCGGGTCGCCGTGGCGCAGCAGCCCTTCGGGGGCGTGCGCGGTGATCCAGGTGAACAGCGCTGACAGGTGCGCGAGGTGGTTGTTGACGGTCGCGGGCGTGGGCTTCACCCGGCAGCAAGGAGGAGCGGGAAGTGGCCGGGCGCGGATCCGCCCGGCTCTGCCACCTGGTGGTTTACTGCGTAAAGAGCGTCGCCCTAATCACCGCAAACCGGCGTCGGATCAGCCTTCCCCGGTGCCGACGTCACCAGGGTCGTTCAGTGGCCGCAGCATCAGCAGCATGACGGCCAGCACCACGCACCGAAGGATCGCCAGCTTCCACACGGTTCCGAGGCCGTGCGGGGAGACGGCCCACGCCCGCAGGCCGGGAAACGGCAGTCCCGCCACCAGCGCCGCCCCCAGGACGACCATGGACGTCTGGACCGAGAACCGGATCCGTCGCGCCCAGCGCGACTCTGAAGACTCCGGCGACGATGCCTCGCTCATCAGGGACTCCTTCACGGGCGAGAGCCGACTCAGGGCCACGCCCGCGACGGTACGCCCGCAGGCGCCGGCCTGCAGCAGGAAACAGGAGACGGGTACGGCGCCGTCCGGAACCGGCCCTCGGATGATCTACGAAATCCCGGACGATCCCCCGGACAGGCAGGCGTACCACGACGATTCCCCGTAGACCGAGCGGCTCCAGGCGTCGCGATCCCACCCGGTCACCGCCCGCCCGGTCAGCGCCGCGACGGCGGCCGCCGCGGCGTGGGCCTGCGCCTGGTCCCGGGCGGCGATGGTGCCGAACACGCCGAACCCCTCCACCTCGATCTCCCAGTCCGGGCCGTGCAGGCTCCACCGGCCGTCGCAGCGCCGCAGGCACACGTCGTCGCCCCACTCCGCCGCCGCGGAGACGTCCTGCGGGACGTCCGGGACGTCCTGGCCGGCATCGAGGACGTCCGGCGAGACGTCCTTCGCGTCCCTCGGCGTCCCGCCCGGGTGGGCGGCGGCTGCGCAGCGGCGGGCGTAGCGACGCTGGGCGGCCCGGCGGTCGGCGACCCGCAGCACCGGCGCCAGCTCCTCCCAGGTGGCCCCGGCGTCCCGGGCCGCGCCGATGAAGTCGCTTTCGACCTCCGACAGCCAGTCGCGCAGCGCGGCCAGCAGGGTCAGCGCGGCCAGGGCGTCGTCCCCGCTCAGGCGCGGCCGGGGCGGGTCGTCCGGGCGGGCCTCGGTGAACTGCGCCGCCGAGGCCACCAGGTGCATCCACCCGTGCTCGCTGCCGGGCGGCTGGTAGCGCGCGGCGCCGACGCCCTCTTCCCGCAGGAACCGCGCCGCGTCGTAGGGGTCGGTCAGGTCGTAGGCGGGCCGCACGGGCATCCTCCGATGTCGTCACGGTGATGACGGATACGTCATCGCGATGATGACACCGCCCTGTCGGCGGGGAGCGGCTTGCGCTCAGGTCCGGCCGGGTCCGGCCTCAGATGACCTAAGCCGGGCTTTCGTGTACCAGAGGGGCCATGACCGTCTTGCTGCCCGACCGGGCCACCATGAGCGTCACCGAGACCGCCGCCGTCCTGGGCGTGCACCGGGATGCCGCTTACGCCGCCGCCGGCCGCGGGCAGATCCCGCACCTGCGTATCGGTCGGCTGATCCGCGTGCCCACCGCGGCGCTGGCCGCCCTGCCGGGCCTGCCCGGCCCGGCGGCCGCGCCGGCCGAGCTCCCGGTGGTGCCGGTCGCGGAAGGACGGGAATGATGGGGCGGCGCAGCAAGCTCACCCCCGACATCCAGGCCCGCATCGTCCAGGCCCTGGAAGGCGGCAACTCCTTCACCACCGCGGCGCAGCTGGCCGGGATCAGCCCGCGGACCCTGCACGCCTGGCGTCAGAAGGGCGAGGCCGACGACGCCCCGGCCGACTTCGCCGCCTTCGCCCTGGCCGTCGAGCGGGCGCGGGGAGCAGTCTGCGCGCAGCTGGTGGACGCGGCCCTGCGCGATGCCGTCGGCGGGACGCTCGTGGCCGAGACGATCCGCCCCGGCGGGTTCGTCTCCCGCCGCTGGAGTGCGCCAGGCGGGCACATCGCCCTGGCGATGCTGGCCCGGATGGAGCCGGAGAGCTGGGCGCCGGTCAAACCTCGCGAGCAGGCGCCGGTGCAGCGTGCGGAGCCCGCCGACGATCTGGCGGCCCTGGCCTCGGCGGCCGACAAGGTCGCCGCCCGGGTCGAGCAGACCCGGACCGCCCGCGAGCGCGGAGGACTGCACCTGCTCTCCGCATGAGACCGCCGTCCGGCCGGCCCCCACCCCCCAGGGCGGGAGGAGGCCGCGCTGAAGTCGGCGTCGCAGATCCGAAAAGCTTTTGATCTTGAAATGATGGTTGCCCTCCACAGGAAGGCATACGACCGGAAGCTGGCCGCCATCCGCGTAGCCGCGAGGGCGGCGGGCTGGGGCCGATGTCGGCCTGAGGCGGTTCCAGCCGGCTGCTGGACTTCCCGGACATCCCGCACACGGGAGTGCGCGAAGAACGGCAGCCGCTGGTCTCAGCCAGTGGCTCTGAGGGATTGGCCGTTCTGGCTAAGGTCCAGTACTCCCGAAACTACGGCGAGGGCAACGTAACCAGCGGGTAGTCCTGGCCTGCTCCTCGGCTCTTTTCTCATCCGGGATCTATCAGGTCAACAATTGGTAGCGGACAGTATATAAAATATGACTTAGGGTAGCGAAAGCTATGGCCCCCCCGGAACGCGACAACGGTGACCTGCACAGAGACGGAGCATGGCATGGTCAAGATCGGAATCGTTTTGGGGAGCACCCGGCCCGGCCGCATCGGGGAGGCGGTGGCCCAGTGGGTGCACGGCTTCACCGCCAAGCGCACCGACGCGAGCTTCGAGCTGGTCGACATCGCCGACTACAGTCTTCCGCTACTGGATGAGCCGGTGCCGCCGTCGATGGGCCAGTACAGCAAGGAGCACACCCAGCGCTGGGCCGCCAAGGTCGCCGAGTTCGACGGGTATGTGTTCGTCACGCCGGAGTACAACCACGGCCCGTCCGGGGCGCTGAAGAACGCCTTGGACTACCTGTACGCCGAGTGGAACAACAAGGCGGCCGGGTTCGTCGGCTACGGCAGCGCCGGGGGTGCCCGTGCGGTGGAGCAGCTGCGCCTGGTCGCCGCCGAGTTGCAGATGGCGACCGTGCGCGGCCAGGTGATGCTGTCGCTGTTCACCGATTTTGAGAACTTCTCGGTCTTCAAGCCGGCCGGCCACCACGAGCAGTCCCTGGCCACGATGCTGGACCAGCTGGTGGCCTGGAGTCAGGCGATGAAGTCGGTGCGCGAGCAGCAGCACATGGACGCCTACCGGTCCTAGCGTGTCGGCCCATTGCCCGCGCCGGCGCTAGCAGGTGGTGCCGGTCGCGGGCCTTGAGCCGCAAGGTCGGCAACCCGGGCGCGGGCAGCGGGTCGCCTTCGGCCCACTCGAAGTAGCAGTGCGGCCGCACCCCGGTCGCGTCCCGCAGCGCCAGGCGGCGATGGCGTTGGGCGCGGCCGGGCTGTCGGCGCGCAGCATCCGGTGGCCGTCGACCTCCGCCCCGGTCTGGTGCTCCCGAAGTTGCGCCGAGCCGTGCCGAAAAGTAGCGCATCGGACCAGTTCAGAACCGTGATCGGAGGCGCTTCCCAATCCCTGGGAAGAGGAGTTCCCGTCGCTGCCTCCCTCGGAAACCAGGCGAATCCGGACATGAGACGACTCCCCGCGAGGCTTCGGGCCTACCTTGCGGCTTGGCGCAGCTAATGGAGTCCCGGGCCCTCCCCGCGGCAGGTCAGGCGTCACCCGTGCGGGAGAGCGGCCCCACCGCGCGGTGGCGGCCGGACCGGTGAGAAGCCGGTGACCGGCGTGGTCATCCGGCGGGGTGAGTTGCCGGCAGGCGTATCCGCAACCGGATCCGCGAACAGCCGGGCCGCTGGTCGACGGTCGCCGCGTCGACCAGCCGCCCGATCAGCCACAACCCCATCCCCTCATCGGGGCGCTCCGGTCGCGGCGGCGGCCGGTCGGGCAGGTGCGCGGCGCTGAGTGCGCCGCGCACGTCGGTGACGTCGATGACCAGGTCCGAGCCGGTGCGGGTCAGCAGCAGCGTGCCGGTTCCGCCGCCGTGCTCCACCACGTTGGCCAGGGCTTCGTGGGCGGCCAGCACCACCCGCTCCAGGCGCTGCCCGGCCAGGCCGGCCGCGGCCGCATAGCGGTGGACCGCGCGGCGCAGCCCGGGGAGATCGCCGGTGATGGGCCACGATTCCTGAAAGGCGATCACACGCTTCTCCCGTGCGAGGCGCCGTTCTGGCTGCTTGCCCGCGGGGTGGCCGGCTCACCGGCCAGAATCGGCGGTCGTGACCCCCACGGTAGCCCACCCCGCGGCCGCTCCCGCGTCCCCGGCGGCCGGGCAGGGCCACGGATGCCCCGGCGCCGGGGACAGGCGCATCGCCGCGATGAAGACAGCCCGCCGCCTGATCGACGCGACCGGCACCGCGCCGGAGCTCGCCGGTTGCCGCGTTCACCCGCATGGCCGCGCCATGCGGGCACATCGGGCAGATCCGGCGAACGCGTCGTCCGGCTGGGGCGCTCACGCCCTGCGGGGTACGGTTCCGAACGGCAGGCTTCCGCCGCCGGGGTGGGGGTCGGCGGTGGGGTTCGGCCCGATCGGCGTTGCCGCCGACGTCAGGTGCCGGCCGCCTGGTGGCGGGAAGCGTTGATCCGCAACGCCTCGGCGAGCTGGTCTTCCAAGACGATGATGCGGCAGGCGGCTTCCAGCGGGGTGCCCTGATCGACCAGTTCCCGGGCGCGGGCGGCCAGGCGCAGCTGATAGCGGGAGTAGCGGCGGTGGCCGCCACCGGAGCGGTGCGGCTCGATCAGCTTGGCGGCGCCCAGAGCGCGCAGGAAGGCCGGCGTGACGCCGAGCATCTCGGCGGCCGCGCCCATGCTGTAGGCGGGGTAGTCCTCATCGTCGAACCTGTCGCCAGCGCTGCCGCCTCCGAGGGCGGTGGCGCCGGCGGTTGTGTGCGGTTGATCCATACAGGCCTTTCACCGGGCGACAGGGGGCCCCGGCGCGTATCGCGCCGGGGCCCCGAAGAGGTTCAACACCATCT
>BMQD01000064.1 GCA_014647935.1 Planomonospora parontospora
GTCCCCGCCCCCCGAATCGACGAACTCCTGCACACCACCCCCTGGCAGCACGTCGCCTGAGCGGCTCCGCACTCTCCCGATTTTCTGTACTGTTCTGTACAGCAGGAGGGGAGGGCCACCTTGACAGAGGCCGCGCACAAGACCGTCGACCTGGCCACGCTGGGGAGAGCGCGCACAGCAGCGCACAACGCTCTCCGAGAGGCTGTCATCCACGCCGTCCGGCAAGAGGACCGCGCCGAAGCCGTGGTGGCGCGTGAAGCGGGCATCAGCCGCACCACTGTCCGCTCATGGCTCGGCAAGACGACGACCAAGGAGGCCTCGTGACCGCACAGCCCCATGCCGTACCCCCCTCGGCGATCGAACGCACTTTCACCGCGGTCCGGGCGGCCCTTCCCCCTGACAACATCGGTGCGTTCGATGCCGAACTCGCGCAGATCACCAATGCCACCGTGGCGGACCTGTCCGCGCTCGACGACTTCCTCACCGGTTGGTGGCGCATCGCCACCAGAGCCGCCGGAGACCGGGAGGACTGGCAGCGCATGCACGCCGAAGCCCAGGAGATAGGTTCCGGGCATCGCCCGGCGGGGACGTCCCTGGCGGAGGTTCTCGCCCGGCGCGGAGTCCAGATCTAGGTGTACACCGTCAGAATCGGTGCTCCCGTCGCCGAAGCTCAGATCGACACTCTCTCCAAGCAGGAGATAGACGTACTGCTGGAGATCTAGGCTGACTCCGGGAAACGGCCGCCGACTCACCCTGGCAGGCAACATGCACGTCTGGGATCACGCCGGCATCCCGGTGACATACGTCGTGCTGGACGCTCCTCAGCGCGGGGTGTCCGTGCTTCGTGTCGATCGTCATCCGTTCTGATCAGCTCGGGTCCCATCGGGTGGGGCCCGATGGGACCCGCTCCGGGCACCGGTCCGGGTCCGTACCGGCGGGTGCCGGTACGGACCCGGATGCGTCCCGGCGCCGTCGTCGCCGGGACAGGCGCGAGATCCCTGTTCAGGCCTTGGGGAGCGTCCTGCCGAGTTCGAGCATCGCCTCGGAGGCCGGGCCGCCCTCGGAGCGCTCGGTCTTGTAGCCGGCGACCTTCGGGGCGAGCGTCCGGGGATCGACCGCCTCGGAGGGGGCTCCGGTGGCGTACAGGCCGTCCGGCTGCTGGTCGCGGTCGTGCGGCAGCAGCCAGAACACCCGGCGGCGGAAGGTGCCGGAGGCCGCCGACGCCCTGGCGTCGGGCCCGATGACGGCGTATCCGACCATGCGGCCGTCGCGGTGGTACGGGGGTTTGCGCCTGCGGCTGGGCAGGCGGTCCAGGGACTGGCGGACGTAGTCGAGGGGCTCGATGTCCTCCAGCCAGACGAGCTCGGTCTCGTGGACGAGGTCCTCCGGGTCGATCAGCGCGCTCACGCGGCCTCCTTCGTCAGCCGCGCTCGTGGCACCGCGGTGTCCGTGGTTCGCTCGCTCACGGCTGCTGCTCCTCGACGGGAAGGTCGGAGATCAGGCCGATCCCCGGGTAGAACTTGCGCGAGTTGGACAGGACCATCTGCCTGGGCGAGGCCAGCCCGACGGCTTCGCGGACGCGGGCGGCGAAGGCGCGGGCCGAGACGGGCGTGGCACCCTCGAAACCGCACCAGCGTGCGTACTCGGTGTACAGGCGGGCTTGTTCGGCTCTCATACCGGAATCCAGTTTGCACGTCTCGGAGATGAACCGCCCGACGTGGTCCTCGGTCTCCGCGTAGGCGTCGGTGGCCAGCCGTACCCGCTGCGGACCGCTCAGGTCCTTCTCGCCGAGCAGGTAGCGGCGGGCTCCGTCGACGAGCCAGGCGAGGATGCCCGGCCCCTCCTCCTGGACCAGGACGCGCGCCAGGTTGTCGATCTTGCGTTCCTCCGAGACGACCCGCTCGAACGGGATCAGCCGGATGCGCCGCCAGAACGCGAACCCCCCGCTGGTCACCTCGGGGCGGTGGTTGCCCAGCAGCCACAGGTGGTGGGTCGGGTCGAAGGAGAAGAAGTCCTGCCGCATCCGGCGGGCCTTGATCTTGTCGCCGCCGGTCAGCAGCTTGACCCGGGCCTCGTCGAACTTGTCTCCGGGCTTGAGCTCGGAGCAGACGATGATGCGGCGGCCGTGCAGCTCGGCCAGGTCCGTGGGGTGGCCGTCGAACGTCTTGGCCATGAGGAATCCGGGCGGAGCCGCGTCGGCGTAGTCGCCCAGCAGCTGGAGCATCACCTCCAGCAGCACCGACTTGCCGTTCTTGCCCTGGCCGTACAGGAACGGCAGCACCTGCGCGCCGACGTCACCGGTGACGGAGTAGCCGAGCAGCAGGTGCAGGAAGTCGACGGTCTGGCGGCCTTCGGCGTCGGTGCCGAAGATGTCGGCGAGGAAGCGCTCCCAGCGGGGGGTGGGCATGCGTTCGGGCGCCATGGTGGTGGAGCGGGAGTGGAAGTGCCGCGCCGGGTCCGGGGCGCTGATGACGCCGGTGCGCAGGTCGACGACCCCGGCGGGGGTGCACAGCGCGTACGGGTCGGCGTCCAGCAGCTCGGCGCCCAGCACCATGCCGGGGGCGGCCTTGGCCTGCGCCAGCAGCGCCTTCATGCCGGAGGTGGACAGCGAGCGGCGCCGGTGGCCGTGCAGGTCGCGGTCGCTGAAGATCCCGCGGACGTCCGTCACCGCGATGTTCTCGGCCATCTCCCCGGCGGCCCACACGACGGTGTCGCTCTCGTCGAGCTCCCAGCGGTGCCCCGCCCAGCGGTACCAGCCCAGGCCGGGGACGTGCCGGAAGTCCTTGCCGTACAGGCTCACGAACAGTTTGGCGTTGCCCCGGTCCGACAGCGAGTCCGGCAGCAGGCCCTCGCTGGTCGCCGCCGCGGGCGCCGCGGCCCGCGCGGGCTCCGCGGCGCCGTTCCCGCCGGTCCGGGCGCCGCCTCCGGGGCTCCGGGGCTCCGCGGTGACGGGCAGCGACAGGTCGAGTATCTGCTGGGCGACGGCGGCCGGGTCGAAGCCCCCCTGCCCTGGTGAGGGATTCATCGATTGCCTTCGGCGTGGAGGCCCCGGCGTTCGGCCCCGGGGTCGGTGGTCGGGCGTCCTTCGATGTGGAGCGGGTGGCGGGCCCCGGCCGCGATGCCTGCACGGATGATCTGGGCGCAGCGGCGGGTCTGGCCCGGGCGGGCCCGGTCCGCCGCGTCTGCGAGGAGCCCCTCGGCCTCCGCCTGCCCGAGATGGCCTGCGGCGACGAGGCCTCCGGCGGTGTAGGCGGCCACGTTGAGCTTGGCGGTGAACCCCGCGCCCTCGGGTACGGCCGCGCAGGCCAGCACCTCGCCCAGGACCCTGTCGAGCGCGCGCCAGGCCCCCGTACGGCCGCCGCCGGCCCTGACGACGGCCTGGCGGCCCCGGGGCGGCGCCATCACGGCCCGGGACGGCTGCGCCCGGGGGGCGGGCTGGGGACGGTGGCCGGTGCGCACCAGCTCCCGGGCCAGCCACTCGGGCAGGGGCGCGGGCACGCGGCGGTCGCCGAGCGGCGTGTAGACGCCGTCACCGGTGCGGGTGCCGGGGGCGATGATGTAGCCGCCGCCGGCCCTGACGTCGACCTGCCAGGCCAGGGCGCGGCCGGCGCCGGCCGCCGACCCGACGGAGCAGAGGAACGGGCCGGCGTCTCCTGCGCGGTACCACACGTGCATCCCGCCGGACGGCGTGCGGACCCGCAGCGTGGCGGAGTCCTGGGCGGGGTCGGGGGCTCCGCGCAGGGCGGCCAGCAGCGCGAGCGCGTGGAACCCCGTCGTCAGTCCGGTGAGGTCGACCTGGTCGGGGATCGGGATGCCCGGCAGGATCCGGTCGCGGTCCGGCACGGACGAGGGGTGGGCGTCGACGTCGATGACGACCAGGTCCGCGGGCCCGCAGGCGACGCCGACCCCGAAGGCCGGGTTGGCGGTCCACCAGGAGGTGATCAGGTCGGGGTCGGTGGTGGCGGCGTGGAAACCGTGGCACCAGCGCCCGGCCCCGAGGCAGGCACAGGAGGCCGGAGGGTGCCCGGCGCCCTGGCAGCGGCGGCAGTTGCCCGCCGGGGTCTTCCTGCCGGGCGCGAGCGGGTGGACCGGCCAGCCCCTCGCCGCGCACCAGCGCGCGACGGCGACGGACCGGTCTCGCCCGGCCTGCCGGTGATGGGCCTCGTCTGGCGGCGTCACTGCGTCCTTCCCGTCCGTGCGCTGGCCGTGAAAGCTCGGTTCGGTACCCGGAACCCGTCGGTCGGAGGCCTCCCGGAAGGCCCGGCGGACCGGCGGTGTCTCCGGAGTGACTCAAGCGACCGAAGCGACTGAAGATCCGAACATCAGCACAGGCTAGCGGACAGTCGGTCTCCGGTGCGGGAACACGGCCGTGCGACGGTCATCGGTGAGCGAACAGGGAGAGAACCGGCGGACGGGGCCGCCCGGGACCGCCTGGACGGACCGGGACCGGGGCGCCCGGTCCCGAACTACCGAACCGCAGCGACCGAACCGGGTGGCAGCGACCGGAGCGGTTCGGTCGCTGCCACCGGTCGCCGGGAGGGAGTCCCAGGTCACGGCCGGTTTTACCGCTGCAAAAGCGACTGAAGCGACTGAAGGACGGGGTCTATGACGCGCACACGCGCGGGTCAAGTTCCCGTCATATACCCGATCTCGAGTCGCTTGGGTCGCTGAGAGCCCCGGAAAGTGCCTCTGACCTGCTATTTCATCAGCTACCGAACCGCAGCGACCGAACCGTCGCACAGTCACTGCCGGGTGCCGCCCTTGACCTCCGGCAGGAAGAACGGCGACCCAAGCGACCGAAGCGACTCAAATCAGCAATTGTCGTGATGTTCCGGAGGACGTCCAGGACCCTCGCGAGCCGGTCCGATCCCCGGGAGGAGAGCCCCTTTCCGGGGCGGTGGAGAGGTCGGCGGGCCGTGTCCGCGGACGGCCCGGAGAGCGGACACGGGCCTGCCGGACACCGGTATCGGGCGGGAGCTTAACGATTGCCGGACGCGGCAACCGGCCTGCACCCGCCGTGCACTCCGGGCGCTACGCCGCCTCGGCTTACTGGAGGACACGGGCCGCTCCGGCAGGGCCCGCACCGGCCACCCGGAACCACCGCAGCATCGGCCGGAGACCTGTCTCCGTCGTAAGGATCCGTGTTCTCCATGACGTTCTCCACCCGCCTCGCCGCCCGTGCCCTGACCGCCCTCCTGGGAGTGTCGCTGGTCTCAGGAACGGTCGTGGCGGCCGGAAGCGCCGCCTCCGCCGACAGCGGTGAGGGCCGGAAGGTCATGCTCAAGGGATCGACCACCGCGTCCTACTACTGGGACGACGCTTCGGGCCGCAACGGCGACACCGGGCTGCCCGCCTCGGGCAAGCCGATGCAGAAGGGCCTGGCCGCCTCCCCCTCGTGGCCGCTGCTGACCGAGGGATACGTCGTCTACAAGGGGAAGAAGGCGCCGTTCTTCGTGGGCGACCGCGGCCCCGGTGAGCCGTCCACCCGCGGCATCATGCTGGACCTGGACGCCAAGACCTTCGCCGACCTGACCGGCGGGAGGTTCAACCCCGACACCCTCGCGGTGAACGGCAACGGCGGCAAGGGCCACATCGAGGTCGACTACGTGATCACCAAGTGGGGTCCGGGCGTCGGCAAGAAGAACCACCCGGTGCCGTTCGAGACCCGTGCCTGGTCCAGGAAGGACCGCGACCCGGCCGAGCCGGTCCTGCTCCGGACCCCGGCCAAGCCCGCGGCCGAGCCCGCCAAGGCCGCTGCGAAGGCCCCTGAGGCTCCCGCCGCGGGCAAGGCCCCGAAGACCGTGCCGTCCACGCCGTCCACGCCCACTCCCCCGGCGTCCTCGGCGCCGGAGCGCGCCGCGACGCAGGAGGGCAAGAGCGCCCCCGCCGCGGTGCAGACTCCCGCACCGACGACGCTCAAGGCCGATCCCGTCTCCGCCTCCGGTGAAGAGGGTCCCTCCGTCCCCACCGGCTTCGTTTTCGCCCTGCTGCTGGTGGCAGGCGTCGGCTCCTACGCCGGAGTCCGCCTCCTCAGTGCCCGCCTGCTCCGCGAGCGGGGCTGACCCGGACCGATCCCCTCCGCCCCCGCCCCGCCGTGCGCGGGGCTCCCGAGGCCGCCGCCGGACGTCCGGTGGCGGCCTCGGCGTTCTGCGACCGGGAGTTCAGCCCCGGGTCCCGGGCCCCGCAGGGCCGCCCCACAGCGTCCGGCGGAAGTTGCCCCAGAAGCGGGCGCTGTCGTTGGCCCGCGGGAACGGCCCGGCGGGGACGGGCGCGCCCAGGAACGCGCAGAGCGGCTCCCACCCCTGCTCCACGTGGTAGACCAGCAGCCGCTCCGGCGGCAGGGAGCGGCGCACCTCGGCGTTGTGCCGCTCGAAGTAGCCGATCGCGCTGTCGCGGTCGAAGCCGATGTCGCGGCGGTCGCGGTTGAGCGTGCTCAGCATGCGGATGAAGGTGGCCGCCCGGCTCCCGGAGGGCAGGGCGCGCAGCACCGGCCCGGCCAGGGGGTGCCGGAGCAGGAGGGGCAGCCTGAAGATGGTCTTCCGGGCGCTCTCGTACCAGGCCTCCGGATCGCGCTCGGTGAGGATCACCTTCGCCGCGGGATGGGCCGCCGCCAGTTCCCTCCAGTAGGCGGCGGCGGGGAAGTCCACGCACGCCCGGTAGCCGCGGAAGACCGCGTCCCAGTCGCGGGTCCGCCCCTCCGCCACGTCGATCCACTGGCGCATCCGCGCCACACTGCCGACCACCTCGTACATGTGGTAGCAGGGATCGAACCCCAGCCGTTCGAGTGCGACCTTGAGGGAACTGGTTCCGGTCCGCCCCAGCCCCGCGCCGATGACCTGCAGCATGCCTCCAGCGTCTCACCGGACGTCCGGGCGGGGCAGCCCCCGCCCGGAGAGCCCCGGGCCGGGGGTCAGACGGTGAAGCCGCCGACCAGGTCGCGCAGGGAGCGGCTCATGCCGGCGAGTTCGGCG
>BMQD01000065.1 GCA_014647935.1 Planomonospora parontospora
CGGCAGAAAGCCGCCGGCCGCACCGCCCGGGTGTTCACGCCGTAAACACCGGAGGCTCCCGTCTCACCCTCGGACCGAAGGCCCGGGAACCGGCGACCGCTGACGACTTCACCCGCCGGGTGTTCACGCCGTAAACACCATCGCTCTCGCAGGAGCACGGACCCAGCGCCGGTAAATACGTTGCGGGGGCCAGAACGGGCGAGGCATGCTGGGTCGATCGAGCGGCGGAGAGCGCTGCCTGGACTAAGGAGGGCTGACGGATGGCCATCACTGCGCTGCGGCATGTCCGCATCAGTCCCACCTCTTTGTCCAGGAGCACACCCGTTGTCTTCCGAGCACGAACCCTCTGACACCTACTCCGACCTTCGCTCCCCTCGGTCCGAATTCACCGGTGACGAGTTCCAACCAGATCCGGCCGCAGCCTTCGTCTTCACGTTCCATGCGGTCGACGAGGAGCTGGACCCAGATCAGCGGTGGTCCACCTGGCTGGAGGTCGAGCGCGGTTCTCGCGGCCCGGAACCACGCCCCTCGTGGGTTGTGACGGAACAGGCTGCGATCGACACCGAGCTCGGCGTCCTCAAAACCGGCAAGGAAGCCGACGTCTTCCTGATCGAGCGGGCCGTCGAAGCCATCGGCGACAACCCGGCGAAGTCCTCGCTGCTGGCCGCGAAACGGTACCGCACCGAGGAACACCGGTCCTTCCACCGCAGCGCGTCGTACGTCGAAGGCCGTCATACCCGCAACAGCCGTGACAGCCGGGCGATGGCGAAGAAGACCTCGCACGGCCGCGGCGTCGCGGCCGGTCAGTGGGCATACGCCGAATGGGACGCCCTCAACCGATTGTGGAAGGTCGGCGTCCCGGTGCCGTATCCCGTGCAGGTGGACGGCACCGAGCTGCTGATGGAGTTCATCGACGACGGCGAGGGCGGGGCCGCGCCCCGGCTCGCCCAAGTCCGGCCGTCGAAAGAGCTGCTCGGCGTGTATTTCCAGCAGCTCCGCGACGGCATGCGTGAACTGGCTCGCGCGGGGCTCGCGCACGGCGACCTCTCGCCGTACAACGTCCTCGCGCAGGACGAGCGGATCGTGATGATCGACCTGCCCCAGGTCGTCGACATCGTCGGCAATCCGAAGGGCATGGACTTCCTGATGCGCGACTGCCACAACATGGCCACCTGGTTCACGAACCGCGGGCTCGAGATCGACGAACAGGAGCTGTTCGCCGACCTGCTCACAACGGTGTTCTGATCGCCCTGTGCACGACAACGCACTCGGACACCGACAGGTCTATCCGGAACCTGCAGCGGTGCGGCGAAGTCGGTGACGACCAGTGGCTGACCGAGACCGTGGGCGAGGGGCTGGTGGCGACCTCCAGCCTGTACCTGGACGGCGCCGCCTGGATCACCCTCCTCCCGGCGAACCGGTCAGTGCCCTGAAGGCCGCCGGCTCTCATTCCGGCTCGGGGCCGCCCGGCTGGCCGGAGAGGAGGTCGAGCCGCACGGCCCGATCGAGACCGAAACGGCTCGGCGCCTCGCCGACGACCTCAACCAGGAGTGATCATCCGGTTACCCGAAACTTTCTTGGGCGAGTGGCTCCGTGGTATCCGGCCACGGAGCCTTCGCGGAAACCCGTTGGCGGACCACAGCGACCGCTGCTAGCTTTCTGGAGGCCGTGCGAGAGAACGAGGAGGTGGTACCCGTGAACGCAGTATCGACATGGGTGCTCCCCTCTGGGGTCACGGTCGGGCGATAGGTCGTCCGGGAGCGCCGTTCAAGCGCACTCCCGAAAGGCACGACCTTGCGATTCACTTCTGAACAGCGCCTCGACGACGGCATCGTCGAACGCGAATTCACCCTCGGTGAGATCCCCGGCATCCTGTGGACGCCCTCATCCGCGTCCGCACCGGTCCCACTGATCCTGCTCGGCCACCCCCCGCTCGGGCTGCGCAAGATGTACCCCCGGCTGGTGGCGCGGGCCCGGCAGGCCGCGGCGGATGGCTTCGCCGCCGCCACCATCGAGCTCCCCGGGAGCGGTGACCGGCCCCGTTCGGCCGGTGCCGAGCAGGCCGGCGCCGACCTGCGCCGGGCTATGGAGGCCGGCGAGCCGGTCGGTGACGAGATCATCGACGCCCTCATCCTCCCGCTGGTCGACAAGGCGGTCCCGGAATGGCAGGCCACCCTGGACGCCCTGCTGTCGCTGCCCGAGATCGGCGGCCCGGTCGGGTACTCGGGGGGAGTGATCTCCATCGGCATCCGGCTTGCGGTGGTTGAGCCGCGCATCGTGGCCGCCGGCTTCTTCGCCGGGAGTTTCGTGCCTCGCACCATGTTCGAGGAAGCCCGACAGGTCACCATTCCGCTGCATGTCCTGCTGCAGTGGGATGACGAAGGGAACGACAGGCAGGCGGCCCTGGACCTGTTCGACGCCTTCGGCTCCAAGGAGAAAACGCTGCACGCCAACATGGGCGGGCATACCGGTGTCCCGCAGTTCGCAGCGGAGGATGCGGCCGGGTTCTTCGCCCGGCATCTGCGCTAGCCGCAGGCCAGGGCCCGCCGCCAGGCCAGTAGCAGGCGGTGGGCGGCACCGGCCAGCGCGCCGCTCATCGAGGACAGGCCTCGGCCCTCCTCGACAGCGGTGGCCGGCAGATACACAACCGCCCCGGGACCGGCCGGTCCCGGGGCGACGGGCACACGAGCAGACGCCGTCGGGGCCGCCGCCCGGGTGCCCGGGCGGCGGCCCCGACGGCGTTCTGGGCCTCAGCCGGCGAGCGAGAGCGAAGCGGGCTTCGGAGGCGGCCCGGCGAGGACCCAGCGGCCGCGGCCGCCGCGCTTGGCCTCGTACATGGCGGCGTCCGCCTTGCGGACCAGGTCGCCGGGGGTGGTGGTCTCGTCGACCACGGCGATGCCGATGCTCGTCCCCACGCGCAGCTCGTGGCCGTCGTAGCCGATCGGCTCGGCGATGGCCTCCAGGACCCGCTCTGCCAGGGGGATCACGTCGGTGTGCACCGAGGCCTGCGGACACAGCAGCGCGAACTCGTCGCCGCCGAGCCGTACCACCAGGTCGTCCTCGCGCACGGCGGCGCGCAGCCGCCGGGCGACCTCCACCAGCAAGGCGTCGCCGGCGTCGTGGCCGTAGGTGTCGTTGACCGCCTTGAACCCGTCCAGGTCGAGGTAGAGCAGTACGTCGCCGGCGGAGCAGGCGTCCAGGCGGCCGGTGATCGTGCGCCGGTTGGCCAGGCCGGTCAGCGGGTCGTAGGAGGCCTGGTAGGCCAGGAGCCGCTCGGCCCGCTCCTGCTCGCGCACCGCCCCGGCGAAGCGGGCCAGGATGAAGGCGCTGGCGGCGACGGTGGCCACCAGCAGTGCGATGCGCTGGGCCTGCGGGCCGGATCCCTGGGCGACGGCGACCGCGGGAGCGGTCAGCAGCGCCAGGCCGAGGAAGACGATGCGGGCCGGATGCAGCGTGCGGGTCCGCGGGTTGGGACGGATCAGCTCGGCGCGGCCGGGGTGCAGGGCGGTGATCACCATCAGCGAGTTGCCGAACAGCACCAGCCCGCCGAGCGAGGCCAGGCTCTCCATCGCCACGCCCAGATGCGGCAGGACCGCATACCCCAGGTCGGTGACCAGCCGCAGGCAGGCCGCCGTGACCAGCAACCCGGTCGGGGCGCTCCGCCTGCCGGGGGACAGCACCAGCAGCAGCACCGCCGCCGCGATCAGCACGTCGCCGAGCATGTAGCCGGCGTCCAGCGCGATGCCCGCGGTGTAGCGGCCGCCGCTCTCCTCCAGCGCGGGCGCGACCAGGAGCCACCACATGCCGATCGTCACCGCGGTGGTGAGGGTGAGCATGTCGAGCAGCGGCTCGCGCAGCTGCCCCCGGGCCCGGAGCCGGGCCATCATCATGATCCCGGTGCCGATCGAGAGGTATCCGGCCAGCCACGGGGCGTCCATCCAGCCGGTCGGGTCCCACTCCGGGAAGAGCCGGAACGCGACCGTCGACACCAGGTCACCGGCCAGCCAGAACGTCTGGGCGACCGCGATCAGCAGCCACGGCCACCGTTCGCCGGGCCCGGCCTGGCGCAGCGCGGCCCACCAGGCGGCGGCGCACACGACGATGTAACCGGTGAAGTAGATGACGTCGCCGGTCGCGGCTTCCGCCGTCGCCGCGACGGCGACGGAGACGAGCGCCGCCGCCGCCGGCAGCGGCCATCGGGTACGGAGAGAGGCCATACAGAGATGATCGGCCGATCATCCGGGATTCTGAGTCCGTCCCCGGGAAAAACGCGCCGGAGAGCGGCACGGCCGGTGGACCGGGCCCCGGCACGACCGGGGAAAGGGTCAACAGCCCGGTCCGCGTGCCGAAACTACGAAGGAGACCCGCGGGGTGTCTTCGGCATGGCCGGACACGGAAGCCGCGGGCCGGACCGTTCACGGAAGATCGCGATCGGCCCGGCGGCCCGTGCGGGTGCCGGGAGACGCGGCGGTTGAGGAAAGGCAGTGGCGATGAGGGAGCCGTTCCTGGCCCTGCTCTTCATGCTGTCGGCGGTGGTGGCCTCCGCCGTCGCGGTGGTCGGCTGGCGGCGCAGGCGCGTGGCGCCGGCGGTGGGTACCCTGGCGGTCGTCGCCGCGGGCATCGCCGTCTGGTCGGCGACCGGCTGGCTCGGCTTCCTCACCGTCGACCCCGGCGTGTCCGTGTGGCTGGGCGCCACCGGTTTCCTGGCCGTGGGCGTCGTCATGGCCGGGTTCCACTGCCTGTCGCTGGCCGTGGTCGACCGCGCCTGGCGGCTGTCGCGCCGTACGGCCCTGTGGCTGTCGGTCGAGCCCGCGCTCGTCCTCGCCGTGTTCCTGGTCGCCCCCTGGCGCCGCTGGTTCATCTCGTTCGCGGACCCCGCCGGGGAGGGTGCCCTCCAGGTGGACTTCGGCCCGCTGTTCTGGGCGCACACCGCCTACAGCTACGTCCTGCTCACCGTCTGCGTGGCGCGGCTGGTGCGCGCGTGGATCCGCGGTCCGCGCGCCCAGCGGCGGCTGTACGGGATCACCCTGCTGGCCGCCACGCCCTCCACCGCGGTCAACGTCGCCAGCCTGCTGGGCCTGACCAACGAGGCGGACATGACCCCGGTCGGGTTCTGCGCCACCGCGGTCCTGTCCTACTGGGCGCTGGTGCGCCTGTCCCTGCACGAGCTGGTGCCGGTCGAGCGCACGCACGTGCTGGACCGGATCAGCGACCTGGTCCTGACGATCGACCCCTCCGGCCGCATCCTCGACTTCAACCCGGCGGCCGACCGCATGCTCCGGCAGCTGGCGCCCGGCGCGCCCGAGCGGATGACCGGGCTGCCGATCCTGGGCGTGCTGGCCCACGTTCCGCTCACCGACACGCAGGCCACACCGCTCCCCTCCCCTGCGGAGGGGAGCGATCTGCGGATCATGACCGTGGCCGAGCGCAAGGACGCCGTGCCCGGAAAGCTGTTCCCCCAGGGGCTGGACGCGCCGCTCGACCTGGCCGACCAGATGGACGCCCACTACACGGTGGTGGATGCGGGGGGTCGTGGGGTGGATCTGAATGTGCGGGTGAGTGCGTTGGT
>BMQD01000066.1 GCA_014647935.1 Planomonospora parontospora
CCACGCCAGAACGCCGCCTGCCCCGCCGCCACACTCCCCGGCTCGGCCTCATCCCCCAGCAACTCCCGCTGCCACAACGCGTAATCGGCGTACCGCACCGGCAACGGCGCCCACCCCGGCTCCCGCCCCTCGCAACGGGCCGCGTACGCCGCGATCACATCCCGCGCCAGCGGCCCCATCGACCACCCGTCCGCCGCCACGTGATGCACCACCAGCAACAACACCTGCTCGTCAGGACCGAGACGGAACAGCCGCGCCCGCAGCGGCGGCTCGGCCACCAGGTCGAACCCCCGTCCGGCGAAGGCGCTCAACGCCTCGGCGAGCCCGGACTCCCCGACCTGCTCGACCTCCAGCGGGAACCCGCCCGGTCCGGACCCGTCACACAGCTCGGCGGCGTCGAGGATCCGCTGGAACGGCACCCCACCCACCTCCGGCAACACCGTCCGCAACACCTCATGCCGCCCCACCACATCCCCCAACGCCCACGCCAGCGCCCCCACATCCACCCGCCCCACCAGCCGCAACGCCACCGGCAGGTTGTACACCCCCGACCCCGGATCCAACCGGTTCAACACCCACAACCGCCGCTGCCCGAACGACAACGCCACCCCGCCCCCCGACCCACCCTCCAGCCCGCCTCCCGGCCCCGCCACCGCCCGCACCGGCGGACGCACTACCCCCGACGCACCCTCCACCACCCCCGCCAACCCCGCCACCGACGGCGCCTCGAACACCGCCCGAACCGAAACCTCCACCCCCAAAACCGACCGCACCCGACCCACCAACCGCACCGCCAGCAGCGAATCCCCACCCAACGCGAAAAACGACTCCTCCACCCCGACGCCCTCGATCCCCAGCACATCCGCGAACACCCCGCACAACACCTCCTCCACCACCGACCGCGGACCCCGCCCCCCACCCCCACCCGACACCTCCGGCACCGGCAACGCCGCCCGATCCAACTTCCCGTTCCCCGTCACCGGCAGCCCCGCCAGCACCACCACCGCCGACGGCACCATGAACCCCGGCAACCGCTCCGCCGCGAACCCCCGCACGCCGTCGGGATCCGGCTCCTCCCCCGAGACCTCCGGCACGACGTACGCCACCAGCCGCCGATCCCCCGGCCGGTCCTCCCGCACCACCACCGCCGCACCCGCCACCCCCGGACACCGGGCGAGCACCGCCTCCACCTCACCCGGCTCGATCCGGAACCCCCGCACCTTCACCTGCGCATCCGCCCGCCCCAGAAACTCCAGCACCCCGTCCGCACGCCACCGCACCACATCCCCCGTCCGATACATCCGCTCCCCCCGCGAACCAGACACACCGAACGGACACGCCACGAACCGCTCCGCCGTCAACGCCGACCGGCCGAGGTAGCCGCGGGCCAGGCCCGGCCCGGCGAGGTACAGCTCACCGGGCGCACCGGCCGGGACCGGGCGGAGTCGCCCGTCCAGCACGTAGGCGCGGGTGCCCCGGACGGGGGAGCCGATCGGCGGGACCCCGCCGGGGCGCAGCGGGCCGCTCATGGTGGCGGCGATCGTGGCCTCGGTCGGGCCGTAGGCGTTGACCATCGACCGGCCGGGAGCCCAGCGCTCCACCAGCCCGGGCCCGCAGGCCTCGCCGCCGACGACCAGGGTCCGGAAGCCCTCCAGCCGTGCGGCGGGCACGCTCGCCAGGGCCGCCGGGGGGATCAGCGCATGGGTGACGCGCCGCTCCTCGATCGCCACGGCCAGCTCCGCACCGCCGTACACGCCCTCGGGCGGGACGACCAGCGCGGCCCCGGCGGCGAAGGCCATGAGCATCTCCATGACCGAGGCGTCGAAGCTCGGCGAGGCGAACTGGAGCACCCGGCCGTCCGGTCCCACCCGGAGCCGGTCCCGCTGCGTCGCGGCGAAGGCGGCGAGGCCCTCGTGGGTCACGACCACGCCCTTGGGGCGGCCGGTCGAACCCGAGGTGTAGATCACGTAAGCCGGGTTCCGGAGTTCCACCCGGACCTCGTCCTCCGTGAGGTTCCCCTCCGCGAAACTGGACACGTCCGCCGCGGCGAGCAGCTCGCCGCCGACCACCAGGACCGGACGCGCGTCGTCCAGCATGGCGGCGATCCGCTCGGGGGGATAGCCGGGGTCCACCGGCAGGTAGGCGGCACCGGCCTTGGACACGGCCAGCGCGGCGACGACCAGGTCGGCCGAGCGCGGCAGCAGCAGCGCCACCACCCGTTCGGGGCCCGCTCCGCGCCGCCGCAGCAGCCGTGCCAGCCGGTTGGCGCGGGCGTTGAGCTCACCGTAGGTCAGGGTCGTCCCGCCGTCCACCAGCGCGGCGGCCCCCGGGGCCCGCGCCACCGCCGCCTCGAAGAGTCCGTGCAGCGTACGGCCGGGCACCGGATCACCCGTGTCGTTCCACTCCTCGACGATCCGCCGCCGCTCGGCCTCCTCCAGCAGGTCGAGACGTCCGACGAGGGTGCCGGGCGCTCCGGCCGCCGTGGCGAGCAGCCGCCCCACCCGGCCGAGCAGACGCTCCGCCTCCGCTGCGGTGAACAGGTCGGGCCGGTGATCCAGGCGGAGCGTGAGCCGCTCGCCGGGGACGGCGGCGAGCGCGAGCGGGTAGTGGTGGGCGTCGGCCGAGCCGAACCCGGTGAGCCGGAGATCGCCGAGGGAGGCACCGGCCGCGGCCGGGTCGAACGGGTAGTTCTCCAGGACGGTGACGGTGTCGAAGAGAACGCCGCGGTGGATCTCGGTCAGGCCGAGGTGGTGGTGGGGCAGCAGCTCGGCCTGCTCGTCCTGGAGGCGGGCCAGCAGGTCGCCGAAGGACTCGCCGGGGTGGAGCCGTACCCGGACCGGGACGGTGTTGACGAACAGGCCGACCATGCGCTCGACGCCGGGCAGTTCGGGCGGGCGGCCCGACACCACGGAGCCGAAGACGACGTCGTCGCGTCCGGTGAGCTGGGCGAGCACGACGCCCCAACTCGCCTGGAGCACGGTGTTGACCGTGACGCCGTGCCGGCGGGCCGTCCGGGTGAGGGCCCTCGTCAGCTCGGCGTCCAGCTCGAGACGCACCTGCTCCGGCGGGGCGGCCGCGGCGGGTGCTCCGGGTGCGGCCAGCGTGGGCCCGTCCACCCCGTCGAGCGCCCGCTCCCACGCCTCCCGCGCCGCGTCGCGGTCCTGCCGGGCCAGCCAGGCCAGATAGCCCTTGTACGGCGGCGCGGGCGCGGCCTCCACGTCCAGGTAGAGCGCGAGCAGCTCGGTGATCAGGATCGGCGTCGACCAGCCGTCCAGCAGGATGTGGTGGTGGGTGAGGACCAGCCGGTGCCGGTCCGGTCCGAGCCGCACCAGCGCGAACCGGAGCAGCGGCGGCCGGGCCAGGTCGAAGGGACGGGCCCGCTCCTCGGCGGTCACTCGGCCGGGTTCGTTTCCGGCGACCTCGCGCCAGGGCAGGTCGGCGCGTGCCGGCACGACCTGGACGGGCCGGCTGAGATCCTCGTGCCAGAAGCCCGCACGCAGGTTGGGGTGGCGGTCCAGGAGCCGTTCGGCGGCCCGCCGCAGCCGGGCCGCGTCGAGCGGGCCGTCGAGGTCGAGCGTCACCTGGGCGGTGTAGACGTCGTGCTCGTCGTGCAGGGCGTGGAAGAACAGGCCCCGCTGCAGCGGCGAGAGCGGAAGGATGTCCTGGACCTGCGTCATCGGTCCTCCCAGGCGGTCTGGATGCGGTCGATCTCGTCCTGGTCGAGTTCGACCAGGAGGTCGCTCGGCGTGTGCCCGCCGGAGTCGTGCGCGACCAGCCCGCCGAGCGCGTCGAACCAGGTCCCGGCCAGCTCCTCGGCCTCCGCCTCGGTGAGCACCCCGTCGGGCCAGGACCAGACCGCCTCCAGGTGGGGGCCGTCCGGACGGTCGTGGACGGTCGTGTTGATCTCCAGTACGTGGGCCACCGGCATCTCCGGGTCGTGACCGCCGAGCTCCGCCGGGACCACGTTCCAGTCGCCCTCGCCGGTCGCGACCCGGCCGAGGTGGTTGAAGACGATCTGCGGCCGGGGGAGCCCGTCCAGTTCGGCGGCGCTCTCCAGGGCGAGGTGGCGGAGCAGGCCGTACCCGATGCCGTTGTCCGGAACGGCCCGCAGCTGCTCCTTGACCTGTTTGACCGCCCGGGTGACGGTCCGCCCGTCGGTCCAGGCGGTGGCGCCCGCGTCGAGCCGGACCGGGTACAGGGTGGTGAACCAGCCGACGGTCCGGGACAGGTCGACGCCGCCGGCGATCTCCTCCCGGCCGTGGCCCTCCAGATGGAGCAGGACGGAGGTGCCCCGCCCGCCGCGCTTCCGTCGCCAGTGCGCCACGGCCAGGGTGAGACCGGTGAGCAGCACGTCGAGGGCCCGGCCGTGGAAGGCCGCCGGGACAGTGGTGAGCAGCGGTTCGGTCCGCTCGGGCGGCAGCGTGAGCCGGAGCGTGCGGACGGTCGCGACGGTGTCCTTGTCCGGGTCGAGCGGCCGGTGGCCGATGCGGGGGTCGGGTCCGTCGAGGATGTCGATCCAGTCGTCCAGCTCACCTGTGCGGGTCCGGGCCTCGTCCCGGAGCATCCGCGCCCACGTCCGGAACGACGTCGGCACCGCCGGCAGCACCGGAGCCTCACCCCTGCGAGCCGCCTCCCAGGCCGCGAACAGATCCGGCAGCAGGATCCGCCACGACACCCCGTCCACCGACAGGTGATGGACCGTCACCACCAGCCGACCCGACACCCCCGGACCCGCGTCCAGCCACGCCACCCGCACCATCCGGCCCGCCGCCGGATCCAGCTCCGCCCGCGACCGCGCCGCCGCCTCGGCCACCACCCGCGACCATTCCCCCGCGACCTCCACTCGGCGCACGCACTCGTCCGCCCGCACCGATCCGGGCGGCGGCACCTCCAGCACCCCTCGACCGTCCCCGCGCAGCGCCTCCGCTCCCGAGCAGACCAGCCGCAACGCGTCGTGCCGGTCCAGTACGGCCTGCAGCCCGGCCGTCAGCGCCTCCAGCCCCAGCTCCGGTGGGACCCGCAGCACCACCGTCTGGCTGAACCCGCCGATCGGTCCGTCCCGTCCGGCCAGCCAGTGCATGATCGGGGTGGGGTCCACCGGACCGATCCCCGCCCCCTCCGGCTCCCCCACCGCACCGGCCGCCTCCTCGGCCGCCACCGCCGCCAAAGCCCGCACACTCTGGTGCCGGAACACCTCCCGCGGCGA
>BMQD01000067.1 GCA_014647935.1 Planomonospora parontospora
GACATCGGCCAGGCCCGGCTCCGCACCGGCCGCCAGATGCTCCGCCAACCGCCCCGCCTGCGCTCGCAGCGCTTCGGCGCTGCGGGCCGACACCACCAGCGGCACCGCCGTAAGCGCCACGTGCGCGGGCGCGGACGCGGACGGCTCCCCGCTTCCCGAGACAGGCTCCACTCCGTCCGGAGAAGACTCCTCGGCCGAAAGATGCTCCTCGACCGCGGGAGGCTCCTCGATGATCACGTGCGCGTTCGTGCCGCTCAGCCCGAACGACGACACGCCCGCCCGGCGCGGATGACCGTTCCGCTTCCACTCCCGCGCCTCGGTCAGCAACTCCACCCGGCCCGCCGACCAGTCCACGTTCGGCGACGGCCCGTCCACGTGCAGCGTCTTCGGCAGCAGATCGTGCCGCATCGCCTGCACCATCTTGATCACACCGGCCACACCCGCCGCCGCCTGGGCGTGCCCGATGTTCGACTTGAACGAGCCCAGCCAGAGCGGCCGATCCTCCGGCCGATCCTGACCGTAAGTCGCCAGCAGCGCCTGCGCCTCGATCGGGTCCCCCAGCCGGGTCCCCGTACCGTGCGCCTCCACCGCGTCGACCTGGTCCCCGGACAGCCGGGCGTTGGCCAGGGCCTGCCGGATCACCCGCTGCTGCGACGGACCGTTCGGCGCGGTCAGCCCGTTGGAGGCCCCGTCGGAGTTGACCGCCGAACCCCGCACCACCGCCAGCACCGGATGCCCGTTGCGGCGCGCGTCCGACAACCGCTCCAGCAGGAGCATGCCCACGCCCTCACTCCAGCCGGTGCCGTCCGCCGCGGCGGCGAACGACTTGCACCGGCCGTCGGCGGCCAGGCCGCGGTCCTGGCTGAAACCGACGAACGAGACGGGCGTCGACATGACGGTCGCCCCACCGGCCAGCGCCAGCGAGCACTCCCCCGACCGCAGCGCCTGGCAGGCCCAGTGGAGGGCCACCAGCGACGACGAGCACGCCGTGTCCACGGTGATCGCCGGCCCCTCGAGGCCCAGCGTGTACGCGACCCGGCCGGAGGCCACACTCGCCAGGCTTCCCACGTCACCGCTCGCCGAGTAGTCGTGGTAGACGATCCCGGCGAAGACCCCGGTCGGGCTGCCCTTGAGGGACGTCGGATCGATCCCCGCCCGCTCCAGCAACTCCCACGACAGCTCCAGCATCAGCCGCTGCTGCGGGTCGGTCCCCTTGGCGTCCCTGGGGCTGATCTTGAAGAAGTCGGCGTCGAACTCCGCCGCGTCGTGCAGGAACCCGCCGTGTTTGGAATAGGTCTTGCCGGGGGTGGCGGGCTCGGGATCGAACAGGTCCTCCACGTCCCAGCCGCGGTCGCGGGGGAACTCCGAGACGCCGTCACCGCCCGAGGCGACGAGCTCCCACAGGTCCTCCGGAGAGGTGATCCCGCCGGGATAGCGGCAGCTCATCGCGACGATCGCGATCGGCTCGCTCTGCCTGGCCTCGACATCGCGCAGCCGCCGCCTGGTCTGCTGCAGCTCGGCGGTGGCGCGCTTGAGATATTCCCGCAGTTTCTCGTCGTTCCCCATCGCAACCTCGCATTTCGAACCGTTCACGCTCCGGGCACGTACGCGTCAAGCGATCCCGAGTTCGTCGTCCAGGACCTTGAAGAGCTCGTCGTCGGTCACCGTCCCGTAGTCCTGGCCGGCCGGCTCCTGCGCGGGTCCGGCCTGCGCGTCGTACCAGCCGCGCAGCAGCGCCTCGAGCCGGGCGGTGATCCTGTCGTGGCTCCCCCCGTCCCGGGGGACCGCGGCCAGCGCCTTCTCCAGCCGCCCGACCTCGTCGAGCACCGGTCGCACCGGGTCGGCGGCGGCCGGGGCGAGTTCCGCCGCGATGAACTCCGCCGTCGTCCGGGACGTCGGGAAGTCGAAGACCAGGGTCGCCGGCAGCACCGCCCCGGTGACCGTGCCGAGCCGCTTGCGCAGCTCCACCGCGGCCAGCGAGTCGAAGCCGAGCTCCTGGTACGCCCGGTCGGGTCCGACCTCGTCGGCGGATGCATGGCCCAGAACCGCGGCCGCGTGCGTCCTGACCACGTCGAGCAGCAGGCGCAGGCGCTCCGCCTCCGGCAGTCCGGCCAGGCGCTCGCGCAGTTCCCGCCCGCCTCCGGAGGACCGCCGCGCGGGCACCCGCGCCACGTCGCGCAGTACGGCGGGCAGATCCTCCCCGATCGCGCGCAGAGCGTGCCGGTCGAACCGGGCCCCCAGGACGGCCGCCTCACCGGCGCCGAGCGCCGCGTCGAACAGGTCCAGACCCCCGGCCTCGGAGATCGCGGGCATTCCCAGCCTCTCCATGCGGCGCAGGCGGGCGCCGTCCGGATCGGCGGTCGCGGTCCAGGGGCCCAGGGCCAGCGAGGTGCCGGGCAGCCCCTGGGAACGGCGGTGTCCGGCCAGGGCGTCGAGGTAGACGCTCGCCGCGGCCTCGGTGGCCTGGCCCGTGCCGTACACGACCCCCGCGGAGGAGGACACGAGCACGAACGCGGAGAGTTCCGACCCGCCGGTCATCCGGTGCAGGTGCCAGGCCGGATCGGCCCCGCGCCGCAGCGTCTCCGCCAGCCGTTCCCCGGTCAGCGCGCCGAGCAGCCCGTTGTCCCCGGCACCGGCGACGTGCACGACGGCGGTGAGCGGTCGTTCCGGCGGGATGTCCGCCAGGAGCGCGTTCAGGATGTCCGGGTCCGCGGAGGCCGTGGTGACCTCCGCCCCGAGAGCGGCCAGCTCGTCGAGGACGTCCGCGCGGGGTTCCTCCGCACCTGCCAGCAGCAGGTGCCGGACTCCGTGCCGGGCCGCCAGATGGCGGGCCAGCAGCGCGCCGGCGCCCTCGGTGCCTCCGGTCACCAGGACGGTGCCGCCGGTCAGATCGGGGACCGACCCGGCAGCGCCGGTCCCACCGGTCCCGACCAGTCTGGGCACCAGGACCGTGCCGCCGCGGACCGCCACCTCGTCCTCGTCAGCCGCCAGCGCGGCGGCCAGCACCCGGCGCGACTCCGCGGACCCGTCGAGGTCGACCAGCGCGAACCGCCCGGGGTGCTCCGCGGCGGCCGCCCTCACCAGGCCGGCCACCGGCGCCTGTGCCAGGTCGGCGGGGATCCCGCCGGCCGCGACGGCACCGCTGGTCAGCACCACGAGTTTCGCGGACGCCAGCCGTTCCTGCTCCGGCCACGAACGGACCAGCTCCAGTACCTCCGCCACCGGCGCGTCCGCCTGGGACGGGATCTCCGGGTTCCGTGCGGGGCACGGGAACAGCACGACTCCGGGTACGGGGGCCCCCGCGCGGATCGCGTCGTTCAACGCCTCCAGGCCGGAGTGGACCGGCCAGCCGTACTCCTCGGCGTCGCCGGAGCCCAGGACCGCCACCGCCGCGTCGGAGGAGGCGGCCGGGGGCGCCTGCACCCAGTCCAGGCGGTACAGCGCCTCCGGGCGCGCTCCGCCCGTCACCGGGAGGAGGTCCCGGGAGATCTGCCGGAACCGCAGGGAACCCACCGTCAGCACCGGCCGGCCGGTGACGTCGGTCAGCGTCATGGTCACCCGCCCGTCGGCTCCGGGGACGACCCGCACCCGGGCCTCCACGATCCCCGGTGCGTGGACCGTCACCTCCTCCCACTCGGCCGGGATCGACACCCGTCCGAGGGAGCCCACCCGGTCGCCGTGGAGCAGGTACGCGTGCGTCGCCGCGTCGAGCAGGGCGGGATGGAGCAGGAAGCCCTCACCCGCGGCCTCCTCGGGAAGCGCCACCTCGGCGAAGATCTCGTCGCCCCGCCGCCACGCGGCCCGCAGTCCCTGGAACACCGCACCGTGGCCGTGGCCTCGCTCCAGCAGCTCCGCGTAGGCGCCGGACACGTCGAGCACGGTCGCGCCGGCGGGCGGCCACTCGACCGGTCCCGGCTCTTCCCGTACGGCGGTGCGAGCCAGGGTTCCGGTCGCGTGCCGGGTCCAGGACGCGTCGCCGGTCTCGGGCCGGGAGGAGATGTCCAGGCGTCTGGCACCGGGCGTCCCGGCCTCGTCGGGAGCGGGACCGCCCACGACCACCCGGAGCACGAGCGCACCCTGCTCGGGCAGCACGAGCGGCGTGTCGACGGTGAGATCGCGCAGAGTGGGGCAGTCCACCTGCTCACCCGCGTGAAGTGCGAGCTCGGTCAGCGCGGCGGCCGGCAGTACCGGGACATCCCACAGGTCGTGATCACCCAGCCAGGAGTCGCCGTCGGCGGTGAGCCTGCCGGTAAGGACCACGCCCTCGGCATCGGGCAGCGAGACGACGGCCCCCAGCAGTGGATGATCCGCCGCCGACAGACCCGCCGCGCTCACATCCCCCGCCCCCGCACGCGCCCGCAACCAGTACGGCTTGCGCTGGAAGGCGTAGGTGGGCAGCTCCACCCGGCGTGCGCCCGACCCGGAGAAGTACCGCGCCCAGTCCACACCCACGCCATGCGCGTACGCCCGACCCAGCCCGGACAGCAGCGCCTCGACCTCGCCCCGGCCCCGCCGCTGCAACCCCACCACCGCAGAACCCGCACCGCTCGCACCGCCCGCGGAACCCGCACCAGCCGCGGCAGCCGTACCGCTCGTATCGCCCGCGGAGCCCGCACCGTTCTCGCCGCCCGCAGGATCCGCGGCCAGGACCTGGGCCGCCAGCGCGGTCAGCACCGCGTCCGGACCCACCTCCACCCACCGCGACACACCCAGACCCCGCGCCGCGTCCACCGCATCGGCGAACCGCACCGACCGCCGCACATGCTCCACCCAGTACTCCGCCGACCCCCACCCCCCGGACACCGGCGCGCCCGTCACCGTGGAAACCGCCACCACCGACGCCTCCGGCTGCCGGTAGGTCACCGACTCGGCCACCCGCCGAAACCCCTCCAGCACCGGCTCCATCAAC
>BMQD01000068.1 GCA_014647935.1 Planomonospora parontospora
GCCTCGGCCACCGGCGCACTCCCGCCGGCCAGCTCCCGCAGCGCACGCACCGCGCCTTCACGATCGGCGGCCGTCACCACCGCACGCCGCTCGAACACCGCCCGCGTGCTCACCAGCGACAACCCGACATCGGCCAGGCCCGCCTCCGGACGCGCCTCCACCTGCGCGGCCAGCCGCCCCGCCTGCGCCCGCAGCGCCTCCACGCTCTTACCGGACACCACCAGCGGCACCACCGGCAGGTCCACGTGTCCGGCCGGCTCCACGGCCTTGACCGCAGGAGGCTCCTCGATGATCACGTGTGCGTTGGTGCCGCTCAGCCCGAACGACGACACGCCCGCCCGGCGCGGGTGACCGTTCTTCGCCCATTCACGGGCCTCGGTCAGCAGCTCCACCCGGCCTTCCGACCAGTCGACCTGCGAGGTCGGCGCGTCCACGTGCAACGTCTTCGGCATCAGCCCGTGCCGCATCGCCATGACCAGCTTGATGATTCCCGCGGCGCCGGCGGCGGCCTGGGTGTGGCCCATGTTGGACTTGATCGAGCCCAGCCAGAGCGGCCGGTCCTCCGGCCGGTCCTGGCCGTAGGTCGCCAGCAGTGCCTGCGCCTCGATCGGGTCACCGAGCGTCGTGCCCGTGCCGTGCGCCTCCACCACGTCGATGTCCGAGGGGGTGAGCCGGGCGTTGGCCAGGGCCTGCTGGATCACCCGCTGCTGGGAGGGGCCGTTCGGCGCGGTCAGGCCGTTGGAGGCGCCGTCCTGGTTGATCGCCGTACCCCGCACGATCGCCAGCACCGGATGCCCGTTGCGGCGCGCGTCCGACAGCCGCTCCACCAGGAGCATGCCGACGCCCTCACCCCAGCTGGTGCCGTCCGTGGAGTCCGCGAAGGACTTGGCCCGGCCGTCGGGGGCCAGACCCCGCTGCCGGCTGAACTCGACGAACACCTCCGGCGTCGCCATGACCGCCACGCCGCCGGCCAGCGCCAGCGAGCACTCCCCGGACCGCAGCGCCTGCGCCGCCAGGTGCAGCGCCACCAGCGACGACGAGCACGCCGTGTCGATCGACGCCGACGGCCCCTCCAGACCGAACACGTAGGAGATTCGGCCTGACGCGATCGCACCCGTGCTGCTGTTGGCCGCGTAGTCGTGGTACATCATCCCGGCGAACACGCCGGTCCGGCTGCCCTTCAACGACGCCGGATCGATGCCCGCCCGCTCGATCGCCTCCCAGGAGGTCTCCAGCAACAGTCGCTGCTGCGGATCCATGACGAGGGCCTCGTTCGGGCTGATCCCGAAGAACGCGGGGTCGAACTCCGCCGCGCCGTGGAGGAAACCGCCCTCCCGCGTGTACGTCGTGTCCGGCCGTTCCCCGGTGGGGTCGTAGATCCGCTCGACGTCCCAGCCCCTGTTCTCGGGGAACTCCGAGATAGCGTCCGTCCCCTCGGCCACGAGTCGCCACAGGTCGTCCGGCGATTCCACCCCGCCCGGATAGCGGCAGGCCATCCCCACGATCGCGATGGGCTCGTCGGTGAGCGCGGTGGTCGCCGCGACCACTGCCGGCTTCCCGCCGTCATCCGACATGAGGTCCAGGAGGTGGTCCACCAGGACGGTCGGCGCCGGGTGGTCGAACACCAGCGTGGGGGACAGGCGGAGCCCGGTGGCCGCGTTGAGCCGGTTGCGGAACTCGACCGCGGTGAGCGAGTCGAAGCCCAGCTCCTGGAACGCCCGGTCGGGTTCGACCGCTTCCGGGCCGGCGTGTCCGAGGACTCCTGCGACGTGCGTGAGCACCAGGTTCAGCAGCGTCTTCGGCCACTCCTCCTGGGGAAGCGCGGCCAGCCTCCCGCGCAGAGCGGCGGAGTCGGCTCTGCCCGCCACACTGCGGCGGCGGCTCACCGGGACGAGGACACGGAACATCCGGGGAAGGCCGTCGCTCAGCGTGCGCAACGTGATGAGGTCCAGGTTCACGGGCACCAGCGCCGGTCCGCCCGCATTCTGCGCCGCGTCGAGCAGGGCGAGTCCTTCGTCCACGGACAGAGGGATCACGCCGCCTTGAGAGGTCCGCGGCCGACCCGTCCGCTTCAGCGCGTCGTCCATCCCGCCACCGGCCCACAGACCCCACGCCAGCGACTGGGCCGCCAGACCACGGGCCCGCCGATACGCCGCCAGCCCGTCCAGGAACGCGTTCGCCGCCGCGTAGTTGCCCTGACCCGCGCTGCCCAGCGTCCCGGAGGCGGAGGAGAACAGCACGAACGCCGACAGACCCAGGTCCGCCGTCAGCTCGTGCAGGTGCCAGGCCGCGTCCGCCTTCGGCCGCAGTACGGTGTCGATCCGCTCCGGGGTCAGCGCCGCCACGACCCCGTCGTCCAGCACCCCGGCCGCGTGCACCACCCCCCGCAGCGGATACTCCACCGGAACCACGGCCAGCAGATCCGCCAGCGCCTGCCGGTCGGCCACGTCACACGCCGCCACCGTCACCTGCGCCCCCAGCGCCTCCAGCTCGGCGGCCAGCTCCACCGCACCCGGCGCCTCCAGCCCCCGCCGGCTGGTCAGCAGCAGATGCCGCACCCCGTGCACCGCCACCAGGTGCCGCGCCACCAGCGCACCCAGACCACCCGTGCCACCGGTCACCAGCACCGTGCCGTCCGCACCCCACACCGCAGCAGGCTCCACCTCATCGGCCCGGTCCACCCGCGTGTCCGAGGAGGTCCCCGCAGGCACCCGTACCAGGCGCGCCACCCGCGGCTCACCGCCCCGGACCACCGTCTCCGGCTCACCCGAACCGATCACGGCACCCAGTGCCTCGGCCGATCCGGGTGCGTCATCGGTGTCGACCAGCACGAACCGGTCCGGGTTCTCCGCCTGCGCCGCCCGCACCAGCCCCCACACCGGAGCCAGCCGCACGTCCACGTCCTCACCCGGCAGCGCCACCGCGCCCCGCGTCACCACCACCAGCCGCGACGCCGCGAACCGCTCCTCGGCCAGCCACGCCTGCACCACCCCCAGCACCTCGGCCACGACCGACCGCACCAGCCCAGGCACATCCATCCCGGACACGTCCGGCGTGTCCGATCCGGGAACCCCGCCATCAGGCACCGGGCACTCGAACACCACCACCTCGGGCACCCGCGCACCCTCGACCAGCCCGTCCCACCGCCCCCACGACACCGGGGCCACGGAGGAAGCGGCAGCGGCCTGGACCCACTCCACCCGGAACAGCGAATCGTGGAACGCCGAGCGAGCCTCCGCCAGCTGGTCCATGACGACCGGTCGCAGGGCGAGGGAGTCGACGGACATCACCGGTGCGCCGGCGCCGTCCGCCACCGTGAGGGTGACGGTTCCCGGCCCGATCGGCGCCAGCCGCACCCTCGCCGCGACGGCGCCTGTGGCGTGCAGCGTCACCCCCGTCCATGCGAACGGGAGAACGGCCTGGTCTCCGAGCGAGTCGGTGAACGTGGACGCGTGGAGGCAGGCGTCCAGGAGGGCGGGGTGCACACCGAAACGCCCCGCTTCGGAGCGTCCCTGTTCCGGAAGGTCGATCTCGGCGAACACGTCCTCGCCTGACTTCCACGCCGCCGTCAGCCCTCGGAAGAGCGGTCCGTAAGCCAGCCCGGACTCCGCGAACTGCTCGTACAGTGTCTCCAGCGATATGGGCGTCGCCTCGGCCGGCGGCCATTGGGACAGCCCCGTCCCCTCGTTCTCCGGTCCGTCGACGAGAACGCCGGTCGCGTTACGCGTCCAGAGCAGGTCCGCGGCGGGATTGTGGTCACGGGAGTAGATGTTCAGCGTCCTGGCGCCGGTCTCGTCGGGGGCGCCGACTACGACCTGCACCTGCACCCCGCCGCGCTCGGGCAGCACCAGCGGCGCCTCCAGCGTCAACTCCTCGACCGCACCGCACCCGACCTGGTCACCGGCCCGGATCGCCAGCTCCACGAACCCCGTCCCCGGAAACAGCACCACCCCGCCCACCACGTGATCGGCCAACCACGACTGCACCCCCACCGACAACCGGCCCGTCAGCACCACCCCACCGGAATCGGCCAACGCCACCGCAGCCCCCAGCAACGGATGATCCGCCGCCGACAGACCCGCCGCGCTCACATCCCCCGCCCCCGCACGCGCCCGCAACCAGAACCGCTGCCGCTGGAACGCATACGTCGGCAACTCCACCCGCCGCGCACCCGACCCGGAGAAGTACCGCACCCACTCCACGTCCACGCCATGCGCGTACGCCCGACCCAGCCCGGACAGCAGCGCCTCGACCTCGCCCCGGCCCCGCCGCTGCAACCCCACCACCGCAGAATCCGCACCGCCCGCAGAACCCGCACCAGCCGCGGCAGCCGTACCGCCTGCGGCACCGGCACCATTCGCGCCGTCCGCAGCATCCACGGCCAGGACCTGGGCCGCCAGCGCGCTCAGCACCGCATCCGGACCCACCTCCACCCACCGCGACACACCCAGACCCCGCGCCGCATCCACCGCATCGGCGAACCGCACCGACCGCCGCACATGCTCCACCCAGTACTCCGCCGACCCCCACCCCGCAACCGAACCCGACACCGAAGTCCCGGAAACCGAAGCCCCGGAAGTCGCAGAACCGGGCAGGGAATCCCCGGAAACCGCAGAAACCCCGGAAGTCTCGGCACCCGGCACCGCAA
>BMQD01000069.1 GCA_014647935.1 Planomonospora parontospora
CACCCGCACCCGCCCGCGCCGCCTGCCGCACCGGCACCCGCACCAGACCACGCAACAGCGCCGGTACGGCATCGCTCCGGGTCCGCAGAGCGGCGGTGTCCACCCGGATCGGCACCAGCGCCGCCTCATCGGTGGCGGTCGCCGCGTCGAACAGCGCCAGTCCTTCCTCCGCGGAGAACGCGGGAAGTCCCTGACGGCGCATCCGCTGGAGGTCGGTGTCGCTCAGCCACCGGCTCAGGCCGGTGTCGACGTCCCACAGCCCCCAGGCCAGTGCCTGCGCGGCCAGCCCCCGGGCCCGGCGATACGCCGCCAGCCCGTCCAGGAACACGTTCGCCGCCGCATAGTTGCCCTGACCCGCCGCCAGCACCATCCCGCCCGCCGACGAGAACAGCACGAACGCCGACAGATCCAGCTCCGCCGTCAGCTCGTGCAGATACCACGCCGCGTCCGCCTTCGGCCGGAACACCGCATCGATCCGCTCCGGCGACAACGTGCCCACCAGCCCGTTGTCCGCCACCCCCGCCGCGTGCACCACACCCCGCAGCGGATGCTCGGCGGGAACCGCCGCCAGCAGATCCGCCAGCGCCTGCCGGTCGGCCACATCACACGCCGCCACCGTCACCCGCGCCCCCAGCGCCTCCAGCTCGGCGGCCAGCTCCACCGCACCCGGCGCCTCCAGACCCCGCCGGCTGGTCAGCAGCAGATGCCGCACCCCGTGCTCGACCACCAGGTGCCGCGCCACCAGCGCACCCAGGCCACCCGTGCCACCGGTCACCAGCACCGTGCCGTCCGCACCCCACACCGCAGCGGCCCCGTCCGCACCCGGCACCCGCACCAGGCGCGGCACCCGCAGCTCACCGCCCCGCACCGCCGCCTCGCTCTCCCCGAGAGCGGCCACCGCCGGCACCACCTGGGCCGACTCGGCCGCGCCGTCGGTGTCGACCAGCACGAACCGGCCGGGGTTCTCCGCCTGCGCCGCCCGCAGCAGACCCCACACCGGAGCCAGCCGCACATCGACGTCCTCAGCTCCGACCGCCACCGCGCCCCGCGTCACCACCACCAGCCGCGACGAGGCGAACCGCTCCTCGGCCAGCCACGCCTGCACCACCCCCAGCGCCTCGCCCACGACCGACCGCACCGCCCCGGGCACATCCGCCCCGGACGCATCCGCCACGTCCGGCGCGTCCGATCCGGGAACCCCGCCGCCAGGCACCGGGCACTCGAACACCACCGTCTCGGGCACCTCGGCCCCCTCCGGCAGCGCGCCCCACGGCGCCCACGACACCGAACCGGGCGTGACCGGGACGGGCGTCCACCTCACGCCGAACAGCGAGCGGCCGTGCGCGTTCGGGGAGGCGTCGAGCCGGTCGGCCGCGACCTCCCGGGACACCAGTTCGCCCACCGACAGCACCGGCCGGCCGGTTCCGTCGGCGACCTGCAGCGACACGCTCTCCGGACCGGCGGCGACGTTGCGGACGCGCAGCTCCGTCGCGCCGACGGCGTGCAGCGTCACCCCGTTCCAGACGAACGGCAGCACCGTCGCACCGTCGCGCCGCCCGTCGTCGTCGAAGAGACCCGCGTGCATCGCGGCGTCCAGCAGCGCCGGGTGCAGGCCGAACCGGCCTGCGTCGGCACGCGCCTTCTCCGGCAGGGCGACCTCGGCGAACAGCTCCTCGCCGCGCCGCCAGGCCGCCTTCAGCCCCTGGAACACCGGGCCGTAACCGTAGTCCTGGCTGAGCAGGAAGTCGTAGGCGCCGTCCAGGTCGATCGCGGTGGCACCGGCCGGGGGCCACTGCTCCAGGTCGAAGGAGGGCGCCGCGGCACCCGACGCGAGGACGCCCTCGGCGTGCAGCGTCCACGGCAGGTCCGCCTCTTCGTCGCTCCGGGAGTGGACGGTGACGTCGCGCGTCCCGGACGCGTCGCCCGCGCCGACGGCGATCCGCAGCTGCACCCCTCCGCGCGGGGGCAGGATGAGCGGCGCCTGGAGCGTCAGTTCCCGCACCATGTCGCAGCCGACCTGGTCACCGGCCTGGACCACCAGTTCCACGAAACCGGTGCCGGGGAAGACGACGGCCTCCCCGACCTTGTGGTCGGCGAGCCACGGGTGGGTCGCCAGCGAGAGGCGTCCGGTGAGGATCACGCCGTCCGAGTCGGGGGAGACGACCGCGGCGCCGAGCAGCGGATGCTCGACGGCCCCGAGCCCCATCGACACCGGGTCACCGCCGCCGGCGCGGCTCCGCAGCCAGTACGGCGTGCGCTGGAAGGCGTACGTCGGCAGCTCCACCCGGCGCGCACCCGAAGCGGCGAAGAACGTGCCCCAGTCGACGTGACCTCCCCGGGCGTGCACCTCCGCGGCGGAGGCCAGGAACCGGCCGAGGCCTCCGTTGTTCCGCTGCAGCGAACCGACGATCACCGAGCCGTCCGAGTCGGAGCCGAGGTCCTCGATCGAGTCCTGGATGCCGCTCTTCAGCACCGGGTGCGGGCTGCTCTCGACGAACCTCCGGTGCCCGTGCTCGTGCAGGAGCCGCACCACCTGCTCGAAGCGGACCGTGTGCCGCAGGTTGCGGTACCAGTAGTCGGCGTCCATGCAGGTGGTGTCGAGCACGTCACCGGTCAGCGTGGAGTAGAAGGCGATCTGCGAGGCGCGCGGGGCCGTGTCGGCGAGGAGCTCCGCGAGCCGCTCCCTGATCGGTTCGACCTGCGCGCAGTGCGAGGCGTAGTCGACCGGGATGCGGCGGGCGCGGACGTCGTCCGCGGCGCAGCGCGCCAGCAGTTCCTCGACGGCGTCGGTCTCTCCGGACACGACGGTCGAGGAGGGGCCGTTGACCGCGGCGACGCTCAGCCGCTCGCCCCACGGGGCCAGGAGCTCCCGCACCCGCTCGACGGGCTGCGGCACGGAGACCATGCCGCCGGTCCCCGCGAGCGCGATGAGCGCCTGGCTGCGCAGCGTCACCACGCGGGCCGCGTCCCGGAGCGTGAGCGCGCCCGCGACGTACGCGGCGGCGATCTCGCCCTGCGAGTGTCCGACGACGGCGTCGGGGGCCACCCCGAGCGAGCGCCACAGCGCGGCGAGGCTGACCATGACCGCGAACAGCACCGGTTGCACGACGTCCACCCGGTCGAGCGAGGCCGCGCCGTCCCGCCCGCGCAGCACGTCGACCAGCGACCAGTCGACGAACTCCTCGAACGCGTCGGCGCAGGCCTGGATCTCCGCGGCGAAGGCCGGGGAGGAGTCCAGCAGCTCGACGGCCATGCCGACCCACTGGGACCCCTGCCCGGGGAAGACGAACACGGTCCTGCCCGCGGTGTCGGCGCGCCCCCGGACGACGTTCGCCGCGGGCTCCCCGCCGCCGAGCGCGCGCAGACCGGCCAGGAGGCCCTCGCGGTCCTCGGCGATCACCGCCGCCCGGTGCTCGAACGCGGTACGGCCGGCCGTCAGGGAGAAACCGGCGTCCACGGGAGCCAGCTCGGGATCGGCCTCGATGCGGTCCGCGAGCCGTACGGCCTGCGCGCGCAGCGCCTCGGTGCTCTTGCCCGACACGATGAGCGGCACCACCGGCGGGTCCACGCGTCCGGCCGGCTCCTCGGCCTCGACCGGCGGCGCCTCCTCGATGATGACGTGCGCGTTGGTGCCGCTGATACCGAAGGAGGACACGCCCGCCCGGCGCGGGTGACCGTTCTTCGCCCACTCCCGGGCCTCGGTCAGCAGTTCCACCCGGCCCGCCGACCAGTCCACGTTCGGCGACGGCTCGTCCACGTGCAGCGTCTTGGGCAGCAGGCCGTGCCGCAGCGCCTGCACCATCTTGATCACGCTGGCCGCGCCCGCCGCCGCCTGGGCGTGGCCCATGTTGGACTTGATCGAGCCCAGCCAGAGCGGCCGGTCCTCCGGCCGGTCCTGGCCGTAGGTCGCGATGACGGCCTGCGCCTCGATCGGGTCGCCGAGCGTCGTGCCGGTGCCGTGCGCCTCCACAGCGTCGACCTCGTCGGAGGCCAGCCCGGCGTTGGCCAGTGCCTGCCGGATCACCCGCTGCTGCGACGGACCGTTCGGCGCGGAGAACCCGTTCGAGGCGCCGTCCTGGTTGATCGCCGTACCCCGCACGATCGCCAGCACCGGATGCCCGTTGCGGCGCGCGTCCGACAACCGCTCCACCAGCAGCACACCCACGCCCTCGGCCCAGCCGGTGCCGTCGGCACCCGCGGCGAAGGACTTGCACCGGCCGTCGGGGGCCAGACCCCGCTGCCGGCTGAACTCGACGAACATCTCGGGTGTGCCCATGACCGCGACTCCGCCGGCCAGCGCCAGTGAGCACTCCCCCGACCGCACCGCCTGCGCCGCCAGGTGCAACG
>BMQD01000070.1 GCA_014647935.1 Planomonospora parontospora
GACATCGGCCAGGCCCGGCTCCGCACCGGCCGCCAGATGCTCCGCCAACCGCCCCGCCTGCTCGAAGAGCCCCTTCGCGGTGGCCGCGGACAGCACGAGCGGGACGCGCCCCGGTCCGGCCTCCGGCCGCTCCGGAGCCGCGGGAACCTGCTCGGGAACGGTCTCCTCCTCGACCGCGGGAGGCTCTTCGATGATCATGTGGGCGTTGGTGCCGCTCAGCCCGAACGACGACACGCCCGCCCGGCGCGGATGGCCGTTCCGCTTCCACTCGCGCGCCTCGGTCAGCAGCTCCACCCGGCCTTCCGACCAGTCGACCTGCGGCGTCCGCTCCTCGGCGTGCAGCGTCTTCGGCAGCACGCCGTTCCGCAGCGCCATGACCATCTTGATCACACCGGCGACGCCCGCCGCCGCCTGGGCGTGGCCCATGTTGGACTTGATCGAGCCCAGCCAGAGCGGCCGGTCCTCCGGCCGATCCTGGCCGTAGGTCGCCAGCAGCGCCTGCGCCTCGATCGGGTCGCCCAGCCGGGTGCCGGTACCGTGCGCCTCGACTGCGTCCACGTCCTTCGCGGAGAGCCCTGCGACGGCCAGCGTCCGCTGGATCACCCGCTGCTGCGACGGTCCGTTCGGCGCGGTCAGCCCGTTGGAGGCGCCGTCCTGGTTGATCGCCGTACCCCGCACGACGGCCAGGACGGGGTGCCCGTTGCGGCGCGCGTCCGACAGCCGCTCCAGCAGGACCAGTCCGAGTCCTTCCCCCCAGCCGGTGCCGTCGGCACCCGCACCGAACGACCTGCACCGGCCGTCCGGGGACAGCCCCCGCTGCCTGCTGAAGTCGATGAAGACATCCGGGGTGGGCAGCACCGTCACGCCGCCGGCCAGCGCCATCGTGACCTCTCCCTGGCGCAGTGCCTGGCACGCCATGTGCAGCGCCACGAGGGAGGAGGAGCACGCGGTGTCGACGGTGACGGCCGGGCCCTCGAGCCCGAGTGTGTAGGCGACGCGACCGGAGGCGATGCTGCCGGCGCTGCCGTTGCTCAGGTAACCGGCGAGATCGTCGGGCACCTCGGCCAGGCGGCTGCCGTACTCGTTGTACATGATGCCGACGTAGACGCCCGTCTGGCTTCCCCGCACCGACTTCGGGTCGATGCCCGCCCGCTCGAGCGTCTCCCAGGACGCCTGGAGCAGCAGGCGCTGCTGCGGGTCCATCGCCAGCGCCTCGCGGGGCATGATCCCGAAGAACTCGGGGTCGAACTCGGCGGCGTCGTGCAGGAACCCGCCCGCCCGGACATAGGTCTTCCCCTCGGTGCCCGGTTCGGGATCGAACACTCCCTCGACGTCCCAGCCGCGGTCCGCCGGGAAATCGGTGATCGCGTCCCGGCCTTCGGCGACCAGCCGCCAGAGGTCCTCCGCGGAGCGGACGTCTCCCGGGAAGCGGCAGCTGATCGCGACGATCGCCACCGGGTCGTCCTGCTGCGCGGCGGGGACGGGGATCGCGGGAGCGGCCCCCTCGGCGACGGTTCCGGAGAACCTGGTCGCGAGATACCCGGCCACGGAGCGCGACGTCGGGTAGTCGAACACGAGGGTCGCGGGCAGCTTCAAACCGGTCGCCGCGTTGAGCTCGTTGCGCAGCTCGACCGCGGCGAGGGAGTCGAACCCGAGTTCCCTGAAGGCCCGGTCGGGACCGACCGCCTCCGGGCCGGTGTGGCCGAGGACCTTGGCCACATGGCCGCGGACCACCTCCAGCAGCAGGCGGTCCCGCTCCGCGCCGGCCAGTCCGGCGATCCGCCGCCCCAGCGCGTTCCCGTCCGCGTGCCCTTCCCCGGAGCGCGCGGTACGGCGGGCGGCACCGCGTACGAGGCCTCGGAGCAGGGCCGGTAGGTCGCCGCCCCTGCCGCGCAGGGCCGTACGGTCGACCTTGACGGCCGCCAGCACGGGCTCGTCCGCGAGGACGGCCGCGTCGAACAGGGCCAGGCCCTCCCGCACCGAGACGGCGGGCAGGCCCAGGCGGCTCACCCTGTCCAGGTCGGCGGCGGTGAGCTCTCCGCCGAGGCCGGTGTTGACCTCCCAGAGGCCGTAGGCGACGGCGGTGGCCGGCAGGCCCTGGGCCCGGCGGTGCGCCGCCAGCCCGTCCAGGAACACGTTCGCCGCCGCGTAGTTGCCCTGACCCGCCGCCAGCACCATCCCGCCCGCCGAGGAGAACAGCACGAACGCCGACAGGTCCAGTTCCTCCGTCAGCTCGTGCAGGTGCCAGGCCGCGTCCGCCTTCGGCCGCAGCACGGTGTCGATCCGTTCCGGCGTCAGCGTGCCCACCAGCCCGTTGTCCGCCACCCCCGCCGCGTGCACCACGCCCCGCAGCGGATGCTCGGCGGGAACCGCCGCCAGCAGATCCGCCAGCGCCTGCCGGTCGGCCACGTCACAGGCCGCCACCGTCACCCGCGCCCCCAGCGCGGACAACTCCTCGACCAGCCCGACCGCGCCCGGCGCCTCCAGACCCCGCCGGCTGGTCAGCACCAGATGCCGCACCCCGTGCACCGCCACCAGATGCCGCGCCACCAGCGCACCCAGACCACCCGTGCCGCCGGTCACCAGCACCGTGCCGTCCGCACCCCACACCGGAGCAGGCCCGTCCGCACCCGGTCGTCCCGCAGCCGCCTGATCGACCCGCGTGTCCGCCGAGGTCTCTGCCGCCACCCCGCCTGATGGGACAGGCGCCGAGGCCGCGCCCGGCACCCGCACCAGACGCGGCACCCGCAGCTCATCGCCCCGCAGTGCCATCTCCGGCTCGTCCGAGGCCGCGACCGCCGGAACCAGAACCGAGGCCAGAACCGACCCGGCCACGCCGCCACCGGTGTCCCGGCCACCGGCCCCGACCTCGATGCCCACGTCGACCAGTGCGAAGCGGCCCGGGTTCTCCGCCTGCGCCGCCCGCACCAGACCCCACACCGGAGCCAGCCGCACGTCCACGTCCTCACCCGGCAGCGCCACCGCGCCCCGCGTCACCACCACCAGCCGCGACGCCGCGAACCGCTCCTCGGCCAGCCACGCCTGCACCACCCCCAGCACCTCGCCCACGACCGACCGCACCCCCTCGGGCACGTCCGTCTCGGGCACCGGGCACTCGAACACCACCGTCCCGGGCACCTCGGCCCCCTCCGCCAGCGTCCCCCAGCTCGCCCACGGCACCGGGCTCGACGGCACCGGAGCCGGGACCCACTCGACCCGGAACAGCGAGTCGGAGAGTCCTCCGCGGGCGGCGTCGAGCTGTTCGGCGGAGACCGGCAGGGAGACCAGGGAGTCCACCGTCGCCACCGGCCGTCCGGTCTCGTCCGCGATCTCGATCGCCGAGACCTCCTCGCCCCGCAGCCGGTGGATGCGCACGCGCACGGCCGAGGCGCCGGCGGCGTGCAGCCTCACCCCGTTCCAGGTGAAGGGCAGGAGCGTCGCCCCTCCGTCCGGGTCGCGGTCGACGACGAGGTCGGCGTGCATGGCGCTGTCGAGCAGCGCGGGGTGCAGCCCGAACCTGCCCGCCTCCTCACGTTCCTGCTCGGGCAGCGCCACCTCGGCGAACACCTCGTCCCCGCGCCGCCAGGCCGCCTTCAGCCCCTGGAACGCCGGGCCGTACCCGTAGCCTCTGGCCAGCAGGTGCTCGTAGGCGCCGTCCACGTCCACCGGCACCGCGCCCGCCGGAGGCCACTGGGTCAGGTCGAAGGAGGGCGGCGGGCCGTCCGCGGCAAGGGTGCCGCTCGCGTGCCGGGTCCAGGACGGATCACCGCTCTCGGGCCGGGAATAGACGGCGACGGAACGCGTGCCCGAGGAGTCGTCCGCACCCACGACCACCTGGATCGCGACCGCACCGCGCTCGGGCAGCACCAGCGGCGCCTCCAGCGTCAGCTCCTCGACCGTGCCGCAGCCGACCTGGTCACCGGCCCGAATCGCCAGCTCCACGAATCCGGTGCCCGGCAGCAGCACGCTGCCCAGCACGTCGTGGTCGGCGACCCAGCGCTGGACGTCGGCGGAGAGGTGGCCGGTCAGCACGACTCCGCCGGACTCGGGCGATGCGAGGGCGGCGCCGAGCAGCGGATGCTGAACGGTCTCCAGCCCGGCGGAGGACACGTCGCCCGCGGTGTTCCCGGCCTTCAGCCAGTACCGCTTGCGCTGGAAGGCGTAGGTGGGCAGTTCCACCGACGGCATACGGCGGTCGGGGAAGAAGGACTCCCAGTCCACGGCCATGCCATGCGCGTAGGCCCGACCCAGCCCGGTCAGCAGCGCTTCGGCCTCGCCCCGGCCCCGCCGCTGCAGCCCCACCACCGCAGAACCCGCACCAGCCGCAGACCC
>BMQD01000071.1 GCA_014647935.1 Planomonospora parontospora
AGCGCCTCCACGCTCTTACCGGACACCACCAGCGGCACCACCGGAAGCGCAGCGCCCTCGGGCACGGGCGACGGCTCGACGTCCGGAGAAGACCCCTCCTCGACCGCGGAGGGCTCCTCGATGATCACGTGCGCGTTCGTGCCGCTCAGCCCGAACGACGACACGCCCGCCCGGCGCGGGTGGCCGTTCTGCGCCCACTCGCGGGCCTCGGTCAGCAGCTCCACCCGGCCCGCCGACCAGTCCACATGGGTCGACGGCTCATCGGCGTGCAGCGTCTTCGGCAGCAGGCCGTGCCGCATCGCCTGCACCATCTTGATGATGCCGCCGACGCCCGCGGCGGCCTGGGCGTGCCCGATGTTGGACTTGAACGAGCCCAGCCAGAGCGGCCGGTCCTCCGGCCGGTCCTGACCGTAGGTCGCCAGCAGCGCCTGCGCCTCGATCGGGTCACCGAGCGTCGTACCCGTGCCGTGGCCCTCCACCGCGTCCACCTGCGCCGCAGGCACACGGGCGTTGGCCAGCGCCTGCCTGATCACCCGCTGCTGCGACAGGCCGTTCGGCGCCGTCAGCCCGTTGGAGGCCCCGTCGGAGTTGACCGCCGAACCCCGCACCACCGCCAGCACCGGATGCCCGTTGCGGCGCGCGTCCGACAACCGCTCCACCAGCAGCACGCCCGCGCCCTCGGCCCAGCCGGTGCCATCCGCGGCATCGGAGAACGCCTTGCACCGGCCGTCGGGGGCCAGGCCGCGCTGCCTGCTGAAGGCGACGAACGGCGCCGGTGTCGACATCACCATCACACCGCCGGCCAGCGCGAGGGTGCACTCCCGCTGGCGCAGCGCCTGGACCGCGAGGTGCAGCGCCACCAGCGACGACGAGCACGCCGTGTCCACCGACACCGACGGCCCTTCCAGGCCCAGCGTGTAGGACACCCGGCCGGAGATCACCGCCGCCGCGCTCGCCGTGCTCATGTACGCTTCGGCGACCTCCGGAGCGGCGTCCAGCAGGTCCTCGTAGTCCTGGATGCCCGAGCCGGCGAAGACGCCCACCTGTTCGCCGCGGACGGATCGGGGGTCGATGCCCGCTCGCTCGAACGCCTCCCAGCAGACCTCCAGCATGAGGCGCTGCTGCGGGTCGGTGGCGAGTGCCTCCCGCGGGCTGATCTCGAAGAAGTCGGCGTCGAAGTCACCGGGTCCGTGGATGAAGCCGCCCTCTCGGACGTAGCTCCCCCCGTCGTTCTCGGAGCCCGGGGCGACGAGCCGGTCGATGTCCCAGCCTCGGTCGGTCGGGAACCCCGAGACGGCGTCCACCCCACCGGCCACCAGCCGCCACAGGTCGTCCGGCGACTCCACCCCGCCCGGATAGCGGCAGGCCATGCCCACGATCGCGATCGGTTCCAGGTCCTCGCTCTCGACCTCACGCAGGCGCTGGCGGGTCTGGTGCAGGTCCGCGGTGACCTTCTTCAGGTATTCAAGGAGCTTTTCGTCGTTCGCCATGGAAGCTCACGAGTCCTTTCGTGCCGAAGGCTTTGTCCCGCGCCTGGTCAGGCCAGGCCCAGTTCGGTGTCGATGAAGGTGAAGATGTCGTCGGCCGTGGCGGCCTCTAGTCGGCTGCTGACGTCGGCGCCGGAGTCTCCGGCGAGGTTCTCGTTCAGCTTCGTGATCAGCGCCTGGAGTCTGCCGATGATCCGGGTGCTCTCGATCTCCTCGGGGAGGAGATCGGCTGCGGTCTCTTCCAGCTGATCCAGCCGGGTGAGTACGGGACGGGCCTGGACGCCGCCGCAGAGTTTCGATCTGAGGTACTCGGCGAGCGCGGTGGGCGTCGTGTGGTCGAAGACCATGGTGCTGGGCAGGTTCTTCCCGGTGGCCGCGTTCAGGCGGGTCCGGAGGTCGACCGCCGCGACGGAGTCGAACCCGAGGTCGTCGAAGGCGCGGCCGGCGTCCACTTCAGCGGGATCGTCGTAACCGAGCAGTGCCGCCACGTGCGTCCGCACCAGATCCAGCAGCTCGCGGCGCTGCTCGGCCTCCGGGAGGGAGGCCAGACGCGCGACCGGCGAGGTCGCGTCCGCCGTCCCGCCGCTTCCGCTTCCGTCCAAGACCTCCCGCACGTCGGGCAGATCGTTCAGGAGCGGACGGGGACGGGCGAGCGTGTAGGCGGGAGTGAACCGCGGCCAGTCGAAGTCCGCGACGACCAGATGGCTCTCGTCATGGACGGCCGGCTGCCCCAGGACTCCGGCGGCGGCCGCTGCGGGCATGGCGGGTGCTCCGATCCGCTTCATGAGCGCACCGAGCTCGTCGTCCACCATCCCGGCGTCCCACGAGCCCCAGGCGATCGAGGTGGCGCGCAGTCCCCGCGCCCTGCGCCGGTGGGCGAGGCCGTCCAGGAACGCGTTGGCGCCGGCGTAGGCGGCCTGGCCCGCGCTGCCCCACACCGCGGCGCCGGAGGAGAACAGCACGAACGCGGACAGGTCCCGGTCGGCGAGCAGTTCGTCCAGATGCACCGCACCGAGGATCTTCGCCTTCCCGACCTGGGCGAACTCGTCGATCGTCAGGTCAGAGGGCGGTGCGATCCGCTGGGCCGTACCGGCCGCGTGCACGACCCCGGTCAGCGGGAACTCCTCGGGCACCGTGCGGAGCAACGCCGCGAGTTCGTCCCGGTCGGCGACGTCGCAGGCCTCGATCGTGATCCGGGTGCCCCGGGCGGTCAGCTCCTCCACCAACTCGGCCGCGCCCGGCGCCTTCATTCCCCGGCGGCTGGTGAGGAGCAGGTGCTCCGCGCCGTTGCCGGCCAGCATCCGTGCCACATGAGCGCCGACGCCACCGGTTCCCCCCGTGATCAGGACCGTTCCCTCGGGACGCCAGGAACCCGCAGGGCGGCCTCCGGCCGGAGCCCTGACCATACGGCGGGCGAAGCAGCCGTCCTCCCTGATCGCGAGCTGGTCCTCGCCGTCCGCCGCGGAGAGCGCGTCGCACAGCCGGAGCGCCACCCGCTCGTCCGGCCGGGCGGGGAGGTCGACCAGCCCGCCCCAGGTGCCGGGGAGGTCCAGCGCGAGCCCCGCGCCCAGACCCCACACCGCCGTCTGACCGGGGCTCACCGAGGCGGCTTCACGACCGGCGGGCTCACCCTCCCGGTCGACGGCGACCGCTCCGGAGGTGACGCACCACAGGGGTGCGGTGATCCCGGCGTCCTCCAGGCTCTGGACCAGGGTGACCGTGCCCGCGCAGCCGTACGACAACTGCGGGTGGATCGGGTGCGGCCGGTCGTCGAGCGCGAGAAGGGACAGGACTCCCGCGACGTCCTCCCCCGAGGCCGCCGAGGCGAGCCGTCCGCCGAGCTCCGCCCGGTCCGCGTGGGTGGCCTTGACGGTCGCGACCTTCGCCCCGCGCTGGGCGAGGGCACCCAGAACGATCGGGAGCAGCCCTGCGCCGCCGAACGCCTCGGGGACGACGACGAGCCAGGTTCCGTCGAGTGCGCGGGACCGCGGATCCGCGATCGGCCGCCAGGTGACGCGGTACCGCCACGAGTCCACGACGGCGTGCTCGCGGTGGCGCCGCCGCCATGCCGTCAGCGCGGGCACGACCTCACCGAGTGCGGAGACGTCGACGTCCAACCGCGCGGCCAGGGCGGAGAGGTCCTCCTGCTCCATGGCGTCCCAGAAGCCGCTCATCGGATCGTCGTTCCGGGGAGGCGTGCTGTCCGCCCAGTACGGCTTGCGCTGGAAGGCGTAGGTGGGCAACTCCACCCGCCGCGCACCCGACCCGGAGAAGTACCGCGCCCACTCCACCGTCACACCGTGCGCGTACGCCCGACCCAGCCCGGTCAGCAGCGCCTCGACCTCGCCCCGGCCCCGCCGCTGCAGCCCCACCACCGCAGAACCCGCACCAGCCGCAGACCC
>BMQD01000072.1 GCA_014647935.1 Planomonospora parontospora
CCGGATCGAGGCCATCCAGGCCGACACCGATGCCGCGATCGCGGCCATCGGGGGGATCAGCACGGTCATCACGACCGTCAGCGAGCACTCCACCACCATCGCCGCCGCGGTGGAGGAGCAGAGCGCCACCTCCGGGGAGATGAGCCGCAACATCTCCCAGGCCGCGGTCGGCGCCGACGACATCGCCGCCGGCATCACCGCGGTCGCCGGCGCCGCGCAGACCACCACCGCCGGGGTGGCCGAGGCCCGCCGGACCGCCGGTCAGCTCGATGAGGTCGCCGCCGAACTGCACGGCATCGTGGACCAGTTCACCGTCTAAGGATTGTCCGCCGGGTTCCTCTTCCCCGGCACCGGCGCAGGCGACCTCCTCCCAGGGGCGTCGCCTGCGCCGGCGAGGTTTCGACCGGGGCGCGGGATCGGGGATGCCTGACCCCCATGAAACTGCCTCGCCTTCGATGCGATGGGAAAGCACCCCGCTGGGGTTGTCCTTCTCCTGTCCTGGCTCATGATGGATTGTCGCGGTCATCGCCCGGGAGCTGCAGGTCACCGCACCGACGGTACGGCGGTGGCGTCGGCGGGACGGCCGAGGGCAGGCCCTGCGGCCGGCCGGACCGGTCTGGCGGGAGCGGTTGCCGGCGCGCTCATGAGTGACGCTGGAGGTGGAGCTGCAGCGGAGTCCGCCGGCCGGCTCCGTCGTCGCCGGTCTCGGCGGCCTGGTCCGGATCGTGGAACGCGAGCTGCAGAAGAGCCGGTTCAGGCCGCGTCTGCTCGACGGGCGCCCGGCCGCGACCGGGTCCGAGCATCGACCCCTGATGGTCACGGAGACGGGCGCTACGCGTTCACCCGGGATGATTGTCGTGCGGGCGGCGGCACAGCCGCCGGAAACGACGCAGGGCTCGCACCCGTGAAGGTGCGAGCCCTGCGTCGTAGCGCTATGTCGTCAGGCGGAGACGATGTTCTCGGCCTGCGGGCCCTTCTGGCCCTGGGTGACGTCGAAGGCCACCTTCTGGCCGTCACGCAGCTCGCGGTAGCCGCCCTGCGAGACGATGTTGGAGTAGTGCGCGAAGACGTCGGCGCCGCCGCCGTCCTGCTCGATGAAGCCGAAGCCCTTTTCCGCGTTGAACCACTTCACGGTGCCAGAAGCCATGTCGATCTCCTCTTGATAGGTGTAGCCGGAATCCGCGCTGTCGCGGATTCCGTATTGCCGCAACAGGTCCACACCCGGAGAAGACCGGAAAACAAAAATGCACCTGAGGCTACATACCGTCAGGTGCACACAAGTTCATTATGGGTACCGCAACTGCAACTAGATCCAATCTAGCACACGCGCAGACGTGATCCGCATCCCCTGTCGCTGTCCGCCTGGATGGGCCGCGTTCCGCCCTCCTGGTTCGGCCCGGTACTGACGGAGAAAACCGGGCGTCACGAAGCGCTCGAGGACGGCCGCGATAACGATCATGACGGATGGTCGTCGCACCGTTTCATAGGTGATCGCCCAAGACCGCGAAGTCAAGGATCACGGGGCCGTGTCTAGGGTTGTTGGGGTGTGATCCGGTAGAGGCCGGGGACGGTCTTGGCGAGCCTGCCTTGACGGGCCCAGGCGGACATGTGGACGAGGAAGCTGTGCAGGCTCTGCCCCGGCGGGTTCGTCTCCCGCCGCTGGAGCGCGCCCAACGGGCACATCGCCCTGGCCATGCTGGCCCGCATGGACCCCGAAGCGTGGGCGCCGGTCAAACCCCGCGACCACCGGCCGACGCCGAGCGCGGAGCCCGCCGAGGACCTGGCGGCTCTGCAGTCGGCGGCTGACAAGGTCGCCGCCCGGGTCGAGGCGACCCGGGCCGCCCGCGAGCGGAGCGGGCTGCGTCTGGTCTCCGCATGAGACCGCCGTCCGGCCGGCCCCCACCCCCCGGGGTGGGGAAGGAGGTCGTGCTGAAGTTGGCGTCGCAGGCCCGAAAAGTTGTTGATCTTGAATGGGTGGCTGCCGTCGACGGCCCGGGTCGGTCTGGTTCGGCTCTGGTCGGCTGACGTCGACCTCCCGGTTCTGGCTCCTAATAATTGACCTACCGCGCGGTGGCGGCCGGGCCGGTGAGAAGCCGGTGACCGGTGAGGTCTTCAGCGGGGTCATCCGGCGGAGGGAGCGGCCGGCAGGCGCATCCGTAACCGGATCCGCGAACAGCCGGGCCGCTGGTCGACGGCCGCGGCGTCGACCAGCCGCCCGATCAGCCACAACCCCATCCCCTCATCGAGGCGCTCCGGCCGCGGCGGCGGCCGGTCGGGCAGGTGCGCGGCGCTCAGCGTGCCGCGCACGTCGGTGACGTCGATGACCAGGTCCGAGCCGGTGCGGGTCAACAGCAGCGTGCCGGTTGCGCCGCCGTGCTCCACCACGTTGGCCAGGGCTTCGTGGACGGCCAGCACCACCCGCTCCAGGCGCTGCCCGGCCAGGCCGGCCGCAGCCGCATAGCGGCGGACCGCGCGGCGCAGGCGGGGGAGGTCGCCGGTGATGGGCCACGATTCCTGAAAGGCGATCACACGCTTCTCCCGTGCGAGGCGCCGTTCTGGCTGCTTGCCCGCAGGGTGGCCGGCTCACCGGCCAGAATCGGCGGTCGTGACCCCCACGGTAGCCCACCCCGTGGCCGCTTCCGCGTTCCCGGCGGCCGGGCAGGGGCCTGATCCGCGGTGCTGCGGGATCAGGCCGCATGAGCCGGTGAAGGCGCCGACGTCAGGCGTCAGTCCTCAGGCGTCGGCCGCCTGGTGGCGGGAAGCGTTGATCCGCAGCGCCTCGGCGAGCTGGTCCTCCAAGACGATGATGCGGCAGGCGGCTTCCAGCGGGGTGCCCTGATCGACCAGTTCCCGGGCGCGGGCGGCCAGGCGCAGCTGATAGCGGGAGTAGCGGCGGTGGCCGCCGCCGGAGCGGTGCGGCTCGATCAGCTTGGCGGTGCCCAGGGAGCGCAGGAAGGCCGGGGTGACGCCGAGCATCTCGGCGGCGGCGCCCATGCTGTAGGCGGGGTAGTCCTCATCGTCGAACCTGTCGCCAGCGCTGCCGCCTCCGAGGGCGGTGGTGCCGGCGGTTGTGTGCGGTTGATCCATACAGGCCTTTCCACGGGCGACAGGGGGCCCCGGCGCGTATCGCGCCGGGGCCCCGAAGAGGTTCAACACCATCT
>BMQD01000073.1 GCA_014647935.1 Planomonospora parontospora
TGATCCACTCTGCCACCCCGCGGACGCTACCAGCACAAACCCCTACCTAAACGGCATTGGGCCTCTGAACGGTCGCCTCCGAGGAGCCTTATGTCTAGCTGCGCCCGGGGCGATTGCTCATTCCGGCACCCAGTTGAGCTCACGACAATAATTCCTGATCTTCGTGAGGCAGTAGGCTGCTATGTTGCCGCGATTCTTCGCTGTCAGGAAGTCGCTGCCCCTCCAGGTGTACTCAAAGCAGACAGCCTCTCGTTCGAAGACTAGCGAGTTGTCGGGAATCAGGGGGCAAAACCCCAGGGACGTCTCGGCCTTCGTGGCGCATTCAAGGCCTTTATGGCTTGTGAACGAGGTCAGCGCTTGAGCCATGGCATAATTTAGCAGTTTGTCTTTTCCGGACTGAAATCCAGTCTCCGCGATCAGCTGAAATGCGGCGAGGGAAGTGGTCGTGGGAGTCCCTTTGGTTTCGAATGTTGCGCGTGACTTGCCTAGTAGATACTTCCCCACATCGCACCGCTCGATATTGCGTACAATTTGCTGCTCGCCGGGCATTCGAATCTGCATTGCTGCTAGTTGCTCTTGCACGGTTTCTGGCCCGAACCTACGAAGGATTCCAATCGAAGCGCTAGGTGGAAGGCCGAAGACACGAGCATCTAGACGTACTATGGCGCTGGTTAGGAGTCCGCGCCGCTTTGACCACCATCGCCCTACCTCGCTCTCTGGAGAGGCATCCAAGAGCGCGTTGCCATCAAGCAGGCCGAAGCGATTACTGCTCGTAAGATGCGTTAGCACCCCGGCATCGCTGCTCTCGCTCGCAAAGACTATGGCTAGCCTAAGCGGCATGCGAGTCGCGCGGAGCATCTCCATTGCTAGTCGAGTGAAGTCATCCGAGATCGCGCGCAGATAATCGCCGATCGATAGATACTCGGCAGGATCGTAATCCTTGGGCTCTACCCCCAAGTCCTCAAGGGAGTCGAGTGAGTTCGCCAGGCGCAACGTTGAACGGGCGATGTCCACCCACGTTTCGCGCGGGGGTCCCGAAATGTGAATCGGAAGCTTTACCGGCGATCGGCCAGCAATCTTTATGTAAGATTCGGCCATCTGAAGGGACAGGTCTGGGGAGGTTTCTGGCCATAGGATGAGCGCCTTATGTCCAGTGCCGGGCTGTCGTAAGAAGCGCTTTATTGCGGCTAGTTCAGTGCCAGTCGGAGGGCTTCCTTCTCGGTGATCGATGTTGATAGGTACAATCTTCTGATTGTTGACAGGAAACTCTCGAAGGTGTTTGAGCGTTTCGGTCTGAAGAGTGTCTGCGTCCACGTCTTTCGCGAAGGAGAGTGTGGGCGTGAAAGTGCCAGGAAGAAATGTGTCGAGATTGTTTGCAAGAGTTGTCTTGCCGGTGCCAGAAGGAGCATAGATGGGGACAAAAAGCCCCTCTCCGCGGGCGGTCAGAGCTCTAGCCGTATCTTCTAAAAGATCGCGAGTCTCGTGCTCGGGAGAAACTAGAACCGATGCTAGTTGATGCCCCAACCGATCAGAGAGGGCCTCATATCGGGCAGGGAAGACGAGTTCTGTCAGAAGATGGGGCCCCGGACTTGTGCTCACCGCAACTCCATTGATCATCTTGCTACCCCATGGTGGGTATGGACAAAGCCTAACCTAGGCGAGAGAACGCTTCGATATGCACTTTACTTGCATGATCCGTAGACGGTAATTCGCGCCCTATTAAGGGTTATAGAGCGATTTGCTCCCGTCTGTCCGATTGCTCGTGGTCCTTCGTCGGCGTCAACGCCGTCTGTGCGGGTTGGGTGCGGAGTTGCGGTGCAGTCGTTGGTGGACGGACACGCGAAGACGGCATTGATACCTCGGTCGGGCCATTGATGCCAGCAGCTATCGGGGTCAGGGAGAAACGGGCCAGGAAGGTGTAGCGGCCCCTTCCTGATCCGTGGCAAGGCGGAACGACGTCGGAGCTCTACGTACTACGCCGCCTCGCTCGTCTATGAACCGGTTCCGTCGTTTCCGGCGAGGCAGACGCAGGCGGGACACGCGTTCTCCACTGTGGAAAGGAAGGGCGGTGACCATGAGCCGATCAGCACCGGCCGCACCGTGGCCCCGCACAAACCCTCCCACCGTCCGGACGGCCACGCATGCCGCACGACCTCACGTCCGACACCGGACAGGCCGACGCCATACGGATTGCGATCCTCGTGCGGAGGTTCGACGGCATCAACGAGCAGATCATCAACGAGCAGATCATCCAGGTGCAGATGCCAGCACCGCACCCCATCGAGGAAGGGTGAAGGCTTCTGGTCGAGTTCGACCAGGGCGAAGGCACCGCGCCGCAGCAGACGCACGATCGTGCCGTGCCGGCCGAGCAGCTCGATGGCATGCGCGCGGGTACGGGCGTGGCTGTGCAGGAGTTGGGCGATCACTGCACGGTCCCCCGCCTGTGGTGGTCGCCGCCGTGCCCGACGTGCCGCATCCGGTGAGGACCGCGCCTTCAGTTGCTCAGTGCGCGCCATCACCGACCACCGCCGCAGGGTCGGCGAGCGCGGGCCGCGAGTTCGTACGCAGCGCCGTGTACCGGAACGCGACCCGCCGGGCGGCCCGGACCGGATCGGCCGCCGGGTGCCACGCGTAGGTGAAGCGCTGCCGCCGGTCGTCCCAGCCGGTACGCCACCAGAAGCGTTCTCCGTCACACCAGACGATCAGGCCCACCCACACGGACACCAGCGCCAAGCCGTACCCGTCATGGACGTCGGCCGTGATGCCTTCACGCTCCAGCGCCTCCCGGAGATCTTCGGCGGCGATCACCGCGACGGAGGGTTCCGCTGACCCCGGTAACTCGTCCCCGCCGGTCAGATGGCAGCCGACGGGGTTCGGCCCCAAGGATGCAAGGCCGGGAAACGTCCGAGCAGATCCCGCACCATGTCCCTGTGCAACCGGCATGACGAGGCTCCTTCCTTCTGAGCCGATCATAAGTTTTGGGACTATCGGCTCTACACAGTGATGTAGGCCAGATGAGGG
>BMQD01000074.1 GCA_014647935.1 Planomonospora parontospora
CGTTCCACCCAGGCCGGCACCGGCAGCGGCCGGATCACCAGCCTGCTGACCGACGGCGGCGGACCGGTGCCCGCCGGAACGAGTCCCGGGGTGACCGCGACCGCGGACGCGGCAAGCCTGCGGGCCACCATGTGGAGCCTGGTGCTGGCACCCGCCGGATGAGATCGACCCGGGTACGGCCGGCAGCGGCCGGCCGTACCCGGCCGCCATGGCCTTTTCGTAATGAAAGCCGTGTGAACCCGCTCTGTCCCTGTGGCGTCTGATGCGTGTGATGCGCCATCGCCTGATGGCCCGGGGGTCTTTTCCACCACCCTTGAAAGGGGTCACCATGGGGGGACGCAGACATGTCTCCGTGCTGGGCGGAGCGCTGGTGACAGCGCTCGCCCTGCTTTGGAGCGGTCCAGCATCCGCTGTGCAACACCCGCAGGACCGCGTCGTGTCCGACAACCCCGTCAACTGGACGCCCCACGTCCTGGACGGGAAGGTCAACGCCGTCGTGCAGATCGGCGGCAAGATCTATGTCGGAGGCGAGTTCACCCAGATCCGGGAGGACGACTCCACGACCGTTCTCCCGCGCAAGAGCCTGTTCGCCTTCAACGCCACCACGGGCGCCGTCGACCCCGTGTTCACCCCGGACGTCGAAGGCGAGGTGAAGGCGCTGCTGCCGGCTCCCGACGGTCAGTCGATCTACGTCGGTGGCGCCTTCGGCCAGGTCAACGGGGCCACCAACCGGAGGCTCACCCGGCTGAGCGCCACCGACGGGCAGGCGCTGCCCGGCTTCACCCCGTCGGTGAGCGCCAGGGTCAACGACCTGCGGCTGGCGGGGGGCCGGCTGTACGTCGGCGGCGCCTTCGCGACCGTGAGCGGCACGCCGCAGGCCGCCCTGGCGACCGTCGACCCGGACACCGGCGCGCGCGACCCGTTCGTGGACCTGGCCTTCGCCGGGACGCAGAACGGCGGCACCACGGCCGTGCTGAAGATGGACGTCACGCCGGACGAGTCGCGCCTGGTGGCGGTCGGCAACTTCGCCACCGTGGGCGGGCAGAACCGCCGGCAGATCGTCCAGCTCGACCTGACCGGGGAGAGCGCCGAGCCGGCGGACTGGCACACCGCCCGCTACGAGGCCGTCTGCTCCAGCTCCTTCGACAGCTACATGCGCGACGTGGACTACTCGCCGGACGGCCGGTTCTTCGTGGTGACGACGACGGGCGCCTACGCGGGCGGCCCGCCCAAGCTCTGCGACACCCAGGCGCGCTGGGAGACCGCGGCGACCGGTTCCAACCTCGACCCCACCTGGGTCAACTACACCGGCGGCGACACGACCTACGCCGTCGGCGTCACCTCCCACGCGGTCTACGTCGGCGGCCACTTCCGCTGGGCCAACAACCCCTACGCCTCGGACAAGGCGGGCCAGGGAGCGGTCTCGCGGCCGGGTCTGGCGGCTCTGGACCCGCTGAGCGGCGTGCCGTTCTCCTGGAACCCGACCCGGACGCTCGGGGTCGGCGTGTTCGACCTGACCGCGACCGCGCAGGGGCTGTGGGTCGGCAGCGACACCGACCGCATCGGCAACTCGGAGTACCACGGCCGCCTGGCCATGCTCCCCGTCGCGGGGGCGAGCGCCCCGGTGCCCGTCTCGGCCGGCAGCCTGCCCGCCGACGTCTACCGGCTCGGGTACGGCCTGCTCGCCAACAACCTGGTGCAGCGCCGCTCCTACGACGGGACCGCGCTCGGCACGGACGAGTCCGTGGGCGCCGGAGGGACGGCCTGGTCGGGGGCGCGGGGCGCCTTCATGCTCAGCGGGCGGCTCTACACTCCCTGGTCGGACGGGAGGCTCTACCGGCGGACCTTCGACGGCACCACGTTCGGAGCGCCCGCCGAGGTCCCCCTGAACGGCCTGACCGACTTCGCCACCGACATGCAGAACATGACCGGCGTGTTCTTCCACGGCAACCGGCTCTACTTCACCCGCAGCGGCCAGTCCTCGCTCTACTCCCGCGGGTTCAACCCGGAGAGCGAGATCGTCGGAGCCATGCGCACGACGGTGTCCGGCAACGTGACCGGCATCGACTTCAGCCGGGTCGGCGGCATGTTCCTGTCCGGGGACAAGCTCTACTTCACCGACCGGCTCGGCAACCAGCTCAAGCGGATCGGCTTCGCCGGCGGCAAGCCCGTGGCGGGCACCGCGGAGACCCTGAGCGGCACCGGCGCCGACGGCCGCGACTGGCGCCAGCGCGCCCTGTTCCTCTACTCCGGCGAGGGCTCCCAGACCCCCAACGCCAAGCCCGTCGCCGAGCTGGTGTCGGAGTGCGAGGAGCTGATCTGCACCTTCCGCAACACCGGCTCGCACGACCCGGACGGGGTGCTGGTCTCCACGACGTGGTCGTTCGGCGGGGGCGGAAGCGCCTCCGGCGCGGCCGTGACGCACGCCTTCCCGCGCACCGGCACGTATCCGGTGACGGTGACGGTGACCGACGACCGGGGCGCGACGGCCTCGGCGACGGCGAACGTGACGGTGCAGGGCGCCAACCAGCCGCCGGTGGCGGACTTCGCGGCGAGCTGCGCGGAACTGGAGTGCACCTTCGACGCCAACCCGTCCGGTGACGAGGACGGGTCGATCACCGCGTACGCGTGGCAGTTCGGTGACGGCGCCACCGCCACCGGGGTGACCGCGTCGCACGCCTACGCCGCGGCGGGCGCCTACCCGGTCACGCTGACCGTCACGGACGACCGCGGCGGCAAGCACAGCGTCACCAAGCAGTTCACGGTCGCCCCGCAGTCGGCGAAGATCGAGTTCGTGGGGAGCGCGGCCGCCAACGCCAACGCGGCCGTGCACTCGGTGACGGTGCCGGGGCAGGTGGCCGGCGGTGACGGGCTGCTGCTGTTCATGACG
>BMQD01000075.1 GCA_014647935.1 Planomonospora parontospora
CACCCGCACCCGCCCGCGCCGCCTGCCGCACCGGCACCCGCACCAGACCACGCAACAGCGCGGGAAGGTCGTCGCCCCTGCTCCGCAGGGCCGTACGGTCGACCTTGACGGCCGCCAGCACGGGCTCGTCCGCCAGGACGGCCGCGTCGAACAGGGCCAGGCCCTCCCGCACCGAGACGGCGGGCAGGCCCAGACGCCGCATCCGCTGTTCGGCCTCGTCCAGGAGGTCGCTCAGGCCGGTGCTGGTGGCCCAGAGGCCGTAGGCGACGGCGGTGGCCGGCAGGCCCTGGGCCCGGCGGTGCGCCGCCAGCCCGTCCAGGAACACGTTCGCCGCCGCGTAATTGCCCTGACCCGCCGCCAGCACCATCCCGCCCGCCGACGAGAACAGCACGAACGCTGACAGGTCCAGCTCCGCCGTCAGCTCGTGCAGATACCACGCCGCGTCCGCCTTCGGCCGGAACACCGCATCGATCCGCTCCGGCGACAACGTGCCCACCAGCCCGTTGTCGGCCACCCCGGCCGCGTGCACCACACCCCGCAGCGGATGCTCGGCGGGAACCGCCGCCAGCAGTCCCGCCAGTGCCTGCCGGTCGGCCACATCACACGCCGCCACCGTCACCCGCGCCCCCAGCGCCTCCAGCTCGGCGGCCAGCTCCACCGCACCCGGCGCCTCCAGCCCTCGCCGGCTGGTCAGCACCAGGTGCCGCACCCCGTGCACCGCCACCAGGTGCCGCGCCACCAGGGCACCCAGACCACCCGTGCCACCGGTCACCAGCACCGTGCCGTCCGCATCCCAGACGGTGCTCTCATCCGTCTCGGAGACCATCGTCCGGGTCAGGCGCGGCAGCCGGATCCGCCCGGCCCGGACCGCCGCCTCCGGCTCGCCGGAGGCGGCCACCGCCCCCAGCGCCTCGCCGGACTCGGCCATGCCGTCGGTGTCGACCAGCACGAACCGGCCGGGGTTCTCCGCCTGCGCCGCCCGCACCAGACCCCACACCGGAGCCAGCCGCACGTCCACGTCCTCACCCGGCAGCGCCACCGCGCCCCGGGTCACCACCATCAGGCGGGAGTCCGCGCACCGCTCATCGGCCAGCCACGCCTGCACCACCCCCAGCACCTCGGCGGCGGCCGACCGCACCCCCTCGGGCACGTCCGTCTCGGGCACCGGGCACTCGAACACCACCGTCCCGGGCACCGCACCGCCCTCGGCCACCTCCCACCAGGCCGCCCACGGCACCGGGCCGGAGGCGGCGGCGGGGGCCTGGACCCACTCGACCCGGAACAGCGAGTCGTGATGCGCCGCCGAGGTGCTCAACTGCTCGGCCGAGACGGGGCGGCCGACCAGCGACTCCACCGACAGCACGGGTCCGCCTTCGGCGTCCGCCACCGCCAGTGAGATGTCGCCCTCGCCGACGGAGGAGATCCGTACCCGCAGCTCCGTCGCGCCGACGGCGTGCAGCGTCACCCCGTTCCAGACGAACGGCAGCACCGTCGCGCCACCGCGGCGCCCGTCGTCGTCGAAGAGCGCCGCGTGCATCGCGCTGTCGAGCAGCGCCGGGTGCAGGCCGAACCGGCCTGCGTCCTCACGTGCCTGCTCAGGCAGGGAGACCTCGGCGAACACGTCGTCTCCCTGACGCCAGGCCGCCTTCAGTCCCTGGAACACCGGGCCGTAGCCGTACCCCTGCTCGTTCAGGAAGTCGTAGGCTCCGTCCACGTCCACCGGGACGGCACCCGCCGGGGGCCACTGGGTCAGGTCGAAGGAGGGCGCGGCGGCGCTCGGGGCGAGGACGCCCTCGGCGTGCAGCGTCCACGGCTCGTCCTCCCCGCCGGGGCGAGAGTAGACGTTCACCGAGCGTTTCCCCGACCCGTCGGGCGCGTCCACGATCACCTGAAGTCGGCGCTCCTCCCGGCCTTCCAGCACGAGAGGTGCGCGCAGGGCGAGTTCCTGGAGGAGACCGCAGCCGACCTGGTCACCGGCCCGGATCGCCAGCTCCACGAACCCGGTGCCCGGCAGCAGCACGCTGCCCAGCACCTCGTGGTCGGCGATCCACGAATGGCCGTCCAGGGACAGCCGGCCGGTGAGCACCAGCCCGCCGGAGTCGGGTGAGGCGAGGGACGCTCCCAGCATGGGGTGCTCGACCGTGTCGAGCCCCGCAGCGGTGACATCCCCGATCTCCTCGCCGAACCAGGACGCGATCAGGTACTCACGCGCATCCATCCAGTACGGCTCGCGCTGGAAGGCGTAGGTGGGCAACTCCACCCGCCGCGCACCCGACCCGGAGAAGTACCGCGCCCACTCCACCGTCACACCGTGCGCATACGCCCGACCCAGCCCGGACAGCAGCGCCTCGACCTCGCCCCGGCCCCGCCGCTGCAGCCCCACCGCCTGCACGGCACCCGCACCACTCGCACCGTCCGTGCCATCTGCAGAGCCCGCACCGGCCGCGCCGTCCGCAGGATCCGCAGCCAGGACCTGGGCCGCCAGCGCGGTCAGCACCGCGTCCGGACCCACCTCCACCCACCGCGACACACCCAGACCCCGCGCCGCGTCCACCGCATCGGCGAACCGCACCGACCGCCGCACATGCTCCACCCAGTACTCCGCCGACCCCCACTCCCCGGACACCGGCGCACCCGTCACCGTGGAAACCGCCACCGGCCCCGACGCCTCCACCTGCCGGTAGGTCACCGACTCGGCCACCCGCCGAAACCCCTCCAGCAC
>BMQD01000076.1 GCA_014647935.1 Planomonospora parontospora
GCCGCCCCGCCTGCGCCCGCAGCGCCTCCACGCTCTTACCGGACACCACCAGCGGCACCACTGGCGGCATCGGAATCCGCCCAGGCGCGGGCATCGCCCCGGACACGGGCACGGGTGACGCCTCCGCCTCCGCAGAGGGCTCCTCCGTCGCGGGCGCCTCCTCGATGATGACGTGGGCGTTGGTGCCGCTGATGCCGAAGGAGGACACGCCCGCCCGGCGCGGATGACCGTTCCGCTTCCACTCCCGCACCTCGGTCAGCAACTCCACCCGGCCCGCCGACCAGTCCACGTTCGGCGACGGCCCGTCCACGTGCAACGTCTTCGGCATGACCCCGTAACGCATCGCCTGAATCACCTTGATGATTCCCGCGGCGCCGGCGGCGGCCTGGGTGTGGCCCATGTTCGACTTGATCGAGCCCAGCCAGAGCGGCCGGTCCTCCGGCCGGTCCTGGCCGTAGGTCGCGATGACGGCCTGCGCCTCGATCGGGTCACCCAGCCGGGTCCCCGTACCGTGCGCCTCCACCATGTCGACGTCCGCGGCCGTCAGGCCCGCTCCGGCCAGTGCCTGCTGGATCACCCGCTGCTGGGAGGGACCGTTCGGCGCGGTCAGCCCGTTGGAGGCGCCGTCCTGGTTGATCGCCGTACCCCGCACGATCGCCAGCACCGGATGCCCGTTGCGGCGCGCGTCCGACAGCCGCTCCAGCAGGAGTACGCCCGCGCCCTCGCCCCAGCCGGTGCCGTCGGCACCTGCGGCGAAGGACTTGCACCGGCCGTCGGGGGCCAGACCCCGCTGCCGGCTGAACTCGACGAACACCTCCGGCGTCGCCATGACCGCCACGCCGCCGGCCAGCGCCAGCGAGCACTCCCCGGACCGCAGCGCCTGCGCCGCCAGGTGCAGCGCCACCAGCGACGACGAGCACGCCGTGTCCACGGTGACGGACTGGCCCTCCAGCCCCAGGGCGTAGGAGATGCGGCCCGACACGATGGCGCCTGCGGCGCTGTTGAAGGCGTAGTCGTGGTACATCATCCCGGTGAACACGCCGGTCCGGCTGCCCTTCAACGACGCCGGATCGATCCCCGCCCGCTCGATCGCCTCCCACGACGTCTCCAGCAGCAACCGCTGCTGCGGATCCATGTACAGCGCCTCGTTCGGACTGATCCCGAAGAACCCCGGATCGAACTCCGCCGCGCCGTACAGGAAGGCGCCTTCACGGGCGTAGGTCTTGCCCTCCACACCGGGCTCGGGGTCGAACAACCCCTCGACGTCCCAGCCTCGGTCCGGCGGGAACTCCCCGACCGCGTCCGTCCCGTCCGCCACGAGCCGCCACAGGTCGTCCGGCGACTCCACGCCGCCCGGATACCGGCACGCCATCCCCACGACCGCGATCGGCTCACGCAGCGAAGCCAGTAGGTTCCGGTGCTCGGCTCTGATCCGCTCCGTCTCCTTCAGGGACGTACGGAGCGCCTTGACAAGCTGCTCTTCGTTGGCCATCTCGAAGTCACGCCCCTTGAGTCGCGTCGGTGGCGTCGACACCGTCGAGCGCCATGTTGATCAGGCTCTCCAGGTCCATGTCGTCGATGGACCCGTGCGTGCCGTCCGCCTCCGATGCGGACTCGGTGGATCGGGCTCCGCCCAGTTCGAGGAGAACGTCCATCAGCCCGGCGTCTCGGAGCTTGGTGAGCGGAATGCTCTCCAGGATCCGGCGGATCCGCTGCTCGCCGGAGTCATGGCCGTTTCCGGCGCCCAGGTCGGGTGCCAGTTCGGAACCGAGGTGAGCGGCCAGGACCATGGCGTTCGGATAGTCGAACACCAGCGTCGGCGGGAGTCGCAGTCCGGTGACCTCGTTGAGCCGGTTGCGGAACTCGACCGCGGAGAGGGAGTCGAAGCCCAGTTCCTTGAACGCCATCTCGGGTTCGACCGCCTCCGGGCCGGCGTGGCCGAGGATGCCTGCGACGTGCGTGCGAACCAGTTCCAGCAGGGCGGCTTCGCGTTCCCGCGCACCCAACCCGGCCAACCGACGACCCAACCCGCCCGCACCACCACCACCGCCGCCACCGGCCGCACGCCGCCGCGCCACCGGCACCAACCCCGCGAACACCGACGGCAACCCCGCCCCCGCCGACGCCAGCACCCGCACATCCAGCCGCACCGCCACCACCGCCGCCGCGTCCGCCCCCGCCACCGCATCCAGCAACGCCAGCCCCTGCTCCGGCGCCAGCGCCCCCATCCCCATCCCCGCCATCCGCCGCACCTGCGCCGCCTCCAGCCCGGCACCCATCCCGCCACCGGCCCACAGACCCCACGCCACCGACTGCGCCGCCAACCCCCGCGCCCGCCGATACACCGCCAACCCGTCCAGGAACGCGTTCGCCGCCGCATAATTGCCCTGACCCGCATTGCCCAGCGTCCCGGCCAGCGACGAGAACAACACGAACGCCGACAGATCCAGGCCCGCCGTCAACTCGTGCAGATACCAGGCCGCGTCCGCCTTCGGCCGCAGCACCGCATCGATCCGCTCCGGCGTCAGCGCCGCCACGACCCCGTCGTCCAGCACCCCGGCCGCGTGCACCACACCCCGCAGCGGATACTCGGCGGGAACCGCCGCCAGCAGATCCGCCAGCGCCTGCCGGTCGGCCACGTCACACGCCGCCACCGTCACCCGCGCCCCCAGCG
>BMQD01000077.1 GCA_014647935.1 Planomonospora parontospora
AGGACCCGCTGGCGGCCCTGTCGGCGCAGGAGCGGCAGATCCTGGACCTGATCGGCGAGGGCCTGACCAACCGGCAGATCGGCGAGCGGATGTTCCTGGCGGAGAAGACGGTCAAGAACTACGTCTCCAACCTGCTGGGCAAGCTCGACATGCAGCGCCGTACCCAGGCCGCGGCGCTGGTCACCCGGCTCAAGGCCGAACGCGGCGAGCGGGGAGACCTCCGTCCCTGGTGAGCCCGGCGGGCCGGGGGTCAGCCCCGGCCGAGCGGGACCCGCCAGCGCAGGCGGCTGCCCCCGCCCTCGGCGCGCTCGGCGGTGAAGGATCCGCCCAGACGCTCGGCCCGCTCGGCCAGGTTGCGCAGCCCGCTGCGCCGCCCGTCCTCGGGGATTCCGACGCCGTTGTCGCTCACCTCCAGCAGCAGCGCGCCGCCGCTCACCTCCACGAGCACCTGCGCCCTGCTCGCGCGGGCGTGGCGGGCGACGTTGGACAGCGCCTCGCGCAGCACCGCCCGCAACTGCTCTCCGATCTCCTCGGGCACCGTGTTGTCCAGCGGCCCCTCCATCCGGATGCCGGGCATGAAGCCGAGCTGCTCGCGGGCGGCCTCCACCAGCTCCGTCACCCGGCCGCGCAGCGTGCGGGCCGGACCGGCCTGCGGCGGCGTCTGCAGTGCGAAGATGGTGGAGCGGATCTCCTTGATGGTCTGGTCCAGCTCGTCCACCGCGTGCTGCAGCCGCGCCGACGCGGCGGGGTGCTCGACCATGCGGACCGTGCTCATCAGCGTCATGGCCACCGCGAACAGCCGCTGGATCACGACGTCGTGCAGGTCCTTGGCGATGCGGTCGCGGTCCTCCAGCAGGCCCAGCCGCTCGGCGTCGCGGCGCGCGGCGGCCAGTTCCAGCGCGATGGCCGCCTGCCCGCCCAGCGCCTCCGCCATCCGCAGGTCCGGCTCACCGAACGGCGGCGCCCCGCTCCGCCTGGCCAGGACGAGCACGCCGCGGGCCCCGTCCGTCCCGCCCAGCGGCACGGCGATGGCCGGGCCCAGCGGCACGCCCTCCAGGTGCGGCGGGTGCCCGGTGGACTCCTGCAGGTCCGGCGTGCTCTGCGACCGGCCGGTGCGCAGCGTCACGCCCGCCAGCGACCTGTCCATCTCCATGTCCCGCGCGCGCAGCAGCTCCTCGCCGAACCCTTCGACGATCTCGATCCGCACCACGTCCTCGTGCGGGAAGCTGACCATCGCGGTGTCGGCCCCGGTCAGCTCCCGGGCCCGGCGGGCCATGATGGTGAGCACCTCGCCCGGGTCGTCACCGGAGAGCAGGCTGGTGGTCACCTCCGAGGAGACCCGCAGCCAGTCCTCCCTGCGCCGGGTCTCCTCGTACAGCCGGGCGTTCTCGATGGCCACGCCCGCGGCGGCGGCCAGCGCGTTGACGACCGCCTCGTCCTCCTCCTCAAAGGCCCCTCCGCCGGCCTTCTCGGTCAGGTAGAGGTTGCCGAACACCTCGTCGCGCACCCGCACCGGCACGCCCAGGAAGCTGTGCATCGGCGGATGGCCCGCGGGGAAGCCGTAGGACTCGGGATGCTCGGCGAGGTCGGTCATCCGCAACGTCTGCGGGTCCTTGATCAGCAGACCGAGCAGCCCCTTGCCGTGCGGCCAGTGCTCGATCTGCGCGATCTCCTCCTCGGTGAGGCCCACCGGGATGAAGCGCTCGAGCGTGCCGCCCTCGCCGATCACGCCGAGCGCCGCGTAGCGGGCGTCGACCAGTTTGGCCGCGGCCTCGGTGATGCGCCGCAGCACGGTCTCCAGGTCCAGGTCGCTGCCGACCGAGACCACGGCCTCCAGCAGCGCGTGCACCCGGTCGCGGGTGGCGAGCACCGTCTCCAGCCGGTCCTGCAGCTCCGACAGCAGGTCGTCCAGCCGCATGTGCGGAATCAGAGATCTCTCGCCCACGCCCATCCCTCCGTCACGCCCCGGCTCACCCCAAGTCTCCCACCCGGCACGGGGTGGCCGGGAAGAGCGCCCGCCCCGGCGGGGCGGGGCGGGGGCTGCCCGGTCCCGAGGTCCCCTCCCCCGGGGACCTTCGGCCCTGCCCG
>BMQD01000078.1 GCA_014647935.1 Planomonospora parontospora
AGGGGGTCATGCCGAACAGGTGCTCACCGGTGGCGATCAGCCACTTGCCCAGCGGCGGATGGACGACGTACGACGCGCACTTGTCCAGCTCGGCCGGGGCGCACTGCTCCCAGATCGCCGTGTTGCCCTGCATGAGGAGCTTGTCGGCGTCCTTGACGGCGTTCCGCTCGGCGCCGAAGTTGAGCAGCGCGAAGCCGTCCTTGGCGTAGTAGGTCTCGTCGAACATGACCGCGTTCGGGCGGCCCAGGTTCACGAAGCGCAGGACCGCGCCGAACGCCGCCACCAGCAGCGGGCCGATCCAGCCCCACAGGACGCCTCCCGGCATGGGCGGCACCAGCCGGTCGCGTACGGAGTCCTCCGGTCGGCCGCCCGGCCGGGGCTCCGGCTGCTCGGACACCTGCTCAGGGAAATCGGTCACGGCCACCCGGACATCGTACGGGCCTCGTCACCCGTGCACCTCAAGAAACATCCCGTACGTACCCAACCGGGGAGCTTCTCCACGGCGGAACCGTGTTCTCCGCTGTCGTCCCCGGCTCCCCGGCCTCCCGGAAGGCTCCGGGCGGACCGGGGACGGGAACGGCGGGCGGCGGCGGGAACGGTGGGCGGGATGGGAGAAGATGGAAGGGTGACGGACAACGGCAGGCTGGTGCTGGCGGGGGCTCCGATCGGGCAGGCGGGCGACGTCTCGCCGCGCCTCCGCGAGGCACTGGAGACGGCCGACGTGGTCGCGGCGGAGGACACCCGGCGGCTGCGCAGGCTGGCCTCGGACCTGGGCGCGGAGATCGGCGGCCGGATCGTCTCCTACTACGACGCCAACGAGGTCGCGCGGGCCGCCGAGCTGCTGGAGGTGCTCCAGGCCGGCTACACCGTGCTGGTCGTCACCGACGCGGGCATGCCGGGGGTCTCCGACCCCGGCTACCGCCTCACCCGCCTGGCCGTCGACGCCGGGATCACGGTCACCTCGCTGCCCGGCCCCTCCGCGGTCACCACGGCCCTGGCGGTCTCCGGCCTGCCCAGCGACCGGTTCTGCTTCGAGGGGTTCCCGCCGCGCAAGCAGGGCGAGCGGACGCGCCGGCTGGCCGCCCTGGCCGCCGAGGAGCGCACGATGGTGTTCTTCGAAGCGCCGCACCGGCTGGCGGCCTCGCTGGCGGCGATGGCCGAGGCGTTCGGGGCCGACCGGCCCGCCGCGGTCTGCCGGGAGCTCACCAAGACCTACGAGGAGGTACGGCGCGGCGGCCTGGGCGAGCTCGCCGAGTGGGCCGCGCAGGGGGTCAAGGGCGAGATCACCGTCGTCGTCGCCGGGCACGTGCAGGAGGCCCTGGAACCGGTCATCGAGGACCTGGTCGCCGAGGTCGCCCGGCGCGAGGAGGCCGGCGTGCCGAGGAAGCACGCGATCGTGGACGTCGCCAAAGCCGCGGGCATCCCCAAACGCGATCTCTACGACGCCGTCCATCGGGCCTGATCACACGGGCGTCGCCAAACGTGACCTCTGCGACGCCGTCCATCGGGCCTGATCATACGGGCATCCCCAAACGTGACCTTTACGACGCTGTGCATCGGGCCTGATTCATCACCATAATCTCCTGAATGGGATCAACGCGTGACCGGCTGGTGCCGCCTATGCCGGGAGGCGTCCTGTGGGGCTGGATCGGCCCGCTGCTGGTGGCGGCGTTCGGCGCGGTCCTGCGCTTCGTCGACCTGGGCCGCCCGAACGCGGTCGTCTTCGACGAGACCTACTACGCCAAGGACGCGTTCGCGCTGCTCAACTTCGGCGTGGAGCGCAAGGCCCTGGGCAGCGTCGAGGACCCGGTCGCCGACCGGATGCTCATCGCCGGGGACACACGGATCTGGGAGACGTGCGTGCCCGCGGACGCCGACCCCTGCCCGCTCTACGTGGCGCATCCGCCGCTGGGCAAGTGGCTGATCGCCACCGGTGAGCACCTGTTCGGCATGACCCCCT
>BMQD01000079.1 GCA_014647935.1 Planomonospora parontospora
CCTCGGCGAACACCTCGTCCCCGCGCCGCCAGGCCGCCTTCAACCCCTGGAACACCGGCCCATACCCGTACCCCTGCTCACTCAGGAACTCGTAGGCGCCGTCCACCTCCACCGACACCGCACCCGCCGGAGGCCACTGGCTCAGGTCGAAGGAGGGAGGCGGCCCGTCCGCGGCGAGCGTGCCGCTCGCGTGCCGGGTCCAGGACGGATCACCGCTCTCGGGCCGGGAATAGACGGCGACGGAACGCGTGCCCGAGGAGTCGTCCGCACCCACGACCACCTGGATCGCGACCGCACCGCGCTCGGGCAGCACCAGCGGCGCCTCCAGCGTCAACTCCTCGACCGCACCGCACCCGACCTGATCCCCGGCCCGGATCGCCAGCTCCACGAACCCCGTCCCCGGAAACAGCACCACCCCGCCCACCACGTGATCGGCCAGCCACGATTGCGCCGCCACCGACAACCGGCCCGTCAACACGACTCCGCCCGACTCCGGTGACGCGAGCGCCGCACCGAGCAGCGGATGCTCGACGGCCTCCAACCCGACACAGGCCACGTCACCCGTGGCAGCCGTGCTCTCCAGCCAGTACGGCTTGCGCTGGAAGGCGTAGGTGGGCAGTTCCACCCGCCGCGCATCCGACCCGGAGAAGTACCGCTCCCACTCCACCGTCACACCGTGCGCATACGCCCGGCCCAGCCCGGACAGCAGCGCCTCGACCTCGCCCCGGCCCCGCCGCTGCAACCCCATCACCGCAGAACCCGCACCGCTCGCACCGCCCGCGGAACCCGCACCAGCCGCAGAACCCGTACCGCCTGCGGCACCGGCACCGCCCGTGTCATCCGCAGGATCCGCGACCAGGACCTGGGCCGCCAGCGCGGTCAGCACCGCATCCGGACCCACCTCCACCCACCGCGACACACCCAGACCCCGCGCCGCATCCACCGCATCGGCGAACCGCACCGACCGGCGCACATGCTCCACCCAGTACTCCGCCGACCCCCACCCCGCAACCGAACCCGACACCGAAGTCCCGGAAACCGAAGCCTCGGAAGTCCCGGAGCCGGGCAGGGAATCCCCGGAAACCGCAGAAACCCCGGAAGTCTCGGCACCCGGCACCGCAACCCCGGCGACCGGCGCGCCCGTCACCGTGGAAACCGCCGTCAGCGACGCCTCCACCTGCCGGTAGGTCACCGACTCCGCCACCCGCCGAAACCCCTCCAGCACCGGCTCCATCAACGGCGAATGGAACGCATGCGACACCCGCAACCGCGACCACCGCCGACCCTCAGGCAGCCTCGCCACCACCGCCTCCACCGCTGTTTCCTGCCCGGAGACCACCACCGAGGACGGACCGTTGACCGCCGCAACCCCCACCCCGGCCGTCAGCAGCGGCACCACCTCCGCCTCCGAGGCCTGCACCGCCACCATCACCCCACCCGCCGGCAACGCCTGCATCAACCGCCCCCGCGCCACCACCAACCGCACCACATCCGCCAGATCCAGCACCCCCGCCACATGCGCCGCCGCCAGCTCCCCCACCGAATGCCCCACCAGCACATCCGGCCGAACCCCCCACGACTCCAGCAACCGGAACAACGCCACCTCGAACGCCACCAACGCCACCTGAGCGAACTCCGTGCGCCCCAACGTCTCCGCCGCGCCCCCACCCCCGGCCTGGTCCGCGTCCCCGCCCGCGCCTTCGCCCTGGTCATCGCGCTGGTCCTCGGCGAACATCAACTCCCGCAACGACCGCCCCAGCTCCACGTCCGCCACCGCGCACACCGCATCCAACGCCTCCGCGAACACCGGGAACACCGCATACAACTCCCGGCCCATCCCCGCCCGCTGCGCCCCCTGACCCGAGAACAAGAACCC
>BMQD01000080.1 GCA_014647935.1 Planomonospora parontospora
GTGAGTCTTTCAGGGTTTGGACCCCTGGAAGCCTCGGGTGATCGCCGGGTGTTACTTGACGATCGAGCCGGACCAGACAGCAGCGGCCTTGTTGTAGATCGCGGCGGTCTCGCCGTCGAAGTACGCCGAGGTGCTCAGGTCGTAGCGGTTGTTCTTGTCCTGGTCACCGAAGAGGCTGGTGACACCGTTGACGTAGCCCAGACGCTTGGCGTTGCTGTACTTGATGAGCCACGGGGAGCCGTCGGCGCCCGGGGTCATCGCGCACTTGAGGCCGACGTGCTCCTCGACCTTGGTCGCGGCGTGGGTGTAGGTCTTGCCGGTGGTGGTGCCGTAGCACCACTTGGCGGTCACGCCGGTGTAGGCCTTGTGGCCGTCGGGGTGAGCGTCCGCCGGGTAACCGAACACGAAGACCTTCTGGCCGGTCTTCTGGTTCCAGGCGAAGCCCTGGCCACCGACGTTGTCGCCGAGGCGGCCGGTGTCCTTGATGAAGTCGGCGGCCAGGTAGTAGGTCTCGACCCAGTACTTCGTCTGAGCGGTGGTCTTCACCCACGCCTTGACGAAGAACTGCTGCTTCTTCCAGCCCACGACGTTCTCGCCGACCTTGACCGCGGTCAGCTTGCCGAGGAACTTGCCGTCAGCCTTGGCGGCGGTGAGGGCGTCGAACTCCTCCTTGGAGATCGCCACCTCCTGGCTGAGGCCGTTGTAGCGGTTGCCGTTGTCCAGGCCCTGGGCCGCGGCGTTGAACTGCGACTCCAGCACCTCGACGCCGACGACCTTGACGCCGTCCTTGCCCGCGACGTACTGGTGGAAGTTCTGGTTGGTCACGCCGGCCGGCTTGGCGACGTGCTCAACCTTCGGGTCCACGGCCTTGGCCTTGTACGGGCCGGCCTCGCCGTACTTCTCGTAGCCGGCAGCGTACTGCTCGGCCGTGATCGGGGTCTCCTTGACGAACTTGCCGGGGCCCGCCTTGTCGAACTCGCTCTTGGAGATCTCCTTGACCGAGCCGCCACCGACCTGGACGCCGTTGTAGACCGTGACGAACGCGTAGTCGCGGTCGCGGTCCTCGAAGGCGGAGTAGTCGTAGTGGGTGTAGGCGGTCTTACCGACGTACACGCCCCACGGAGCCTTGCCCTGGTAGTAGCCCGGGACGAAGATCCAGTGGTCCATGACGCTGGAGTTCTTGGCGTCGTCGTAGACGCAGTGACCCGCGGTCGCGACCAGGTTGCGGTACTTGGCCTGGATCGAGGTGGCGGAGCACCACTTGAGGTTGTTGTCGGAGTCGACGAAGAACACCTTGCCGATGGTCTTGGGCAGGTTGATGTTCTTGACGACCGTGGCCGACTTCTTCTCCTCGCCGATCGGCACGACCGAGCCGGGCTTGCCGTCGGGGGTGTAGCCGCCGCCGACGCTCAGCTTCGGCGTGGCCTTGGTCTCCCAGGTGTACGGCGTGGCCTCGGCCAGACGGTTGGTCTTGCCGTTGGCGGCGAGCCAGAACTTCGCGGTCTCGATGGCCGTGGGGGCGTCCTTGGCCATCGTGTCGTAGGCCCAGGTCGGGTCGGCCTGGGCGGTGCCGGCCAGACCGGCGGCCAGCAGACCGGTGGCCAGGATGGCGCCACCGGCGGGGAGGAGGATGCGCTTCAAGGGAAACTCCTTGGTCTGTCGTGGAACGCATCTTGCGTCCCA
>BMQD01000081.1 GCA_014647935.1 Planomonospora parontospora
GCTGGCCGGGCTGTCGGCCCGGCTGCACACCCTGGTCTCCGGCTTCCGCTACTGACACCGGGCCCGGCGGCCCCGGAAGCGCTCCGGCAGGCGGTGCCGGGAGAGCACGGACCGGGGTACGACCGGGATGCGAAAAGGACACCCGCCGGGCGGCGCGATCGCCCGGCGGGTGTCCTTTCGTCTTCGCGGGCCCCGTACGGGCTCGCCCTCGGAGGGCGCGCGTGCCCCCGACTCCCGGGGAAGCGCTTCCGATCGCCTCAGACGGCCCTTCCCGATGCCGATGAGCAGACGAGATGGCTGTCTGTCGGCAATCCCAGCAGCTCTCGGTCTCGCACTGGAAAGGACCTGAACGTGACCGGCACGTCCGTAGACAACGCGCGCCCCGTCGTGAGCGCGAACCGCAACCGCCTGCTGGGGTGGTTCGCCGACCGGCGCATCAACATCAAGATCCTCGTCGCCGTGGCCATCGTCGCCGTCATGGGCGCCGGCGTGAGCGTCGTGGCGCTGAGCCGGATGAGCGCACTGAACGACGACCTGAACACGATCAAGCAGGGCAGCGTCGAACGCCTCGCCCACCTGGTCGACCTGCGCGGCCAGATGGCCAACATGTTCAACGCCACCACCGGCGTCGTCAGCATCCCGGACCCCGCGATGAAGGCGGAGGCCGCCGCGCAGATGCAGAAGGCCACCGAGGCGGTGACCGCCGCGTTCGAGGCATACAAGGCCGACGCCACCGACTCCCCGGCCCTGAAGGAGAACGCGGCCTCCTTCGCGGAGGCGTGGCAGGAGTACCGGACCCTGCGCGACACCGTGATGTCCGCCCCCGCGGCGGCACCGGCCGCCGGAGCCGGTGCCACCGCCGAGATCAAGGCCGTGGTGGAGCAGTTCACCAGCGTCTCCGACCAGCTCAACACCGCCATGGACAACCTCGCGAAGCTCGAGAAGGAGAACGCCGAGGGGGTGACCGCCGCGGCCGCCGACCAGTACGACGGCTCCCGGAACCTGATCATGGTGCTGGTGGCGGTCGGCCTGCTGCTCGCGTTCGGTACGGCCCGGCTGGTCTCGGGCCTGATCGTGCGTCCGCTGGCCGAGGTCTCCCGTGTCCTGGACGCGACCGCGAAGGGCGACCTGACCGGGCGGGTCGAGGTGTCCTCCCGCGACGAGGTCGGCGAGATGGCGGTGGCGGTCAACCAGGCCAACACGGCCATCCGCGAGGCCATCGAGGCGCTGGCCACCAGCGCCGACACGCTGGCCGCCAGCTCGACCGAGCTGTCGGGTGTCAGCGACCGCATCGCCGCCAGCGCGGACGAGGCCTCCACCCAGGCCGGCAACGTCGCCGCCGCGGCCGGCCAGGTCTCGCAGAACGTGCAGACCGTCTCGGCGGGCTCGGAGGAGATGGGCGCGTCGATCCGGGAGATCGCGCACAACGCCAACGAGGGTGCCAGGGTCGCCGCGCAGGCGGTCGAGGTGGCGGAGTCGACCAACGAGACCGTCGCCAAGCTCGGCGCCTCGTCGGCGGAGATCGGCTCGGTCATCAAGACGATCACCTCGATCGCCGAGCAGACGAACCTGCTGGCCCTGAACGCCACCATCGAGGCGGCGCGGGCCGGGGACGCCGGCAAGGGCT
>BMQD01000082.1 GCA_014647935.1 Planomonospora parontospora
CCCGTCCTCAGCGGCAGAAAGCCGCCGGCCGCACCGCCCGGGTGTTCACGCCGTAAACACCACCGTTTTGCCGATACCTACTCACGCCGCGACCCCTTCCGGACGATGCCGGAACCGTCGGGGGTGTTCACGGCGTAAACACCCCGGATCTCCGGGGGCTCGGTGCATGAAGTTCTCCGCGCGTCTTCCGTTCGATCAGTCGAAGGGGTCGGCCAGGTCGTCGGTCCAGAGGGTTTCCTCCGTCATCTCGCGGCCGATCTGGTCAGCCCACTGCTGCGCCCACGATTTCATCATGGTGATCTGCTCGGAGCGCAGGCCGTACACCTCGAACTCCTCATCCGGGTAGACCGCTGCGTGATCAAGCTGATCGCGTAGATCCTCTGGATAGAAGTCCTCGTCCAGGGCCCGTCGGCCCAGTGACAGGAGTTCGGCGTTGCTGAAGTAGGCCGTCGCGCTGTAGACGTCGATCAGATCCCGTGGCAGGCCGCGATCGTGCAGGGCGCCCATTTTCAGTGCGACGGCATCCTCGAGCGCAAGGACGGGGCCGAAACTCATGACGGCCGCGGGGTGATTGAGAGGTTCCTTCAAGATGTCGATCCGGTACGCCGCCCCTGTGGGGAGGACGACCGCCAGATGACCCTTGCGGCCTTCGGCGGAGACCACCCGGGCCTCCACCCCGGCCCGTTCGTAGGCGGCTGCGAGCGCTGCGGCGATCTCCTCCACCGGCGCGGAGTCCGCGGTGGCGAAGTCGAGGTCGTCCGAGGGCCGGGACACGAGGCCGTGTGCCTTGATCGCGTAACCGCCCGCCAGAACCAGGCCGTATCGATCGCAGATCGGCAGGGCCGCGTGCATCAGCAGCGCGTGATCGCCCTCAAGCGGATCGGACAACCCCGGCCGCCAGCTCGGGGAACCTCTCCTGCCACAGGGCGCGGAGTGCACGGGGAAGCCGGAGCCGTGCCCAATCAGAACGGAGAAGGTCGGCGTTCAGCCAGTGCGTGTAGTGCTCAGCGGTGATCGCCGAGGTCAGCACTGTCATGTGGAAGAGGTAGCGCTGGTCGCGGTCCGAGAGATCGAAGCGGGTCCGCCCGGACCAGGCGAGATCAGAGGGCAGTTCGACGACGCCTCCATCCGGGCCGTCCAAGCACGACAACGAGGGCGGCATCAACCTGGCCAGCCCGGCCCATCGGGACGGCAGGGGTACGGCGGTCTGGAGACTCACCCCTTCATTCTCTCCCATGTCCGGCGGCTCGAGTAGATCGAAAGCGCGAGGAACACCGATGACGCGGGCAATGTCCGCCGGAGGCGGCCATGACGCATGTACGCGGGCGTGCTCGTCGCGCGGTCGGAGCCTGGGAAGTGTTCACGGCGTAAACACCGAAGAATGATCACTGACTCTGGGTGCGGAGGCTGGAACACGCCCCTCGTCGCGTCTCGAAGATCTCTACCAAGGCGCGACCGGCTTCTTCCTTGCTCCTCGCATGATCCGCCCATTCGCTTGCCGTGTCCGGAAACCCCGGTGGTTTCGGGACTTTAGGGTTTCCCGGTTCCGGCAACCGGGCTGCACC
>BMQD01000083.1 GCA_014647935.1 Planomonospora parontospora
CCTCCGGCCTATCAACCCGGTCGTCTACCGGGAGCCTTACCCCCTCAACGGGGTGGGAGACCTCATCTCAAGGCGAGCTTCCCGCTTAGATGCTTTCAGCGGTTATCCCTTCCGAACGTAGCCAACCAGCCGTGCTCCTGGCGGAACAACTGGCACACCAGAGGTTCGTCCGTCCCGGTCCTCTCGTACTAGGGACAGCCCCTTTCAAGTCTCCTGCGCGCGCAGCGGATAGGGACCGAACTGTCTCGCGACGTTCTAAACCCAGCTCGCGTACCGCTTTAATGGGCGAACAGCCCAACCCTTGGGACCTACTCCAGCCCCAGGATGCGACGAGCCGACATCGAGGTGCCAAACCATCCCGTCGATATGGACTCTTGGGGAAGATCAGCCTGTTATCCCCGGGGTACCTTTTAGCCGTTGAGCGACGGCGCTTCCACATGCCACCGCCGGATCACTAGTCCCAGCTTTCGCTCCTGCTCGACCCGTCGGTCTCACAGTCAAGCTCCCTTGTGCACTTACACTCGACACCTGATTGCCAACCAGGCTGAGGGAACCTTTGGGCGCCTCCGTTACCCTTTAGGAGGCAACCGCCCCAGTTAAACTACCCACCAGACACTGTCCCTGATCCGGATCACGGACCGAAGTTAGACGTTCAAAACGACCAGAGTGGTATTTCACCAATGACTCCACCCGAACTAGCGTCCGAGCTTCACCGTCTCCCACCTATCCTACACAAGACGCTCCAAACGCCAATGTCAAGCTGTAGTGAAGGTCCCGGGGTCTTTCCGTCCTGCTGCGCGTAACGAGCATCTTTACTCGTAGTGCAATTTCGCCGGGTCTGCGGTTGAGACAGCGGGGAAGTCGTTACGCCATTCGTGCAGGTCGGAACTTACCCGACAAGGAATTTCGCTACCTTAGGATGGTTATAGTTACCACCGCCGTTTACTGGCGCTTAAGTTCTCAGCGTCGCCCACCGAAGCAGGCTAACCGGTCCCCTTAACGTTCCAGCACCGGGCAGGCGTCAGTCCGTATACATCGTCTTACGACTTCGCACGGACCTGTGTTTTTAGTAAACAGTCGCTTCCCCCTGGCCACTGCGGCCCCCACCAGCTCGGGGAGCAAGTCCCGTCACCAGCGAAGGCCCCCCTTCTCCCGAAGTTACGGGGGCAATTTGCCGAGTTCCTTAACCACAGTTCACCCGATCGCCTTGGTATTCTCTACCTGACCACCTGAGTCGGTTTCGGGTACGGGCCGCACTGATGCTCGCTAGAGGCTTTTCTCGGCAGCATAGGATCACCCACTTCGCCACAATCGGCTCGGCATCACATCTCAGGATCATGAGAGGCGGATTTGCCTACCTCTCTCCCTACCTGCTTACCCCAGGACTACCATCGCCTGGG
>BMQD01000084.1 GCA_014647935.1 Planomonospora parontospora
GATGGGAGGTCCGGTGTGTGACGGATGCCCTTGTCGCTGGGGCGTCGTTCGCGGTAGCTGCTGCGTCGGGTGCGCTTGACGGAGCGCGGGTAAGTTCGGTTGCGGCGTTCGGGGTTGCGGTTACGGGGCCGGCCGACCTGGTGGACGACTCTGGCCCAGAGAGCATGTGAGGGTTCAGGGGGAAAAGGCCGCTCGGTCGGTGACCGAGCGGCGCACGATCCGGAGGGTGGCCAGGAACTTGATCCTGTCGGGGTCGACTCCGGCCGCGGTGGCTGCGGTGCAGATCAGGGTGGCCAGGGCCCAGTGAGTGAGGAGGTAGGCCCAGATCTCTTGCCGAACCAGGCCCGGGGTTCGGGATCGCAGAATCCTTCCGGGGCCACGCAGATGGATCTTCAGCTGAGCGAATCCGGTTTCGGCTTCCCAGCGCTCCTGGTAGCAGGCGGCGAGCTGCTGCGCGGTCGCCTCCGTAGAGTCGAGGATGGTCGTGATGAGGCGGATGTGCTCGCCCTTGCCGTCAGACACGGTGTAGTCGACCACCCGGACGATCACCGCACGGTCCGGATCGAGGTCACGCCCGAGGCGGGCGTCTGCACGCAACCGGTCCTTCTGCGATTGGCGCAGCTTGGTGGGCTTGGTGATGACCGCGAGCCAGGATCCGTCGTCCAGATCTTTCAGCCAGTACGGGTGCAGCCCGGCCTGGACTCGCCACAGCAATTGCGCACCGGTCGAGGACGCGTACTGCCAGGCGTGGAAGCTGTAGAAGCCGCGATCGGCGGTCAGCAGCATCTCGGGCGTCAACCGCCCGTACAGCGAGTAGGCGAGGGTCTGCTCACTGTCCCAGCAGCCCGACACGTCCGCCGCGACAATCGCGTGCGAGGCACATTCGCTCATCGCCACGACCCGGGCCTGCGGATACACCGTCTCATACCCGCCCGCGCTGTCGTTGGGGAACTCCGCCAGGTTCGCCGGTGAGTCCGGCAGATCGAGGATGAACCCGTCGATCGCCATCAGCCGCCACCGCCCCAGCCATGCCCCTGAGGTCGTCTCCGTCGCGGCCGGACGGGCGAGGCGCTCGAACACCTCCCGAACGACGCCGGCCCCCAACCTCTGTCGGGCCTGGGTAACCGCACCCCGCGTCGGCGGCTCCCACTGGGATCCCGGCATCGCCGCGAGCAGACCGGTCAGTTTCTCCGCGACCTCCTCATAGTCATCGTCCGCGAACAGGCACAACGCCATCAGCAGGTAGACCACCACATGCGCTGGCAGCTTCCGGACCCGCTCCTCACGGCATCCGTGCAGCTCGATCGCCTCGTCCAGGACCTGCCGGGGCACCAGCGACGTCAACGCCCCCAGCCCCACCAGATCCGTCAGCCGACCTGACCCACCGACCT
>BMQD01000085.1 GCA_014647935.1 Planomonospora parontospora
GTCCAGCTCCTCACACTGACAGGCCCACGACCAGCACGATGATCTATCTAAACGGCATTGGGGGGCTGACCAGCCAGATGTTCGCCTGCGGATGCTACGCCGCGAGGGCGACTACCTCACCGCGATGCTGTCCGTCGTGGAGGGCCTGGTGAAAGCCGCCGCTGCTGCCTACCCCGCCTGCCCGCAAGAGTGGAGGTCATGAGCGGATAACTGCGCGTCCACCACTCGTAGGCGCGGCGATGTACTGCTGACTGTCTACAGTCAACAGATGACAACCTGCCTGATGTACCGCCCAAAGCGGAGGGAAGATCAACCCTCTGGTGAATGCATCCGCCGTTTTCCATTCATACTATCGCCTATGTCTCGATCGTTCATCTTCGCGACAGGAGAGAGAAATGGGCGTAGGGCAGGAAAAGAGAGGGCCGCGGAAAGAAAGTCTGCTGCGCTGTGCGCTGCTGACACTTCTGCTGGCTGCGCCGTGGACGGCGGCGAGCGCGACGGCGGACACGCATGCCGCACCGGCATTGGCCGGCGTGAACCCGAGCCCCGGAGAAGGGTTGAGCACGGACCCCGAACTCGGCGAGGAGCTGAGCGAGGAGGTTCACGCGGCAGGGCGCATCGACGGCTCGTGCGGTCCTGCATTCAACCCTTACGATGCGTACAATCCGAGCTATCGAATCCGATGGAGCTGGAGCACTGGACAGCCGCGTGGCCGCGTCGGTTTATACGGCGGGACATTCTCGTACCTCGGCGAAGGACATCTCTACTGGTCATGGGGGTCAGAACTGCGCGGAGGAGACAAGGTTTCGCTCGATTGGTCAGACGATGGCGGCCGTACTTACCACGCGTGCCACAGGACCGTCCCTAGCGGGAAAACAAGCGTCACCACGCCGGCCGTAAACCAATGGGGAGGCCGATCGTACAGATCGTGCATAAAGGTAGGAGACAAATGGTGGTGCACACGCTGGCGTCACGGTCTGTATTAATCACAAAGGCGTCGATGAGGAGAGAATCCTCGATGCGGCTCCGAACTTCATAGCGCTTCAGCGGTCGGCCGCTGCCCGCCCATCACTGAGTGGGCAGCGGAATTGTGCAGTATATGCCCTACAGGGATGCTCAGTTCTCCGCCATGAATTCCGTTGTCCAGGCCGAAGAACTCCGCGACGGTGAGCTTCGCCGTCTCCTCCGTCACCTCGATCGGCAGCACGGCAGGGATCACGTACCAGCGGTCCCGGGCAGGCAGCCGTACAGCGGACGAAGTGGGGGCGCTGGTCACGGTCCACCACCGTACCGGCCGCCGCCAATGCCGTTTAGATAGATCATCGTGCTGGTCGTGGGCCTGTCAGTGTGAGGAGCTGGAC
>BMQD01000086.1 GCA_014647935.1 Planomonospora parontospora
GCACCGCCTCCACCTCACCCGGCTCGATCCGGAACCCCCGCACCTTCACCTGCGCATCCGCCCGCCCCGCATACACCAGACGGCCCGACCGGTCCCACCGCACCCGATCCCCGCTGCGGTACATCCGCTCCCCCACCCCACCGAACGGACACGCCACGAACCGCTCCGCCGTCAACCCCGACCGGCCCGCATACCCCCGCGCCAACCCCGCACCCGCCACATACAGCTCCCCCACCACCCCCACCGGCACCGGATTCAAAAACCCGTCCAGCACGTACAACCGCAGATCCGGGATCCCCCTCCCGATCAACCCCGCCGGACTGTCCGGCCCCAACGGCGCGTACGTCACATGCACCGTCGTCTCGGTGATCCCGTACATGTTCACCAGCAGCGGCGCATCCTGCGGACGGCGGTCGTACCACTGCCGCAGCCGCCCCGTCTCCAGCGCCTCCCCACCGAAGACGACGTACCGCAGCGCCAGATCCGCGTGCCGGTGTTCCTCCTCGACCTGCATCAGCTGGTAGAAGGCCGAGGGGGTCTGGTTGAGCACCGTCACCCGCTCCCGCTCCAGCAACGCCAGGAACTCCTCCGGCGACCGGCTCACCCCGAACGGCACCACCACCAGCCGCCCGCCGTGCAGCAACGCCCCCCACAACTCCCACACCGAGAAATCGAACGCATACGAGTGGAACAACGTCCACACGTCATCCGGCCCGAACCCGAACCACTCCCGCGTCGAAGCCAGCAGCCGCGTCACCGCGCCGTGCGTCACCACCACGCCCTTCGGCCGGCCCGTCGACCCCGACGTGAAGATCACATACGCCGGATGCTCCGGGAGCAGCCCCGGCACCGAAGGCTCCGGAGCATCCGCGACCGCCGCTGGAAACGCGTCTCCCCCGACCTGAACACCAGGTACAGCCCTGCCCGCGCCGCTCGCGACACCCGTCCGATCCGCCCGGCCCGCCGGCCAGGATCCGATGCCCTCCGACGGCGACACCGGCTCGCTCCCGCCGGGCAGGAGTCGGCAGGACGCGCCGCCGTCCCCCAGCACCACCACCGGCAGGCCCCCACCGACCACGCCCTCCAACCCGGCGACCGCCACCACCGCCACCGGCGAGGCGTCCTGCACCATGAACCCGACCCGATCCGCCGGATACGACGGATCCACCGGCACATACGCACCCCCCGCCTGGAGCACCCCCAGCACCGCGACCACCAACTCCACCGACCGCGACGCCACCACCGCCACCGACCGCTCCGGCCCCACCCCCAACCCCGCCAACCGCCGCGCCAACGCCCCCGCCCGCGCATCCA
>BMQD01000087.1 GCA_014647935.1 Planomonospora parontospora
TTGTCCAGCACCTGGCGCAGCCGTACCGGGTCGGCGCGCACGGGCAGGTGGTGCTCCAGCGCCACCTCGACGGTCAGGTGCTTGGCCGCGGCGGCGGCCCGGTGCTCGTCGACGGCCTGGCGCACCAGCCGGGTCAGCGAGACGGGCCGGGGGTCGACGGCGGTGTGGCCGGCGTCCAGGCGGGCCAGGTCGAGCAGGTCGTCGACCAGGTGCTGCAGGTGGGCGCTCCTGCGGTCGATGACGTCGGCGAACATGCGCTGCTCGCCGGTCAGGCCGGGGTCGCCGGTGAGCAGGTCGGCGTAGCTGCGGATCATGGCGACGGGGGAGCGGATCTCGTGGCTGACCAGGGCGACGAGCTCGTCCTTCATCCGGTCCAGCTCACGCAGCCGGCGGACCTGCTCGCGTTCGGCGGCGAGCAGGTGCTCGCGTTCGGCGGCGATCCGGTGGCGTTCGGTGACGTCGGTGGAGATGCCGTCGGCCAGCAGGCGGCCGTCCTCGCGGCGGGGGGCGGCGCGGGTCCAGATCCAGCGGGTGACGCCGTCCAGGCCGGTGAGGCGGTACTCGGCCTGGACGGGCCGCCCGGCGCGGACCCCGGCGAGCAGCCCGTCGAAGGCCTGCCGGTCCTCGGGGTGGACCCGCTCGCCGATGAAGGCGGCGGCGTCGACGCCGAGGGGGACGTGGCCGCCGAGGATCCCGGTGGTGCTCCCGCCCTGGTAGATCCAGCGGGCCGCGCCGTCCTGCTCGATCTCGGCGCTCCACACCAGGTCGTCGAGCTGGGCGACGACCCGGTCGAAGCGGCGCCGGCTGGCGGTCAGGGCCAGGGCGAGGTCCTCGGCGCGGCGGCGCTCCATGAAGCGGCCGACGTGCGCGCAGACGCCGCCGAGCAGGTCGAGCAGGTCGTCGTCGGGTTCCTCGGCGGTGTCGGTGAAGAAGGTCAGCACGGCCAGCACGCGCTCGCCGCTGCGCACCGGCAGCCCCACGGCGGTGCGCAGGCCGGCCTCGAGCGCCTGCCCGTCGCGGACGAGCCGGTCCGGCTCGGTGTTCAGGTCGCGGATCCACACCGGCCGGCCGGAGTCGACGACCCGGCCGGGAAGGCCCTGCCCGGAGCGGACGGTCATCGCGTCCGGGCCGGTGAAGGCCGACAGGTCCCGGCCGGGCCGCGTCCAGGCGCCGGTGCGGGTGAGGAGGGCGCGCTCCGGGTCGCTCTGCCAGTACTCGCCGCAGGCCCAGCCGAGCGTGCCGCCGATCGCGCCGATCACGCCGCAGGCGGCCTGCTCGACGGAGCCGGCGTCGGCCAGCGCCCTGGT
>BMQD01000088.1 GCA_014647935.1 Planomonospora parontospora
AGCGGTAAGTGTCTGCGGCAGCGGATTCTGCCCCGGTGTGTCGCTCGCGATCAGGCGCAGCCGGACCTTGGCCAGCACATCCAGCCCCATGTAGCGGCGGGCCTCGGTCCACTCATCGGTCTGCTCGGCCAGCACCGCACCCACCAGGCGCACGACCGAACTCCGGTCGGGGAAGATCCCGACCACGTCGGTGCGGCGGCGGATCTCCTTGTTCAACCTTTCTTGCGGGTTGTTCGACCACACCTGCTTCCAGACCTCTCGCGGGAACGCGGCGAACGCCAGCAGGTCCTCGCGGGCGGCCTCCAGATGCGTCGCCGCGGCCGGATACTTCGCCTCCAGGGCATCGATGACCCACGTGTGCTGCGTGCGCACCGCCTCGGCGGTCGGCTGGTCGAAGATGGTCCGCACCAGCGTGGCCACCCACGGCTGGGCCGACTTGGGCACGGTGGTGAGCAGATTGCGCAGGTAGTGGGTGCGGCAGCGCTGCCAGGCCGCGCCCGCCAGCACCGCGCCGACCGCCTCCACCAAGCCCCGGTGGGCATCGGAGACCACCAGCTGCACCCCCGACAGGCCCCGCGCCACCAGGCCCCGCAGGAAGCCCAGCCAGCCCGCGCCGTCCTCGGCCGAACTCACCTCCAGCCCCAGGATCTCCCGGCGGCCGTCGGCGTTGACGGCCGTGGCGACCAGGACGTGCACGTTCACCGTGCGCCCGTCCTCGCGGACCTTCTGCGTGAGCGCGTCCAGCCATAGGAACGCATACGGGCCACCGTCCAACGGGCGGGTCCGAAACGCCTCCACCTGCCCGTCGAGCATCTTGGCCATCTCCGAGACCTGGCTCTTGGAGATGTGCTGCACGCCGAGCTGCTCGATGAGCTTGTCCACGCGGCGGGTGGAGACGCCCAGCAGGTAGCTGGTGGCCACCACGCTGATGAGGGCCTGTTCGGCCCGGCGGCGGCGCTGCAGCAGCCAGTCGGGGAAGTAGGTGCCCGAGCGCAGCTTGGGGATGGCGAGCTCGACGGTGCCGGCGCGGGTGTCCCAGCCGCGGGTCCGGTAGCCGTTGCGGCGGTTGGCCCGCTGATCGCTGCGCTCGCCGTAGGCGGCGCCGCACAGGCTGTCGGCCTCGGCCGACATCAACGCCTCGGCCATGGTCTTCACCATGGAGCGCAACAGATCCGGGTCGCTGGTCTGAATCCGCTCCGCCAGCCACGCCATCGGGTCCACACTGTTGTTCACGGCCATCGCTTTCTTCCTTCGATCTTGGTTTCGCAACCCGAAGGATCACGCGATGGCCGTCTT
>BMQD01000089.1 GCA_014647935.1 Planomonospora parontospora
CCAGATGGGCGCACACCCCGTCCAGCAGCTCGACCAGGTCGTCGTCGGGCGGCTGGGGACGGTCCGTGCCGAAGATCAGCACGCCCAGCACGTGGCCGCCGCTGCGCACCGGCAGGGCCATGGCCGAGCGCAGGCCGGCCCGCACGGCGCCCTGCAGGCGGGAGAAGTCACGGGACTCGGCCGCCATGTCGCCGATCCAGACCGGTTCCCCGCGCTCCCAGGCCAGTCCGGGCAGGTCCTGTCCCCGGGCGAAGGTCGTCGGCTGGCCGTCGGTGAAGGCCGACAGGTCCCGTCCGGGCCGGCTCCAGAAAGCGATGGAAGCGATGGACCCCCCATTTTCGGCCTCTCCGTCCTCGTCGACCTGCCAGTACTCGCCGTAGGTCCACCCCAGCGCCCCGGTGACCGCGGCGACCACCCCGCCGGCGGCCTCCTGGGCGGAGGCGGCGTCCGCCAGCACCTGGGCCACGGCATGCTGAGTCGAGCGCAGCACCTGGACCCGATGCTGGGCGGTGATGTCGTGCAGGGCCACCACCGCGCCCAGGCGGCGCCCGCCGGGAGCGTCGATCGGGCGGCCGTTGACGGCGAAGCAGCGCGGTTCCTCACCCGGTAGCCGGGCGATGATCTGCTGGCCGTCGATGTGTTCGCCGGCCAGCGCCCGCGCCAGCGGCACCTGGTCCCCGCGCAACGGCGTGCGCCCGTCGGCGGTGAACACCTCGAAGACCTCGCCTGCGTCCTGGACGTGCACCTCGGGCCAGGGCGCGTGGGTCCCCTGCCGCAGCGGCTGGTTGACCAGGACCACCCGGCCGTCGCTGTCACAGGCGCCGATCTTGACGTCCAGGCTGTCCACCAGCGCCCGCAGGAACAGCTGCTCGCCTTCGAGCTGCCGCCGGATCTCGTCGCGGTCACCGACGTCGTGCAGCACCACCTGACAGATCGGCCCGGCGTGGACCTGCGCGACCAGCTCGGCGGGAAACTCCCGTCCTGCACGGTCGGCGGCGGCCAGCTCCAGCCGGTGCACCTCCCGGGCCGAGGCGTCGCCCTGGCGTACCCCGCGCAGGAGCCGCTCGCAGTCGCCGCGCACCCGCTCGGGGCTGATCAGCTCGCTGACCGGCCGGCCGACGGCCTCGGCCGCCGACCAGCCGAACAACCGCACCGCCGCGGCGTTCCACCCCGTCACCACCCCCGCCGCGTCCAGGCAGGCGATCGGCTCCGGCACACGGTCGAGCACCGCCGACGCGTGCGGCTCGTTGCTGGTCAGCCGCATCACGATCTCA
>BMQD01000090.1 GCA_014647935.1 Planomonospora parontospora
CCTCGGCGAACACCTCGTCCCCGCGCCGCCAGGCCGCCTTCAACCCCTGGAACACCGGCCCGTACCCGTACCCCTGCTCACTCAGGAACTCGTAGGCGCCGTCCACCTCCACCGACACCGCACCCGCCGGAGGCCACTGGGTCAGATCCGCCGTGACCAATGGAATGTCGGCCGCCAGCACGCCCTGGGCGTGCGACGTCCAGGGCAGATCTCCTGCTCCGTCCGGTCGTGAGTAGACGGCGACCGTTCTCCGGTCGTCCTCATCGGGGGCGCCGACGACCACCTGGATCGCGACCGCACCGCGCTCGGGCAGCACCAGCGGCGCCTCCAGCGTCAACTCCTCGACCGCACCGCACCCGACCTGGTCACCGGCCCGGATCGCCAGCTCCACGAACCCCGTCCCCGGAAACAGCACCACCCCGCCCACCACATGATCGGCCAACCACGACTGCACCCCCACCGACAACCGGCCCGTCAGCACCACCCCACCGGAATCGGCCAACGCCACCGCAGCCCCCAGCAACGGATGATCCGCCGCCGACAGACCCGCCGCGCTCACATCCCCCGCCCCCGCACGCGCCCGCAACCAGAACCGCTGCCGCTGGAACGCATACGTCGGCAACTCCACCCGCCGCGCACCCGACCCGGAGAAGTACCGCGCCCAGTCCACGGTCATGCCGTGCGCGTAGGCCCGGCCGACTCCGGTCAGCAGCGTCTCGACCTCGTCCCGGCCCCGCCGCTGCAGCCCCACCGCCTGCACGGCACCGGAGCCCGTGCCGCCCGCGGGGTCGGCACCGCCCGTGCCATCCACAGAGTCCGCACCGGCCGCGGCCGGCAGCTGGGCCGCCAACGCGGTCAGCACCGCGTCCGGACCCACCTCCACCCACCGCGACACACCCAGATCCGCCCGCGCCACGGCCACCGCATCGGCGAACCGCACCGACCGCCGCACATGCTCCACCCAGTACTCCGCCGACCCCCACCCCGCAACCGAACCCGACACGGAACCCGACACCGAAGCCCCGGAAGTCCCGGAACCGGACAGGGAAACCCGCTCGGAAGTCCCAGAAACCGCGGAGCCGGACATGGAAACCCCGGAAGCCGACACGGAGGCCTCGGAAGTCCCGGAGCCGGGCATGGCACCCCCGGCCCCGGACGCCTCGACGGAGGCCGCGGACACCGGCGCACCCGTCACCGTCGAGACCGCCGTCAGCGACGCCTCCACCTGCCGGTAGGTCACCGACTCCGCCACCCGCCGAAACC
>BMQD01000092.1 GCA_014647935.1 Planomonospora parontospora
GCCTGACCGGCGTCGCCGTCTACGCCGACCCCGACCGCGACGCCCTGCACGTCCGCGTCGCCGACGAGGCCTACGCACTGGACGGCCACAGCCCCGCCGAGACCTACCTCGACATCACCAAACTCCTCGCCGTCGCCACCCGAAGCGGCGCCGACGCCGTCCACCCCGGCTACGGCTTCCTCGCCGAGAACGCCGCCTTCGCCCAGGCCGTCCTCGACGCCGGCCTGACCTGGATCGGCCCGCCCCCCGCCGCGATCACCGCGCTCGGCGACAAGGTCCAGGCCCGCCACATCGCCCAGGCCGTCGGCGCCCCCCTGGTCGCCGGCACCCCCGACCCCGTCTCCGGCGCCGACGAAGTCGTCGCCTTCGCCACCGAGCACGGCCTGCCCATCGCGATCAAGGCCGCCTACGGCGGCGGCGGCCGCGGCCTCAAGGTCGCCCGCACCCTGGCCGAGATCCCCGAGCTGTACGAGTCCGCGGTACGCGAGGCGGTGAGCGCCTTCGGCCGCGGCGAGTGCTTCGTCGAGCGCTACCTGGACCGGCCCCGGCACGTGGAGACCCAGTGCCTGGCCGACAAATACGGCAACGTCGTGGTGATCTCCACCCGCGACTGCTCACTGCAGCGCCGCCACCAGAAACTCGTGGAAGAGGCCCCCGCCCCGTTCCTGACCACCGCGCAGACCGAGCTGCTCTACACCAGTTCCAAGGCGATCCTCAAAGAGGCCGGCTACGTCGGCGCCGGCACGTGCGAGTTCCTCGTCGGCCAAGACGGCACGATCTCGTTCCTGGAGGTCAACACCCGGCTGCAGGTCGAGCACCCGGTCAGCGAGGAGGTCGCCGGCATCGACCTGGTCCGGGAGATGTTCCGGATCGCCGACGGCCAGGAGCTCGGCTACGGCGATCCGGTGCTGCGCGGGCACTCCCTTGAGTTCCGGATCAACGCCGAGGACGCCGGGCGCGGTTTCCTGCCCGCGCCGGGCACCATCACCCGGATGAGCACCCCGTCGGGGCCGGGCGTGCGGCTGGACGCCGGGTATGAGACCGGGATGACCGTGCCGCAGGCGTTCGACTCGCTGGTGGCCAAGCTGATCGTGACCG
>BMQD01000093.1 GCA_014647935.1 Planomonospora parontospora
GCTTGCTGTGAGCCCTCCACTATGGAGTCCATGGGACAGAACGACATATCACCGGCCACAGCCGAAGCCGTCGCGACCCGCGAAGATCTCGTCCGCTACGTTGAGACCCTCCACGCAGAGCTGATCAACGGAGCGGTCTGGGAGAACGACCACCTGGAGCGCTTCTTGGAAGCGTTGGCCGCATGGATCAGAGCGTCCCCCGGCTACTACGCGAACACGGGTCGACCCGCCCCCGATGACGCCTCCTGGTCGTTCTTCGCCAACGCGCTGGGAGCGGCAAGGATCTACGAGTAGGCCGTGCCCGTTGCGTGCCCGTCAGCAGAGGGAACGAGGGGGACTCACGGGGAACCACGGGCAGCCGGACCGCTCCTCCGCAGGTCAGCGTTTCCCCAGCTCAGCGGCCAAGATCGTTAGAGACTTCCCAAGCTGACAATGCAGATCGCTCTATTCGACGCCAGCTTGCCTGGATCGTTCAGAGTTCAGCCAGTACCGAAAGGACGAACTCGTAGATTTGAGCACGGTGGGATCACGTGGCGGCTCAGGCCAGATCTGCAGGAAGTAGTGATCACCTATTTCGATCGCGACCTCTTCGTCCATACCTCTGACGTGGTATCGCAAGCGATATGTTCCGGGGCCGGCGGGCAGCGGAGGAAGAGTGTGTGTTGTTCCCCCTCCCCACTCCTCCAGAGAGATCCGCCCTGATGGGGACTCATAGCTGATCTCGACGATGTCTTCATAGCCATCGAGGTCAGCACCCGGATCCCGATCGGCGACAGCCACCGTGAACTCCACCGTTCCCCACTGAGGACCCACAACCAGGGAGGCCCTGCCTTTTTCGACTTGGATGATCCCTACAGGGTGGCCCGGCACGCCATCAAACTGGCCGTACGCGTCACACCCTTCATCCACGAGATAGACCTGGCTGTAATCCACCCCCACATCCAGCTGCTTGATCTGCACGACAGGAGTCTCATCTCTGGTCATGGGCGGGAAGCATAGACTTCGCCACCGACAAGATCACCTATTACTGAGCCGATCATAAGTTTTGGGACTATCGGCTCTACACAGTGATGTAGGCCAGATGAGGG
>BMQD01000094.1 GCA_014647935.1 Planomonospora parontospora
GGGTTTTCCGGCCGGTGGGTTGGAGGTGTTCGCGGCGCCGGAGGCGGCGGGGGCGGCCGATGAGCTGCTGGCCGGTCGGGGTGCGGTGGAGGTGTTCGACGAGGCGCTGGCCGGGGCGGTCGCGGCGGGGGCCGAGCGGATCTGGCGGATCGCGGCTGATCCGTTGTTCCGGGAGGCGGTGACCTGGCAGAACCCCGGGGTGCTGGTGGCGTTGGACGGGATCGTGGCGGGTGGTCCGCGGGCGGTGCGCAACGTGCGGCGGCGGGATCGGGAGCGGGCGGTGGTGCGGTACTGGCAGCGGTACTGCGCCAAGAACGAGACGATCGGCTTCTTCGGGCCGGTCTGCTGGGTCGGTGTCGGTGCCGCTCCGGGTGCCGAGGTCGGTGCCGGGGCCGGTCCGGACGCGGGGCGGGCGGTGCAGGTGCGGGTCGGGCCGGGTCTGCTGCGGGAGCGGCGGGTGTTCCTGGAGGGCTGGGCCCTTGCCGCTTATGCGGATCATCTGGCGGCTGATCCGCGGGTGCGGTGCTGGTGGCCGCCGATGCTGTTGCCGCAGCTGAGTGTGCGGGGGCGGTCGCTGCTGCGGCCGTTGCAGCCGCCGTTGCCGTTGTCGGCGGTGGAGGCGCAGGTGCTGGCCCGCTGCGACGGGCGCACTGCGGCGGTGGAGGTGGTGGCGGGGCTGGATCGGCCGCAGGACGGTTACCTGCTGCTGGAGCGGCTGGTGGAGCGTGAGCTGATCACCTGGGACGCGGCGCTGCCTGTCGGCCGTGAGGCCGAGGAGGTGCTGCGCACCCGGATCGCCGGGATCGGTGATCTCGATGTCCGGCGGGAGGCCGCGGCGGGGTTGGCGCGGTTGTGTGCGGCGCGGGAGGCGGTCGCGGCGGCGGCGGGGGACGCTGTGGCGTTGAGGGGTGCGCTGGCGGGGTTGGATGCGGAGTTCACGGCGTTGACGGGGGGTGTGCCGCGGCGTCGGGACGGGCAGATGTACGCCGGTCGGACGTTGTGTTACGAGGACACGGCGCGGGATCTGGACGTCACCGTCGGCACGGTCCTGCTGGACGAG
>BMQD01000095.1 GCA_014647935.1 Planomonospora parontospora
CGGGGCCGGGCGGTGCGCCAGCCTCGAAGAGAATCGAGGAGGTTCCGCCATGCTCAGCCCACTCGCCACCCACGCCGGCCTGCGGCGGCTCGTCACCGCGGCGGGCGCCGCACCGTCGGTGCACAACACCCAGCCGTGGCGTTTCGGCGTCCACCGCCGCGAGCACATCGAGCTCCACGCCGACCCGGACCGCCGGCTCCCGGTGGCCGACCCGCGCGGCCGGTCGCTCCACATCAGCTGCGGCGCAGCCCTGTTCAACCTGCGCCTGGCCCTGCGCGTCGCCGGCTGGCGGCCCGTCTCCTGGCCGCTGCCCGCGATCGGGGACGCCGGGTCCACCCTGCTCGCCGCGGTGCGGCCGGTGCGGGCTCCGCTCGCCTCGGCGGCCGAGCACGAGCTGTACGCCGCCATCCAGGACCGACGCACCAACCGCCGGCCCTTCTCCGGCGCCCTCGTCCCCGCGGGGGTCATGGCGGAGCTGGCCGCGGCGGTCCGGCTGGAGGGCGCCGAACTGGTCCGCGTGGACGGCCCGGCGGGCACCGCCCTGCTGGAGGAGGTCGCCATGGCCGAGGAGCGGCTGGCGAGCGACGCCGGGTACCGCGCCGAGCTCGCCCGGTGGACCGGCGGGGACGGGCGGCGCAGCGACGGGCTCCCGCCCTACGTCCAGGGCCCGCGCCCCGACGGCGTCCTCGTGCCCGTCCGCCGCTTCGCGCGGGCGAACGGGGAGACCGCCCGCTTCGAGGCCCGGCCGCAGCTGGTGGTCGTGACGACCACCGGGGACGGGCCGCAGGACTGGCTCCGCGCCGGCCAGGCGCTGCAGCGCATGCTGCTGGTCGCCACCCTGCACGGGGTGTCGGCCTCGTTCCTCAACCAGCCGCTAGACCTGCGCGACATGCGCCGCCACAGCGATCCGCGGCACCGGCGCGGCCACCCCCAGATGATCGTCCGGATCGGCTACGGACCGGCCGTGCCGCGTGCGCCCCGGCGCCCGGTCCCGGAGGTCCTCAGCGCCGCGTAAACGGCC
>BMQD01000096.1 GCA_014647935.1 Planomonospora parontospora
TCGGCGAAGAAGCCCCGGACGATGTCGGGACGCTTTTGCAGCCGACGCATGCCGCGATGCATGGCCGCGGCCAGCTCGTGCTCATCGGCGACCGCCTCACGGGCCGCCCTGGCTTTGATGTTCTGGTTGACCCACTCATCGGGGTTGAGCTCGGGTGCGTACGCGGGCAGGAAGAACAGGCGCAGCCGCCCGCCGGAGCGCGCGGTGAAGTCGCGGACCGCCCGGGCGGTGTGGATCGAGGAGCCGTCGACGATCAGGATGATCGGCCGGGTGATGGTCCGCAGCAGCTGCGTGCAGAACCCGAGGAACGCCCAGCGGTCCATCACCCCGTGGCCCAGCCGGTAACGCAGTGTGCCATCGGAGGCGAGGGCCGAGAACATCTTCACCGACCGGCGGCCCGCCCCCGCGTGCGCGACCGGAGTCTGCCCGATCAGGCCCCAGGTGGTGCCCGAGCGGTGATCGACGCGCATGCTCATCTCGTCGGCGAACAGCACCACCGCTCCCCGCCGGCGCGCGCCGCGGCGGATCCGCGGGAAGAGGGTGCTCCTCCAGCGGGCGATGGCCGCCTCATCACGCCGCGGCGACCGGTAGACCGGACGCTGCACCGACAGGCCCAGTCCGTGCAGCAACCGTCCGGTCGCCGCCACCGACAATCCGATGCCGAACCAGGTGGAGATCACCATCGCCACCAGTGCCCGGGTCCACAGCACCACCGCGGTGCCCAGCACCTGGCGGGGCGTGACATCGCGCACCACCGCCTGGACGGTCTGCTCCTGGCCGGGCCCCAGCCGCCGCGGCCGGCCCGGCGCCTTCTTGATCCGCAGTGCCTCGGTGCCACCCGCACGGGCCTGACGTTTCCACCGGAAGATCGATTCACGGCCCACGCCCAGCGCCTCGGCCACCCGGTCCGGTGACATGCCCTGCTCCAGCAGCCGGAGGGCGAAGACCTTCTCCTCGAACGTCGCTCTGCGACCTTTCCTGGCCATGCTTCCAGGATGCTC
>BMQD01000097.1 GCA_014647935.1 Planomonospora parontospora
GCCGCTACATGGAGCGCCGCCGCGCCGAGGAGCTGGCCGTCGCCCTGGCCGAGAGCCGCCGCCGGTTCGACCGGATCATCAACCAGCTCACCGACAAGGCCTGGACCGTCGAGATCCGGCCCGACGGCACCGCCCGCCCCGTCTACGTCAATGTCGAGCACACCACCGTCTTCGGCGGGCGGCTGCACCTGTCGCCGGATGACGACTTCATCGCCGTCATGCTGCGTTTCGTCCACCCCGACGACACGGGCGCCTTCCGCGCCTACTGCGCCGAGCTGATCACCGGGGAGCGGGCCGAGCTGGAGTACCGGCTCATCGGCCTGGACGGCGTCACCCGCTGGATCTGGAGCCGGGGCGCCCCCCGCCGGGAGGGGGAGCGGCTGCTCATCGACGGCATCTCCAGCGACGTCACCGACCGCCGCCGGATCGCCGAGGAGCGCGAACACCTGCTGGCCCAGCAGCACCAGCAGGTGGAACGGCTGCGGCAGCTGGATGCGATGAAGGACGACCTGATGGCGATGGCCAGCCACGAGCTGCGCAACCCCATCGGGATCATCCGCAGCTACGCCGAGATGCTGGCCGAGGCCCCCGGCCTGCCGGAGGAGTACCGGACCTTCATCGAGGTCATCGACCGCAAGAGCGAGCACCTGCAGAACCTGGTCGACGACCTGCTGGATCTGGCCCGGCTGGACGCCGGCCGGGTGGTCGTGGACGCGCGCCCGGTGTGGCTGACGGGCCTGGTCCGCCAGGCCGTCGACGAGCACCGGGCGGCCGCGCAGGCTGGGCGGATCACCCTGACCGCCGAGCTCTCACATCACCTGCACGTGCACGCCGACCCGGTCCGGTTGCGCCAGGTGCTGGACAACCTGCTGTCGAACGC
>BMQD01000098.1 GCA_014647935.1 Planomonospora parontospora
AGCGCCTCCACGCTCTTACCGGACACCACCAGCGGCACCACCGGAAGCGCAGCGCCCTCGGACGCGGGCGACGGCTCGACCGTCTCCGCGATGATCTCGACCGGCGGAGCCTCCTCGATGATGACGTGCGCGTTCGTGCCGCTCAGCCCGAACGACGACACGCCCGCCCGGCGCGGATGACCGTTCCGCTTCCACTCCCGCGCCTCGGTCAGCAGCTCCACCCGGCCTTCCGACCAGTCGACCTGCGAGGTCCGCTCCTCGGCGTGCAGCGTCTTGGGCAGCACATCGTGCCGCAGCGCCATGACCATCTTGATCACGCCCGCCGCGCCCGCGGCGGCCTGAGCGTGACCGATGTTCGACTTGAACGAGCCCAGCCAGAGCGGCCGGTCTTCCGGCCGGTCCTGGCCGTAGGTCGCGATGACGGCCTGCGCCTCGATCGGGTCACCCAGCCGGGTCCCCGTACCGTGCGCCTCGACGGCGTCGACCTCGGCAGGGGCCAGCCCGGCGTTGGCCAGCGCCTGCCGGATCACCCGCTGCTGCGACGGACCGTTCGGCGCGGAGAACCCGTTCGAGGCGCCGTCCTGGTTGATCGCCGTACCCCGCACGATCGCCAGCACCGGATGCCCGTTGCGCCGCGCGTCCGACAACCGCTCCACCAGCAGCACGCCCACGCCCTCCGAGCAGCCGGTGCCGTCCGCGTCGGCCGAGAACGCCTTGCACCGGCCGTCTGCGGCCAGACCCCGCTGGGTGTTGAAGTACATGAACATGTCCGGCGCGCCCATGACGGTCACGCCGCCGGCCAGCGCCAGTGAGCACTCCCCCGACCGCACCGCCTGCGCCGCCAGGTGCAACG
>BMQD01000099.1 GCA_014647935.1 Planomonospora parontospora
CTCGCGGCGCCGCTGGAGGTCATCCTCACCACCGCCCGCTGGCTGACCGCCGAACTCGCCGGTGCGGGTGAGAAGGTCCTGCGCGAGCTCCACGACGAACTGCGGGAGGACACCGGCGACGGCCCGGTCCGCCTGGCCGACCTTTGGTACCTCGCCCAGGGGCTGCTGTTCGCCCCGGGCGCGGGCCCGTTCCACGCGGTGTCGGAGGACTTCACCCGGCGCTGGGCCGAACTGATCGGCGTACGGCCCGCGGCCGAGGGCGGTGCCCGCGTCCGGTTGTCCGCCGCCGACCTCGCCGAGGCGGTGGCGCGGCTGTTCCCCGCGCGGCGGCCGGGCTGGTCCACCGCCCGGTTGCACAGCCCCGACCTGCAGATCTGCGCCACCGACGTCGAGGCGATCAACCGCGGCGACCACCTGGTGGTCCTCGGTGAGCTGCACCCGGCGTGGACGCCGTTCGACAGCGCGCTGTTCAGCCCGTTCCACCCCGACCCCGACCGGCTGCGCGCCCACTACGACCTCGATCTGGGTCCGGACCGGATCCGGATCCTGTATCCGGAGGACTACCCCCGCAACACCGGCCGCGCCGCCCATGGCCTGGACGGCCCCGGTGACCGGCAACTGGGCGTCGACAGAGCCCGGGGCGCCGACCCGGACCGGTTGCTGCCCGCGACCGCGGTCACCGTCTCGGACGAGGACGGCGAGTTGGTCGCCACGGCCCCCGACGGGCACCGGTGGCCGCTGATCGAGATGTTCGCCGGGATGCTCAGCACGCAGCTGATGGACGCGTTCAAGCTCGCGCTGCCCGTCCCGCACGCCCCCCGGATCACCATCGACCGGCTGG
>BMQD01000100.1 GCA_014647935.1 Planomonospora parontospora
CTCGCGGCGCCGCTGGAGGTCATCCTCACCACCGCCCGCTGGCTGACCGCCGAACTCGCCGACGCCTACGCCACGGCGTTGCGCGAGCTCCACGACGACCTGCGGGAGGACACCGGCGACGGCCCGGTGAGCCTGGCCGACCTCATGTCGCTGGCCCAGGGGTTGTTCTGGGGCGAGGGGCGACGTCCCGCGGACGACGTCGCCGAGGACTTCACCCGGCGCTGGGAGAGCCTGTTCGGCCTGGAGCAGGACAGCGCCCGCGTCCGGTTGTCCGCCGCCGACCTGGCCGAGGCGGTGGCGCGGCTGTTCCCCGCGCGGCGGCCGGGCTGGTCCACCGCCCGGTTGCACAGCCCCGACCTGCAGATCTGCGCCACCGACGTCGAGGCGATCAACCGCGGCGACTACCAGGTGGTCCTCGGTGAGCTGCACGCGGCGTGGCCGACGTTCGACTGCGACCTCTTCACCGTCTGGCACCCCGAGGTCCACCGGCTGCGGGACGAGTTGTCCGCCGACGTCGGCGAGCACCGGGTCCGGCTGCTGTACCCCGCCGCCTGGCCCCGGCAGACGGGACGGGTAGCGGCGTCGCTGACCGGCGTCACCGACCGGCTGCTGGGGTTCGCCGCGGCGCCGGGCGCCGACCCGGACCGGTTGCTGCCCGCGACCGCGGTCACCGTCTCGGACGAGGACGGCGAGCTGGTCGCCACGGCCCCCGACGGGCACCGGTGGCCGCTGATCGAGATGTTCGCCGGGATGCTCAACGGGCTCGCCGTCGACGCGTTCAAGCTCGCGCTGCCCGTCCCGCACGCCCCCCGGATCACCATCGACCGGCTGG
>BMQD01000101.1 GCA_014647935.1 Planomonospora parontospora
CACGTCCGCGGCGACCGCGGTGAACTTCCGCCCGACCAGGTCCGGCGCGGCCGACCGCTTACCCGGCCGGGTCAGCGACCGGCGCTTCTTCGGCGCGCGGCCGGCCAGGCCGAGCTCGGCCATCCGCGCGGCCACCGTGTTCTGCGACACCCGCCAGCCCAGCTCGTGCAGATCACGGGTGATGCGGGGCGAGCCGTAGGTGCCGCCCGAGGCGGCGAACAGGCGCCCGATCCCGGCATCCAGCCGGGCCCGTCGCTGCTCGCGCCCGGTCGGCGCCGCGCCGCCGATGCGGTCCTTCCACTTGTAGAACCAGGACTGCGAGACCCCCAGCGCCCGGCAGGAGACGACGTGGCTGATGCCGTACCTGGTCTTCTGGGAGCTGATGAAGGCCGCGTGCGCTCACCGGCCCATCGCCTCTCGAACCCACAAGAGCACCGAGCGCTTGAGAACTTCACGCTCGTCTTCCAGCTCGGCGCGCTCCTTGGCCCAGGCCGCCTTCTCGCGCGCGAGCTCCCGCGCCAGCTCGGCCTTCTCGGCCCGCAGCCGGGCCAGCTCCTCCTGCTCGGACTCCTTCAGCGTGCCACCTCCACCGCCGACCTGACCGCTGGCGTGCCGGTCCATCTGCACCCGATTGTGCAGCGTGTACTCGTTGATCCCCAGATCCCGGGCGACGTGCGCGACGGGTTTGCCGGTCTCCTTGACGATCCGCACCGCCCCGGCCCGGAACTCCGGATCAAAGCGACGCCGC
>BMQD01000102.1 GCA_014647935.1 Planomonospora parontospora
ATGCGTCAGTAAAGGGATAGCCAGGAACATACAGGCCCGATCTTGAAAAACGGAAGCCGCTTCGGGGGCGAAAGCGGCACGCCTGCTGGGCGTTATTGTTTCGTTACCAAATCTGGGGTTTGAGACTGTTGGTCTCATGTGACCTGGTCGGTCGCGTTTCCGCAGATCAACATAAGAATGTTGTAAGTGGGGATGATGTGACGTGAGTGTCCCGATACGCTCTGTCACAACAACCATGTGATGCAGATCACACTGAAGAGATGGCACCGATTTCGCGCTCGTCACGTCTAACGCCACTGACAGCAGAGGGGGCCGGCGATCGCCGGCCCCCTCTTTCGGTGTTCGCATGACGGCCGTGGGGTCGTCCGGCCCGTCCGGGGACGGGAAGGTCCGCGGGGCGGCCTCCGGCTGTCTCCCATGGGCGCTGCGGTGTCTGCGCGGCGCGGACGGACCGGGGCGTAGACACCGGGGCGGAGAGTCAAGCGGGGAGGGAGATGCGGCCGGGTGATCGCTCTTGCGAATGGGAGAGCGGCTCTGAGCGGCTTTCCGAGGGGGATGCGCGCCCATCACCGGGGAACCGCTCCCGCACCCTGGAATCACGTCCGCCGCCGAGGCTGATCCTCTGGGTGAAGACCGACCCTGTGGGCGGAGGCCGCTTCCATGTCGGGGGAATGGCCGAGGGGCCCGGCGGAGATTCCGCCGGGCCCCTCGGGTGGAGCTGGG
>BMQD01000103.1 GCA_014647935.1 Planomonospora parontospora
TGTTTCCGGGGTGGTGGCGTGGGAGCTGGGGTGGTCCCGGGACGGGGTGGGCCGTCCTTCGAGGGCGGTCGATGATCGTTATCCGGTGTGCAGTGCGGGCGTCCCCGGTCACTGTGGTACGGCTGCGAGCCGGGCAACTCGCCCCAGACGTACTGCCGAGGCCAGTGGAAGACCTCGGCAGGCTCGTAGAACTCGATGCGCCGGCTCTCGTAGCGGGCCCAGACAGTGATCGAGTTCCTCAACAGGGCCTATAGGGTCTGGGGACTTTGGGTGACTTGCTAGGCTGGAGAGGCCGGGCCACCCCCACCGCGGGTGGCCTTCGTCGCGCCAGACCACGATAGGGCGGGGCAGCGATAGCGAACGGGGCGCACCCCGCGGCCGGAGACCGCCCGTACAACGATTCGTCCCGCGAAGCAAGACGGGGCGCGCTCGCCAAATGAGCAAACGAATGGACCAGAAGTGAACAGTGACAACGGGCGTGACGGCGAGGGCCGCCGCGAGGAGAGCGAGAACCGCGGATCGGGCGGTCAGGGGGGCTACCGCGGTGATCGCATGAACCAGGGCGGACGCCCCGGCGACGGTCCGCGATACGGAGAGCGGCGAGAGGGCCGTTCCGGAGGAACATACGGTTCGCGGGATCGAGGTGACCGTCCGTTCAACCGTGATGATCGTGGTGGTCAGCGTTCGTACGGTGATCGGGATCAGGCGCGGGG
>BMQD01000104.1 GCA_014647935.1 Planomonospora parontospora
CCCCGACACCCTCAACCACCCCGGAGACCCCACCGGCCACGGTCTCCACCCCGGCACCCCCGGCCAGCATCACCCGATTACGACCCGCCCGCTTGGCCGCGTACAACGCCTCATCCGCCGCATGCAGCAACTCCCCCGCCTCCATCCCCCCCGACAACGCCGCCACCCCCGCACTGAACGACACCGACAACGTATGACCCCCCGCCGGCACCCGCCCCGCCGCCACCCACACCCGGATCTCCTCCACCCGCTCCAACGCCTGCTCCCCCGACGCCCCCGGCAACACGATCACGAACTCCTCCCCCCCATACCGCGCCACCACATCACCCGCACGAATCCGCCCCCCCACCAGCTTCGCGAACCGCATCAACACCTGATCACCCGCACCATGACCATAACGATCATTGATCTGCTTGAAATGATCGATGTCCAGCAACGCCACACTCAGCGCCTCCCCCGACGCCGCCGCCAACCGCAACTCCCGCCCCAGCGCCTCCATCAGAAACCGCCGGTTGTGCAACCCCGTCAACGCATCCCGCACCGCCTGCTCGGCCAGATCCGCCCGCAACGCCTCGATCATCGCCACCTGCTCCTGCAACCGCGCGTTCGCCTCCACCAGCGCCCGCCGCTGCGCGTTCAACGCCGTCACATCCCGCCCCACGAACGCCCACCCCACCCGCTGACCCCGCGCATCC
>BMQD01000105.1 GCA_014647935.1 Planomonospora parontospora
GCGGCGTGGCGGGATTCGGCGACGCCTTCGGTGGTGACGGCGGTGGCCTGGGCGACGCCGGCGATGTTGGCGGCGATCTCGTCGCTGGAGGCGGCGGCGTCGGCGACGTTGCGGTTCATCTCGCCGGTGGTGGCGGTCTGCTCCTCGACGGCGGCGGCGATGGCGCTCTGGTGGTCGTCGATGCGGCCGGTGATGGCGCTGATGCGGTCGATGGCCTGGATGGCGCCGGTGACGTCGGCCTGGATGGCGGTGATGCGGCGGGCGATGTCCTCGGTGGCCTTGGCGGTCTCCTGGGCGAGGTCTTTGACCTCGCCGGCGACGACGGCGAAGCCCTTGCCGGATTCGCCGGCGCGGGCGGCCTCGATGGTGGCGTTGAGGGCGAGCAGGTTGGTCTGCTCGGCGATGGAGGTGATGGTCTTGACGACGTTGCCGATCTCGGTGCTGGAGGTGCCCAGGCGGGTCATGAGGGTGTTGGTGGTGGTGGCGGCGGTGACGGCTTCGCCGGTGACGGAGGCGGCTTGGGAGGTGCTGGTGGAGATGTCGCGGATGGCGGCGCCCATCTCCTCGCCGCCGGCGGCGACGACGCGGACGTTGTGGGAGACGTCGGCTGCGGCGGCGGCGACGAGGCCGGACTGGGCGCTGGCCTCTTCGGCGGAGGC
>BMQD01000106.1 GCA_014647935.1 Planomonospora parontospora
GCAACGGCGGCAAGGGCCACATCAAGGTCACCTACGTCATCACCAAGTGGGGCAAGGGTGTCGGCAAGAAGAACCACCCGGTGCCGTTCGAGACCCGCGCCTGGTCGAAGAAGGACCGTAACCCGGCCGAGCCGGTCATGCTCGCCACCTCGGCCAAGGCCGAGCCCAGGGACGAGAACAAGTCCGGTAAGGACGAGGCCGAGAAGGCCACGCCGAAGACCGACGAGGTCAAGACCAGGAACGTCGCCTCGACTTCGAACACCGGCGAAGCCGGTGGGATCTTCAGCGGGTTCGCGCTCGGAGGACTGCTCATCGCCGCCGGTGGCGCCTATGCCGGCCGCCACATCCTGCGTGAGCGTCTGAGCGTCAAGCGCGGCTGAGCGAGACCTGGTCCTCCACATGACGGATATGAGGCCGCCACCGGTTGACCCGGTGGCGGCCTCGACGCGTTGCCGTCTGCTGGCGATCTGCGCGGAGGACATCCGCTGGCTTCGTCTCCGGAGTGTTTACGCCGTGAACACCCGCGACCCATGAGAGAGGAAATCGGCACCCGACGCCGGAACTCGATGAGCGCCGGATGCGGGACCGGTCACGTCCAGCGAAGTGGTGTATGAGCCGACCTTCGCGTGATCCTGTTTCTGCAGGTTA
>BMQD01000107.1 GCA_014647935.1 Planomonospora parontospora
CCGCTCCTCGGCCAGCCACGCCTGCACCACCCCCAGCACCTCGGCCACGACCGACCGCACCGCCCCGGGCACATCCGACACGCCCGTCCTGGACATCTCTGCCCCGGACGCATCCGACACGTCCGCCCCGGACACGTCCGGCGTGTCCGATCCGGGAACCCCGCCACCAGGCACCGGGCACTCGAACACCACCGCCTCGGGCACCTCGGCCCCCTCCGGCAGCGCGCCCCACCGCCCCCACGACACCGGGACCGCGGAGGAACCGGCAACCGCCGCAGGAACCCCGACCCACTCCAACCGGAACAACGAGTCGCCCACCGACACCGCCGCCCCACCCAACCGCTCCAACGCCACCGGCAACGACACCAGCGACCCCACCGACACCACCGGCCGGCCCTCCTCATCGGCCAGCACCACCCCGACCGCATCCCCACCCGCCGGAGCGATCCTCACCCGCGCCACCGACGCCCCACCCGCATGCAGCACCACCCCGCCCCACGCGAACGGCAGCACCGCCTCCTCCCGCTCCCCGCCACCCGCCACCAGCAGCGCATGCATCGCACTGTCCAGCAACGCCGGATGCACCCCGAACCCCCCGGCCTCACCACGCACCGCCTCCGGCAGCGCCA
>BMQD01000108.1 GCA_014647935.1 Planomonospora parontospora
TCGGCTGGCGCTTCGCCACCGCCGCCGCCGGCGTCATCTCCATCCTCATCCTGGCCCGCACCGCCCGCCGCATGACCCGCTCCACCCTGCTCGGCTGCCTGGCCGGACTCCTGCTCGCCCTCGACGGCCTGCACCTGGTCCTTTCCCGCACCGCCCTGCTCGACATCTTCCTCATGCTCTTCGTCCTGGCCGGCTTCGCCTGCCTGGTCACCGACCGCGACCACACCCGCGCCCGCCTCGCCACCTGGTACGAGACCTCCCCCCTCACCGACCAGGGCCCCTGGCTCGGCTGGCGCCCCTGGCGCCTGGCCGCCGGCACCATGCTCGGCGCCGCCTGCGCCGTCAAATGGTCCGGCATCTTCTTCCTGGCCGCCTTCGCCGTCCTGACCCTGCTGTGGGACGCCGGCGCCCGCCGCGCCGTCGGCCTGCGCCGCCCCTACAGCGGCGCCTTCATGCGCGACCTGCCCACCGCCCTGACCGCCCTCGCCCTCACCCCCGCCCTGACCTACCTGGCCTCCTGGACCGGCTGGTTCGCCTCCGCCGGCGGCTGGGGCCGCAACTGGACCCAGGCCACCTCCCAGGGCCCCTACTACTTCG
>BMQD01000109.1 GCA_014647935.1 Planomonospora parontospora
GCGCGTCCACGGTCGGGGCCCTTTCCCAACTGCGCTGGCCCGTCCCGTCCGACCTTCTGCCGTCACCTACCGGCAGCGTGTCCACGGTCGGGGCCCTTTCCCAACTGCGCTGGCCCGTCCCGTCCGACCTTCTGCCGTCGACTTCGCGTTCATCCAACCTGTCCGGGCAGCTCGTCGTCCTGCTGGGTCCTGCTGCGCTGCCCGGTCGTTTCGTTCCTTGCGACGAGAGAAACACTAGCCGCCTCCGCAACGAATGTCTAATCCCGCCACTGCAGATTTTCGATGCCGATCGTGGCAGGGACCCGGGTGGTGCGGCCGGCGCCGGAGTCAGGCCCGGGCGGGCGGGAACCGTCTCAGCAGGGCCAGGACCCGGGCGAGGAACTCCTGCGGGTGGACCGGCTTGAGGATGAAGTCGTCGGCCCCCGCCCGGCAGGCCTCCTGGCGGGCGTTCTCGACGCTGTCGCCCGCCCAGGCGGTCACCATCAGCACCGCCACCTCCGCCGTCTCCGGGGTGGCGCGCAGCCGCCGGCAGACCTCGGGGCCGGGCAGGTTGGGCAGCCGCCAGTCCA
>BMQD01000110.1 GCA_014647935.1 Planomonospora parontospora
AAACCCCGTCCGGCCCGCACGCACCGAACCGGCCGCCACCTCTGCCGACTCGCCCCCCGCGGCCAGCACCGCCAGGCCCCGCGCCAGCCCGGCGCGGTCGGAGCCCACCACCACCGCCCGGTGCTCCAGCGCCGCCCGCGTCGTCACCAGGGCCCGCCCCGCGGCGGCGACATCGGCCTCGGGCAGCACGTCCAGATACGCCTCCAGCTTCCCGGCCTGGGCGTGGAGCGCCTGGACGCTCCGGCCCGAGAACACCCAGGGCACGAGCACGTGACCGTCCGCCGCGAGACCGTCGGTCACGAGTCCGTCCGTCGCGGGACCGCGGTCCCGGATCCGCCGGTCACCCGTCGTCTCCGGCAGCTCCGGCAGCTCCGGCAGCTCCGGCGCGGAGGCGTTCCCTCCGGCCCCCACGGGTTCTCCGGCCCCCATGGCCTCCGCGCCCTCCACGGGCTCAGCCGGCGGCGCCTCCTCGATGATCACATGCGCGTTGGTGCCGCTGATGCCGAACGACGACACGCCCGCCCGGCGCGGGTGACCGTTCCGCTTCCACTCCCGCGCCTCGG
>BMQD01000111.1 GCA_014647935.1 Planomonospora parontospora
GCGGGCACCCGGGTGCCCGCACGCCCCGATCCGTGTTTTGATGGTCTCCCGCCGGACAGGGGTGCCCGGAAGGCTCGGTTACCGGCGGTCGAGGTGAGGAGAGCTGGCGGCATGGGTGTGATTCGCGTGGTCCTGGTGGACGACCACGAGGTGGTACGGCGCGGCGTGGCGGCCCTGCTCGACTCCGAGGACGACATCCAGGTGGTCGGGGAGGCCGGGACCGCCGAGTCGGCCGTCACCCGCATCACCGCGCTCCAGCCGGACGTGGCGGTGCTGGACGTGCGCCTGCCGGACGGCAGCGGCATCGACGTGTGCCGCGAGGTCCGCTCCCGCATGCCCGGCCTGGCCTGCCTGATGCTCACCTCGTTCGCCGACGACGACGCGCTGTTCGACGCGGTGATGGCGGGCGCCTCGGGATACGTCCTCAAGCAGATCCACGGCTCCGACCTGGTCGGCGCCGTGCGTACGGTGGCCTCGGGCCAGTCGCTGCTGGACCCGCGGACGACCGCGTCCATGCTGGCGCGCCTGCGTGAGCAGGAGAGCCGCA
>BMQD01000112.1 GCA_014647935.1 Planomonospora parontospora
AACCCGTTGTCCATCGACTACGCCTGTCGGCCTCGCCTTAGGTCCCGACTTACCCTGGGCGGATTAGCCTGGCCCAGGAACCCTTGGTCATCCGGCGCAGAAGTTTCTCACTTCTGATTCGCTACTCATGCCTGCATTCTCACTCGCACGGCCTCCACAACTCGATCACTCGGCTGCTTCGCCGGCCGCACGACGCTCCCCTACCCATCCACACCCCTCAACCACAAAGGCTCAGGAAAATGTGTGAATGCCACGACTTCGGCGGTGCACTTGAGCCCCGCTACATTGTCGGCGCGGAATCACTTGACCAGTGAGCTATTACGCACTCTTTCAAGGGTGGCTGCTTCTAAGCCAACCTCCTGGTTGTCACTGCGACTCCACATCCTTTCCCACTTAGCACACGCTTAGGGGCCTTAGTCGGTGGTCTGGGCTGTTTCCCTCTCGACTACGGAGCTTATCCCCCGCAGTCTCACTGCCACGCTCTCACTTACCGGCATTCGGAGTTTGGCTGA
>BMQD01000113.1 GCA_014647935.1 Planomonospora parontospora
GCACCACCAGATCCGGGCGCACCCGCTGGGCGAGCGGCAGGGCATCGGCGCCGTCGGCCACGGCGTGCACCCGAAAGCCGGCCCGCTCCAGCAGCAGGACCAGCAGGTTCCGGTGATCGGCGTCGTCTTCGACGACCAGCGCGACAGGCATGCCCCCTCCACACTCCCTCCGCTTACCCCTGCCCTGCGGGGAGCCTCCTTCTCCGGAACCGGTGCGGCCGATCGACCCGGCATCGACCCCCGACGGCAGCCCCACGGCCCACCGTGGGGAAAACATCACCCGAAGCCGGTCGTTTCGTGTTCTCCCTGGGGCAGGGAGGGGGTGAGGACGTGGCCTGCGACCGGCCTGAGAGCCCCGGTGGGCACCCGTGGACCACACCCTTCCCGGGGAACCGCAGGCAGGTGAGCAGCAATGAGCGCACCAGGACCGTCGGACGAGAACGCGCGGCTGGACGACCTCGACGACCTGCACGCGCTGGACGTCGTGCCGGAGCCGGAGTTCTCCGCCATC
>BMQD01000114.1 GCA_014647935.1 Planomonospora parontospora
GCTCCGCATACGTCAGCGCCACATCCCCGCACACCACCGCCACCGCCCCCGGCGAAGCCGCCACCCACCCCGCGAACTCCTCCGTGATCGTCGTAAGAGACGTGATCGGCGTAAGAGAGCCGGAGGACACACCGGTCCCGGCCCAGTCGCCGAGGATGGTGGAACGCTCGGCGGGATCGAGGATCTCGAGCCGGCTGATCGGGACGTCCGGAGCACTCACCGCGGCACGCAGCAGGCGGACGAACCGGGCCGCGATGTCCTCGGCCGTCGAACGGTCGAACAGGTCCGCGGCGTATTCGAGGACGCCGGTCAGGCCGTCGTCCGTCTCGCTGAGGGAGATCAGCAGGTCGAATCTGGCGACATTCGTCTCCAGCGGCTCCAGGTCGATCGAGAGGCCGCCGTCGAGGTCGAGCTCGACCTTCGGGGTGTTCTGGAATGTGAGTGCCACCTGGAAGAGGGGATGGCGGGCCATCGACCGCACCGGATCCACCAACTCCACCACCCGC
>BMQD01000115.1 GCA_014647935.1 Planomonospora parontospora
GCGCCTCCAGACCCCGCCGGCTGGTCAGCACCAGACGCCGCACCCCGTGCACCGCCACCAGATGCCGCGCCACCAGCGCACCCAGACCACCCGTGCCACCGGTCACCAGCACCGTGCCGTCCGCCCCCCACACCGGAGCAGGCCCGTCCGCACCCGGCACCACCCCGCCGACCCGATCGGCATCCGGCAGCGTTCCATCCACCCGACCGGCATCCGGCACCGCCCCGCCAGCACCCGGCCCGGCCGCCGCCCGCTCCTGCGGAACCGACACCGCAGCCCCGACCGGCACCCGGGCCAGGCGCGCCACCCGCAGCTCACCGCCCCGGATCACCGTCTCCGGCTCACCCGAGGTGACGGCCGCCTCCAGAACCTCACCGGACTCGTCCATGCCGTCGGTGTCGACCAGCACGAACCGATCCGGGTTCTCCGCCCTGACGGCCCGCAGCAGACCCCACACCGGAGCCAGCCGCACGTCCACGTCCTCACCCGGCAGCGCCACCGCGCCC